>CBFIHP010000006.1:219272-284923 GCA_965662355.1 Planctomycetota bacterium | reverse complement strand
GATTCCGACGGGGGTTTTGATGGATGTGGATGGAGGGGTCTTGGATCGCGTGGTGGGATTTGTGGAGCCGGGGGATTTTGTAAAGCGGCTGGAGGGGGTTGGTCGGTAGTGCAGTGCGGGTGCAAGTATCTCATTCGGGTTGAGAGTATTGAGTGATCGCTCAATCACGTTGACGACAACGAACTCGCCCCCACATCACTCCTTCAACCGCCAAATCGTCCCCTCATCCGTATCCTGCAAAACCACCCCAAGCTCATTCAGCTCATCCCGAATCCGATCCGACGCTCCCCAATCCTTCGTCTCCCGCGCCTTCGCCCGAGCCACGATCAACTCCTGCACTCTCGCGTCCAACGCATCCTCCTCCATCTTCATCACACCCAGCACGCCATTCGCCCTCTCCACCCATTCCAACACCCTCTTCGCCGTATCCACCCCCAACTTCCCCTCCAACACGACCGACCTCAACTCGAACAACGAAGCCAACGCCTGGGGCATGTTCAAGTCATCATTCAGCCCATCCTCAAAGCTCTTGCGCGCCGCATCGAACTCCCCTACGCCTCCCCCAACATCCTCAGCGACTCCTTTCCCCTCCGTCGCCAGACGCAACCGATGCACAAGATCATCCAGTTTCTCCAGCGCCGAACGTGACTCCTCCAGGATGTCCCACGTGAAATTCAACGGCTGCCGATAGTGCCCCCGTATCAACGAGTACCGCAACGCCCGCGGCTGGAACCCCTTCTCCTTGATGTCATCGATCGTGTAGACGTTCCCAAGACTCTTCGACATCTTCCCTCCATCCACCTGCAAGAACTTCGCGTGCATCCAGTACCGCGCAAACGGCACCCCCGCGAAGCACTCCGATTGCGCGATCTCACATTCGTGGTGCGGGAACACGTTGTCCTCTCCCCCCGTGTGAATATCGAGTTCGTCCCCCAGTAACTTCCGAGCCATCGCGCTGCACTCGATGTGCCACCCCGGAAACCCATCCGGACCAAAACGGCTCTCCCACTTCATCAAGTGCTTGGGGTCAGACTTCCAAAGCGCAAAGTCCGCGGGATGCCGTTTGTCCTCGCGGACTTCAACCCGCTTGCCCGCTTCGAGATCCTCGACCTTGTTCCCGGAGAGCCGACCGTACTGCGGGAAAGTCTGCACGTCGAAGTACACGTTGCCCTCGACCTCGTAGGCGTGACCCTTCTCGATCAAGCCCTCGATAATCTCCAGCATCTCGGGAATGTGTCGGCTGGCCCGAGGATAGTCCAGCGGGGGGCGCACGCCAAGTTGGCAGATATCCTCGAAGAAATTTTGCGCATATCCATCCGCAATCGCCTGGGGATCGACCTTCTCGCGCCGGGCCTGGGCTTCGATCTTGTCCTCGCCCTCCATGTCGGCATCGTCGGTGAGGTGCCCTACGTCGGTGATGTTCATCACCTGCTGGACCTCCAGGCCCAGGTACTCGAGCCAGCGGCGCAGCACGTCGGCGAAGAGGAACGAGCGGAAATTCCCGATGTGCTGGCGGTTGTAGACCGTCGGCCCGCAGTTGTACATCCGGACCCTTCCCGCCTCACGCGGGATGAAATCCTCTTTATTCTTGGTCAGCGTGTTGTATACGCGAAAGGTCATGACTGGCCCTTGGGAATTGTTCGCACGGATTGCGCAGTCGGGGGATGATAGAGGATTCGAGTGAGCGCCCAAGACCACATGAGAGATCCCCTCAAGGAACCGACCCGCGGCAGTGCGGACCGGCCGGCCGGAAACGGGCCGCCAATTACTCCCGGCGGGCGTCCCCGTCTCGTCGGGGTCGAGCTGCTTGGGATCGGCGGCACGGCCCGCGTCCAGCGGGCGCGGCTGCGGGAAGCCTTCGCCGGGCTGGCCTCGGGCAGCGAAGTAGCGGTGAAGACGCTCCACGGACACCTGCGGGGCAATGCGGAGCTCGAGGAAGCCTTCCGGGCCGAAGCCGAGGCCGCCGGGGACATCGACGTCCCCTCGCTCGTACGCGTGATCTACCACGGCGTGCACGCCGTGGGAGAAAACGAGGGCCTCGCCTATCTCGTCATGAGCTACGTGCCCGGTCGCTCCCTGCGCGAGGTGCTCGACCACGAGGGGCCGCTACCCGAGCCTCTGCTGCGCCGTGTCGGCGCCCAGCTGGCCCAGGCCCTGGCGGCCCTGCACGAGCACAACCTCGTCCACGGCGATGTCAAACCGGAGAACGCGCGCCTCGACGAGGAGGGCCGCGCGGTTCTGCTCGATCTGGGCTTCGCGCGCCGGGCTCGCGGCGACGATCCGCGCAGCCAGGCCGGCAGCCTGCCCTACCTTTCACCCGAGCGCGTGCGTGGCGAACCGGCGCGTACGCCGGCGGATGTGTTTGCCCTCGGGGTCTGTCTCTTCGAGCTCGCCACGGGCGTCCACCCGTTCAATCCTCGCCAGCGGGGGGGATCGAGCGGCATGCTCACACGACGCTCGATCGAGGATGCGGACGCCGACGAGCTGCTGGCGGCGATCGCGACCCAGACCGCCCCCCGGGCCTCGGATCACAACCCCGCTGTGTCGCCGTACTTCGATGCCCTGCTGGCGCGACTGCTCGCACGCAGCCCCGCGGATCGCCCGAGCCCCGCCGAGCTCCACGAGATTCTGCGCACGGGTGAGTCCGGAACCTGGTGGCGCGAGGCCGTCTCGAAGGAGGGTCGCTCGCCCGGAAACGTCGAAGCGCAGGACTTACGCCCATCGAGCGATCGCACGCCACTCGTTGGCCGTGAAGAGGAACTGGCCATCCTGCAAGAAGCGCTGGACACCTCGCGCTCGGGCCAGCCGTCGATCGTCTGGTTGTCGGGCCCCGAGGGCAGCGGCAAGTGGAGGCTCGTCAACGAGTTCGCCCGCAAGGCCCGCAGCAGCGAGGATCCACCGACATACCTCTATGCGCGCTGGAGTCAAACCATGGCCGCGTTGCCAGCGGGAATGCTGACGGTGCTCCTGAATCGCTGGCTCGCCTTGCCACGCCACGTCGAGCCGGGGGAGCGCGAACGCAGTGCCCTGGGCGAACTCGTCTCACCGGCGGTCGCGGACGTGCTTTGTAGCCTGCTCGATCCGCATGCGCAGGAAACGATCGACGCATCGGTCCCGACGGCACTGGGACTTTGGGTGCGCAACCTGGCCGAACGAACCCCCGTGGTTCTGTTTCTGGATGACCTGCACGATGCGGGCCGTCTCACCTGGGGTGCCCTCGGTGCCTTCATCTCCGCGGCAAAGGAAGCCCGCATGCTCCTGGTCCTCGGCCTGCGTGAGGATGTCGAGGCCTCCGAGCCCGTCGCCAAGGAACGCGTTCGCGCCCGGCTCGGGACCGAGCTGCTGGATGGACGCTTGCAACACATCGAGCTCGGAGCGCTCACGAAGAAGGACGTTCGAAATTGGGTCGAAATCCTGTTCCATCCGCGCACTCCGAGGATTCGCCTCGCCCATGTACTCAGCGAAAAGGGCCATGGCAACCCCGGGTTGATGAGCGAGATCCTCGAGGATCTCATCCAGCGCGGAGATGCCACGCCCGCGGGCGACGAGGATCCTCGTCTCGTCCTGCACACAGCGCCCGAATCGATCCGCAAGCCGCGCTCGCTCGAGCGCTTGATCTCGGAGCGCTCCAAGCTGCTCGCCGCGGACGAGCGTCGCTGGCTCGAGCGACTCTCGGTGGTCGGCGGTCGGATCCGGCCCACGTTCTTGATGCGCGCCTTCCCGCCGACGGGCCGGGCCGAGGTCGATCGCATCCTGTCGCGGCTGGTGCACAAGGGCTGGCTGATGCCGATCGAGAACCGCTATCGCTTCGAACGCCCGGCGCTACGCGAAGCCATCTACCGGGGCTTGACGCCGGGTCGTCGCTGTCGGTTGCACGAAGCCGCCGCCCGCGGGCTGCTCGACGGAGACGACGGTGACCCGACGACCGAGGAGGCGTTTCAGCGGGCTTTCCACCTGCACGCCGCAGAAAAGCCCGACGAGCTCCTCGTCGAGGTACTCGAGCTCTTGCGACCGCTCGGCCAACACCTGTCGGCCGCACGCGTGCTCTCGCTCTCGCGCTGGGGCCTCCAGGCTGCCGGAGAGAGAGCCGGGCTCGAACGCGAGCGGCTCGAGCTGTACGAAGCCGCAGCCGACGCGGCGGATCGTCTCGGCCTACGGGAAGAACAACGCGAGCTCCTGGACGAGCTTGCCGATCTGCACGTGGCGGTGCAGAACCAACCGGCAGAGAGTGCCCGGCTCTACTTGTTGCACGGTCGCCATGCCGCGAGCACGGGCCAGCTGGGTCTGGCGCGCGGGCTTCTTCGCAATGCCCAGGGGATCGCGAAGTCCGCCAATGACAAGCCGCTTCAATCGGAGGCGCTACGGCGGCTGGCCCAGGTACAAGCCCAGGTAGGTCAGTTTCTCGAAGCGCGCAACCTGGCGCAACGCGCCTTGCGCCTCGCCGTCGGTGCGAACCAGAAGGCCCTGGCCCACCTGGCGCTGGGACACAACGGGGTGCTCGAGGATCGCATCGAGGAGGCTCTCGAGGAAATTGACAAGGCCCTGAAGGGTCTCAGAGGCGCGCGCGACGTTCGTTATGGAGTCGTCGCCTACGCGCACTTGCTGCGCTCGCGCGTTTATCGCTCCACCGGCCTCGCACCGCGCGCGCTGGGCTCGATTCGGCGCGCCTTGCGCCTGGCGCGACGCGCCGGCGAACGACGCCTGGAAGCGGAGTCCCTGGCCCGGCAGGGGGCCCTCATGCTCGATCTGAATCGGCCCGAAGAGGCGCAGGTCTATCTCAGCGAGGCCAAGCTGGTCGCCGACGAGATCGAGGATCGCCGCGGGCAGGTGCTCTCGGGTCTGTGGTTGGGACTCTTGCAGCTCGAACAAAACGAGCTGGATGGAGCCAAGCGAGTCGGCCGAGCACGCACACTGGCGCAGGAGCTCGGCTTCTTCCGCGCTGAGGCCTTGAGCCTCGCGATTCTGGCGCGCTGTGCCCGCCATCGCGGCGAGCACGACGAAGCCGAGGTGTTGAGTTCCGAAGCGATACAACTGTTCTCGCGGCACGGAGCCGAGTTCTCCGATCGACTGGCCATCGTCGGTACGCGCGCCATCGTACTCCGCTCGCTAGGGCGACTTGGCGAAGCCAAGCGACTCGAAACCGAGCTCCGACACACGGTGCGCGGCACCTACAACCGACGCGAACTGCCCGCGCTGCATGAAGCTCAAAAGGAGTACGCGGAGCGGCTGCTGGGTGCCGTACTGTCCGAGGAAGGTCCTGTCTTCCCGCGCTCCGATGACCTGATCGACCTCGATCCGTAGGGGCCGGGTGAAGCAAGACAGGCCCGCAGTCCTGCTCGTCCTTGGCGTCCTGGCAGCCCTCTGGGTGCCCTCGTGTCGAGCGACATCGCAGATGCGGAGCCAGAGCTCGCCGAACATCGTCTTGTTCCTCGTAGACGACATGGGTTGGCAAGACACGTCGGTTCCTTTTCATACCGAGACGACACCGCTAAACCGGCGTTATCGTACGCCGAACATGGAGCGGCTTGCCGCCCGCGGCGTCACCTTTACCCAGGCCTATGCCCACGCGATCTGTTCGCCGACACGCATCGCTCTCTTGAGCGGCGCCACGGCCGCGCGCCACCGCGTGACGAACTGGACGCTACGAAAGGACCGCACCAACGACAGCAGCCACGCGGAACTCGAGTTTCCGGCCTGGAACGTGAACGGCTTCTCCCCGGAACCAAACATCCCACGCACGTTCCATTCACGAGCCCTGCCGGACTACCTGCGGGAAGCTGGCTACCGCACGATCCACGTCGGCAAGGCCCACTTCGGAGCTCTCGATACGCCCGGGTGCGACCCGTTGCGACTCGGCTACGACGTCAACATCGCCGGACATGCCGCCGGTGCCCCGGCTAGCTATTACGGCGAGCACAACTTCTCGTCCGCACTGCGCAGGGGAAACGCGGACGCCGACACCGTGTGGGACGTGCCCGGGCTCGAGGAATTTCACGGTCAAGACATCTACCTGACCGAAGCGCTTTCGAAGAAAGCGCTCAGCGCCGTGGAAGAGTCGGTGAAAGAGGAACGTCCGTTCTTTCTCTACTTCGCTCCCTACGCGGTCCACACGCCGATCATGCCCCATCCGAAGTACGTCGAGAACTACCCCGACCTGGACAGGACGGAAGCCGCCTACGCCTCCATGGTCGAGGCCATGGACGCAGCCCTTGGGCAGCTGCTAGACAGGCTCGATGCACTGGGCGTCAGCGAGAACACCGTGGTGCTCTTCACCTCCGACAACGGCGGACTCTCGGCCGTTGCGAGGGGTGGCGAACGCCACCGCCACAACGCCCCCTTGAGTTCCGGCAAGGGCAGCGCCCACGAAGGCGGTATCCGCGTGCCCATGTTGGCCTCCTGGCCCGGTGTAACCCAAGCAGGCACGCGCTGCGACACGCCCGTCATCAGCGAGGATTTCTTCGAGACGATTCTCGAGATCGCCGAAGTCGAAGCACAGGGCCCGAGCGACGGGCGCAGCTTCACGCCCCTTTTGCGCGGTACCGAACTCCCTGGGCGGGATTTGCTCTGGCATCAACCCAACAACTGGATCCAGGGGCGTGGCCCCGGCCTCGGACCCCATTCCACCCTGCGAAGCGCAAGCTGGAAGCTCATCTATTATCACGAGCGTGGGCCCGAGACGTGTTTCGAGCTCTTCCACCTCAAGAGCGACATCGGCGAATCGAACAACCTGGCCTCGCGCGAACCGGAGAGGTTGCAGCGCATGCAAAGGGCATTGGGCAAGGCCTTGCGAGCCCTCGATGCGCAGATGCCCATCCGCAAGGTGAATGGAACATCCGTTTCCTGGCCGGACGACCTCTAGGCCCCTGTTCGCTCAGGCGACCCAGCCTGCTTGTTTCTCGGCGACAGTAGCTGGTGCAGCGCATAGACACCGATCCACACCGTCGAGCTGACGCCGTGCGACCAGACCCAGACGAGTTTCCATGTCTCGTCCACCGCGGTTTGCACGAGATAACCCGAGACGACCATCAAAGAGAAGAGCCCGAACAAGACCAGGCCCGTCTTCCTGCGGGCGGGATATCCACTCCGAACACGCTTCCAGACATGCCCGCTCCAGAAGAGCCCACACCCGAAAACGAGCAGCGGTGCGAAGAGCACATGCAGCGCGTGAAACTGCGGCTGCCAGGGGTGATTGACAATGGAGAACTCCTCCGTGGCCTCGGCAAAGTAGCGCATCCAACCGTAGACCAGCCCCGTCGCGCCAACCATGAGGGCGCTCGTGTGCGTGAACCAGGCCTCCGCGCGGGTCATACCTCGTTGGAAGGCCTGGGCCGCCCTAGTCGGCCTTGGACTTGGGCTTGGACTTCGCGTCGACAACCACCGTGTGCAAGGCGAGCACGCGTCGCGCCGCGCTGGTCGTGGCGCGGGCGGTCAACGTAGCCCCGGTCACACCACGAATGTCGCGCTTGAGACTGAGGTTTTCGTCGAGTTTCTTGCCGATGAACTGAGCGTACCAGTTCCCCCGCGGGATGTAATCGATGGGTTCCGCGAAGGAGAGAAGCTCGATACGCTCGATGGCCCGCTCCTTGCCGACGATGATCATGAGAACCTCTTTGTGCGTGCGAACCTTGTGGGCGTCGAAGTACGCCGTGCCGACGAGCTTGCCGTTCTTTCGCGCTTCATAGGCGTGGACGACATTGCGCTCTTGCTTGCCATGGGAGAGCTTCTTCGCCCGGGCGCGCTGCTCCTTGCTGAGATAGAAGCTCGACTTCTTGATCTCGCACTTGGGGAAGGCCAGCTGGAGCGCCTCTTCGCGCGACAGGAAGACGCGCACCTTGCTGCCGCCCGATGAAGATGGGACAGAAAGGGTCGCCGAGACCGGCATGGCGGAGAGCAGCAGGACAAACAGGGTGAGGATTCGGGAACTCATGACAAGGTCTGGATCAAAAGGCGTAGCCAACAGAGAAGTTCAAGCGGTCCGAACCACCGCCGTCGTAGTCCGCGTAGTCAAGCTTGATGGAGATGCCTGGCGTGGGCGCGAAGTGCAAACCAATCGTCACGACGTCAAAGTCGTTTGCCGGATCGGAACTGAAGCCCGTGGGGACCTCGACCTGGGTGTCCACGGACTCATAGCGGACGTAGGGAGACAGGGCGGCCTCCGTTTCGGGAACGAGAACCGAGAGAACGTCGAAGCCCGCTTCGAAGTAATACCCCAACATCTCCTCGCCCACGGAGTCCGCGCCAACGAACCCGTTGGCGACGTTCAACTGCGCCACATCATCGACTTCGGCCATGGCACCAAGACCACGCAGCCAGAGTCCGTTCGCCTTCCACTCGGCGTGCAGCTCGTAGATGGAGACACCCGTATCGCCTAGACTCGAGCTGGTCCGCCCTTGCCCCGCATCGCCCATGTAGACCGAGCCACCAGCCAGGAGGCCCGGGGTCTCGGTCCAATCCGCGCGCGCCACCAGGGCGAAGTCCTCGGCCAGGGCTTCGCTGCCGCGTTGACGACCACCGCGCAGGCCCGTGTCGGTGAAACCCATGCCGTCGAAGCCATTGACGATGTACGCGCGGTACGTCATCGGCCCCGCATCACCAAAGACACCAGCGCCGTTCTCGCGCCAGGTGGTGGGCAGGATACGCCGCTCCGTTTCCGGTCGGGTCGCGCCCAGCAACGCCGGCGGTTCGTGAAGCTCGTTCACGAAGCCCATCGGCACCAGCAGGAGACCGGCTCGAGCGTTGAGGTAGTCCTCCCATAGATAGTCGATGTACGCGAACTCGACCGACGCACTACCCGATCCCGAGGTCGAGGCGTGCTCGAACTCGATCTCCGAGTTGAAGACCCAGTTCTCGTTGAACTTGTAGCCGACGTAGAGAACCGCACGCAGAAAGTCGAACTCGTCGGTACCGCCAGCGAAATTCCGATAGAGCGCTTCACCGTAGCCGCCAACCGAAAGGCCTGACCCCTTGCTGTAGACCTTCGAGGCCGCAGGACCGAGACCGTGTTCACTCTCCATCATCGGCGGAACGATGTCGCCAAACTCGAGTCGCTCTTGCTCCTCCGCAATGGCGTCGAGGCGCTTGTGCAGCTCCTTGTTCTCCGCTTCGAGCTTGTCGAGACGCTTGTCCACGTCTTGGGCAAAGCTGGTGCCGGAGAGGGCGGTAATACCGAGCAGGTAAATCGCGCTACGCATCTTTAGTGGGGGCATTGCTGACGGTGACGCCGAATGATGTATCGGGCGAGAGAATGGAAAGCTTGTCCGCGAGCCCGGAACTGGCGAGAACCAGGGTCTTCTCAGCTTGCAGAACGAGACAGACGACCTCGCAGTCGTCCGCGCCCTCCGCGAAGCGCAGGGCCTCCTCGGGTCCCATGACGAAGAGCGCCGTCGACAACGCATCCGCACGCGCGGCGCTCGAGGACCAGACGCTCACGCTGCCGAAGTCGGGGGACGGTTGACCGGTTCGCGGATCGAGCAAGTGGGAGCGGCGTGCACCTGCTATGACAATGCCTCTCTCGGAATTGCCGGAGGTCGCGAGGGAGCCGTGATCGATGCTGACGCGCACGCAAGTTTCGTCGCGTCGCGCGGGATGGGCGATACCGAAGACCTGCGGTGTCTGCACTCCGATGAGCGCAAGCTGTCCGCCGAGGTCGATGCTGCCCCCCACGACGCCTGATTCGCGGGCCGCCCGCAGCGCGGCATCGAGCCCGATCCCTTTTCCGAAACCGCCTTCCTCGATGGCCACCTGGGGATGCAGGCGCTGGGCTCGGTCCTCGGCAATGTGCAGGTGCCGCAAACCGCTCGCGGCCCGCGCCTCGAGCAGCTCCTGGGCGCTAGGGAGCCGCCCTCCGGTGCGCAGGCCGAAGGCGCTGACGAGGGGTGCCAGGGCAGGATCGAAGGCCCCGTTCGTTTCGTGGGCGATGTCGCGGGCAAAGCGCAGATCGGCAGCGAGCTGGGAGGAGAGGGGGAAGGACTCCCCTACCGGGAAGCGGTTGAAGCGCGAGAGTTCGGAGTCGTCGCGCCAGGTGGAAAGACGCTTTTCGACGGCTTCGATGGCGCGTGCGGCGGCTTCGCTTCCGCGCAGGGCAGTGGAGCGGTCGTGGGCTTCGCAGTTCAGGTGGAGCCACGTGCCCATCGCCGCCAGATGGCGCTCGACAGCCGTTGTGGGGCTATTCGAGCCCCGGGATGCAGTTGTTCCGGGCTCCTGGACTCCTGGGAGGGAGGCCAGGAGGGTTCCGGCGGCGATGAGGGTGGTCAGGGAGGTCACTGTGCTAGTTGTAATTGAGACTCGTTCTCATTGTCAAACTGCAATTGCGATTCGTTCTCAATTCGGCTGGAGGGGTGGGGGAACCTTATGAGGGAATGGGAAAAGGGGGGAGATTGGGCCGGGGGGTGGGTTTTCGTGGTCGTCGTCGTGATCGTGATGTCACTTCTGACCTCACCCGCTACTCGCGCTCGCTACTCACGGCCATCGTGCCGCTCGTGCCCAATCCCCAAACACCCCTCCAAAAGCCAACTCGCCTGATGGAACAAGCGCACCCGCTGCCCCCTCCTCCAAACACCCCGCCAAACCCTCTTCCACCCCTCACGCTCCCCCACCTCCCGCTCATACGCCCGCAAGAAGCGCCCCAAGTCCGCCCGGCTCAAGAGGAGCCCCACCCGCTCGTCCTTACGTCGCAACCAGCGCCACATGCGTCCAAGATTGTCCCACCTCAACCCCTCCGACAGCCCCCCCCTCACAAACGAAGACCGGTCGAGATCAAGCACCCACGTATCCCCCTCCTCCTCGAGCGCAGCCCCGAACAACAGGTTCCGCGGATGAAGGTCATGGTGCAGGAACCCCACCCTGTGCAAACGACCGATCAAGGTCCCCGCCGAGCGAAAGAGGAGCTGGCGTTGGGCACAGCTCAATTCGCCTCGGCGTAGCCTCTCCAATGCCTGGGCGCCGTCCATGCAACCCTCGACAGCCCGGGTGACGAGATCGAGCTGCCAGCCGAAAGCCGCTCCTGCACTCGAGCGCCGGGCCCGGGCTGCGACGACGCGTGGCGTGCGGATGCCGAGGCGTTCCAGTTCGTCGGCGAGGGATAGCTCGTGGAAGGGGCGGCGGGGATCGAGATAGAAGAAGGGGCCCAGCCAGCGAAAGAAGCCGCCGTGGTGGAAGGAGCGGACCACGAGGCGCTCGCGCGGTGGGCCGGCACTCGTGATCACTCCCAGGGGACGACGTCCTGTGAACTCGCTTTCCGAAAGACGCTCCCCTCCTTCGGGGCCGAAGCCGCCGGAGTGGAGCAGGGACTCCGCGTTCGCATCGAAGGCGAGCACACCCGCGCGGCCACGTGAAAGACGATAGCCGCGCGGTAGCTCCTCTTCGCGGAGCGGCCAGCGCATATGCTTTCGGGCTAGAGCCCAGCTCCGAAACCCGGCCCGGAGGGCGGCGGGCTCGCGTCCCGTTTCGGCTTGGCCTCGGGCTTCGGTTCCTTCGCGGGCTTGGGCGCGGGGGGTTCGGGCGCCGGGGCAGGTCTCCGTCCGCCGACGAGGCCCGCTCCAAAGCCGGAGCCGCTGGAGCGTTGCTCGGGCCGCGAACGCGTCGCCGTCGCCTGGGAAGAGGAAGCCTCGGTCGCAGCCGGGCGCTCGCGACGCGGCTCGCGGGAGCCATCACGATCGCGATCCGATCGTTCGCGCTGGGGCCGATCACGATCCGAACGCTCGCGTTCCGGCCGCTCGCGTTCCGGCCGCTCACGCTCGGGACGATCACCGTCCGAACGCGCGGGCCGCTCACCACGATGGTCACGTCCACGACCTCCACGGTCCCGTCCGCGACCCCGTCCGCGACCGCTACCACGATCTCGATCATCGGAACTCGAACGACTCCGCTCACCGCCAGCATCCTGGCGCGACTCGGAGCGCTCGACCTCCAGCGCCCGCCCACGCTCATCGGGCGAACGGTCCTGATCACGATCACGACCAACATGATCTCGGCCCCCGCGCTCATCGCGCCGACCTCGACCACGTCCACGACCACCCCGATCACGACCGCCACGACCGCCACGACCTCCTTGGCCGCCACGCTCGTCTCGACGCCCACCTTCACGGCCACGTCGAATCGGATCCGTACCGTCGTGATACGTCTCTTCGATGTCCAGAAGATGCGTCGGCACCTCCTCCGCCAGCCAGAGCGAGTTGCGATCGTAGAAGTTCACTCCCTCTTCCCAGGCATCGAGGGCCTGGATGGAGAGCACGGTGTAGTCGCGGGCCATACGTCGGCCGGACTCGATGGCCTGGTCCTGGGATAGGGCCAGGTGAAGGAAACGGCGGCGACCACCACGCAGGCCGAAGCGCTGGGCGCGGTCGACGTCCCCCTCCGGAATGGCCACGTAAAGGATCTCCGGGGGTTTGGCGGTGGAACCAGGGTCGACGGCGATCGAATGGCCATAGAGGGCGCGGATCTTGTCGCCATCGATTTCGTAGCGGGGGCCGCTGGAATGGACCGCTTCTTCGACATCGGCGGCCTCGACGGGCTCGCCGACTTTCTCGTTCAGGGCCCGGACCACCTCGTCGAGGTCCGCATAGCCGTACTTGTCCAGTTCGAGGTCGAACTGGTCCGGCTGGTGGCGGAGCATAAAAGCCAACGACCGCGTGATGCGCTCGATCAAATAGGGCTCGTTCATACGTCGCAAAAAAGAGCGGGATTGGAGCGTAGGAAGGACGATGTCTCTTCGTGGGTGCAGGGCCGGTTATCTTAGGCAAAGCGGGCCGGCGTGTACGGCCCGAAGGCCGAGTTGCTTCCGCGAATAGAGGGATTCGGAGGATCTGGCTCACAGAGAGCCGGCGAGGGCGCCCCGCCAGAGCTCGACCAAGGGCCCCCGGGCCAGAAAACCGAGGGCGGCCCCCCCCAGGCCCAGGACCACGATTCGCCGCCGAAGGGTGCCCAGCGAGACCAGGGCCGGCCAGGCCTCCTCCTCGGTGAGCCCCACCGCAACCCCCACGGCGCCCAGCACCCACAGGGCCAGATGCGGCGGCACGAGAGAAAGCACGAGGACCCCCGAGGTCTCGGGCGGGAAGCCCGCGGCCCCCAGGGCGCCCCCCACCGCGCCGATGAAGAGCGCCAGGGTCAGGAGCGCCGGCAGAGCCGCCAGGGGGCGGGCCAGGACGGCGACCAAGGCGAAGAGAGCGAGATCCCTGGAGAGCGTGGCCCAGCTCGATCCGGGCTCGAGAGGTGCCCCGAGAAAGCCGAAGTCGGTCACCGACAGAGCGTGGGCCCCGGGCAATCGCCGCAGGAGCTCGTGGGAATCGGGCCCTTCATGAACCACTCCGACCACGGCTGCGAAGCACCCGAGGGCCCACACGCAGCCCGTCAGCACCATCAACACCCGCTTGTCCCGCCGTAGAAGCCCGATGTGGAGCGGGGCCAGGGCGGCCACGGCCAGACCGGCCGCCAGACCGGGCACGGGCACGTGCAACCCCAGCCACGTCGCACAGAAGCCCAGGGCGAGGGCCGTGCCCCAGGCGAACTCCCCGCGCGTCCACCAGGGATCCTCGCCGGCTTTGGCCACGGTCGTCAGGGGCTCGAACTTGGAGTCAGCCGGGGGCCCCGGCATGGAGCGGACCTTCCTCCCCCTCGCTGCGGGCGATCACGCAGGCACCACAGGAGTCGGACCACACGTTGACCACCGTGCGCAGCATGTCCAGCGGACGATCCACCGCGAGTAGCAGCGCCGCCCCCTCGATCGGAAGGCCCAAGACGGAGAGGATCGCGAGCATCATCACGAGGCCCGCCGAGGGAATGCCCGCCGCGCCGATGCTGGCCATGAGCGCCATCACGACGACGATGCCTTGCTGGCCGAAGGTCAGCGTGAACTCGGGGCTGATGCCGGAGTAGTACTGGGCGAGGAAGATGACCCCGATGCACTCATAGAGCGCCGTGCCATCCATGTTGATCGTCGCGCCGAGGGGCAGCGTGAACGAGGTCACCTTGTTCGAGACCTTGCCACGCTTCTCGACCGTTTCGAGCGTCACCGGCAAGGTCATGCTCGAGGAGCTCGTGCTGAAGGCCGTCATCAAGGCCGGCGACATGGCGTTGGCCCAGCGCCTGGGCGAGGCTCGACCGATAAAGCGCACGACGAGGGGCAAGGTGACACACGCATGGATCACAAGCGCCAGCGTGACGGTCGCCATGTACAGGAGCAGGGGCTCGAAGACCGCGAACCCCGTTTTCGAAACGACCCGCACCATGAGGCAGAAGACCCCGATCGGCAGCAGGGCCAGGATCCCCTCGGCCATGCGCAACATGACGGCAAAGGCCGATTGGAAGAAACCGGTCATGCGCTCGCGGTGAGGCTCTTCGGTGCGCGTGATGAAATAGCCGAACAACAGCGCGAAGAAGATCACACCGAGCATCTCGCCGTTGTCCTGCATGACCTCGAACACGTTCGGGGGAACCATACGCTTGAGAACGCCGATGAAGTCCCCCGACGGCGCATCGCCGGGTTCGAGTTGCGCGAGCCCCAGCTGGGCGCCGACGCCCGGACGGATGAGCGTGACCAGGGCCTGCCCCAGGCAAATCGCGAGCAAGCTGGTGCTCAGGTAATAGGCGAAGGTCTTCAAACCCATGCGTCGCAGGCTGCCGATATCCCCCACGCCGGCCACACCCGAGATGATCGAGGTCAAGACGATCGGCACGATCAGCATCTTCAGGAGCGCCATGAAGATGTCGGCGATGAAATCGAAAGGCGCGATCCACGTCGCACGCGCCGAGTCCGGCGCCATCCCGACGGTCACGATGAACGTGCGTTGGTCCGTGCGCTCGAAGAAAAGCACGTCGCCGTTCTGCGACAGATCCAGGACGTCCTGGAAATCGCTCGCCTTTGCCAGCTCGTAGCGGGTCTCAGGGCGATCGGCTTCTTCCGAGCCCTTGTTGCGCACCACGGCGAGGATGGTGTCGCCCAGGGAGAGGTCGCTTTTGGCGATGCGCGTCCCCACGGGACCGGAGGCGCTTTGAATGACGAGGCCGGGTTTTCCCGCCACCTCCTGCCACTGCACGCCGGCCCAGGCGGGTGCGGCCGTGGTTTTTTGCAGCACCAGTCCCAGGATCACCCCAGCAACCATCCACACGAGCACTTTCCAGTGGAACTTCATGGGTCACAGGGTAACGCTTGGGGCATGCCGAGTTTCGCCGAGTTCGATTTTGTGCCCCTGGTCTTCGCCGTGATCCTGGGAGGTCTGGTCGGCATCGAGCGCGAAATGCACGGACGGCCAGCGGGTCTCAGGACCCATGCGCTCGTCTGTGTGTGTTCCACGATGTTGATCATGATCGCCCAGCAAGGCGAAGTTCCGACGTCCGAGCGTCACGTCTTCGATCCCAACCGCATGGGCGCGGGTATCGTCACCGGGATCGGTTTTCTCGGAGCCGCGACGGTGTTGCGCTCGGGAGATCTTGTCCGTGGTCTCACCACGGCCGCCTGCGTCTGGTTCGTGGCCGGCCTCGGCATCGTGCTCGGCAACAAGGACTACGCCCTGGCCATCGTCAGCACGCTCTTCGTCCTATCGGTGTTGACCTACTTCGAACGCGCCACGAACCTGATCCGCCCGACGGTCTACCGCAAGCTGGATATCTACGCCCAACGCGAGTCCGTCGAACCGCTCCTCGACGAGGTACGCGATATCCTGAAAGCGGAAGGGGTGCGCGTGATCGACATCGATGGCGAGACCAGGCCCGGCGAAGAACGCACGATCACCGTGTATCTCAGCACCAAGCACCGCCACGTCGGCCCGCGTATCACGGAACGAATGTGTCAACTCCAGGGAGTGGTCAAATCTCACTGGCGAGGGATTCGCGCGGATTGACCGCGAGCCGCAGGGCGCGGCATCTGGAAACTTCGGATATGCGGCGGATCACCGATTCGCATCTGCGAAATCGAGCGGCTTCAGATCCATCTCCGGCGGCACCTCGACGTCGAGGAGGTCGAGCACGGTCGGGGCGATGTGCAGGGCCTGGACGCCGTCGCTGGGGATCTGCACGCGGCGGTTACTGAAGAACACGCCGGCGACATCGGGGAGGGCCATGGAAACGTGGCCCCCCGACCAGGGTGAGGTGTTGTTGGAGCAGATCGGTCCAAGCTCGTCGAGTCCTGTGTCCTCGTTCTTGACCATGTGAAGCCCACCCGAGGAGGTGCTCCAGCCGACGCGGTGCGGTGGGGCGAAGCCGGTGATCATGTCGGCTTCGAGGTCGATGTAGTCGCCGGAGTGAACGTCCTCGACGATGTAGACATCGTTGCAGATCTTGGCCCCGGTTTCCGGGTCGATGGCGGCCATGAGCTTTCTGCGCACATCCTCCATGAGCGCGCGCTTCTCGGAAGGCTCGACGATGCCCTTCGGCTCACGGCCCTTCAGGTTCACGTAGAGAAAGCCCAGACCGAGACTGTAGACCTGGGTCTCGTCCCAGTCGACGAAGGCCAATCCCCTGGCGGACTTCTTGCTGACGCCCGGGCGCACCTTCAGGTAGCCATTCTCGGCCAACCAGTTGTTGATGTGCACCTGGCGGCGGAAGCTCTGGAAGCCGTGGTCCGAGCAGACGAGCATCGTGTCCTCGGGCTGGAGCCGATCGAGCACCTCGCCCATTACCCGATCCATCTGCTGGTAGATCATCGGAATGGCCTCGCCCAGGGCGACCTGCTCTCCAAAGAAGGTGACCTTGCGCGTTGCCTCCGCTTCGTCGTACAGCGGGTGGGTCTTGTCGTAGAACTGATACATCATGTGCTGGATGCGATCGGTCGTGCTGAACACGCTCATGAGGCACGTCCAGTCGTCCTTGTCCAGCATGGACTGGGTGACATCCTCACGCCATTTCATCGTGAACTCGACATCCTCCAGGAGGATCTCCGGGGCCACTTCCTTGTCCTTGAAGGGCATGGTCGGCGTCGGCCAACCGTAGGTCTCGTAGAGACGGCCACAGTCCTCGGCCAGCTCGGCCGCGAAGCCGGGGGGCGAGGAGATCGGCTGCCAGAAGGGAGGGTTGCGCGGATCGATGTCGAGCACGTTCACGAAGAGCTCCATGAAGGGCTCGAGCTGTACGAGCTTGACGCGCGTCAGTGCATCGACACTGACGAGCCAGTTCAGCTCGAAGGAGAGCTCGTAGAACTCGGACCACTCGCCGACCTTCATCGTCTGCGACTGCCCATCGATGGTGACCGTGGCCGAGTCCTCCCCCAGGGCGATCTTCACCGGTACGTGCGTGGGACCGAGTTCCCTGCGCTCGGCTTCCAGCTCCATCTGACGATTGGTCAGCTCGGGCGCCTTCTGCCAGTCCAACCCGGGGTCGGCCAGCTGCTCGTCGATGGCGTCGATCTCCGCATCCAGGTTGTTCTTCTTCCAGAAGTTCGGCGGGCCGTCGATGCGCGTGTCGATGAGTCCGTCGTATTCATCGACACGGAAGACGGTTCCCGATGTCGTCGTTTCGCGCCCTTCGCGTTTGAACTCGTCGGGATCGGTGGTGTAGACGAACCAGTTGCCCAGCTCGCCGCGGGCATCGGGAACGCCGAGCCCGGATAGCACCCTGGCGCCATCGGCAGCCGGGCGATCGAAGGCCTGGGCGGCGTCGATCACGACGCTTTTCTCACCCCCACGAGCCAGGTAGTCCCAGAAGTTGTCGACCATCAAGACGTTGCCCGTGTGCGGGTAGCGCTCCGGTAGGAACCCACGCACGGAACGGCCGGACCAGCCTCCGACGATGCCGAGCAGGACCGCCAGGACCAAGGCCGGAACGAGCTTGCGCAAGGCGAGCATGGCCAGGACGAAGACCAGGACAAAAACGACGCCGCCTGCCGCCGCGCCCAAGACGTTGGCCGACATGGAGTAGAGCGGGGGGTTCTCGAGGCTCTCGAGTTCCACCTCGTCCCGGGTGATGTAACCGAAGCCCGCTCCAGGGGTACGTCCCCCCTCGGGCAGAAGGCGCCGGATGAAACCGGGTACACCCGTCTTGGCGGGGTTCATGCCGGTGTTCAAGGAAGCCCAGGAAACCGGCGACTCCGGCGAAGCGACGACGTTCAGGGGCTCGAACGTACCCTCGGATGAGAGCTTCTCGAAGGTCGGATAACGACCCGGGAACTCCTTGACGAGCTCGCCGACCGTGCGTGCGTCCGCCCCATCGAAACCGAGAACGATGACGCGTCCCTCGTTCTCCTTTTTTCCTGAACCGACAAGGGCCGAGCCACACAGGAGCAGGAGAAAAAGGGACAGGAGCGTGGTGATGCGTACTTGCTTCATGGGGAGAGACGCTCGTCGGAAAGAATGGTTCCCGACACGGGGCTTGGGACGGGCCAGGCAGCGATTCCGATCGAACACCGGGGTGGTTGCGCGGGTTACCCGCCAGGGGGCCTTGGACTAAGGGAGGGAGACGGTACGTTTAGGGAGCGCCCGGAGTTGGGCATTTCGAAGAGCCCTGCTCATGGGCACGCAGGAAGGGGCACCAGAGAAAGACGTGGAAAGAATCGGCAGACGCGGCTGGAAAGCTAAGGGGGATCGCTCCGAGGTGTCAAAGGGTCGGGCGGGAATGACGGTTCTGCTGGTCCTCGCGGCCATCGCCATCCCGTCGTTTTGGCTGATTTCAAAGGGCTCCAGCGCCGGACGGCGTGCTGGCGAGGAGTCCATCGCCTCCGGTCCCGCGACCGAGGCACCCCACTCCCCCACGCGCCCCGAGCTGCCCGAGCGCGAACCCCACGATGGGCACAGTGCAGACCCCCAGGCCGCTCCCCCCGGAGATTCCCGACAAACAACGCTTCTGCTCCCCGTGCCGGGGGCCAAGCCCAGCGACGTCGCAGCCGCTTTCGACGGTCGCGGCATCCTGCGCGGTCACGTCCAGGTCCGGGACGCCGAATACCCCATGAATTGGACGCTCGTGATCCGTCCCAGCCGCACGCTGATCGGTCGCGAGCACGCGGTCGAAAAGCGCGTCGAGTTCACCCAGGGCGAAAGGGACTTCCAGGTCGAGGACCTGCCCTTCGCCGGATACGACGTCGAGGTGCAGGCCAGCGGACTGAACGGACGGGCGCTGCCGGTGCTCCTGCGCAAGGGCAACGAAGCGCCGTTTCTGAATCTGATCCTCGTTCCGGCGGGCTTTCTCGAGGGTGCGATCACCGACGAGCTCGGCGCACCACAGGAAGGTGTGCCGCTGACGCTCATCGGCGTTCCCGAAGGTGCCCAGCGCACGGCCAAGACCGACTACACAGGGCTCTTTCGTTTCGACGACGTACTCGACGGGGCCTACGAGCTCATCGTCGGGTTGCCCGAGGCCCCATTGGTGAAGAAGCGCACGTCGATCGTGTTCCGAGCCCCTTCGATGAGCCTCCCGAACATCGAGCTGCCCCCCCTGGCCGGCCTCGACCTGCGCATGGCGGACGACCTCAATCGTTCGATCGAGGGCGTGGTCGTGCGGGGCAGCGGTAACAACGGCGGGACCTTCACGAAAACCAGCGACTTCGACGGCTGGGTCCGGATCCGACACATCCCCGAGGGGCGCCTACGGCTTTCCTTCAGCCACGCGGACTACAAGGCCTCGCGGGCGAACATCGAGCTGAAAAAAGGCCGGGTGCTCGAGAGGACCTGGGTGCTGACAAATTAGGCCGCCGAGAAATGGCACGTCGAGTCATCCGTCGCGCGTGAAGTACACCGGATTGGTGAAGGCGATGGCGCGTTCGTCGGCGTAGACCTCGAAGCGACAGAATCCGCCCTCCTCGCCCACCCGGATGTCGAACGGAGCTTGAAGCGCTTCGGCGGTGATCTCCTGCGTCGCGGCGCGCTCGCCATCGACGACGAGATGGAGCGTCCAGCCGGCCTTCAAGCCGCGCCCGAGAAAGTGCACCCGCATGGAGCCCGCTCGCGTCGATACACGCGCTCCCATGCGCTGGCCGCCCTCGGAGACAATGTCGAGATCGCCATCGAAGTGGACGAGATCACCGAAAAAGACACGACCGGCGCGTAGCCCCTCGATCAGAGCTCGTTTCGTCGGTGCCTCGGAGTAGATCCAGCTGACGAAGTTGTTCGCTGCGGTGCGCCAACGGGCGTCGGGCCCGCCATGGGAGTCACTGACCCCCGTTCCGACCAGGCGCAAGCCGGCGAGCGCCGCCCGATCCCACACCCAGAGATGATCCTGGAGCGAAGCCCCCGCGCGATCGCGATAGCCGACCTCCAGGAGGTCGACACCGAAGGCCTTGTTCGCGAGCAGGATCGCGAGCTGTTGCTCGCGACTCTTGCGTCGCTCGCCGCCGGCTGGGTTGACACCGAACATGTGGTTCCACGAAACGAGTCCCTCCCGCGCGTGGATCGCCGCGACCGCTTCTTCGATGACGTGTGCCTTGAACCCACGCTCGTCAAAGCCCTCGGGCGCTTCGGGGTCGAAACCGAAGCCCCGGGCGAGGGCGTCGTAGTCCAGGAGCTGCGTGTCGACACTGAATTCGTTCAGGTGGCGCGCCGCGAAGGACACCTCGAGGCCTTGTAGTTGGATCGGCCGGGAGGATGGAAAGCTTGCCAGGAGCTCCGCCTGATGGGCGAAGGCCGGCGCACCGCTGAGCTCCTGATCGATACGCAACGCATCCAGGACGACGCTGGCTCGGCCTCCTCTCCGGGCCTCGACGCCGAAGGTCAGCCCGAAGAGACTGTGATCCTCGCCAGCTAGGCCTGGAAGGAAAGAAAAACCCCTCGCCGCGTCGCCACGGAGGTCGAGGGCCAACTCGTTCCAGCGCTCCTCTTCGAAGGCGAGTGGGATGTGATAGACGTTGCCTTCCAGGCGTGCCTGTTTCTCCGTGTTCGAGAGGTAGTAGCGCAGCGCGTAGGGCTGCGGCTCTTCCCCGGCTTTGTCCTCGGGCGCTGCTTCGGAGCTCGGACGGGGAGCATGCTCGGAAAGATCGATCCGGATGAAGGCCCGGGCTATTTCATCCAACGCCTCTGGGTAGATGGCAAGGCGTACCGTGACCCCGGAAGCAAGTGGACGGCGGTGGAGCAGGCGGCTGGTCTCGAAGGTCCAGGAATACGGCTGAAAGCGCTCCGTCTCGGCCGAGGTCGAAAGCCGCAGGGCTCGCTCTCCCTCGTGAACGCGCTCGTTCACGATCTCGGCCGACCCCCCCGGCGCATTTCGAAACAGACGGAGCCCCTTCTCGTCCCCCTCGCGTCGTACGAGCGTCAGCGACCAGGACTCGCCTCGGGACTGGGGCTCTTTCAAGGCTTCGAAGCCGTAGCGAGCTACGTGGTTGTAGGAAGCGGCCCGAAAGTCGTGATCGCTCCACCAGAGCACATCCAACCCCAGCTGCGCGGCTTCATAGGTATGAGAGTCGATGCTACCGATACCCTCGCTATACGGGCCGTGCACGTGCAACTGGCACGAATAAGCGTCACCGCTGAAGGCGATGGGGCCTGCGCTGCCACATCCCTCCGGCAGCACGAAAAGCGCGAAGAGAAGCAGGGCGAAGAAGAGGATCGGACGTGCGAGTCGCGCAGCCATCGTCTGCATCGTACGATCCGCAGCATGGGGCTGCGATGGTCGAAGCCGCGCTGGATCCTCTGCGCCCTGGTTCTGCTCCTGGTCGCGGCGCACGTCGCCGTGATCGTCGGACTCCCCGAACCTCGGTTTTGGGGAGACGAGGGCCATTACCTCGAACTGGCCAAGGCGGAAGCCAAGGAGCCTGGCTGGAGCCTGCTTCCGGGCACGTTTGGGTTCGATCATCGGCAGGTATTGAACGTTAGGTTGCTCTCGCTCTTCGCTCCGGATGTCTATCCGGCCATCGCCATCTTGAACCTCGGCTTCCTGATCACCCTGGTGCTCTGCACCTACAGCATCGCCCGCCAGCTGGGGCTTTCCAGCGTGGCCGGGCTGGGTGCGGCGGGATTTCTCGCCCTGTTTCCCTGGATCGGCTTCCACGTGCATGCGCTGTGGCCGGAAACGCTGCACATGGCGTTGTTCGCCGCCATCCTGCTCCTGTTCCTGCGCTTTTTCGAGACGCCCAAGCTGGGCCTGCTCATCGGCGCCGGGGTTGCCACCGCCTACGCATTGTTCGCAAAGGGCACATTGCAGCCTTTCCTCGTGCTCTTCTTCGCCTTCTTGGTGTGGCGATTCCTGCGCCTCCCGGGTCCGCTGGGAGCTCATGTGCGGCGGGGGCTCCTGGCCGTGGTTGCCTTCGGGCTTCCCCTGCTGCTCCTGCTGTTCCCGCAACTCTACGCCAACCAAAAAGCGGGGCACGGTATGCGACTCTCCGCCAATCGCTGGTGGAATCTCGAGGCGGGGTTGACGACCTCGGAGTCGCACAAGTTGCGAGAGATCGATCTGGATTACTGGGCTTCGTCCGAGAATCTCGCCGAGCGCGAGAGACTCGCCCGGAAACGAACACTCGAGTACATCTCGGAGACCGGCATCCTGACCGTTGCGCGGATGCAACTGGCGAAGTTCTGGAAGCTCGTGTCGAAGAAACGCTCGGGCTACGAGCGTTCCCTACACGATTTTCAGCGCTGGGGGACGTCACCGCCAAAAGCGCTCACGCGCCTCGAGTCCTCCGCGCGTATCGCGTGGTATGCGCTCTGGGTTCTCGGCCTTCTCGGCGTCGTCCTGCTCTTTCGCCGCAGCCTCGGCTGGAACTTCCTCGCCCTGCTCGTGATGGCCTATGTCATCGCCTTGATCGCCGTACCGGTCAAGATTCGCTTCGCCCTGCCGGTCGTACCGCTGTTGGTCTTGTTTGCGGCCGGCGCTTGCGACGAGCTGTGGAAATGGGGACGGCGCCGAGCCGCTCAACGCACGTAACCGAGCCTGCGCAGCTCCTCGAGCTGGGCCTCGTCGAACCCGCTGTCCTCCCCGGAAGTGCCGCTACCGCGCGAGTTCTCCCAGGCACGCAACGTCGAGAAGAGCGGATTTGTGGCACCCATGCCCTCGCGCCACAGGTTCTTGCGCTCGTCATCGTCCGCGCCACGATCATAGAGTTCGAAGGAGCCCGAGGGTTCATCGTGGATCAACTTGTAGTCGTTCAGGATGACGGCCGTCTTCTTCGCGAACTTCTCCAGCGCGCGCTGGTTCCGGCGCTCGTCTTCCGGGCGATCCGATCCGAAGGAAACCTCGGCGAACACGGCTCGGTTCAAGTGCACCCCTTGCCCCTCGCGAAGCAGGGGGGCAAGGGACATGCCCTCCCATCCCGGGTGGCGCGGCATGCCGCTCAGCTGCGCGATCGTGGGGGCGACATCCAGAATCGAAACGGGCTCGGACACGACACGCGGCTCGAGCCCGGGAAGAGAGAAGATCAGGGGAACGCGCAGAAGCTCGTCGTAGAGCGTGCGCGTATGACCGATCCAACCGTGCTCCATCAATTCCTCGCCATGATCGGAGGTGAAGACCACCAGTGTGTCGTCTTCGAGTCCCTGGGCCCGCAGCCCCTCGAGCAAGCGTCCGACGTGATGATCGGTGAAAGCGATCTCCTCGCGATAGAGCCCGCGCAGGTGATTCAGATCCCCCTCGGATAGCTTGGGCCGCAGATCGCGCAGGCCCCAGATATCCATACCCGATTGAACGGGGCCATCGTAACGCTCGGTGTGCGAAAAGGAGGCGTGATGGTGATAGGCGAAGTGCGGGTCAAAGTAGTGGACGAAGAGAAAGAAACGCCCCTTCTCGCGCTTCTCCCCCTTCTCGCGCTTCTCCAGGAACGCGAGAGCGCGGTCGGTCACCTTGGCGGAAGAAACCCCGTCGTGACCTGCAATCGCCCCTTCATCGAAGCCACGAAAGCCCTGTGCGTATCCGTGCTCCTTCGTGATGAGAAAATGGCTGACCACGGCCTGCGTCTCGAACCCGGATCGGCTGGCGTGCTCGGCCAGGGTCAATACCTCGTCACTCAACGTATCGCGTAGCTTGTGCACGCCGTGCGTGGAGGGCATGACCCCGGTAAACAGCGAGGCGATCGAGGGCTTGGTCCACGGAGCACTGGAATAGGCCTTCTCGAAGCGGATCCCCCCCCCCGCCAGGCTGTCGATGTTCGGCGTACGGGTCGGCGCACCGTAGGCACCGAGATGCGTCGCCCCCAGGGTATCGACGACGATCACGAGCACGTTATCGGGCGGGTCTCCCGTGGCTCCACCGCAGGCCGCGAAAGAGGCGCACAGGACAACGATCCGGATTCGACCAAAGAGGGTCATGGCCCAAGTTGTAGACGGGAAGGTCCAAAGCGCAAGGCGCTGTGAAAAAGAGGCGTCAATCCTGCGCTCAAAGCGGCCAGGTTGCTGAAAATGCCCTTCCAAGGTGGGCCCCATGCGCAAGGATTGGGGGGTGTACCCTCCCCCTGAGCCTCGACCGGGGTTGGCCCTCGAGGCCGAGCTTCTTTCGGTGTGGCAACAGATCCGTAAATGACAGCCTGCTCCGAATTCGTCCGCGCTAACCTCGACGAGTCCCAAAACCCCTGCCCGCATTCTTGATGCCCCTTCGACGCCTCTCCGTCTAATGGAGCTCATCCTGCTCCTCTGCCTGGCGGTTCACCCCACACCCGCCCTGGCAAACGCCCCTATCGCTGCCAGGCAAGCCGTTCAGCAAGGCAAGCCGGCCAAGCGAAAGGTCTATTCCCAGGAAAACCAGCCCGAAGGCTTCGACCAGGGCCGCGCTGCCTTGCGCCGTGACGACTACGAGCGCGCTGCCGAGCTCTTCCAGGAGATCGTCGACAAGCATCCGGACTACACACGTGCGTGGTTCCTGCTTGGCTACTCGCTGCAGATGGACGGCAAGCTCGAGGAAGCACTACAGGCGAACCTCCAGGCCGCCCGCGGCCCGAAGACCCGTTCCTCGGCGCTCTACAACGCCGCGTGCGCCTGCTCGCAGATGAATCGGCTCGACGAGGCCTTTCAATACCTCGAGCAGGCCATCGACGCGGGTTTCTACAACCCGCACCTGATGAAGACCGACCGGGACCTTAACCCGCTGCGCGAGGATCCGCGCTTCGAGGCCTTCCTGGCTCCCGTTTCCCCCTCGCGCTTTTTCGGCGAGGACATCGAGCTGCACTACATGTTCGAAGGCGAAGCCGCTAACGATCAGTTCGGCTGGGAGGGACGCAGCGCCGGTGATGTGGATGCCGACGGTGTCAACGACTTCATCATCTCCGCGCCGTACAAGCGCGCCAAGAGCGTCGATCGGGGAGTGGACGGGGCCAACGCTGGCAAGATCTACGTCTACTCCGGCGCGACGGGCAAGTTGATCCTCACCCAGGCCGGAAAACCCGGAGAGTTCTTCGGCATCGGCATCGACTCCGCGGGCGATCAGAACAAGGACGGTTACGCCGACCTCTTGATCGGCGCGACCAACTGGGACTACGGCGTCGGCAAAGCCTACGTGCTCTCGGGCAAGACCGGCGAGACGCTCCTGGAGCTCACTTCGGAGGAACCGGAGGATGCCTTCGGCTGGCGCGTCTCATCGGCAAGCGACTGGGACGGCGACGGCGTGCCCGAATACCTGATCGGCGCACCCAGCTCGGATCAGACAGCGAAGGACGCGGGGCGCGTGTATCTCTTCTCTGGTAAGAAGGGCAAGCTCCTCTGGAGCGCCAGCGGCCACGACAAGAACGATGGCTTCGGCAGTTGCGTCGCCGCCACTCGACACTGCGATCAACGCTTCCTGGTGATCGGCTCGGGCAACGCCGGCGCCAAGAACCACGGACGCGTTTTCGTCTACGAGTACGCCAACGAGCAAGCCCAGAAGAAGTTCACCTTCGAAGCCGATGACACGGGCATCAGCCTGGGCCGTTTCGTCTCGATCCCGGGCGACATAGACGGCGACGGCAGACTCGACTTCTACGCCTCCGACTGGGAAAACTGCGCGCGCGGCCGTTGCACGGGGCGTGCCTACGTCTTCTCCGGAGCCACCGGCGAGCGCATCCTCACGCTGACGGGAGAATCCGCTGGCGACGGCTTCGGGGGCTCGGGCCCCGCCAATGCCGGTGACGCGAACGGGGACGGCTGCGACGACCTCCTCGTCGGCGCGTGGAAGAACGAACAGGGCGGCGCCACGGCCGGCAAGGTCTACCTCTACTCCGGCCGAACGGGCGAACTTCTGCGCTCCTATGCCTGCACCGTACCGCGCACGACCTTCGGCTTCGACGCCGTCGGTCTGGGCGACATCAACGCCGACGGACGCATCGACTTTCTCATCACCGCCGCCTGGAGCCGCGGTGTCGGCGAAAAAGCCGGCCGCGCCTTCGTCATCTCCGGCCCCGTGCCGAAAGCCGATGGGGTCAGCCCCGATCCCAGGCTCGACCCGACCATCGAGGCCCAGGAAGACGAACGCTAGCCTGGCGACAGGGCACCGCCGAGGTCCTGCATATCGCCGTCCGTTGAATTCTAGAGCCCCTCACCGAAGACGGGTGGAGCAGACATCTCCTTGGCATCGCCGCCTTCGTCGAGGATGGCGAGCACGTCAAGCTGTACGCAACGGCACGGAAGCTCGAGCAGGGTGGTCAGGGACGGGACGGTCTGGCCGCCTTCGCCTGAAAGGACTTCTTTCACATAGGTACCGTGCTGGGTACGAATGCGAACGCGGTAGTAGTGGCACGGCCTAGTCGACTCGGACGACTCAGGCGACCGGGGTGAGATCGGGAGAGTCGCCCAATCGGGCACCTCGGAGACGGGCGTGATCTCGAGGAACTCGACCCAGCGCTCGCGATCCTTGACGGCGCGGCGGTGGGCGACGCGCTGGGGCGTCTTTTGAAGTACGTCGATGCGCTCGCCCAGGAAAGGGATGTTCGCGAGATCGACTTTCCCCTCCACGGCAACGAGCGCTTCATACTCCTTGGCGTGGGGCGTTTCCTTGAGGTAGGCGATGCGCGTCTTCTCGGTCCAGTGCAGACCCAGAATCTCGAGTCGGCCCTCGTTCCGCCGATTGATCTCGCCTTCGAGTTCGGCGAGGTCGACATCGTGGACACGCGGCCCGATCAGCTCGAGCACGAAAGGCCGGCCCATACCTAGCATGCGCACGTCGACGTCTTCGCGGCCTGCTCCGTGGAACTTGTTCTTGCGTGTGCCGAAGGCCTTGCCGGCGACCCAGGCGATGAGTTCTTGGACGGACTCACGCGTGAGTTTCCCGAAGCCCTCGCAGCGTTCACACTTGCGCCGCCGCCGCGGATGTCCCTTGCACTCGGGGCAAAAGAAGACGGTCTGCGGCAGTTCTCGAGAGAGCTTCTTGTAACGGCCCTCAAGGTAGATCTTGGCCCGGGGAATCTGGTTCATGCAAGTAGGCCTGAAACGGTCGCAACTCCCCTTTTTGGATCCTCGGATGAGGAATCAAGGAGAAAGGGGCGCGAAAGCATACAGGTCCGAGCCCAGGGGGCGGCGGACAATCGCGATTCCCTCGTGATCTGTCCTGCCGCGCCGGATAGGTTGACCGCCCATGCATCCCGTCCTCTTCGAGCTGCCGATTTTGGGCTTCCCTATCCGTAGTTTCGGCGTGACCGTGGCGGCCGGAATTCTGCTCGGAATCTGGATCTGGGGACGTCTGGCCGAGCGCTATGGAGACGAGCCGAAGGAGGACCCGCTGCGGGTTTCGCAGGTCGCCCTGTGGGTGGTCGTGGGCGTCCTGGTCGGAGCTCGGATCATGTACGTGATGGTCGAGACGTCACGCTACCTCGCTGCCGATGTCACAACGGAGCAGGTCGAGCTGGCCCAGACGAACCCGGCGGCCCTCTCCAAAGAAGTGCTCGAGAGCGCCCGGGAGGTCGGCGTCGGCCACGACTTCCTGCACGATCCGTTCAAGATCTTTCTGATCTGGCAAGGCGGACTCGTCATGTACGGAGGCCTCATCGGCGGCGCGCTGTTCGGCATCCTCTCGTCACGCAGCCACGGTTTGAAGGTATGGAATGCCCTCGACATGTCCTCGATTGGCGCCTTCCTCGGACTCTCGATCGGGCGCTGGGGTTGCCTTCTCGTCGGTGATGACTATGGCGGCAAAGTCGGGGCGTCATTCACCGATTCCTTCCGCCCCATCTCCCTCGGCAATGGAGGCGAGATCGGTCCTTTGACGATCCGCGTGCCGTCAAAGGAGTGGTTGCAAGAGAATCCCGAAAGCCTGTTCGGGACCCCGCTGGCGGAGACGACCTTGTGGGCCACCCAACCCTGGATGAGCGTCAGCGCACTGCTGGTGGCTATCGTCGGATACCAGGTCCTGAAGCGGCGCACTTGGTGTGGGCAGGCGGCGGCCGTCATGTTGATCCACTACGCGATCGCGCGCTTCACGATCGAGTTCTTTCGGGGCGACAAGATCCGTGGTCTGTGGTTCAACGACACGCTCTCCACATCGCAGTTGATCTCCATCGTCGGTCTGGCGGTAGGCATCTACTTGCTCGTGAAACGACCCGGCCCAACACCACCCCCCATCGTAGCCACGCAACCGCTCTCGAAGGGAGCCGGTGCGTGAGCTCGCGAGCGGCCACCGAACGCGGCGACTCCGAGGCCCGGAACGCGCGGCGCACGCAGGTGGTATGTGGTCTCGACGAGGCGGGACTCGGCCCGTTGCTGGGTCCGCTCACGATCGGCTACAGCGCCTTCGAAGTTCCGCGCGACGAACCGGATCTGTGGAAGCTCCTGCGCAAGGTCTGTGTGCGCAAGCTGGGCAAGCGTACGCGCATCGTGGTCGCCGACTCGAAGCAGGTCTTCAGTCGTAATCCGAACGGTTGGAAGCGCCTGGAACGAACCGCGTTGTCGTTCGCGAGCCTGCTCGAGCCCGATGGACGTCCGCCCCGCGATCCGCGCACGTTTCTGTTCGGACCCCTCGCACCGGAGCGCTCCCTCGTCGCTCGCCATCCCTGGTACGACGAATTGCCAGAGCTCCCGGTCTCGCTCGAAGCCGGCACGGTCGAGCTCGCTGCCGCGGGGCTCCAACGGGAACTGCAGGCCCAGGGCGCGAAGCTGCTCACCTGCGGGGTACGACTGGTGCCCTCGGGCGAGCTGAACGATTCCCTGGAGACGACCCAGAACAAGGGCGAGACGGTTTGGCAGCAGGTCTCCTCGGTCCTGCAGCTCTTCTGGGAAGACTACGGAGCAAAGGACCCGGAGATCACGGTCGACGTACTCGGTGGCCGCATGCGTTACGGGGGGCTGCTCGAACGCGCCTTCCCCGGAACGCGGGTCGAAACCGTGCGCGAGGAGCCGGAGCACTCGGCCTACGTCCTCTGCGAACGCGACAACGACGAGGGCACCCGTTGGCTTCCGCGCCGGATGCGCATCGCTTTTCGCGTGCGAGGCGAGGAATGCTCATTCGCCGTCGCCTTGGGCTCGTGCCTGGCAAAGTATGCGCGCGAAGTCTCGATGGAGGCCTTCAACGCACACTTTGCGCGTTTCGGGAAAGATATTCGCCCCACGGCCGGGTACCGCGCTGACGCCAAGCGCTGGCTGGCCGATGCGCACGATGCCATCGGCGCCTCAGGCATCGACCGCCAACTCCTCATCAGAAGGCGTTAGGAGCCTCGCTCGAGAAGCCGATGAGCCTGTGCAGCCTCTTTTCCTTTAGTCTGAGCGGCCCTGTCGTCCTGCTTTCCATCGTCCTGTTCTCCGGCAGGGTGTCCGTTCACCCCTCACTCCACACGTGAAACTCGCGATCCTAGGCGCCGGCGTCTCCGGCCTCGCCCTCGCCCGGCAGCTCGTGCTGCGCGGTCATTCCCAAAACGACATTCACCTCTTCGAGGCCGGCCCTGTGGCCGGCGGACTCTGTCGCTCGAAGACGGTCGATGGGTTCACCTACGACATCTCGGGTGGCCACATCCTCTACAGCAAGGATGCGGAGATCATGTCCTGGATGAAGGAGGAGTCCGGGGGGGAGAAAGCCTACGTGAAACGCGATCGCAACACGAAGATCCGCTTCGACGATCGCTGGGTGCACTACCCCTTCGAGAACGGCCTCGGCGACCTGCCCGACGGCCCGAAGTTCGACTGCTTGAAGGGCTACGTGCAGGCCTGGCACAAGCGCGAGAAGGCACCGTCCAGGGTGCCGGCGGATTTCGCAACGTGGGTACGTTGGCGCTTCGGCGACGGCATCGCCGAGCACTTCATGGACCCGTACAACGAGAAGATCTGGAAGCGCCCGCTGGATCAGATCTCCTCGGGTTGGGTCGCGGGTCGCGTTCCGGACGCCCCGATCGATGACGTCCTGCGCGCCGCCATCGGCATTCGCACCGAGGGCTACACCCACCAGGCGATCTTCTACTACCCGAAACAGGGTGGCTTCCAGGCCATTACCGACGGCATGGCCGCGAACCTCGGCTCCCAGGTCCGCTTGAACACGCGGGTCGAGAAGCTTACGCGTCACGGCGAGGGTTGGTGCGTCGACGGTGAGGACTTCGATCAGGTCGTGAACACGATTTCGATGAACGAGCTGCCCAACATCGTCGAGGGCATTCCCGACGACGTGGCCGCTGCCATGCGCGGGCTTTCGTTCAATTCGATTCTGACCTATCTCGTCGCACTCGACCGACCGGAGCACCCGAACCTGTCGTGGGTGTATCTCCCCCAACGCAAGCAGGGGCCGGTCAACCGCCTGACGTACATGTCCAACTACTCACCGGGTAACGCTCCGGAAGGCAAGACCTCGCTCATGCTGGAGGTCACCTATCCCGGCGGTGCTCCAGCCCCTGGGAAGAAACTCGAGACCGAGGTGCTCGAGGGCATCGTCACCGCCGGGCTGATGAAAAAGGACGAGGTACTCTTCACCGACCGCAGCCAGTGCAAGTACGCCTACATCGTGTACGACCACGACCTGGAAGCTCGTCGCGAAACCGCCATCAACTGGTGCGAGAAGGCAGGCATCCTGCCCCTCGGACGCTTCGGGCACTACGACTACTTCAATTCCGATCAATGCGCGATCGCCTCACGTGACATGGCAGAGCGCCTGACACAACGCGCGACAACGGGCTAGTCCGGACGATAGACACGTGAGCCAGAAGAGTGCCATCACGAGCGAGCCGCGTCCGATTTCGCTCGTCATTCCGACGTGGAACGGAGGGCCACTCTTCCACACGGTGCTGGAGGCCCTGGCAGCCCAGGACATCGAAGGCGGCTTCCAGCTGGTGGTCATCGATTCCGGCTCCAGCGACGGAACGCGGGAAGCCGCCGAGGCCGCGGGTGCGCTCGTTCAGAGTATCGAGCAGAGCGAGTTCAACCACGGAGGTACCCGCAACCGCGCCATCGAACTCTCCAGCGGTGAAAGAATCTGCCTCTTGACCCAGGATGCGCGTCCGATGAACGCGGCGTACGTGCGTAACCTGGTACGGCCCTTCGACGACGACGCCATCGACGGGGTATATGCCCGGCAGTTTCCGCGGGCCGATTGCGATCCCCTTCTCGCCGAGCGCTTGCGACGATGGAGCGCCACGCGCGAGACACCCGAGATCAAGAGCCTCGTCCCCGGTGACGCCCTTGCGAGCATCGCGGCCTATGACCGCCTGCCCCCTCTCGAACGCTACCTGTCCTCGGTCTTCGACAACGTCGCCTCGGCCGTGCGTCGCTCGACGTGGCAACGGCTGAACTTCCCCATGCGTCCCTTCGGTGAGGATGTCGCCTGGGGACGGCAGATCCTGCGTGCCGGAGGGACTCTGGCTTTCGAGCCCACCGCGGAGGTCGAACACTCGCACCGCATCAAGATGTTTCGCGAGTTCAAGCGCATCTATTGTGACCACAAGAACCTGTTCGAGCTCTTCGAGCTACGCAACGTGCCCGACTGGAGCTGCGTGCGGAACGGCGCCAGGGGTCAGTGGCGCTTCTACCGCGAGTTGCTCGACGGTGTCGCCATCGGGCCCATGGCGCGGCTCTACTGGAAGACCTACGCCCTGCCGTACGCCTACCTGGAGACCGCGGCGCAATTCCTCGGTGCACGGAGCAAGTGGAAGACGACGGAAAGCGCCCTCTGGCGCTGGGCCGATCGCAAGATTCGGGCGGGGGTTTAGAGCAACCCAAAGGGCGTTGGTGCTAACCTGGGCTGGCCATGCTCTTCCCCGAGGCGTACCCGACGAGGAGCGGCGAGGAGTCCCCTCTCTTCGCCGAACGCTACGAGCTTGGGAAGCTCCTCCGTCGAGGTCCCTTCGGCACCACCTTCGCCGCCCGGGACACGACCGAGGAACATCGCCCGTGCGAGATTCAGATCCTCGATCACGCGCGGGATCTCGAAGCTCTGCGCGAGTTGCGTGTGCAACTCTCGGGTCTGCCCTCGCGACATCGCTTGCCGCTGTTGGCGGTCGGGCGCGCGGATCACAAGCTCTACTGCGAATGGGATGCCATCGCCAGCGAACCCCTTGCGGCCAAGCTCGAGCGCACGCGCCCCTTGTCGACGAACCACGCGGTCGAGATCACGCGCCAGATTCTCGAAGGACTGACCGAAGCCCACGGGCGTGGGGTCCCCCACGGCAGTCTCAACCTGAATTCCGTTTTGCTGGAGCACGAACCCGGCTGGACCGAGGTCACGGCCTACGCCACTTCGGTACGGCTGGCCGACTTCGGACTGCGCACCCTAGGGGGCAATCCGCTGGTGCTGGAATTCGCCGGCGACGGCGACCCTTTCAGCGACGATCGTCTCGCAGTGATGCGCATCCTGGGCGAGATGAGTGCTCCGCGCTCGCGACGTGTGCGGGCCTTCCTTCGACGTTGCGAACGGGGAGACTTTCCCACCGTCGGCTTCATGCTGAGCGCCATCGAGGCACTGCAACAAAAGGGGCGTGCACGCCAGCGGCTGTGGTTGGCGGTCGCCTTGCCGGCAGCCCTCGTGCTTCTCTTCGGCACGCTTTTTCTTCGTGAGCGCTCGGCCCACGCCGCATCCCGCTCTTCCGCGAAGCAGCACGCGGCCCAGCTCGCCGCTTCCATGGAATCCCGCGCACAGACCCAGGAGCAATGGGACGAAACGCGCGCCGCCCTGGAGGAGCGCTTGGAAGGCGAGCTTCGACGAACCCTGCCGCAGCGTATGTCCAAGCGCTGGCACGAGTTGATCGACGCTCCGAGGACCAGCCAGCTCGACGAGGTCATGGCCGTCGCACGCTGGTTCGATGACAGTCGCCTGGAGACGGCGCTGGCCGGCTACGCCGACGCGCTCGAACAGCATCTGTGGCAGGGCCGGCTCGCGGATCCAGCACGTTTTGAAGACTTCCCCAATCTGAGGGCCTGGAGCACGCACATCGCGAGCTCCACCGCACTTTCGATGAGCGAAGAGGGAGCGCGCATCCTCGCCCTGGACCACGGACGGCGTTTGACTCAGCGCAACGAGACGCTCGGGCCCTTGCCCCCACTCCTGCGCGCCCGCTTGCCCGAGGATCCCGGCCCCGCCCTGGCGGAGATCCTGCAACGCTCTTCGGTCGCTGCATCCTTTCCGGGCCCCCCTGGGGTGTTACGCCTCTACCGCGAGACACGCACGTCCAACTGGATCACCGAAGAAATCCTCGATGCACGCGCACGCCGCGTCACCCAACGCATCCACGATGCCGGGGGCACGCTGCTCGAAGAGCGCCAGATCGACACGCGCGTTTCGGATACCGACTCCGCCCGAAATCACGTCCCGTGGCGTGTTGGCGGCGGATGGGAACGGCTGTGGGTCTCGGAGAAGCCAGCCGCATCCGTCCCCCTGAAAGCCCTGGGGGTCGACCCCATTCGCTATCGACACTTCCGCCGCGCCATCGAGGGTCGGACGCTCGAGGTTTTGCGAACGGAAGTCGAAGGCGCGAATAACACGACACTGTTGCTTTCGCCCGAACTCGGAGAAGTTCGTCGGGAAGGAAACCTGGAGCGCGAGCTCGTGTTTGCCGATCTCCTCCCGTAGGTGCCTTTCCAGGCTTCCACCAGGTTCCCATGAGTACCCAACGTGCTTTGCCCCCACCATCCACGATTACTCGCCAGTGCCCTGCTCGGCCTCACGGCCTGCGGATCAGCCGAGACGCCCGCTTCTCCGGCACCTTCTCGCGTCAAACTGGTGGACGTCCCCGGGGCACGTCTCGAATCCGCGAACGAAGAAGTGCTCGAGGTGATCCTGGAAGAGGACTTCGAGGAGAGTCGTCTCGACAGAGACGCCGGGGCCTGGCACATCGTCTCGACGCCGACGAACCCAGGGATTCACACGGACGGGACGATCTCGCATCAGATCCGGACCGAAGGGACGGCCCACTTCCTGCGCCTGGGCGGCGTACGCGGGCTCGCCGTACGACTCGTCTCCGTCGAGGCCAACAGCACCTACCGCTTCGTAGGAGAATTACGGGCGCAGGGGCTCGTTCCCCAGACCACGCCCTTTCACGGCGCCACGTACTGGTTGGCCGAACTGGACTCGGCGGAATCGTTCGAGAAGATCGTGGCCGACGGCCAGTTCGAACAGCACATCCTGAAGCGACACTTTCTCCCCATCGCCGTCGGCGAAACCGATTGGGTCCCGCGCAGTTCGATCTTTCGCACGCAGGGCGAGACCAAGGCTCTCCTGATCGGTTGCGCTCTCGGGACCAGCGAGGACGTCAAAGAAGGCACGGTCGACTTCCGAGGTGTGCGTCTCGAGCGGGCCCCCGACACCTTGTTGTGGGATGCCATGGCTCGCAGGGCCTCCATGGCGAAGAGTGGGACGCGCCATCAGGACTGGCGCGCGCAGCGCAGCATCAGCGCCGATCTGCGCGCGGAACTACGACCTTCGATCGTGCTCTTGCCCGGCGAATCGTTGGTCTTCAGGCTAGCGCTTCAAGAGCACGCCCCGATCCTCGAAACAGGGCTCGGCATCTGGCGCTCAGTGCTCCTGGAGTCGTCACGGCCGAGCTCGGCCATCGAAATCTCGATCGGCGATGTGGTGGTGTACGAACGTGAGCTCACCTCCACCGCGTCCCCACTCGGCAACCGCTGGGAGGAGCAGCGGGTCGACCTGAAGCGTTGGGCTGCTCAAACGGTCGAGCTCACGTTTCGCTGCCGCGGTCAAACACCGCTCGTGTTGGGGGCCCCGTGCCTGCGCTCGGCGGACCAACGAGCCGAGCGACCGAACGTGATCCTGATCTCGATCGACATGCTGCGCGCGGACCACGTCGGCGCCTACGGATACGGCCGTGGCACGACGCCCAACCTCGATCGGCTCGCGGAGGAGAACCTCTTCTTTCCCAGCATGCACGCCCAGGCCGCCTACACGCTGCCCGCCACGGTCTCCTTGTTCTCGGGCCAGTTCGCCTCGGTACACGGCGTCTATCGCGGCACCCAGGCCGTCTCGCAGGCACGCTCTCCGGCCCTGGCGGAGATTCTGGGCAGAGAGGGCTACCGCACCCAGGGCTTCACGGCTGGCGGCTTCGTCAGCGCGGACTTCGGACTCGATACGGGCTTCGACGGCTTCACCAACGTCGATCCGCTACGCCACGACGATTCGGACTTCTTCCATCTTCTGCGCGACCGCAATCCGGAGCTGACCCCCGAACTGGTCGCCGAACACGGACCGGAGCGTATCGCGACCTGGCTCGACGAGCACCACGACGAGACGTTCTTCCTGTTCCTGCACACCTACACGGTGCACGACTACGATGCGCCCGACGGTTGGCTCCTGTGCGAGAAGCTAGGCTGCACCTCCACGCGAACCGACTTTTCCAACTTCCTGCCCCACGTCGAAAGCAACGAGACCATCTCGGAGGCCGATAGGGCGCATCTGCGCCACCGCTACGACGGCTCGCTGCGTTACGTGGACAGCCTCCTCGGAGACCTCTTCGCGCAGTTGCAAGAGCTCGGGATCGAGGAGAACACGATCCTCGTCATCACTTCTGATCACGGCGAGGAGATGTTCGAGCGCGGAGTGATCCAGCACGGCAAGACCCTCTACGAGGAACTCACCCGCATCCCCCTGATCATGAGGGTCCCGGGACAGGGAAAGAGGACCATCGAGAAGCCCGTGATGACGATCGACGTCACGCCGACAGTATTGCACGCCTTGGGGGTCCCCCGGGATCCGCGCATGCAGGGTGAAGACATCCTGTCAAAGGACCTGGAAACACGTCCTGTGATCGCGGAGATCGACGATCACTTCGCTCACAAGTACTCGATTCGCGATGGGCAGGGGTTCAAGCTGATTTATAGCCCGAGGGAAAGCGATGTGCTGTTTCCGGGGGAGAAGGAGTGGGAGTTGTTCGATACGAAGGCGGACCCGGGGGAGGGGAATGACCTTTCGGGTTCGATGGAGGAGCGGGTGCGGGTGTTGCGAGGGGCGCTGCTGGAGGAGCTCCGGCGTTTCAAGGAGCTCGGGGCTCGCCTGGGAGATGTGGATGCAGCGGATGTGACGGAGGAGACGCAGCAGGCGTTGGATGCGCTTGGGTACTAGCGACTGATGGGGGTCATTTCACATTGGCTATCGCAACGGGCGGTACGGTGTCAGGACAACAGCACCGCCAACGTACTAGACCCCAAGTGCAGGGCTACTCGTCGCCTAGCATCATCTCCGAAACCAGCTTCGAGAACTTCCCCGGGTCAGACGGCGACGTGCCCTCCGCGAGCTGAGCCAAACCGAAGAGCAGTTCGCAGGAGTTTCCGAACCTGCCGAAATCGTTCTCGACCTGGGAGCTGATCCGTTGGATCAAGGGGTGCGCGGCGTTCAGCTCGAGGACTTGCTTGGTTTCGGGGATGTCCTGGCCCTGCTGGCGCATCATCTGCACGATGTGCTGGGGCATGGCATTGTCCGCAGCCACCAGGCATGCGGGTGAATCGGTGAGGCGCTTCGAGAAGCGCACCTCTTCCACGCGTTCGGAGAGTTCCTTGCGCACGGCCTCGATCATCGGCTCGAGCTCTTTCTCCTGGGTGCCGCGGTCCTCGTTCTCGCCCTCTTCCCCGAGGTCGAGCTCGCCCTGATCGATACGCCGGATGGTCTTCTCCGCGAAGCTCGTCAGGCGCTGGATCATGAATTCGTCCACCGGATCGGTGAGGAAGATCACTTCGAAGCCCTTCTCGGCAAAGGTCTCGAGCAGGGGCGAGCGCTTGGCTGCGGGGACATCGCTGGCGAGGAGCACGTAGATCTCCTTCTGGGCCATCGGCATGTCGGCCGCATAGTCGGTCAGGGTGCGAAAATCGTCGCCCTTCGTCGTCTGGAAAAGGGCCAGGGCGGCCGCGCTATCACGGTGCTCGTCCGAGTAGTAGATGCCCTCCTTGATGACCGTGCCGAAGGATTGCCAGAACTTGGCGTAGTCGTCGGAGCGGTTCTTTTGCATCGCCGTCAGGGAATCGAGCACCTTGCGTGTGAGGCGTTTTTCGATCTGTCCCATCTGGCGGTTGTGTTGCAACGTCTCGCGCGAGACGTTTAACGGCAGGTCGGCCGAATCCACGACCCCGCGCACGAAACGCAGCCAGACAGGCAGGAGCTCTTCACACTCGGACGTGATGAAGACCCGCTTGACGTACAGCTGGATCTGCGACTTCTGGCGGTTGGGATCGAAGAGATCCATCGGCCGCTGTGAGGGAATGTAGAGCAGCGCCGCGTATTCCACCGTACCTTCCGCCTTGAAGTGGATCGTGTCGAAGGGCTCGTTCCAATCGTGCGAGAGGTGCTTGTAGAACTCGGTGTATTCGGCGTCTTCGATCTCTTCCTTCGGACGCGACCACAGGGGTTTCTGCGAGTTCAGAACCTGAATCTCGGCCGCAACCTCTTCACCGTTCTCTTCGTGCGCTGGGCGCTCCATCTCGATCGGATACTCGATGAAGTCCGAGTATCGCTTGACGATCTCGCGCAAGACCCACTCCTGGGTGAAGTCTTTGGCGGCTTCCTCGCCGTCGGCTCCATCCGTTAGGGGCTTCAGGAACAGGGTCACCGTCGTTCCGTGTTCTTCGCGCTGGCCCTCGTCGAGGGTGTACTCACCGTCGCCCTTCGAGCGCCAGACAACGGCCTCGTCGTTCGTCGTGCCGATGCGTCGGGTCAGAACCTCGACCTCGTCAGCGCACATGAACGCTGAGTAGAAGCCAACTCCGAACTGCCCGATCAACTCGGGAAGCGCCCCCCCCTTCTTTTTCATCTCGTCCAGCGCATCTGAGAAACCCTCGGTGCCGGACTTGGCGATGGTGCCGATGTTCTCGATCACCTCCTCGCGGCTCATGCCGATCCCGTTGTCGCTGATCGAGAGCTTGCGCTGGTCTTTGTCGACCTCGAGGCGGATTCGCAATCGATCGAGGTCGACCGAGAGGTCCTCGTCGGTCAAGGCCTCGATGCGCAGCTTGTCCAGCGCGTCGCTCGCGTTGGAGATCAGCTCGCGGAGGAAAATGTCCTTGTTGGTGTAGAGCGAGTGGATGACGAGGTCGAGAAGCTTCTTCGTCTCGGCCTGGAAGGGAATCGTCTCAGCTGTCGGAGCCATCGGTGTATCGAGTGGGAATAGCGGTCTCGGGGTCTGGAATCGAGCCCTACGAGGTGGGCTTCTTGTAGTTGCGCACGGCGTCCTGAATGTAGGTCCGTACGTCCTCGAACTTCACCTTCTCCTGGGCCATCGAGTCGCGATCGCGAACAGTGACGATGCCATCGGAGAGAGTCTCGCCATCGATCGTGATGCAGTATGGCGTGCCGACCTCGTCCTGGCGACGATAGCGTCGGCCGATGGCACCCTTTTCATCATAGAAGGTGGTGAAACCGGCTATGCGTAGCTCGTTCTCGAGCTCGTGGGCCTTTTCAGGCATGCCGTCCTTCTTGACCAGCGGGAACACACCCACCGTGGTCGGTGCAATCTCGGGGTGGAAACGCAAGACGACCCGCGTCTCCTTCTCGAGCTCTTCCTCTGCGTAGGCATCGATGAGGAATGTCAGCGCCATGCGATCTATGCCGCCGGCGGGCTCGATGACGTAGGGTGTGTACTTCTCTTTCGTTTGGGGATCGAAGTAGAGCAGGTTCGTCCCCGAGCCCTCGGTATGGGCCTTGAGATCGAAGTCGGTCCGGCAGGCGATGCCTTCGAGCTCGCCCCAGCCGAAGGGGTACTCGTACTCGACGTCAGCGGTTGCGGTCGAATAGTGAGCCAGCTCCGATTTCTCGTGTTCACGCAGGCGCAGCTTGTCCTCGCGGATGCCGAGGTCGATGTACCACTGGAAGCGCTCCTTGCGCCAGAAGTCGTACCATTTCTGCTCTTCGTCGGGCGGGACGAAGAACTCCATCTCGGCCTGCTCGAACTCGCGTGTGCGAAAAACGAAGTTGCCCGGCGTGATCTCGTTTCGGAACGACTTGCCGATCTGCGCGATTCCAAAAGGGGGCTTCATGCGCGCTGACTGCATCACGTTCAGGAAGTTCAGGAAGATCCCCTGGGCCGTCTCGGGACGCAGATAGGCGACATTGCCAGATTCCTCAACCGGTCCGATGTGCGTCTTGAACATCAGATTGAAGGAACGCGGCTCGGTGAGCTCGCAATGGTGTTCGCCCGGACGCTTGGACGGCTTCTCCGGACACTGGGCCGTATCGAGGTGGTCCGCGCGGAAACGGGCCTTGCACACCTTGCAGTCCACCAGGGGATCCGAAAAGCCGCCCACGTGGCCGGAGACTTCCCAGACCCGGGGGTTCTGGATGATGGCCGAGTCCAGACCGACCACATCGGCCCGGCGCGTGACGACACGGCTCCACCAGGCATCCTTGACGCGCCGTTTCAGCTCGACGCCCAGGGGTCCGTAGTCGTAGGTGTTGCCGATACCCCCGTAGATCTCCGAGGCCTGGAAGATGAAGCCCCGGCGCTTGCACAGGGATACGATCTTGTCCATCGCGGACGGAGGGGGTTGGGCCATGGAATCGGTCTCTCTTGTCGGCGCTATGGGAGCGACTGTGGGATTTTGGGCGAGGAAGTCTAAGGGACAAAGGGCCCGGGCCCACAGAGAGAAGCGCAGAGAACGGGCAAGCCGACGCTCCTGAACCTATACTTCCCCCAGTATGCTCCGCACCCCCGCACCTGAACCCCCTGTCTGGGAAGCTCCGCTAGCGGCCCTCTCGCACGAGGACCGCGACGTCCAGCGGGTCGTCGAGCGCGTCGAGGATGGCCAGCGCATCAGCCCTCCCGAGGCCCTCCTGCTGCACGATCGGACCGATCTGCTAACCCTGATGCGGCTGGCCGACATGGTCCGTGAGCGCAAGCACCCGCGGGGCATCGTCACGTACATCGTCGATCGGAACATCAACCCGACGAACGTCTGCATCACCGACTGCGGCTTCTGCGCCTTCTACCGACGCCCCAAGGCCGAGGGAGCGTACGTGCTCTCGAACGAGGAGATCCTGAAGAAGGTCGGAGAGACGGCGGCTCTCGGTGGCCGGCAGATCCTGATCCAGGGCGGCCACCACCCCTACCTGAAGACCGACTGGTGGTGCACGCTCCTCTCGGAGATCCGCTCGAAGTTCCCCCTGATCAATCCCCACGCCCTCTCAGCGCCGGAGCTCGAGCACCTGGCCAAGCTGGACAAGCGCCCTGTCGCCGATGTCATCCGCGACCTCGTGGATGCCGGCATGGGCAGTGTCCCGGGAGCTGGCGCCGAGATTCTCGACGAGCGCGTGCGCAAGATCATCGCGCCCAAGAAAACCACCACCGACGGGTGGCTCGAGGTGCACCGAAAGATCCACGAGGCGGGACTGCGCTCGTCGGCCACGATGATGTTCGGTCATCACGAGACCTCGGAGGAACGTATCCTGCATCTGGCCCGCCTGCGGTTGCTCCAGGATCAAACCGGCGGCTTCACGGCCTTCGCCTCCTGGAACATGCAGCCCGACGGCGTGCCCGAAGAGGACATGTATCCGGCGCGCACGACGCCGTCGATCTATCTGCGCGTCCAGTCCATCGCGCGCATCTTCCTCGAGAACTTCGAGAACATGCAGACGAGCTACGTCACCCAGGGCGTGAAGATGGCCCAGGTCACGCTGCGCGCCGGCTGCAACGACTTCGGCGGAACGATGCTCGAAGAGAACGTCGTCAGCGCTGCGGGCTGTTTCCACCTGGAGTCCATACAATCCATCGAACACACGATCCGGTCCGCCGGCTTCGAACCGCTACAACGCAACACCTGGTACGGCATCGTCGATGAACGCTACGACGAAAAGCGCGGCCCCCGCGGTCCGATGAGCCGCGAAGAGGGAGCCACGCACAAGGGCAGGCTCGAGGGGGCGCTGGCGTGAAGTCTTCCGCCATGAAACCGTCCCACGCACAATACGGAGAAGAGTTGCTGGCTCGCGCTCGCGCTGCGAACCTCGGCGCCATCGCGGAAAAAGTCTTCGCCGGCGAGCGCCTCAGTCCCGAGGACGGCCTGACGCTCTACCACACTCCGGAGCTGCATGTCCTCGGTGAGTTGGCCAACCATGTACGCGAGAGGATCCACGGCGACCTCGCGTACTTCAACGTCAACCAACACATCAACTACACGAACTACTGCAACAAGTTCTGTCGCTTCTGTTCGTTCGATCGATTGCCCGGACAGGAAGGTGGTTACCAGCTCTCGCCGGAGCAGGCAGCTCAAAAGATCAAGGACCAACTCCACGAGCCGGTGACCGAAGTTCACATGGTCGCCGGCGTCTGGCCCAAGATCCCCTACGAGTATTATCTCGACCTCCTGCGCGCCGTGAAGAAGGCACGGCCGGAGATCCACATCAAGGCCTTCACGATGGTCGAAATCGACCAGATCCGGAAGGCTGCCAAGAAGCCTCTCGACGAGGTCCTGCGGGAGCTCAAGGCAGCCGGCCTCGGCTCCTGCCCTGGCGGCGGCGCGGAGGTCTTCTCCGACCGCGTGCACAAGGAGGGCTATCGCATGAAGATCTCGGGCGATGAATGGCTCGAGCTCGCCGCCGCGGTACACAAGGCCGGCCTGCGCTCGAACTGCACGATGCTGCACGGCCACATCGAGACCATCGAGGAACGCGTCGACCACCTCGACCGCTTGCGCAAACTCCAGGACGAGACGAAGGGCTTCCAGACCTACATCCCGCTTTCGTTTCATCCCGAGAACAACGAGTGGGCCCATCTCCCCGGCCCTTCGGCACTCGACGAGCTGCGCGAGCTCGCCATCGGGCGCTTGATGCTCGACAACATTCCCCACATCAAGGCCTACTGGATCATGCTGGGCATCCCCATCGCCCAGCTCTCGCTCTCCTTCGGCGCCGACGACGTCGACGGCACCGTCGTCGAGGAGAAGATCTACCACGATGCAGGGGCCACGACACCCCAGGGCGTCCTGCGCGAAGAACTACTCAACTGGATCCGCGACGCCGGTCGTATCCCTGTGGAACGCGACACCTTGTACAAGGTCGTGTGGAGCTCGGACGAACGCGTCGCGCCGGTTGGCTCTTCGATATGAGCGATATGGGAGCGCGACCCCGGTCCTTCCACCGCGGGTAGGGCCGGGGTCGCGCAAAACCCCAGCGGGGTCATTTGGCGCAGTTTTCTAGGATGCGCCGACCGGAGAGGGGTGCGGGAAAGGCTTCCCCACTTGTGCTTCCGAGGTTCTCGAGAAGGACTGAAGCAGCGTTTCACCGTACATTTCGTAGGTGATGCCGTACTGGCCGAAGCTCTCGGTGATAAGGGTGTCTAGGGAGTTCCTGTGATCCATGACCACCTCGTTCAAACCGAAGAACGCATCCTTCAGGAAGGCATTGATCTCGCGCACGACGCCGGACTTGCCGTTGCTACGAGCGTAGTTCTTGGCGAAGTTCAAGCGATCCGTCAGGTAGGCGAAACCGCCAATGGCATGGGGTACGTAGCGCGATCCAGCAACCTCTTCGCCGTAGAAGGCTCTGAAGTGCTTTTGAAGATCGGACTCGCGGGACACGAGCTGGTTGAGCTTGATGGCGACCTGGCTCGCGATCTTGCCGATTTCGACGAGCAAGTTGCCCTCGAGTTCGGAGACCTTGTCGAGCTCTCGCACCGAGGACACCTGTGGCGCGCGGTAAAGGGCGCGGCGGAACTGCTCGGCCGTGGAGACGAACTGCTCGAAGAAGGAGAAGGCCGGGTGATCAGCGCGCGGTTGGGCGATGTCATACAGAGCCTCGGGATGCCTGCAAGTCGCCAGATACCAGCCGTACAAGAACGGAAAGGCTGCAGAGGAAACGAGGATCTGATTGGAGTCGAGGAAACCCACGAGCTCGTTGTGAATATGCGGGTCGTCGACGTGGTGGATCGTGAACGTCGCGTCGAGCAGGAAGAAACGGACCTGAGAACGGAAGGGCTGGGCGAGAACCCGCCCCTCCGGTGAGATGTGAACGAGCTTGCCCTCGAGGGTCAGCTGCTCATCGATCGGTTCCGACGTGGCGCAGCCGCAGAAGACGGCGCTCCCTTCCGAGAGGCCGGAAACGAGGAAGTGCTTGCCTGTGAGTGTTGCGGGGAAAGAGGATCGGTGTGCCATGGGAGAATCCTGGATGGGTCGGCACCCCGGGAACACCTCCGTGCTGGCCCCGCGCAGAAGGGCCGGCGGAAGCAGAGTGCCCTGGACTAGACGAAGGGCCCGGCGATACCGGGAGTAGACAATCGTTCGCTGTCGACCGTGAAGGACTCAGGAGAGATCGGGTCCGGCCGAAGAACATCGTAGGAGCGATCGGTTCGCGCTGAAGGGTGCGCCATTTCGCCGACGGAAGGCACCCGTCGGATAGGAACGAGCATGACGTCATCGAGATGTCGAGTGGGATTGGTCTCGTTCCGGGGGTCACGCGCCGCATCGCTTTCGGCCTTGGGAGAAGCGGTCAGCCCCTTGGGGAAGAGCCTCCGGAGCAGAAAGCGTCGCGCGTGATAGCAAAGATCGAGAAGCCTCGTGTAGGGAATGCCCGTGCGGCGCGAGAGGGGGAGGCTGGTGAGATCGACGAGCGCGCGATAGGTGCACACGCCTTGGGCGATGAGTCGTTCGAGGGTCGGTGCATCGAGCCCCGGAAGCTGCCCGTGCCTCAGGATAGTTCCCTGGCCTTGCACGAGCTCGTGGGGGAGTCGCGGAGGTGGGGCCTGCACTGTGACCGCTGGAGCAACTTCTGGCACGACGGGAACGACGGGCCGCTGTTGAACGGGGGCGACCTTGGCGCCCCGCCGCCCCACGCTCCCGACAACGTTGCTCCCGAAGACCGCCTCTTCCTCCTCCTCCCGAACCCGCTCTTCAGGCGAGGGTTCCGTATCGAACCCTTCCGGCCTGCGCGCTCCCTTGGGTAACTTGAAGACCGGGGGCAACTTGAAGACCGGGGGCTTCGGGGTGGGACTCGGTAGCGAGCTGAAGGCATCCCCGGAGAGGCTCGCCGCTTCGACCACGCTAGCGCTCGAGGGCTGCGCCGACACCGGGCGAGGGCTGGAAGGGCGTGTTGTGACTAACAACCCCTGGTTCTCTTGCTCCACGCGGCGACGAAGCAGATTGCCCTCGATCAGAAAACGATGGGCCTGGTGGTTCGACGAGCGCAGGACCGCGGCCAGCGATTCTCGCGGAGCCCGATCGAGCTCGCTCAAGGAGCGAATTCCTGCCTGGCGCAGACGACGCAGCGTCAGGGGCCCATCCGCATGGAGATTGCACAGTAGGGCTAAGCCGTCCATGGTTCGTTCGCGTCGGGTTGCCGTTGGGGGTTATGTCGGGGGTTACTCGGTGAAGAGAGGCTGTTGCGAATGGAGCGCGTCATCCGCACCGAGCGGAAAGGCGACAGCAGGTTCGGCCGTGCTCGGCGTCTCGCGTACGACGGCACGCAGCTCCTCCGCCAGCGAGTCGAAGTCGCGGGCCGCGCGCCCATGCGGATCGAGAAGCTGGATCGGAAGTCCACTCGCGGCCGCTTCACGCAGCCGAATGTCCTCGTGAATGACCGTTTCGAACATGAGGCTGCCGAAACGGCCCTGGGTCGCGATGAGAAGTTCACGCGCGAGCCGGTGGCGCCGATCGAACAATGTGGCGACCACGCGCATGTCGAACTCGACTTCCATGTCGTCGGCGATGTCCTCGAGAATCGTCACCGCCTTGAGGGCCCCCTGGAGCGCGAAGGCTCCCATCTCGACGACGAGACACACGGTGCCCGCGGCTCGCAAGGCGTTGGCGGACAGGGCACCGTCAGCCCGGGGAGGACAATCGATGATCGCGTAGTCGTATGCATCCCTCACCTGGTCCAGTGCCAGGCGCAGAATCTGCTCGGGGTGGACCAAGCGGCCAGAGATCTCTTCGAACTCCGCGAGCTCGGAACAGGACGGAACGAGAGCGACGCCTCCGGCGGCGGGACGAATCGCCTGACGCAAGGGCACTCGATGAAGCAAAGTGTCCGCGATCGACAGCTCGCCCGTTTCGACAGCGACCGACAAGGCCATGCTCGCGTGGGCTTGAGGATCCAGATCGATCAGCAAGACGCGCTCGTGCTTGCGAGCCAACGATCCCGCCAGATGAACCGCGGTCGTGGTCTTGCCACAGCCACCCTTCTGGTTGACCAATGCAAAGGTCTTCATCGCGTACCCTCCGGAGGTCTCTCTCCGGCCCCGTGAAGGCAGGAGAGCAAGTGCCCGGGGCCATGAAAGAGGGGTCCCCAGAATGGCCCCCCAGCATCGATGTAAGCTCTTATGCATCAATGGATTAGAAAACCCGACTTGGGTCATAAAAATTCCCCCCATGCCGATCCCAGGTCCCCCTGAGTACCGAAAAACGGGGGTCGTGCCTGTGCTCCAAGCGCTCGGCACGCAGCTTGCGCAGGGATGCTGGTTGACCGGATTCCACGCAGCCAGCGCGGGAGTCGCCTCCCGCACAGGACACAGGACGAACTCCATGCACTCCCTGATGCACTCACTCAAAACGAACCGCCTGGCCAGTACCAGCACGCTTCTCTTCCTCGCCTTGGGGGCTTTCGGTAGCGCCTGCCATGAGACCCATCGAGTCGTGCCGGTCTATCAGGAGCTCGAATCGAACGACACGCCGGCCACCGCCAACCATATCGGAGTCCTGCAGAGCGGCGACAGGCTGCTGATCGAGGGAGTGATCGGTGACCCCTTCCTCGATATCGACGGCTTCTCTTTCGTCTCGGGCTCAGCCATCCACGTGGACTTCCAGCTCTTCGCGGATCGAGATCTGGATGTCTGTTTGTACGACCCCGAGATCGACAAGACGGTCGCCTGCTTCGCCACGGCGAACCACCCCGAACAGGGCGGAGTCGATGCGTTTGGCGGAGGGCTCGAGTTCCACCTGATCGTCGAAGCCTGTATCGAACCGGGATGCTTCCCTCTACCAGGAACGCCCTACACGCTCGAGTTGACCGTGCAGCCACTCTTCCTGGCGACACCGACTCCTGAGACGGGGCAATCGAACAGCTTGACGCAAAGCGCACTGCAGGAGGGATCGAGCATGCAGCAGGGCGCGATACGAGGCGTCGACGCTGGCCTGGAAGCCTCGCGTGACCAGAGCCCGACGGCCATGACGCGCTACAAGATCGAGAAGGCCGAGGAGGAAAGCCAACCCGTTCCCGATCTCGTGATCGAAGAGCACCTTGAGGTGATCCTCGACGAAGCCACCGGTTCCACGACCCTGATCAAGACGTTGCGCGCGTTCTCACCCCTGGCGGAAGCGTCCGAACAGTAGCGCTCAAGAAAAACGCCAAACCCAAAGCGGCGGGACCGGGCACTCCAAGTGCAAGGTCTCGCCGCTTGTCGGATGGGGCACGAGCAAGGACCGAGCGTGGAGCGCGATGCTCTTGTCGGGGAGGGGCTCGCTCGCACCGTATTTCAGATCCCCGAGGAGCGGCGATGCTACGCTCGCGGCGGCGACACGCAACTGATGCGAGCGTCCGGTCAGCGGAGAAAGCTCGACGAGCACGCGCCCAGGCCCTTGATCGCTACGCGATAGCGTACGCCACCTGGTCAGAGCACGCCGGCTCTCGGGGCTCTCGGGCGCCACGACGTGCACACGATTGCGCTCGCGGTCCTTGCGCAGCCATTGCTCGAGATTTCCGGTCTCGGTTTGGGGTGCGCGCGAGGTGACGCCCCAGTAGGTCTTCTCGACCCGCCGGTCGCGAAACGCATCGCTCAGACGGGACGCCGCCTTCGAGGTGCGCGCAAAGAGCAACACACCGGAGACCGGACGGTCGAGTCGGTGGACGACACCGAGAAAGACGTTGCCCGGTTTGTTCTTTTCGACCCGCACCCATTCCCGCGCCAGATCCAGCATCGACATGTCCCCGGAATCATCGGGCACGCTCGGTAGGCCCGCCGGCTTGGCCACGGCGAGCACGTGGTTGTCGGCGTACAGGACGTGAAGCCCAGCGTCGCTCAACGCTGCCACCGCGCACAAAAGCCGCAGGGCAAGAGCCGTTTGGCCAGGCCTTCGTGCGGACGATGTGGAAGGGCCAGCTCGCCGGTGCGCACCTCCCCCCCATCGAGCTCCGAAAGCAGCCCGTGCAACGACAGAGGCGAAAAGCCGATGGCGTAGGTCGACAGCACCAGGAAGCTCTCCTCGGCCAGAAGCTGGCCCGCCTCGCGGATCAGGGGCGCGATGTCCATTTCGAAGCGCCACTTCTCCCCTTTCGGACCGCGCCCATAGTGCGGCGGATCGATCAGGAGCCCGGCGTAGCGCGACCCCCGTCGCACTTCGCGGCGCACGAAACGCAGGGCATCCTCGAGCACGATTCGAATCGCGTCGCTCGCCAGCCCCGACGACTCGAGGTTTTCGCGCATCCAGGCCAAGCTCGAGCGCGAAGCATCGATATGCGTGACCTCGGCTCCGGATTGGGCGGCGAGCACGCTCCCAGCCCCGGTGTATCCGAAAAGGTTCAGTACGCGCGGACGGGGGCCGTTCCTCGCCAGGGCCTCGATCCGCTGGGCCGTCCAGACCCAGTTCGAGGCCTGCTCGGGAAAGAGCCCCACGTGCTTGAAGGGGGTCGGCCGGATGAGAAAACGGGCCTCGCCAAAGGCCACGGGCCACTGGGCCTCCAGGCCCGTGGAACTCGTGAAGGATCGCCCGGGGCGCTCCCAGAGGCCCCCACGGTCGGATTCGCGCACGAAACGCAAGTCCGCGGCCTCCCACTCGGCGGGTACGCGCGGCTCCCACAGGGCCTGGGGATCGGGCCGGTCGAGGACCCGCGCTCCGAAGCGCTCCAACTTGCGGCCATTCCCCGAGTCGAGGAGCTCGTAGTCCTCGAAAAAGGGGTGCTCGAAGATCTCGGTTTGGACCATGGGAGGGGCAAGGGCAAGAAAAACCACCAGCCCCTGGAGGGCATAGGGTATGCCGAGGGCATAAGTTATGCGCATGCTCCGGGTCGCAAGTGTTCCCTATCTCGTCGGCCGCCCCCTCGATTCAGGACTCGAGGACGAGCCGGGCATCCGTTTTTGGACCGCCCCTCCTTCGGAACTCGTGCGCGGCCTGCGGGCCCAGGAAATCGACGTTGCGCTGGTCAGCTCGATCGAGCTCTTTCGTCAGCCGGGCTACACCTTCCTGGATGGGATCTGCGTGGGCGGCGAGGGTTTCGTCTCCAGTGTGCAGGTTTTCCTGAAGGAGCCCCTCGAGAAGGTCGAGCGGGTGGATCTCGACCCTGCCAGCCGGACCTCGGCCACCCTGGCCCAGATCGTCTGGCCCGGATCGCTCGCCTCGAAACCGCGTTTCTATGAAGTTGATGACGACCCGAAGCACGGCCCCGGACAGGCGTGGCTTCGCATCGGCGATGCCTGCATGCGTGAGTACCTGGCTCCGGATGCGCCCCAGGTGTTGAATCCGTCCGAGGAATGGCGCGAGAAAACGGGGCTGCCCTTCGTCTTCGCCCTGTGGGTCGTGCGCCCCGGCGTCGACGTGACACCCTGGATTCCCGCCTTTACGCAGGCCTTCATCCGCGGGCAAAGCCGCCTGGAGGACCTCGCCCTGGAGACGGCTTCCAGCTGGGGTGTTCCAAACGGGGCCACGCGAAGGTATCTCTTCGAGGAATGCTCCTACGACCTGGGCGAGCGCATGGCCCCATCGCTCTACGCATTTCGCGATGAGGCCGCCAAGCTCGATCTGGCCCGTGCCGAGCTCAATCCCGAAGCGATTCCTGTCGCAGTACCCCAGTGACGATCCGATTCAGTGACGATCCGATACAAGGAAGCGTCGCTCTTCGACGATCTCGACGATCCGGAAGATCTCGAGCCCGAACAGCGCCCCGACACCCCTGAAACAGACGCCGTGGCCAAGAAAAAGAAGAAGAGCACCAAGCGCAAGGTGGCCAAGAAGAAGGCCAGCACCAAGCCAGCTGCCGAGAAGGCGACGCGCAAGGCCAAGAAGAAGGCTTCGAAGGGCACGGCAACGGCTCCACCGAAGGAACGTAAACGCGCCGACGCCGAGTCCATGGCCAAGCGTCAGCGTGAGATATCGGTGTCGGAGTTCTTCACCAAGAACCGCCACCTACTGGGTTTCGACTCGCCCCTGAAGGCGCTCTTGACGGCCGTGAAGGAGGCCGTGGACAACTCGCTCGACGCTTGCGAAGAGGCCGGCATCCTGCCCGAGATCACCGTCGAGATTTTCCAGACGGAGGAAAACCGCTACCGCATGGCGGTGGAGGACAACGGCCCCGGTGTCGTGAAGGATCAGGTCGCGAAGATCTTCGGCAAGCTCCTCTACGGCTCGAAATTTCACAAACTCTCGCAGAGCCGCGGACAGCAGGGCATCGGTATTTCGGCCGCGGGGATGTATGGCCAGCTGACCACGGGCAAGCCGATCACCATCCTGACCCGCCCCGGGGCACGCCGCAAAGCGCACGTCTTCGAGCTGGGGATCGACACGGCGAAGAACCGTCCCGACATTCACAAGGACGAAGAGATCGAGTGGGACAAAAAGAGTGGCACGCGCGTCGAGATCGAGATGGAGGCTCGCTACCAAAAGGGCCAGCGTTCGGTCGACATGTACTTGAAGCAGACCGCCATCGCAAACCCCCACCTGACGCTGAACTACGTCGATCCGGCTGGCGAAAAGGTCACCTACGAACGCAACACGAAGGAGCTCCCGCCGGAGACGATCGAGATCAAACCCCACCCCCACGGGATCGAGCTGGGCCGGCTGATCGCGATGCTGAAGGAAACGGGTTGCCGTTCGCTGTCAGGCTTCTTGCAAGAAGAGTTCAGCCGCGTCGGGCCGAAGGTAGCCAAGGACGTCATCAAGAGCGCCGGCAAGGGCCTGACTGACAAGTCCTATCCCTCGCGCATCGCCCGCGAAGAAGCCAGCGCACTGCACTCGGCGATCAACAAGACCAAGATCTCGTCCCCTTCGACCGACTGCATCGCTCCGATCGGAGAGGAACTGCTCATCAGCGGGTTGAAGAAGGAGATCGATGCGGACTTCTACGTCTCCGCGACGCGGCCGGCAGCCGTTTATCGCGGCAACCCCTTCCAGATCGAGGTCGGCATCGCCTACGGCAAGCCAGGCGGCGTAGGACTCGAGCTGACGGACACCGGCCGCATCACCAAGAAGAAGCGCCAGGACCCGAAGACTGCTCACGAGGATCTCGTCGCGGGTTCGGACGAACCGATTCGAGTGCTGCGCTTTGCCAACCGCGTTCCGCTGCTCTATCAGCAATCGGCCTGTGCGGTGACGAAGTCCGTCGTGCAAACGAACTGGCGCTCCTACGGCCTGACCCAGCCCCGTGGGGCTCTGCCCATCGCTCCGATGGCCATCCTGGTTCACATCGCTAGCGTCTGGGTGCCCTTCACCTCCGAATCGAAGGAAGCCATCGCGTCCTACCCGGAGATCGTCAAGGAACTGAAGCTCGGACTGCAGGATTGCGGGCGCAAGCTGGGCACCTACATCCGCAAGGGCAAGCGACTCCAGAAGGAGTTCGAGAAGCGCAACTATATCGAGAAGTACATCCCGCACATCGGAATCGCGTTGCAGGAGATCCTCGATCTGACGGAACCGCAGCGCAACAAGACCGTGGAGACCCTCGAAGACGTTCTCCACCGCTCCCGCAAGTTCTGATCCGGCCCCCCCACCTGGAAATCTCCGATGGCAAAGAAGAAGGCGACCAAGAAGAAGGTCAGCAAGAAGGCAACAAAGACCGCCTCCAAGCGCGCGCCCGTGACCACGTCGCGCCGCAAAGGAGCCCTGACCACGCTGGACAAGAAGACGATCGACCTGGTCATCAAGACGGCCGAACGCGTTCGCTTGAAGATCAACGGGCGGATCATGCCCGAACTTCGTTTTCCAGTGCGTTCGCTCTCCAACGTGAAGTACGACCGCAAGGTCGGCTACTTCCAGTTGGGGCGCGGTACGAAAACGCGCGCTCTCTCGGTCAACACGGTCAAGAACTTCGCCCAGACGCTGCGCTTGATGTCCATCTCGAAGGAGATGGTCGAAAACAACGACTTCGCCACGAAACGAGAAGCGTACTACGTCTCAAAGAACTGGGGCGAGTGCAAGTTCAAGGATCAACCCGAGTCCGATGCCGTGATGGACGACATCGAGGCCCTGGCAAGTCTCGACGGGCTCTCTCGCGAACAGTTGCGCTTCTATCCGGAAGAACACGGCGGCTCGGTGGCCGGCAACCTTGTTGTCATCGACCGCGATTCGGAGACGGGCAACAGCGTCCGCATCGACTGCACGGGCTTCGGCACGGGCTCATACTCCATCCCCCACTCCGTCGAACACCTGCAATTCGAGACCGACGCCAAGTTCGTCCTCGTCATCGAAACCGGCGGTATGTTCCAGCGCCTGAACAACCACAAGTACTGGAAGGGCGCCAAGTGCGTGCTGGTAGAGATGGGCGGTGTGCCGACACGCGCAACCCGACGCTTCGTCCGCCTGTTATCCGACTCGAAGAAGATCCCGGTCTACGCCTTCGTCGACTGTGACCCCTACGGCATCGCGAACATCTACCGAACCCTGAAGGTCGGCTCCGGAAACGCAGCTCATATCAACCGCTTCTTCTGCGTCCCCAAAGCCCAGTACCTCGGCGTCACCCCCCAGGACATCAGAGACTTCAAGCTCGAGGACGCCACGCACCCCTTGCAGCCGGTCGATATCAAGCGCGCAAAGGATGCTTTGAAAAACGACCCGTTCTTCAAGTCCCATACGCCTTGGGTCAAGGGCTTGACCGATCTCCTGAAGATGGGGGTCCGTGCGGAACAGCAGGCGCTCGCGAAGTGGGGGTTGAACTTCGTGATCGAGGAGTATCTGCCACGGAAGCTGAAGAACAAGAAGGGATTCTTGCCCTAGCTTTTGTGAGCTTCGCGTGGTTTCACACCAGCCGATCCAGAACATCGGAATCAAGCTGGTGGCCGCCCTCGAAATCGATGAAACGACAGGCGATGCCCGCGACACGCAGGCGTTCTTTTTCGGCTAGCCAGCGATCCTCGGAGAGCCACGTATCGGCGTTGCCGCGCACCATGACGAGCTCGGTGCTCTGGAGTCGGCTGCGACAAGACAAGAGGTCCAGGTCCGGGGGAACATCGCCTGCCCAGAGGATGAGGCGCTTGACCGGGGAGTAACCGAGAAGCGCCCAGCGAGCGGCGGTTGCCGCTCCCTGGGAGAAGCCGAGGGCGTGAACGCGGGTGGCCGGATCTAGGTTGCCGAAGACTTGACCGCGGACCGCATCGATGTAGCGGACGTAGTCCTCGATTTCATCGGTGCGCTCGAGGCTCGTCATCCACGATGCGGCGATGTCTCCCCCACCACCGCGCCTGTAGAAACGCGATAGCCCCTCCGGGGCGACGAACAGTCTTTCGGGCGCTGTGAGGCCGTCGAATTCCTGGAGGAATGCGCCGGCCAGCTGGGCATAGCCGTGAAAGCAGAACCAGACGTCAGTGACTTCAGGTCCAGGTTCGCCCGCCATGAAGTACCTGGCGGTCTTCGAGATGCTCAGGGTGTGACGTTCCATGGATCGCTATCTGGGGATCGGCTATCTAGCCAAGGGCTCCAGTCGGCAGCGAGTATGACGGCAGGGGAGTGGAAAGCGAAGCGACGATGGCGTATCAAACATGTCTGAGGAGGACAGCTATTGAAGGTCATCGTTTCGGGTGCGAGCGGATTGGTGGGCAAGGCCCTCTGCGCACGGCTCGCGGAAAGAGAACATCAGGTGTTGCGCCTCGTACGTCGCACGCCGATTTCCGCTGACGAAATTCAGTGGCATCCCGACCAGGGGCGACTGAACGGACGCCAGCTCATGGGTGTCGATGCGGCCTGTCACCTCGCGGGCGAGAACATCGCGGCTGGGCGCTGGAATGCGGCGCGCAAGGAGCGCATCGAGGAGAGCCGTGTCGAAGGCACGCACTTGCTCGCGGAGACACTCGCCAACGCTGATCAAGGTCCACGCGTTCTCGTTTCGGCCTCGGCCATCGGCTTCTACGGTGATCGCGGTGACGAGTGGCTCGACGAGGAGGCTGCGCAGGGTAGTGGCTTTCTACCCGATGTTTGCAACGCCTGGGAACAAGCGGCCAACCCCGCGCGCGAGGCCGGCATCCGCGTCGTCCACCCGCGCATCGGGGTCGTTCTTTCCGCCGAGGGTGGAGCCCTCGCACGCATGCTCCTGCCCTTCAAGCTGGGGCTCGGCGGTCCGATAGGAAACGGACGGAACTGGACCAGCTGGATAACGTTGGATGATCTGGTCGAGATGATCATCTTCGCCATCGAGGACGATCGACTCGAGGGCCCGGTCAACGCCGTTGCGCCCCACCCCGAACGCTTCAAGGACTTCGCTCGCATCCTGGGCCGGGTCCTGTCGCGCCCAGCGTTTCTGCCCCTTCCAGCGTTCGTGGCCAAGCTGGCCCTGGGGGAGATGGCCGAAGCGCTGTTGATGGCCTCCGCTCGGGTGCGTGCCGGGCGCCTCTCTTCAACGGGTTTCAGTTTCAAGCACGAGTCCCTCGAAACGGCCTTGCGACACGTCCTGGGACGCTAGTCGGTACCCGGCGGAGGGGGAATCCGTTCGAGATAGGTTCCCCGGCGCTCTGCCTTTGGCGCAATCGGTACACCTTTGGTATGCCTGGAGCCCATGTACGCACACGTCATTGCCCTCCTAGCAGTCACAATCCTCCTCCCGCACGAAGACGAGACCCCCGCCTGGGGCGGCTTTCGAGGCACGAACGGAACGGGACTCTCCAAGACGGCGATCCCCGATGCACTCGACCCCGAGGTCAATCTGCAGTGGCGCGTCGAGATTCCCGCGGGCTATTCGTCGCCGACGATTGCCAGGGATCTGCTGTTCTTGACAGCGGCCGAGGGCAAGAACCTGTGGACGATCTGCCTCGATCGCTTCGACGGTAGCGAGCTCTGGCGCAAGAAGGTCGACTTCGATGGGCAACGCCCGGGCATGAACTCCCCCGCGGCACCCTCGCCAGTCACCGACGGCGTCGGTGTGTACTCGGTCTTCCACAGCTACGGCATCGTCGGATACGACATCAAGGGCAAGGAGCTCTGGTCCCATCAGATCGGCCCGTTCAACATCCCCCACGGCATGTCGACCTCGGCCATCGTGCACGGCGAACTGGTCATGCTGCAAGTCGACCAGGACGAATCCGCCTATGTGGTGGCCTACGATCGCAAGAGCGGCAAGGAGCGCTGGAAGGTCGAACGCCCTGGCGTCACGCACAGCTATGCAACTCCCGCGGTCTATGCGCCCGCGGGCAAGCCCGCCCAGCTGATCGTCTCGGGCTCTTTCCAGATCTGCTCTTACGCCGTCGACTCCGGTGAGAAACTCTGGTGGATCGACGGCTCGGCCTGGCAGAGCAAGTCGGTTCCCGTCATCGATGGAGACCGTTGCTACATCAACGCCTTCATGCAGGCGCCCTCGGCGATCGGCCTTCCCAAGTTCGCAGGTAGCTTCGAGGAGATCCTGGCCGAACGCGACAAGAACGACGACAAGCTCATCAACCGTGACGAGTGGGACCACGAATTCCTGCAGATGGCCTGGTTCATCTTCGATCTCAACGACGACGACGCCTTCGACGCCAAAGACTGGGAATACGCCGTCGCCTGTGGCCGAGCAACGGGCGGACTCTTCTCGATCGACCCCTCCGGCAAGGGCGACGTGACCTCATCCCATGTCACCTGGAAATTCACCGACCGCCGCTCCCTACCCGACATCCCCTCCCCGGTGATGTACAACGACACGATCTTCCTGATCGCCGAGGGGGGCATATTCACGTCCGTCGATACCGAGTCGGGCGAGCAGGTCAAGCAGGGCCGCGTCGCGGAGCCGGAGTCCTACTACGCCTCCCCCGTCGCCGCCGGGGGCAAGATTCTCCTGGCCTCGAAGTCCGGGCAGCTCTCGGTCATCACGGCGAATCCGGAATGGGAGCTCCTCTCGACCCATCGCATCGACGAGGAGATCTGGTCCACCCCCGCGATCGCAGACGGACAGGTATTCATCCGCTCGCAGACAGCCCTGTATTGCTTCGAGGGCGACCCCGAGGAGTAGCGACGTCCCTATTCTTCGAACGCCCGCCAGCCGTGGAACACCGTCTTCGATTCGCTATCGAAGGCGAAGTAATTCCCACCACCGTTACGGGGTTGGTCCATCGTTCGATCGATTCGAACGCCCTTCAGGTGGCACAGCAGCAGTGCGCCCACGGCGCCGTGGGAGCAGATGGCGACGTCCCCCACGATTTTGCGCTCGAGGACGCCGGCCACGGCGTTGATAATGCGTTTTTGGGCGTGGCTAGCGCTTTCCCAGCCACGAATCTCTTCCTTCGGGTGCTTGAAGAAGAGGCTGGCGGTCATTTCGAACTCTTCGGGGGGCAGGTAGCCGGTAGCCGTGCGAATGTTCTCGCCCAGATCCGGACATGTGCGTACCGCCTTGCGGGAAAATCCGGCGGTTTCGGCCAGGATCATGGCGCTCATACGAGCCTTCTTCTCAGAGCTTGCATAGACAGCGCCGAGCCGCGCCATCCAGTTGCACCGGAAGGAACGCATGCGCTGTTCACCGAGCTCGGAAAGGCCCCATTCCGGGACCGGAACGCGCGGATTGATCTCCACTTCCGGGTGAGTGATGAAGTAAACAATCGACGGTCCAGGCGTAAACGGACTCGAGGGAACGACCTTTTCACTATCCACGCCAACAAGGTATCCGAGCCGCCCGAAAACCGCAAAGAGATGTGAGGACGTTCAGCCGCGGGCCTGGGTAGCCGATCAATCGGATGCGATGCACTCGAAGACACAAAGAAAACTCCTGGCTGCCCTTCTCTCGACGGGGTTCGCCGTGGTGGCCGTGGAAATCGGCTTGCGCATAAGTGGCTATTCCCCCATGGAAGCCGCCCTCGGCGGCAAGGGGCAGGTTCTACGAGCCTCAAGCGACGCCCGTCTTCGCTACGAGTTGGCGCCCTCCACCGAGGGGCCCGGCTGGGGGACCTACGTGATGATCAATTCACACGGCTTCCGGGACACGGAGTATCCCTTGGAGAAGAACGGTAGCCTGCGGGTCTGCGTCCTCGGAGATTCGATCACTTTTGGCAACCATCTGACTCCGGAAGAGACCTACTCCGAACTCCTCGAGGAAGGGCTGAAAGAACGTGGTACCACGCAACCGGTGGACGTCCTGAACCTGGGAGTCGGTGGCTACGACACGGTTCAGGAGGTCGCCATGCTCGAGCACACGGGTCTGCAGTTCGACCCGGACCTCGTCGTCCTGGGTTTTTGCGTCAACGACCTCGGCATCGTCTCGGTCACGATGGAGCACTCGTGGTCCGAGTCCGATCGCGAAAACCCGATCTATGCCTCGCGCATCGCGCAGGCCGTGCGCGGCTTCTTCGATGAGCGTGAACGCCGGCGAGAGACGGTGGGTTGGAACTCAGACGAGATCTACGCCAAGGCCTTCGCGGATCAAGTCACGAGCCTCGACGACGATCAGGATCTGAAGCAACTCATGCTTCGACTGCGGGCCGACCTGCAAGCCAAGCGCCAGGACGAGAGCCTTCTGGAGTCCACCCTGGCGCGGCGCATTCCCCCGCGCTGGTTCTCTTCGCCGGCACGCGTGGGACGTTTCGTTTTCGCCCTCGATCGGCTGGCTGAATTGTCTCGGGAGAGGGGATTTAAAGCCGCCCTTCTGATCGTGCCCTACCTGGACTCCGAGCCCACGTTTGCCCAGGCCTACGAGATCGTTCGGTATCTGGCCCTGAACCGCGGCATCGTGGTCCTGGAGGTGCAGGAGGATTTCGAGAGGGTCGGACTCGACGAGCTACGGATCGACCCGGAGGATCCCGTTCACCCGGACGCACGGGGACATCGGATTCTCGCGGAACGCCTCATCGAGTACCTGGCCGGCTTGGGCTGGGTCCTGCCCCAGTAGATCAGCAGCCAATCAACGTCAATCGACGAAAGCTCAGCGTGGTTCGAGGAGGCAGCGAACCCGTGTCGTCTGCCCTTCGATGATCTCGACCTCTTGCAGGATCCCTATGCGTCGATTCGGTGATTGGGCCCGCAGAAGGTACGTGCCCGGGGTCACGCTCATCATCAGAAACGCGCCCCGCACGTCGGTCCGCGCCTGGGCTCGTTCGTAGCCGCGGCCCAGCATGTTCGGCGGAGGAAACTCATCGCCGAAGTAGCGATCCAGGGGAAGAAGCTCTTCCTCGCCAGGCAGAAAGAGGGCCACGGATGTTCCACGCAAGGCCGGCCGGCCTTCCACGTCCACGACCTCGCCCGCGAGCTCTCCCCCCTTGTTCAGCCCGATCTCGACGATGTTGAAATCGCCGCTCTTCATATCCAGGGGATGGTAGGTCGTCGCGTAACCCGGCGCCGAGACCAACAATGTGCAGTCCCCGGGCACCAGGCCGCCCAGGAAACCGCGCGCCAAGGCCGGCTGTGAGGCGCTGTGCAGACGAACCGTGGACGGGCGCGAGACGTTGCCCGATCCGAAGATCCCACGCCAGGGATCGTCGAGCGGTGGAAACAGGCTACGCCCCAGGCGCAGCTTCACTTCGTAGTGCTCCAACGGCCCCTCGAACTCCGATTCGTAGACGATCAGCCGTAGCGCGTTTCTGCCCGTGAGATAGACGCGGTTCGTTCCTTGACCGGGCACCAGATGCTCGACCACGACAGGCTCGAAGTGTGGATCGTTGATCTCGAGCCGATAGAGGCCCGGCTCGAGGCCCTCGAAGTCGAGTCCACGGTGAACCTTCTCGCTGATGAACGGTCGCCACCATCCGCCGTTGTCGTCGCGCAGGATGACGCGGCGCAGGTCGGGCCATGCAGAGGTCAGAGGGCGGGTCGCCAGCTGAATGTGAATGCGACGCTCGAGGTCCGGTCCGTCGTAACGAAGTTCGGTTTCCACGACTTTTCCATCCGCGATAACGACGCCAGGTCCGTCCAACCAGCCGGCGCCCTCGAGGTGCAGACGCAGCCGACACGACCCCTCGGGTAGCCCCTCGAAGCGGAAGACGCCGTCGCTGCCATCGGCTTCGAAGCGGACCTGGGGCACGACCGCTTGCATCGTATTTTTTTTGCGCGGGGTGGGTTGACGCTCGGGAAGTGCCAGAACTTGCCAATTCTTCGTGATCGGCCGGCCCTCGCGATCGACGACCTTGCCTTCGAGAATGCCCGCTCGTTCGAAGGTGACTTCACCCAGCTTGAAGAGCGCTCCACTGCGAGCGGTCGACCAGCGCCAGGAAACCGGTGCAAAGTCCTCGTGACTCGCCGAGAGCTCGTAGCGATGCGCCCCCCTCGGCTCGAAATCCAACTGGACACCTCCGTCGGCCTGGCTGTATGTAGTGTGCTCGATGGGAGCGGTGCCCGGCTGCCCGCTCAGGGTGCTGTTCGGAGTGACGCTCAAGCGCAGCTCGACGCCCTCTGCAGGATCACCGCTGGGTAGGAAGAAGCGTCCCTCGATACTGGCCCGGGGAGCCTCGTAGATAGGGCTCTCCTGCGGCGCGGGCTTCTGTGCTGGTACGAGGAAGAGCACCAGGCTGGTGAGGTACGTAAGCATGCTCGATGGGCCGGCGGACAGAGGGCCCTCCGCGAAGGATACCACCGGCTCGCGTTACGGGCGGGACCCGGAAGAAAGTGCATGCCCCGGCAGCGCTGAAGGGCCCGGGCAACCGAACCGATAGGCACCCGATGGCCCCCACTCGGTTGGGCGAGCCATAAAGGGGCTTCCGTACCCACCCGAACCATGCACGAAGCGACGAGACTCCCCATGACCTCAGGCCCAGGATGCTGGTCGTGGTCGTCGAGAAGAGCGCCGAACAAGTCGTGTTCTCAAAGAGCGTGGGGCGGGTGGTCAAGGTTGTCGGCTGAGGTGTCGCCTGGGGCCCTCGTCCAGGCCCAGATTGCTCGCCGGTCGCCTCGAGCGTTACCTGCAGCGCTTGCAGGCAGAGAACCAAAGCGAGTAGACGTCAGAGGACCCGAAACGCCACGGTTTTGTATGCTGGCAGCATCACCCTGATGCTCGGCGTATTATCGACCCTCACCCCCTTCCTTGCCTTCGGCTTTGTCAGTCTTGGCGCTGCCCAGGGTTGGGGTCCCTGGCGCGCGCTCGGCCCTTTCCCCTATTCCTGGGACAAGGGCGCCGAGAACGCTTTGCCTTTCGAAACGCTGGAGGCCTTCCATCTCAACGGTGCAGGGCCGGGTCTCGAAACACCTGTGGGCTTTGACGCAGCCCCGTGCGCCTGGACGAACCTGGAGGGTGGAGTAGGAACCTCGAGTGCTCTCGACGTCGGCATGATCGAGATCCGCATTGCCTTTCCGGACGCCCTCCGCGACAACTCCCGCATCTTCCTGCACCGCACGTTCGAAGCAACAAGCGAGGGAAAGTTCTCCGTCTTGATCGGCAGTGATGATGGACTGCGTCTTTGGTGGAACGGCACGTTGTTGATCGACCAGCGAGTTCACCGCAGCCTGCGAATCGGTGATGGCGCCTGCGATTTCGAGTTTCAACCGGGAACGAATCACCTGTTGATCGAGTTGAGCCAGGCGGGCGGCGGGTACGCCTTTCAGATGACCGAACCAAGGGGAGCGGACGGGCCCAGCATCGACGCAGCCATCGAAAACGGCGTGCGCTGGATGATCGACCAGCAGTGGCTCGATGGTTCGTGGGAAGCCCACTCCAACTACCGGGGCGGCCATGCGGCCTACACCGCCTACACGCTCTTGAAGATGGGGGTTCCTGCCTCCCACCAGGTCATCCAGAAGGCCATCCACTACGCGCAGAAAAACCGAGGTCCCTTCACGTACACAGCTGCGTGCGAGATTCTTGCCCTGAGTGAACTGGGGAAAGCCGCAGACAAGAAGTGGATGAAAGACCGCGTGGGCGACCTCGTCGACTGGCAGGAGAGTTCGGGGCAGTTCGGCTATCCGATACATCCGGATGGGGGGACTCGCGCAGAACCTGACCTTTCCAACACGCTGTTCACGGCGCTCGCCCTGAATGCTGCCGCGAGACACGGGATCAAGGCTCCGGTGAAGACCTGGCAGAACATCATCACCGGCACGCTGCGCAACATGGGGCGCTCGCACGAGGTCCAACTTGCGAATGGCGACATGGCCGAGGCCGCGGGCTTCTACTACTGGCCGGGCAAAGCCGTGACTGGCTCGATGACCACGGCCGGTCTGAGCATCCTCAACCTCGCCGAACGCGCCGTGGGCAAGAAGTTACCCCGCAAGCATCGCACCGATATGGAAGAAGCGCGGGAGAAGGGCATCGTCTGGATCGGAGACAATCTCGACCACACGAGAAACCCCGGGGGCGTTGGCCACCACTACTTCTATCTCTATGGCATCGAGCGCGTGGCCAGCCTGCTCGGATTGAGCGAAATCGGCGGTCGCAATTGGTATCAGGAAGGCGCCGATTACCTCATCAGCGTCCAGCACAAGGACGGTTATTGGGGTTCGGATCGACAGACAGACACCCTGCTGGCGCTCTTGTTTCTCAAGCGGGCATCACTGCCCCGCAGCGGCCAACGCTCCAGCTTACGTCCTAGGACCTACGCATCGAGCCTGGCCGAGACCGATGTCCTGGTCCGCGCCCAGGGCGATGGGCGGGTCAAGATGTACATCGCCGAGTTCAAGCAAGCCGCGCTGGAGACGTATGCCTGGAAGGGCGAAACGGCGGACGGGCTGCGCGTGCGCTCGGTCGAATACCTGTTGCAGAGAACGGGCGAAAAAGAGCCCCACCTCATCCAGACGGTCGCGGGCCATCCGGATGCCCCGTCGGGCTCCGTACGCTTCCCCTGCTCCCACCAATTCGAACGCAACGGCCAGTGGACGCTCACGGCGCGAGTTCACGTCGTTCCCCCGACGAGGAAAGCCGATGTCGTATTGCACTCGGCTCCCATCCAGCTCCGTATCGATACACTCTTCGAAGAGCGTTCGCTCAGCTACCTCCATCATCCCGCCGAGAACCGGCTGCCGATGTTCGTTTCCAAAGTCAGCGTCTCGACCCCGCTCCCCGACGAGCGCATTGGCTCAAAGAAGGAGGAGCAAAAAACCTCGCCGCTTCTCGACGGAAACTACAAGACTGCCTGGTTGGCGAATCGCGATGACTCCGAGCCAACGGTGATCATCCGACTGAAACGCAAGCAACGAGGTGGGCGCCTGGTCCTGACCCACGCCAACCCGCGCCTGCGGAATGCGCTGGATCGCCGCGCTTCCCGCGTGGCGCTCTCCTTCGATGGCAAAAAGACAATCGAGATCGCCATGGATCCGCACGTGGCCATCAAGACCGAGATAGACCTTGGGAAGTCGCGGTTTCAGGAACTGAAGATCTCGATCGTGGAGACGGTGGGTCCGCCGGCAGGAAGAGTCGGCTTCAGTGAGGTTGAACTGCTCCCGAAGCGCTGACCTGTTCGTTTGGCTCCAGGACCTTTCATCGCTTACTGTCAGTCTTTTACGTATCAGGACGCCTCGTGCTGGCTAACATGAGCCGCCCGGACGAATCTGGAGCGCGCTCCCAATCCACGCCCATGGTGATCCGCACGACAAAGAATCGAATGTCCCTGGCGAACGAGGGGTTGCTGGCCGGTTTCACGCTCGCTCTCTGTGATTGGATCGCCGCTGGTCCGTGGCGTATGCCGTTGGTTCTGGCAGCGCTCTCGTTCGCGATCCTTGGCGGAGTCGGGCTCGCGATGGGTCTCGTCGCGGGTGCGCTACGTCGACCGGGCCTTGCATTCGGTGTGCTTTTGGCCCTGGGGAACGGTTTGAACGTTCTTTCCCTGGCCTCGAAGGACCTCGCTCTATCGAGGAGCGCGCTTGTCGGCAGCGCGGTGTGCCTGGGGGGGATCGGGGTGGCGATCGTCGCTCTGCTTCTGTCACAAACGAATTCGAGTCGTGGCCCGGTCCGCGGCGCGCTCATCAGCTTCGCTTCGATCCCAGCAGGCACGCTTCTCTGGAACCTGTTCCCAAAGGGGCTGCTCGCCCTGGGAGTGATCGCGGTCTTGCCGGCCCTGGCGCTTTTCGTCGCGCTCCGTGCGAACTGGAAGGGAACGATCGTCGCAGGCATCAACGGCATGGTCTGCATCGCACTGGCTCTACCGGTGTTCCTCGAGCCAAGGCCCTTTCTACGCAGCGCCGTTCCCGCAAAGGGCACGACCGCCGATGGGAAAGTGGCGGCTTCCGCACCGAACGTGGTCTTGATCGTGATCGACACGCTGCGAGCCGATCGCGTCACCCCCGAGGGGGACGGCGCGCTGGCACAGCTCGCGCGGGAAGGGGTCTACTTCGAGCAGGCCATCAGCCCCGCGCCCTGGACCTTGCCGGCCATGGGGTCGTTGATGACGGGGCTATATCCTTCCCAACATGGAGCCGTTTCGGCGCGTAATCCACTCCCGGCGGACGTCACAACACTCGCGGAGCGCTTTCGCGAGTCGGGTTATTCGACAGCCGCCTTCACCGGCGGAGCGTTCGTCGGCCCTGCCCACCGCATGGATCAGGGCTTCGAACACTTCGATCCGAACGTCGAACGCTCGTTCCCTGCTTTTCGCACGTACGTGCCCTTGCTCTGGCGGGTTGCGAAGAATCGCTTCGCACCCCTGTTCGGAATCGTGCGCGCCGTACGAGAGTATCGCGGACTGCGCGGGGGCCTCGACGCGGTGCGCGCCTGGCATCCCGAACCCGAGCGCCCCTTCTTTCTCTTCGTCCATTCCTATCAAGTTCACGACTACTACCTGTACGACCCACGCACCGATGATGCCGTACGTGATCGTCGCACTCCCCCGCCGCGCTTTGCCAAGCGCTTTTCGGTACACCCCGACGAATTAAGTTACGCCGACGCGGACGAACTCGATTGGTTCCGTGCGATCTATGACGAGCGCCTGAGCGATGTCGAGCGCTCGATAGGAGAACTGCTACGCCTCGTACGGGAACGCAGCGGTGAACGCGACTTGGTCATCGCGCTGACCTCGGATCACGGTGAGGGGTTCGACGTGAAGACAAGACGTGTGCATCACGGAGGTCGGCTGCACGACGATCTCTTGCGTGTTCCGCTTCTTCTGCAGGGCCCGGGGCTCGCACCCCGCAGGGTGGCGGAACAGGTCGGCACCCTTGACCTCGCCCCGACGCTACTCGAACTTGCCGGACTCGAGCCCCTGAGGGACATAGCAGGACGCTCGCTCCTGGGTGCCATCCGCGGGGAGGAGTCCTTTGCCGACACCCTCTTCGCCGAGGAATGGGAACATCAGGCAGAACTCCTGGCGCTGCGTCGCTCGGCGTGGAAGTGGATTCAGGGGCCCGGGCAGGACGAGGTCTATGATCTCGCTCAAGACGCGGACGAGCGCTCCAACCTGGGCGAGGGGCCGAAGGAGCTCGCGGAGCGCATGAAGGCCTTTCGCAGCACGTACCCCTTACGCTCGACGAACGAGACCGAGCTGGATGCCAGAACCCAGCAACAGCTGAAAAATCTGGGCTACACCGGGGACGATTCGCATTAGTCAGCCTGTCGCTAAGAAACGGGTCAGGGACCACCCCAGGCCCGCCCTCCGGGGCTGAATTCGGCCTGAAAAACAGGCTTGAATCAGCATTCATGGAAGGTATCTAGGAATGCCGATAAGGCCGACAAGGCCCCGAAAGTGGTCGCGACAGGTGGTCGCGACAAAGGACGAGAATCCTTGCAACGATCCCGCTTCCGGAAGGTCTATGAAATACAGAGGAAACAAACACCAGTCCGTGTCGTAGTCCCCCTAGGAACATCGAGAGAGTCTCCTCGAGTCGCAACCAAGCAGGGTCGCGAGCGGCCAGGAAGGGCGAGCAGGGCCATTCCATTTCGGTCGATCGCGAAGCGTGACTCAGGGTGGCTCCTCGATTGTTCGCCACCTACTGAACCCAAGCCAACAAGGCAGATCCCATGACGAATTTGGCAGGATTCGTCGTCGCCGCTCTCGTAGCACTTTCCTCCCCAGGAACCGCGACGCCTCTCGCACAAAGGACGATTCCCGGGTCGTCCCCCTCCAGCTCCGGATCCCGAAAGGATCTTCTGTATGACGAGCTCGCGCAGCGCTGGCTGGCGCGACAGGAGTACGGCCCGGAAAGCACTCCGAAGCTCAAGCTCGAGAACCTCCTGGACGAGCGCTTCACGCGCCTCGACTGGGGTGCCCTCGAGCTACGCATCCCTCCCGAAGCCCTCCAGGATCCGCGCTGGTGCAAACGCATCACGACCTCCCTGGGCGCCTTGCTGAAGGCCCAGAACGAGTTCCTTTCGTGGCTCGCAGGCCCCGAGGCAAGGAAGGCTGTCGTCAAGGACACGAAGCCAGCCATCAAGGTCCTGACAAAGTGGCTGAAGAGCGTAAGACCCAGGCTCTTCTCCGATCCGGATGCCTTTCGCGGACAGTCCCTGATCGAGGTGCTGCAGCCCAAGCAGGCCATCGTGGACGCGCTCGAGGCCTTCAACGCCTATTGCCTGCAAGGCGGGCCACTGGCCCGCGAAGTGCAGCTGATTCCCGCTCGTATCGTCTTCCAGCCGGAACGGCGCGACCTCGTCGAGTTCGCCTGCACGGTCGGGCTCTTGCGGCCGGACTTGCGCAACCATTATTGGGTCAGTGGGCTCGAGAACTGGACGATGTTCGACTTCGATGGCACACGGGTCATCGGTATGGACTACGCCGGCCCCCGTGCGAAGGATGATCTTTCCGACGTCATCCCCATGGATGGACGCAACAAGAAGGCGATCGAAGAACACGTCGTCCAGCTCGGTGTGCGCTCGCTCATGGAGAGTGTTTCCCGGGGCAAGATCGAACCGATGCTTGCTGCTGGGCTTGCGAACGACCTCGTGATCGAGATCTATGGCGAGGTCGATACCCGCTCCGACGGTGATCTGAAGAGCCGCTCGACGAGTGGCCGCTCGGTCTTCGTTCCGGGGGGCAACCCCAATGGAGGTTTCCTGCCGCCAACCAATGCCGACAGCCGCTGGCGCGCGGACAAGGGAAAGGACCGCTTCTGGGGAGTCCTCAAAGGCGCTCAGAAAGCCGGTGGCAAGCGCGGAAAGAAAGAGGCCGAGAAGCTCGGTCGCTTCCGTATCAACAACGACAGCCAATCGGGCAAGCGGCTGATGGCGGCGCCCTTTCTCGGGCCCAAGGCATTGACTCCCCCGCCGCGCGAATACATCGGCGACTATGCCGAGCTCCTGAGGGCCTACCGGGTGGGCTTCCTGGGCTGGCTGCGCGCCCACGGGGCAGGCAAGACCGTGGAATCCAAGAAGCGCTTCTCGGAGTTGCTACGCGCAGTGACGAATCCCCGCGAGCAACGCGGTCTGCCGCGACTGTTCCAGGAGATCTACGGCATTCCGCTCTCCGCGCCAGGAACAGAGGCGCTCTTCGAAGAAGACTGCCTCGAGGGGCGTTTTCTCGCCTGGCTTCCGAAGAGCTGAGCCCACTGCCTCGACCCGCTAATCCATTATCTGATCCACCGGGTGGGGCC
>CBFIHP010000006.1:0-219262 GCA_965662355.1 Planctomycetota bacterium | reverse complement strand
CCCGCACCCGGTCGTTTCTTCCCCCGGCCCTCGTGCTCTTCCTGACGGATTCCTTTCCTCCGTCCCGAGAAAGCGACAGGCCATAGCACCTAGACGGGATTGATCTCAAGAACCGGGGCCTCTAAGTGCGAGTCTTAGAAATCGCCCCGCTCCTATCCCTACTTTTGGCTGAGACTTCCTGTGACGATTCCTGAGAACTCAGAACTACTTTCCTTTCTCTCCGAAGCGACCGAGGAAATTCTATCCATGATGGTCACGGAGGAGTTCACTCAGGTCACCTCGACCGAGGAAACACTGGAGGCTGCTGCCCCGAAGTCCGTCGATGTCTCGGCAATCTCGAGTGGCAGCGGTTTCGAACTGTCCTTCTCGGGCAAAGTGAATGGACGAGTTGTCGTTCGCTGTTCGCCCGAAGGTGGACAGAACATCGCCGGCAGCATGCTGATGATGGATGCGGAAGAACTCTCCCACGACGACGTTTCGGACGCCATGGGCGAGTGCGCAAACATGATCTGCGGGGCCCTCAAGGTCCGTCTGGGCGGCGCGGACGACGACTTCCAGCTGTCGATCCCGACACCCCTGACCACCGCCCCCGACCTGCCGCGCGAATCCGGCGGAGCCTTGCTCTATCAACTCAGTCGTGGACTCGTCTCGATCGAAGTCTGGCGCGACTAAGCCAAGCAGAACATCTCACAACAAAAACAACACAGAAAAGGTCCACACCATGTCTCTGAAAGTGCTTCTGGTCGACGACTCCGCCGTCATGCGGAAAATGGTCACTCGTACGCTACGCCAGGCAGGCATCGATCTGGGTGAGGTCCTGGAAGCCGCCAACGGCATCGAGGCTCTCGAAGTGCTCACGAACCAGGTCGTAGACCTAATTCTGTGCGACTGGAACATGCCTGAAATGGACGGCTTGACCTTCCTCAAGGAAGCTCGCAAGCAGTACCAGACGCCGGTGGTCATGCTGACGACCGAATCCTCCCAGGAGAAGATCTCCGAGGCCATGGCGGCGGGCGCGAATGCCTACGTCAGCAAGCCGTTTACACCGGAGAAGATCGGTACCAGCCTGAGTCAGGTACTCGGCTCCTGATAGCCGATCGACCCAAAAGCTCCGGATCGATGTGTCTCGCCGGCGAGCATTGAACCCGCGCCATCGACTCCGGAGCACAGGCCCCCTTTCCTCAAGAGATCTCCCAGGCGGTGGACGACTTGCGATTGCATGGTCTGGCTGTCAAGGAGAAGTTCAGCGGGGCGCTGGAACACATCGATCGCAGTCTCGCCTTGTCGAGCGCGATGGAACTCGAGGGTAAGGAATTCGAAGTGCTGCAGCTGATGCCGATTCCCCTGGCCAGGGGGATCACGCAGTTCTTTACGCTGGATTCGCAAGCGACGGCATGAAATGAAAGCCCTACTCGTCGACGATTCGTCTGTCGCCCGCGCCATGCTAGGAAGGGCGCTGACCAGCCTCGGTTTCGAGGTTTGCGAGGCGACCTCTGGTAACGAGGCTTTGCTGAAGCTCGAAGAACACACGGAGCCCCCGGATGTCGCGCTGATCGATTGGAACATGCCCGGTATGAGCGGTCTCCAGCTCGTCGAGGAGGTCCGCCGCCTGGAAGGCCTCGAGAAACTGCAGATCGTCATGGTGACCATGGAAACGGAGATGGAGCGAGTCGCAAAGGCCCTCGAGGCCGGAGCGGATGAGTTCGTTATGAAGCCGTTCTCGGCGGGCGATCTCGTCGAGAAGTTCAAACAACTCGGACTGCTGGAAAGATAGACCGTGCCCCTTTCGCGGCAGCATTTCGAAACGATCAAGCGTCTCGTCGTGAGCCGATCCGGAATCGTGCTCAGTGACACCAAGATGTACCTGGTCGAGAGCCGGCTCGGGCCGATCGCCTCCACCCTGGGGCTGTCGTCCACATCGGACGTCGCCAGTGCAGTCGCTGGTGGTGACCTCACGATGCAGGAGCTCGTGGTCGATGCCCTCACGACCAACGAGACCTTTTTCTTCCGAGACATCAGTCAGTTCGACACCCTGCGCGAGACCATCCTCCCGTCGATCATCGCTCGCAAGCAACCCTCCATGACTTTGAACATCTGGTGTGGCGCAACCTCGAGCGGGCAAGAGCCTCTGAGCCTCGCCATGTTGCTTCGAGAGAGCTTCCCGGAGCTGCGAACCTGGAAAGTGAACTTCACTGCGACCGATATCTCCGACGAGATGTTGGAGCGCTGCAAGAGAGGCAGATTCTCACAGATCGAAATCGCGCGGGGGTTACCCGCCAAGTTATTGGTCAAATACTTCCGCAAGGAAGACATGCGCTGGGCCGTCGATGACGAGATCCTGCGCATGATCGAGTTCAAGAAGCTGAACTTGATACGCTCCTTCCCTCCCATGCCGCCGATGGATCTTATCCTTCTCCGGAACGTGATGATCTACTTCAGCGAACCGATGAAACAGGCCATTCTCACCAACGTCCGGAGCGTCCTGCATCCCGAGGGTTTCCTCCTTCTGGGAACCGGCGAGTTCGCCCGAGGCGATTCCTTTCAGCGAATCGCCGAGGAAAAGTCGAACTACTTCAAAGCCGCCTAGGTGCTGCACCCCCTGCCCAACCAGGCACGATGAGTTCCGAACAACGCTCGTTTGTACGTGTCCAGGTCTCTTTCCCTGTGGAAGTGCGTTTTGAAGACACTGTGATCCTGGTGGATGCTCCGCTGAATCTCAGCGTCAAGGGCGTCCAGGTGGCCACGGAGCAAGAGATTCCGATGGGGACAATTGCTCAGGTCCGCATCTTCGTTTCGGTCGAGACACCGATTCTCGCACAGGCGCGAGTCGAGCGCATCGGCGATGGAAAGATCGCCTTCGAGTTCCTCGGCGTGGACTTCGGCTCCTTCGATCTGCTGCGAGAGATCGTGCGCTATCACGCTGATGATCCCGATCAGGCCGACCGCGAGTTCCAAGCCCATTGCGGGCTCAAAAAGCGCGTGGCCTGAGGAGCCGTCCTGCACGGCCCGCCGAAGATCGAAGATCCAGACCAAGTAGACTGGGACTTCCTTCGGAACGCCTAAGAGAACGCCGGCCTCGGGTAAACTAGGACAGGTGTCACCGAGCAGAATGAAACTACGCACGATCTCGGTTCGAGCCGGAATCACGATACTGGCCCTCGGATTGGCCGTGCTCCTGGGAGAGTGGCTGGGGGGCATCCTCGATCCCTTCGGCGCCGTGGCGCAGGGCGTCAACCAGAGCCTCTACCGCAACGAGATCGTCGTTCCCGATGTGTCCTCCCCACGGCTCTTTCGGCACAGGCCCAACAAGCACGTTGAGATGCGGGGTTACGTCTTCCGGACGAACGCCCTCGGTCTACGTGGTCCCGAGCTCGTCCTACCGAAGCCAGAAGGGCGACGCCGCGTCGTTTTCCTCGGAGACTCGGTCGTTCTGGGTTGGGGGGTAGGTGACGAGGACACGTTCGTCAACTACTGCCAAACGGAACTCGAAACCGTCACGGGCAAGGAATGGGACACGGTCAATGCGGGTCACCTGTTACACGACTCGTCCCAGGAGCTCGGCGTCTTGCAGGAGGTCGGCCCCGAGTGCGATGCGGATCTCGTGGTTCATGTGTTCGTGGAGAACGACATCGTCTCCACGGCACAGGTTCGTGAGTCGCGCGAGGTGAACCCGGTGGAAATGACTGCCGAGGCGAAGAGCTTTCTCCGCCGCGTGCAGCTGATCAACAAGCTGCGCCCGTACCTCCCCAACATCCAGGCCAACCTGCAGCATATCTTCATTCAATCGCACCCCGCCGGCCAGCAGGGCTCCAGCGAGCACGCCGAGGAGATGGGGCTGTCGCTCGAGTCTGGATGGGAGCGCTCGAAGATAGCCCTGCGTGGCATGCACGAGTTCTGTCGGGCGAGCGGTGTACCTTTCATCATCCTCGACTACCAGAAGGGCAGCCGGCTCGCGGACGCCCTCGAGGCCTTTTGCGCAGAGGAGGCGATCCCCTACGACTCGATCGCCTTCAGCCAGGAAGACTACGCACGGGGCATCGCCGTTAGCGCCGCAGATGCCCACGCCAATCCCCTGGGGCATCGAATTCTGACCGGGCACATCATGGATTCACTCGCCAAGCTCGGGGTACTCGAGGGATTCTAGTCGTCCGGTCCGCCCATGTACCCCAGCTGGCGCAACATGGCCGATGTCTCATCGTCCAGATCCTGCGCACCCAAGCGCCCCAGGTTCTCGCCGATCGCGCGCAGGCTGGAGCGGTTCTTTTCCAGCTGGGCCTCGAGTTGCCTCCGCATCTCCTCCTTCTTCCCCGCCAGATCCTTCCGTTCGCCAGGATCCTGGCCTAGATCGTAGAGTTCCCAAGGATTCTCGTTCGGGAAGAAGAGATCGTCTTCGTCCGGTCCATGGATGAGCTTCCAACCGTCCGGGGCACGCAAGGCATACTTGTGTGCTAGTTGATCGACCTCGCTCCAGATGAACCGTGGAGACGCGTCGCGGGAGCCCAGGAGATTGCGCCCTTGCATGCGCCGATCCGGGGTGATGCCGAGCGCCCCCAGCACCGTAGGCGCAACGTCGATCAACATGCCCGGCTGCTCGGCTTCGCGCGGCGACATGCCCGGAACCCTGAGGATGAAGGGGACTTGGGTCATCTCCTCGTACAGCGTTGTGCCGTGGATGATCAACCCCCGCTCGCCCAGTTCCTTGCCGTGATCCGAGGTGACCACAACGACCGTGCGGTCCGCGATCTTCAGCTCCTCGAGTTGCTGGAAGAGTCGTCCGAGGATTTCGTCCACGTAGCGAAGGGCCCCATCGTAGTACTCGATGATGTCCTCGAGGATCTCCTCGGTGATCCCGTGCTCAGCCACATACTCGTGATGCATGTACGGCTGGGGGTCGATGCGCTCTCCGTCCTGGGATTCAGGTAGGTAGTCGGGAGGTGGGTCGAAATCATGGACGGTGTAGGAGTGCAAGAAGAGAAAGAAGCTCTCATCCGCATGCCCCTCGACCCATGCAGCAATCGCCTGTGGACCGTAGCGTTCGAAGAGCTCCTGGGAGTACCGCTCCGGCCGTCGCTCGATCAAGCCCGCCGCGTGGGGTGAGCCCTTGTAGCGGAAGGGATCGAGGTTCGAATACGCATCGAAACCGTGATCGAAACCGAAGGCGGGATTGACGAACCCCCCTGCGGTGAAGGCGCGTGTGGAGTAACCCCGCTGGCTGAGAATCTCCGCCAGCATCGGCGTGCGCTCGGGAGCGATCGCGTACCCCGGGCCCAGCACTCCATGTACCGACGGGAATTGCCCCGAGAACATGCTGACGTGGGAAGGCAGGGTGTACGGCGACTGGGCGGTGAAGTCTCGCACCAAAAACCCACTGCGCGCCAGCTTGTCGATGTTGGGGGTTGTCCCACCTTCGTAGCCGTACGCTCCCACGTGATCGGAGCGCAGAGTGTCGATCGAGATCAGGATCAAGTTCGGCCCGATCGGACGGGTTTCGGTTTCACGTACGAGGGCCGCCCCGAAGACGCCGGGGGCCCCTTCGGCCCGCAGGACGAACTCGACACGCTTGCCCGCCCAGGGCTCGAGCGAAATCTCGTGTTCGTTCCAGCGCGTCTGATGGAGGAAGTCGGGGCGTCGAGGTCGCTCGCTCCAGAGCTCGTTGCCAGCCACCGAGATGCGCAGCGTGGGATCCACGAGACCGGCCTCGTTGTGGTCCGACCACCAGGACCCCGCTCCGAACTCGAGGCGGGGACGGGCGAGAGGAATCGCAATGTGAAAGCGAAGCTCCTCTCCCGGAAGCAACACGATGCTCGGACGACTCTCGGCGCCCAGTGACTGACGGATCAGTCGTTGTGCGCGCCAATCATCTGGCCGTACTGCCTCCTCCAGCGGAGCGCGCTCGCGCGACTTGCGCGCGCACGTTGCCGACCAGTACGTTTCGCGCGAGACCTTGCGCAGCTCGATGTCGTCGAATCGAACGTCTCCCGAGGCGACTTCCTCGGACAGGCCGAGGACACAGCAAACGAGCAGGGCCCGCGTCGATGGCCCGACCTGAAAGAGAAGCCGTTTCGACAGCCATACCGAGCTCCCCTCCGTCGAGGCGAGGGTTCGGTGGCGGGTGGTCAAGGACTGGATCTCGGGCAGGATGTCCTCTGGCGTGCCCATACGCTCGAGCTCACCCAGGTAGTAGGTCCCACCGTGAAACCACTCGTCCTCGCCCCCCTCGACGCGATGAGCCGGGACGAGCTCGTTCGCACGGACACGCCCAGTGAACTCGTAGCATCCCCCGGGCTCGACCTCGAGAATACGGAACATCCCACCGCGGCGGCCTTCGAGCAGGAGCTGGGCACTCGCCGAATCCGCCCCCGGTTCGGCGACGGAAAGCACGGACGTGAAGGCCGCAGGGTCCGCTTCGAGGGGTTTTTCCGGATCGACGATCCGATGCCACCCGGACAGGGTCGAGAAGTTGCAGGCAAAGACGGGTGTGGTCGCGTCGATAGACGGCACGCTGGACGTCAGTCGTGCATCGAGCTCCCACAACCTCTGTAGCGCGGGAGCCTCCGTGGGCCCATCCACTCCACAGGCCGCGAGCACCCCGACGAGGAGACCCAGGACCACGCGGACTGGAGTGGACCGCCACATCATCGGGACATGCTTACTTGTAGCCGACCAGGTAGGTGACCCATGCGAGACAGTTCTCGCCCCGACGTGACTTGCGGTAGATCCCGTTGCCGCTCTCGCCGTCCTCGTCGGTGCCTTCCCAGTATTGCACGACCTGCTTGAAACCGACTTCGCTGAGGATGTCCTGGATCTCGGTCAGGGTCCAGAGGCGCCACTCATAGGAGAAGGCCCTCTTGATCTCCGTTCCGTCTTTGAAACGGAAGTGGATGTGTGCCTTGTAGTCGCCGGTCGCCGGCCAGTACACGGATTGGTCCCAGACGTAGGTGAAGCCATCGTCGATCTTGCGGACCTCTTCCATCTCTTCCATGGACTCGGGGCCGCCGTAGATGTCCATGACGAAGACACCATCTTTCGCCAGGTCGTCGTACGCCGCCTGAAGGTAGCCGCGCATCTCCTCGCGGGTCTTGAAGACCATGTAGGAGAAATTCTGGGCCGCACGAACGTCGGGGCGCTTGTGACTCTTCTCACGCACGTCCTTCATGTGGAGCATGCATTGTCCGGCCTTGTCCCCGAGCGGCTCGAAGTTGTGGGCGAGCCCCCAGGCGATCGTGTCCCCACAGATGTCGAAACCCTCCGCAGAGTATTCCTTGCCACGCTTGACCCAGTTTGCGGCCAAGACAGCCGTACCGCAGAAGTCCTCGCGGAAGTGCTTCGCCTTCTTCTTGCGCACACTCTTGTAGACGCGATCGAGGAACTGCACGTCCTCTTCGGGCGACTGCACGGCGAGCTGATAGAGCTGGTGTCGGTCAGCTGTCTTGGCGGTGAAGACGGGCTTCTTCTTCCTCGCCGGCTTCTGGCCCTTGGGCTTTTGGACAGGCTTTTTCTTGGCCCCCTTTGCAGGGACCGAGGCCTTGGCCGAAGCCCTGGACTTCTGGGCCTTGGACTTGGCGGGCGACTTTTTGGGCTTGTTCTTGGTGGCGGTGTTCGGCATGTCGAATCCCAGTTGCAGCGATGCAGGCGGATCCTACTTTGGAAGGCTCGTGTTGTGCATAAAAGAACGAGGGGCGGCCACGAAAGCCGTCCCTCGAAAATTCGTCCTGCTCGAAAGCCGCCGGGTGCCGGTGCGGGCGTCGGTGGCGGCTCGCGGCTCATCTGGCCGGGGCTGTCTTATTCAGCCCCGACGGAGACCTCGCGAAGTTCCTGCAGGTAGCGCGTGCGCGCCTTCCGGTGCAGGAGATCGCGGAGGGTCTGGAAGAGTTCCTCATTGTGTTTCGGGTCCCTGACCGGCAGCCGCACGGCGCCGTTGACGTGCCGAGGCACACTCACGGTTCCGGGGCTCAACCGACGGTTGACCTTGCGGGCTACATCCTGCGGGTTGTCGACTTCGGCCAGAATCCAAAGGCCGATCGAGGGCATGGTGCGTAGCCCGGGAATCGTGGCCAGTCTGGAGAAGAAACGCTCGCGCTCCTCGTCCATAGGTTCGCTCCTAGAGGGTCAGCATGGTTGCGTGTCGGGATGGAAGCGACAAATGCCGCTACAAGGCCGGGAAAGCTACAGCATCTAGTGGTCCAGGGGAACATGAACACTATGCCTAGCCCTTCTTTTTACGGGATTCCCGGAGCCTGGAATCGGGGCTTTGGAAGCCCGAATTCCTAAGATGGTACATCTATGAGCGCTGCGAAAGACGTGAAGACAGGCTTTCGAGTTCCCCTCGATGTCGAGGTTCCGGCCTCGACATCCAATCTGGGGACGGGATTCGATTGCCTCGGACTGGCCCTGGATCTGGCACTGAAAGCACGGCTGTTGGGGCCCTCCGGGGCGGCCCACGAAGTCGAACGTACGGGCGAGGGAGCTGGCGCCGTCTTCGCCCCGGGGGAGGATCTGTTTCTCGTTGGCTTCGAGCGGGGCCGCGAGCTGCTGCCCTTCGAGGGTCACTACCGTTTCGCTCTGCACTCGGAGATCCCCATGGGCCGGGGCCTGGGCTCGAGCGCCGCAGCCCTCTCCGCCGGACTCTTTCTGGCCCGAGCCCTGGCCGCCCCGGACGAGGATCCGGCAGCCACCCAGGCGGCCATCTGCAACGAAGTCTCACGTATCGAAGGTCACCCCGATAACGCCGCGGCAGCGGTGTACGGCGGTTGTGCCCTGGGCGTCCCCCTGGAAGACGGCTCGGTATCGCTCCTGTTTCCCGAGATCGCCCCGCAGGTCGGCCTGGTACTGACGTGGCCCGAGCGCACCTTTTCGACCCACGCCTCACGTGGGCTCCTCCCCGAGCAAGTGTCCTTCGCCGATGCCGTCGAGAACCCGCGGCGACTCGCGTTTCTCCTGGAGGGACTCCGCACGGCCAATGCGGACTGGGTGCGCATCGGCATCGAAGACCGCCTGCACGTGCCCTACCGACTTGCAGCCCTGGAGGAAGCACGCGCAGCCATTGCAGCCGCCGAAGCGGCCGGAGCATGGGGAGCAACACTGAGTGGAGCGGGGTCGGGCGTCGTCGTGGTGTGTGCCCGGGAGGATGCGGAACGAATCGCCCGGGCCCTCCCAGCGGAGCAGACGAGCAGAGTCGTGGGCCCGGGGACAGCACCGCTGGTGCACGAGTCGAAGTGACCGCTCCAGGGACCGTCTACCTCCGGTACGGAGTTGAAGACCGCGTCCGCGGAGGCCGGAGCCTGCGTGATGCCGCGCCGACAAACGCAGCCCTTCACCCAGCACTCTGGCTAGGGCGGCGAATACCCATGCCGATACCCCGCGAAGCGATCCGCCGCCGTGCTCCCGCTTTCGGCGGCGCGCTGATCCGCCAGCGCGGTCGCCTGGGTGATCTCGAGCCCCTGTACCCGATCCAGGTACGGCCCGAGCGCGGAGGGTGGGACACAGAACGAGCGGAATCCGCATCCCAGCAAGATGTCGGTGTTCTCACCTTGGCGCGAGCTGACACCGAAGACCGATAGCGGGACACCCGCTGCCTTCTCGACGATCTGGCGCAGGGCCCGCACGCAGAACGGATGCAGGGTCTCGAAGGCCCGGGCGAGCTGGGGAACCTCGCGATCCATGCACAGAAAGCGCTGCTGGAACGAATCGAGGTTGAGCGTGAGGAAATCCGCCTCGTGGGCGAGATCCTCGAGTCCGAAAATAGAGGCCGGGGTCTCGATGACACAGCCGAGCTCGATCGAATCGTTGTACGGCAGCCCCTCGCGCCGCAGCTCCTGGCGCGCATCGACGAGAACCTCACGCACGCGCAAGTACTCCGGGACATCGATCACGAAGGGAATCGCCACGCGTAGGTCGGATTCGGCTCCGGCGATGAGAAGTGCCTGCAACTGGCGTCGCAGGATGTCCTCGTTGGCGAGCAACGCCCGCACGCCGACGCGCCCCAAACTGGGGTTCTTTTCCGGCTCCGGATGCAGGTACGACACCCCCATCCCGGAATCGGCGTTCACGAGCCGAAAGGTCACGGGGTTGCCCGCCACGGCGGAGAACACCGATCGATAGTGGTGCACGAGCGAATCCAGTGAGGGCGGCGAGGGATCGATGAGGTACAGGAGCTCGGTGCGGTAGAGACCGATTCCGGGAAAGCCGAGTTCGCCGGCTTGCTGGGCCTCGGGCAGGTTGCCACAACTCGCGAGCACCACGAGTTCCTGGCCATCCTTGGTTCGCGGAACCGGACGAACCCAGTCGCCGCCGCGTACTTCAGCGCCTACCCTCTCCGAGGTCCGCGCGGTCTGCGCGTATTGCTTGCGCAACTCGGGGCCCGGGTTGACCCTCAGGGTTCCCTCGGTGGCATCGAGAATCACGAAGTCACCTTCGCCCACCAAGGAGCACAGTCCCTCGACGCCGATCACGGTCGGGATGCGCATCGAACGCGCGAAGATCGCAGCATGGCCGACCAAGCCGCCCTCCTCGGTCACGATCCCCTGGATGCGTTCGTTCTGCAGGGTGAACAGATCGACGACCGAGAGCTCGCGGGAAACCAGCACAATGTCCTCGAGCGAAGAGTGGCTCATTTCGGACTCCGCCGTATCCTCCTGGGCGAGGTTACGCAGCACCCGCAAACCCACATCGCGCAGATCGACGGCGGTCTGGCGCAGGGTGACGTTCTGGACGAGCCGGAAGATGCGATCGAAGTCCGCGATGACCTTGGCGATGGCAGCTTCGAGCCGCAGCTTCTCGTTCAGGATCAGGTTCTCGACATCGGCGATGAAGACCGAGTCCTTCAGATAGGTCGTATGCGTATCGAGGATGCGCGCCTCGTCTTCGGGCATGCGACCGCGCAGCTTCTCGCGCAGGTCGCTGAGCTGAACGCGGGCCGCATCGAGGGCCTGACGAAAGCGATTCAGTTCGCGATCGACACCGTCCGCCGTGATCCGATCGGCCGGAGGCGCTTCCAGGTGATCGTCCTGGCGGCGCACCGTTCCGAGGGCCAGCCCCGGAGCGACGGTTTGACCGTGCAAGACGACGCCGCCGGCAGCCGAAACGGGGTCGGCCTGGCTCTCGGGATCGATCGCACTTTGGGTTTCGGAATCCATGGGGCTCATCGTTGCTCGGGCCACATGGTACGTGAGCCCTCGCCTCGACGAAGGAGGCCCCTCGAAAAGGCGCTCGTCGAATCTCCTGATAGAGCCCCTCAGGGAGTCGGTCGTGAGGCCGCCCAGGCCGCCTCGAAGGAAGCCTGAAAGTGGCCCACGAGACCGGAATTCCGCAGCACCAGGATGATCGAGTCGTCTTCCCGAAGATCTCGATGCTCTCGGTGGCCTTCGAGATGTGCTCGATCAGGGTTCGGTGGATCTGGCCCATGCCCTTGACGACCTCGACCGCCAACGAGCAAAAGCCTTTTTCGATGAGCAATTCCAGGGCCTGATAGACCTTGGGCTGGGGCACGCCGGTCCGGCGCGAGATCTCTGCCACGCGTGCTGTCTGGTCGCAAACCAGCCCGAGATAGACACTGGCCTCGTAGCGCGACAACCCACCTGGCGGAGGTTGGCGATCAAGGATTCGGTCTTCGACCTTCCATTTCGACTCTCTCTCCTACCAAACTATGCCCCTGGCCCGAGCCAGCGCATGGCTTACGGCTCAGTTGACCCAACCACCGGCGAGGCCGCCGGAACCTGCCAACCCAGAACCTAACGCGGACTATGGAGCGCCACAACGTCAGCAGCGGAACACCTTGGGAATCCGTCGTCGGTTACTCGCGAGCGGTGAGAATCGGTGCCACGGTCCACGTCTCCGGCACGACCGCCACCGATGAAAACGGTGAGATCGTCGGCGTCGACGACCCCTATCGCCAAACGGTCCAGACGATCAGCAACGTCGGGGCAGCCCTGGAGAAGGCCGGCGCAACCCTGGCGGACGTGGTGCGCACGCGCATCTACGTGACGGACATCTCACAGTGGGAGGCGGTGGGCCGCGCCCATGGGGAGGCCTTCGGGGACATTCGGCCGGCGACGACGATGGTCGAGGTCAAGGCCTTGGTGCATCCGGACATGGTCGTCGAGGTCGAGGCCGAGGCGATCGTTTCCTGATTCGTGCGCTCAGGCGGTGGCCCGAATCGTGATCGCGATCGCTGATCGTGATCGCGGTGGTTGCTAGCTTCGCTCGCCGAGCTCGATGTCGATTTCCAGCGTGCCCCACTGCCCGCCAAAGGCCCGGTAGATCGTCACCCGGACGGTGTCGCCCACGCCATAGTCCTCGAGGGCGCGGTACAGATCGTTGTTGCAGCTCACGACGAAGTCGTCGATGCCGACGATGATGTCCCCCAGGAGCAGCTCGCCCGCGTCCAGCTCGACGCCGCGTAAGCCCGCTGCCTCGGCGGGACCGCCTGATTCGACGGAGCGGATGACGGCTCCCTCGAATCCCTTGTCGCGTGCCCAGAGGTCCTCGCCCGTGAAGATTCCAAGGTAGGCTCGGTGGACCTCTCCTTCGCGCAAGATACGGGGGACCACGCGGTTGACCGTGTCGACGGGAACGGCGAAGCCGATACCAGAATACGTGCCCGAGGTGGAGGCGATAGAGGTGTTGACACCGATCAGGCGTCCCGCGCTGTCGAGCAAAGGCCCACCGGAGTTGCCCGGATTGATCGCGGCGTCGGTCTGGATGACTCCGTGGATTTCGAATTTCCCACGCGAGCCTATCGAGCGGTTCAAACCGCTGATGATTCCCGTGGTCAAGGTCTGGTCGAGCCCAAAGGGGTTGCCAATCGCGAACACCTTCTGCCCTACCTGCAGATCGCCCGAGGTTCCGAGTGGCAACGGCCGAGCCTGATCCGAGGGGAGATCGATCTTCAGCACGGCCAGGTCGAAGTCCCTGGCGAAGCCGACCGTGTGGGCGGACCACGTGCTGCCGTCCTGCAGGTGCACTTTCATGCGCTCCGCACGCTGGATCACGTGGAAGTTGGTCACGACGTGACCGGCGGCGTCCCAGAGAAAGCCCGAGCCGGACCCCTCGAGGGTCGTCTGCCCGCGCAAGCGATCGCTGAGGCTCTGGACCAACGAGGTCTCGATGTGCACCACGGACGGCGAGGCGTTCTGGAAGAGCTCGATATAGGCGTGCTCGTCCCCGGCGAGATCTCCCCGGGGGGTCACTGTCCGGGCGCTTGGCTCTGGAACGAGCAGGCCCGCCGCATGGCTGCTGAAGAACCAGGTGCCGCCGAGGACGATCAGAACGAGAAGCAGGAAAGTCCGCAGAAAGACGCCCGAGAAGCGCGCTTCCACCTCGTTCCATTCCAGCGATTGACTCTCGTGGTGTTTCTTCATGGGGACTGAGTAGGCGATCCTTCCAGCCCCCCTACGCAGTGGGCCGGGAGCTGTGGGCCCTCCTACGGAAGAGAAGGAGCTCTCTTTTCGTTCGAAACCCCGAATCCCCCACCGGGGAAAGGCGAGCAACCGTCCTAGGGGCGATTCTGGCAGGGTCCTAGTGAAAAGAAACATCCTAGGGAAGGAAAAGGGCCTGCCGCCCTAGCCTCCGGTGCCTTACGATCGAAGTACGCCCTCCTCCTAATGGGGCCAAACCTCTTCTCACTCCTAAAATGGTCAGCAAAGCGTCTTTTGGAGCGGTCTGCGCCGTCTCCAGTCTTCTCCTGTTCTCCGCCTGCTCCAGCTCGGGGGGCGGGGATCTCAGCTTCGCCATCCTCACGGATACCGACGACGACGGCCTTCCGGACTCTCTGGAGACCGCTCTCGGTTCCGATCCGATGAACCCGGACGATCCCACGCCGTCGGGGAACCTCGATGTGGACAACACTTTCGGCCCCGGTGAGGACGCTCTCTCCGATGCACTGGAGCAATACCTGGCCAACCTGGGCGCGAACCAGCCCGTGACCGCGCGGACGGACTCCGATCTCGACGGCATCCCCGACTACCTGGAGGTCGCCTCGGGTCTGGATCACCTGGATTTCAACCTCCCCCTAGTGGACGGCGCCGCGGACTCGGACGAGAGCAGCAGTTCCGGTCCTCCGGGCGACGGAATCACGGATGCGCTCGAGGCCTACCTCGCCGGGCGTGGAGCTAGCTTCCCCGTGACCAGCGCGTCGGATTCCGACGCTGACGGCTTCGCCGACCTACTCGAAACCCAGGTCGGCACCGACCCCTTCGAGTCGACGAGCCCCCGCTTTTACGACGTGTTCGACGTCGATCGAGACGGCCTACCCGATCACTTCGAGCTGAGCATCGGAAGCGATCCCCTGAACTCCGACTTCCCGGTCTTCCGCGGAGCCGAGGACTCCGACGGCGGCCTTCTGGGTCCCGACGGGGACGCCTTGACCGATGGTGTCGAGACCTACCTGCAGCGGGAAGGCGTGCCCACGCCCGTCACGACGCTGAGCGATTCCGATTCCGATGGTGTTCCCGACTACGTCGAGATCATGGCCGACACCGGCTTTTTCGATCCGAACGACCCGGTCCAGAACGGTGGCAGCGACAGCAACAACGCGACCGGCCCCGCCGATTCGATCAGCGATGCACTCGAGATGACCCTGATCCGCGGAGGAGCGATCGCTCCGGTCTCCGAGGCGACCGACAGCGACGGGGACGGCATCGCCGACTTCGCCGAGCTTCTCAGCGGCTCCAACGCCTTCTCGAGCACCTCCCCCAGCCTCTTCGATCACTTCGATCTCGATGCGGACGGTGTACCGGATTTCCTCGAGCTCGTACGCCTCAACGACCCCCAAGACGCGGATGATCCTCTCGCCAACGGTGGCGCGGATGAGAACAACCAGCTAGGTCCGGGCGGGGATCGCATCTCCGATGCGATGGAGCTCGTGGTGGCCCAGATCGTCGGCGGCGGTGCGGTCACGACCTTCGACGACACCGACAGCGATGGCATCTCCGACTACGTCGAGGCTCTGATCGCTTCCGACCCGCTAGATCTCAACTCGCCGGTTGCGAACGGCGATCAAGACGTCACGCCGGAAACCGGCCCCGGCGGCGACGGCATCAGCGATGCGGTCGAAGCCCTGCTCATCTCGCTGGGCTCGAGCGCCCCGGTCGGGGATTCGAACAATTCCGACGCGGACATCATCCCCGACTTCATCGAGCTACTGATCGGCTCCAACCCGCTCGACGGTTTCGATCCGGCCCCCAACCAGGTCTCGGACATCGACGGTGACGAGGCCCCGGATTACTTCGAGCTGCTCTTCGCCTCGGATCCGCTCTCGCCGGACATCCCGCTCGTCGACGGAGCGAACGACGACGATCGCGACGGCCTCAGCAACGCGCTCGAGGAACTCCTGCGGATCGCGATCGGCAGGCCGCCGGGCTTCGATTCCATGCCCCTCGACGATTTCGATGGAGACGGGCTCTTCGACTACCTCGAGGCCTTTGCCGCCGTGGACATTCTGGATCCGACCAGCCCCGCGGCGACCGGTGGGTTCAAGGACAACGACACGAACGACGTGACCGGCCCCGGCGGCGACGGCATTTCGGACGCTCTCGAGCTGTACCTCTCGCTCGGCGGAGCCACCCACCCGGTGACGTCGGCTTCCGACACGGATGGGGACTTCCTCGCGGACATCCTCGAAGTCACGGTCGTGACCGACCCCTTTGATGCGACCAGTCCCTTCGCGGACCCGAACGCCGACAACGACGGTGACGGCGTCCCGGACTCGCTCGAGTTCGTCATCCAGTTCCTTGGCGTCAAGGGTGAGATCGACGCCGGGACCGACACCGACAGCGACGGCGCACCCGACTACCTCGAGGTGCTGGCCGCCGTGGACCTACTCAGTGGCGATGACCCTGTCGTCGATGGCGCGAACGATCTGGATGACGACGGGCTTTCGGAAGCACTCGAAGCCGTTCTCGTGCAACTCGTCGGCGGCGACTTCAACTCGCAATCGGACTCCGATTTCGACGGCATCCCCGACTACTACGAGGTGCAAACCGCTTCGAACCCGCTGCTCGAAGACCACCCCCTGCTCGGAGGAGCGGGTGATGCGAACGACGACACGGGCCTGCCCGACACCATTTCGGACGCTTTCGAAATGGTGCTGATCCAACAGGGCGCCATGGGCCCCATTAGCCAAGGCACCGACACCGACTTTGACGGCACGGCCGACTATCTGGAAGTCCTGGCGGCGACGGATGCCTTCGACGATCTAAGCCCCGTCGAGAACGGTCGCGGCGACCCCGATCGCGACCGTCTGCGCAACTCGACCGAGATCGTGCTCGTACGGCTGGGTGCCGATGATCCGGCCGGCTTGCTCAGCGACACGGACGGAGACGGTGCGCCCGACTACGTCGAACTGCTCATCTTCCACAACCCGATCAACAGCAACAACCCGGTTCTCTTCGGAGGCGATGGGAACGATGTGAACGAAGAAACCGGCCCGAACGGCGACGGCATCTCCGACGCCCTCGAGCTCATCCTGATTCGTCAAGGCGCCAAGGCGCCAGTCGGAACGCCCACCGACACCGACGCCGACGGGATCCCCGACTACTTCGAGGTGACCATTGGCTCGAACCCGTTCATCACCGACGCGCCCTTCCCCAACGGCGATGAAGACACCGACAATGACACCGGGCCTACCGGAGACGGCATCTCCGACGCGCTCGAGGCCGTGATCCTGTTCTTCGCCGATCAGGTGGATGTGCCGCTGGAAGAGGTCACGACTCTCACCGACATCGACCTGGATGGAGTACCGGACTACATCGAGGTGTACCTCGGAACGAACCTGATCGATTCCGAGGACTTCCCGGATGATGGACTCGCACCCGAGGCCCGTGGTCTTGCCCTCCAGGGCGAGGCGCTCGAAGGTGCAACCCTGACCGGCTCGTACGTCTACTTCGACGAGGACGCTGACTTCGAGGGCGTGCCTATCTTCCGCTGGTTGCGCGAAGGCGTTGCCATCGACGGAGCCGACGCGCCCACGTACGTCATCAGCGCCGACGACCTCGGCAAGACGCTCAGCTTCGAGGTCACGCCGGTCTCCCTGTACGCCTGGCCGCTTTCGAGCCTCGTAGGCGACCCGGCGACGGTTTCGATCGGTATTCCCGCGCCTGGCATCGCGCTCACGGTCGGTGGCCCCGGCGGCGTCGGTCGTGTGGATGGACTCAGCGATCTGACGCTCTGGCTCCAAGCGGACCACGGGATTCGGGTCGACGAAGATGCTGATGACGAGCGCGTCGTGGGCTGGAGCGACAAGAGCAGTCTCGGCGTCCAGGTCAAGCCGGGCCTGGTTCCGCCCACGTTCATCGCCCCCTCCCCCGGTACATCGGGCACACCGGGGACGCCGGCCGCGGTACGCTTCGACGGCAGGAACGGTTTGACGCTGCCGCGCACGATCGCGGGTGAGTTCACGCTGGTCGCGACCTTCCGTACGGACGAGCTCGAGAGCTGGCTCGTTGGAAGCGCCCCCAAGACGGGCGAATTCGCCGACCTCCTGTTCGGCTTGAGCGATGGCCGTCCTGCATTGACAGTCGTGGGACGCTCGCTCAATAGCGACGCGCGTGCAGACGACAACCAGCTACATACGCTGCGAGCCGTCGTCTCCTCCGATACGATCTCCCTGACCCTCGATGGCACGCTGTTGAGCACCCTGCAGCGGTCCGCCTTCGGCGAGCTCACTCCAGCGCGACTGACCATCGGTAGCGCTACGGAAGGCCTGGGCATGTTCGCGGGCGACATCAGTGAACTGGTGCTCTTCGATCGCGCTCTCAATGGGCTCGAGCAGCGTCTCGTCGATCACTATCTGACCGGCCGCTATGGCACGCGACTCGAGGACACGCTCTACGGCGCCTTCGAAACGCACCCCGTCGACATCGCGGGCATCGGCCGCGATGGCGATCTCGTCCAGAACGAAGCGCACGGTACCGGCGAGGTGATCCTCTCCAACCCGACCTCGCTCGACTCGGGCGACTTCCTCTTCATCGGGGCTTCCGTCGCGTCGCAGCTCTTCTCGGAAGACGTCCCGAACGGTGTTGCCGCGCGACTCGCGCGCAGCTGGGCCTACACGGAGACGAGTGCCAGCACTCAGGGCATCGGCCGTGTTGACGTGACCTTCCTCCTGGGAGCCGATTCGCTCGCGCGGACGTCGGACGACCTCGTGCTCCTGATGGACGACGATGGTGACTTCTCCGACGCCACGCTCGTCGACATCGAAGCCCGCTACGACGCTTTCCGCGCGACGGCCGTGTTCGAGGGCGTGGAGCTGTCCGGAGAGGGCTACTTCGCCCTGGGCCTGTTCCCCAGCTCGCACTGAGCGACATGGATCCATGAGAATGGGAGCCTCTCGGATGACTCGAAGGGCTCCCATTCTTCATACGCTACCTATCTCGTGAGGCCCCTCAAGAAAGTGCTCCTGTCCCTGGGAGCGACACTCACCTTCCTGGTCATCGCGGAAGGGCTAAGCAGTGTGCTGCTGTCCTGCACTGGACGGCGAACCGTGAAGCCCCAGCGGACGGAAAAGTGGAGGAAGAAATTCGAGGTCGTCAACGTCTTCCAGTTCGACAAGGAGCTCGGTTGGCGCTATCAGCCCAGTGCTCATTCGCCTGACCACTATGGCCCAGGCATACCGATGACCACCAACGCACGGGGAATGCGTGCGTTGCGCGAACACACCGATGGGATTCCGGAGGGCAAGTACCGGGTCGTGTGTGTGGGCGACTCCTTCACTATGGGCTGGGGTGTGGGAGACGATGAGACCTTTCCGCACTACATGGAAGAGGCCTCCGATTCGATCGAATCCATCAACATGGGCTGCGGCGCCTACGGCGCACAGCAGTGCTATCTGTGGTACTTGCGGGATGGCCTCGCATTTGAGACCGACGCCCTGCTCCTGTGTCTCATCGCCGAGGACTTTCGGCGCATGGCCCCGGGCGACACGTCGGCCAGCGGGGCTCAGCGACCGCACGTCGATGTCATTGATGGCGAGCTTCGCGTTCAAGGCGCCGCAAGCGCTCGCAAGGTGGTGAAGGAGAGGAGCCCCATCGCGAGCTTCATCAAGGACCTGTCGATCTGCCGGCTGCTGCTGTCGTACGCCCGCGAGAACATCCAGCGCAACCCCATTTCCGAGGCCCACTTCGCTCCCGCATCGGAGGCGATGTTTCGGGATCTGGCCCAGGTCAGTCGCGAACGTGGTCAGGAGTTCTACCTCGTGTATTTCCCCTCTTTGTGGGAGCTGCCGGATCGCTCACGGGTCCTGAACACCTGGCTGCGCGAGTTTCTCGAGAAGGAGGGGATCGGGTTGATCGATCTCAGTCCCTACTTCTCGCGCCTGACGCCTTCCGAACAGCGCGCTCTCTACTTGCCGGATGGTCACTTCTCGGTCCACGGCACCCGGGCCACAGCTGCGGGGATCCTGGAGGCTCTGGCGGAGCTGGATAAGGGATTTCCAAGGTAGAGTCCAGGGCTCGAAAGAAGAAAGCGATCCACGTGAAACACCGGATCCCCGTGCGGCATGCCCTCCCGTAACCGATGGAATCCTCGAACGCCTAGCCCTCGGACTTCTTCTTCTTCTTCTTCTTCTTAGCCTCTTTCGCCTTGCCGATCAGAGCGACAATCTTCTTATCCATCGAATCGGCTGAATGGCCCTTGGACACGATCTTGCCGTCGATATCGATCAAGTAGTACATGGGATAGCCCGAGACGCGGAAGAGATCCGCGATCGGTGACGTCTCACCCTGGTAGGCGGTGATCCAGCTCACCCCGTGTTGCTCAACGCCCTTCCGAAAGTCATCAGGAGCGTCACCGGTGTTCACCCCGATGATGGCGAAGGGTGCCTCGGCATGGAGCTTCACGAGCTCCCTCAGGTGGGGCATGGCCCCCCTGCAGGGGCCTCACCAGAAACCGTAGAAATCAACCAGCACGACCTTCCCACGATAGTCGGACAGCTTGAACTCATACCCATCGATCGTCGTCCCTTCAAAGTCCGGCGCCTCCTTGCCGACGGCAAGGCGCGTGGCCGTGAAGAGATCGTTCTCGGCGTTGTTGGCGTACTTCGTGTCCGAGAATTCCTTCACGACCCGAGCGAGGGCTTCGTCTGCTAGCGTTTGGCGCTTGGGATCCTCGGAGCGGCGTAGCTCCAACGAGAGCATGAACAGGGCCTGCGCTTGCACGTCCCGTGAAGGGTTCAGCTTGCTGACCTCTCTGAAGACACGCAGTAGCTCCTCTTCACCGAGATACTTGCGCTCGCGAGGCAGCTGACCCAGCACGGTGCCGAACCAGTCGGCCTGCATGTGTTTGGCGATCAACCCCCGATACGCCTCGACCCCGGCCTCGCGCGACTCGCGGATGCCGAGCCCCTTCAGGTTGATGTTCTTCGCCGTCCAGAAGAGTGCCCGACCATTCCCCTTCTGGGCGAGGGCCTCGAAGCGCGGAAAGAACTCCTTCCCGGGAGGACTCATGCGCAACTCGGCGCGACGCTCCTTGTCCGCCTTGCGCAACTCCGCTCTGTACTCGTTCTTCGCGGCCCGGTACTGGGCGAGGGTTCGCTCGAAAGTATCCTCCCTTGCGAGCTCGGGCGCAGCGGACGGAGAAAGGCAAAGGAGAGCTGTGAGTATGGGCGTTAGCATGATTTCGGTCTCGACCCGATCGTACGCTCTCTCTATCGGCCACGGATGGTGTGCAGTGTATGAGTACAGTACCGGCCCTAATTGGTGAATCCTGCGCGCTTTCACGTGTCGAACCCGAACTCTGGCGGCGTCCTTGATAGGCTGGACCAGGGCCCTACCCCAGAGTGCCGCGAAAGGACGACCGATGAATGTGAAGCTCGCCGCAATCCTGTTGGCCGTTGCCGCCATCATCGGCGGTGTTTTGTTTCTCTTTCAAGGGGAACGGGGAGGGACCGCGCGGGGTCCCGCGGACGTGGTGCAACCGCTCAGCGAGGAGTCGCACGCCGAGCTCGATGCGCAACCGGCGAAGGAACAAGCACCGCCCGAGGTCACCGAACGTGTGGAAACCGTTGCGGCCATCCCCGCCAAGGCGCCTGCGCCGTGGCGGGGCAAGCTCGCGGGATTGACGGGCCGTCTCGTCGAGAGCGACGGCACACCGGTTCCCGGCATGCGTGTGGCCTTGCTCGAAGCGGAAGGATCGCTGCTGTTCACGGATCTTCTGGAAGGCAAGGACCCCTCCCTCGACATCGAGGAAACCCTGACGGACAACGACGGGCGTTTCGTTCTGGGCGGAGCCCGTGCACCGGCCTTCCACGGACTCGGGATCGACCTGGGCGGTCCGCGGGCCACGCTACGCGTACTCGACAACCTACTCTCCCACGGAGAACGCACCGACATTGGCGACGTGGTGCTCGCGCCCTACGGCGTCTTGCTCGGTCGGGTCGTCGACGAGGCCGGTGCTCCCATACCGGGAGCGCGGATTCGCGCGGCCCAGTTACCCGAAGAGATCATCCAGGTTCCGAGCTACGACTTCCGCGCGGATAGCCTCATCTCGGTGACCGCTATCGCCACGACCGGCCAGGGACATGGAATCATCGAGCTGCCGAGCTGGGTGCAAAAGAACGTGGATCGGCTGCCGATTCCCACGACGTTCACGAACACCGAGGGACTCTTCCGGCTCGAGGGTGTGGCGCTCGGAAAGCTGGTCGGCGGTGCGGACAAGAGGGGCTACGTTGGCGCCCCCATCGGTCCCGTCGATCTATCGAGTGGCGAGGAAAACCTGGGCGATCTCGTGCTGAAAAACGGGCGCACTATCACGGGGATCGTCGAGGACACCTATGGCGAACCGGTACCCGGTATCGAGGTCTTCGCGGGCGCGGAGGTCGTGCCCGGCGTCGCGGCCGTCCTGCAACCCGCCGGGCTGACAAACGAGGACGGCGAATTCGCGTTGACGGGTGTACTGGAGGGCGGCCAGGTGGTCGCTGCTGCGCGGCGCTCGAAGCACGAGGCCTGGGGCTCGACGGTCACGGCGGATCACACCAACGTACTGGTCGAGCTGGAAGCCAACGTCTCCTTGACCGTGAACGTCACCGACGGCGCGGGCGAACCCCTGTCGGGTGCCATGATCAGCATGACTCCCAGGAGCCCACCGGGCGGCATGCTGGGCGTCGCGGAATTGTTGATGATCATGCCGGGGCACGTCAATCGCGAGGCGATCTTTCGCGAAGTGGAACCGGGACGCTACGTCAACGATCGCGTCACACCGGGGGTCTACGACATCCTCGCGCGTATCGAAGGCAGAAGCCCGGGCTACCAGTACACAACGCTTCAGGAAGAGAACACCGAGATCACCCTGCAATGCCTGGAGGGGCACAAGATCAACGTGACCGTGCTCGACGCGCTCACGAAGGAACCGATCGAGAGGGCACGGGCCAGCCTACTTCGCGCCAGCGCCAGCGGTTTTTCGAAGCTCGATGTCGAGTACTCCAACGCGGCCGGGCAGGCCGACCTGGGGCCCGTACGTGATTACAGCGAAGAGACAGTCCACGAGTTCTTCCCCACGGAAACGATCCTGCTCGTGCAGCACCCCGACTACGGGGACAACGCCTCGAAGTTCGAGACGAGCGAGCTGGTCACGGCCGTCATGCTCGAGAAGGGTGGATCGTTGTCCGGGCACGTGCACTGGGGCGGAGCGGTTCCAACGCGGCTGTACATGATCATCCTGGAGCACCGTGGCGACAGCGGCTTCCTCGAGATGTTCACGCCACCGCGCATCGGACTCAGCGACCTCGAAGGCGAATTCAGCTTCACGAACCTCGCGCCGGGCAAGTACGGCTTCGAACTGATCGAGCGCTTCCTCGACCAGGATCCGCTCTCGTTTATTAACGACGACTTCAACCCGGTCACGTTGTACCGACAAGAGTTCGAGATCGTGAATGGCCAGACGACGGAGATCGAGATCGATCTGTCCCCCACCGGGCGCGGCCCGACGGCCGCCATCCGGGGGCGGGTGCGCGTCGATGGAGCCGACATCCAGGGCGCGACCGTATCGATTCGCGGCAATGAACGCCTCAAGGTGCAAACCGACTCCTATGGTCGCTTCGAGACCGCGGAGTTCTCGATCATGAATCAGATTCGCGTGAAAATCACGGGGGATGTCTCCGTGGATGGCGCGAAGAAACGAGGCATGAATCTCTATGAGGCCTCGCTCGAGCTGGAGAACGGCGAGACCCGCGAGATCGACATCGATCTCTATCCGCTATCGCTCGAAGTCGAAGTTGTAGACGCCGTTTCGGGTCAGCCCGTCGAGGGTGCGCAAGTCCGGGCGCGCATAAAGAAGAAGGACGAGGGCGCGAGCGGGACAGGCTTTCAGGACAAGGGCGCGAAAAGCGATAGGGCCGGATTGGCCACCATGCTGATCCCGAACCCCGGTGAATTCACGCTCAGTGTCAGCGCCGACGGGTTTGCCAAGAACTCCAGTAGCGTGGAGGTCCCCGAAGGCGGCATGCGCCGGCCGACCGCAGTACAGATCGCTCCCTCGGTCCCCTGCAAGGGGATGATTCGGTTCGACAGCGTGACCCCCACGACGGGCGGCTTTTCCTACATCCACGTGCGCTCCGAAGACAACGTGATATCCCAGGGAACGAGGCTCCAGGCTCCGGAATACACCTTCGACATCGATGGGCTCGCGGTCGGGAAGTACAACGTGTGGATCTACGTCAGCGGACAGCGCAGTGAGACCTCGTTTGATCTCGGCCCCGAAGGCGAGGTCGAGTTGCTCCTCGACTTCCATCCGGAATAACTTCCCTCAGCGGATCGCGTACCAGCCCATCCCGCCGGCCGCTATCGTGACCTCGAGCTCGATTCCGTAGTCGCGATCGAGCTCGAATCGTGTGGTCATCCCCGCGGCCGATGTGACGCTTGCGACGTCCCGGAGTCCCGTGTAATAGAGATCCACCTTCAGGGTCCTTGTCAGCGCTTCCTCCAGGGGATTGAACACGACCAGCATGCCCTTGTCTTCGAGGCCTGGATTCACGTGCAGCATCCAGTCCAGATCCCGTCCGTCCGCGCGACGCCCATGCACAACATCGGATTCGAGGATGTCGCGATAACGCTTGAACCAGGCGACCGATTCCTGGACGAGCGCCTTCGTGCGTTGCGTGTCGAAGAGCCGCGGTCCCCGATAGCACGCCTGCACGCCGAGGGCGAGGTTCGACTCCAGCATGGCGCGGTAGTGATCGCGGTGCTCGTCCAAAGGCTCGATCGTCGCAGCCGCACCGCCGCCGTGATACTCGGATAGCGGCACGAACATCCAGCCCATGGAGGGGGTCTTCTTCCATGTGCCATCGAAAATGTTCTGGCGCGTGTGAATCACCTGCTGAGCCCTCGGCAAGGACCAGTTGACCTCGCGATAGCCCATGCCGCACTTGCTCGAGCCGACGAGGAAATAGTAGTCGGGAGCGTTCAGATAGACGCCCCTCTCGCGCAACCATGAGTAGAAGTCCGCCACGATCCGCCACTGGACCCAGCGCGAATCGCTCTCACCTTCTTGAAACGGCGGGCGCGATGTCACGTCCACATCGCCGGGATAGGGACCATCATGCTCGAGCAAATCGAACCCGGTGCGCTCGAAGAAGCGATACAGCTTGGTGTAGTACGCGAGCCCCCATTCGCTGGTCACCGCCGGGCAGTTGCCGTGGGTCGGGCGCAGCCCAGCGGGGCTGACGATGTCGTTGCCGTCTCCGATCTTGCGCGAGGAGAAGAGCGAGTATCCGCCCAGCTCGACTCCGCGCTCCTCGGCGTAGTTCGCCAATCGCTCCCAGCCGGCGATGTACTCGGCGTCCTCGCTCTCCATGTCGAAGCCGCTACCGAACGACAGGATGACCATCTCGAACCCGACCTCGGCCGCATCGTCGATGGCGCGACGCACCGACTCGGGATCGGACACGCGCAGGTGATGCATGATCGGATTCTCGGTAACCCAGGGCGCAATCGTGCGGTACATTCGCCGCAAGGCAAGGCCGCGTCGCTCGCGTTCCGTCGAAGCGTGCACCAGCTCGAAGGCCCGGAAGCTCTCGAAACTGGCCGAAGCCAGGATATCCTGGGCCGGTCCATGGGTCGGCTCGACGACGAGCAGCGAGGGGTCGTGCTTCAGGTAGTTGACCTGGCTCGTATAGAGCGGATCGGTGCGCCAGTGCACCGTATGTCGATTCGCATTCTCGTGATTGAAGCCACCGAAGGCGAAGTCGGTCTCGAGGTGCAGCACCTCGGGTCGCGGTAGATCGACTCCATCACGGGCCTCGACCCAGTTGACGTGCTCGACGAGGGCCAGCTCTTCGAGCCGAAAGCTATCGAGCCGTATGGTGTGCGCCTTCTGGTTGCGTACCTCGATCCACTTCGAGAACACGGGCACGCCGTCGTACAGCTCGTAGTGAACATCGACTTCGAGCGCCCCGTTGCCTTCGTCGGCAAGCTCGTAACTGAGCCGCAGATGCACACCGCGCGGAGGCCATTGCGCGGCCGGCGAGGCGTGGCGCACGCGCTTCCAGCCCACACGCTCGAGCGGCTCGCCCGTGGTGAACCCCGTGAACACGAAGGCCTCGGGATCCGGGCGCATCTCCCGCAGCCAGGCGGGGGTCAAGTACGCGTGATCGGGTTGGCCGATCAACCCCCCCACCGCATGCTCCTTGCCGTCGATGCGCACGCGCGCCTCGGGCCGCACGGATCGGATCAGCGAACGATCGCCTACGAGATCATCGAAGCCAATGCAGGCCCCGGCGCTTCCCAGGCGCCACTCGCGACGTACCAGGCCGTTCTCGAGCACCAGGTGCTCACTCAGCGGGTCGTGCACGCAACGTGCCGTATATCCCGAACCATCGATCAGCCAATCGCGCGTCCCCGGTCGACCGTCTCGAGTCGCTCCAGCCGAGGAATGCCTGGAAGCGGTCACGGTACAGGACACGAATGCCAACAGGGCCGCGATTGCCAATGCAGACTTCATCGTGACTGCACGCATGCCTCGGAACACAGCTCAGGCCTCCTTGGCGGTATCCGAACGAGCGGCATCGACGGGAGGTGTCGGTCGGAGTCCGGGTACCGCATCCACCGCATCCGCGATGCGCGTCCCGACATCGAGCTCCTCATCGAAGACCAGGTGCGCTCCGGCGTTCTCGATGTCGTTGCGATAGCGATGAAAACGCGAACGCGCATAGATCAGTACCTGCGGTGCCATACTGCGTGCCAGTCGCACGATCTGGACCGCCGATGAGGGGCCCGGCGTCGTGATCAGCACGAACTCGGCGGTCTTGATCCCGGCATGCTCCAGTACATCACCGTAGCGCGCATCACCGGTGATGAAGCGATAGCCGAGCTTGCGGGCATCCTGCCGCGAGCGCGGATTGAAGTCGATGATGACCAGCGCGCGTCCGGACTCGTGCACACGTTCGGCAAGGGCCCGGCCCGCCGGCCCAAAGCCGATGATGATGGCGGCCCGCTCCTCGGGTTCGCTGATACGCTTGCGGCGCGGGAACGAACGCCCCCCTTCCCCGAGAATGCGTGCGGCGAGCGGCCTGGCTTCCCCGACGAGATACGGTGTCAGGAGCATCGTCAGGACGCTCGTCGAGACGACCAGCAGAAACACGCGCTCCGGCAAGACACTTCCTCGGGCGCCCTCGGCCAGCACGAAAGAGAACTCGCCGATCTGTGCCAGGGCGATTCCGGACGCCAGGCCGACCTTGCTGACCACGCCGAAGATGCGCAACACGCCCCACGTCACGAGCGCCTTGCCGACCAGGACCGCTACGGTCGTGCCGAAGACGAGCATCGGGTTCTGCAGGATCCATAGAGGATCGGCAAGCATCCCGACGGTCGTGAAGAACAGCGTCATCAAGAGCGTCTTCAGAGCCGACACATCCGCCTGAACCTGTACCGCAAAGGGCGAGTTCGCCAGCAGGATCCCCGCGACGAAAGCCCCCAGAGCCGGCGACACGCCAGCCAGGTGACACAGGATGGCCGATCCCAACCCCGAAACGACCGCCAGCAAGACCGGTAGCTCACGGTTGGTGTGCATCGGGCGGCTGCGCAACAGCAAGGGCGCGCCGAAGTTGAAAACAACGTAGAGCCCGATGATCAAGAGCAGGCCCGTGCCCGAGGCCTTCAAGAGCCCGACGAACACATCCCCCCCATCACCGCCGCTCGAGAGCACGCTGACGATCAACACCAATGGGACGACGGCGATGTCTTGCACGAGCAGCACGCCCATGGACTGCGCCCCATGCAGGCTCTCCATCTCGCCGCGTGAAACCAGAGCCCGCAGGACACCGGCCGTGCTGCTCATGGCGACGATCGCGCCGAGCGTGATGGCTCCTCTCAGTGGAAGTCCGAACACCGAAGCGGCAAGGGCCGCGATCACCCCAGTCACGAGCACCTGCCCCACGCCGCCGAAGATGGCGGACTTGCCCATATGCCGCAGGCGCGTCCACGAAAACTCCAGGCCGATGGCGAACAGGAGCAAGGCCACGCCCAGCTCGGCCAGCGCCGAGACGCCCTCGTTGCTCTCGAACCATTGCAACGCGTTCGGTCCGAACAGCGCACCGGTCAGGAGGTACCCGACGATTGCGCTTTGTCCGAGGCGTTCGCAGATCGCCCCCAGGAGCAGTCCGGCTCCCAGAAGCGCTACGACATCCAAGAGGACGTCCCAGATCTCCATAGCTTTCTTGTAGCGATGGCGACCTCCAAGTCGAGGCCTTGCTGCTTCGTGCCGGAGAAAAAACGGAAAAAACGTCAACCGTCCCGTTCCTCGCCACATCCACAGCACGTCCCACTCCCTCCAAACGACAGATATCCTTGGAGGATCCATGTGCTCTACCAATCGTAGACGCCTCGCCGTCTACCCGCTTCCACTTCTCGTTGCGCTCCTCGGGTTGGGCAGCCCGCGGGTTTCCGCATTCCAGCAGTCCTTGCCACCGATGGTACGAGCCACGCCGGTGCCCGTGCCCGACGGCAAGGAATACCGACACCTGACGGACAACCAGCGCTCCTTCACCAACCTCAACGTCGAGGTCGTCCGCGGCTTCATCGTGAAGGACGTGGGCGTGCCCGTTCCCGATTTCTACGCCATCAATGCCTACGAGAGCACGCTGCTGTACTTCAACGGCCTCGGTGCGCAGCCCTCGAAGCGCTGGCGTACCATCACGAACCCGGTTTCCCTGGCCGAGTATGCAGGCGATCTCCTGGTAGTCGGGCAGGGCAACCACGCGCTCGTGCGTCACGACTTGCCGGGCGGCGCCATCATCGACCACCTGGCCCTGCCCTCCGAGCCGGCGGACATCGTGATCGACACCGACAACGACGAGGCCTGGGTCTCCTGCATGGGCGACGATGCCGTCGTCCAGATCCAGCTCTCGCCCACCCTGAAGATCAAGAAGATCTGGAGCTGGGACGAGGGGCTCGAACTGAAGCGCCCGCGCTTTCTCTTCTTCGACCCGCAGAGCGCCTCTCCGGATGACAACGTGGTCTACGTGGCCCCCATGGTCTCGGGCAACAACACGATTTTCGAGTTCCATCAGGGAACCGAACCGGACATCGTCGATGGCACGGCTTTGCCCGGAGGTGGCCTGCCGGATCAGGATCTGTTCCGCATCTCGACGGGGCCCGACACGGTCGAAGCCGTCGTGCGCGGTGCCGGCTCCCTGATGATGGGACACGGCCTGAACCCGACGACCGGGGACTACTGGATGGTCGGGGTCGACCATCTGAACCTCGAGGCCGGTATGCTGAGCGAACCCAGCGTGCGCGGCAAGTTCGCCATGAACCAGCTGGCCATCACCAGCCAGGCCTTGTTTGCCGCTGGCGGTTCCCCGCCCCCCGAACCCGACACCCTCATCGATCTCGACGATCACGACGTCGCCATGTCGGGCGCCCAGTACGCGAACGATCGTTCCGTTTCCTTTCCCTACGCCCTGGCCTTCGAGCCCGGCACGGGTCGAGCGGCGATCGCGAGCTCGACAACGCCCTTGGTCGTGCTCTGCGACGCTGCGGGCAACCGCGTGCAGGAATTTGCGTTGAACAGCGATGGAAGCACACACAAGGGCCTCGTCCCACGCACGCTCGCCTTCCATGGAGCAGGCCTCTACGTGTACTGCCAGGAGACCTCCAACATCCTGGGCCTACGTCTGAGCGGTGGAGCTCCCCTGATCTCGCTCGATCTCGGCAACGACCCGACGCCTCCCAGCGTGCGGCGCGGACGGCGGGTCTGGTACGACGCGACGGCCTCGTTGGACGGCCGTACGACGTGCAACACCTGTCACCCCCAGGGTGGCGCCGATGGAATCGCGTGGTTGATCTCCAACAACCCCGTCGACGAGAAGGGCAACATGGTCACCCAGACCCTGATGGGCATCGAGGACAGCTTCCCCTACCACTGGCGTGGCGAACGCGACCTCGAGGCCTTCAACGGCGCTTTCCCGGGCCTCCTTGGTCACCCGAGCAAGTTGAACGAGGAGAACGGGCAGCTCGCCGACTTCGTCGAGTTCGTGTTCTCGTTGACACCTCAACCGAACCCTAATCAGTCCGGACCGATGGGCATCGACAACCAGGGGCGATTGACCCAGGATCTCGATCGACGCATCAAAGACGAGCTGTTTCCGTTCGATATCGGCGAGGGGATCATCCCCACCGGGTTCTTCCCCCACAACCCCCAGCCCGGCAGCGCCGAGGCCGGGGACGACTGGTTCCACGACATTCCGATCATCTCCGCGCGGACGTGCCAGGAGTGTCATCAGAACCCGACGGGAACGAACGGCGATGTCCTGAACGATGCCGGCGGTCCCATCAACTCGGCCGCCATCATGAAGGTCGCGCACCTCGACACCCAACTGCCCCTGAAGCACCAGCCGGTGGTCGATGTCGATTTCGGTGGTGGGCAGATCAAGCCACGCAACCTCCTGGGGTTCGGCACCTCACACAAGGGAGATCGATTGAATCTCTTCCACTTCAACCTGCGCTTCTTCCCGACCTTCACGCCGGCCCAGGTGTTCGATATCACCGCTCTTCTGCATCTCGCGGACCATGGCGCGGCGCCCAGCATGAGCTTCATGGAGCGCCTGCATGCGGGCTCGCCCAGCTCAGCGGCGCAACGGGTGCGCAACTGGCTTCTGGCCCAGACGTCAAAGCACTGGATCGGCCTCGTCGCCTTCGGCACCTTCCCGGATCGAAACGGCAACCCGGCCCTGATCCACTGGAAGTACGACCCGGCGACCCGGCGCTTCCTCCCCGACGATGCGAGCCTGCAGGATCCACAGCCCTACAGCGCCTTCAAGGACTTCGCCAACCACCCCGAGCTGGACAACGTCTTCCTCGGCGTTCCCCCGGGGAACGAACATCGATTGGGGGTCGACTTCGACGACGACGGACTCGACACCGGCCAGGAGCTGGTGCTCGGGACGAACGCCTGGCAGCCGGACACCGACGGCGACGGCTGGAGCGATGGCTATGAAACCGCCAATGGCGGAGACCCCCTGGATGAGAACTCCGTGCCCAACGACACGAGCGCTCCGCAACTGCTCGGCGCGATCGATCTGGACTTCGTGAACGCCACGGCGGCCAAGCTGCACTTCGAGGCGGACGAACCGGTCACGTGGACCATCACGTTGAGCTCGCCTGGGGTGCCGACACTCACGGAGGATCGCGAGACTGCCGATCGACTGCATACCGCCGTCGTGCAGCGACTCGCCCCATCGACCGTGGGTTTCGGATCGCCGGTGGATGTTTTCGTGCAGTACACGGGAACCCTGGTTCTGACCGACCTCAGCGGCAATTCCTCGGCTCCGATCCCGATTCCCATGATCCAGACGGAGACCCAGCTCCATCTCGGGAGCCCCGACAATCTGATCGTGGGTTCCATGGAACTGACCAACGAGCTGCGTACGCCGAGCTCCTATTCCGCTCTGGCCGATTTCCGGATCGACTTCCGCGAGCAGGCCCCGCCCTTCTTGCCCGCTGACGATCGCGTCATCGTGGCGCAGCTCTTGAAGGCGAATGGCATCGATTGGGACATCGTCCCCGCCGCCGACATCACCCACAACGCACCGGCGTCGGACTTCGTTTTCGGGTCGGGCGGCATGTTCTACGGACAGACACCGGGGCTCCTTCCCGGTCCCTTCATGGTGCTGAACCCGACGGATGCCAGCGGATTGGAATCGGTCGATTTCACGGTCGTCGGCCTGGCACCGGGACAGAAGATCATGGTCAACGTGATCACGATCTTCGATGCGCCAAACAACTGGGATCCCATGAATCCGGTCTTGAACCAGACCTTCCTGGGTGAATACCAGTTGCCCGCGACGCCCAGCCTGAAACGCCGCGTGGAAAGCACCCTCTGATCCCCACGCTCAGATAGCCCAGGAGGGGTAGTGAAGATATCTTCGCTGCCCCCTCTCTTTTTCGCAGCGGAACCGAGCAGGCTTTGGGACCCGGGCAGGGCCTTCGTATGATCGCCCTCCATGGCCATCGAAGAGACGCTGGATTTCATGGCGACCGAGCGCTGCTCGGCCATTTTGCGCACGCCCCACGCACACGCGGTCTTGCCCGCTCTGCATGCCGCCGTCGAAGGCGGGTTCAAGATCCTCGAGTGCACTCTGAACACGCCCGGAGCTCTGGGCGCCATCGCAGAGCTAGCCAAGAACACCGAGCTGCTCATCGGCGCGGGGACGGTGCTGAACGTCGAGGACGCAAGACTCGCGGTCGGTGCCGGCGCACGCTTTCTCGTTTCTCCGGTGTGCGACGCTGAAGTGATCGAGTGGTGCATCGAGAACGACATCGTGGTCATTCCGGGCACGTTCACGCCCAGCGAGATGCTGATGGCGCATCGTCTCGGGGCACCGATCGTCAAACTGTTCCCGGGACCCCCGAACGGCCCCGAGTACGTCAAGATCGTGCGCGGCCCCCTGCCCTTCCTGCGCATCTTCCCGACCTCCGGCGTGACCCTGGAGAACGCGGCCGACTACCTCGCCGCAGGCGCTTTCGGCGTGGGCTTCGTGAATTGCCTCTTCCAGCCGGACGACCTCGAGAACGAACGCTTCGATGTACTCCGCGACCGTGCGCGGAAAATGGTCGCCAGCGTCCGGTGACGCAGGCATCCGGCAACCCACCGAGAAAGAGCAGACGGCGCCGAGCACGCCGACCGCAACGGAACAAGGAGCGCCCCTCGGGCCGTAACCTGGCCACGGCGATCGATACTGCCACGCGGGTCTTCGGAATCCGCGAGCTGCGCCGCGAACAGAAGCGCGCCCTGGAAGCGATCCTCGCCGGGCGGGATGCCCTCTGTGTACTCCCCACCGGTTTTGGCAAGTCGCTGATCTACCAGGTGCCCGGCGCCATGGCCCCGCGTCCGACCGTCGTGGTCTCGCCCTTGATCGCCCTGATGAGCGACCAGGAACAGGCCTTGCGTCGCAAAGGGGTTCCCACCGTCCGCATCGACGGAACCTTGCTGGTCCAGGAGAAACGCGACGCCCTGGCACGGCTCGCGAAGGGGGGGCGCTTGATCGTGTTGACGACTCCCGAGACGTTGCAGTCGGACGCGACGCGCGAGGCCTTCGAGAAAGCGAAACCCTGGCTTCTGTGTGTCGACGAAGCCCACTGCATCTCTGAGTGGGGCCACGACTTCCGACCCGCGTACATGCGCCTCGGAATGCTGCGCGAGAGCCTGGGCGGTCCGCAGGTGCTGGCCTTGACGGCCACCGCCACGCCACGCGTGCAGAACGACATCGCCGAGCGCTTGCGACTGGAGCGGCCCCTCGTCCTGCGTGTTTCACCCCATCGCCACAACCTGCGCCTCGAGGTCGAGGTGGTGACGAAGGCCAGCAAACCCGAGCGCGTCGCACGCCGTCTGCGCAAGCTACAGCGCCCGGCGATCGCCTATTGCTCGACCATCGCTGCCACCGACGGTCTCGCCTTGACGTTCCAGCGTGCGCACATTCCGAGTGCCAGCTACCACGGCCGCATGGCCCGCGCGGAACGCCAAGCAGCCTTGAAGCAGTTTCTGAAACCGAAGCAAAAGCTCTTGATGGTGGCGACCTCTGCCTTCGGCATGGGCATCGACAAACCCGACATCCGCACTATCTTTCACTACCAGTGTCCAGGATCGCTCGAGCAGTACGTTCAGGAATCGGGGCGCGCCGGGCGCGACGGCAAACCCTCGAATTGCATTCTCTTCTTCGACGAGGACGACCTGCTCATTCAAGAGCACCTGCAACGGACCGGCCGCGCCCACGCGGGTCAACTGCAGCGCATCGCTCGAGCGCTGGAGGCGTGGGCCGGCGCCGCGCGCCCCGTCGCGATCCCGGAGCTCGCGCTCTCGGCCGGCACGCCACAAACGGTGACGCGTTCCGTTTGCACGCAACTCGAGGAGCTGGGCGCCCTCGAGCGTGACGCGCTCAAGCGCATGCATCTGGTGGTCTCGGCACCTGAACTGCGCTCACGCATCGACGAGCTTCTGGGCCGCATGCTGACCAGATTTCGCGAGGACGACGAACGCCTGGACGCCGTGCGCGAGTACGCCAACACCAGCGAATGCCGCAGCATCTTCCTGCGGCGCTATTTCGGCGAGGAAAACCCACCTGCGTGTGGTCTGTGCGATCGCTGCGGAGGGGCCCTGGACGATCGAAGGGCCACCTCGCCGGAGCGCGGGCAGCGGACTGGCCGGCCCAAGCGCCGGAGGCGCAAGCACGCGTGAGACCGAACCCGAGCCCGTCCGCGGGCACGTGGAGGACCCGGCTGCTTGCCCGATCTTCCGAAAAGCCCGGTCGGGTTCCCGCCTCTCGGGTAAGGCGGGCGGAATCCGCTGCTCCTGCCATGACAGCGTAACTCAGTGGTTTTCATGAGCTTGCGTGCACGGAAGGCAAAAAAAGGCAAAGCCCGCGTTCCGTTCAGAGGAATTGGGCAACATCCAGGCATGGGGCTCGCGCGTTTGCCCTACCTCCTCACCCCTTGGGCGGATATGAATTCAGACCTACCGGGCCCCCACGCGATCCTTGGCTTCGTCGTTCGGAACTTCGACCTGGAGCTCGCCCGTCTGGGGGACGGAGACGCTCTGGCGCGACTGATCTCACGCTCACGTCGCGCACTCGTTTCCGGAATCGGCGGCATCGCACTGCGCATGGGGATGCACGGAGTGGATGCCGAGGACGTCTTCCAGGACACGGTCGTTTGTTGCTTCGGGGCCATCCGCTCGATGCGCGCGGATACCGAGCGGGGCTTTCGGGCCTGGTTTCTGGGCATAGCCCGCAACCACCTCCTGGAAAGTGCGCGCAAGGGGCACGATAAGAGGACGAAGACCGCTGGGGCCGGTGACGATTTCGGATTGATCCTGGTGCCGCACTTCGAGAACTTCGTGGGCCCCCTCAAGCCTCCGGGGTGTCAGTTGCTCTGGAACCAGGAGGTCGAAGGGCGCTCGGTGCTCATGCTACGCGGGCTCTTTCACCTGGCCTGGAGCGATGTGGCCACGGTTCTCTCACGGCCTTCGGGGCACGCGGCGCGTGGACTGCACACCCGGGCGCGCAGGCACATCGACGATCCTGAATATATGCCGATGGCACTCTGCCAGCGCACGTCGGCCAAGGCCACGGGATGGTGTTCGGGGGTATGGGCCTCTCCTGCTGAGCCGCGCTCTTCGCTTTCGGCGTCTTTCTCGCCTTTCTCGAAGCGACTCCACCCTCCGCCGATACCCCCTTTTGCATGGCGCGGATAAACTCCCGCCATGGATAGCGAAGGCGACCCTCCTGCACTTCCTCCGGGCGAACTCGCTCCGTTTCTCGACTGGCTCGAGTGGCTGGCCGAGGATCACCGGCGCCTGACGGCGCTGGACGAGGAGACCCTACGCCGGCTGCGGGATGCGGGTGGACGTATCGCCTTCCCCGATCGCACGGAACGCCGTGCTCTTTCGCGCCACAGACGAAACGCGTTGCGTGAGAAGGTCCGCACAAGGGACGACGCCGCGCTCGATGCGACGAGCAACCGGGCATTGAAGCGAGCCCTGCGCTTCCCCGTGGCTCCCGCGAACCTGGCCATCTCCTCTAGCGACCGGGAACTGCTCGAGCGACAGGCAACAAGGGAAGCGCTACCCGCCAAGAGCCGTGCGAGCCGCAGGCTCGAAGAGCCGCGTGATTGCTACATCTGCAAACATCCCTACCACGAGCTACACCACCACTACGACTCGCTCTGTCCAGAGTGTGCGCAGCTGAACTGGTCGAAGCGCAACCAGAGTGCGAACCTCGAGGGACGCGTGGCCCTCGTCACGGGCTCGCGGGTCAAGATCGGGTATGAAGCTGCCTTGATGCTCTTGCGAGCTGGGGCCACCGTGGTGGCCACGACCCGTTTCCCCAGTGATTCGGCGCGCCGTTTTTCTGGCGAGGAAGACTTCGCAAACTGGCGTGGTCGACTTCATATCCACGGCCTGGATCTGCGGCATACACCCAGTGTCGAGACACTGGCCAAGCACCTGTGTGAGACCCTTCCGCATCTGGACTTCCTGATTCACAACGCTTGCCAGACCGTACGGCGTCCTCCGGCATACTACGAGCACCTCATGGACCGCGAACGCAAGCTCCAGCTGGCGCCGGAGGCGCGGGAGCTCTTGGCGCGACATGAGGCGCTCCTCGATGACATCGGCGACATCGGTGGAGGCGAAGGCAAGCAGAGTCTGATCGCAAAGCGCCAAGGTGCTTTGCTGCCCAAGGGATTGGAGGGCGTCGTAGGTGCTTCCGAGTTGTCGCAGCTGGATCTTCTGTCGGAAGAGGATCAGGCCCACCTCTTTCCCGAGGGTATGTGCGACGGCGATGGCCAGCAACTGGATCTACGCCGCGGAAACTCGTGGCGCATGAACCTGGCCGAAGTTCCGACGATCGAGCTGATCGAGGTCCAGCTGGTCAACAGCATCGCACCGTTCCTGCTGACCGCGCGCTTGAAGGGGCTCATGCTGCGCGTGGAAACGCGCGACAAGCACGTCGTCAACGTCTCGGCCATGGAGGGACAGTTCTATCGCACCTTCAAGACCACGCGGCATCCCCACACCAACATGGCCAAGGCCGCGTTGAACATGATGACGCGCACCTCCGCAGCGGATTTCGTGAAGGACGGCATCCACATGAACAGCGTGGATACTGGCTGGGTCACGGACGAGGACCCCTTCGAGAAGACCGTGAACAAGGAGACCGACAACCGCTTTGCCCCTCCTCTGGATTCCATCGATGGGGCGGCACGCATCGTCGCTCCGATCTTCGATGGCTTCACGACGGGCGTGCATTGTTGGGGCCAGTTCCTGAAGGACTACGTGCCCACGCGCTGGTGAGCAAGCATGGATATCCGCCACGGCATGGGGATTCGGTGCTGGAGCGTTCTCCTGGCTCTGGGGATGTGGGCCTGCTCTCCGTCGGCACCCAGTCCGCCGGCGCCCACGCAAGCGCTACCGACGTCCCGGCCGAAACCCCGTGCACTCGCCAAGGGGCTGCAGCCGGTGATTCGAGAGATCGGGCGAGGACGCTTCGAAGCAGCGCGAGAACTCGCACTGGCCTTTGGCAAGCTTCATCCGGAGGAGGGACAGGCCGACTTCCTGGTCGGAATGAGCTTCGAGAAGGCCGGCAATTACGGAGCGGCCCAGGGTTGGTTCGAAGCGGCGCTGGAAAAGGCGCCCGACTACTTCATCGTGCACGGCTATCTCGGTCGCTCGCATTGGATGCTGGGTCAACTGGACGAAGCGCGCGAGCAGTACCGTATCTTCGCAACGATCGACCCGCGCGAGCCCAAGGCCATCTACGGTCTGGGTCTCATCGAGCTCGAGGAGAGCCAGCTGGATGAGGCCAAGGTCTCCTTCCAGAACGCACTCGAGCTATTCGAGACACTCCGCAAAGAGGACCCGCGCATGTACCAGGCGCGGGCCGCGGAGCGCGCCGCGTGTCACGCTCGCCTGGCGGATGTGTACTTCGCCTTGGATCGCTACGCCGAGGCACGCGACGAGCTTCTGCGCTCCACGCAACTGGCGCCGAAGAACATCAGCGCCTTCTATACCTTGAGCCTGGTGCAACGGCGTCTGGGCGACGAAGCCAGCGCCGAGCGTGCGTGGCAGATCTATGAGCACGAGCGCAAAGCGCTCACCCTGGCGGAAGAGCAGCGATGAGAAATCGAGCTGTGCTAGCGTGCATCATCCTCTCGACGAGCTGTGGAGAGGATTCCCCACGGAAACTCGCCTTTACCGTTCTGGGGGCGGAGACCGGTCTGGACTTCCGTACGACAGCGGGCAGCACACCTTCTTCGCAGATCCTCGAGGTCAAGGGCGGAGGCGTGGCACTGATCGACCACGACCGTGACGGTGACCTCGACATCTTCGTTCCCAATGGAGCCACGCTCGAGACGCCGGATACGGGACCCGGTTCGAGGCTCTTCGAAAACAAGGGTCAGATGGCCTTCATCGATGTGACGAAACGCACTGGGATCGAGCTACGGCGTTGGGCCATGGGCGTGGCCGTGGGCGATACCGACAGTGACGGATGGCGCGACCTTTACGTGACTTGCTACGGCGCCAACGCACAGCTCCAGAACCTCGGGGGCAAGTTCCGCGAGCGGCAGCCAGCGGATTCCAGCGGCAAACTTCGCGACTGGTCGACAGCCGCGGCCTTCGGAGATCTGGATCGCGACGGGGATCTTGATCTCTACGTAACGAACTACCTGCGCTTCGACCCGACCTCTCCCCCACCGCCCTCGAACTTCAAGGGCGCTCCCGTCTTCAAGGGGCCGCGCGGTCTCCCGCCGCAAGCCGACAGGCTCTATCGCAACGGAGGCGACGGATCCTTCGAAGAGATTGCGGAGGGCTGGGGCCGATCCACGGAACCGGCCTTTGGCCTGGGCGTCGTGATTCTCGACTTCGACGCCGATGGCACCCAGGACGTCTTCGTCGGCAACGACTCCGGGCCCAACTTTCTCTATCGCAACGCCGGGCTTTGGCGCTTTGAAGAAAACGGAGCCCGCACCGGCCTCGCAGCGAACGTCGATGGTTCGACCCAATCAACCATGGGCATCGGCATCGGAGACGTCAGCGGCAACGGTTTTCCAGATGTGTTCACGACCAACTTCTCCAACGACACCAACACGCTGCACATCAACAAGACGGGGCGCTTCTTCGACGATGAGACACGGCGCTACGGACTGGGCATGCGCGCCTTTGCCCTCGTCGGATGGGCCTGCGGATTCCACGACTTCGACCATGACGCGGACGAGGACCTCCTGTTCTTCAACGGGCATGTCTATCCCAACGCGACCTACGCGGTCATGGACTCCGACTATCGTCAACCCCCCATGCTCTACGAGCGCGACGGGAGCCGCTTTCTCGAAGTCGGAGCCGAACGCGCCGGCCCTTTTCTCACGGCCGACCATTGCGACCGCGGCGCAGCCTTCGGCGACCTGGACCGTGACGGAGACATCGACGTCGTTGTTTCGGAGCGGAACGGCCCCCTGCGCATCCTGCGCAACGACACGCAACCCGAGAACTGGCTGATCATCGAGCTCGCTCCGAACGACCAGAGCAGCCAGCTCGGCGCCAAGATCGAACTGATCGCCGGCACCGTCCTCCAAACACGCTGGATCTACTCGGGCGGCAGCTTCCTCTCCTCCTCCCCCCCCGAAGCCCATTTCGGCCTCCCCGCTGGATGCAACTCCGTCACCCTGCGCATCCACTGGCCCGACGGCACCACGCAAGAGCTAGCTCGCATAACCCCAAACCAGCACCTCAGCGTAGAGCGCTAGCCGCCTTCCTCGGCTCGGAGGAAGACTAAAGGCGATCGAGTTGGGCTTTCCAGCCCCGTTCCAGCCGTTCCAGGTCGGAGGCGGGGAAAGCCTGGCGGACGGCGGTCGGAGGAGCGGTGCCGCTTCGGAGGGCAGCGATAAGGCCCTTCAGACGTTGCTTGTTTTCGACGGAACTGCGTTCGAGGTAGTGGATCCACAACCAGGCACGGGCGTAGTTTCCAAAGCCGTCGGCGTGGAACTCCTTGTGTCCTGAGTGCAGGAACTCCTCCAGGGGCGGCCACTCGAAATCGGGGGATCGAAGCAAGGCCAGGTGCTCGGTTGCGGGTTGGCCCTCGGTCCATTGACCGCGTATGTTCTCGGCGCGCTCGAAGTACTCGGCCATGCCTTCGTGGAGCCACGCGGGTGCTTGGCCGACGAGGGCATCGAGGTACTGGTGAAAGCACTCGTGGCGGAGAGTGTTCATCACGTCTGCCTTGCGCGGCAGGTTCCATACGAGAAGCTGCTGGAGGATCGGTGTGAAGAGCCCCGCCGTATGGACCGGGATCTCTCCGAAGAGGTCGCGCGTGTAGAGCTGGTAGCCGACCTCGCCCGAGAAGATGTAAACCGGATAGTGCCCCGAGCGCTCCTCGATACGGCCCCAGCGACGCGCGTAGTTCTGGTAGGCAGTATCCAGAGTCCTGCCGGCCTCCAGGCAGAGATTCCGCGAGATGTCAGAGCGCACCTGGAAGTATCGTGAACGGTACTGATAGGCACTGCGCCAGACCGGCCCCTCTCCCGCCCGCTGAAGTAGATCGTCCAGTTCGTAGAGCTGCTTGGAGCTGATCCCTCGTTGCGCCGCTCTGTTCAAGAGCATGCGTGCGCGGGAGAGGTCGCCCGCCAGAAGCACGGCGCGAATCAGATCCTCGTGGGACTCCGGGCGCTCGGGGAAGCTTGCGAGGAGGCCGCGCGCGTGCTCGAGTCCCTCTTCCCGGGTTCCCAGCTGGCGTTCGAGCTCCACTAGCTTGCGCTGCACCTTGAAGTGTTCCGGCTGGTTCGCGGCACAGGCGCGGGCCTCCACAAGGGCCTCCTCGTAGCGCCCGAGCGCTTCCAGGAAGAGACAACGCAGCCAGGCTCGTACGGCCGTGAACGCGTCGGGCGCGAGGCCGTCGACGTAGGCGAGGCCCTGCTCGTATTCCATGCGCGCGAAGAAAGCCTCCGATCGCCCCAGGACCTCGCCGAGCGCCTCGCCCGTGCCGAAATCGTGGAACAAGGACTCCTTCGCTGCCGTTTCGGTGTTCGGGGCCCTGGCCCGCAGCCATTCGGGGAGCTCCGCATCAACGTCGTGGACCTTCTCGAATTCCAGGCGTCGCCGGGCCATCTCCGCGTCCACCTGGCGTTGGAACCAGGAGAACTCCGCACTGCCCTCGATGCGTATCTCCTCGATGCCATCGAAGGTGCTGAAGGAAAGCCGACCGTACAGGTTCCTGATCTTCTGGCCCTGAAGAATACGTTCGCCGTTGAAGCACACGCTGAGATCGCGAGCACGAACCTCGATCTCGATCTCGTAGGGCTCCGTGCCGGCAATCGTGTCCCTCTCTGCCAAGATCTCGACGTTGTCGTTGTACCGCGAGGCGTGCATCAGTGCGGCATCGTCACCGAATCCAACGACACTCGCTTGATCTTCCGTGGCACAGGCCACGATGTAGAGTGGATCTCCCGTGGGAAGCGCCCGGCCGCGAACGCGAATCGTGTACGGTCCGTTCCAGGTCAAGGTGTGAACCCACTGCGTCTGACCGTCGAACCCTTCGTAGGCAAGGAAATCCCCGGGACGAAAGTCTCCTTCGAAGACTTCCTTCCGCGCATCGAAAGCCTTGGCGCGATAGGCGATACGCACTTCGCGACGCTCGGGGCGATAACGGAGCAGCGCTCCCTCGACGCACTCGGCAGGATCGGCGGGTGGGACGTTCATGCCGAAGGCGATGTTCTTCAGCAAGCGCCGCACCTCGCCCACGCGATAGGTCAGGTCGCCCTCGTCTCGATGATCTTCGAGGGCAGACAGCAGATGCTCTCTCGCCTGTCGCCAGCGCTCGACCTCGATCAACCGCTGTACCTGGGTTAATTGCTCCTGCAAGGGCCGCGCGGGGACGGCCGTGGAATCCGGCGTCGGAGATTCCTCCTGGCGGATGACGCTTGCAAGAAAGAGCACTGCAGTAACCGCGAGTTTCAGCTTCATGGAGCCCATGGCACCAACGATTGTAACCGGCAACAGGAAGTCTCCATTCATGCTACGGCGCCATGGACCCTTGGCGGAGTGCTGAAACTGGGTGGGCAGAATCGGAGTCGGTCGTTGACTGGGGCACAGGCATCCGCTCTGCTCGGCGATTCGCCGAATCGGCCCTACGGAAGCTGACCATGACCGCTCTCACCGATAGTCCCGCCTGGAAATCCCTCGCACAACACTTCGACGAGCTGGAGCCCGTCCACATGCGGACCCTCTTCGAAGAGGATCCCGGACGTTTCGAGCGCTTCACCCTGCGCATGGACGACTTGCTCTTCGACTACTCGAAGAACCGCATCCGTCCCGAGACGATGAAGCGCCTGGTCGCCCTCGCCGAAGAAGCCGAATTGCCCGAGCGAATCCAGAACATGTTCCGCGGTGAGAAGATCAACTTCACCGAAGGGCGGGCCGTCTTGCACACGGCGCTTCGCAACCGCTCCGGCGAGCCGGTTCACGTTGCAGGCGAGGATGTGATGCCCCGCGTGCTGTCCGTACTGAAGAAGATGCGCGTGCTCTCGGAACGGGTCCGTTCCGGAGATTGGAAGGGACACACGGGTAAGCCGATCACCGACGTCGTCAACGTGGGAATCGGGGGGTCGGACCTGGGACCTGTGCTTGTCACCGAGGCCTTGCGCCCGTACTGGAAGGAAGGCCTGAACGCTCACTACGTTTCGAACATCGACGGCACGCACATGGCCGAGGTGCTGAAGAAGGTTTCCCCGGAATCGACCCTCATCTGCGTCGCGTCAAAAACATTCACCACCCAGGAAACGTTGACAAACGCCCATACGGCGCGCGAGTGGTTGGTTGGGGCGCTCGGAACGGATGACGCCGTCGCAAAGCACTTCGTAGCGCTATCGACGAATGACAGCGCCGTGGCTGCCTTCGGTATCGATCCCGACAACATGTTCGAATTCTGGGACTGGGTCGGCGGTCGTTATTCACTGTGGTCCGCCATCGGCCTATCGATCGCAATCACAGTAGGCATGGATAGCTTCGAGGAGCTCCTGCAAGGCGCCCACGACGTAGACAACCACTTTCACTCCGCGCCCCTCGACCAGAACATCCCGGTGATCATGGGGCTGCTCGGGATCTGGTATCACAACTTCTTCGACGCCCACACCCACGCCATTCTCCCCTACGATCAATACCTCCACCGCTTCCCCGCCTACTTGCAGCAAGCCGACATGGAGAGCAATGGCAAGGGCGTCGATCGAGACGGAAACATCATCGATAGCTATACCACCGGCCCCGTTATCTGGGGCGAGCCCGGCACGAACGGTCAACACGCCTTCTACCAGTTGATCCACCAGGGCAACCGCCTTATCCCTGCCGACTTCATCGCCCCGGCGCAATCGCAGAACCCGCTAGGGAGACACCATGAGATTCTCCTCGCCAATTTCCTGGCCCAGACAGAGGCGCTCATGCGTGGCAAGACCGAGGCAGAGGTCCGTAGCGAGTTGGCCGCCAAGGGCCTCAGTGGAGATGCGCTCGAGTCACTGGTCCCCCACAAGATCTTCTCGGGCAACCGCCCGACGAATTCGATTCTCTTCGAGAAGCTGACTCCACGAACGCTGGGGCGATTGATCGCACTCTACGAACACAAAATCTTCGTCCAGGGCACGATCTGGCGCATCAACAGCTACGACCAATGGGGTGTCGAGCTCGGAAAGCAACTCGCGAGCGCCATCCTGCCGGAACTGGAAGGCGAGCAACCGGTGGATGCACACGACGTCTCGACGAACGGGCTGATCGCGTACTACAGGGCGCATCGCGCCTAGTTGGCTACTCCGCCATCGACAGGGTCAGTCGGGCCAGGGCTCGGGAATAGGCTTTGCGCACGGCATCGTCGCTTCGACCGAGGCGCTCGGCGACCTCCTTGCTGGAGAAGCCTTCGACCTTGCGCAGAAGCAAGACTTCACGCAGCTCGGCGGGTAGGCCACCGAGCGAGCGCTCCAGGCGTTCGTACAACTCGGGATCCTGATATGCAGGCTCCGGCAATCCCACGTCTTCGGGCAACGGAACGGTTCCCGCACGCTTCAGTGCCCGGAACGTGTCGACCCGATCGCGGATCTTGTTGGTGACGAGCGTATTGAGAAAACGATTCAGCGAACCGGGACCGCGGTACTCGAAGCCCTCCAGCGCGCGCAACGACTCGAGGGCCACGCTTTGAAAAATATCGACGCTCTGGAGGTGTTTGCGCAGATCCGGTCCGAGTCGCATGCGAACGGCGAATAGCAACTGGTCGTGATGTCGCCGGAAGAGCTCGTTCCAGGCCTCGTCCTCGCCGCCGCGAACGCGACCGAGCAACTCCAGGGTCTTGGACTCCGACGGGCCTTCCGGAAACGCCATGGCTCTATCGTACGTCCGTATCGGGGCCTTCTGGCCCCGCGGACAAAAAGGAGCCCATCAGACCCCAGCAAGAGCTCTTCCAGGTTCGAGAGGAGGGGGGCTAGGTAAGCGCGGGCGCCCTCGACGGGACGGCCATGGCTTTGCTCTGCTCGCGGGCTAGCTGATGCAGGTACTCCGCGTAGCGCAGTCTCCACTCGAATGTCGTCTCGTCCCGCTGCACTCGGAAACGATGCGTGCCGTCTGCAACAGCCTTGGCCACATCGACTTTCGCAGGATCGAAATCGAGGAAACGCATGATCTCGGACAACTCGCCGGGCAAGTCTTCACACAACCGTTCGTAGGAGACGCGATAGGGCTCGACGCCCAGGGTCTCGAAGATGCTCTCCCAGCACTGATTCTCCTTCACGAGTTGGTGAATCACGGCTCGCAGGATCTCCGCGTCGAATCTCGGCTCGCCACGGCTTTGGTGGTCGTGGATCCACTCGCTGGTCTGCGACGCCCGAAGATAGGAGATTGCCTGGCCCAGGACATCCGCACGCGTGCAAAAGAGGAAGCGGTCGGGAAAGTGGCGCCCGAGATCGAAGCCCTGATCGAGAGCCCACTGAAACTGCTGGAAATGGGCCTTCGCTCCGAACACGCCCTCGTTGTTGAATTCCCGCTTCATCACGTCGAAGTAGGAATTGAGCTCCCGGGTACCCTCAGCAAGGCTGCGAAAGCCGCAAAATTCGGCCCCCTTGTTCAGCACCTCCGTGTGGCACAGGAACTCCTTCGGTTGACCTGCCACCCTGGTCCTGAAGAGCAGGTCGCAGAGGAAGTTCGAGCCGACGCGCGGCGTTGCACAGATGAGGTAGAACATGGAGGAGTTGGACTTATCGGAATTTCCATACGTCCCTGAAGTCGATTCGGCGACGAAGTGCCGCGCTGCCGAGTTCGGTCTCAATTCCTGGAAGACGGTCCCTCGGGCGCCTCGTTGATGACCCACTCGAAGACACTTCGGGAGTCCAGTTCTCGAAGACTCGAACCGTTTCGCTTGCGCTCCTGGACCTCCACCACGATGTGGGCCACCTCGTCCAGGAGAGCCGGTACTAGAAATTCTTTCGCAGGATCCTCAAAGCTCAACCCGGGCTCTCCTGGATCTCCGTCGGCCACGCTGGTGACGTGGATGGCGTTTTGGAGCGGGCTAGCGCGGAGGATGGCTCGTACCCGCCGAACCGAGCGCTTGTTCCTTTTGCAACCGAGCTCGCCACGCTCCGCGACCCTGGGTACCGACGGTGATCCGGTTGCGAGCCGCCTCGACCAGGATGTCGATCACGGGCGCGGTCGGCAGGCCGGCGCCGAAGACTCCCCAGCTGGCTCCGGCGTTGCTGCTCGAGAGCAGGCCGGTGTCCGTGCCGACGAAAAGCACCTCCCCACCGGCCGCCTGCCAGACGGCTACGGTGTTGGCCGGCACGTCGGGCAGGCTCTGATCCAGCGCAGTCCAGTTCGCACCGGTATCGGTGGTCCGATAGAGCTGGGTCGTCCCGAAGGCCGCGACCGCCAAGTAGGCACGTGCAGCATCGACGGGGCTGACGGCCAGCTCGCGCGTGACACGCGGCCAACCGGGAAGACCACTGAGCACGAGCGACCAGAGGGCCCCCCCATCCGTCGAGACCTGAACATTGCCGTCGTTCGTCGAGGCGTACACGACCGAGGGGTTCGACGGTGCCTGGGCCAGGGTTCGAATCGCCCCCGAGCCCGTCGTGAGATCGCCCGAGAGTACGGCCCAGCTGTTCGCTCCGTCCAGGCTGCGATAGATGCGGTGCGTCGCATAGAGCATGCGATTGGAATCCGTCGGATCGATCAGGAAGGGCGGCAGGAAGCAGTTGCGGTCCGAACCGGAGATGCCGCTGCCGGACCAGGAGAAGCTCATGCCCCCGTCCAGGGAACGGTAGAGATTGCCCGTGCCCTGGAATTCCACGAACACGCGACCGGGATCGGTGGGATCGACCTGGGTCCAGCCACCATCGCCACCGAAGATCTGCGTCCAGCTCTTGCCGGGTCCGTCCCTGCGGTTGCTACCGTTGTCCTGAGTCCCCCCGAAGTAGATCTCCGCGTTCCCCGGATGGCTGGACAGACCCGCGTAGAACTGGATCGTGCCCAACCCCTCGTTCAGGGACTCCCAGCTCGAGCCGAGATTGGGGCTGCGGTGCAGACCCCCGTCATCGCCTACCACTAGCCTCCCGGAGGCGTCGAAGTCCACGGCGTGTAGGTCGACATGGGGCGGCGTGATGTTGCTGAAGCTGCTGCCCGCGTTCGTCGTGCGGTACATGGTCAAGCCGCCGAAGAAGGCGTGGTCCGGGTTGCCAGGCCGCACACGGACCACCGACAGATACCACCCGTACGAGGCCTGGATGTTCGTCAAGGGCAGCGAGGTCCAGCTATTACCTCCGTTGTCGCTACGAAAGGCCCCAAGCATGGCCGCGCCAGTGCCGGTGCTGGAGCAGGGCTGAGTCACCATGGCATAGAGCCGTGAATTGTCGCTTGGAGCCACGGCGACGCTGACACGTCCGCTCGACGAGGACGAAGGCAGCCCACCGGCCAGTTTCGTCCAGCTGGCTCCGCCATCGCTCGTGCGATAGATGCCGTTCTGCGACGAGCCGAAAATGCGCCCGATGCCCGCATAGAGCACGTTCGTATTCACGGGATCGATGGCCAGATCGGTAGCCGAAAGCGAAGGCAATCCCCCACCGAGCTGGACCCACGTGTTCCCACCATCGAGCGACTTGAAGACACCGATGGGACCGCTGGCCTGGGGATGGTTCTTGGCCGCGGCCAGCTCGGGAAAGCCACCGGCCCGGGTGATGGCCGCATACACGATGTCGGGATTGACATGATCGACGACGATGCGCGAGAAGGCACGCCCCGCGAAAACGTTCTGGGCCAGGACCGTCCATGAAGCACCGCGATCGAGCGACTTGTACAGCCCGATCCCGTAGCGGCTGTGGTTGGCATAGTTGGCCTCGCCCGTGCCGGCATAGATCGTGTCCTCGTCGTTCGGATCCAGAGCCAGCGCACCGATCGAGGACGAGGGTAGGTGCCCTGTCAGATTGCTCCAGGTCGTGCCACCATCGAGGGTGCGCCAAACGCCACCGTCCGCAGCGCCGACGTAGTAGCGATTCTCGTCCGTGGGGCTACAGGCGAGGGCCGCGACACGACCGGAATATTCGGCACTCGCAATCGGAGCCGGGCCCAGCTCCTCCCAGTGCGTGGTCGCCGGTTTCGTCAACGACTGTGGCGCACCGAAGGTGAGCATTCCAAAGCTCAAGAGGAGGGCACTCATTTCGCACCTCCATCACGTGCATCACCTGCTTGCCGCGGATCGCCGGGGGGCACTTCGAAACACAGGGTCGCGCTGAAGATCTCCCAGTCGGCCGTGGCGCCCGCCTTGGGGGACACCGGCCGCGCATGATGGGCCTCGATCACCCACACCCCTGCGGCCGTGATGGTGAAGAAACCCGTCCCCATCGCGTCGGTGTGAAACGACTGCGTGCGTCCCGATGTCAGGTGGCGAGCGGTAACGAGCGTCCCAGCCTTCCCGGGTTTCGGCACGTAAATGCGCAGGGGGAGATCGCTCTTGACCGGAACAGACGTGGGATCCGCCAGGGGCCGAATCTCGACGGCTTGCCCCGTCTTGCTCTGGGCCGTGGCCGAGTTGGGCAAGAAACCCTCTTGCCCGAGCACGCGGATCAGGACCTTGGCCGATTCCGTTTGCCGAACACGAATCGTCTCTGCTTCCAGGAGCGTGGCGAAGCCCGCGGGCAACGCCTGGTGACCGACACGCTGCGCAAGAAAGAGCCGAAAGTCGCTCGCAAGAACCTCCTGGATGAACGCCCGGCGATCCGCGCCGATCAGGCTGATACCCGGGTGCAGCGTATTAAGGACCAGAGCACGCGTTTCCGGGGCCACACGCGGATCGTCGAGGTTTTGCTGCTGGCCTCCACCCCTCACGAAAAACCACTCGAAGTGGCTTGGCCAGGGCTCGAGCCGTGCACCCCCTGAATCGAAGGAGCGATAGCCGACAGAGAAGCTCTGCCCCAGGCCGAGCTCCCATCGATCGGTGTGGAGAAAGCGCGTCGATTGGGCAACGAGAGAACCACCGAAGAGAAGCAAAGCGAGGGCGAAACGGATCAGCATACTGGTCAGTATAACCCTCCTTCAAAAAACCCACAGCTCCCCGCGAGCCATCCGACCCGATCCTCTAGCATCCCTGGATGATCAGGATGAACGCGCTTGCACTCTGGTTCGTGCAACACCGGACCCCGCAACGGCGACATGCAGGACCCCAGCGGTATGACGTGTACGGTCCCTCGCCAGCCCTAATTCAAGAGCTCAGGCCGGCTCCCCGGCGAGCTGCGAATCCGCTCGAGCAATCCCTCGAGCTGATGGGCGATCTCCAGTTGCTCCTCGATCAAGTCGATCCCCTCCGACAGGTCGCGCTCCACATCAAATAGCGCAAAGGGAGGCTCGAAAGGCCTGCCCCTGGGCTGCTGTCGCCCCCCGGAACCATTGCCCGCCACCAACTTATACGCTCCCGACCGCAGGGCGAACATGCCCCCCGCCGAATGGTGCACCACCGGACCACGCACAGCCTCACCTCCGCGAAAGTCCGCGCTGAGATCAAAACTGTCCTCGGCCATCTTCAACCCCACGGGCTCTCCCACGATCGATGCCAACGTGGCGAACAGATCGACGTGGCAGATCGTCGTGTCGCTGCTGGAAGACGCGGGAACCTGACCCGGCCAGCGCACGATATACGGCACGCGATGGCCCCCCTCCCAGATGTCCGCCTTCGTGCCGCGCAGTACCCCATTGGGTCGGTGGTTCTCGACGCGATACCCCTGGACCCCCTGATCTTCGGTGTGATCGGAACGCCCCTCGAAGCTGTACATGAACGAGCCGTTGTCGCTCGTCATCACGACCAGCGTGTTCTCCGTGACGCCCGCCCGATCCAACCCGGCAAGGATGCGACCGACGGTTGCATCGACCTCCTGGATGAAATCCCCGTAGGGCCCCAATCCACTGCTGCCGATGAACTCCGGCGCTGGCGCTACCGGCTTGTGGGGACCGGTCAGGGGGATGTAGAGGAAGAAGGGGCTCGTGGACGCTGCGTGCCTGGCGATGAAGGTCTCTGCCTCGTCGGCGAGGTCGGAAAGAACCCCATCGAACTCGAGGTCGCTCGAACGTAGGCCCTTGCGCACGAATTCTGGAAAGCCCATGCCCGCCTGCTCAAGGGTGGGCGCAACCTGAGCCCGATCACCGCGCACGTAGTAGTAGGGCGGCATGTCGAGGGATGCGGGAATACCGAAGAACTCGTCAAAACCGTGGGCCAGCGGGCCGCCATCGATGGCTGCATCGAAATCGATCGCATCGTCCGCTGTCCGCACGTAATCCAGACCCAGATGCCACTTGCCGATGCAGCCCGTCGCATATCCGCGTTGCGCAAGGTGGGAGGCAATCGTCGCCCGACCGGGTTGGATCAACGACGGGCTCTCGCCCCACAGCACGCCGCTCTTCAAGCGTGTGCGCCACGCGTAGCGCCCGGTCAGAAGCCCGTAGCGCGTCGGCGTGCAGACCCCCGACCCCGAATGGGCATCCGTGTACGCACGCCCCTCGGCGACGAGTCTGTCGAGGTGCGGAGTCCGCAGCGTCGATGCCGGATTCAGCGCCGCGATGTCGCCGTACCCCATATCGTCCGCGAGGATGATGACGATGTTGGGCGCCGAGGAATTCCCCCCTGCTCCACTCCCCTCCTCCGAAGCGGCGCACGAGGCAACGATCAAAACGAACAGCGCACAGAGGGTCGGGAAGCCTGGATATCTCATCGCAAAGGATGATAAGGCACGCTCCTGAACTTCCCTACTGGAGATAGGGCGTCGGGGGCGGGACCTTCAGGCCAGGGTCCAGGCCCTCGTCCGTCAGGCTGTGCAGGAAGGCCAGCAGGTCGGCCTTCTCGCGCGCCGTGAGGTTCAAGGGTTGAATCAAGCGCTCGTTCCCGGGTCGCAACGGGGCCGCGCCCTCGAGCTCCGAATAGAAGTCGATGACTTGCTCGAGCGTCGTGAACTGCCCTTCGCGCATGTACGGCGATGTGCGTGCGATGTTACGCAACGTCGGTGTCTTGAACTCCGAGACCGGATGTTCGTCCCGTCGCAGCGAGGCCACCTTGCGCCGTCCCACCTCGCCGCCATCGTCGGCGTAGATCGACAGCGAATTGAACGGATCCTGTTGCAGCAGGCGAATCCCTATCGAACGCCCCAGGTCGACACCCTCGGCGCTCGCGACGCGGTTCGTGTGAAACTCGAGGTCGCTGAAGTTCGGACCGTCGTGACAGAAATGACAACGCCCCTTGCCCTGGAAGACCTCGAAGCCGCGCTGGGCCTTGGGGGAAAGCACCGCGAGCTTGTTCGGGTCACCATCGCGCAGACCGGCGACGAACGTGTCGAAGGGGGCCTTCCCCGAGACGAGTTTGCGCTCGTAGGCAGCGATGGCCTTGCCGACGTTCACGAAGAGCCGGTTGACAAACGCGCGATCCTCGTCCGCCATCGATTGCCACGCCACCGAGAGCGAATGCTGATCCTGCCCTGGAACGGGGAAGCCCGCTTCTGGAAAGCGCTCGCGTTCGAGGGGCACGAGACGGACACCGAAGGTGTCGAACCACGCGCGCGCATAACCCGCATCGCCGGCGATGCGATGGGCGATCTCCAGACGACTGCTGCGGTGCTCGCGCGCGTCCTCCAGGGGCCCCAGGGCCTGGGACCAGAGCGTGTCCTTGCGACCATCCCAAAAGAACCAGCGGTTGTAGGCGACGTTCCAGAGCGTCATGGCATGACGCGGCAAGTTTGCATGCCCCCGCGCAAGCCGCCGCCCGTCCCCGAAGCCACGGGCTGGGTCGTGGCACGTGGAACACGAGACCTCACCATTGGCCGAGAGCGCCTTGTCGAAGAAGAGCGCTTGCCCGAGCCGCGCGGCGTGTTCGTTCTCGTAGAAGGCGTTCGTCGGATCCTTGGGCGCCGGCCCGAGGGGCGAGAAGTCCAGGGCGATCTCGGCCGCCTGCTCCGAGAGAACATGCCCGGGCTCGACGTGTTCCTGGAAGCCGCCGAACAAGAGCGCGAACACAAAGAGCAACACTAGAGCCGCTCCTCGAACTCGACGATGTCCCCAACACCCTCGTAGGCGATGTCGAAAAACACCTGCCAATGGCCACGCATGTGCAGCAGCATGCCCTCGACCCGATAGCGCCCCGGCTCGGGTTCACTGACCGGAGGGCGGCGAGCGAGGCCGTGCCCGTGATCGGGCATCCAGCCGCGCACGCGCACCTGGGCCCCAGCGAGCGGCGCGTCGCCTGCTAGCACATAGAGTTCCATGTCGAACTCCTTGTTGCGTGGCACCTCGTTGCCTGCGGCGAGCGAGCGCCAGGCCACGCGAAACTCACCGTCCCGGCCCTGGGCGACCTTCCAGCCCTCGCGCCGCAACTCCTCGACGAACGAGACCGCCGTTTGCCCCTCGATACGCGTCTCTTCCCCCGCGACGCAGGCAGCCAAGACAAGCGGAATAGCCAGGGCTCCGCGACAGACTGCGCGGAACCCCTCGGTTCCCTTGCCCTCGGTCATGGTCGAAACGTCCATGACAGTCTATGCGCCTAGCGCACGGGCAAGGTGTAGGTGTAAGCCCGCGGAAGCGTCGCCGTGTCGACTCCTGTCGTCACACGAACATCCACGGCCCGCGGCGAATGCCCGAGGCGGCCCCCACCTCCACCGGCCCGCTCCGGAACCCGACACGTCAGGCTCGTCGAACTGACGACGTTGACACTGGTTGCAGCCTGCGCTCCGAAAGAAACCGTCGTCTCACCGGCCAGAAAGCCCTCGCCCGTGATCGTCACGAACGGCCGCGCGTTGGTCGAACCGGTATCGGGAGTGACACTCGCGATCCCGACGTTGCAGATCAGGTCCTCGATCACGAGGTCATCGATGGCACACTCGACGATCGAACCGCTATTCAGGTCCGAAGCAATGAAACGCAATCGAATCTGGTTCGTGGGTGTGATGAAGTCCGCGATGCGCACGGTATGGCGAATCCAACCGCCGACCGCATCCGCACCCACGGGGCCGATCGTCTCCAGGTTCGTCCAGCTCGCACCGCCGTTGCTGGAGATGTCGATCACGAAGACATCATCGACCGCGGAGTTCTGGTTGTTCGAAAACCAGCGCCAGTAGCTGAGATACGGATCGAAGAGCCCGGAGCCATCCATGCTCGCCGAGAGCAATGTGGTCGTGCCGCCATCGACGTCGTTTTCGCCCACGCTCCCACCCGTGCCCTGTCCGGTCACCCAGCAGATCGTGCCCACGGGCGTGTGGTCATCCTCGGGTTGGGCGGCCGTGCCCAGCGGGTCCACGCGTTCCCAGATCCCCGTGGCCGCATCGTCCCCGACCGCTCCGACGCTCCAGCCCAGATCCGGCTCGATATCGTCCTCGAAGATCTGCTGGACGAAGGCCGCCGCCAGGGCGCTGTAGACCTGCGTCGGCCCGGCGGGAGGGTCGCTCCAAGTAAGACCATCCGTGGATTGAGCGCTGATGTAGTAGTCGACGGTCGTACCACAGGGGGCGCTGGGCAGGATGGCCTCGTACAAAGCACCACCCAGTGACGTCGCCGCCAGCGTCTGGAACCCCGAGCCCGAGTCGTAGTGGAAGCTGGCCGTACCCGGCTGCAGATCGCCAGGGGTTTCCTCGGAGATCACGAAACGGATCGCGCGACCTTCGACCGGGACCTGGATCGGCGTGCCTTCGGGGAAGGCGAAGGACAGCTTTGCGTTGCCCACGTAGAAGATCATCAGCCCCTTCTCGCGGTCGCTACCGATGACCGTTCCGCTGGGGAAGAAGGGGTAGTTCGACCAAAGGCTGTTGAAGGCCGTGTCGTCGTCCGCGGGATACGTATCGAACCAGGCGACCTCGACGGGGCTCAGTGGGTTCGTGTTGTCGAAGATGCGCAAACCGCTGCGATAGTTAGCCTCGTAGATGCGATTGTTGTGCACGTAAAGGTTGTGATCGATCGCCGGTGTACCCGTCGTGAAGAAACCGCTGACCGTGGGGTTGTTCAGATTCGTGACGTTCATGATGCGAGTGCGCGTGCTGAAGCCGAAGTTCGATTCGTCCAGCTCGTCGTTTTGATAGACGGTCGTCTTGTCTTCCGACAACCAGAGCTGATGGGAAAACGCGCTGTTCGAGTACGTCAGCGAGCCCAGAACCGTGGGGCTGGCCTTGTCCGAGACGTCGACGATGTGGAGCGAAGGCGAACCGCCACCCGAGCTGGTTTCCGCCGCGCAGAAGGCCAGTTCCTTGCCGAAGTGCGGACCGGCGATGTCCCAGGTAACGACCTGGGCATCGTGCACGTAGCGGTCTTCCCACGAACCGACAAAGCTCGGGCTGGCCGGGTTGGAGAGGTCGTAGAAGACCAATCCTTGGGGTCCACCGGGACAGGGACTTCCCGAACCACCCGTGCGGTAGAGGAAGCCCGAATCCTCGTTGATCGCAACGTTGTGGCTTTGATCGGTACAGCCCCCACCACCGAAGTCGCCGACGTGCGTGACAACGCCGGAGTCGATATTGGACATGTCGTACACCTGGATGCCCATTCCGCCTTCACTGACAACGTAGGCGTGCTCGGCGTAGCACTTGATGTCGTGCCACGTGCTGTTGGGCCCGGGGTGCACGGCGACCATCGAGGGCGAGCCGGGATCGGTGACCTCGACCCAACCGGTGCCGGCATTCAGCCCCATGATCGCGTACTCACGACCCGAGGGCGACGTGTAACCCCAGCAGTCGTTGCCACTGCCAAAGGTAGGATCGAAGTCCGACACGGGCACCCAGCCCATGAGCTGCACCCCGTTGGAGGTGAAGTTGACCTGGCCTTGACCGCTGAAGCTCGGCTTGGGAAAAGGCGCCTTCTGGTCGGACCCGTCGTGGGCCAAGAGGGTCAGGGGACTACAGAGAACGAGAAGGACGCCGGGGAGAGCCTTGCGAGTCATGGGGAATGTCCGGGGGGGCACGGGTGATCTTCGGTGGCGCTCGGGGCTCGAATGCCCCTGAATGCCGGCCCCCATGGTAGCCCCACCGGGGCCAGACCGCATGCTTGGCCCCCTTCGGACTCCGAAGTCCGGGCCGGGTGGGGTTTCGATGACCGCGTGCGCCCATCCCAGGAACATCCGGGTCAGGCCGCCTCGTCAACAATCGGCGACAGAACCCATACGCCGCTCGAACGCGGTCAGGCCTTTTTGCGCCGCTTGGATGCGACTTTCCTCGCCGCCGACGACCCGGGCGAAGCGTCGAGCAAGGCCACGAGCTTCTTGGGCGCGACCGCGCGGTAGCTCTCGTCGATCCAAGCACGTATCAAGCCCTGGGGCGGGGTGATGCCGTCGTCGAATGTCGCCGTCACCCAACCACTCTTTCCAAGCCCGTAGCCGGTCGGCGCCGTGAACGGGAGCAAGAGTACCTCGAAGGCCGACTCGGGCAGCTTGACCGAGATCGTCAACTTCTCCTTGTACCAACCGAGGAAGAGGAAGATCTTCTTCTTGACCTTGGTTACGTTCTCGCCCCAGGGATGGTCCAGCCATGCCTCGGGGTATTGCAGAGCGAAGTCCAGCACATCCTTCTCGAAGGAGCCGTTCCCCCGCTGGGGATGCTTGCTGTCCTTGCGTTCTGCCATGGGTATCTCCTACGCCTCAGCGACTGGGAACCCCGTGAAGCTGACCGCGCAACTCGCCACCGGGATGATCGCTGGCGTGCACGTTGACGTAGGCGCTGCCCTTGCGAACCTCGGCCGGGGGATCATTCTCATGCTGTGGATTGCAGGTTGCAAGAGTCGTGTGGCCGCCATGAGAGAGTCGAGACCACGCGCTGTCAACGCGAACGTGAAACCCTCGTTCACCAACACACCGTTCGAGAGCTGGCAAGAGCAGGAAGACGGCGGTTGGTCCGAATGGCATGCTATGGGATCGCGTAAGACCCCGACGTGCACGAGGAACAACCACACACCACGCCCAGTCCCGAGGCAAGACAACCCGCGGGATCGCTGGCGACCCGCCTCTCGCGGGCCCTGGGACCCGTCCTGGGGGCCCTCGTCCTCGACTTCGCCGACCTCGCCACCTTCGGGCCAATCGGACTGGTATTCGGCGGCCCTATCGGAGCGGGGATCGGATGGTGGCTGGGTGGCATGTATCACATCGGAACCTCGGCCCGCGTCGTTCTTTCCGCCCTTGCGGCAGCCTATTGCATGACCCCCTTCACGGGCGTGATCCCCGTCGCCACGCTGCTATCGGCCCTCGCTCGCTTCCTCAAGGATCCGGTGTCCCCCACCGAAAGCGAGAATGGGGGAACCCAGCCCCCGCCGGGGCAGCCGAACCCCGAGGGCCCGCAGGAGGGCGCAAGCTCTGACGCCCAGGGCGTCCAGAAACCAGCTCGGCCGGCGTAAACCCCCATTGGTGGTAACCTAGGGACTGGGTGAGTCCCTCGATGAAAGCGTTCGACGACCAAAACAAAGAGGATTTACGCCGCGAGCTTTTCAATGCGGAACGCTCCTGGCACATCCTTTCCCGCAAGGCGACCTGGAAGGCCCTCGAAGAGGCCGTCGGATCCGCCTTCGACGAGGCCAAACGCAACGGCACGATCAGGAAGAGCGACCTGCGCACCGCCGTATCGCGCCACTTCATCGAGACGGTCGTGCGACGTTCCCGCAAGGTTCGTGCAGCGACGCGCAAAAAGCTCTTGCTCGAACTGGAACGCTCCAAGAATTCCGTCCTTCAGCAACGCAATCGCGCCCACCAGGAACTCGAGGACCTCCGCACCCGCGTCGTCGAGCTAAAAGCAAACCTGCAGCGCGGAGCGGACGAGGTGCTCTACCCGGAGGAAGAGCAGTCCTTCGATCGAGAAGTGCGCGACAAGATCGCCGAGCTCCACCACCGGCGCATGAAGACCGGCCTGGGCATCTCCCTCGATGCCAAGAGTGTCGAAGAGCTCACCGCCTTCGTGCGCGACCAAAGACACCGTGCCATCGAGATGGGCCTGGCCCACGACCGCGAGGCCATGGCGGTTCTCGAACGGCGCGTCTCCAAACTCACCACGACCCTCGGTCGAGCCGAAGCCGCGCTGCGCATCCTCGCCGGCAAGTCGGGCGACCAGGCGGCGGCCGCAGCCCTCTTCCGCGACCTGCAGGGCTTCGCCCCCGACTCCCCTATGGAGAAGGCCAAGGTCGAAATCCTGCGCACGCTGTTCGAGGAAAACCTCGAGTTCCGGCGCGAGATCGCCGGATAGGAATCGGGGCCGATTCAGGCCGAGCCCGATCGACTCACGACCACGACGCTGTTCGTTCCACCGAAGGCGAAACTGTTCTTCAACGCGTGCTCGACCGGGACCTGCTCCGGTTCTCCGGCCACGAAGTTCAGTCCGCAACGCGGGTCGGGGTCGTCCAGGTTACGACACGGGGGCAGCGTGCCGGCTTGAAGGGCCAGGATGGTGGCAACGAGCTCGACACCGGCGGTGGCACCCATCAGGTGGCCCAGCTGGGCCTTGGTGTTGGAGACGCGGACGCGTTGGACCTGCTCGCCGAACAAGCTCGTCAGGGATTCGGCTTCGACGAGGTCCGCGATCTCGGTAGCGGTGCCGTGGGCGTTCACGTAGCCGATGTCATCGATCGCGAGCCCGGCGGATTCGAGGGCGACCTGCATGGCGCGAACCTGGCCGCCAGCATCGGGCTGGACGATGTGGGTGGCATCGGAACGACAGCCATAGCCGGAGATCTCCGCCAGGATCGGTGCACCGCGCCGCTCCGCGGCCTCGAAGGATTCGAGCACGAGGGCGGCCGCGCCCTCCCCCATCACCAATCCCTCGCGGGCGCTGTCGAACGGGCGAGACGCACGCTCGGGTTCAGGGATGCGCGAGAGGACGCCGAGTCGATTCCAGGCTCCGAAGGTCGGTGCGTCGAAACCGCTGTCGCAAGATGCGGCGATGGCACCGTCGCTCAATCCGAAACGAATGCGCTGGAAGGCGTCACCGAGGGCCACCGAACCGGTGGCGCATGCGGCACTGACAACGTGACTGGCGCCGGTGAGTCCAAAGCGAATCGAGGCCTGGTTCGCTACGCGATTGAACATCGAGCGCAGAACCATGGTCGGACGGATCTTGCGCAGGCCTCCCTTCAGGTACGCAGCGTGCCCTTCGGTGACCGCCAGGGTATTGCCGTGACCGGTTCCGAAGACGATGTCCAGCTCGAGCGGATCTTCGCCTGAGCACGAAAGGCCTGCGTGCTCGAGGGCGTAACCGACAGCGCTGAGCCCCATCTGGTTCCAGCGGTCGGGCTCCTTCAAAGCGAAGCGTTCGCGACCGCGGGCCACGTATTCGTCGGGAACGAGCCCACCGACCTTCACGGGGAAGTCGTTCTCGACGGCGAAGGGCACCTCCGAAACACCGCTCTCCCCGGCGAGGATGCGCCGCCAGAAGTCACCAAGTTCCGTGCCCAGGGCAGTGACCACGCCCATTCCAGTGACGGCCACGCGGCGCGGCTGGAAAGGCTTCGAAGTGCGCGGCGGCACGGTTAGAACTCTTGGCGGCGCAGCTGATCGAGGTACGTCAGGCTCTCGAGAATCTTGCCCTCGTCGATGCCGAAGTCGATCAGGCAGGCAATCTCGTCGACGCCGGCCTTGCGGACGGACGCGACCATTTCAGCGCAGGACTCGGGCGTTCCCATCAAGCCGGTCTTGCGGTAATAGCGTTCGAAGGCGAATTCGAGCAGATCGGCACGCTTGCGGGGCGAGAGATCATCCAGTCGTGTCTCGTTGGCCTTCCACAGATCGACCGAGCTTTCGAGATAGCGCTTGAAGGGCTCGCGGGCCGCTTCCTTCGTGGCTTCCTCGTCCGGTCCCACGAACGTGTGCAACATCAAGGTCACCTGCCCCGGCCCCTCGTGGCCTGCCTTCTCGCGGGCTTCACGATAGGCGCCGAGCTTCTCCTCGAGCTCCTTGACGGACTGGAAGAGCAGGGCGGTCAGGATGTTGTAGCCGCGCTCGCCAGCCTCGACGAAGCGCTCGTGCCCACCGGAGCACGTGAACCAGATGTCGAGTTTGTCCTGCCGCGGAGATGGATAGATGCGCAACGTGTTCATCTCGCCGACACCGTTTCTCGTCTCGATGGACTCTCCGCTCCAGAGGGTCTTGATCGTGTCGATCCCATCGTAGGTGATCTGCTTGCGATCCGGGTAGGCATCAGGGGCGATGCAGTAGTCGTTCGGGTTCCAGCCGATCGCGAAGGACAGATCGACGCGCCCATCGGAGAGGTTGTCGACGACGGACCACTCCTCGGCAACACGTATCGGACTGTGCAGGGGCAGCACGACGCTGCCGGAGCGAATCCGAATGCGCTCGGTCGTCTCCGCCAATAGCACACCCATCAGAGCGGGGTTGGGAAAGACACCCCCGAAGGCGTGGAAGTGTCGCTCGGGAACCCAAATGGCCTGGAAGTCGTTCCGGTCGGCGAAGAGCGTGCTCTCCCGAAAGAGATCGAATTTGCCGAGGCTGAAGTCTGCTTGCTCGCTGGCGAAGAAGAGCAGGCTGAATGCCGGCCAATCGTTCCCCTTTGACTTGTGAACAGAAGAGCTCACGCCAGCTTCCCTTGCAGGTGCCCGATCAGATCCCCCACACTGTCCATGTCGAGCAGGTCCTTGACCTCGAGGTCGACACCGAAGGCCTCCTCGATTTCGTACATGAAGTCGAGGATCGATATCGAGTCGAAGCCGACCTCCTCGAAGGGGGTCTCGTCGGTGATCTTGCTGACGTCGACGTGAATCTCCGGCTGCTTCTCGAGCAGGGTTTTCAGCTTGGATCCGATCTCTTCACGAGCGGTCGCGGGAGTCATCTGACCTTCCATGGAATGTGCGGTTCTAGGGCGTTTGTCGAGGTGAAGCAGATCCTTTATCTCACAGAACCGACGGCAGAGCATCAAGCGTTTCGTACCTCGAAGTCCTTTGAGCGGCGGGAGCGCTCATGAATCGTCCGGGGCAGGGCTCCACACCAGGCGCTCGGGGCCGCGGCGTTTCTTGACCTCGTACTCGATTCGCAGAGCCTCGCCCCGGCCTTCGTAAGGCCCGTAGGCGACTCCGACGCGCCAGGGCCGGCCATGGGTTGTCGAGCGGGCGCCACCAGGCAGCTCGCCATTATGCTGTAGCAGTCGACGCTCGAGGTCGGTGGTGATGCCCACGTAGGAGCGCGAACGCGAATCCGACACGAGCACGTAGACCAGCCAGGAATCGCTCACTTACTCCCCCGAACGGAGGGCGGCCTCGCGTGGCGCACGGTATGGAGCGCGCCACTCCTCGGGCATCACGGCAACGTCGGAGTCGTCGTCGTAGCCCTCCCGCAGGCGACCCAGCTCTTCCGCCAGGCGCGCGACGGTCGAGACGTGTTCGGGATTCCCGTAGAGGTTCGTGCGTTCGTCCGGATCGTTCTCGAGGTCGTACAGCTCCCATTCATCGAACTGATAGAAGCGTATCAACTTGTAGCGCTCCGTGCGGATACCGTAGTGCCGCGCGACCATGTGCACTGAAGGGAACCCGTAGTAGTGGTAGTAGATCCCATCGCGCCAGTCCTCGACCTGCTCGCCACGTAGAAGCGGCACCAACGAACGTCCCTGCATTTCCTCGGGGATCGCCACCCCCGCAAGCTCGAGAAAGGTCTCGGCATAGTCGAGGTTTTGCACCAGCTCTTCGTTGACCGCCCCGGGCTGTGTGACACCGGGCCACTTGACGATCAAGGGCATGCGCAACGACTCCTCGTACATCCAGCGTTTGTCGTACCAGCCATGGTCTCCCAGATAGAAGCCCTGGTCCGACGAATAGATCACGATCGTGTTGTCGGCCAGACCGCTCTGCTCGAGGTACGCGTTCAGCCGTCCCACGCTCTCGTCGACGCCGCGAATCGTGCGCAGGTAGTTCTTCATGTAGCGCTGATACTTCCAGCGCACGAGGGCCTCGCCTTCCAGCTGACTCGCATGAAAGCGTGCATTCTCTTCGGCAAAACCCGCGTCCCACGCCGAGCGTTGCGACGTCGTCATCCTCTTCAGGTTGTGAAACCCCGAGGTATCCCGGGCCTTGCCTGCCTTGGGATCCCAGCCCTCGAAGGGCTCGAGGAAGAGGTCGTAGACCAGGTTCATGTGCCGGTCGATCTCCATTTCCTGAAAGCGCGCGGGGCTGGCGTTGTCCGCGTAGCTGTCGAACAGCGTATCCGGCTCCGGTAGCTCCTGATCCGCGTACAGTTTCAGGTGACGCAACGCTGGCATCCAGTTCCGGTGCGGCGCCTTTTGCTGGCACATCAGCATGAAGGGCTCGTCCGCGCCTTTGCGTTCTTCCATCCAATCGATCGCGAGGTCGGTCACGATGTCGGTGCAGTACCCCTGCACCTGACGCTTGCCATCGGCACGGATCAGCGTCGGGTTGTAATAGTCGCCCTGGCCGGGCAAGACATCCCAGTAGTCGAAGCCTTCCGGATCCGACGAGAGGTGCCACTTGCCGATCAGCGCCGTGCGATACCCGCCCTTTTGCAGGAGCTTCGGGAACGTCAGCTGGGAACCGTCGAAGCGATTGCCGTTCTTCATGAACCCGTTCTTGTGGCTGTGCTTGCCGGTCAAGATGACCGCGCGAGACGGACCGCAGATCGAGTTCGTGCAGAAGCTGTTCCGAAAGAGCATTCCCTCGCTGGCCAACCGGTCGATGTTGGGCGTGGGGTTCAGGCCAGCGAAGCGCCCGCCATAAGCTCCGATCGCGTGGGGCGCGTGGTCGTCGGTGAAGATGAACAGGATGTTCGGCCGCTTGCGCCCAGCTCTCTCGAGCGAATCGTTGCCGGCTCGGGGCCGAGCCGAGCCCACACAGACCATCGTGACGAGAACCAGGGCAATGGGGAGGAAGAAGGATTCGCGTATCTTCATCGAGGGCTGAATCTAGCCCGGATGATTCGTGGACTGGTACGCAAAACGCCCCAACTCGAGCTTCGCTGGCGACCAGGCTCGTACACGCTGGATCACAAGGCTACGCTCCACCCTGTGAGACACACGCTACCTCTGTTCTTCCTGATTCTCGGAACGGGTTCCTGGGTGTCCCAGGGCTGCTCGATCACGCCGAAACCGAAGACCGGGGCCAAGCGCCCCAACGTCATTGTCATTCTCACCGACGATCAAGGTTCGCTCGACATGGGGGCGTACGGCGCCGCGGATCTCCAGACGCCGGCCATGGATCGTCTCGCCGCCCAAGGCGTGCGCTTCACGCAGTTCTACGCCGGCGCGCCGGTGTGCTCGCCCTCGCGGGCTTGTCTCTTGACCGGCAAGAGCCCGCAAGCCGCGGGTGTGCCCGGCAACGTCGCACCCGAGCTCAGCTCCCCGACCGGGCTACCCAATGCAGAGGTCACGCTGGCCGAGCGCTTTCAGCAGGCGGGATATCGCACGGCTCTGGTCGGCAAGTGGCACCTGGGACACGCCCCCGAGCGCCTCCCCTCCGCCCAGGGCTTCGAGCATTGGTTCGGGCATCTCGTCGGATGCATCGACAACCGCTCACACTTCTTCTACTGGAACGGTCCCAATCGCCACGATCTCTGGCGCAACGGCCAGCGCGTGCATGCGGACGGCGAGTACTTTCCGGATCTGATGTTGCAAGAGGCCTGCGACTTCATGCAGGCGGATAGGGAGCGCCCCTTCCTGCTCTACTTCGCGGCGAACGCCCCCCACTACCCCTACCAGGGCGACGCGGAATGGCTCGACTACTACGAGCGCCAGGGCACGCCGTATCCAAGGGATCTCTACGCCGGCTTTCTCTCCTCCCTGGACGAGCGCCTCGGAGCGCTGCTCGATGAAGTGGATCGCCTGGGCCAGACCGAGAACACCATCGTCGTCTTCCAGTCCGACCACGGCCACTCCACCGAAATCCGCGCCCACTCCGGCGGCGGCTTCGCCGGTCCGTACCGGGGCGCCAAGTTCTCCCTCTTCGAAGGCGGCATACGCGTCCCGGCCATCATCTCCTGGCCCGGAACCCTGCCGGCGAACGAAGTCCGAGATCAGCCGGCCCATTCCGCCGACTGGGTACCCACGCTGCTCGAGCTCTGCGGACTCGATGCGCCCACGGACGTGGACGGCCTCAGCCTCGCGTCCTATCTGCACGATCCACACGCAACGCTCCCCGAGCGCACGCTGATCTGGCAAAACGGCAACAGCTGGGCGGTACGCTCCGGCGACTGGAAGCTGCTCTTCGAGCCCTACGACACGACGCACTCCACCTCGCCCCCAAAACGGCCCGAGCAAGATCGGCTCTTCCTGGCGAACCTGAGACAGGATGTCTCCGAAAGTACCAATCTCGCTCTGCGGCACGTCGAGGTGGTCGAGCGTCTGCGGGATCGGTATGCGTCGTGGAAGGCGGCGGGCTATCGGCTAGGCGCTCGATAGAGCGAACGCTTCGTTCTTCTTGGCTCTCCGAAGGCGTGGAGGAAGGACGCCGTCCCCTCAGTAGCCGAGCTTCTTCCAGGCCCTGTGCTTGCCGATCCCCTTGATCGACAACCACGACTCGAGCTGCTTGGAGCGCGGCTTGGAGCGCCCGTGCTCCCAGTTGTAGATGGTCAAGTGGGAGACGCCGACCAGCTGCCCGTAGTCCTTGGCGGACAGCTCGAGCCGTTCGCGCTCCTCGCTGACGGCAGCCGGCGAGAACTGGCCATTGCCGCGGATGCGAGCCTTCAGCTGCGCGAGTTCGGCCTCGAGATCCGCCAGGAGCTCCAAGTCCGTACGCCGATTCCTCATCGTCATGGCCCTGGGTGAGTGTGCGCGATACGAGCCGGTGGTCCCCATGGTACCGGGAGTCGCTGCGCCCGGGGGCCTGATCCGCCCGGGACGATCCGCGACGGCTGGACAGGCCCTCTCAAGCCACGAGCACGTGGTGCCGATATCCAACGGGCAAGAACACACCCCCCCAAAAAACGGTACATCCGAAATGTTAAAGCGACTCCTACCGGTACTCGGCACGCTCCTTCTCGTCCTCTCGAGCTGCGCTTCCACGAGCGCCGCCTACGTCAAGCACAGCCCCAACATGTCCGTCGTTCGCGGCAAGATCGTGCACGTCGAGAATCTGAAGAGTCACCACTTCGTGCGGCTGTCCGACGGCATCGCCTTCACGGTCGGTAGCGCCGGTTGCAAAGTGAAGATCCGCTTGAGCAAGAAGAACGAGCAGACGTACCACGTGGAACCCGGCACCGTGATCGTCTTCGGCAAGAATGGCGACTACATCATGCGCGAGGCGGTGGGGTTCGCGCCGAGTCGAGCGACGAACTCACCATCGACGCCCAACCACTTCACCGATCCCGGCTCGAATCCGTAGCAAAGCCGGGTCGCGTTTCGACCGATTCCTGTGCCGCTTCCGCCGGCCTGGGAATCGGTTTCTTCGTACGATCCCGCACGCAAGACTCCCTACTCCAGCTCCAACCCAATCACATGGGTCGTCCGCGATTCCATCTCCGCCGGATCGAACTGCAACCGGCCCACCAACCCCGACGTCGTCGACACCTCGATCGTATGCACGCCCGCCGGCAAGGCCCGCGTGAAGCGCATCAGGCTCTCCTTGTCATCCCGCACGATCGGAGCGATCACGGTCTCCCAGTACCCCTCGCGTCGTAGAACGACCCGCGTCTCCTCCGAGCGATACAGCGCCCGCGGAGAGGCAATCGCGAAGTTGAGGATGGTGCAATCGACTTCGGGAATGTAGATCTCCGTCGTGGCGTTCTCCGCAACCGTCACATGCAGCCCCTCCTCCGCATGACAACCCGATCGCACCGTCAACACGTAGTTGCCCGGAAGCAGATACGGAAACCCGATGGCCCCCTTCTCGAGCTGCTTGTCGACTCCGTGAACGCGCTCGTCTCCAAACGTGTAGAAATCGATGTGCGGTCCGCGCAACCGTAGCGAGAGCTCCTCGTTACAGCTCGCGCGGGTCGACCCCAGATTGACGATGAGCTCTCCCGTCGCCAGGAAGGGCAGGGATCCCAGGTCGCGTCGATCGCCGGGTTCAAGCTCCAGCACGGCGGCGTCCCACGTGCCGTAGCCCGGCACCTCGACCTCGAGGGCGTAGCGGCCCGGTGTCAGCGGTCCGACACCGAAGGCGTGGGTATCGGGATCGATGTCGAGTTCGTAGAGCTCGCGGAAGGCGTCGCCGCGGATGCGCAGCTTGGGCTCGAGCGCAAAGAGCTCGGCGGAGACGCGTCCGAGAACCTGGGCCGTCGGTTCGGCCTCGATGCTGCGCACGAGACGCACGGCATCACCACTGGGAGTGATACCTACGAGCGAAGCCTGAGCTCCCCAGGCTTCACACCCCGGGCGGAAGAGCCGCAGCTTGTACCGACCCCAGAGACAGGCGGGAAAGCGGAACGAGCCGTCCTCGGCGGTTGCGGTCTCGCGCTCATCACGGTCACAGCGCCTCCGCGAGCGTTCGTAGCGTTCCTCTTCGAGCACGACGTTCCAGCCAGAGAGCGGTCGGCCCCTCTCATCGATGGCGAAGCCCCAGATGGAGGCCTCCTCGCCCAGCACGAGCGTCGCCAGCTCCTTCGTCTCTCCCTCGAGCAGTTCCCCCTCGTTGAGGACCGAAAGGCCTCCACGAGCAATCGGTTCCGAACAACGCAGCAGGAAGGCTCCGGGCGGCAGTCCTCCTACGCGAAACACACCCTCCTGGTCCGTGCGCGCAAGCGCCGGCTCGAGGCCCTGCGCGAATTGCACGCGCACGTCGATCCCGGACGCCGATTGACCCTGGAGGTCGACGACGCGCCCACTGAGCTCTGCCGCTTCCGGCAAGACGATGTCGAGGTAATGATCCTCCCCCAGCGGGCTCTCGAGATACGTGACGAAGGGCGCAGAACCCTCGAGCGTCACGATCAAGCGATGGCGCGTCACTCTTTGCTTTTGGATCTCGAAGAAACCCTCGATGTTCGTGTACGCCCGGCCGGTCGCACTTTGTTCCTCGAGGCGACCGAGGATGCCCAGTCGCGCCTGTACCTCGAAGCGCGCGTCGACGCGAACGATCGCACCGATCACGGACTGGCCCTGCGCATCGACGACCCGACCGAGGATCTTGCCAGCCACGGCACGGAAGTGCAGGTCCATCGAACCGGGCTCGTCCTTGGCCAGGTTCACGACGAGCTTGCGCGTCGGTGCCAGCCCATTGCGTTCGGCCCATACGCCGACGTAGGCCGTATCGGATTCGACGCGATAGCTGCCCACGGCATCGGAATGGCCGGCGACCCACCGGGCTTCGGGATCGCGTGCCGGGGACAGCCATATCTCTGCGCCCGGAACAACACGGCCGTGGCGATCCCAGACGACGCCCTCGAATACGTAACGCGGCGAGGAGGCCAACGCTTGCACGGAATCGGCGTCGTGGCCCAGGCCAGCGGCGCCGAACGTTCTTTCGAGACGCCCAGGATTGAGCGGAGGATTCTCCGCTGGACGCGGCATGAAAATCGCCCCCAGCCCTGCCGTATGAGCCTCCCCTCCCGAAGGTCCCTCGTTCCGATCGACAGTCAGGGCGGTGGCGAGGATAACTGCCAGCACGCCGCCACCGGCGAGGGCCATTCGCCAGAGGGACAGACCGCTCTGCGCGCCAGCGGGGCCTTTCGAGGCAGCGAACGATCCACCCGTGAAGAGAAACGCAATCCAGCTTCCGAAAGTACCGGTGGGACGAAACTCGCCGAACTCCTCGGCCACGTACAGCCTTTCGCGAAGCTGATCCAACCCGCGCTTCAACTGGATCCGCACCGTCGCCTGGGGCCGCCCCAGACGTCGCGAGACTTCCTCGGTAGCGAGCTCTTCGAGGTAGCGCAGTTGCACGACCTCGCGGTAGGGCGAGCGCAAGGTCTCCACCTCTTCGAGCAGCGATTCCAGGATCGAACGCCGCTCGAGCTCCTCGACGAAAGACGGTTGGCTCTCGGGGCGCGCGACCACTTCCTCGCGGCGCTGGCGATTGCGCTCACGCTTGACACGCCGCAGCGCAGCGTGCCGCACAGCCACGCGCAGGTAGCTCGATACGTGAAGAATGCCGCTACGGGGACGTGTCAAGCACTCGACCCACACGTCCTGAACCGCGTCCTCCACATCGTGCTGGGAATGCGTGAGCCGGTTCGAAAGCTCCTGCAGAGCAGGCTGGTACCCATGAAATCGATCAAAACGAGACAAAAAACAATACCTCACTAGCTGTGATAATAAATGGCGCCCAGCTTGGAGGGGAGCCGATTACAAACGCCTCACACCCGCTATCGACGGCCCGGCAAGTCTGGACGAGGAAGGTGCAGACGCCCTGGGATCGCCACGGGCCGGCATCCCGATGGAGAGACTCGCCTGGGGCTCTGTTTCAGAAGCTCCCGAAAAACCGGGCAAAAACGGGGCCACGGACCGGGAGTCGTATCCGTAACCCCAGCGCTACCGAATTCAAGCTACGAAGCGAGATCGAGCGCCCTGCCGAACCCCATGGAGCCAGAATCAGGAGCTGGGAGGGCAGCTCCGAGCGGTCCTGCGCGTAGCGTGGGCTCAGGGCTCGAGGACGTGCTCGCGATCGACGGCCAGGGGCCCGAAGTCCTTGGTCGAACCGTCGGGCCAGTACACCTTGACGCTTTCGAGCTGGTCGTTCTTGCCCAGTCCGAAGGTCAGAGTCTTTTCGACCTGGGACAGGTAGCTGCGGGCTGGACGTACCTCGCGGTACAGGGTGTGTCCCCCGGCGGTGACCTCGACGCGCGCGTTGATCGCGTCGCGGTTGCAACCCTTGCCGACCAGGCGCACGCGCAGCCAGTGATTCCCGAGGGTTTGATCGTTGCGCAAGAGGCGCGGAGTCCGGCCCGACTGGGTCAGGAGCACGTCGAGGTCCCCGTCGCCATCGATGTCCGCCATGTTCAGCCCACGCCCAACCGCCGGTTTCGCCAGATCGCCCAGGCGCTCGCCCTCGACCTCGATGAACGTTCGGCGCACATCCGGGCCCGCGTTCCAGAAGAGCTGGGCCGGCTGTTCGTAGGACTGGCTGGCCTGGACCAAGGAGATCTCGCTCTCGAGGTGCCCGTTGGCTTGCAGGAGATCGAGCCGGCCGTCGAGATCGACGTCGAGGAACAGGAGGCCGAACGAGAGCACTTTGCGCGACGGAGCACCGACGCCCTCGGAGATGGCCTCGTCCAGGAAGAACCCGCCGCGTTCCTGGGCGACGTAGAGCGAACTCATCTCGTTCGCGAAGTTGGCGATAGCGATGCCGCGCGTGCCATCGTCGCGGTACCGTGCCACGTCGATGCCCATGGCGCCTGTCGCCCGACCCTGGCGATCGAAGCCAAGGCCGTAGTACGCGCTCTCCTCGCTGAAGGTGCCATCGCCCTTGTTGATGAAGAGGAAGTTCGTGACCGTATCGTTGGCCAGGACGAGATCGATGTCCCCATCGTCGTCGATGTCCGTCGTAACGACACCAAGGGTCTTTGCAACGGGGTTGCCGGTCTGGGGATTGGTCACCATCATCCCGGCGGCCTCGGAGACGTCCTCGAAGAGGCCCTTGCCGTCGTTGCGGAAGAGATAGGGAAAGCTGCCGCTGTAGTTGGCGGGAGGTCCGTACGCCCGCCCGACACCGGTCAAGCGGTAATCGAGCTCGCTGTCGATCTCGGACGACCATTGCACGTAGTTGCCGCAGACGAGATCCAGATCTCCGTCGCCATCGGCGTCGAAGAAGGCCGCGCTGGAGCCCCAGGCCGCATCGTCGCCGGCAACGCCGACGTCCTCCTGCTCGAACCGACCGCCTTGATTGCGCAGGAAGACATTGGGGCCGACAGCGCTCAGGTAGACGTCGCAATCACCATCACAGTCGGCGTCCCCCACCGCGACGCCCATCCCGTAGAGCACAACCCCCATGCCGGTTGACTCGGTGACGTCGGTGAAAGCTCCCTGGCCGTCGTTGGCATAGAGCCGGCACGTCGCCGCCGCCGACGAGGGTGCAGCGGACCCCGGCCACGAACGGCCGTTGACGAACAGAAGATCCGGGTCACCATCGGAGTCGTGATCCAGAAAGGCCGAACCGCCGCCCATGGTCTCGGGTAGGAACTTGTCGCCGGTGGCTCCGTTGAAGTGCGTGAAGTCGATACCGGCGGCGGACGTGACGTCGGTGAAGGCTAGGTCCGGGGCGCGCACGTCGCTGGACGCCGCGACGGGCGGAGCGACATCGGCCTCCAGAGCGGGCAGAGCCTCGGGTTCGCGCCCCGCCCACCAGACGATGGCAGCCACGAGCGTCCCCACGACGACGATGACGGACAAGGAGATCCGAAAGGCCTGGCCGATGACGACGTCCTCGGCTTCGAGCTCGGCGAGGTCGACCTCGTCCTCGAGCTCTTCTCGTTTCGGTGCGTCTTCTTTCACTGGCCTTTCTCGGCTTTCGCTTTGGGGTCTCCTGGCGACCCAGCGCTCGATTCGGGGAAGTCGAAAGCGCCCGGACGCGCGAGGTCGTAAAGCACGACGGCTTCCGCAGCGTGGTTGGCCGCCGGATCTCCGCGCCTTGCATTGGCCACGGCGGAGTCACGAGCGTTGTCATCGGGCTTGTAGGTGCGATGCAGCTCGCGGTGTCGCAGCGCTCCCTCTTCGTCGCCCAGCTCGGGCAACATGAGTCCCAGGTTGTAGTGGGCGGAGAGGTTCTCGGGCTCCAGGGCGAGGGTCTCTTCGAAGCACGACCTGGCCCGCTCCAGGAGGGCGATCTTCGCCTCGCGCCGAGCGTCGCCGCGTTCTTCTTTGGCGCGCTCGAACAGACTGACACCCAGCTCGTTCCATACGCGGTAGTCCTGGGAGAAGTCGAAGCCACGTCGGCGCGTTTCCTCGGTATCGAGCTCGAGCACGCTCTGGAAGCTCTCGATGGCCTCCTCGAGAAAGCCGTTTTGCTGGTTCACGAGCCCACTCAACCAACCGACGGTCCAGGCGGGCGCCGGGGGATCGTGGCGCGCTGCCCGCCCGAGGGCCTCGACGGCCTCGTCCAGGCGACCTTCCCGCAGGTAGACCCGGGCGAGATTCAAGGCACCGTCGGGACGCCCGAGGGTTTCGACCTGGGTGAAGGCTTCCTCGGCTTGCAAGAGCTCGCCCGCGGGCCCGCTCATGCCGGCCTTGCGCAACAGGCCAATGCCATAGTCGTTCCAGCGTTGCCAGAGCGGGAAGTCCTCGGTTTCGGCTTCGCGTGTCGCCGAACCCACAGGGAACGTCACACGGTCGGTAGCGAGCACGAGCACGGGTAGCTCGTTGCGCTCGAAGGGACGCTCCTCGAAGAAGGCTTCCTGGAATTTCTCGAGGTACGTCGTGTCGAACTTGCGGTACTTCAGGGCCACCTCGACCGTCACCGCTTCGACGAGGTCCGCCGGTAGATCGAGCGCATAGTGGATCACATCAGCGGCCCCCGGCGGAATCTGGTGGTTGTAGAGGGACACGAAGATGTCCTGGGCATTGCGTCGATCGATGCGCTTGCCATTGCGATCCAGGACGTAGGAATTGACGAAGTGCGACCAGGGGTCGACGAAGCCCCTCTCGTCCATACCGCCGCTACGACCAAGAACGCGTTCGCCGCTCTTGACGGTGATATCCATCCAGATCTGGTTGGAATCCGAGGTGCCCTGGGTGAAGAGGTGCCCCATCTTGACGGTGCGAATCACGGTCTCGAAGAGTACCCGTTGGCCAGGTACGAGGGCCGGAACCGCGGGGCCGATCGGTGCGACCAGCTCGCCCTCGATCGTGCCTCCCTGGCGCAGGCCGAAGACATCGACACGCATGACGCCCGCGTTGAAATCGCGGTGGGCTTGCACCACCCAGTCGGGCATGTCGAGAAGATCGGGAATGGCCGTGTTCGCCGAGGGGAACAGATGATCGTGCACCTTCAGCTGGTCCGTATCATCGCGAATCGCCGCCCCGAAATCGTTCGAAGCCTGAAGCGGCATGTGGCATTGATTGCAGTCGTCGATCGCGTTGGGCGGGTAGTAGAAACTCTGCGCCCCGTGGCCCGAGACACCGCTCAAGTGGTAGGAGTCATAGTGGTTCTGGCCCCGCAGCCACTTGTAGTCGTTCAGCTCGACCGGCAGGTGCACCTTGTGGCACGTGGCGCAGAACTCGGCCGATTGGTGCAGTGGCTTGAGGAAGGTCTTCTTGTGGAAGTCCGGCTTGCCCTTCACCAACTGGCGGTTGATCCAGCGCAGGAGCGGATGCTCGCTGAAGGCGAAGGGGTAGTGCGAGGGCGCCTCGATCGTGTAGTCCGCGTTGCCCTTCTGGCTGTTCACATGGGTAATCGCGTGGCACGAGGTGCACGTGATGCCCGCCTGGGCCGTGGGGTGATTGACGTCGTCGAAATTGGGATCGTCGAAAGCGCCGCTGAAGAACGGAACCGGATCGTGACAACCCGCACAGAAACGAGACGCGCGCACGTCCCCGTCGCGGGCCAGGGCGACCTCGCGTGTTTCACGCACCGAGAAGCGGTAGGCGGGGTTATTGAAGGAGGCGAAGCGGTGTGCGCTGTGGGCCCAGCGCTCATGGACATCGGAATGGCACTCGAGGCAGTACTTGTCGTTCTGCATCACGTAGGCCGGGATGAAGTCACCGCTGACCGTGCGACTGAGCGAGGGGAAGAAATACTCCTCGGCCGATTCCGGTCCGGCGACGTTCCAGCGCTTGGGATCCTGGCTGTGCAAGAGCGCCATCAGGACCGCGAAGCCTCCGGCGACACCAGCCCAGGTGAGCCCCATGCGCCACTGCAACCGCGATCCGGTCAGCCGATGCAGGATGAAGAGCCAGACGACGACGAAGGGGGCGATGACGTGGGCCCAATAGGCGAAGCCGCGAACCCTGGGGTCGCGCACCTCGAAGATCTCCAGACGCAAGAGGAGAAATCCGGTCACGATCAGAACCAGGGCCGTGCCGAAGAGCGCATACCCCACGCGTACCGCGCGCCGGTTGGGTCGATCGTATGTGTTGAACAGGTGCAACGCGCCAAAGGCGACCACGGGCACCACCAGGGCGAACCCGAGCACGATGTGAACGAGGAACTGCACCTGGTAGAAGTAGTTCTGAACCGTCTCCTGGCGATACCACTCGAGGAAGGTGATCAACCCGAGGTAGAGCGAATTCACCCCGAGCAACGCGAAGAGCGCAAAAACCACGTGCAAGAGCTTGCGCAAGCGCGGTCCGATCGCACGTCTGGCTCGCCTCCTCTGCTTCTCGGGGACGGCATTGGCGCCCACGTCTGCGTTCAATCTCGTCGTCATTCTGGGGGGATGCGGAGGGTCGGGACGGCGGAACTGGGTCCGCGGACGGATGCCGCAAGGGACAAAAGGGGACCGGGAAGATTTTTCGTACTCGACCCCAGGGCGCGGGGTTCGCGGACGAGTGCTACCAACCGTTCGGATGGGGACGCATTGTAAGCTCCGCAGCTCGCAGGCAGCTGCTATATTGGCCTTTCGGAGCGACGCAGAAGCGGCTCGGGCCCACAGCGGACGACCGGTTACGAACCGGCCCCCGACCCACCGCAAGCGTTTCGCTCCGTGAGCAAAAACTTGCGCGTTCTCTTCGTCATCGACACCTGGGGACTCATCGGCGGGACCGAGCGTCACGCCTCGGTGGTGGTTCCCGCATTGGCGGAGCGGGGTCATGAGATCACCGTTCTCTGTCGGGAGGACCACAAGCCTGGATTCGCCGACGTCAACGTCATCGAATTCCTGGCCCTGGACGGCCCAGGGCTTTCGTCCGGGGATCGGATCGAGCTCCTCTCGCAGATCCGCAAGAGCGACCCCGAGGTGGTGTTCTTCTCGGCCCTGCGCAACGTCGACGCAGCCTCGGCGCTCCTGGAAGTGGCGCCCGTGGTGCGCTACGTCCACGACCACACGCTCTTTTGCCCAGGCCTGAACAAGTACCGCGAGGATGGCGAGCGCTGCACGGACCCGATGGGGATGGTCTGCCTGAAGCGCTACTGGCTCGAGGGTGGCTGCATCTGCTTCAAGAAAGCCGGCCACGAGCGTCACTTCGTCGATCCGTTGAAGGAGGTCGGCACCAAGTTCCACGAGCTGGAGATCGCCCGGCATTCGAAGCGGGTGCTGACGAACTCGCACTACATGCGCCGCGAGCTCCTCAAGGTCGGGTTCCTACCGGCGCAAACCTCGGTGCTCTATTACTTCACCCGCTCGAACACCCTGGATCAGCCGCGCACGGCGCTTCCGCCGGCGACCGAAGCCTTCCTCAGAGAGGCACCCGGCGAGCCGGTGCTCTTCACGCCGGCCCGTTTGACCCTGCCGGACAAGGGCGTGGACTACCTCCTCACCGCCCTCGGCCGGGTGCAACGCCCCTTCCGAGCGGTCATCGCCGGCAGCGGCCCGGCGGAGGACTGGCTGCGCCAGAAGGCCCTCGATGACGGGGTCGGCAAGCGCACGCACTTCACCGGTTGGCTCGATTCGGCCGGCATCGAAAGCCTGTACGAGCGTGCGAATGTGGTCGTCTGCCCCTCGGTCTGGGACGAGCCCTTCGGCCTCGTCGGCATCGAGGCCATGGCCCACGAGAAACCTGTCGTCGCCTTCGGCGTCGGTGGCATCCCGGAATGGCTGGACGACGGCGACACGGGTTATCTGATCCCACGCAAGGACGTGGGTGCCATGGCCGCCGCCATCGACCGCCTCCTCGCGAACCCCGAACAGGCCCGCAAGATGGGCGCAAACGGCCGGCGAGTCGTCGCGGAACGCTTCCCCCGTGAAGGGCACGTGGACGAGCTAGAACGAGCCCTGCACGACGCCGCTGGATACCCGCAAGGCAAGCGCGGCCACTTGACGCCGACGAAACCGAAGGCCCCGGCGCGTCCCCACCCCGATCGTCCGGGCTTAGCGCGGCGCTGAGGCTCGCAGGGGCTTGCCAGTCGAACGCAGCTTCGCCGCCAGGCCTTCGATCAGAACGCTCGAGCGCACGAAGACCGAGAGATAGCGCGGCTCGGCTTCCGCCAGCGCAGCGGGGTCCTTGTGCTCGACGGCGTAACACAAGGCCGGGAGGATCCAGGCGGCGTAACCACTGGTCTCGTCCGTCGCCGCATAGAGGTTCTGGAACCACGGGCGCCCGGGGACGCCGGTGTGGTGCAGCCAGTAGCGGTCGAGTTGCTGGAGACCGCGGTTGATCTCACCTTCGAGTTCAGGGGTCAGCTTGCGTCTGGCCCGGTGCTGGTGAAGGGCCTTCAGGAAATCGGCCACGTGCCCCTCGAACTGATGCGCGGCAGTCTCGATGCTCTTCAGCTCGAGAGCGACAGCGCTATTGCCCGCGGCGAACAGTCCCGTCTCGCGACCGCGCTTCGTCAAGAGTTCGAGATGACGCTGGGTCTCGGTCCCGATCCAGGCCGGATCCAGGGGCAAAAGCTCGCTGGCGGCAAAGCGAGCCGACACCATGGCGGCTGCCTGGGCGACCATCTTCGAGGATGCATAGTCGGCCCCCACGACCTGTCGGTACCAGTGGATCGTGTCGTAGGCCGAGTGATAGCTGGTGCCCCGCGAGCCACCGCCGCCCAGACTGGCGCAGGGCACGCCGCCCTGGGCGATGAAGCCCACGTGATCGGAACCACCGCCCATGTCGCCGAAACGCTTGGACCAAACCTCGCCCACGCTCCGTCCCTTCTCGTCGCCGGGCTGCGGGACCAGATACATGGAGTCGATGATCGCCGTGCGCAGGATGGGCGAGCTGGACGAGCCGAAGCGTGGGCCGGTGGCGGCCATGTCCAGGTTCAGATAGCACACGGCGTTCTTGCGCAGGTGCTCGACACGGCTCTCGACGTATTCGACCGAGCCGATGATGCCGTACTCCTCGGCACCCCAGCCAGCGAAGGTGATCGAACGCTTGGGCCGATGACCGGCCTGCGCGGCGAGGCTCCAGGCCTTCGCCGCTTCGAGCACGCAGATCATTCCACTCATCGAATCCGTGGCTCCGAACCCCCACGCGTCGTGGTGAGAACCGATCAGGATTTCCTTCTCGGGCTCGTCGGTGCCGCGCAAGGTACCCAGCACATTGTGGGTGCGGCGCACCGCGAGCTCTTGCTGCACGTTGATGCGCACCTTCAACTCGTCGCCGCCTTCGATGCGGTAGCGGAACGGGAGGCCGCCTTGCCAGTCCGCCGGAACGCTGGGGCCGCGCATGCGCCCGAGGATCTCCTTGGCTGCGGCCCAACCTACCGGTTGCACCGGGATGCGCGGTAGATCGATCTCCTCCAGCGGGAGCCGCTCGGCGTCCTTGGTCGCCTCGCGGAAAGGCGTCGTCGGGTCCCCGACGTAATCCATAGTCAGGATCGAGCCGCGCTGAATGTACGTTTCGTTGCCGTAGCCGCCCTCGGGGTATTCGATCCCGCGACCATAGCCCGCGTTCTTGGGGTCGGAGTAGATCACCAGACCGACCGCCCCGGCTTCCTGGGCGAACTTGGCCTTGTAGCCACGGTAGTTGCCGCCATAGCGCGCGATCACGATCTTGCCCGTGCAATCGACGCCAAGCTTCTTCAGCTCTTCGAAGTCCTCCTTGCGGCCGAAGTTCGCGTAGACGACGCCTGCCGTGGCTTCACCGCTGGCGCTGTAGGCGTTCCAGCCGATGACCAGATCGTCCCAGTACGGACCGCTGGTGTACGGATCCTCTTCGAGCTGTCGTTCCATCAAGGGAAGCGACACATACTCGGGCGCGACGACCTCCAGCCGGGCGGATACCGGCCGTGGGAGCAACACGTGAATCTCTTGCTTCTCGACCTCGAGCCCGAGCTCCGCGAAGCGCTTGGCGAGAACCTCGACGACGAGGTCGTCGCCAGGTGTGCCCGCGTCGTGGGGAACGCTGGCGAGCCTCTCGTGCCACTTCGAGAGCGAGTCCGCGTCGATGTTCTCGAGCAGGAATTGCTCGAGGGCGCTCGGCTCTTCTTGCTCTTGCGAAAGCGGGGCGAGGGGCAGAGCGGTGCAGGTGACGAAGGTCAGGACGTTCAGGGTGATCATGTTGCTTTCGAACTACTGCCCGCTCTCGTCATCGCTCGAGGCTTCGACGGCACTGATCGTGGGGGCCAGGTCGTTCGCACGATCGATCTGTTCCAAAAGAAAGTCGAGGTCCATGAACGGATCGCCTCCGGAGCGCGCCCAGCGCATACCGCCGTTGCGATCGACGAGGATCGTGGAGTGGAGTTCCATCTCCTCGAAGTCGTCGTAGGAACGGAAGCGCTTGGCGTTGGCGAATTCGGAGTCGGACAGAAGCTGCAGGCCCAGCTCGCCCATTTTCAGCGAATTGCGGTTCATTTCCGGCGTGTCGCTCGAGATCGCCAGAACGACGGTGTCGCGATCGTCGAAATCCTGGATGCGCTCGTCGATGGCGACCAGTTGATCGACGCAGTGCGCGCACTCACCACCGAGGAAGAAAACTATCACGACATTCTTGCCGGCGAACTTGTCGAGCGTGACTTGCCTCTCGTCCGGGTCGAGGGCATCCAGCTCGGGTGCCGGATAGGGCTCCCAGGTGCCGGGTCCGAAACTAGCCAGGTCCTCGAGCGCATAGCGTCGTTGAGCCCGCGGCGATGCGTCGGTCGGATCGGCCTCGAGGCCCAGTTCGTAGACGTCGTTCAACCAGCGCAGTCCGGCATCGGAATCCGACCACACGAAGCGCAACCGGCCATAGGCCTCGCGGGCTCTCTCGTCGTCTCCCATCGCGAAGCGCGCACGCGTCAGGCCACTGAGGGCGAAGCCGTCGTTCTTCACGGTTTCAAGGGTGCGCTCGAAACTGGCAGCGGCCAGCTGGAAGCTGCTCTGCTTCAGGTGCTCCTCGCCGAGCACATTGGAAACGATGCGCGGGTGGCGCGGCGGATCGTTGCGGTGATGGAAATCGTCCAGCTGAGCGCTGGCGGCTTCTTCAAGAAGTGCCAGGCCCTTCAGGGTGTCACCTTTTTCGATGGCGACGAGCCCACGCAGCTCGCTCAAGAGCACCCCGTGCTGCATCCAGCCGCCCTTGGCGTCTTTTTCCAGCTTCTTGAGCTCGACGAGCTTCTCGATCGCCATGTCGAGGTCCTTTTGCGCGATGTGCGCGAGGCCCTCGAAATATGCGCGCCAGACCTTGTCCTCGGTGTTGTCGCGCCAGGGGATCGTCTCGCCATCGAGCACGAGATCCCAACGCTCGAACTTCACGAGGCCGCGCGAGAGCGCGTAGAGCCCCTGGCCAAAGATGGTGAAGCCCTTGTCCTTCTTGTTGTACTTCGGATCCAGGGGTGCATTGAGCAGCTGGCGCGCGCCGTCCAGAGCCCTTTCGGCCATGCCCAGCTGTTCCTGGATGTAGGACAGGTAGTTGCGGTTATGGGCGTAGTTCCAGTTGTTGAACGGGAAGATCATGCGCTCGCGCATGTAATGCTTCTCGACGCGCGTCGCACGATCCATCCAGTACGCCGCGTCGTGCCACATGCCGATGCCGCTGTAGATGTGGCCGGGCATGTGGTTGGCATGGCCAGAGTAGGAGGCCAGCTGACCGTAGACCTCGCAACTATCGAGGGCGTAGCGCCCCTCGGGACCGTCCCAGTTGTGAATGCGGTAGTGGTGGGCGCCAGGATGCAGAGACTCCATGGAGAGGATCTCGCGATAGATCATCTCGTTGCCATAACGTCCCTTGTTGCGCAGGCGATAGCGCCCCACCAGGGCCTTGGCCTCGATGTCGTCGGGATACTCCATGACGATCAGCTCGAGCTCGTCCGCGAGAATGTCGTTCTGCTTTCTGTCCTTCTCGTCCAGCACCTCGACGGCCCCCGAAAGCTCGGGGGAGTAGGCCTTTTCCCAGGCCTCGATGTACATGCGCTCGCGATCGCTGAGCGTGTCCTTTCTGTCGTAGGCCTCCTTGAAGAAGTCCTTGCTGCGGTCCCCCCCCGAAATCGAGCGTCCGAGGCCCCACCAGGCCATGGCGCACTCGGGATCCAGTTTCAGACACCACCGGAAAGAACGCTCGGCCTCGAAGTACCAGAAGTTGTGCAACAGCGTGTTGCCCTGATCGAACCACTCCTGGACCTCCGGCACGGAGGTCGTGATCGGAAAGTGGGAGGAGCCGATGTCCTCGAACTTCCAGGGCTTCTGCCGCGGCCCCTCATCGAAACCCTCGCCATGGGCGGAATGCCCCAGTCGAACCTCATCGCTCGTTGCCTTTTCCCCCTCTTGGGCCAGGGATTGCACGCTGAGAATGGCGGGCAGGGTGAGAAGCAGGAAGCGGCCGCAGGGGGATTCGTTCATGGGGAAAGTCTTGGTCTCTCGAACGGTTGACTGTACCAGTTCGGAAGCGCGGACGGCCCTTCCAGGCCCCTCCCGTGGGGCCTCGCCCTCGGTTTCGACATTATCTTTTCACATGGGCGGCTCTTTCGGTTCCGCTCGGTGTCCCTGTTCGTCCCGCATCACAAGGCCACCCTCCATGAAGCAGACGGTGTCGCAGCGCCCCTCCCCCAGCCTGTTCGAGCACTTCGGGAGTCCGAAGCGCGAGAACCCCCTGGGGCACCCGCTTCCCACGGAATTCCAGCAGGCCCTGCAGGCCGCGAGTACCCGGGTCCGGCAACGTTTCGCCGCACTGTCGAAGCGGCGCTCGTTGTTCGAAGCGCTGGGTTTCAGCGGCGCAACCCCCCTGCCCGATCCGCCCCACGCGCTGGAACGCAGGGATGCGGTTCTGACCCTCGTGCAGCGCATCACCCAGGGTTTCCAGCTTGCCGAGTATCAACACGCGAAGGAACTCGGCTACGACGCGTACCTCGAGCAACAGCTGGACCACACCGCGATCGACGACACGGACAGCGACGCTCGGGTGGCCGCCTTTCCGACCATCAGCATGAGCCCGCGGGAGATCTACACGACGTTCTTCGAGGATTCCTCGATTCCATTCTGGGAGCTCAAACAAGCGACGCTCGTGCGATCCGTGCATTCGAGGCGACAGCTGTACGAACGCATGTGCGAATTCTGGAGCAACCACTTCAGCATCGAGCACCAAAAGGACGCCGAATACGCCTTCAAGCCGGAGGATGACATCAATGTCGTCCGCTCCCATGCCCTGGGCTTCTTTCCCGACATGCTGCGCGCCTCAGCACACAGCGCCGCCATGCTCTACTACCTGGACAACTGGCTGAACTTCATCGGCACGCCCCAGGAGAACTACTCGCGCGAGCTGATGGAGCTCCACACCCTCGACGTCCACGGTGGTTTCACCGAAATGGATGTGAGGGAAGTGGCGAAGTGTCTGACAGGCTGGACGCTGAACCTCGACTCGAACGATCCGGATTACCTGCGGACGAAGTGGGAAGACGCCTTCCACGAGCCGGGAGCGAGAACCGTCCTTGGCGTCCCGGTCCCCAACGCGCCCCGGCGTCAACAACTGAACGCGGTGATCGACATCCTGGCCGCCCATCCCAGCACCGCCCAGTTCATCTCGGCCAAGATGACACGCTGGCTCTTGCGCGAGAACCCGCCGCAGGGCCTGGTCGATCAGGTGGCCCAGACGTACCTGTCCACTGGGGGCGACATCAAGGCCATGATCCGCGTGATCCTGGATCGCGACAACCTGAAGTGGAGCTCGACGGTCTTTCAGCCGAAGTTCAAGCGTCCCTTTCACCTCGTGACGTCGCTCCTGCGCGGGCTGAACCTCGAACTGAACGATGCTCTGTACACCAACTACTACCTCTACTACATGGGGCATTCCCCCTTCGACTGGCACCCGCCGAACGGGTACCCGGACTCGGTCGGTGTCTGGGGCCGCTCGCTGTTGCCACGCTGGACGTTCATCTCGGCGCTCATGGGCCAGGTGATTCCGGGCGTGAACGGGATCCTGCAGATCCCGACTTTCCTCGAATTCAGCGGACCGAATCCACACGTCGGACTGGCCAGGCGCATCAACGAACGCGCGCTCGGCATGTCGCTGCCTCCCAAACAGGAGGCCGCGATCCAGGAGTTCATCGACTCCCTGGCGCCGCTCTCAGGCGTCGAGCTGTTCGAGGCCATCGCCCTAGCCGCATCCGCCCCTGGCTATCAGTGGTACTAAGGACAGGGAACTCCCATGTGTAACAAGAAGAACAACGCTCTCTCACGTCGTCAGGTTCTCGGCGGTACTTCGGTCGCCGCGGCCTCGACCTTTCTCAGCACCAAGCCCGCCGCGCGTAGCTTCCTCGGCACCGGCGGCGACAAGGACGTCTACGTGCAGATCTTCCTGCGCGGTGCCATGGACGGGCTGACCACCGTCGTACCGTACGCAGATGGCGATCTCTATACGGCCCGTCCGACCCTCGCTGTGCCGCCCCCGGGCCAGACCAACGGAGCCCTGGATCTGGATGGCTTCTTCGGCCTGGCGCCGTCCGCCGCGGGGCTCATGACGCCCTATCAGGCAGGGCACCTCGCCTTCGTGCATGCGTCCGGTTCGACCGACCCGACGCGCTCGCATTTCGATGCCTTCGCGAACATGGAGCTCGGTAGCCCGAACATGCCGCCCGGAGCGTTGGCGGACGGCTGGTTGGCGCGTTACCTGCACCAGGTCGCGGCCCCCGGCCAGAGCATTCTGCGCGGCGTGGGCGCGGGCGACCTCCTGCCCCTCGGTTTCGCGGGCGCTCCTGGCAGTCTACCGATTCCTGATTTCGCGAACTTCGCCTTCCCGGGCAACCCGGTAACACTCGACTTGCGGGTGGACAAGCTCAAGGAGATGTACACGGACATCGCAGCGCCGGTCGGAGCGGCCGCATTGAACACCTTCGATTCGATCGATCTCATGGCCACGGTGGATTTCGCCGGCTATGTCCCGGCCAACGGCGCCCAGTATCCGACGAGCGAACTGGGCATGCGCATGCGCAACATCGCCGCGGTCATCAAGGCGGACATCGGCATCGAGGTCATCAACGTGGACGTTCACGGCTGGGACCTCCACGCCCAGCTGGGGCCCCTGGACGGCGCCATGGCCATGATGCTGAACGACTTGTCGCTCTCGCTCTTGGCCTTCTACCTGGACATGGGAACGGGAATCGACGGAGTGACCCTGTGTTGCATGTCCGAGTTCGGTCGGCGCGTAGAAGAGAACTCGAGCCAGGGCATCGATCACGGCCACGGGAACGCCATGATCCTCATGGGCGGTCACATCGCCGGTGGCTCCGTCTTTGCGAACTGGCCCGGTCTGGCCCCTGCCCAGCTGGATCAGGGGGACCTGGCGATCACCATCGACTACCGCGACATCGTCGGTGAATTCCTCGGCCAGAGGCTGGGGGCGACGGACCTGGGCGCCATCTTCCCAGGGCACGCCTTCACGACCCACGGGGTCACTGTGTGAACCAATTGAAAAAAGGGCGCTCGGTTCAGGAGCGTCTTCCGCTGGGGGATACGTGTAGAGAACCTCCTGCTGCAAAGACTCCTCCTCGTTCTGAACTGCAAGCGTGCCGGGTCCTCCACTTGTCGGGGGGTGCGGCACGCTTCTTTTCGCCCGAGCTGGGCACGTGTTCGGTATGAATTGCGAACAACAGCGTTACGTCTTGGAACAGCAGGCTAGAGCTTCCCACTAGCCTCCTGTGGGGGAACACTCTCCCATGGGACCCACACTTGGAAGTGTCAGTGGCTTCGTCAACGGCGAGAGAGCATTCGCGGTGGATTCAGAGGGAGAGCTCGTCCCCATCGAATGGCAAATCTGCTTGACGAGGCATGGGGGAGGGCCGGAGGAATCCGGGCCTCTCCTTTTTTTGGCTGGACTGGGCTCTTTCCCAGAGTCTGGGCTCCTTGCCAGAGTCTGGGCTTTTTGCTTGTGTCTGGGTATGTGTTTGCTTAGCGGCTCGAGTGCGAGACTGGATTTGCCCTGACTCCGTGCACCTGGTCTCCCGAGTCGATTCGGACCTTCGGTACACTCCCCAGCGTGCAGGCCCTTTTTCACATCCATGGGCTCCGACGCTCCGGGCTCGAGCCCGTCAGCTTCGAACTCCGCGCTGGCGAATGTTGTGTCCTTGGCGGGCCTTCCGGTTCCGGCAAGACGCTCCTCCTGCGCGCCCTCGCGGATCTCGATCCCAGTTCGGGAGAGGTGCTCCTCGAGGGCGTCGGGCGCGATCACATCGAGGCACCGATCTGGCGCAAGCGTGTGGGTTATCTCCCCTCCGAATCCGGTTGGTGGGCGGCTCGGGTGCGGGATCACTTCGTCGATTGGTCCGTGCTCCAGCCTGCGCTCCTGGGACTCCCCACCTCGATCGGAGACCAGCCCGTGGCCCAGCTCTCCTCGGGTGAACGGCAACGCTTGGCATTGCTTCGGTTGCTCGAAGGCCAACCCGCCGTGTTGCTCCTGGACGAGCCCACCTCGGCACTCGACGCAGCCGCGACGCTGGCGGTCGAAGCCATGATCGCCCAGCGTTTGCAACTCGGGGCGGGGGTCGTGTGGGTCTCCCACGACAACGCCCAGGCCCAGCGTGTGGCGACACGCAGGCTTTCCATCGAAGCCGGGTATGTGAGGAGCGAACCGTGAACGCACCCGCTCTAGACGCCTTCGATCTGGCCCTGGCGGCGACGCTCCTGATCTTGAACGCGGTGTTGTCCATCGCCTTGCAACTGGACATCGCGCGCAAGCTCGTGATCTCGGCCGTGCGCATGGTGCTGCAGCTGGCCTTTGTCGGTCTCGTTCTCGAGAGCCTCTTCGCTTCCGGTTCCCCCCTGTGGACCGGCCTCGTGGCGCTCACGATGGTGCTGCTCGCCGGGCGCGAGATCATGGCGCGTCAAGAGCATCGTCTGCGTGGGCTCTGGGCCTTCGGCCTCGGGACGAGCTGCATGCTGGCCGCTTCGTTTCTCGTGACGATCTTCGCCTTGACGACCCAGGTGCGCCCCGACCCCTGGTACGAACCGCGCTATGCCTTGCCGCTGCTCGGCATGGTGCTCGGTAATACGATGACGGGCATCAGCCTGGGCTTGCACTCGTTGACCCAGGGGCTCTTGCGCGAGCGTGTAGCCGTCGAGGCACAACTGTGTCTGGGACGCAGTCGCTTCCAGGCGGCGCTTCCGGTCCTGCGTGAATCCCTGCGCAGCGCCTTGATGCCGATCCTGAACTCGATGGCCGCCGCCGGTGTCATCGCCCTGCCCGGGATGATGACCGGCCAGATCCTCGCCGGTGCCGAGCCTGCCCAGGCGGTCGAGTATCAGATGCTGATCTTCTTTCTGATCGCTGGCGGAACCACGGTCGGTAGCGTGACCGCCGTCTTCGGTGGCTGGTTCCGCCTCACCGATGGCCGGCACCGACTCCGGCTCGAAAGACTCGTTTCCTGAACGACCCGCGCAGAGTCGTCCCCCTTCTCTACCGTTCTGCGACTGTGCCTTAAACGCAAACGATCACGACCACCGTCAGGTGATCGTGATCGCTATCGAGACCGTTGCGCAGCTGTTGCTGTTACTTCACCTGTGCCTAGAGGGGCTGGGACTTCTTGCTCTTGCCGAACTTGATCGTCACCGAGCCGATGCCGGAGTTCATCTTGAACGTGCCGCCGCCCTGGCCGACCGTTCCGCTGGCCTTGGCGCCAAAGTCGTCATCGTCGACGTCGAGGCCCAGCTCGGAGGGGACGTTGATGTCGCCCATGCCGGTTTCGAGGTCGAATTCGCCGATGACGTTGGCGGGCACGTAGAGATAGACCGAGCCGGCGCCCGAATTGAGGCTGGCCGTGCCCGGGGAGTCCCAGTCTCGGAGTTCGAGGCGGACGTTGCCGGCGCCGGAGTTCAGCTTGATGGACTTCTCGACGCGGGCGATGTTCATGATCACCGAACCGGCGCCGGAGTTGGCGTTGATCCCGGAGACCTCCTGGTCAGGCATCTGGACCTCGACGTTGCCGGCGCCGGAGTTCAGGTTCATCTTGCCCGTGGCGTGACGGACCATGACATTGCCGGCGCCGGTGTTGGCGCTCAGCGGCAGGGCTGCGGGGATGGCGATCTTCAGTGAGATGGCCCAGCCGCGCTCGTTTTCGTGGGCGTCTTTGATGGTCAGGATGCCGTCAGCGTCCTCTTCGATCGTGACGTGGTCCTCGAAGATGTGGGTCATCTCGTGGGCCTCGACGTGCTTGAGCTGGGCCGAGACCTTGACGTCGATGTCGACACTGCCGGAATAGGACTCGACGAACTCGAGGTTGCCCGCGCCGGTGTTGATGTTCAGCTTCTTCACGCTGGCCGGCAGCGGCATGGAGTGTGCGAGCTCGGTCTTCCAGGTCTCGCCCTTTCCCTTGCGCTTGAGCTTGTTCTTGTCCTTCTGCTTCGCTTCCTTGCGATCCGACTCTTGCACGCGCTTGACTTCGCGCCGCTCCTGGGCCGGGGCGCTGAGCGTGGGCAGGCCGAGGGCCGCCAGAGTCTGGGTATCGTTTTCGAAGGGGGAACGGCTTTCGGTGCCACCCGAAAGACCGAGACTGACCGTCATGCCGACGAGGGTTGCGGCCGCGAGGCCGATGCTTGCACTCATTATATTCGCTCCGATGCCTAGTCCCACCCCGCCCGTCTTGGCGAGCGGCAGGAGGGCCATTAGGAATGCACGGCGATTGCCGTACTGGGTTTCGAGTTTCTGGCGCAAACGTTCCAACCCGCGCGTGATGCGACTGTTGACCGTTGCCTTCGTGACCCCCATGCGACGAGCGATCTCGCCATAGGAGAGGTCCTCGAAGAAGCGCATCAGGATCGTGCTGCGGTAGGGCTCGTCGAGCCCCATGACATTTTGCACGAGATCCTGATGGGTCGAGGCACGTTCGACCACGCTGAACGTGGAGGGTTCGCGCTCTTCACGCGAGGCATCCCTTTCACGTTCGGAACGATGCACGTCCCGACGTCGGTGGCTGACCAGGCGATTCCGCATGACCGTAGCCAGCCAGCCGCGCATGGGGCGGCGGGGATCGGGGCGATGCTCGAGGGCTTCGACCCAGATCTCCTGGATCAGGTCCTCCGCGGCGTGGGTGTCCGCCACCAGGCGTCTGGCCAGGCCGCGGATCCAACCGGTTTGGTCGAGGAGAAGATTAACGTCGGGGGTGTGCGCCATAACTCTTGCCCCAGGGCACGCAGCGAGGGCAGGACACAATGCGCGAAAGGGACAAAAAGTTTTTGGGAAGCTCCGACTTCGGCACGGTCACTATTTTCGGAATCCCGGATCCGGGGAGTTCAGGCGGAAAGAAGCGGGGGCAATGCCCTTGGTGTAGGCGCCAAAGCCGAAATGGGTCGGGGCATACTCCCCCACGATGGCCACGTTGGAACGCTCGGGAATCGCCCCCTCGAGGCCTGCGCCCCAGTACACAGCGTTCACGAAAGCACGCCGCAGATCCTCGGATAGCAGATCGACCGAGGCCCCGATGGTCGAGCACACGATGCGCTGCACGCTCGCCTCTGCCCCGGTTTCGGAGGCCAGCTCGCGCTCGCGAATCCAGACGATGGGCATGCGCGGGTCGTTGCGCTTGTCATCGACGGCCACATCGCTCGGTTTCATCCCGGCCACGACGGCGCCCTCGAGCAGGACCGTACTGTCCTCGGGGAGAGCACGAATCCCGTAGACATCGGTCGGCCCCCAGACGTCTTCGACTCCGCGCAGGATCGGATGATCGGAGACGACGACACCGCGTGTGCTTTCGGAGCCGTGCTTGCCGTGGTGGCTGACCCAGGTCTCGCCGAGTACCTTGCCACCGAACCCACCATCGGGTCCGTTCCAGCGCCAGTCGCGGTAGGCCGTCGCGAATTCCTTGGGAAAGTGAAAGGCGTGGGTCGCGGTGCGGATGCCGAAGATCGGTTTGCCCGCATCCAGGTAGGCCGCGAAGCGCTCCATATCTTCATCCGAGAGTTCCCGAAAGCGCGTGAAGAGCACGACCATGTCGACCTCGTACAGAAGTTCGAGCCCAGGTATGTTGCGGCGATCGTCCGGGTTGATCACGCCGTCGGTCTGCGAGAAAAGAACGGCACAGTCGAAGCCATGGCGGAAGGCCAGGATGCGCGCCAGCTGTGGCATGGCTTCCTCCGAGCGATACTCCTCGTCGCCGGCGATCAGGAGCACGCGCTTGCCGACGCCGGGACCTTCCGTTCCGTTGTAGACGATCCACGTGTCGTCCGCGGGTGCGATCAGGGACTCTCTCACAGGGACCTCCGGAGCCGAGGCGCAGGAGAGAAACGGGACCAAGAACAGGGCACAAAGAAACGCTTTGGAGAGGGAAGAGACGTGCATCGGAGTCCGGCTCGCTTGTTCAAAGATAACGGGGCCGCTACAGTTTGCACCGATTTCCCCCAGCGACAACTCAAACGCAAAAAAGAGAACATGATCGTCTCGCGTCCGACCAAGGAAGAGATCCTCGGCAAACTCGCAGCCAAGAAGAAGAACCGCCAGCCCATCTTCATCGCCAGCGCCGGCAGCGGCCTGGTCGCCAAGCTCCTGGAGAAGGCCGGTGTCGACTGCATCAACACGTTCTCGGGGGCACGCCTACGTGCCAACGGTATGGGCACCATGTCGATGCTGTGGCCGATCCTCGATTCGAACAAACAGACCCTCGACTACACCCAGCAGGACATCATGCCCGCGCTCAGCGGCGATTCGTTCGTCTGCGCCTGCTTGAATGCCAACGATCCCCTGCGCGACATGCGCAGCGTTTGCGAACAGCTGAAGGGTATGGGAGTGATCTCCGTCTCGAACATCGGTCCCTCGATCAGCTACTTCGACAAGGACAGCAACATCTTCAAGGTGCTCACCTCCGCTGGCATCACGCTCGACCACGAGATCGATCTGCTGAAGCTCGGCAAGGAGATGGGGATGGTCACCGTCGGCCTGGCCTTCGATGAGGAGGACTCCTACAAGATGCTCGAGCAGGCGAAGCCCCACATCTTCTGCTACCACGCCGGTACAACGAAGGGTGGCATGACGGGCTACGACTCGGGCGAGACGATCGAAGAGACCGCCGAACGTACCGAGATCGTCTACAAGAAGGCGCGCGAGCTGTCGCCCGAGACGTTCCTCGTGGCCCACGGCGCGGCCCTGGAGACACCCGAGGATGCCCAGAAGATCCTCGACATGACCAGCGGCGACGGCTTCTGGACCGGCTCCTCGACCGAGCGCCTGCCGATCGAACAGGCCGTGTCCGCCAAGGCCAAAGAGTTCGCCGAACTCACCTTCTCCAAGTAGGGGAATTCGATGACCCAGACCATCGCCATCCTCTCCACGCTGGACACGAAGGGCGAGGAGACCACGTTCGTCGTCGAGGAGCTGAAGCGCCTCGGCGCAAAGGCCCTGGTCATGGACATCGGCGTCGTGGGCACTCCGGGCTTCGCGGGTGACGTCACGCGCGAGACGATCGCCGAGTCCGGTGGAACCTCGCTCGAGAGGCTCTTGGAGAAACCCGATCGCGAAGTCGCCGCGCCGGTGATGGTCGCCGGCGCGACGGTCGAGCTTTCGAAGCGCGTCGACAAGGGCGAGGTTCAAGGCCTGATCGGCCTGGGGGGAACGCAGGGAACGACGGCGTGCACGGCCGTGATGCGCGCCCTGCCCTACGGCCTGCCGAAGGTCATGGTCTCGACCATCGCCGCGGGCGACATGGCGCCCTTCATCGGCGTCAAGGACATCACCATGATGTTCAGCGTCTCGGACATCCTCGGGCTGAACCCCTTCATGCGGCGCATTCTCGCCAACGCGGCAGGTGCGGCCTACGGCATGTCGCTCGCCAGCGAGAATCCGATCGTGGCCTCGGGCGAGAAACCGCTCGTGGCCATGACGAACCTCGGCGTACTGACCGAGGGCGCCAGGGTCGCTATCGACTCGTTCCATGAAGCGGGCTACGAGACGATCGTCTTCCACGCGGTCGGCTCGGGCGGACGGGCGATGGAGGAGATGATGCGACAAGGCATCGTCGGCGCCGTATTCGACTACGCCCTGGGCGAGATCTCCGACGAGATCTTCAAGGGGCTACGGGCGGGCGGTTCGGAACGACTGAAGCTGGCTGGCCAGATGGGCATCCCGCAGGTGCTCTGTCCGGGTGGAACCGAACATCTGGGGATTCTCTGCGAGCCCCACGTCGTTCCCGATGAGTGGAAGTCCAACAAGTATGTCTTTCACTCCCCCATCATCCTCGCGCCGCGCTTGAACCCGGAACAGATGTGCATGGTCGCGCGCGAGATCGCCGAACGGCTGCAGCACACCAAGGGCAAGGCCTACTTCCTCTTCCCCCGCGGCGGTACCAGCCGCTATTCCATCGAGGGCGGTCCCTTGCGGGACGTCGAGGGCGACCAGCTCTTCTTCGACGAACTCGAAAAACACCTGCCGAAGACGATCGAGATCGTGGACACGGACATGGAAGCCGAGGACTCCCGTTTCGTACGTGGAGCCGTCGCGCGACTGGTTTCGATGATGGAGGATTGACGGTACACGGGCAGGTGAAGTGAACTGGCGTGGACGCCATCCACGGAAGATCGATTTCATGCTCTTTCTCGCCAGCCTGCTTCTCACGACACCTCTGCTCTCCACGTCCGGTTCGCTCGCCCAGGAACAGGTGGGACGCGGGGCATACGGGTTTCTTCGACAGGGCGATTCGATCGCCCTCGTCGGCAACGCTCTCGCCGAGCGCATGCAACACGCCGGCTGGTTCGAGACCTACCTGCACCTGATGGCCCCCGAGGCGCACTTCCGTGTGCGCAACCTGGGCTTTTCGGCGGACGAGGTGGCCGTGCGGCAGCGCACCCAGGGCTTCGGTACGCCCGATGAGCACCTCAGCCACCTGGGTGCGGACGTCGTCCTGCTCTTCTTCGGCTTCAACGAGTCTTTCCGAGCCGAGGCGGGGCTCGCTGAGTTCAAGAAGGAGCTGGCCGAGTACCTCGATCACCTGGCGGCCCAGAAGTACAACGGCGAGACTCCGCCGCGCATCGCTCTGGTCTCCCCCATTCCTTATTCATGGTTTCCGCCCGGGCCAAAGCTGGGCCAGGCGGCGCGCGGCTCGGGCGAACCGAGCGGCCGCGAGGTCGCCGCGCTGTCGAAAGCCAACCTGCGACTGGTCGCATACAAGAACGCCATGGAGCAAGTCGCCCACAAAAAGGGCGTCGTATTCCTCGATGCCTGGAAACGCATGAGGGCTTCCGCGCCACCGACGATCAACGGCATCCACCTGGACGATGCCGGTAATCGCATCTTCGGCGAATACCTGGCAAAGGCCCTGCTGGGACAGAAGACGCTCTCCAAGTCGCCCCTCGAGGACACCATTCGCAAGACGGTCCTGCAGAAAAACCTCTACTGGTTCAATCGCTACCGCACGACCGATGGCTACAACGTCTACGGCGGGCGCTCGGGGCTACGTTACACCGACGATGTCGACAACTTCGAGGTGATGCAGCGCGAGCTCGCCATCCTGGATGTCATGGCGACGAATCTCGAGCGCGAGATCTGGACGGCGCTCTCGGACGAGACGCTGGAGCCGCTGGCCGTGCCCGCGAAGATCGAGGTCAAGACCAACCGGCCCGGCTACGGCACCGAGACGCAACCGTACCTCTCCGGAGAAGCTGCCATCGCCAAGATGAGCGTTCCCGAAGGCCTGCGGGTCGAGCTCTTCGCGGACGAGAAGCAGTTCCCCGAGATCGCCAACCCCGTGCAGATGGCCTTCGACACGCGCGGACGTCTGTGGGTCGCCTCGTGGCCAACGTATCCCCACTGGGAGCCGGGAATGCCGATGAACGATCGTCTGGTCATCCTGGAGGACACGAACGGCGACGGCCGCGCCGACAAGAGCAAGGTCTTCGCCAGTGGTCTGCACAATCCGACCGGCTTCGAGTTCTGGAACGGCGGCGTGTTCCTGGCGCAACAGCCCCATCTGGTCTTCCTGCGTGACGACAACGACGACGATGTGGCCGATTCGATGGAGCGCGTGCTCGGAGCCTTCAGTTCCGGTGACACGCACCACGCCATCAACAGTTTCGTGTTCGGGCCGGGGGGGGGCCTGTACATGCAGGAAGGCACCTTCCACCAGACGCAGATCGAAACCCCCTACGGCCCGGTTCGCAGCCGCAACGCGTGTGTCTGGCGCTTCGATCCGCGCACCTGGCAGGTCGAGCGCTACATCGCCTACAACTTCGCCAATCCCCACGGCCACGTGTTCACGGAGTGGGGTCAGGACTTCGTCACCGACGGAACGGGCAACGTCAACTACTACGCCCTGCCCTTCTCTGGGCACCTGCCCGAACCGGACAAGCACCAGGGTTACTTCTCGTTCTTCCGTCAACGCAGCCGGCCCGCCGGCGCGACCGAGATCCTCTCGAGTGCCCACTTCCCCGAGGAGTACGAGGACAACTATCTGATCGCCAACGTGATCGGGTTCCAAGGCATCTTCCGCTACAAGGTCCTCGACGATGGTTCAGGCTTCCGCGCGGAAGAGCTGGCCCCATTGATCCAGAGTAGCGACCCGAACTTCCGTCCGGTCGACATCGAGGTCGCGCCCGATGGCACGCTGTTCTTCGTCGACTGGCAGGCGCCCTTGATCGGGCACATGCAACACCACATCCGCGACCCGCTGCGCGATCACGAACACGGACGCATCTATCGCATCCGCGCGGAGGGCCGCGAGCTCTTGAAGGCACCCCAGTTCGCGGTCTTCTCGACGCCAAAGCTGATCGAGCTCCTGACGTCCGATCAAGACCGCCTGCGCTCGCGGGTGCGCATCGAACTGTCGAACCGGCCCTTCAAGGAGGAGGACGTCGCCGCCTTCGTGGCCGCTTTGGATGCGGAAGATCCGGACATCGAACGCCATCGGCTGGAGGCCCTGTGGCTGTATCAGCGCAACGGTACGACCTCGCTACAGCTCCTGGAGGAACTACTCCGTTCGCCACGCCACGAAGCCCGCTCCGCAGCGACGCGGGTTCTGCGTCAGATGCGCCACGAGCTGCCGATGGCCCTCGACCTCATCGAAGGGCAAATCGAGGACCCCCATCCACGCGTCCGCCTGGAAGCCCTCGTCGCCCTCAGCTACTTCGGTCAACGTGGCGAACTGGCCACCGAGTTGGCCCTGTCGGTGCTCGACCATCCGCGGGACAAGTTCATCGACTATGCCCTCGAGGAGACCCTGCGCGCGCTCGATGCTGCCTGGCGCCCTGCGCTCATAGGGAAGAAGGGCTTCCTCGCTCGTCATCCCAAGGGTCTGGGCCGGCTGCTCGATCGCCTGAGCACGGACGAACTCGAACGGGTTCCCGCCTCGAAGCCGCTCCATGAAGCCATCCTTCGCCGACGTGGCCTCAGCGAAGCGACCTACGCGCGCGCCGTACGCGGCCTCGCGGATGCGGCAGAAAAACGGCCGGATCAACTCTTGATCGAAGCGATCGAAACCGCGGACGCAGCGACGGGAGCGCACGTCGACCATACCTTGATGACCCTGTTCGGCCTCCTGGGTGAAAGCGCTACCGAAGAAACCGGCCCGCAACTCGAACGCCTTCGCGAAGAAGGCAAGCGCAGCTCGACGCGCAAGCTGGCGGGAGCCGCGGCACTGCGCCTGGCCAGCCCCGCGGAACTGGCTCGCTTGCTACGAGCCGCAAAGGAAGACTCGATCGCCATGCTCGACTTCCTCGAAGCCCTGGCCCTGGTGGATCCGGCCCAAACGCAGCCGACCTTCCGGACCTGGGCACGCAACGAGCTCTCCGCTGAGTTGCTGCGACGCATGGACGCACCTCGCGTGGACATCGAGAAGAAGCGCCTTTCGGGCCGCTATGTGCGCGTGGAGCTACCCGGTGAATCGCGCACGCTGACCCTGGCCGAGGTGCAGGTCTTCGAGGCAGGCGCCAACGTCGCTGCGGGCGGCACCGCCTCACAGTCCACCGAAAACTGGGGCGGAGTTGCCAGCCGCGGTATCGACGGCGTGACAAGCCCCCTGTGGGGCGACGGCGGTCAAACCCACACCATGGAGAACCGCCCGAACCCGTGGTGGGAAGTGGACCTCGGTCGCGAGCACAACATCGACAAGATCGTGCTCTGGAACCGCATCGAGCCGAACAACTTGCCCCTGTCGGATCGACTCGAGGGCTTCGAAGTGCGCGTCCTCGATTCGCAACGACGCACAACCTTCGAGCTCGAGGGCGGCCACGCTCCCATGCCCGACGTCTCTGTCGAGGTCGTGCCGCCCGATGCGCGCTTGCGCCGCGCCTCGGCAACGGCACTGGCGCACATCCTGGGGGACGAAGCGATCACGCCCCTGGTGCAACGCTTGAACAACGAGATCCTGCGCGCATCCGCCGTCGGTGGGCTGAGCCGTATCGGCATGCAACGCGTCGCTTCCACGAGCGGCCCTGCGCTCGAGGGATTCCTCGTCCCGTTCCTCGAACGCTCCGGCGAGCGACGCTTCGACACCGCGGACGATCGCGCCCTGCTGGCCTTCGCCGGCGAGCTGGCGAACTACCTCCCCGCGGACCGCGCCAAAGAGCTGCGCAAAACCCTCGGCCGCCTGGGTCCGCAGACCGTCGTCATCCGCCCCCTGCCCGACAGCCTGCTCTTCGATCGCACGGAGTTCACCGCCGTCGCAGGACGCCCGCTCGAGCTGGTCTTCGAGAACATCGACATCATGCCCCACAACCTGGTCGTGGCCGCCATCGGCTCTCTGACCAGGGTCGGGCTGGCCGCGGAGGCTATGGCCATGAACGTGGACGCCTGGGACAAAGCCTACGTACCGGATCTCGAAGACGTCCTCCATGCGTCCGGGCTCCTGCAACCGGGCGAATCCCAGGTCCTGGCCTTCGACGCCCCCACCCAACCCGGCGACTATCCCTTCGTCTGCACGTTCCCAGGTCACTGGGCGCGGATGAACGGGATCATGCGCGTCGTCGCCAGCGAGGAAGAACGCGAAGCCCTCGAAGCGGCGTATACGCCCGCGGAAGTCCCCTCCGCGGAAAACATGCGTCTGTTCGTCAAGGCCTGGACGCCGAGGGACCTCCAGTCCTCCTTGAAGCGCGTCCCCAAGGCATCCGCACAACAGGGCATGGCCATCCTCGAAGCCGCTTCGTGCCAGCGCTGCCACCAGATCCGCGGCCAGGGTGGACTGACCGGCCCGCCGCTGGAGGAAGCCGTCTCCAAGCATGAACTGTCAAAGCTCCTCGAGCACATCCTCGAGCCCTCGCAGACCATCGACGAAACCTACGTCACCGAGATCGTCGAACTCACCAACGGCACCTTCGCGGTCGGCCGGGTCGTGCTCGAGCAGGACGGCATCGTTCTGATTCAGGAGGATCCGTACGATTCGGAAACCGTGACCGAGATCCAGATCGAGGACATCGGGGACCGAACGCGCTCCAAGATCAGCGCCATGCCAAGCGGTATATTGAATACGTTCGAGTCGGCGGAAATCGAAGCACTCCTGGCGTTCCTGGAGTCCTTGCGCACCGAGAAACCAGCTACACAATCGGACCTTTGAACGAATCCAGCAAGATCTCCGTGGTCTGTCCCCAGTGCGAAGCGGAGGCGTCTGTCACGAAGGACGATGAGACGCCGGCCGTGGTTGCCTGCGCGAGTTGCGGATTCCAGCACGAGCAGGTGATCGACCAGCGAATGCGGTACGGAATGCAACGGATCTATGCAGGGGCCGTGGATCCGTACTTCGGATTGCGGCTCTGGGAATGACGAACCCAGTGGCTCGGCCCTAAACGACCGATCCGCCCACGGTACAGCTCTGGACAGGACGCCCTAGGTCGCCTTCTCCCCTATATGATGCAAGCATGAATCCCAGCCCTCGTCTCGCCTCCCGATACCTCGCGCGCTCGCTCCTTGCGCTGCTAGCCCTCTCCACGACGCTACCCTCCGCACAGGCCCAGGCGATCAGCGGCGAGGTCGAGCTCTTCGCGGAGCTCGTCGAGGCCGTGGACAAGGATCTCGCCAAGGGTACCTATCACGGCGTCGTCGTCCTCGTCGATGCCGGTGGAGAACACCTCCTGGGCCTCGCCGCCGGGATGCAAGACCGCGACGCGGAGCGACCGATGCATATGGACACGATCTTCCAGATCTACTCCATGTCGAAGCCCATCACGGCCGTCGCGGCTCTGATCCTTTTGGACGAGGGGAAATACACGCTCGACGATCCCGTCGAGAAGCACCTGCCCGCCTTCGAGGGTGTGACCGTGGGTGTGGAACGCAGCGAGCCCGCGCAGCAGATGATCGTGCGAGATCTCTTTCGCCACACATCTGGACTGACGTATGGCATCTTCGGCAACAGCGAGATCGATCGCATGGTGCGGGAAGCGAACTTGTTCGACAAGAGCCTGACCCTCGCACAGGTCGTCGAGCGCCTCGGCAAGCTCCCCCTGAAACACCACCCCGCCACCCAGTTCGAGTACAGCCTTTCAACCGATGTCCTGGGCCGCTTGGTCGAGGTGCTATCAGGGAAGCCGCTGGATGTCTTCTTTCGCGAACGGATCTTCGAGCCGCTGGGAATGAAGGACACGGGCTTTTTTGTCCCGCGTGAAAAGGCCGCGCGCGTCGCGGAGATGAATGCACGCCGCGGGTCATCGTTAGTGCGCGTGGGCGCAAGCGAACGCACAGATCCGTTCGTTGATCCGCTGTTCAAGAGCGGCGGCGGCGGGCTCTTTTCCACCGCCGCGGACTACCTGCGCTTCTGCCGCATGCTGCTCGGCGAAGGAACGCTCGAGGGCAAACGGATTCTGAAGACGGAGACCGTGCGCGCGATGACCTCCGACCAGTTGGCCAGCATGGGGCGCTCGGCGACCATCGCCGGGAGTGGTTTCGGCCTGGGGGTCGCCGTCATGCAAGGCCGCACCGCCAAGGGTCCAAACAACGGCTCTTACTGGTGGGGAGGACTGGCCGGAACAGGTTTTTGGGTCGATCCCGTGGAGGAGATCGTGGGTATCTTCATGGTCCAGAACATGAACGAGATGCAACACTCGAACACCTTCCAGGCACGCGTCTACGAGGCCCTCGGACGCTGAGGCGAGGTCACGGGTGATTGACGCTCGGAATAGACGCTTCTTCTTCCCCGCCCTGGCCGGTGCACTCGTGGCATCTGTCTGCTTGCTTTTCGTGCGCGAACGCATGGAGCAGGACGAATGGGAAGAGACTCCTGCGCTGCGCGACGGGGACGCGATAGCGCTCGAGCTCCTGGAACCGCTCGGTGTCGTCGAAGGCATACACCTGTTTCGCTGGCTGGGCGAACTCCCAGCCGAGGGCTTGTTCCAGGTTCGCATCTGGAATGCAGACGCTCAGGACGAGGCACCCCTGGTCGAGAAGAATCTAGAGGTCAACTTCTGGACTCCGAATGAAATGGAGCGCATCGAGCTGACAGGCCGCCTGTTGTGGGAGGTCCGCATGCTCGATTCCCTGGGTAGCCTCCTCGACAAGGCAAGCGGGCAAACCCGGCGCGCGGTCGTGGAAAGCGAGCAAGCAGAGGCTCTCGAAGCGGACATCCTCGAGGATCCGCAACCTCTCCCCCAGTCCACGGTCTCGAGTTTGCGCGTCGGTACGGTGTTCGAGCTGGGGCTCGCGGCGGAACGATCCCTTGCCAAGAATCCCGAAGCGCCCGCCCTGGCCGCGACACTGGAAGAGCTGCGCACGCACTTCGACGCCTTCGTCGAGGACTGGAAGTCGACGCCTGAACATCCGGGAAGTCTGGGGTTCCTACGGCACACCAAGCGCCGCGTGGCGTTGAACACGCTGGTACACCTCGAGACCCTGGTCACGCCAGGTGTGGAAGGTCGCCGACGAGCCCTGGCCCGAATCTATCAGGCCCAGGGCCTGGACTATCCCGAAGATCCGAGCACGCTCGAGGAAGCGTTGCCCCTGTTGTGCTCGGAAGACGGCGGGGTGCTGTGTTTTCTACCGGGACAGAAACGTATCTCGGTCGTCTTCCTCTCGATGAAGGAAACTGCGTACAGCTCTCTGCCGTTGCTACGCGAGTACGCCATGGCGAGACGGAGTCTGCACGGGGCAACCACCGCGGCGCCCGGCGTGGAGCGTGAAGCGCAACTGCAAGAGGCCAGCAGAAATCTGGCTTCCATGCTCCTGCCAGGCGAGCTCGAGGCGCAACTTCAACGCGTGCGCCACCTGACGGTGATCGGGCTGGACCTCCTGGGCTATGTGCCCTTCGAGTTGCTCCCCTTGCCGAGCGGCAAACGCATCGAGGAGCTCTGTGCCGTCAGCTATCTGCACGCGCTGCCCCTCGCCCCTATTATCGAGCGTCGCCGACGCGACGCCGCCGACAAGCCCGTGGAATGGGCTCGCGAACTTGGGCTCTTGCTGGCTCCGCCGCTCAGCAAAGCACGCAGTGCGCAGTGGCCGGAACTCGTGGCCATTCCCCACGACCGAGGCGATCGCGATGCACTGAAGAGCGGATTGCGTCACGGTCAAGTGGAGGTCCTCGAGGGTACCGCCGGAAACCGGCGCGCCCTTTGGCTTTGTGTCCGGAACGCTCGCACGCTGCACCTGGTTCTGCAGGCAGCAAACGCATCTCCGGACGGGCGGCCCTGCTTGCTGATCGCCGAGAGAACGTGGGACGCGGGTCTCCTCGGAACGCGCGAGATCGGGGAGTTCCCGTGGCCACCACTCGTGCGGGTCTCCGTCGCTGGCGCAACGGATGCCCACGGAGACTGGGAGGGCGAAGGAGCCAGCGCCCTGGGCCGAGCCTTCCTCGGCGCGGGCGCGGATGTGGCCCTTCTTCCGCCACGCACACTGACCTTCGAGGTTGCGCGGCACATGACCAGCGCGTTCCACGAAGCCCTCTTCGCGGACGAGCTCCCCCCTGCCGAGGCCATGCGTCGCGCGCGCCGCTCGGTGCGCAGCGAGGGCGACTCGCTGCTAAGAGGACTCGTCCACTGCTTCGGCCTGGGCGGTATCCGCCTGCCCTGAAGCCTGGATCTGCCCGAGACTCAAGGCTGGATCTGCTTCACATAAGGCAGTGCGTGCTGGCGGAAGGCCTCCACCTTGGCCGCTTCGGGCTCGGGTAACTTGCTCATGAAGGCCTCCAGCAACCCAAAGAAACGACCGGGTTCTTCCGAGAAGACGTGGTGCGAGGAGTCCTCGAACAGAAACGCATGCCCACCTTCGGTTTCCTCGGCGAGCAGCTTGCCCTTGTCGAGGGGAAACGTCATGTCCCAGCGCCCATCGACGATTAGCGTGGGGAACGGAGTGCCGACGAAAGCGCCTTTCAAGCGGATATCTCCGCTCTTGCGCAGGCCAAAGTTGTAGCCCTGATCGTGAATCCACTCGTAGCGCACGATCTGGGCGATCCGCTCGTCCGTAGGGCGATAGTAGTGCTGGTGCTTCCAACCACCGTTGCGGTAGGCGTTGTAGACCATGCGTTGCACGTGCTCGGCCGGAACGCCGTTCGCGAAGACCGGCAGAACGCGCCGTCCGTCATAGGTGTAGCAGGCGCGGATGCGTTTGGCCTCGTCCACGGACTGCAGTTCCGGGGCCGAAACGCGCTGTTGCACTTCGAATTCCGCGGTGGCACTCAACAGGACCAAGCCCTGGACGCGTTCGGGGTGACACAACGCATAGAGCCGGGCGAGGTGCCCGCCCCACGACCAGCCCAGCACCACCCAACGCTCGATGTCGAGCGCATCGCGAAGGGCCTCGAGGTCCGCGATCGCCTGGGCACACGAGTAGCCCTCCGCGGGATTCCATTCCGAGCGACCGACGCCGCGCGGGTCGTAATAGACCACGCGTGCAAAATCCGCGGCCCTGGAGAAGTGCGGTAAGAAGGAGTGCAGACTGTTGCCCGGTCCTCCGTTCAAGAGCACCAGAGGTACACCCTCGCCCTCCTCGATGACGAAGAGCTTGGTGTCGCGCACGAGGACCTCACGGCCGCCCATGTCCCCATCCAAGCGTGGCGCATCGGGGATATCGTCGGTCCAGGGTTGGGCAACGAAGGCGCGATCGTGGATCGTCTCGCGCTTGGAAGGTTCAGAGCTGCGGCAGCCACTCACACCTATCAGGGTCGACACGGCGAGGGCACCTAGAAGCAGGCTGCCGGAAAAGCGCTCGAATCCAGTGGGTCTGTACACGGTCTTGTTGGGATCGACTTGGAATTTCGTTCACAGGTCGGCTCGATACCCCGGAGAAGGACTTTCCATAGGCATCATTCCGATAAGACAATGGTAAGCCTCAAGAAAGACCGGGGCCAATACCGAAACTGAACCTACGGTAAGCAAGCGTGGGGCTTGCTGCCGGAGGGGATATGTTCGGGGTCTCGGGAGGACTCGAACTGCCAGGAGTAACCAGGGGAGCATTTTTGATTCGCACGACTTGTCTAGTCTTAGCTATCGGTACGGGATTTTTTCTAACAGCATGCGGGGGAGGCAGTTCGGACTCCGTCATTCCGGGCATCGCACCGCCCGCGAACATGTCGGTCATCGAGCCGGTCGGTGGTGCGCCATCGTCAAGCATGGTGGCGCCGGGGACCGGCGGAGTGGGGGGTTTCCCCGCTGACGCGGAATATTTCACGGACGGACAGAGCATCCACGTCTACGACCCCGCGGTCGAACCGCTCTCGCTCGTGAACGAGATCCTGTGTGCCATGCGCAACACGGGCGCACACCTCGTCGTGAACGAGGGCCCCTACAATGCGCAGATCTCGGTCGACGCCTGCGACCAGGGATCCGACTCGAGCGCCGGGGCATCCGCCGCGGGACAATCCTCGGGCGGCGCCGAAGAATTCGAGATCTGGGTCGTCGACAGCACTCGCGCCTCGAAGGACTCGCCGCACCTCGTCAGTGTGTGGGTTCCCGAGGAGGACAGTCTCGGACCGCGCACGATCTATGTCGATGTCGTGATGACCGCAGGCGCCGACGACAACAACCCCTTCGGCGGTTTCAGCATGAACTTCGCTGGAGCTCCGGACTATACGCAGATCAATAATCCGTTCTTCTTCGGATCCTTGCGCACGGTCACACCCACGACGTATGCCGCCGCCTTCGAGCTGTTCGAGGAGTACGGCGACTTCGCCTCGCCGATCAGCGGATCGAACCCGGTCGCCGCGCGCAGCGCCGTCACCGTCGAGATGGCAGCAGACAAGACCAGTGGCATCGCCCACATCCTGGTCGACACGAACTACTGGAACGGCTCATCGGCCCAACAGGACTTGCAGGAGTTCACTGTCGCCTTCGACAGCACGCACTTCCTTCGCTCCACCAGCGGTGTCTCGAACCCGCAGGCCTACTCGCGCAACTCGTTCAACGAAAACGTCTGGCGCTATGACCTCTATCACAACACAGGAGTGGACACCGGCGACCGTGTCGAGCTGAACTCAGGCTTCGGCTTCAGCACCGCCAGCGGCGCCTATGGCTGGGCGGGTTACCACGGCATCTGGGTGCCCGATGATGTTACGGATGCCGGCGACGGCGATACGGTCTTCCGGGACAGCTACGGCGATGAGAGCGCTCCGGAGGAATACACCGTCAGCCAGGCGCCCGGCAAGCTGGTGCGCTACGCGAACCAACAGCTGCTCCTGACGGCTCTGAGCGGTGAAACCTTCGAGTGGTGGACCTACGACGACATGACCCAGCAGGAGGAGATCTTCGTTGTCGAATATGACAGCATCGGCGGCAACTTCCAGAAGACCGCGCTGATCGACTACAGCACGAACACGGTCACTCCGATCACGCCCGTGAACATCGACACACTGGCCCTGGGCCAGCTGGGCATGTGGTCCGGCAGCCTCGGGGGGCCGGTCTCTTTCGTCCACGGTGATAATGCCATCACCTTCTTCGAGCGCTCGGTGGTCGAACCGTCCGACGACCTGTTCAACACGTCGGCCGAGATCCGGCTCCTCGGATTCACGCAATGCCTGCGCTCGGGGCTCACCGCCAACGACATCGAAACCGGGGACATCTACCACCCCGATGAGACGAACCTCGCCAACGCCTACGAGTACGTCTTCCGCAACGTCGCGGGCGGCGGACTCGACGACTTGACGCTCTACCACGACATCGGTGCCACGGGCACGAATATCCAACCGGTCGTCGTCGCCGCCGGCCAAGCTCCGACCACGGGCCCCAACACCTGGGGCATGCAGTCGGGACCGATGGTGCTGACCACGGGCAGCGTCACTTCGGTGTGGGAACTCTGGAGCGAGCCGGTGATCTACGTCTGGGAGACAGGTCACAACGACTGGAACCACTACACGGTGCTCTATGACGCAGAGCAACAGCCGGTCAGCTTCGATCGCCCGATCTCTTTCAACTACGTCCACGCGACCGCCGACGATCGCAACGACGACAACACCCACGACGGCCGCACCTTCCGGCTCGAGTACGGTGGCAACGGCGACCTCTGGGGTTTGCCGACCGAAGCCGATGACATCGACGCCGACGGCACCGCCGACCGCTGGTTCCCCGTGGTCAACCTGAAGGACGGCACACTCTGTGGTCCGACGGGCAACGAGTACGTCATCAAAGCGCGCGAGATCGAGCAGACACTCCAGGAGGACATGTCCTATGCGGGGACCCTGGACCTCACTCCTGCCGTGAACCTCACACTGCCGGATGGTACCGGGTTCTCGACGCCCGACATCGGTGAGAAGCCGGTTGTCACCGATGCTCCGCGCGTCATCGACGGCGAGGTAGTGGGCTCGGGCACGTAGTCGCTCACGGGAGCGTCCAGCAGGGAGGGGCGTCGTGATCGGCGCCCCTCTCCATTTTGCCCTAAACTCGAGTCCCCTCAGACCCGCCGCATTCCCCCCCGCAAGGCCCCAGCCTCGACCGCCCCAAAGTGGGGCCGAAATGCCTCCACCAAGGGTCGACTGTTCGGCATCGACAACCAGATCCGCAACAAGTGCCTGCGCCCCTGCGCCCCCTCCCCGTCCACGAACTCCGTCCGTCGATGAAACGTCGTCCAGTTGTTCAGTAGCAACAGATCCCCCTCTTCCAGCCGGACACGCAACTGCAACCCCCGCTCCTCACCCACCTCATCGAGCGCATCCAATGCCTCTCGTTGTGCCGCCTCCAACCCCGGAGCCACATCCGAACTGTCCGCCCGATCGATCAAGACGCGCAACAGATGGCCCGCGAATCTTCCCCTCGCGAACGAGAAGACCGGCAACAAGACATACGGAAGCTCGTTGCCCTGATCCACCGTGTGCCGCAGATACGGGAACTCCCCGTACAGCGCTTTCAGGAGCTCTGGCCGTCTCCGTTCCAGCTCCTCGTGGACTCGCGGCGAGCTGATCACGTGGTTCTCCCCACCCTCCCGAGCCGCCCGTAGACACAGGAACCCGATCACGTCACAACGATCGGTGTGAAAACGCAGGCGCTTGTTCGAGCTCGGCCCCCGAAAGCGCTCATCGCTGGGAGCAAAGCCCTCGTCACGCACGTGAAAGATCCGCTCGCCCGTGGCGCTCTGTGAGACCGGTGTGCCCAGCCGTTCTCCCAGCAACGCGAGCGCCGTCTCCGCCCGGGAACTCCCCCACGACCCGACCGGCAACCCACGGAGAAGGCACACCCCCGGACCGTGCTCGAGGAGCTCGGACATTCGTCCCAGACGCGCGGACAAGCGCGGAAGAGGGGCTTTCGCGTCCCCATCCAGGGCCTCCTCGAGCTCCAGAAGTTCGCCTGCGTCGATCCCAGAGCGCCAGTCCCGGCGCTCCTCGATCTCGCGGCCCCACGGCTGCTCACGTGCGATTTCCTCGCGCATTGGGCGTGACGATACCACCGCATACGAGGGCGGGCAGATACGAAAGCGGGCGTCCTTCCCTGAGGTTGGACGCCCGCATACCCCTGTTCTGGGAGTTCTATAGTCGATAATGGATGCGAGACAACGTGTCGGCAAAGAGAAGCCGAACGCTGTCGAGGGCCTCGGTGTCCATCTCCGAAAGGACCCATCCGCGGCTGCTGAAGAGCGTTTTCAAGGCTCGGTCGAGCTCCTTGTCCTCACTCTGCCAACCTGCATGGAGTCGAATCTGCTGGGGATCGCGCCTGAGGGCCCAGCCCCAGCTCACCGATCCGAAGAGCTCGTTCCGTGAATCGAGTAGGAGCTCTCTCACGGCAGGGTCGTTGAATCCAACGGCCTGCGTGACGTGCTCGCCCCAAATCGCCTTCACCTCTTTGCGCAGGACCTCGTTCATGCGCTCCCAGATCGGTTCGAGCTGGGCATGGATGGGCTTCATCGCATCATGGAGAGGTTCCATTCGGGCGTGGTAGGGCTCCATCTGCTCGTGGACCGCCTGGAGCTTCTCGTGGTGCGGCTCGAGGGCGACGTGGAACTCTTCCAGACGCTGACGGAAGGGCTCCATTTCCAGCTGCAAGTGCTCGAGGTGCTCCTGGATCGGCTCCATGCGCTCATGGAACTGGGTCATCTCATTGTTGAAGGGCTGCAGCTTGTGGTGCAGCTTCTCGATGATCTCCTGGGCCGGCTTCATCTGCTTGTGGATCTCGGACAGCTTGTCGTGGAAAGGCGACAAACGATCGTGAACACGAGACACGTGCTGCTTGATCTTCTCGATGTCCGCCTGCTGGATAGCCAGGTCTTTCTCGGCGACATCGATTTCGCTCTCGAGCTTGCCGTAGCGACTGTTCTCTGGCGTCAACGTCGCCAGCTCCTCTTTCAGCTTGCGTAGCTGATGATGTATTTTCTCGAGCGCACGGCGCCCGGGAACGATTTCGCGTTGCAGCCTTTCATGTTGGTGATGCAACGCTTCCATCTCACGATGTAATTGCTCTTGGCGACGATGCAAGGGCTCCAGGCGTTCGTGGTGCTCGTGCTGGCCTTTCAAGTACACCTCCATCTTCCCCCGCAGCTTGTCGACCTCTTGATGGAACGGGCCCATTTCCTTGTGAAGGGCATCCTGGCGCTGATGGAACGGCTTCATCTCCTGATGGATGGCCTCCTGGTGCTCGTGAAGAGAGCGCATGCCTTGGTGGATGACCTCCATTTGTTCATGCAGCGGGCGCATCTCTTGATGGATGGACTCCAGTTGCTCTTCGTAGGGACGTAGCTCTTCGAGGAGGGGTCGCGCTTCTTCGAAGATCCGGCGCACACGCTCGTCGTTGCGCCAGATGGGTTGCTTCAGGAGATCGTCTTCGTCCCAGATGCCCCACATGTGCCCGTTCAGCTTCATCGGCGACTTGCCAGCGCCTCGCTGGAGCGTGAAGTAGCTGTAGTCGGCGCCGGGATCCGCGTGGTGGAAACGAGTCTGACGCTCGATATGGGCCTGCGCGCTGTGTGCGTGAGGATCGGCCTGGCCGTGGGCACCGTGATTCGGATGGGGCTCAGGCTTGGTGTTCGCTTGCGGCACGTCCACCGGTTCGCGCTTCGGTTCCTGCTGGATCTCCTCGAGCTTTTGCTTTTCTTGTTGCCCGGGGGCCGCCCAGGTGCGGGTCGTCGCCAGAGCGCCGCTGGTCCCCACCATCAAGAGGCAGACGGGGGCCAGCCAAAAATGCCCGCGTGTGCGGTTGCGATCGTTTTCGAGTATCGACATGAGTCTTCCTTCCAATTGGGTGCGATGGGCCATGGCCAGCACGGTCCCGTTTTCGCGGCGGCCCTGCATTCCAACCGCGATGTCCAAGAGATGACGTGCATAGACCGAGGGCGTCGCGCCCAGGGAGAGCACACCTTCGTCGCAGGATCGTTCCCGCTCGATCGACATGCGCTTGTAAGCGAGCCAGGCGAGCGGATGAAACCAGTAGAAAGCACGCGCGATCTGGGCCAGCACCTGCACCAGCCAATCGCGACGTTGCACGTGAACGAGCTCGTGTGCCAACACGACCTCCTTGCGTTCGCTCGACCAACCGCTCGACTGCGCCGGCAAGAGCACGACCGGCCGCCGCCAGCCGAAGGTCATCGGCGTTTGCACCTCGGGGCTCGCGATCAGCTCGACCCCGCGCGACAGACGCAGCTCGTTTGCCAGGCGCATGACGATCGCCGCCGCCTCGAGATCGACGTTCCGCGAAGCGCGTTTGGCCACCTGACGTGAACGGTAGATCCCGAGGCCGAGGTAACCGAGCCCCACGAGGAATCCACCGGCCCACAGACCCAGGAGACCCGTGCGCCACGTGAGGCCGAGAGGGAATGCTCCAGAGCGCGCCGTTGAAGCGAAGGGCCCCTCTTCACTCGGCTCCTCGCGCGAAAGGTCCTTCGCAACGAGCGGATCGAGCGTCACGTGCCCGTCGGGAAAGACGGGTGTGACCTGCGCTACAGAGGCCTGGACAGCAAACGGCGTCGCTTCTCTCGCGTTTCCTTGCACCGTTTCAATGGGCGATGTGAAAGGAGTCGGCAGGACCGACATGTGCCAGCGCGGCTCGAGCCACGAAAACGCGGGAAAGAGAAGCGCCGCAAAGACCGCCATGGCCAAGGTCGCATGGCGCACCCGTGCCGCCCGGCGGGAGAGCCCCCAGGCAACAACCAAGGCAAGCGCAAACGGCACGCTCGCGCGCACCGTGGCATCCGCCAGCCAGGAGAATCCGTAGCTCGTGAGATCGATACCCATGATCAACGCCCCTCCTTGCGAGCTTTCTCGATCATTTCCACGATGCGCTGCACGGCATCGGGCTCAATATTCGCCGAATCGAGATCCAAGAGCGTCGCCACAGCCTCCTCGGTGGATCCATCGAAGAAGGTCGTCAGGAGATGCTGCAACGCCGACTGACGCGCCTCTTCCCGCGGAACGGTCGGCAGATAGACATACCGCGGTCCATCCTGCTCGTGGCGCAAGAGGCCCTTGTCCTCCAGCAAGCGCAGCATCGAGCGCACCGACGAGTAACTCGGCGGATCCGGCAGCCGCTCATGCACCTCGGCCGCAGTCGCCCGCTTGATAGCGTAGATCACGTCCATCGCCTGGCGCTCGCGCCGGGACAGGGTCCGTGACAAAGGAACGGAATCGGACTTCTTGGGTGTCGGCATGGGCAGAATTCCTGGTGGGCGAGGCGAGCCTAGACCCGTATCGGCCAGCGCGTGCGGATATTTCCGCACAAAGTGCGGATTTTTACGCATCATCCCAACCCAATCTCCCCAGGGCCCAGAGAACAGGGTTCGGAGCCGTCCCCGCCGGCGTCAGACACGTAACTTGGGAGGCACCAGCAAAGCGATCCCCGGGGAGAATCTGGCGGACGGCAGCAAGCGCGCTAGTTCGAAGTCAGCTGGATGAGCATCGACGTTCCCACGCGAAACAGCACCTCGCGGCGGTACTCGGCGCTCGAGCGAACGTCGCCGATCGGCGTGACATCCCGCTTCACGGCGCGGCGCCACGACTCGCGTAGCCCGCTGGGGTTCGGGGCCTTGCCTTCGAGCTCGAGGGCGGCGCTCGGCAGGAGCACGGTCTTGGCCGCGACCGATCCGGCCGCGGCTCGCACGTCGCGAATCTCGCCTTCCACGACTCGCAGGGATATGGCCAGGACCAGCTTGGCAATCGACTGGGCACGTCGCGTACCCACCTTGCGAAAGCCGTGTCGTTCCCCATCCAAGGGCCGGGGTATCACGACGCTCTCGATCAGCTCGTCGGAGCGGCGTGCCGTCTCGCGATAGCCGCACAGAAACCGATCGACCGGCAGTTCGCGCCGCCCCGCGCTCGAGGCGAGGCGCACCCGCGCCTTCAGCGCGAGCAGCACGGGGTTCAGATCGGCGGCGGGTGAGGCGGTTCCAAGGTTGCCCCCCAGGGTCGCGCGGTTCTTGATCTGCTCGGCGCCGACCTCGTCCGCGGCAGCGACGAGGATGTCCGCGTAGGCACACACGAGCGGGGACTCGAGCAACTCCGTACACGTCGTCAATGCCCCGATACGCAGTCCCGCCGGTTCCTCCCCAATGCCACGCAGCTCGTCCAGGTGATGCAGATCGATCACGCGGTCCGGACGCGTGCGTCCTGTTTCGAATTCGACCATGAGATCCGTGCCGCCGGCCAACAGGGCCGAACGCTCGGTTGCGCTTTGCAAAAGCTCCAGAGCCTCCTCCAGCGTGCGCACAGAGGCGTAATCGGCTCGTGTGCTCATGATGTTCCCCGCCGGCTTGCCAGGGCCGACGCCAGCACCTTGCCGTAACCCGTACAGCGGCACAGGTTGCCTGCCAGGGCCTTGCGCGCACCCTCTAGCGTCGCGGGCTCGCCCTTGCGCTCGCAAGCCTCCAACCAGGCGCGCGTCATCAGGATCAGACCCGGCGTACAGATACCGCACTGGGTTCCGCCTTCCTCCAGGAAAGATTCCTGCACGCCTTCGTGCCCGGTCCCCTCGATCGTCGTGACCTCGCAGCCCACCGCCTGGCCGACAGGAACGATGCACGAATTGACGGCGCAACCGTCGATGAGGAGCGTGCACGCGCCACACTCGCCTTCGCCACAGCCCTCCTTCGTGCCCGTCGAACCCAGTTCTTCGCGCACGCAATCGAGCAGTCGACGCAGCGGGTGGGCGTCGATGGACACGGCGCGGCCGTTCAGCCGGAACTCGATCGGCCCGTTCACAGTGCTTCCTCCGGATGCGCTTCCAACCAGGCCCGGGCGATTCGCTCGGGCGTCGCCGGAACGTGGTTCAGGGACAGACCGATGGCGTCTTCGATGGCCGAGAGAATGGCCGGGGCGCCGCCATCCATCGGCAACTCCCCCACGCCCTTGGCGCCGCTGGGTCCGTGGGAGAAGGGCTCCTCCACCAGGTGCACTTCCATGGCCGGCGTATCGAGGGTGGTCGGAATGATGCAGGTCGCCATGCGATCCTGCAGAAAATGGCCGTCCTCGGTTTCGACGACCTCACGGTGCGCGAAGCCGATCGATTGAAGGCTACCGCCCTCGATCTGCCCCTCGACCATCTGGGGTTGAATCGCCTTTCCGACATCGACCACGGACAAAAAGCGCGTGACCTCGACCTCGAAGGTATCGAGATCTACCTCGACGGAGGCCACATCGGCCGCCCACCCGTAGGCCGGATACGCATCGCCTCGATAGGTCTCATCGTCCCATTCCAACCCGGGGGGCGACGCGTAGGTCGCGCGCACCAGCGGATCGCCGCCCTCATCCAGGAAGCGCAGCGCACGCTCGCGAAAGGACCCCTCGCTGCCGCACACGGACGCGATGCGTTCGCGCAACTCGGTACACGCGCGCGCCAGCGAACCGCCGACGACCATGCACGTACGCGAGGCCACGGTCGGTCCCGAGTCCGGCACCGCCGCGGTGTCCGGCGCCGCCAGCGTCACCTCGTCGATGCGCGCATCCAGGGCATCCGCCGCGATCGACAGGAACATGAGCAACGTGCCCTGACCGAACTCCGTGGACGAGGTGCGCACCTCCGCGCGACCGTCCTCCAGCACTCCGACCGCCACCTTGGCCTGCAAAAGCGTCTCGCCAGAGCCGGTGAAACCCGAGCCGTGATAGAAGAAGGCCAACCCCTGACCGTGGGCTACGCGGCCCTTGGGCGTACGCATCCCCCACGGATGTCGATCGAAACCTGACTCGTCCAGCGCCTTGCGCAAGACCTCGACCGACCCCACGCTCTCCTTCAGCACCTGGCCCGTGGCGGTCACGTCGCCCAGGCGCAGCTGGTTGCGCTTTCGCAACTCGGCCGGGTGCAGATCGAGCTCGCGTGCCACGCGATCCATCTGACGCTCGACGGCGAAACACACCTGCGGTGCACCGAAGCCACGGAAGGCTCCATAGGGAACATGGTTCGTCCGCACGACGCGACCGCGGATGTGAATGTTGTCACAGCGATACGCGCCAGCGGCGTGGATGCACGCGCGCGACAGAACGACCGGTGACAGCGTCGTGTACGCCCCACCGTCCAGCAACACGTCGACCTCCATCGCGAGCAGCTTGCCGTCGTTGTCGACCGCGGTCCGATGATGGACGCGCGCGGGGTGGCGCTTGGGTGTCACGCGCAGGTCCTCGTGGCGATCGAAGAGGAACTTCACGGGCCGGCCCGCCGCGCGCGCGCAGAGAGCCGCGTGGCAGGCGATGATCGATGGATAGTCCTCCTTGCCGCCGAAGCCGCCGCCCGTGACGGTCTGCACGACGCGGGCGTGTTGTGGTTCGAGCGCCAAGACCCGCTGGAGAGCTTTTTGCACGTAGTACGGGCACTGCATCGATCCCTGAACCAGAACCGTGCCCTCTTCGTCCGCCGGAAAGGCACAGAAGCCCTGGGGCTCGATGTACATCTGCTCCTGGCTGTCCGTTCGATAGGTGCCCTCGATCACACGCGTGGCCCTGGCCACGACGCCCCGGGCATCACCCTTCTCGATCGTGATCTCCTTGAAGAGCTCCGTCGCGTCTTCGGCCTCGAGGACGGGGGCGCGCTCCTCGATGCGCGGGCGGATCGCGGCGAGTGCCTGTGCGAGGGTTTCGCGATCCGGAGCAGCCACCAGAAGGAGCGCTTCGCCGACGTGCTGGACTTCCCCCGCACACAAGAGCGGTTGGTCATCCACGATCAAGGCCACGATGTTCTCGCCGGGAATGTCCTCGGGACGGACGATGTGCACGCGCTCGAAATCGAACCCGGGATCGAAGTCGAAGCCCAGCAGCGTCCCCCGGGCAACCTGCGCACGCACCGCGCCCACCCACCAGGCCTCGGGCAAATCGAGGTCGGCGACGTAGAGGGCGGTGCCGCGCACCTTGTCGCGACCCTCCGGACGCCGCACCCGCGAGCCGATGTAGGGTCCCGCCTGAGAGCTTCCCGGATCCGTGGTTTCGCTGGCACTCATCGCCGCTCCAACGATACGACACGGGCCACCCCGAATGAACTTGGTTTCGAAGTCCCTCGGGATTCCATATCGTGTGCTCCCCTTGAAGCAGATCCAGATCACACTGAACGGCGCGCAGCGCACGGTCTCCCATCGCGACGACGAAAGCCTGTTGGAGGTCCTGCGCGAGCGCTGCGGCATCCTCTCGACCAAGGACGGCTGCCAGCCCCAGGGGCAATGCGGTTGCTGCCTGGCCCTGGTCGACGGTCGCCCGGTCGTGACCTGTGCGGTCTCCGCCGCAAAGGCGGACGGCAAGTCGATCGAGACCCTCGAGGGCATGGACGAGCGCGAAAGAGAGCGCATGGCCCGCTCGTTCGTCGCCGCCGCCGGACTGCAATGTGGTTTCTGCATCCCGGGCATCGCGGTGCGCGCCAAGCACATGACGGACAAGAACCCTGAACCGACACGCGCGGAAATCGCCAAGGGCATCGACGTGCACCTGTGCCGCTGCACCGGCTACACGAAGATCGTCGATGCGATCGAGCTGTACGCGAAAGCGCGCCGCGCAGACGACATGCCCGAGCCCTGCGCGAACGGACGCGTCGGCGAACGGCTCGGGCGCTACCAGGGCAGCCAACTGACCCTGGGCGCGCGGCCCTTCGTGGCGGACTTGCGGCGCGACAACATGCTCTTCGGCGCGGTGCGCCTGAGCGACCATCCGCGGGCACGCGTGCTGAAAATCGATACATCGCGCGCAGAGGCGCTCGAGGGTGTCGTGCGCGTCGCCACGGCCGCCGACGTACCGGGCGAGCGCTGGTACGGCCTGATTTTGAAAGACTGGCCCGGCTTCATCGCCACCGGCGAGGAAACCCGCTGCGTCGGCGACTTTCTGGCGGCGGTTGCGGCCAGGGACGAACACACCGCGCGCCAGGCGGCGGCCCTGATCGAGATCGAGTACGAGGTTCTCGAACCCGTTGTCGATCCCGCCCAGGCGATCGCGCCCGACGCGCCACAGCTCAACCCCACCCATCCCAACGAGCTGTCGAAGACCGTCATCCTGCGGGGCACTGCGGACACCGCGCTGGCGAAGAGCGCGCACGTCGTCGAGGGCAGCTTCGAAACCCAGCGCATCGAACACCTCTACCTCGAACCCGAGAGCGCCCTGGCCGAACCTCGCGCCACGGACGATGGGCGTCCGGGCCTGCACCTGTACACGCAAGGCCAAGGTGTGTTCGACGACCGCCGACAGGTCGCGAGCTTTCTGGGCCTGGACGTCGAGCAGGTCTTCTGCGAGCTGATCCCCAACGGGGGCGCCTTCGGTGGCAAGGAAGACATGTCGATCCAGGCCCACACGGCACTCCTGTGCCACCTGACGGGCCGGCCAGTGCGCTTGACGTTGAACCGCGAGGAGTCGATCCGCATCCATCCCAAGCGCCACCCGATCGCCATGCACTACCGCGTCGGTTGCGACGAGGACGGCAAGCTGACGGCCGTGCACGCGCGCATGCTGGGAGACACCGGCGCCTACGCCTCGGTCGGCGCCAAGGTGCTCGAGCGTGCTGCGGGACACTCCTGTGGTCCGTACAACGTTCCCAACGTCGATGTCGAGGCCATCTGTGCCACGACGAACAACCCGCCCTGCGGAGCGATGCGCGGCTTCGGTGCGAACCAGGCCCACTTCGCCATGGACGGCTGCATGGACATGCTGGCCGAGAAGACCGGGCTGAGTGGCTGGGAAATCCGCTGGCGCAACGCCCTCGAAGTCGGCTCGCGCACCTCGACCGGCCAGAAGCTCACGGCCTCGGTCGGTTTGAAGGAGACACTCACCGCCGTGAAGCCCCGCTACGACGCGGCGCGGGCCCAGGGCCTCGCGGTCGGCATCGGTTGCGGCATCAAGAACAGCGGCATCGGCAACGGGGCCAGCGAGTGGGGCAAGGCGCGCCTCGCGATCGAGAGCGATGGCAGCATCTCGATCTACAACGGCTACACCGAGATGGGCCAGGGACTGTTGACGATCCTCGTGCAGGTTGCCGTCGAGGTCACCGGACTCGCGCCGGAGCTGTTCCACCCCAAGGTCGATTCGACCTTCGCCCTGGATTGCGGCCAAACGACGGGCTCGCGCGCGACCATGTTCGGCGGTCGCGCCGTGAAGAGCGCCGCCGAGAAGTTGAAGCAGGACCTCGATCGCGGCCAGACCCTCGCCCAGCTGGCGGGCAAGGTCTACGCGGCGGATGTCCTCGTCGACGACACGAACAGCCCCGACACACCAACGCCGGATCCGAAGACACACACCGCCTACGCCTATGCGACACAGGTCTGCATCCTCGACCGCGACGGCCGCGTCGAGCACTTCATCGCCGCCCACGATGTCGGGCGTGCGATCAACCCCGCTCTGTGCGAAGGCCAGATCGAAGGTTCGGTGCACATGGGCCTCGGCTATGCGTTGACCGAGGACCTGCCCTGCGAAGGAGGTTGGCCCGTGACCTACAAGCTGCGCGAGATCGGCGTGCTGCGGGCGCGCGACATGCCCGAGATCGAGGTCCTGCTGGTCGAGGATCCCGAGCCCGAGGGTCCGTTCGGAGCGAAGGGCGTGGGCGAGATCGGCCTCGTGCCGACGGCTTCCGCGGTCGCCGGCGCGCTGCATGCCTTCGACGGAATACGGCGCCAGAAGCTTCCCATGAAGGAAGCCCCGGCCGCACGCGCCATGAGCGTGGGCCGCATCAAGAAGGCGAAGGCGACGTCCTGACGGAGCCCGGCACGACGCAGGGTTGGGTCAATGCCCACACCCATCTCTACAGCGGACTGGCTCCGCTGGGCATGCCGGCACCGAAAACGGCTCCGCAGAACTTCCCGGAGATCCTCGAACGCATCTGGTGGCAACTGGACCGTGCCCTGGACGAGACGACGTTGCGTGCGTCCGCTCGTTTCTATGCGGCACAGACGCTCCTGGCCGGCACGACGGCCGTGATCGACCATCACGAATCGCCCAACTTCATCGAGGGCTCGCTGGATGTCATCGCCGATGCCTGCCAGGAGCTGGGTCTGCGTGCGGTCGTCTGCTACGGGGCCACCGAACGCAACGGTGGCCGTGAGGAAGCCCGCCGCGGACTCGCCGAGTGTGCGCGCTTTCTCACGTCGAACGAACGCGAGCTCGTCCGCGGCGTCATCGGGTTGCACGCCTCGTTCAGCGTTTCGGATGAAACCCTGCGCGAGGCCGGGCAGATGGCTCGCGAGCTGGAGACGTTCGTGCACGTGCACATGGCCGAGGACCGCTCGGATGTCGAGGACGCGCGCAAGCGAGGCTACGAAGGTCCGCTGCAACGGCTCTTGGATCTCGATGCACTCCCGCCCGGATCGATCCTGGCCCACGGCGTCCACCTGAACGAGAACGAGGTCGCCCTCGCGCGCGACCGCGGCCTGTGGTTCGTGCACAACCCGCGCTCGAACATCGGCAACGCGGTCGGCTACGCCAAGTGCCTCAGCGCCTCCGACGACGTGGCCCTCGGAACCGATGGGTATCCCTCCGAGATGAGCGACGAGGTCGAAGCCCTCCTGCGCGAAGCCAGTGCCGAGGGCGACGACCTGCAGCGCGTCATCCCCCGCCTCGACGCGGGCGAGCGGCTCTTCACGCGCTTGAACAAAGCACGCGCGGAGGTCGGTCGCGGCTGGATCCGGACGCTGGGCCGCGAGGTCGCGCGCGATGGAAAACTCGTTTCCGGTGATGCCAATGAGATCCACGCCGAGGCCCAGTCGGCGGCCAAGGAGCTCTGGAAACGCATGGCGACGACATAGAGTCGCACGCCTCTCCCGGTCATGAACAAGTCCCTGCTGTTCGTACTGCTGCTCTTCCAGGCACCGAGACTCTGCCTGGCCCAGGAATGGCCGGGGGAGCGCTCGGCCTGGAACGGTTACGAACGGCACGACTTCGAGATCGAAGGGCGCGCCTGTCTCGTCGTCTCACCGCGCACGGAAATCCCAGGACGGCCCTGGATCTGGCGCGCACGCTTCTTCGGGCACGAGCCACAGACCGACCTCGCGCTCCTCGAGCGCGGCTATCACCTGGCCTACATGGACGTGGCCGGGCTCTTCGGGAACCCCCGCGCGGTCAGCCACTGGGACGCCTTCCACGCCTTCCTGAGCCGCGAGCATCGATTCGCTCCGCGCGCTGTGCTGGAGGGCATGAGTCGCGGCGGCCTGATCGTGTTCAACTGGGCCTCGAAGAACCCGGACAAGGTCGCTGCCATCTACGCCGATGCTCCGGTGTGTGCTATCCGCAGCTGGCCCGGTGGCAAGGGCACGGGGAAGGGACACGAGCCATCCTGGCAAGCGTGCCTCGCGGCCCATGGCATCAGCGAAGACGAATCCGTGTCGTTCGCCGGTGATCCGCTGGATCGACTCGCGCCGCTGGCCGAGGCGGACATTCCGGTGCTGCTCGTGTGCGGCGAAGCCGACCAGGTCGTACCGGTTGCGGAGAATGCCCACGTCCTGCGCAAGCGCTACGCGGAACTCGGGGGTGCCGTCGAATACATCGGTAAAGCGGGTGTCGGGCATCACCCCCACAGCCTCGCGGATCCCAAACCCATCGTCGACTTTCTCCTGTCCCACACCCGCGAGTGGCGTGTGCGCTCGACCCCACAGGCCCATGACTACTTCACGTTGCGCGGCGGTTTGTCGCGCTCGCTCGCGCGCTTCGCCCGCGGTGGGCGCGCACGGGTCGCATTCCTCGGAGGCTCGATCACGAAGATGGATGGTTGGCGTCGGCTCACGGGAGAAGCGCTGCAGCGGCGCTACCCCCAAACGGAGTTCGATTTCGTCGATGCCGGAATCCCCTCGACAGGCTCGACGCCCGGAGCCTTCCGCTTGCAACGCGATGTCTTCGGACGCGGAGCGCTGGAGCTCCTGTTCGTCGAGGCCGCGGTCAACGATTCCACGAACGGGCGCGACGCCCGCGAGATGCTGCGTGGAATGGAAGGTGTGGTACGCCAGGCGCGACTCACGTCGCCAGAGATCGATATCGTACTCTTGCACTTCGTCGATCCCGACAAACGGGCGCAGATCCAGGCGGGAGAGACGCCGCTCGTGATCGAGCGCCACGAACGCGTGGCCGAGCACTACGGGATCCCGTCGATCGACCTGGCGCGCGAGGTGACCGAGCGCATCGCCACCGGCCAGTTCTCGTGGAAGCGTGACTTCGTCGATCTGCATCCCTCGGCCTTTGGGCAGCGCCTGTACACGGCCAGCATCGAGCGTCTGCTCGATGCCGCTGAGCACGCGGCCAAAGCATCTGAGGAGAGAACCCTCCCCCCCGCCCTGGATCCGAAAAGCTACTTTCGGGCCCGACTCGTTGCGCTCTCGGAAGCGAATTTGGGCACGGGTTGGACACTCGATCCGTCATGGAAGCCGAGCCGAGCGTCCGGAACCCGACCCGGTTTCGTCAACGTACCGATGCTGGTATCGCAGACCCCGGGGGCCACGCTCGAACTCCCCTTCCACGGCACGGCGGTCGGGATCTTCGTGGCCGCCGGCCACGACGCGGGGATGATCGAATACACGCTCGATGGCAAGGAGTTCGGCTCGCTGGACCTCTACACGCGCTGGAGCGCCGGCTTGCACCTGCCCTGGCTGTACGTGCTCGCCGCCGATCTTGAAGCCGGGGAGCACAGGCTCTCGCTCGGCATTTCGAAAGAGCGCAACGAACGTAGCGATGGCCACGCGGCGCGTATCGTGCACTTTGCCGTGAATGCAGGTGACTGAGACCGACCGCACCGAGCCAGGGCTTTGGAACCGCACAGGGGCACCCTAGACTGGTCGCATGCTGGGATTCGAAAAAGAGATCGTGGACGCAGCGGTCCACGCAGCCACCGTGGCCTTCTTTCGCGACGCGGGGATCGTGCTCCCGACCCTGTCGCAGCTCGCGGCTCCGAACACCATCGATGCCACGCTGTACGGAGCGCTCGATAGCGTCGGCCCCGACGCGCCCGACCCGCGCAACCTGTTTCGCGTTCACTGGTACAACTCGGTGGACAGAAAAACCCTGGCGTCGGTGCCCGAGCACGTGGTGCTGGAGGAAGCTCTGACCGGAGTCCCCGCACCGATCGTCGTCTTGCTGGGCAACCGCTTCCCGATGATCGCTGCCCACAAGGTGCTGGCCGCGTACGGATGTCTCGTTCCGCGTCTGGTCACGGGGCAGTTCGACCCGCGCACGCAACGAGCCATCTGGCCCTCGACCGGCAACTACTGCCGCGGAGGCGTCGCCATCTCGCGCACCCTGGGCTGTCACGGTGTGGCCGTGCTTCCCGAAGGCATGAGCGCCGAGCGCTTTCGTTGGCTGGAGAACTGGGTCACCGACCCGGCCGACATCGTGCGCACGCCCGGGTCCGAGAGCAACGTCAAGGAGATCTACGACGCCTGCGCCCAGCTGGACCGCGCACCCGAGAACGTGATCTTCAATCAGTTCTCCGAGTTCGGCAACCACCTCGTGCACGTCCATTGCACCGGCAAGGCTGCGGCGAATGTCTTCCAGCACCTGCAACAGGAGCGCCCGAAGCTGCGACTGAACGCTTTCGTGGCAGCCACGGGCTCGGCGGGCACCATCGCGGCCGGGGATCCCCTGAAGGAACAGTTTGGCTCGTCGGTGGTCGCGGTCGAGGCCCTCGAGTGTCCGACGATGCTCTACAACGGCTTCGGCAGCCACAACATCCAGGGCATCGGCGACAAGCACATTCCCCTGATCCACAACGTGGAGAACACCGACTGCGCGGTAGCGGTCTCCGATCGCGATACGGATCGCTTGAACGTGCTCTTGAACACCGACGCGGGCCGTGAGTACCTCGCGCGAGAGCGCGGACTCTCGTCCACGGCCATCTCGCAACTCGAGAACTTCGGCCTTTCGAGCCTTTGCAACGTGCTCGCCGCCATCAAGCTGGCCAAGTCACGCCAGCTCGGTCCGCACGACGCCGTGCTCACGGTCGCGACCGATGGTGCCGCGATGTACGTCTCGGAGAAAGAGAAGACCCTGCGCGAGGACTTCGGCGGTTCGTTCGACGCTGAGAAAGCAGCCGCGGTGTTCGCGGCCAGCATGGCGGGACAGACAACCGAGCACTTCGAAGAGCTGGGGCCCGTGGGGCGCAAGCGCATCTTCAATCTGGGCTACTTCACGTGGGTCGAGCAGCAGGGCGTCTCCCTCGAGGATTTCGAACGCCGTCGCAGCCAGGAGTTCTGGCAAGAGCTGCGCGCGATGCTCCCCTTCTGGGACGAGCGCATCGAGGCCTTCAATCAGGAAACAGGCGCGGTCGCGACCTCGTGAGCCTCGCCAGCCGACTCGTTTGCGCCGCCTGCCATGCCGCGCTGGATGCGGACGAGCCCTGGCCCTTTCGATGCCCGCATTCGAACCTGGAGGGCGACGTCGATCACCTGCTCGAAGTCGAGCTGGATCTCGAGGCCACCGAATTCCCCACGGTCTTCCCGACCGATGAATCTCCGAACCCATTCATCCGCTATCGCAGCCTGCTGCATTCCTATCGCTTCGCGCGACGCAATGGAGTCTCGGATGCGAACTACATCGCCCGTGTCGAGGAGATCGATGCAGCCATCTTCGCTTGCGACGCACGGCGTTTTCAGCCAACCCCCCTCGTCCATGCGGACCCATTGCTTGACGCGCCGCTCTGGATCAAGGACGAAACGGGCAACGTTTCCGGCTCACACAAAGCGCGCCACCTCATGGGGCTGGCACTCCAGTTGAGCTTTGCGGGCAGCGAGGAAAACCCCCTGGCCATCTCCAGCTGCGGCAACGCGGCCCTGGCCGCCGCCGTTGTCGCACGCGCGACCAAACGCACACTGAAGACGTTCGTACCCGAGAACGCCGATCCCAAGATCCTCGCGCGCCTGCAAGAGCTCGGAGCCCAGGTCGTGAACTGTGCACGCACCCCCGGACTGAGCGGCGATCCCTGCACACGGAACTTTCGCGACGCGGTGGCAAACGGCGCCGTGCCCTTCTCGGTTCAGGGCAGCGACAATGGATTGGCCCTGGAAGGCGGACGGACCCTGGCCTGGGAAGTCGTCACGCAATTCCAAGAAGCCTCATCCCCCCTGCCGGACAGCGTGACCATCCAGGTCGGCGGCGGCGCCCTCGGCAGCTCGTTCGTGCAGGGCCTCGAGATAGCCCGCACACTCGGCGCAATCGCAACGCTCCCGCGTTTGCTCTTCGTGCAAACCGAAAGTGTCGCCCCGCTGCACCGGGCGTATGCCCGAATATCTGCCGAAGCCCATGCAGCCTGCGACGAGGTCTTCGTCGAGCGGCCGGGGCACGAGCTGGCCCATTGGTGGCTGGAGCATGCCGCGGACGAACGCGTACGCGCCGTGCGTGTCGAAGCGCGCCGGCATCGCTCGCGTTACCTGCCGCCCTGGCCCTTGCCCAAGCCCAGCGTGGCCAGCGGCATCCTCGACGACGAGACGTACGACGGCTTCCGCTTGCTCGATGCCATGCTCGATACCGGTGGCTGGCCATTGGTCGTTTCCGAGCAAGAGCTCGAACTCGCCAACGCACTCGCAAACACATTCCCCGGCGTCTCCGTCGATGCGACGGGCAGCGCGGGGCTCGCGGGCTGGGTGCAGGCACGCCAGGCCAACAAGCTCGACGACGCTAGCGGGCTGATTCTCTTCACGGGAGTTCGACGATGACCCGCAGCACACGCGCCGCCCTGACTCAGACCCGAAACGCCCACCACCCGATGCCGGCGACGATCGCCGAGCTGACCCAGCTCGCGGGTGAGCTGGATGCGCTTCGCCAGAGCAACGTCGAGCATCACATCACCCTGATCGCCGCCGCCGCACGCCAGGGCGTCCGCGTCCTGTGCATGGGCGAGCTCTTCACCGCGCCCTACTTCGCTCTGCAACGTCACGAGCTGTGGTTGGAACTCGCCGAGGACGCGCGCGACGGCCCCACCGTCACCCGTCTCGCCCTGGCCGCACGCGAGCATGGCATGATCCTGATCGCTCCCCTGTACGAACTGGACCCGGCCACGGGCAAACGCTTCAACACCGCCGTCGTCATCGACGAAGAAGGCCGCTGGCTGGGGCGCTATCGCAAGACCCACATCCCCAGCGGCCAGAACGAACGCGCGAGCTTTTCAGAGGACTTCTACTACGAACGCAGCGACGGCCAGCTTGCGAACACCAAGGCCAACGTCTCCAAGAGCCCCTACTTCCCCGTCTTCGAGACCACCCAGGGCCGCATCGCCATCTCGACCTGCTACGACCGCCACTTCCCCGGCGTGGCCCGCACCCTCGCCGAACAGGGGGCCCAGATCGTCTTCTCCCCCGCCGTCACCTTCGGTGAGAAATCCAGGCGCATGTGGGACATGGAGTTCCAGGTCGATGCGACCCGCCACAACCTGATCATAGGCGGCTCGAACCGTCTCGGGTCTGAACCCCCGTTCGACGTCGAGTACTTCGGAGCCAGCTATTTCTGCGGGCCCGGCGGCCGGCTCGAGAACATTTCCGAACACGAAGAACTCATCATTGCCGACCTACCCCTCGATGTGCTCGCGGACAGCGATCCCTGCGGATGGAATTTCGACAGGGACGTCCGGCCCGAGACCTACGCTTCGTGATCGAACTTCGGCCGTCTCGCGCGTCGAGTCCAACGCTTCACGGCCATCGCGGTGATTCCGCGACCAACTCTCCACGCTTTGGCTGGTTTAGCTGAGTGCCTCGGATCTCGGGCGAAGGTGGCGGAGCAGTTGCCATCCACACGAAGCCATCGCGACCACCAGCAAGAGCAGCCAGGGGTGCCCCATCGTGGGGACCGTGAGCGCCGAGGTGACGTAGAAGATGTCGATCGTATCGCCGAGGTTGGAGATGGAGTTCGGACCCTGGCTGAGAACAACGGGCGGCATGAAATCCAACTCGACGGAGGAAACCAACGGCGAGGCGCACATCAGATTCAACTTGAAGTTGTGGGCCGAGCCGAGGTTTCCGCCCGGAAGCAAAATCGTGAAGGTCGCGGTCGGCGTATTGCAGGTGCCCGTGAGGTCCGTCACGGTGAGCGTGGTCCCGGTTCGGGCGCAGGTGAAGTCCGTACCCTGGGACCAGGCCATCTCGATCTTGGTGGCGATCGCCAGCGCGTCGTCTCCCGGCGCCAGGGCAACGTTGGCGCTTCCACTTGCCTGGGGGCAGGGGAGCGGGCTCATGGCCGTTGCCGACCAGAGCAAGAGAATGGATGTCAGGGTCCGTACTACGACTCTCATGGTGTTCTCATTGTGTTCGGCGTGGCTTCCCGGGTGAATGTCTTGCACGGCCGAAGAGCACCTGGGCCTGATCGTCCCCAAGAAAGCGAGTATGGACGGAGTTCGCGGCGTCAGTCTAAACGAATCTCCACCAGATTCGATTCCCCAGCGCGAACCTGGGCGATGGCGATGCGCTCGCGACCGTCCCAACGAACGCGAAGCGGGTGCGATCCGGCGGGCACGTCCTCCTTGACCCAGGTGCGGTCGGGCATGAAGTGCAAGCCCGAGGCGGCGACTCCCTCGAGCATGACCTCACCCTTCAACAGCTCTCCCGTGGGACCGAGGAGCCGCACGACGATCGAGCCCGTGCTGCGGAGCACGAGCTCGACAGCGCTCATTTCCCCCTCACGCACGAGCACCTCGACGGGAAAGGATGCGTTTCCGAGCAGGTCCCGGGCCGCCACGCGGACCCTCCCCGGTAGCACGCCGACGATGTGAAAGACGCCGTCTTCGGTGGTCGTGGTGGCGGCGAGTTGTTTTCCCAAGTCATCCTCCACAAAGACGTTGCTGCGGCCCGGGGCTCCCCCTTCCAGGAGCGCCCGCCCGCGTACGCCCCCGGCCGCGATCAGCTCGAAGTCGACGCCCGCCGTGGTCCTACCCGCTCGAACGACAACGCCCTCGCGGATGCCGTCGGCATGGGTGGGCTCGAGCTCGTTGGTCGGAACAGAGTCACGCCTCTCGGTCACGCGCACGAGGTAGGCTCCGGGAACCAGGTCCGTGAGCAGATAGCCTCCATCCTCGCCCGTCACCGCGGAGGAATAGGAGGTCCTGGATCCAAGGGGCCGCTCTTCCTGGCGCACCCGCACTTGCAACCCTCGCAGCGGCTCTCCGCTCGAGCTGCGTACGTTGCCGGCGATCGCTCCTACATGAACCTCGAGGACGACTTCGAAATCCGACACCGGGGGGATGTCGACGGGGATCGTATGGTTCGTTTGGTGTGGGTCCTGCTCGTCTCGAACGGACAGCTCGAACGAGTAGGGACCCGGGTGCCGTAGAACGAGTTCGAAGAACCCCTGGTCGTCGGTCTGGGTGCTCGCGAAACCGGCCTCCGGATGTTCCTGGGACACGCAACCGATTCTGGCGTTTGACAGAGGCTGGCCGGCGACGCTTGCCGTTCCGTGGACGCGTACGAGCTCGAGCTTCGAGAAGTCGAGCGTGACGTGGGAGTCCTCGCCTTGCTCCACGCGAACCCACGCGAGACGCTCGAGAACGTCGCGCTCGGCTTGCGTTGCGCCGTCTCCGAAGAAGGCTCTCACCTCGGAAGTGGACGCCTCCACTCGGACGCGAACGCGACCGGGAGCGACGTCGTCGAAGCGGAAGTGTCCCTGCTTGTCGGTGCGCGTTACACAGGTCTCCTGAAATCCCAGGGGATGGAGCTCGACCCTGCGGTCCGCGCTGGGCGCGGCGTCGAGACCGATGAGATCTCCGGTGACCGCGGCCGTCTTCCGCAAGTGCAATTCCACACCGCGCACTTCTCCACCGGAAGCGAGCTTCACCGACAGGGGCCGGCTGGGTGCACGCCCACGTTTTTGGGCGTCGATCATGACCGCGCCCGGACCGAGACCATCGATGTGAAAGGAACCGTCCTTGCTGGAGAGCGTCTCGGGGGCCCATTCCTTCCCGCGCAGTCGTGCGCGCACCCGGACACGGGCTCCGGCAACGGGTGCTCCCGCGGGTGAAAGGACGCGGCCTGCGATGGAACCTGCATCCCCCGCTGCATTCCGCGCATCCTGTACGCCTCGCACACCCCCTGTGTTCTGGGGCGCCCGCGTGCCCCCCAGCGCCCCCTCGATCAGCTCGCTCTCATCCTTCGAACGCACCTCTGCACGTGTTCGCGCGGAGCTCGGCACGGCGACCTCGGGCATCGACACCTCGCCCTCGTGCTCGCTCGGAGTCTGCCGAACGACGCTCGCGCTCCCCTCGGGTGTCGAGTCGATGCTCGAGGTGATCGCCGCCGGATCAGCGAGTGCTTGGCCACGCGTACTCGCCGTGCCCCACGCCACGAGTCGCACGGCCGCGGCCAGCGACAGGGCTATCAGTGCGAGAATGACAAGCTTCTTCATGCGCAGAGCGAGGTAGCAGTGGTCGAACAGGCATCGATGATGTTAGTACACCGCTTCGTGGACCTGAAGCAAAGGCCCTTCGATGGCCGTTGCGTGGAGGAGCCACAGACGGGCCGGCCCGAGACGATCCGATTCTAATCCGAGGAAATGACACCATGAATTCGCAGTTGCTCTACATGACCCTGGCGTTCGCGCTCTCCCCAGCCACAGCCGCCCAGACAGTAACGTCTTTCGCACCCTCCACGAACACCACTCCCGACGTCTGGTACGAGAACGACGTACGCCTCGCAGGCACGGCGTCGATTCTCGACCTGACGGGAGCCGGCGGTGATCTGCAGGCCAACCAGCCCCTCCCCATCGGAGCCGCGAGGATCACCACGACGCTCGGTGACACCGGCGACAAGGCCGAGGTCGGCGTGTTCTTCGACGGAACGGCGCTGTTCGGGACGCCGGACGATACGTTCTCCACGCTGAGCGCCAGCTATAGCTACTTCAAGGCCAGCAATGCCGGACAGAACGCCTCCGCGGCCCCGGCCCTGAAGCTGACCTTCTTCAATCCGGTCTGTGACGATCCGGGCAGCGCAGGCGACTGCTTCGGAACACTCGTCTACGAGCCCACCTGGAATCAACCGGGTTTCGAGGGTTCCAGTGTGGCCGTTCCGACCGACACCTGGACGTCGGTGACGATCACCGAGACCTCCGGGCTCTTCTGGTGGACCGGCGGCTTCGGCGAGCCCAACACCGCCGGGGGGCCGCCGCTCAGGACGCTCGCCGACTGGAAGACCACGTTCACCTCCGACTTCGGTGATTCGCTCGTCGCCCAGATCAGCATTGGAGTCGGCACCTTCAACCTCGGCCAGATCGGCTACTTCGACGATGTCGAGCTGTCGCATGCCTTCGGCGGCGGCTTCAGCCGTTCGTGGGACTTCGAACCGTTGCCTCCCACGGTCAAGAACCTCAACACGGCCGAGACCTTCGACTCGATCCAGGAGGCGATCGACGACGCGGATACGCTCGACGGTCACATTCTCGAGATGCTCGTGTCCGACCACACGACGCCCGAGACGCAGATCGTGTTCAACAAGGATCTCACCCTGCAAGGCGCCGGCTTCGAGACGCTGCGCCCTTCGTCCGACACGACAACCAGCGGGGACGCTCGCGGCTGGTTCCTGGTCGAGCTCGGCCGAACGGTCACTTTCCGCAAACTCACGTTCGACGGAACGGGGAACAAGATCCACACGTGCATCCGTAACCACGGGGCGCTGACCGTCACGGACTGTGACTTCACCGAGATCAAGTTCAACGAGAGCGGCCCCACGTACGCGGGATTGGGCATCTCACACTTCGGCTCCGGGGGTGCCCCCATGACGGTCAGCGACTGCACGTTCTCCGAGATGGGTCGCATCGGGATCCACATCTTCGAGCCCGCCACCATCGAACGCTGCACGTACACCGGCAAGGGACCCGGGAACTGGCTCGACTATTTCTCCTGCGTGGACTCCAGCGGTGCATCCCTCGCCGATGCCACCTTCGACGACTGCACGATTTCGGGCAATCGCGGCGTGGCCGCCGTGGACGGCTCGGCATCCGCGGGCCTGCTGATCACCACTTTCTTCGGCCTGGGCACGAAAGCCATCGTCACGAACAGCTCCATCACCGACAACACCATCGGCATCGCCGTCGGCTTCAACGCGGCCGAGGCATCCGACGTGTCGATCAACGAATCCATCATCGCCGGCAACGCATTCGGGCTGGTTAACACCTCGTCCATCGTGATGGTCGACGCCCTCGACAACTGGTGGGGCGATGCCAGCGGCCCGGACGATCCGGGCGGCACCTTCGAGGCGGACAACGCGCCCTGCTTCAGCGCCAGCTTCACGCCCGCGACGGACGTCATCAACGCCGATGGCAGTGGCGATTCCGTCACCGACGGCAACGTCGACTATTGCCCGTGGCTCTGCAGCTCGCCACAACCGCCGGCCACGCTCTTCCACTACAACGGCTCGGGAATCAACCTCGATACCCTGACCGCCACCTCCGTCATCCCCGGCACCACCTGGACGGCGGTCATCGCGCCACAGTTCACCCGTGGCCCCGGCTCCTGGATCGTCCTCTTGCGTTCCTCGGCAGCCGCCGGCGCGATCATCGACCTGGGTCTGCTCTTCAGCCTGCCCCCCGCGGGCCTCTCCGAGCTCCTCGTTGGCCCGGGGTTCCTCTTCGACATGAGCGGCCCGCCCCATGGAGGTGGCGGTACGACCGCCGCCTTCAATGCCGCGGTGCCGATGAACTGCGGCCTACTCGGAGCGCCCTGGTTCGTGCAGGCGGTCGTCTTCGGCGATCTACCTGCGGGAGGCGGCCTGCTCGACCCACAGCTTTCCTCGGCCGCGGGTGGGGTGATCGGGAGCTTCTAGAGCCAAGCGAGGCCCTTGCGCCGCGAAGGTGTCGTCACCGACGCATCATGAATCAGCTTGACGTGGGTCGCGGCACCACAACCGCGGCCCACTCTCGTAGGCTGACGAATGCGGGCGAGCCCGAGCCGTTCATCGTCCGAAGGACACCTGCAAGTTGGATCCGGCCGTGTCGAAGAAAAAAGAGAGGGCACGCGCACGTGATGTGGCGAGTGCCCTCCCTCTCTAGCGCTTGGCTTTGCGCGCAACCTAGCGCTTGATCGGCTTCTTGAAGGAAGCCGGGCGCGGGCGGCCGGAGCCGCGGTCGATGCCTTGCATGGCGACCTGGACCGCTTTCTCGAGCTGGGGGTCGCGGCCGGCGATGATGGCCTTGGGGTATTCGATCACCTGGTAGTCGGGGGAGACGCCGACGTTCTCGACCGCCCAGTTGCCGTCGACGTCCATGACGCCGAAGCTCGCGGCCGTGACGGAGCCGCCGTCCATCAGGGGCGGGTAGCCCGAGATGCCGACCAGACCGCCCCAGGTGCGGGTGCCGACCAGGGGGCCCGTTTCGGTGTTCTGGAAGACCCAGGGCATCCAGTCGCCGCCGGAGCCGGCCGACTCGTTGATGATCATGACCTTGGGGCCTTCGATGACGCCGAAGGGCGAGGAGGCTAGCCACTTCTCGCGGTTCATCCAGTAGGACATGACCTTGCGGTTGAGCACGTCGATGATGTAGTTCGCGACCTGTCCTCCGCCGTTGTAGCGCTCGTCCAGGACGACGCCTTCCTTGTCCAGCTGGCTGTAGAAGTCACGGTCGAAGGAAATCCGGCCCGCATCGGCCGTGTTGGGCATGTAGATGTAGGCCAGACGTCCATCGGAAAGCTCGTGAACACGCTTTCTGTTGTCCTCGACCCAGGCCAGGTGGCGTAGCTGGTACTCGTTACGCAGCGGCTTGATCGTCAGGGTGCGTGCGTCGGCTCCGTCGGGGGTTGACGCGAGCTCGATCTCGACCGGAATGTCGGCCAGGTTCTCGAAGGCGGCATAGATGTTCTCCTCGGACGTGAGCGCTTGGCCGTTCACGGAGATCACGTAGTCGCCTTCGGCCGCCTCGACACCGGGCACGGTCAGGGGCGAACGCAACTTGGCGTTCCAGTTCTGACCGGCGTAGATGCGCGCGATGCGGTGACGACCGTTCACCACCTCGTAGTCGGCTCCGAGCAGGCCGACCGAGACGCCTTTGGGCGCCGCGGGGGTCTCGCCGCCCCAGGTGTACTGGTGGCCGCAGGACAGCTCGCCGATCAGTTCCTTGATCAGGTAGGTCAGCTCGTTGCGGTGGCGGACATGGGGCAGGAAGTCGTCCCAACGATCCCACATGGCCGGCCAATCGACACCGTGCATGTTCTCGTCGTAGAAGTAGTCGCGCTGGATACGCCAGACCTCGCGCAGCATCTGGGGCCATTCGAGGGCCGGCTCGACGCGGACCTTGACCGAGGCGATCTTCAGCGGCTTCGCATCGGCGCCGTCGGCCTTGGCGATCTGGAACGAACCGTCGCTGGCGTAGAGCATCCACTTGCCGTCTCCCGAGACCGTGAAGCCCGAGACCTTTTCCTTGACGGTCTTCGTCTTGCGCGACTCGAAGTCGAAACTCTTCAGGGCCGAGCTGCCCTTGCCGTACTCGATGAAGAGCAGCTTGTCGCCGGCGCACTCGAGATTGGTGTACTTGCCGGAGGACATGGGAAGGGCAAGGATGCGCTGGTCGATGCCTTCGAGGTCGATGGACGGTCCCTCTTCCTCTTCCTCTTCCTCTTCCTTGGAGTCCGCGTCCTCTTTCTTGGCGCTGGCTTCCTTGGCTACCTTGTCATCAGCGTTCTCGTCTTCGCCTTCCTCCTCCTCGGAGTCTTCATCGGCGTCGTCTTCGTCTTCTTTCTCCTCGTAGCCCTCATCGCTACGCGGAGCCAACGGGTTCTCGGCGTCCTTCTTCAACACCGTGACGTAGAGGTTCCCGTCGAAGTCGCGGGCAGCCGAGGTGCTCATGTCCAGACCGAACAGGTTGGGCCCAACCTCGGTCGTGGCGAAGAAGTACAGGTGTCCCCCATCGCTCGAGAAGGCCGGGTTGCTGGCAGCGCCGAAGCCGTCGGTGACGATCGAGATCTTGCCGCTCTCCAGCTCGTACAGGGCGATCTGGTTGTACATGGTGCGGGCGTTGCGGTTCTCGAAGGCGATCCATTTCGAGTCCGGTGACCACACGGCCTCTGGGCGTACCTCGCCCAACGAGCCCTGGATCTTGGCGACCTCGGTCACCTTTTTCGTCTCCAGGGTCACGAAGGCGATGCGGTTGGTCTTGTCGACGAACAGGATGTGCTCGTCGTCGGGGCTCCATGAGGATTCGCTGTAGAAGCGTCCATTACCCAGATCGAAGGCCTCGCCTTCCTCCTTGCCGAGACGATCGCGCACCATCAGCTGATATTCGCCGCCCTCGTCGGAGAAGTAGGCGATTCGCAAACCGTCGTTCGACCAGTTGGGAGTCCGTTCGTGGACGCCCGGGCTCTGGGTCAGGTTGCGCGAGCCGCCGTGCTCGCGCGGCATGGTGATGATCTCTCCACGCGCTTCGAAGACGGCGCGCTTGCCGTTGGGGGCGATCGAGGCACTGCGGACGTGACCGCGCACTTCCTGCCAGCGGGGAACCTTGGCCAGGCCATCGGACTGCACGCGAATGTGAAGGCGCTGCGTGTCGTTGCGCTTGGGATCGTAGATATGGAGCGCACCGGCCTGGGAGAAGATCACGCCGCCTGCACCCGCATCGATGTTGCTGATGTCGAACTGCGTGAAGCTCGTGAGCTTCTCGATGTCCTTGTCCCCCGGCGTGAACCGATAGAGATTCATGATCCCGTCTCTGTCAGAGCCGAAGTAGACAGAGCCGTTCAACCACTTCGGGAAGGAGTCGCTGGCGTTCTCGTGGGGAACCACCTCGACCTCTTGGGAGTCGCGATCGAAGATCCAGATCGTGGAGATCGTGCCACCACGGTGACGCTTCCAGCTGGCGAATGCGTCACGCACCGGCGTGTAGGCGATGACACTCGCATCTCCGTTGAAGGATGCGTGATAGGCCTTCGGGAGCTCGACCGGCTGGGGCGTGCCGCCCTCGGTGGAAGCCATGAAGAGTCGCGACATGCGCTGACCGACATCGCGCCGGGTGCGGAACATCACCTGCTTGCCATTGGGGTGCCAGTCGACGACTTCGTCGCCGCCGGGGTGATAGGTGAGCCGCTTCGGGATACCGCCATCGACCGAGATGACGTAGACGTCGGCATTGCCCTCGTACTGTCCGGTGAAAGCCACCCACTTGCCGTTCGGGCTGAGCTCGGGGGCGCCCTCCACGCCCGAGCTGCTGGTCAGGCGCCGTGCATCGCCGCCTTCACGCCCGACGATCCACAGATCGCCCGCGTAGGTGAAGACCACGTTCTCATCCGAGAGGGTCGGGTTCTGTAGCAGTAGCGTTTCCTCTTCGACTGCCAGCGGGGCGGCAGCGGGAGCAACCGCGAGTACGAAAAGGGAATTGAGAAGCGCCAGGGTGGTCTTGTTCATGATCGGCTTGGGCCTCGAGACGGACGGCAGAGTCTCGGATTCTACCCCCCCCTTGCTACACTCGTCGAATACATGGGGTCCCCCACCAAGAGCACCGCTCGCGCCGAGGCGAGTACGGCCAATACGCCCAGCACGAACGGGGCGTCTCCGGTCTTCGCCAGCACGCGCTGGTCGATCGTGGCCTCCGCCGCTCTCGACGGCAAGGACCCGGCCACGCGCGATGCGCTCGAGCGCCTCTGCGAGTCCTATTGGTATCCGATCTATGCCTATGCACGACGGAAGGGCATCGGCCGGGAGGACGCCCGGGACCTCGTTCAGGGCTTCTTTGCGCGCCTGATCGAGAAGCACGACTTCGCCCAGGCGGACGCTGAGCGGGGGCGCTTTCGGTCTTTCTTGCTGACATGCTTCGAACATTTCCGAGCCAACGAATGGAAGAAGCAAGCGGCCCAAAAGCGCGGCGGCGGAGCGGCCCCGCTCTCCCTCGATGCGGCCCGGGGCGAGGATCGTTGGCTCCTCGAGCCCATGGGCAACGAGGATCCTGAGCGTGAGTTTCACCGAACCTGGGCCCGGACGCTGCTCGAGGAGGTCATGCGTCGGCTGCGAGCCGAGTACGAGCACGGCGGAAAAGGCGATGTGTACGATCGCCTGCGCCCCGTCCTCTCGGGCGATGTGGAGAGCGCGGAATACAAGCAAATCGCCGCGGCGATCGGCGCGACGGAGGGGGCTGTGCGCGTCGCGGCCCACCGCCTGAGAAAACGCTTCGGCGAGATCCTGCGGCTCGAAATCGCCCACACGGTGCGGGACGGTGCGGAGGTCGAGGAGGAGATTCGCGGCCTCTTCGAAGCGCTCGAACCGAACACCTGAGCCGCGAACGCCAAAGATATCCAGAAAGCCCGGTAACGAACTCCCGGCTTCGCTTCAGAGAAGCACGGACGAGGAGTTCCCAACCATGAGTGACACGAACCATTGCCCCCGCTGCGGTACCCGACGCCCCGAGGGGGGTGCACTCTCCGGTCTCTGCCCGGCCTGCATGCTGCGCGGAGGACTGGAGGGCCCGGCGCCGTTCGTACGGACCCATGTGGGCGCCAAGCCAGGGGCGGGAGCGGCGCAAACTGTCGGCGGGCTCGATCTCGAGGCGATACAGAAGCGCTTCCCGCAGCTGGAGATCATCCAGCTGATCGGCCGCGGCGGCATGGGCCTTGTCTACAAGGCGCGCCAGGCAAAGCTGGATCGACTCGTCGCGCTGAAGATCATGGCCCCGGACCTCGCCAACCAACCGGCCTTCGCCGAGCGCTTTCTACGCGAGGCCCAGGCACTCGCGCGTTTGAGCCATCCGAATGTCGTCGCCGTGCACGATTTCGGCGAACGCAACGGCATGTACTTCCTCTTGATGGAGTACATCGACGGACATCACCTGCGCGATCTGCTCGAGCAGCGCAAGCTAGAACCGAGCGATGCCCTGAGGCTCGTGCCCGATATCTGCGCGGGGCTGCAGTACGCCCACGAAGAAGGCATCGTGCACCGCGACATCAAGCCGGAGAACATTCTGGTCGATCGCCACGGCCGCGCGAAGATCGCCGACTTCGGACTCGTACGCGTCATGGGCCAGGAGGAAGATGATTGGCGCTTGACGCGGGCCAGTCAGGTCATGGGAACGCCCCAGTACATGGCTCCCGAACAACTGAATCGTCCCCGCGATGTGGACCATCGGGCCGACATCTATTCGTTGGGTGTCGTGCTCTACGAGATGCTGACCGCCGAGCTGCCCGTCGGTCGCTTCGCCCTACCCTCGGAAAGGGTACGCGTCGACGTCAGGCTGGACGATGTCGTCCTGAAGGCGCTCCAACGCGAACCGGAAGACCGCTTCCAGCAGGCGAATGACATGCGCAGTCATGTCGAGGAGATTTCGCGCAATCCCGCCGACCCTTCGACCAACGGCACGATGACGCTCAAGTGGCCCACGACGCGGCGCTTGGCCTTCAGGAACACCGACCGCTGGGATGGCCTGGTCGAGTTTCGCGGCCTGGTCGGAATCGAGGGAGACGAGCTCGTTCTGGAGTACAGAAAGCGCTCGAACCTGACCCTGCGCAACTCGGCGGTTCAGGAAACCCGCATCCCTTTGAAAGACATCAGTGATATCGAGCACAAGCGGCGGTTGTTCCGCTCCGAACTTCGGATCTCCATGAATCGCCTGAAGGCCGCGGAGGCCTTTCCCGAGATGCGCCAAGGTACGTTTCGGCTGTGCTTCACCCGGAAGGACCGGGATGTGGTCGAGCGCCTGGCCCAGCACCTGCAGCAGCGAATCGAGGCCTGAATCGCTAGACTTGGCGGATGATCCGCGCCCTCGTCACGCTTCTCGCTTGCTGTCTACTCATCGCTGCGGCCCAGGAAACGGGAGAAGCAAGAGCGAAGAAACGCAAACCGCTCCAGGTCACATACCTCGCCAACTCAGGCTTCCTGGTCGAGGCTGGAGAAACGTCCTTCGTTATCGATGCGTTCCTCGAGAAGCCCTACTCCGCGTACGTCGGATTGCCGCACGAGACCGCCCAGGACCTCGAAGAGGGCAAGGGCATCTTCGAGGACTTGGACCTGGCTCTCGTCAGCCACGTTCATCGCGATCACTTCCAGGCGGACTTTGCTTGCCGTGCGCTCGAGGGAACCGACGCCATGCTGGCGACCTCACAGCAAGTTCTGGACACCCTGCACGAGTTGTGCGCACCTACGCGCGTGCAGGAACTTCATCCGAAGCTGGGAGACACGGTGTCCTTCGAATACGAGGGCATCGCTGTCGACGCCTTCCGCATGGCCCACGGCGGCGACCGGCGTGGGAAGATCCAGAACCTCGGGCAAGTGATCGAACTCGAGGGCTGGAGAGTTCTTCATCTCGGAGACGCGGATACGGCCGCGTCCGTGTGGGCTCCGCACGACATCGCCAGCCGCAAGATCGACGTCGCCTTCGTCCCGTACTGGTTCTGGTCCAGCAAGGAGGGCCGCAAGATCATCGAGCAGCGCATTCATGCAAGGCATCTGATCGCCGTGCACGTTCCGAGAGACGAAGTCGTTGACGTACGCGACAAGCTGAAGGCACTCGAGGGCGGCACCCCGGGACGCATCATGGTGTTCGAGAAGGGCACGGACACACACACGTTCGAGTAGGCACGGACTTCGATCAGCGTCCCAAGAACGGGAATCAGGCAGCGAGAATCCCGTCCGGAGCCCTTCCGCGTATCCGTTCGGGGCCGGGATCACGAGAATTGGAGGGGTCCCGTTTCCCCCCGATGTCCCTCCGATCTTCACTTCTCTCGACGCTGCCGCTCCTGACCGCGCTGGGAACCCTGGCACCCGCTACGTGGGCTTGGCGTGACAATGGCAAGCTCGCGCTCGCGCCCGTGTTCGCGGGCATCCAGATCGACGGCAAGCTGGACGATTGGCCCGCGGATCGAAAGCTCTATCCCGTGCGCTTGCCGGAATACGGCGATTCCCCTTTCGGCACGGAGGATCTACAGGCCTTTTTCTCCACGGTCTTCAACGCGGAAGAGAACACGATCTTTTTCGGGCTCGAGGTACACGACTCTTCCATCGTCATCGTGGAGGATCCGTATTGGGGGGCCAGCGACGGCGCGGTCGTGTTTCTTCACTTCGATCACGCAAACAAGAACGCCCCGATCAGGCAGTACAACATCTACGGAGATACGGCTCTTACGAGCCGTGTGGAAAATGAACAGGCTCCGGTCGAGGTGGCCTGGACGCGCGAGCAAGGTATCCATCGATACGAATGGGCCTTTCATCTCGATCGGCTGGAGAACGGGCGCTTTCTCGCGCGCGACATGGGCATCATCGGGATGGATGTGGTCGTCTGCGATCGGGACGACGACGGTTCTTTCTCCTGGGTCAGCTGGGGGCCCGGAGTGGGAAAGACCGATACGCCATCGCGCCTGGGGGACCTACTTCTCGTATCCCCCGAAAGGCGAGTTGCGGAACTCCGCGGCCGCGTCTCCGGCGCCGGAGGCCACGCACTCTCGAATGCGCGAGTCGATATCCGCGGTCTCGGAAACAACGCTCCCTTTGAAGCGCTCCTGAGCGATTCCAGCGGTCGCTTCGAGACGCAGCTACCGACCGACCGCTACGAGCTTCGAGTCGAGGGGTTCCCCGTCCAGGGCTTCGAGCTCGAGAGCGAACGACCGAACCGCATCGACCTCGCACTCGAAAATCCAACTCCGCGCGCAGGACCACTGGGTCCGGGACTCATCACCGAACCACTCACCGACAATCGCCGGGGCGCGATACACGAGTATGACATCGCGGCGGTACTCGATACGCCCAGGGTTCTTTGCTTCGCGCAAACGGAGCCGGGTCGCGTGTGGTTAGGCACACCCCATGGACTGGCGGACTTCGATGGCGAGTACATCGTGCGCTACACGGAAGCGGACGGCTTGCCCAGCCAACGAGTCCAGGCCCTGGCGTCGAATCCAGAGGGTGCGCTCTGGATCGGAACCAAGCGTGGATTGGCCTGTCTCGAGAATGGAAACCTGCGCCTCTACTCGACCCTCGATGGGCTGGCCGCGGATTCGGTACGGGCGATCCTCGTCGACGAACACGGCGTCCTCGTGGGAGGTCCAGGCGGGCTCGCCAGGCTCGTCGGTGAGTCGTTCTCCGCGATTCCCTCGACCGCAGCCTTGTCCGTTCTCGACATCGAACGCGACGGGGCGGGGTCTCTTTGGATCGCCTGCCTGGATGGACTGTATCGAGCCTCGAACTCGACCTCTGCCTTTCAGCGATTCGGAGGTGAAGCGTCCGCGGGGGAATCGATCGAGGGGCAAGTGTCCGCGAGCTGGGTCAGCCGGAGGGTCGCCGATCTGGCCACGGACGCCTCGGGCAACCTCCTCGTCTCTGCACGCGGTGGCAGCGTACGGATCGAAGGTTCACGTATCGTCCCGCTCGAGGTGCCTTTGCGCGGTGCGTTCGCTCAAGAGACGACGATCGTCGGCGCGCCCGATGGCAGCACGTACGTCGGGCTCACCAGGGGCGGCGTACGCCGGGTTGACACGAGCTTCGGTCAGTTCCATTTCTCCCGCCCCGTCAACGCGCTCTTCTGTGATGCCGAGGGGGACCTCTGGATCGCACAGGACGGGCTGGCGCGAATCGACAACTCCCACCGCATGGAGTGGGGCCCGAGGGAAGGCCTGGCGAAGCTGTACTCGTTCGGAGAGACGAGGGATGGCAGGCTATTTGTTTGCACGAGCTCAGGACTTCGCACTCTCGTCGAGGATCGCTGGGTCGAGTTGCCGCAGTCCGCTGAGCTGCCGAGCCGCAACGTGAGATGCGTCGTCGAGGGCGCGGACAAAGATCTTTGGGTCGGGACGGACGACGGACTCTACCGGCTTCGAGTCGGTCATACGCCTGAGCGTATCGCCGCACTCCCTTCACAGCTCATCATCGATCTGCTGTTCGATTCCAGGGGACGTGTCTGGGTAGCCACGGAACGTGGGCTTGCCAGGTTGGCGGAGGGTCGCACCACGATCTACAGCACGCTCGATGGTCTTCCCCATGAATCCCTGCGGCGCGTGATCGAGCGCCGGGACGGCTCGATCTGGACCGCGGGCTTCGGAGGCATCACACGAATCGAACCGGCGGGGGTTGCCAGTTTCGAAACCGCAGTGGGTCTCGGCATTCGCCGCATCTACGAGATCTTCGAGACCCGTAAGGGAGACCTCGTGGTGTGCACGGATCGCGGTGTGCTGCTCAATCGCGGGGGCAACTTCGAACCCCTCGAGATCGAACTGGACGCACCCACCGTGGTGGAAGACTTGCAAGGCCGTCTCTGGATAGGAACGCCCACCGGGGTCTTCGTTACCGACGGTTGGGTTCTCCAGAACCCCCTGCGCTCCGTCGATCTTCCCTCGCCCGAAGTCGTCGACCTGCGCCTCGATCGCGACACGGGAGAACTGTGGGTCGCGACCCGAAATGGCATCCTGATCTACGAGCCCCGCGACCAGGCCCCCGAGGTGCGCCTTAGCTCGATTCACTCGGGCTCGACGTTCATCGAGCCTCCGAATGGGATCGGGACGATCGAGGTCACCGCACGTGCCGGCCCCCTGGTCCTCGAAGTCAGCGAGACAGGCCACCACTCCGGCAAGAACGGAACGCTCCTTCGATATCGCCTGGCCGAACACGGCGGAGAGCCAGAAGCCTGGCGAACGACACGGGAAGGCAGGATCGAATACTTCGACTTGCCCCGTGGCCACTATCGCTTCGAATTGCAGGCCATCAGCCGGGACCTGACATACGCCAAGCAGCCGTTGCTCCTGGACATCAGCGTCGGCTTTCCCTGGGGCTATTGGTTGGGTCGCCTGTCCCTGGGAGCAGCGGCTCTCGCGGCCCTCGGAATGGCCGCGCTTGCTTTGTTCAATCATGCGAAAATCCGCAAGATCAATGCTCAGCTCGAGAACCGGGTGCAAGCGAGAACAGACAGACTTCTGCATGCGAACGAAGAGCTCGAGCAGGAGATTCTCAACCGCCGCCAGGCGGAGACACGCAACGCCGAGCTGCAGGAGGAACTCCTGCAATCCCAGAAGATGGAGGCCGTCGGCACCCTTTCCGCCGGAGTCGCCCACGACTTCAACAACGCGCTGACGGCGGTGATCGGCTTTGCCGAACTCGGCAACATGGGTGCTCGCAGTCTCGGTTCGCAAGATGCCTTTCGCGGCATCCTGCGGGCTTGCGAACAGGCGACCAGCATCACCAATTCACTTCTGACCCTCAGTGGACGAAAGCTGCAGTGCCTCGAACCCGTTGCGCTGCGAGAGTTGCTCCACAAATCCGTTCAAATGCTCCAGCCCCTCGTGCCTGCCACGATCGAGATCGTCACGCTGGGATTGGAACGGCAGGAGGTCTGGATCAACGCCGACGAGAACCGGATCCACCAAGTGCTCGTCAACTTGACCGTCAACGCGCGCGACGCGATGCCCGAGGGTGGACGATTGACCCTCGCCGTACTGCAACTGCCGGCCCAGGATCCCGACATGGTCACGATCGAAATCACCGACGAGGGCCACGGTATGCACGCCGAACAGTGCGCGCGCATCTTCGAGCCCTTCTATTCCACGAAACCGCGGGGGCAGGGAACGGGACTCGGCCTGTCCGTCGCCTATGGCATCGTGCAGAGCCACGGCGGTGAGATCGAAGTCGAATCAGAGCCAGACCAGGGAACGACGTTCCGCCTTCGTCTGCCGTTGTGCCTTCCTCCCGACGAACCCACGACCCTCACGCCCATGCCCCGGCGCGAAAAAGGCAACGGAGAGCTGATCCTCGTCGTCGAAGATGACCCCCAGGTGCAGAAGAGCATCACCGCCTTGCTGAATCACGAGGGCTACCGGGTCGTTCTGGCCAGCGATGGTCGACGAGCCCTGGCCGAGTACGATGAGTGGCAAGGGGAACTGGCCGCCGTGCTTCTGGACGTCGATCTTCCCAAGCTGCGCGGCGATCGCGTATTGGCCCGGATACGCGAAAAGGGCAACGTGCCGGTACTCATGATGAGCGGCCTCCCGGAAGACGCGCGCGCGATCCCCGACAACGTATCCTTCCTCGTCAAGCCCTTCGGGGGCGCAGCCCTGCTAGCGGCTCTGCACAAGATCCACTCGGATCGTTCATTCGCCTAGCGTCCCGCGAGCAAGTTAGAACGTGCCCCATACAGAGGGCACGGGCTGAAGGGAGGGGACACCCGAGCGTCGTCCGGAGAGCCAAAGCGAAAAAAAGGCCGTCTCTGGCACGGGGGAACTTGGCACGCGACTTGTGTCTCCCTGCTTCCGAAACCGATCCACTCCCTGCGGTCCCGCAGGGGCCGGGGATCACGGGAGAAGGAACATGAACACCAAAGCACGCAGGAAGCCCCGAGCCTCCAGATTCGCCGCTGTCATTCTCGCCGGAGCACTCTGTTCGAGCTGCTTCACTACAGCAGTCTGGTCACCCGAGGTGCAAGGTCCGGAGTACGGGGTGCACCAGCGTATTTGTCTGACACCCTTTGCGTTGGCCTTGGATTTCTTGACGTGGCCGTTGCAGCGCTTGTTCTGGGAAGGACACCACGGGCATTACTAGGCCTTACGGAACCAGGCCGACCGTCCCATCTCGAAACGGTCGGCCAGAATGGTTTCCGTAGTCGCTACATCTCGCCCTTGTACACCGCCAGTTTCTCGCGCAGCTCGTCGCTGGGCGCAAGCGCTACAGCTTTCTCGAGGAACTTGACGGCTTGCTTTTGCTTGCCGTTGAAGCGGTAAGCCGATCCCAGGGTCGCCAGCTTGTAGGCGACGAAACTCGAGTGCTCCTGGTTGCCGAGGATCTCGTGGCACTCGTCGCTTTGGGGATCCAGCGCTCCCGCCATGTCGCTGGACGTCTTGGCCAGGGTCAGGACGAACTTGCGATCCTTCGAGGTCGTCCACTCGCCTTCTTGGTCCATGATGAACTGGGCGATGCCTTGGGTCCAGTTGATGGCCTGTTCCTTCGGGACGTATTGGGCTGCCGTCTGGAAGCCCTTGCAAGAGGCCCCCATCTCGCCGCGACGGGCCCTTCCAGGAGAAGTCTCGAGCTCGATCCGAACGTCCCCGCGCACCAGGCCTTTCTGGATCACTTCGAGAACAGAGAGAAGTAGGGACTCCTACTCTCCCAAGGACCGACAGATTCGCCCGTACGTGGCGTAGCGCGCCCCGGCGATGGCCCCGGCTTCCACGGCGTCGCGCACAGCGCAGCCAGGCTCGTGGAGATGCGTACAGTCGTTGAAGCGACACCCGTGGCGAAAGCGTTCGAACTCCGCGAAGTAGGCAGCCACCATGGACACCGTGAGGTTCTTCAGCGCAAAGCCTCGAATTCCAGGCGTGTCGATCAAACGCATGCCACCCGGCAGCGAATAGAGACTCGAGGTCGTCGTCGTGTGGCGCCCTTTGCCATCCCCCTGGCGTACGTCGCCGGTGACGATGCCGAGTTCCGGCGCAATGGCGTTGGCAAGGGACGACTTGCCGACGCCGCTCTGACCGACGAAGACCGAGGTCGCAGCGGCGAGTAGCTCGCGCAAGCGCGCGAGTCCATCTCCCCTGGCCACCGAGGTGCGCAGAGCCGCTATGCCGAGGTCACGGTAGACATCGAGATGGGACTCGACTTCATCGCGTTCCGCCTGCGACTCCAGGAGATCCGCCTTGTTGGCGCACAGAATCGGCTCGATGCCACCGCGCTCGAGCGCGATCATGTAGCGATCGAAGAGCCGCGGTCGAAAGATCGGTTGGCGTACGGCCACGACCACCACGGCTCGATCCACGTTGGCGGCGATCACCCGCTCGCGGGATGTTTGCGGATCCGGCCGCGACAACGTGCTACGGCGCTCCTGAATCCTCTCGATTCGAAGCGTCCCGTCCTCGCGTCGCGCAGCAAAGGCCACGTCGCCGATGGCTACCGAGCTCTGCTGAGTCCTGGCCAGGGCTTCGGAGAGGATGGCCGTCTGCACGTCGCCGTCCTGGGCGAAGCGCACGCGTCCCGAAAAGACGCCGACGATCTCGCCTCGCAGAAGCGTGTCCTCGGAATGATCCAAGGGCATCTGCGGGCTCATCTCGACGGGTACGAAGGGGAGTTCCTTGGGTTTTTCTGATCGATACTTCGAGGTGGCGCCGGAGTGCATGCGCTCGAGATCACGATCCTCGATGTGCTCCTCGTCACTCTCCTTCCAGCTGCGCTTGCGTACCCGTTCACGCTCCTTCGACTTGTGCTCCTTGGAGACGCGCTTCTGTTCCTTTTGCTCCTCCTGGGAACGGAGGTGTTTGACGGACTCGAGATAACGTTCGACCTGTCTCTGCTTACGATTCAATTGGATTCAGCGCTCATGTAGATGGGGCGCAAAACGCACGCTTCACGGCGGTGAAAGAAGAACCGGAGAGCGCGCGCGCGGCTGTGTCGGGACAGACCGCGAGCCTGAAATCACTATTGGCGCGCTCCATCCGCGGCTCCAGCACTCCTCGCCCCTCCCGATCAAGGAACATCAACGGTCGTGCTAGACGCGAACGGAGGCGCTCTTGTAAACGGGCTTGGCCGTGAACATGAGAAAGTGCCTCCTCTACTTCGAATCCGGTTCCGATCAGGCTCCTGACACACTGCCAGCACCCTGTAGACCCGATCCTAGCCTGGCCCCGGGAATCCGACACGCCTTAAGGCTAGGCTTTTCGCGCCGTTTCGACGGCCCACGGAGCCTCCATGGCGCCCCCCATCGAACATCGTTGCAAAACGTGCGGAAGCGTTTCGGGTACGACCCAGCGTGTGCCCGGCTCGCGGAGTTCGAGATGAACCAACTGCAAGTCAAGGCCCGATGACGAATCGCTCGCGTGAATCCCTGGCCCCCGGAGACATCCCCTTCCATGAATTCAGCATGGAACGCTGGATGTCCGAGTGGGAGAACACGGTCGAGTACAACCTCTCCGAGTCCGGCGTGCACCCCATGACCCTCGGCGAGTTGCTACAGCTGGCCGGCAAGCCCAGCGAAGAGCTACTGCAACTCGAACTGAACTACCCCCAGACGAACGGCCGCGACGAACTGCGTGCGATCATCGCGGCCATGTACCCCGGCGCCCGTGCGCAGAACGTGCTCGTGACCGTCGGCGCGGCGGAGGCGAACTACCTCGTCATGAACTCGATCTTCGAGCCCACCGACGAGTTTTGCATCGTGCTGCCGAACTACATGCAGATCCACGGGCTGGCCCGCAATCTGGGGCTCCCGATTCGCGAAGCGCGCCTGAACGAGAACGATGACTGGCACCTCGATGTCGCTTCCTTGGAGGCGGCCGTCAACGAGAAGACCAAGCTGATTGCCGTTTGCAATCCGAACAACCCCACCGGCCGAATCCTCACCGCGAAGGAAATGTCAGCGGTGGTTGGCTGCGCGGAGAGGGTCGGAGCCTGGATCCTCGCGGACGAGGTCTATCGCGGCGCCGAGCGGCTGAGCGATCAGGAAACGACGAGTTTCTACGGCATGTACGATCGCGTCCTCTGCCAGGGCAGCATGAGCAAGGCCTACGGCCTACCCGGCTTGCGTGTGGGCTGGACCGTCGGTCCGCCGGCCATGTTGAAGGCCCTCTGGAGGCGTCACGAGTACACGACGATCACGGCGACCATGCTCTCGAACCACCTGACGCAACTCGCCTTGTCCCCCGAGGTGCGCCCGAAGATCCTGGCCCGAACGCGGGCCCACATCCGCAGCGGACACGAACGGATGAGCGCCTGGGCCCAGGGCATCGAGGGCCTGCGCCTGTTTCCAACCGAGGCGGCAGCGATCACGTTCAGTCGCTATTCGATGGACATCAACTCGACCGAACTCGCGGAGCGGCTACGCACGGAGAAGAGCGTCATGGTCGTCCCGGGCGACCATTTCGGAATGGATCACTGCCTGCGCTTCAGCTTCGGCTTGCCCCACGACTATCTCGATGAGGGCCTGCGACGGGTTGGCGAGATGTTTGCCGAGTTGCACGCATGACGAACCTGTCAGCGATCCAAGCGGCCGAGACTCGCATCCGCGACACGTCCATCGAAACGCCTCTGGTGCGTTTCGCGAGTCTCTCGAGCGAGCTCGGCACCGAAGTGCTCCTGAAACAGGAAAACCTGCAGGCAACCGGTTCCTTCAAGGTCCGTGGAGCCCTGAACAAGATCCTCAGCCTGCGAGAGCAGGGCGAGTTACCGCCCATCGTCGCCGCCTCGACCGGAAACCACGGAGCCGCCGTGGCCTTCGCCACTCGCTCGGTCGGCGCGAGCGCCACGGTCTTCGTCCCCGCCAACACGAAGCCTCGTAAGCTCGCCTTGATGCGCGAGCTGGGCGCGGAGGTGCGAATTCACGGCGAAGACGGTGTCGAGGCCGAGATCGAGGCTCGGCGCTGGTCGGAGACGAACGCTGCCTGCTACGTCTCCCCGTACAACGATAGAGACATCATCGCCGGCCAGGGCACGGTCGCCCTCGAGATCCTGCGCCAGGCCCCCGAGCTCGATGCGATCTTCGTCGCCCTGGGTGGTGGCGGACTCGTCGCCGGCGTGGCTGCGGCCACACGCGAACTCTCGGGCTCGACGCGCGTTTTCGGATGCTCTCCCGATCCCTCGGCCGTCATGATCCGCTCGGTCGCCGCGGGCGAGATCCTGGAGTTGCCTTCCCACCCGACACTCTCTGACGGAACCGCCGGGGGCGTGGAGAAGGACGCCATCACCTTCCCCCTGGTCCGCGATCTCGTCAGCGACTTCGTCATCGTCCCCGAAACAGCCACACGCCGGGCCTTTCGCGAGTACCTCGGCACCCACAGCGAGCCCATCGAGGGTGCCGCCGCCATGACTCTGGCCGCCTGCCGCCTGCAGGCCGGCCAGTTCGCGGGGGGGACGGTGGCGGTGATTCTCTGCGGGGGCAACGTGGACGAGGCCGTGCTCCGCGAGATCGCCGGCTGAAGAGGCACGGGACAAAGAGGTCACGAAACTTGCGCGGAGATGGTCGAGCGGCGCACCCGGCCGGGCGACGCTGCGAACGTCGGCCAAAGCACCTGAGGGGTGCCCCGATCGGGGGAATTCGGGTTACGATCCAGGTTGGGGATCTCCCAACCACCCGTCCGTACTCACGGCCCAAGCCCCCACCCACCATGTTGCGAGCTGCCTTCGGAGGATTCGGCCTCCTCGTCCTGTCCTCCACCTCCAGCGCCCAGTTCGCCTACGACAACACGGCCCTGCCCTCGCAGACTGTCTGGACGGACGGCATCGCTCTGGCCGATTTCGATCTCAACGGCACGTTGGACATCGCCTTTGCCAATGGAAGCGGCTACGGATCCGGAGGCGCCTTGCCCCAGCACCTCTTCCTCAATGACGGCCTGGGCACGTTCAGCGCAGCCTCGGGTCAGCTGAACGTCGCCAATTTCAACGCGAAGATGGTCATCGCCGAGGACTTCGACAATGACGGTGACCCGGATCTCATGTATGCCCCCGAGGGCGCGTGGCCGGCCCCCGACCAGATCCCGCGCATGCTGATCAACGACGGGACGGGCAACTTCACCGACGAGTCCGCGACGCGCATTCCGCCCGTGGGCATGGCTTCCTTCTGCCTGTGTGCGGGGGACGTGGATGACGATGGCGATCTGGACGTGGTCTTCACCGACGGCGCAACCTTCTCGGGAGTCGCGGCCCAGTCGCACCTCTACCTGAACGACGGCACCGGCCACTTCAGCGATGCCACGAGCACGCACCTGCCGGCCGACACCTACAACGCCCAGGACGTGACGCTGTTCGATTTCGATGCGGACTTCGACATCGACATCGTCCAGTCGGGCAAGGGACAGGCGGGCAAACGCTCGCGCCTGTGGTTGAACGACGGCACGGGCCACTTCACGGTGGACACCCTGCTCGATGGAGTGGGTTCCGGTGGAACGTACGAGATCGAATGGGGCGACCTGGACGGCGATCTCAGCCTCGACGGCATGATCGTCTCGCTCTCGAGCTTCAACGACGGGTTCATGACGAACAACATCAGCTCGGTGTCGACAAGTACCTTCCCGTCCCCCAACGGCGACGACGACAACGAGATGGCGGGGCTCGACTACGATGATGACGGCGACATCGACATCGTGATCGGTTCGCTCGGTTTCGGTGGCGAAAAGCTGTATCGCAACGACGGCGGCGGCACCTACACCAACGTCAGCGGCATCGTTCAGAGCATCGGCGATTCGACTCTGGATGTGGGCATTGGCGATTTCGATGGCGACGGCGACTACGACATGGTGACGGGCCAGGGCGAGAGCGGCGGCTTCACGAACCGTGTCTACGACAACACGGGCGTTCCGGACACACACGCCCCGCGCATCATCGATTGGCTACGCCCGCCCTACGATCCGACCGAGACCGTCTTTCACGCGCGGACGCAGGATGCGGTCTGTGACGACGGCGGCGACGGCTATGTGACCGCGACCTACAAGTCCTTCCAGGCCAGTGCCAGCGCGTCGTCGAAGGCCGCGGGCGAGGCTTTCCACCAGGGTGGTGGCCAGTGGCGCGTCGGGTTGCCGTCGGTTCCAGGAGCCACGGGTGCCGTCTTCTGCTGGACCTTCACGGACGCCCAGGGCAACGCCTCGACCCAGGCCCTCACCTCGGGCATGGTCAGCGACATCACGGACCTCGGCCAGGCCCTCGCGGGCACGCCGGGACTGCCGCTCTTGACAGGCACGGGAACGGTGGCGCCGGGCTCGTCGATCACGTTCAACCTGACGAACGCCGAGCCTGGCCGCGCGGGCGTCTTTCTTCTCGGAACCAACTCGATCTACATCCCCTACCTCGGGGGCATCATCGTGCCGGTTCCCCAGTTCGTGATCGGCTACGTCACGAACGCCATGGGCGAGGCCTCCACGACCGTCCCCTGGCCCGCGATCGCCATGCCCTGCATGGTGGGATTCGTACAGTGCTTGACGATCGATCCCGGCGCGGTGATGGGCTTCTCGCTGTCCAACGCGGTCGGACTCGTTCAGCAGTAGAAGAGCGCCGGCACTGGCCAAACGGCGCCCGCCCAAGGGCGACCCGGATAGCGGGGGTGCCATGCCCCAAAAGTCCGGAAAAAATTTCCGGGCGCGAAATGCATTCCTACCGCAGGGCGGAAATCCCTTGCCGCTTTCGATCCCCCGGAAAGAAATGCAATACCGTTGATGAAGGCGAAGTGCTTTCCGCTCTCCCCGCCTTCACCCCATGGACGTCTCCAGAACCCTCCCCCGACTCGGTGCGTTTGGCTCTCTGCTGCTCTCCTGCGCCCTCCCCCTACAGGGCCAGGTAGAGCCGAGCGCTCGCGGGGGAAAGACTCTCCCTGCAGCGGACATCCATCCGGTCCGGGATGTCCACACGAGCCCCGAGGGCGTTGTCTATGCCCTCCGCGTCGAGCGCAACCGTCCCCCCCAGGTGTTGCGCCTCGATCCCGTGGCGGGTCGTGTGCTGGTCATCTCCAGCGGCGGCTTCCTCGCCGATCCGCTCGAGCTGCAGACCACCCTCGAGGGACGCATCCTCGTCTGCGACCGCACCGCGCTCGGTGGCGAGGGCGCGCTGGTCGAGATCGACCCGCTGACGGGCCAGCAACACGTACTCGCTTTCGGAGCCGGCCTGAGAAACCCGACGCGCGTCCACGTCGGTCCCTACGGCGGCATCTACCTGTGGGACGGCGAGGTCATCTCGATCGATCGCAGGACGGGAAGACAAACTCGCTGGGGCAGCTCGACCGAAGCCGCCCTGGTCAGCATGGGGCTCGTGAAGGAAATCGCCCCCGGGCGGGGTGCGAACAGGCCGAACGGCAATGGAGGTGACAGCCAAGGACTCGTCGTGGGCATGCCTCCCAGCAATTCGTTTCAAGCACCGCCCAGACCCCCGTTGCCCCCCGAGACCATCGTCGTCATCCCCACCATCGTGTGGATTCCGAACGGCGAGGGCTACGAGGACGATGTCCTCATCCCCGGCGGCCTTTTCCCGCTCGTGACCGCGTTGAAGTCGAGCGACCCGAACACCTACCCCGTCATCTCCGTCTTCGGCGACATTCCCGGCTCGGGGATGTCGATCGGAGCGGGAGACTCGGACCTCAAGGACTACGTCGTTCATTGGGGACCGGTGCCCATGCGTTTCGCGGTCGTCGGGCGCAACGAAGATGCCCGCATCCGCGAGTTCGATCTGCGTCAGTTCATGAACGACGGACGCGAGAACGGCGGCATCGCCGACGTGCGTTTCGAGAGCATCACGATCGAGGCCCGCTTCAGCTCGGCCGTGTCGGTCCCCAAGCAGCACAACGTCGGGTTGGTACGCTTCTACGACTGCCACTTCGCGGCGGGCCGCGAGAACCTCGAGATCGGCCACTACTCGGGCTTCGGCTACAAGTGGGGCGTGCGCGGCCACGGCCGCGGCCGATACGACTTCCGCGGCTGCTCGTTCGATCCGGTCGAGGAGCACTGCGTCTACGTCGATTCACCCCAGGGCGACTGCTACTTCATCGACCTCGAGCACACCGGCTCACACCGCACGGCCATCCAGGTGGTCAACCGCTCCTTCGACAACCCCGGCCCTTCGGGCTTCGGCACCCTGCTCTTTCAGAACGTCCGGATCTACGACCTCTGGGGCGACGGCGGCTCCGGAATCAGCGTGGCAGGACACCTGGGTGATCTCGTCTTCCGCGACATCGTCGCCCGCGAGGATCGAAGCAACGCCGGTTCCCACGGTGCCATCGTCGTGTGGACCGACGCGGATCCGGCGAAAGGCGTCTACCTCTACACGGGCGATGACGGCCAGCTGTATTCGACGCGCTCGGTCGTGATCGAATCGGTCGATGTGGACCTGCCCCGGGCGGATCGCTCACACATCGCCATTTCGGGTGTCGAGCACGTGCGCATCGACGACTTTCAGATTCGCGGCAACCGCGCCGCGTTCTCCCTCGACTCTTCGTTCGGCTCGCCGCTCATCAGCGGGCAAGCGATCGTCGATGGAAACCTGGTCAACCTCGACAACGAGCAGATCGACAATGGCCGGGTCGGCTTCCGGGCTCCCTGCCCGCTGTCCGATTTTACCGGCTTCCAATCGAACATCTCCGTCAAGGAGAACATGAGCGTGCTGAGCGACAACGAGATCGACACACGTTGGTGCTCGAGTGCCATGCGCTAGAGCGTCGCGGCCAGGGCTCTACGGGCGGCAACACAACGGATACGGACGTCCTGGAAAGGCTTCCCGCCCGGCACGCAGATAGAGGCTACGATCGCCGGCCCTATCCCGTTCGATAGGAACCATGCCGCTCCCAAAGCCACGAGCCAATCCCATGATCAAGACTCTCTTTCCGCTCACAGCAGCGCTGCTCTCCCTCAGCTTCGCCTTCCCCACGGCCTCACCCGCATTGGACGATGACGCGCAGGCCGTCCACGGGGCCGTGGAAGATTACCTCCTCGCACTCTACGAAGCCCAACCCGACTTGATCGAGCGTTCCGTACACAAGGATCTCCGCAAGACCGGTTTCGGTCGCTGGGGCGACATGCAGGAATACAAGAGCATGCCCATGACCTACGAGCAACTGCACAAGCTCGCCGGGACGTGGAATGCGAATGGTTCCAAGGTGACCGATGAATCGCCGCGCAAGATCGAAGTCCTCGACGTGCTCGACAAGACCGCCTGCGCCAAGTTGACGGCTCAGTGGGGCATCGACTACTTCCATCTCGCCAAGTACGGCGACAGCTGGAAGATCATCAACGTGCTGTGGCAATCCCATCCGCCGACGAAGGTGGCCGAGGGCTCCTACGACAAGTAGGCCCCCCGGGGCTCTATCCCCGATAGGGCACTCGAGAAAGCCCCCTCGGGGCTAGCCGCCAGGGGGGGATGGGTTCCTCGAGAAGCCCGATACAGCGGCCAGGCTCCTGCAGTGCGGCAAGCTCTCGAAGCCTCGCGCCAGGCACCGAGACATCGAGGCACCCGGGCTCCGCGACGAATGCGGTGAAGAACGTGGCTCGCAAGGCCCGGCGGCGGAGCGTATATTTCCGCGCCTGTACTTCGGTACCACGGTGCGCCCGTAGCTCAGCTGGATAGAGCACCGGATTTCTAATCCGGCGGTCACAGGTTCAAGTCCTGTCGGGCGTACCACTTCCGGCCTGTAGGAGGAACGCTTCGTTCCTCCCACGGGAAGCCGACGGGTGGCGCGCGGCGGTTGTTACACGAGCCTTCCCCGCTACGCTCGCGTTGCTAACCGCTCGCCCTATACAAACGACTTCGTCGGCAATGCACTGGGCCTGCGGCCCGTGTGGAAGATTCAGGGCGAGATCCGCTACGAGTAGCTCAAAGACCCAATACGTGCTCGCCAAGACCGACGACCGGAGCGATGGGTTACGGGTGTGTGGCGATAAACCTGGTTCGGTAACGGAAATCCCCCCCACTTTTCGCTCCCCCCTACTCATCCGTTCTGCGCTACGGGGCCATGAGACAACACATCACAATGGCCCTCGTGGTCACCACGCTCAGCGCCCTCACGGTGTACGCCTTCGTCAGCCTGGCTATCCAGGCCACCGTCGATGCGCTCACCCTGCCGTTCGAGCTGGCTAGCCAGATCGTCGCCTAGCCCTTCCCGCGTGCTCCTTGGTCTCCTCAACGGGGCACAGGCTATCCGACGCGGGGGGATCGCCCCAGGGGCGTGTGGGGCACGGCCTCATGCCCCTCGAAAAGGATGGAGATTCCGCTCCCCCCTCCAGGTCCCGATTGCGCTAGAGGGGCAAGTCGGCCAATGACGGTCGCCACCAACGAACACGGAGAACGACCATGCAGAACACACTCACGACCTTGAAGCGCACCTCCCTCGCCACCGCGGCCTGGCTCGCCGCCACCCTGCTCCTCGCCGCCCCCGTGGCCCAGACGTACGTGGAGATGAGCCGTGGCCTGCTCTAGGGGCTCAGCGCGAAAGAGGCCGCCATTCCGGCTACGACAACCAGAGACACGACCTTGAGAAGGCGATCCGAGTGGGTCGCCTTCTTTCGTTTATGGGGGTCGTGAAGAAAAGCAGGAGAAACCGCTCCCCCTGCAGCGCTGGATTCCGCGTATGGGGAAACGGCCTGAAAAGAGGCCACGACCCCATCGAAGGAGACCCCATGAAATACACGAAATTAGCCGCACTCATGCTCGTCGCAGGCATGGCATCGAGTTGCGTCGGAACCCACCGATTCCATCTAAACAACGGCCATAGCCTTGATTCCCACGGCATGTACACAGACCTGGGCGACACCTATGAAGTGCCCAAGCGCGGCGGCAAAAAGTCCACGCTGAACAAGCGTCACGTCGTCGAGATCGAACATCGTGGGAAGACCGTCCCGTGGCCTGCCTACTGGAACAAGAACCATGGCTTCGTACGCAACGCAGCCACGTTCCCGCTCGAAGTCGTCATCGGCACACCTCTGGCGATGCTCGGAAAGTTCGGGGACTTCCTCTTCTAGCTGCATCGGAAACCGTGTTGATGGGTAGGCGATCCTCCTCGGAGGGTCGCCTTTTCTCGTTTTCTGGGGGCGCCAAAACCTCGGCCAAGGTTTCTTCGAGAAACCCCTCCCCCCTATCGAGCCCGATTCCGCTAGGAGGGCAAGTCGATCGAAGTGGTCGGCGCAACCACCAAAAGGAAACACGACATGCAGCACGAACAAGACGATCGCGAACTCACGGACGAGGAACTGGACCAGGTCGCCGGAGGGTGGGCCATTCGTCGGAACACTGGGTTGCGCCGGGAGGTCTAAAACACCGACGCAACATGAATCAGCTTGACGAGGGTCGCGGCACCACCACCGCGGCCCTCTTTCGTCGGTTGAAGGCGTTCGAACAAGGCCCGGCTATCCCCGACGGACTTCGACCGCGATGGGCTTCAAGTCGCCCCCGTTCGTGTTCGGAGCGGAGCAGGCGGAGATGGCGACGGTGAGGTCGCATTCGGCGCGGAGTTCGATGAGAGTGCCCGGAGCGGATGAGGGGGGCTGGATATCCAGGGCACCCGTAGCGGGGTCGACTTCGACGTGCATGAAGACGTTGAAGGGGGTCGGGATGTCGTCCCGGCGGAGGTTCTCGGCTCGGAAGCAGGCGCACAGATTGTCGAGGCAGTTGGGGTGCTCGGTGGTGGCTGCGTACTGGATCTCGAACATCTCCTGGCTGCAGGGCGCGTAGAGGAAATCGTGTCGGCCAGCCGTGTCCTCGGTGATGGTGAAGAAGGGCCTGCTGCGATTCGAGTAGAGCACGTGGCCCGTGGTGAGAAAGAGCGTGCCGCTGTAGTCGAGGGAGCGAGGGGAGGAGAGGTGCTCGCGGGGGTCACTGGCCGAGACAGCCATCAGGTCGGCGACCTGGGGACCGTCCGGGGCAGAGAGGCGCAGGGTCTCGCCGGCTGCGATTTCGAAGCGCCGCCCAAGGCAGGAGGAACGCGGGTGTGGGCCGAGGTGCTCACGGAGAGAGCTTACACCCGAGTCGCGTTATCCTCTTCCCCATGGTGAGCCCCATCAGAAACAGAAACGGCGAACGCCTCGCGCATGTCTTCACGCCGCCCGCGTCCCCCCTGGCGCCCATATCGCCCGGAGCGAACGAAGGCTTGCGAAAACTCGCCATCATCGGGCACGGCGTGACATCCCATCATGACCGACCGTACTTCGTGCGCTTGTGCGAGGCCTTCGCCAGGGCCGGAATCGCCTCGGTGCGCTTCTCGTTCGCGGGCAATGGAGCCTCCGAGGGTCGCTTCGAGGACGCGACCATCACGAAGGAAGTGCAGGATCTGGGATGTGTCCTGGACGCCTTCCCCGAGTACGCCCCCATCTACATCGGACACAGCATGGGTGGCGCAGTCGGGGTCCTGCGGGCCGCGAGGGACGCGCGCTTGAAAGCTCTCGTTTCGCTGGCGGGCATGGTGCACGTGCAGGCTTTCATGGAGCGGGTCTTCGGGCATCTGCGGCCCGAGCGGGACCTGATGCTCGAGCGAGAGGGGTGTCCGTTGACACAGCGCTTCCTGGACGATGCCCGCGGGATCGGATCGCTCGTCGAAACGGGAGCGGCCTTGCGCCTGCCGTTCCTCCTGGTACACGGCAGCGCCGACGAACTGGTGCCGATCGAGGACTCGCGCGATGTCCATGCTGGCAATGGAACGACCGAGCTGGTCGAGCTCGCCGGGGTCGATCACCGCTTCACGGATCACATCGAGGACATGGTGGAAGCCGTGACAGGCTGGGTCGCGAAGCTTCCTGGGCGCCCCGGGCCCGGTTGAGCTATCCTCGCGGGCATGAAGCCCCTTGAAGATCGACTGACCGACCTCGAGATCCGCTACACCGAGCAGGAAGACATGCTGCAGAAGCTCGATGAGGTCGTGCGCGAACAGGCCAACCAGATCGACACGTTGGTGGCGGGCCTACGCCATTATTCGGAGCGCGTGCTCTCCATGGGCGGCGACGTCGAAGAGCGTCGCCTCGAAGACGACAAGCCCCCGCATTACTAGCACTGGGCGAGCGCTTTTCCATTCGGATCGCGCGCCGTGGTCCAGGGGCAAGGCGCCGGCGCGTGTCGCCTGGACGTGCTAGCAACCGTCCTATCCGAGCCCTGGGAACCCCCCGGTACAAATACGGAAGAGCGTACCTGGACACTTTCGCTCGCTTTGCCGACAGTTCGGGACCCCCCCGTGCAATTCGGTATCCCTACGTAATACGAGATAGAGAGGCAGAGCAATGCTCGGCAAGGTCCATCTCATCAGCAAGTGTCCCCTTTGGCTGAGTGATTGTGGCTCTACGCTCCGCGATCAGAGGCCTCGACTTGGCATCACCGAACACCGCTCACTCATCGAGGTTCTCGACCGTTCCGACGGCCATACTCCCTCGTGCGTGGTGCTCGATCTGTCGCAACTCGATCTCTCGGGAGAAGAGTGTTGTCGGATGTTGCGCGAGCGGCAACGTGCCGGACTGGCGCTGATCCTCACCGCCGAGTCCCCTCCGGCACGCGAAGTCGTACGTGCGCTCCACCAGGGTGTGATCGACTACCTCGGGCGCGAAACCGTTGGCACGGATTTGCTCGAGGCGGTGGATTCCGCCCTCAGCTGGAGTCGCCAGGTCGCCCACTTGGCCAGCGAGATCAAAGAGCTCGATACTCGCTTCGGTCGCCTGACCGTACGCGAGATCGAAGTCCTCGATCTCATGGCACTTGGAAAGATGAGCAAGGAGATCGCACGCGATCTATTCATCAACAAACGCACGGTCGACTACCACCGCGAGCGCATCTTGCATCGTGTGGAGGCTCGTTCAGCGATCGAGGTGTTGTCGCTCTTCGCCCGGCGTGAGCGTTTCGAGCAACAGCTCGAGCTCTTGCTGCGCGGCGCGCACGCGACCGACGATCCAAGGATTCACGGGACCATCTCGACGTGTCGCGTCGATGCGGAGGATCGCGTGGTGGACGTCGATACGAACTGGCTCAGGCTGGCGCGCGAACGCGGATATCTCGAAAACGAGCGCGACATCCGTGGCGAGAAGATCTGGAGCGTATTCATGCCCACACGCACGTTGGACATGTACGCCAAGCTCTTCGAGCAGGTGCGCCGCTCGATGCGCGCCGTCGACTTCGACGCCCGCCACCAGGGTGCCGAACACACGGCGCAATACCGGGTCCACATACGGCCACTGCCCCAGCGTGGGCTCGAGGTGCTCTTCCAGTTGATCAAGCTGGAGACCTGCGAGGGCCCCCTGCTCTCGGTCGTCGCCAACACCCAACCGAACAGCGAGGCCATCTGCGAACAGTGCAGTCGACTCTCCCTGGCGGGCGAGTGGTTGGACTTCGAAGAAGCCAGGCGTCGCAGGCTCATCACGCGGGCCGCCGCGCAGGTTACGTATGAGCTTTGTGGCGACTGCAGCGCGGAGCTGCATGGCCTGCTCGATTCGGTTCTGGTGGGCTGACCGCACTTCACGCACAGAAATCTCACCGGGACCCCGAGAGTTCGGGAGTCCTCGCAAGGAACCCAGCGCCCGCGTCCGCGCCGGCGTAGAATGGGATCCATGGCACCCACTTCCTGGCGAGTGGCCCAAATACGGGCCAGCGGAGAGAACCAGACCGCGGAAATTCCGCCCGCTGGACTGCTCATCGGGCGCGGCACGGACTGCGATTTCGTACTCGACAGCGCGGAATTTCCGGGCGTTTCGACACATCATGCACGGCTCGTCCTTCAGTCGGGAACGCTCGTGCTCCTGGACGAGGGTTCTCGTAATGGGACCCTCGTTCGCGGAGAGAGCCTCGAACGCTCCGAACTCTCCCACGGCAGCACCTTCCAGCTGGGCAGCGCTGGCCCGCGCTTCGTCGTCTACTCCTCCGATCGCCTCGACGAGACCGTCGCCCTGCCGCGCCCCCAGATGGACAAGCCGGCCGAGCGCCCGATGGGTTCGCAGACGATGTTCGTCCTGCGCAACAAACTGGGCATCCCCCAGGATGCGGACGTCGGCCAGATGGTCCGGCGCCGGGGGAGACGCAATCTGTTCGTAAACATGGCCATCCTGGCCACCCTCGTCTCCTCGGTCACGTTCATCTACTACCGCCAGCAGGAAACGGTGGCCAAGGACCTCGAGGCGCAAAAGCAAGAGACCCAATCCCTGGCCGTGCAACTCGAAGAAGCCCGCGAGTACGTCGAGAGCCAGCGCACTGCAGCGCAGGAACAGGAAAGTCGTTTCGACACGGCTCGTCGTGACTGGGTGGAGGAGCGCGACCACCTGGTCTCCGATCGCGAGGCACTCGCTGTAAGCATTCAACGCTTGGAACGTGATGGCGAGTCCGAAGCTCAGGAGCTCGAACGTTTGCGGGGCAGGCTCGAGAGCACGAGCAAGCGTCTGGACATGTTCGATCCGGTCAACGTCGAGAACGAAAGACTCGAGCTCGTCGCCGGCTTCGAGAACGTCGTCGTCTTGATCGAAGCCAATCGCTACTGGCGCGAAAAGAAGGGCTCGCGCCGGCTCTACTTCGAAACGGATGCCGCTGGTTTTCCGTATCCGAATCTCCAGGGCAAGGGCGAACTCCTGGAACGCTCCGCCACCGGATCCGGTTTCTGCGTCTCTCCTGATGGATGGATCGTCACGAACGCTCACGTCGTGTTGAAGGAGGAGGAACCCGAGGACAGCCTCGACGTTTTCGACGACATCGTGCTCGTTCCGGAACTCGAGCTCTTCGTGACCTTCTCCGGTGAAACCGAGCGACACAAGGCACAGCTGACGCAATGGCGTCGCGATCGACGTCAGGACCTGGCGCTCGTGAAGATCGATCCCTTCGAGGACATGCCCCACCTGCCGTCCTTCCGCACGGAGGGTGACAGCCCCTCCCCCGGCAGCGATGTGTTCCTGATCGGCTTCCCCGGTGGTAAAACGATCCTGCAGGAAGGCGATCGCATGCTGGCCTCTACATTCCGTGGAATCGTCAGCCGCACGGTGGACTACTACGTCCAGATCGATGCGGCGGTTCACCCAGGTGTCAGCGGTGGCCCCGTGATCGACGGCAAGGGCAAACTGGTCGGCGTCGTCACCGGGATGCAGACCCTCGACGAGATGTCCTCGTCGTCGGCCATCGGCTATGTGATTCCGATTCGGGAAGTCTCGACCGTGTGGCCCCCCCCGCCTGGGTTGGGGAATCGGAACTAGGCGACAAACCGTCGGCAGCGAGGCCTGAAGCTCAAGAGGCCCTCTCCTGCGCAGGCGCCCAGCGCTCGACCGCGCCCCGAAGATCCGCGAGGTTGATCGGCTTCGACAGGAAATCGTCCATGCCCGCCTCGAAGCATGATTGGCGATCCGACTCCAGCACGTTCGCCGTGTAGGCAACGATCACGCAGGACTCCTCCGTCCCGCGTCCTTTCTCGACTTCGCGGATGTTCCGCGTCGCTTCATAGCCGTCCATCAGAGGCATCTCGCAATCCATCAGGATCAGGTCGTAGCGGGACTTCCGGAATTGCTCGACAGCCTCGAGGCCGTTGTTGGCAATGTCGACGCTGCACCCGAGTCGGTTCAACATCTTCTCGACGATGCGCTGATTGACGCGGATGTCCTCGGCGAGCAGCACAGTGACGCCATCGAAGCAGGTAGGGCGCGGCGCATCTTCCATGGACCTCTCTTCATTGGAAGTCCCCGCCAACAGAGGCGCGCAGGCCTTGTGACCCACCTGCTGGAGGGCCTTGCGAGCAAGGTCGCTCAACTCGCTCGAGCGCAGTGGGCGTTTCAAACTCCAGACGGACGACTGCTCAGCCAGCGAGGACTCGAGACCGTTCTGGGCCCCGTGAAGATAAAGCACGACGCCTTCGTGTCCACGCTGGCGCAGGGCACGGAGCGTTTCTCCGGGATTCTCGGACAATCGATCGTCCTCGACGATCACGAGGTCACACGGTCGCGTCTCGACGCAATCGGCCAGCTCGCTACCTCGCCCGCAATGGCGCACCTCGTAGCCCACGTGTTCGAGGTGGTCTCGGAGGGTCTCTTCGGTGGAACCGCGGCTGACGAGCATCCAGGCGCTGCCTTTCAGCTGCGGGTTCTCTCCGTCGTTTTCGAGCGGAACCCTTGCCTGCATCGTGAAACGGAACTCGCTTCCCTTCCCGAGCTCGCTGTCCACGTGAATCTCCCCGCCCATGAGCTCGATCAGACGCTTGCATATCGCCAGGCCCAAGCCCGTTCCGCCGATCTCGCGCGTCGTCGAGAATTCCGCCAGCGTGAACGACTCGAAGATGTTGTCAAGGGCGTGGCGCGGGATGCCGCGTCCCGTGTCGTTGACCGAAAAGCAGAGCGTGCTCCTGTCCGATGTCGAACGGTGACTCGAGCGATCCGCCGAACTGATCCGCAGCTCGAGGCGTATATCGCCCCGGTCGGTGAACTTGAAGGCGTTGTCCATCAGGTTCATCACGATCTGACGAACCCGGTTGGGATCACCGACGATCTTGCGTGGCACGCTCGAGGACGTGATGAACCTGACGCGCACTCCCTTTTCGAGCGCGCGTTCGGCATAGGCCTCCACGACGTCTTCGCAAATGCGCCAGATGTCGAACGGCACCTGCTCGAGATCCGTGTGCCCGCTGTCGAGCTTCGAGAAGTCGAGGATATCGTTGATCACGGTCGCGATGTCCTCACCGGAGCTCTGGATCGTGTCGACCAGCTCGCTTTGCTCGTCATCCAGCTCGGTCTCGTGAAGCAAGCTGACCATTCCGAGGACCCCGTTCATCGGAGTGCGAATCTCGTGGCTCATGTTCGCGAGGAAGTGGCTCTTCGCGCGGTTGGCCAGATCAGCGCGCACGGTTTCCTGCTCGAGTGCCGCCTGGGACAAGCGCAACTCGCCATTCGCAGCCTCCAGCTCGGCCGCACGTTCGCGTATCGCGCGGACCATTTCTTCGTGATACCGACCGTAAATCGTTATGAGGCCGATGAGGATCAGCGAGCTTCCGACAGCGAGTATCGTCACGAGAAAGCGCAGCATCGGGATCTCACCGAAGAGCTCGCGCTGCTCCTCGACGATCCGCAAACGCAGGCCGTCGCCGCCGATCCGAGGCAGACGCAGGTTCGATTCGCGCGCCACGTAATCGCTGCCCAGCGGTTCGGTGTCCCAGTCCGAACGACCTCCTCCGGCAAGCACGTTCTCGTTCTCATCGACGATGCTGGCCCAGGTCTCGACCCCTTCGGGGATGAGCGAGCGTGCGTCGATGACGACCTCGAGCGCTCCGGAGCTCTTGCCTGAGTCCCCGTCGAGGGACGGCACGCGAAGAACGACCCAATCCGCGACGACCCGTAGTTCGGCGCGCTCGCCGAACTGCAATACGAGAGGCTGCGGCTCGCCCAACGCCCGGGTCCCCCGGAGATCGACCGTCAGCTCTCCCCTGTCATCGTGATATCGAAGCGCGACCAACCCGGTACGATCCTTCCCGATTCCCCGCAGCACATCGAGGGCCTCGACGTGGGTCGCTTCCTCTGGAGTATCGGTGAGGCGTCGCGTGGCACCGAGATGCCGGGACCAGACTTCCAGATCCTCGACCCAGTGCAACAGACGACCCTCGGTGGCCCGTGATGCGCTGAAGAGCGTGGAGTCGAGGCGTTCCTCGCCCTGCTGGCGCAGCGCCCGCGAGCCCTGCATGAAGACCAGCAAGCCACCCCCACTGACGACCAGGACGATCATGGAGGCCATGACCGCCAAGCGTCGGGAGGAGCTCCGCTTCAGGAAGCTGTCCCAGGAAAGGAACACTAGGTTTCCCACCCAGGGCCTATCGGCCGGGTGCACGGAGTGCTCCAGCACCGATCGCGGAGAGAAAGATTTTCTTGGGCTCCCGGGTCAGTTCTCGGAATCTGCGGCCGCCAAAACCGTCTTCCGTCCCGCACACGGGATCAAGCTTCAGCTCCCTGTCATGGCCAAAAGCGCGACCGAGCCGCTGATACGGGAACAGCTACGACTCACGCGCCCAGGCCTAGATGCCGATGAAAACCCCCCATGCCCCTGCGATCTCCGCTGAGCCTGTCCGCGCTCTTGTTGGGCGGCCTGGCACCCTTCTTCGTGTACGGCACGTTGATGGATGCGGGCTGGTATTGGGAGATGGACCTGAACGGATTGCTCTTCCTGCGCAGCTCGATCCACGGAGCGGCCTATCTCCTTGGCCTGAGCACCGTGGCCTGGATGAGCGTTCCCCGGGACCCGGGAGGAAAGCTGGATCGCGCTCTCCAGGGACTCTTCGACGGCGCACTGGCCTCTGGATTTCTGACGGTACCCATTCCCTTCTTCGCGGGCTGCGCGTCGCTGCTCGAGGCCTTCGCGGGGATGGAGGATGGATGGAGTGGAACGCTACGGCTGTTGCACCCCGTGGGCTATGCCCTGGTCTTCGTGCAGTGGATGCGCTGCAAGAGGCCAGAGAACTTCAGCAAGCGTCTGATCGCCCTTTCGCTGATACCGCTCGGGCTCCTCATGAGCTTGCAGGTTGCTCTGTGGAAGGCGGAGAGCCGCTGTTTCGAAATCCTGGAACGGGGTGAACCGAACTACGCGGAGCGCATCGAGCGCTTTCGTCCCGCGGCAGGGATTCTCAACCTCGATCCCCTGCTGATGAAGTACCTGCGGGAAAGCGGGTTTCTCAGCGTGCGCTCGATACCGGATACGATCCCCGCGACGACACCCCTTGCCGAGCGCATTGCGACCGCCTGGAGAATACTGAGGCAAGCTGACATCGCCACCTTGGCGCGCGAGCGCTTCGTGTTGCTTTTGCGTTCGAAGGGGCACGACGAAGAGCGCAGCGCGCAGCGCGAGCCGTAGACTGTGGGGCGTGCGCTACGCCCTACTGACTCTGGCCCTTCTCTCTTCCACAGCCTTGTCCACTGCGCAGGACGCTCTCGCGCAGAGCGACTGGCCCCAATGGCGCGGCCCCCTCGCAACCGGAGAAGCCCCGGCCTCGGATCCTCCCCTGGAGTGGAGTGAGCAAAAGAACGTGCGCTGGAAAGTCCCGCTCCCTGGACGTGGGCACTCGACACCTGTCGTCTTCGGAAACCGCGTTTTCTTGACCAGCGCGGTCCCGATCGGTGACTCCTTCCCACCCCGCCGCAGCGGGGTCGATGGAGCCCATGACAACGTCGCTATCACCACGCAGCACGAGTTTCGGGTGCTCGCCTTCGACCGAACGAACGGCGCCAAGGTCTGGGAGCGCACGCTCCATCACACGATTCCCCATGAGGGCGGCCACGAAACGGCCAGCCTGGCTTCCGCATCACCGGTGACCGACGGTGAGATCGTAGCGGCCTTCTTCGGCTCCCACGGGCTCTATGTGCTGAGTGTCGATGGTGCCTTGCTGTGGAAGAAGGACCTCGGCCGGATGAAGACCAAGCACGGTCACGGCGAGGGAGCCTCGCCGGTTCTGCACGCGGATACGCTGGTCGTTAACTGGGATCACGAGGGCCCGTCTTTTGTCGCGGCCTTCGATCGCATGAGCGGCGAGGAGCGCTGGCGCGTCGCCCGCGACGAGGTGACCTCCTGGTCGACACCGATCGTCGTCCAGTACAAAGGCAAGCAGCAGCTCGTCGTTAGCGGCTCGAAGCGCTTGCGTGGATACGAACTCGAGACCGGCAAGGTGCTATGGGAATGCGGCGGCCTCTCGCGCAACGTCGTCGCTTCGCCGGTTGCCTCGCATGGCGCCGAGGCTGGAATGGTGTTCGCGGGTAGCAGCTACGAAAAACAGGTCATGATCGCCATTCAGCTCGAGGGCGCGCAGGGTGATCTCACGACCTCGGACAACCTGGCCTGGATCCGCAGGCGGCGCACGCCGTACGTGCCCTCTCCTCTCCTGTATCGAGGCGCGCTCTACTTCCTGAACCACTATCAGAACGAGCTCTCACGCGTGATCGCCAAGACCGGCGAGGAGCCCGAAGGGCCTTTCAAGTTACGCGGCGTCACCAACGTGTATGCCTCCCCCGTAGCCGCTGCGGGCCGCATCTATCTCACGGACCTGGACGGCGCGACACTCGTCTTCTCGGCCACCGCGGTGCCGGAGATGCTGGCGCGCAACATACTCGATGACGAGTTCAGCGCATCGGCAGCGATCGCGGGTGACGAGATCTTCCTTCGCGGACGCACATCGCTCTATTGCATCGCGGAAGCGGCGGAATGAGTTACAGCGTGGAGATCCGCGCGCTCGATGGCACGCGGACATTGCACATGCAACCCCGCAGCGCAAGCGAGCCCGTCTCCTGGAAAGTAGCCTGCCGTCTGCTCCAGAACAGTGTCGAGTTTCGCAACTGCGTGATCGCGAGCCTCCGCGATGCCCCCCACGAAGCGTACTTCTGGGAGTGTCCACCGCTCACACGAGAAACGGCCAGCGCTCCCTTCGAGTGGATTCTCGAAGAGAGCCCACAACTGGCCCACGTCCGACCCGACCAGCAGGCCTTCTCCGAGCACCTCGACGACTCCACGGGCATCGCCAGCTTCACCAACCTCGGAGGCGACGCCCAACTGATCGCCCCCTGTCGCGGCAAGGGCACGACCCCCTACGCGCACCTCGCCACCTTCCTGCGCAACGCCCCACCCCCCCAGATCCACGCGCTCTTCCAATCCGTCGGCCGCGAAATCCAAAGCCACACGCAAACCCACCACACGCCCCTGTGGGTCAGCACCTCGGGCCTGGGCGTGTACTGGCTACACATCCGCCTCGACCGCCACCCCAAGTACTACACCCACGCCCCCTACCGAGCCCGCCCCTCACAAAACCCATGACCCGCGTCAGACCCTCGTCTCGGGTGGGATCCGAGGTCTGCACGAGGCTCTGGGGGGGTTAGTTGAGGGCGTTTTGGATGGCGCTCAAGGGGAGGCCGATGCCGAAGAAGCCGTACCAGCGATCATCGTTGAGGTTGTAGCCGTAGCCGGCTTGGAGGATGTCGCGGATGAGGGACACGACGACACCTACGCCGAGTTCGGGGTTGTCGTCGCTGTCGAAGTCGAGGATGGCCAGATTGAGGCCGATGCCGGCGTCGATGAGGCGGTTGTAGAGAGGGTGGTCGCGCGAACCCCATTTGAGGAGCACGCTGTAGGCGGGGGCGAACTGGAAGCGGTTGGATAGGCCGGCGCTGCCGTTGGGGTCGGCGAAGATCAGGTTGACCGACGTGTCGAAGTGCACGAGGACCTGGAAGAGATCGACATAGAGCGCCTGCAGTTGGCGCACGGCTTCCCGGGCCTGACCGGTTTCGGGATCGACGCGGCCCGTGCCTAGTTTGAAGAGCACCGAGTCGTTCTCCGCGCGCACGCCGGTGAACTTCAAGTCGAGCACCGTTTCGTCGGGGAGCGAACGGATGTCGTGGCGCAGCACCTCGTCGCCGAACTCGAGGGCTTCGGTGTTGATGCGTTCCGCCGATAGCTGGAGACCGAACAAGCTCGCGAGTTGCGTGGCCAGGGCCTGCACCTGGTCTTCGAACTTGCCGACGCAGCCGCGTATGCTCTCGAATAGGGTCTCGATCCGTTGCAGCGCATCGGGATCGTCGTTGTCCGGAACGAGAATGCTCGTGGAGTCGAGCAAGACCCGTGACTTGGCGATGAGTTCTTCCGTCCCACGCCGGATCGCTACATAGTCCTCGTGAAGCACGCCCAAGAGCTCGCCCAGATCGAGCCTCTCGATGTACGCCTCGTCCAGGTACTTCGTCACACGGGTCGCAACCAAGATGCCGTAGGCCTGGACCTCTGCTTGCAGTTCATCGATCCGACGCCGCAAGGCCTCGACGATCCGTTCCCCTTCCGCCTCGAGACCATCCAGATCGCCGCGAATCTCGGCGACGCATTCGTTGACCAGAGAGAGCATGCCCGTCGCGGTCGAGTGGGCCAGGCTGCGCACGACCTCCGTGAGTTGCACATCACTTTCGTTGAGCCCACGAGCCACGCGATCCAGCTCTTCGATCAAGCGCACCTGCTCGGAGCTCGGGGCAACGCGCCAGCGCTCGACACGATAGTACTCACCCTCGGGATACGTATCGAAGCCGGGGAGGTGCAGGGGCGAGGGCCGGCTGCCGCTGATCGCCCACGCACCGAGTTGCACGAAGATCGCCTGATCGGCTAGTTGAGCATCCAGGGCCCTGCGCAACGTCGCCGCTTCGCGGGCACACTCGTCGAAACAGATGTAGTACTGTTCCTCCACACTCAGAACACCGCCCTCCGCAAGGCGACGTTCGATTCTCCCGGCGAGCCCGGTATCGGCGAGATGGCCATCGAGCGCCCGAGTCAAAAGACCCGCCCCGACCGACGCCGCGGAGGCCAGGCCGGCCTGCAGATTTTGCACATCCTGCGGACTGGGCGGCCCGCTGGTCGCCGCGGCAGTGAAAGCCGACATCGCGCCCCGCAGCCGCGTCAGGGATTGCAGCCCCTCTTCTGCTCCTTGCTGCAGTGTGCGCAATAGTTCGAGGTCGTCCTGGGAAAACGACTCGAGCCCGTACTCCTCGCGCAGGCGCTCGCGCAGAAGGTCCTTGTCCAGGCGAATGTGGAGCCGACTGTTGAGGTCGACCACGCCACCGCCAGCAGCAAGCTCGTGCTTGCCGCCATCCTCGTCCACTTCGCGGATGCGGAAGATCGCTCCACCATCCTCGCTCGCCGTGAGGGGCACACGCACTGCAGGTTGTGCGGCAACATCACGTTGCGGGCCATGGCAGGCGATACCCAGCGTCACCGATATCAGAAGCGATGCAAATTGCAGCCGCAGTTTCATCTCAAACTTCCTCGGGCATCTCGGCACGCATGAACGCCAAGAGGATACGCACGAGCGAAGGCACCCGATCCTCGCGCGGAAAGACATCGCGCACACTGTCGGTCAGTGCCAGGGCAAAACCGCGTACCCCCTCCAGTTCCCCGAGCTTTTCGTCATCGTCGCGCAACTCCTCGACGACCGCCTTGATGTGATCGGGCTTGCGTGCCCAACACACCCAGCGCGGCTCGCCCACCAAGCCGCTCAATTTGTCGGCGCGCTGCACGAGCGTCTCCGCTTCGTGCCCCTTGCCGAGCACCACGAGCAAGACATGGGCCTGCTCGTGAATCAGGTGGCGAAACATACGCTGCGCCAGGCCCTTCTCATCGGAAGGGAGAATGGTCGTTTTTCGAAGCTCCATCGCGAGTACCTCCTGCTCGCCGTCTGCCGAAGCTCCTTTGTGCGCATTCTCGCAGCGGAGTCAAGAACCGATCCGTCTGGCCTCAACCCTGGGCCAGCATCTCGCGCGAAAAAGCCTCGACACGCTCCCCCAGCTCGATCCCAGAGATGCCAAAGGCCTCTTGAATGTCCAGCCGGGCGTCTTTTCCGGTGTAGTACGCCGCCACGTACCGCAAGAGACGCTCGCGATAGCGCCCTTTCTCAGCGTGATAGAGGTAATGCACGGTCGCCGCGGCCTGGGCATAGAAGAGGCTGGCGTCGCTCAGTGCCGCGTTGTGTCCCAGGCGCCATTCCAGGGGCACGCTGTGACGCGGCTCGTGCTTCAAGCTGGCGAACGTCGCCCCCGAAAGGCCATAGAGGTTTTTCCAGTTGTGCAGCGCTCGGGCGTTCGCAAGCGTGTCGAAGCAACCTGCCCGGGGATTGAAGGGATCGATCAGCCCGACCTCGAAGTCGTAGCGGAACTCCTGCACGAAACGCGCGAGCCCCTCGACAATCCAGTAGCCCGCGCGGTGGAGGTTGGAGAGATCCAGCTCGGAGACCTCATACAGTGGACAACGCATCTGTGCCCAGTTGTGCGTCAACTCGTGGGCATAGGTTCGCAGCACTCGATCCCGGGCGTCCTTGTCCGAGGGCATGTAGACGTGCTGAAGGTTGTCTTGCACCGAGTAATGGCCGGCCCGATACTTGGTTGCGCCCTCCTCGCCTTCCCCCCGTTTCGCCGACTGCGCCTGGTACTCCTCTTGGCTCTCGTACAGATAGAGCGTCAAGGGCGGGCGGCCATCCCCGGTAGCTCCTTCGAGCGCAAACATCTCGTCCAGCTTGCTCGTCACGAGATGGCCCGTCGCGAGGCACTGAGCCAACACCTCGGGATCGGCCAGGGGCGTGAGGATGCGCAGGTCCCCCGAGCTGGCACCGACAAGGTCCTTGCGCCAGCGCGTCGTCGCGCGTCCGAGGGCGCGCTGGTCCTTCGTGAGCCCGGCGGTTGCCTGCGGGGGTGCGTAGAAGCTTGTGGGGTGGGCATCGGCAACGAGGAGATACTCGATCCAACCGAGGGCGCGCTTCGCCGACGGTTGCTCGCGATCGCGGGCGAGAATGCCGCGCACGAGCTCGCCCTCCCCGGCCTCAACTCCCGCCGCCGCAGACAGGGCGACGCGTTTCCAGACCTCCTTGAAGGCTTCCTCGTGATCCCCCGACTCGCGCAAGGTGATCCGCAGAAGCTCCAGCTTCAAGCGCTCGGACCCGACATCGCCAAGCCCCTGCAGTAGTTCGAAGGCCGTGTTGGCCCGAATCCTCTCGACTTCACGCTCACGTTCCTCGAGCGCGGCCACGGTCTTCTTGTCGATGTTCTTCAGGGGCTTGTTCGACCAGGCCTCGACCCGTTTCTCCAGGTTCAAGAGGCTATCGTCCTCTGCCCCCATGGCTCGCGCCTTGGCGGCGATGCGAGCCAGGAAGACCGCGTCCTTGGTCGTGACGCCCGCCTGACCGAGCGCCGCGTACGCCGGCGCCGCGCGCGCCATGCCGAGCCCACGCACGGCGAAATCCAAAGCGCTGCCCGTGGTCGCGATCAGCAGACGCCCTTCATCGTCGAGCATCAAAAGCACATCCGCAAAGGGAATGGTGCTCGCCCCATGCTGCACGGTGGCGGCCTCCCAATCGACCTCGCAGTCGCCATCGAGAACGTCCCCATTGCGGAGGATCAGGGCTTCGGTCGCAATGCGGTGAGCGCTGGTCGGGGAAGCCAGGACCTGCACTTCAGCCCGGGAAAGATCGCGATTGCAGAGAGCGACCAAGGTCGCATCCCCGCGCACGACCAGCACGGTGTCGCGAGCCGGAACGAGGGGAAAGCGTGTTCGCCCATCGATTCTCCACAAAACCTCGTAATCCACGACATCGAGCGCCATCGAGCCCAGGTACGCCACGCCCCCACCCGCGAGCGAGGGAGCCACGATGTCCTCGAACAGCTTCGGGCGCTTTCCGGGCAAGGCCAACAGACTGCCCTTGCGAGCGCTGCTCGAGAGCTCGAGATGCTGCAGCCCTCCGGGATCTCCGCCCAGAAACCCGAGGCACTTGCCCTGGGCCTGCACCATGGGAACGAGACAATCGATCAGCGCCGGCTGGTCCGCGTTCGAGGCCCAGTAGGCGGCGCGAAAGCTCTGACCGGAGCTACTTTGGACCGGGGCGGCGTGGTGTGCCAGTACCACGCCATCGAAGATCTGAACGCTCGCTTCCTGGTCGAATCCAGGCACACCTGGATAAGCGCCTGCGATCCGCTTGCGGCGCACTTCGCCATCCACCCGATCGACCTGCAGCAGGTGCACTTCGCCTCCTGGGGAGTACTGCAATCCATAGACCATGTCCCCGTACAGGCTAGGACGACCGCGGAAGCGCCCCGGACGTCTCCAGTTCGCACTGGAACGCCCGGACTTCAACGACACCATGGCGTCGCCTTCGAAGACGAACACATCGGTCTCGAAGAGCAAGGGAGCCGAGAGTTCCTGCTGCGCTCGATAGTCGTTAATCTTCGTGATCGCACCTTTCGACAGACGAAAGAACGAGAGCTTCTTCCGACCGGAGCGCACAACGAGCCGGTTACGCCATATCGAAGGATCGAGCGACACATCGGTCTTGAAGTTCTTCTTGGCGACGCGCTCTCCGGTCTCGAGATCGACCCACTCGATCCAGGCGCGTCCCTTGGTATCGCGACTGGCCACGAACACGCTGCGGTTCCATACGAGGGGTTCGGATTCGATCGTTCCCTTCGCCTCGAAACTCCAGGCGGGTGCGAGGTCCCCCACGACCGGCGGCGTCAACGTCGCTCCCGAACGCGAAGCGCAGCCGCCTTGGGTGTACCAGGTGTCAACGGGAGAGACGCTGCCATCGACCGGAGCCCCCTGGGAGGCGACCGAGGCGGACAGCCAGACACCGAACAAGACCGTGCAACAACGTTCCCCTAGCAAACGGACCTTCCTGTTGAATCGAGTACGAGAGGCGAATCGATCTACTGAAGCAAGAATGCCAGGAGATCCAGCACCTCTTCCTCATCGAATGGATCCAGGAGATCCTCGGGCATACGTGACAGCGCGTGCTCGCGCTTCTCGGTGACGTCATCGACCGGGACCGTCACCCGTTCGTCCATGAGGCCCGTGCGCATCACGTAGTTGCCATCGACCTCGTCCTCGAGCCGACCGACGACCACGTCGCCGTTCTCTTTCCACAGCTCGAGGTCACGATACTGATCCGAAACGGTGCGAGACGGCTCGACCAGGGCCTCCAGAATGTCGCGCACCGAGAAACGAGAGGCCACACCCGTCAGGTCGGGCCCCTGACTGCCTCCGTCCTTGCCGAAACGATGGCACGTCGCGCAAGTCGCCTTGCTATAGAGCTCGGCCCCGCGCTCGAGCGAGCGCTCCGTCTGCGAGCGATCCCATAGCGAGAACAGCTCGGCCACCTTCCAGTCGTACTTCGCCTCCAACGCCACCGGCGCGGGCTCAGGTTCGTCAGATTCCGGGGGAAGTGCCACGCCCAGGCTCTCGTGGGCCATCTCGCGAATCTTGCGTATGTACTTCTTCGAGGAGTGGCCGCCTTCGATGCCCGCTGCGGTGTCGACGAACCAGGCGAGATAGCGCGCCTTCGTGTCCGCGTTCCAGCCCGCCCTCAACTGGCTCAGGACCAGCGCGAGCTCGATACCGACCTCCTGCGATGATGCGCTTTGCAGCAAATCGACGCCGAGGGACGCCGTTTCGGGTACCTGCAAGTGGGCCAGGATTCGCACCAGCTCGAGATTCACGCGATCCTCGGTCGTCGGCAACATTCCCGCGAGCCGGGTCCCGAGTGTCGCCAACGCATGGGGCGCGGCGTCGTCCATCCGAATCAAGGACAGCTCGGCGACGCGCAAGGCCGCCAGAAGCCGCGACGGCTCCATCTCCTCGAACGACCAGGTAGCGATTCGCGCGTAGAGCTCCTCGGCGCTGAGCTCCTCGTCTGCACGAACCAAGGCCAGCGCTGCCTCGATTCGTGCGTTCGGCCGTTCCTCCGCCAGCGCGATGTCGCGCCAGCTGGCAACGGATTGGCCTTCGATCAGCGCCCGGTACCGATAACGCTCGTAGCGATCCTGGGAGTCCAGGTTGGCGAACATCGCCTGCGCCGGAACGGAGCTGATCACACCCTCGCGCCGCAGGCCCTCGAAGGTGCGCAACACCAGGCGCTTCTCCATCTGTTCACGATCTACGTCCCGCTCACTGGAAGCGCTGGCGAGGGAAGCAGGCCTCACAGCTCCAGTCCAGCGCACGCGATAGAGGCCCGATTGTGCGCGACGGCCACCGGTCGTGAAGTAGAGAGCCCCGTCCCCGGTCGTCGCGAGGTCGGTCAAGGGCAAGGCCTTGCCCGACAGGAAAGGCTCGGACGTGCCTCCGTACGAGCCTCCGCGATCCTCCAGGTGTACGGCGTGCAGCGTCCCGTACGCCCAGTCGGCGACGAACAACGTCTCGCGCCAGGGTGCGGGGAAGGAGGTCCCGGTTCCAAACAGCACACCGGTCGGCGACGCCAGACCAAGATCGACGGCCGAGGGCAACGAATCGGGATGGGATACGGGCCACTTGCCGGTTCCGGTGCGCCAACCGAATTCGGCGCCGTGCGCCACGTGCAGCACGCGCGTCGGGCGGTACCAGGGCATACCGACATCCCACTCCATGTCCGAGTCGTACGTGAACAGCTCGCCATCGGCGTTGAAGGCGATGTCGTAGGCATTGCGAAAGCCCATCGCGACCAGCTCCCAGACCTTGCCGTCGGGGTCCGTGCGGCAAACCCAACCCCCCGGTGCTTCGATACCGACCGCATGACCGTTCGGATCGTTCAGATGCGGCCCCAGGCGATCCTCGGCCCACAACATGGGCACCTGCGACAGATCCACTTGCGGCAGATCGGTGTGATTGCCGGCAATGATGTACAAGGACTCGCCATTTGGACCCAGGACGATGGCGTGTGGGCCGTGTTCTCCATTGCCCTTGAAGACCTTCAGCTGCTCGGGCTCGCCGTAGCTTCCGTCTGCCTTCTCTCGCAAACGATAGAGCCCGCTCTCGTAGGAGCCGCCGGCGTTGACGACGACATACAGAGCACCGAAGGCGTGCAGCAATCCGTGGGCTTCGCCTAGCTGTACGTCCAGGCGCTCGACGAATGGCGACCCGCGATCGGAGGGCGCTGAGAGTGTGATGCGATAGAGATCTCCATACTGATCGCTAGCGATCAAGCGCCCGTGTCCGTCATGCGTCAGACTCACCCAGGACCCTTGCCTGGCCCGGGAGACGGCGTAGATGCACTCAACGTCAAAGCCCTCGGGCACGTCGATATCGGAACCTGCCGTCGGAAGTGAGAAGGACGGTGCTCGGGCTTCTTCCAGAGCACCCCAGGGTTCCGAGCCCAGCGGAGCGATGGATGTCGCCGCAACCCAGGCAGCGTCGCTATCCGCGAGACGAACGCGCCACGCAGGGCCGCTGGCGTGGCGTTCCGAGCGACCGTCGGCGTAGTTCAGCACGAGTTCGGCGCAAAAACCTCCGGGGCCAACGTTGTTGGCCGCCCAAACGCTGAGAACCTGTGGACCGACATCGAGTCTCGAAACGATGTCGAGTTCGACCGGAACCCGCCATTCCGTGCTCTCCGCGACGAGCTCTTCGTTGACGCGAATCTCCATGACGTCGTCCGCCGCGGCCCAGAGTCTGGCCGAAGCGAGTTCTGCATGGACTGCGAAGGTGAGCTGTAGCTCGATCTTCTCACCGGCCTCGGCTTCCCCGCGATTCCAGATCCAATCGGGAACGGGCGCGACTTCCTGCTCCTGAGGTTTCTCGGTGTTCGGCGACGCACAAGAGGCCCACGCGAAAACGCTCGCCAGGGTCAACAAGGAAACGAGATACATCCGTGACATAGTCTGACTCCTCAACGTACCAGCTCTGCTTCCGCGGCAATGAATCCAAAGGCCGGCCAAGCGGGTCCCGTGACGAGTTCTTTCCAGATCGCCAGTGCTTCCTTCCGGCGTCCGTTCGTCAAGTGCCACATGGAAACACCGTAGGCCACCGTCGCACTGACGATGCCGTCCGAAGCATCGGGAAGAACCTCGTCGACAGTCTTCGCTTCCTTGAAGAGCAACAGGAGGTTCTGGTAGCCGAAGTTTTCGATGACGTCCATGTCCGCGGAAACGGGCTCCAGAACGCGCGCGGCTTCTTCGGCACGCCCCAACCGGCAGAAGTCGAGATACAACCAGTAGCGACTCGCGCACTGCATGTCGTCGTTCTGCGAATACGTCAGACAACGCTCGTAACTCACCCGCGAGGCCTCGAAGTCCCCCATCAAGTACTCGACGAGTCCAAGGTGGTAATAGATGTTCGAGTGCGTGCTGCTGCGCGGAATACCGAGCTTGTTCGGCATGCCATCGGGCTCGAGTTCATCGGACACGTCTTCGGCGATGCGGGCAGCCGCCGTGAAGTCCGCGAGGGCTTCTTCGAAACGCCGCAAGGACAGGTAGCGATGTCCGCGATGGCGGCGCAGCCGATAGCTTTCTGGAAAGCGCTCCAGCCCCGCCGAGAAGACATCGATGGCATCGAGGTAGCGGCCCAGATAGGCCAAACGCCGCCCGTACCAGATGGTGTTCTTCTCGCTGGGCTCGGCCCGGAAACTCGCCTGGGCCGCAGCCAGCTGATCGCTGCGTTTCGAGAAGACCGCTTCTTCGAGCCGCGGCGCGTAGAGCGGCTCGCCCAGGAGCGATGTCGTTTGGGCAGCGCTCGGAGGTGGCGAGTAACAGCCAACGCTGCACACGCTGAGCGACAACACGGAGAGGGTGACGAGGGAGAACGCGGAGGCGGTGTTCTGGGACATCGGCGCCCAGCATAGCCCACGTGCGGACCTCCCATGGACGCTGCGATTTCGTAGCACCTGGGAGAGGGGCACCCCCCAGTCGCCGGATTCCGAGATCCGCTGGCCCCCTGCCGAGAAAAGTGGCTCTTTTCGATGCCTGGAGGTGGAACTCCCCCCCCCCAAGTGGCATAAGCTCCCTTCGCTCCGCGCCGGTTTTCAGGAATTCTTGAAATTCAGCCTCCGCGTGAAGCAAAGCGCCTCGACACGCAAGCACCGCCCATGGTTCCTCCCGAAGAACTGACTCCCCTCGCCCCTCCGGACACCGAGCCCCAAAGAGAAGTCCCTTTGGTCGAGGAATTCCTGCTCGCCGAACTCCCCACCTTCGAGCTCTTCTTCAAGACCTTCGGCTTCAAGCGTGTCCACGGCCGGGTCTGGGGACTTCTCGTGCTCGCGGCGAAACCGCTTTCCTCGAAGGAAATCGGGTCCTTGCTCGACCTATCGGTGGGCTCGACGAGCAGCACGCTCAACGAGCTCGCGGAGTGGGGTGCCATCCGCTCGACCTTCGACAGCTCGCGGCGCTGCCATCTGCACAACCCCGTCGGCAATGCGCTTTCGATCGTTGCGACCGTGTTCCGGCGTCGCGAACAGGTCGTCTTCCAGCAGTTCCGCCAGACGGCCGAGCGCTCCCTCGCCTTCATTAAAGAGCACCACGGCGATCGTGATCCGCGCGTCCTGACGCTGCAGTCGATCCTGACCACGTGCAACATCGCCGAGGCCATGATGCAACTGGTCCTGTCGGCGGTGCAGAACGCCATGACCGATTCCGAGAGCGTGCTCTCGCGCGCGGTGCACGCAGCCTTGAAGGTCGGTGTCGGCAGGCCGGCACGCTGGCTCTTCGGCGATTCACTGGAGAGCGCTGCCCTCGAAAACGCCGGCTCATCCATCGCTTCCCCCATCGGCCCTGACCTCACGCCCCAAAGCGGAAGCGCCACGCTTTCCTTCCCGCGCAAGACACGCACGGAGTCCGCCGGTGGTTGATCTTCCGCGTGTCGTCATCACGGGCGTGGGACTCACCTCGCCTAATGGGAATACGCTTGAGGACTATCGCGCGAACCTGCTCTCCATGAAGTCCGGGGTGCAGGACTACGAGATTCGTTACTTCGGCAAGACCCTTGCAGGGGTCTGTGATTTCGATCCGTACCTCTATCAAAAGAAAAAGGAAGTGCGGCGCGGCACCCGGGCAGGCAGCGTGGCCTGTTATTGCGCGAACGAAGCCGTCAAGCGCGCCGGGTGGGACCTCGATCGGTACGACCGCCGACGCATCGGCGTCTACACCGGCATCACGGAACACGGCAACGTCGAGACCGAGAACGAGATCTACGAGATTTCGAAGTATGGCTACGATGTCTCGTACTGGTCTCACCACCACAACCCCCGTACCGTCGCCAACAACCCCGCCGGCGAGATCACGCTGAATCTCTCCTTGAAGGGGCCGGCCTACAGCCTCGGAGGCGCCTGCGCGGCGGGCAATCTGGGGTTGATTCACGGCAAGCACATGCTGCAGCTGGGGGAGATCGACCTGGCCCTTGCCGGGGGGATCTCCGAATCGATCCACACCTTTGGGATCTTCGCCAGCTTCAAGGCCGAGGGCGCCCTGGCCACACACGCCGATCCGACCCAGGCCTCGCGCCCTTTCGACAAGGCCCGCAACGGTATCGTCGTTTCCGAGGGCGGTTGCCTATTCGCGCTCGAGCGGCTCGAGGACGCACAGGCCCGTGGAGCGACCATCGTGGCCGAGGTGCTCGGGCACTGCGTCAACTCCGACGGCACCGACTTCGTCCTTCCCGACACCGAAGGCCAGAACTCCTGCATCCGCGGCGCCCTGGCCAGCGCTGGGCTCGAGCCGGGCGATATCGACATCGTCTCGACCCACGCCACGTCCACGCCCTCGGGCGACAAAGCCGAAGCACGCGCCGTGAACGAGGTCTTCGGTGACTCGCGTGAGGTCTACGTCAACAACACGAAGAGCTACATCGGCCACACGATGGGTGCCGCCGGTGCGCTCGAGCTGGCTGGCAACCTGGCCTCGTTCGACGACGCTGTCGTCCACCCCACGATCAACGTCGAGAACCTCGATCCGACATGCACGATCGAGAACCTCGTGCTCAATGAACCTCGCCAGGTCGGCCGCGTCGACACGATCCTCAACATGTCCTTCGGCATGCTGGGCATCAACTCGGCCGTGGTCGTGCGCAAGTTCACCGAATAACCCCCTCAACCCCTGAAACCAACCCAACCGTCATGACCGAGGAAGAAGTCGTCATCGCGATCAAGGACATCATTCAGACCGTCGCTCCCGACGAGGAAGTGTCGACTCTCGATGCCTCTGAGCGTTTGCGCGATCAGATCGATCTGGACTCGATGGACTTCCTGGACATCGTCATGGAGCTGCGCAAGCTCTATGGACTCCAGGTGCCGGAAGAGGACTACAAGGAACTCGCCACCCTGAATGGCTGTGTCGCGTATCTCTACCCCAAACTCGCCGGAAACGAACTGCACTGCGCCGGCGCCGCCAGCGCGTAGTCCGGGGAGGTCTGCAGTAGCCCGGACATGCGCTACGACGCCATCGTGATCGGTGCAGGAATGAGCGGCCTCGCAGCCGCCATTCGGGTCGCGATGTCCGGCTTGTCGGTTTGTGTGGTCGAGCGGCACAACGTGCCGGGCGGACTTAACTCGTACTACACGCAGAAGGGTCGCGCGTTCGATGTCGGGCTTCACGCCCTGACCAACTACGTTCCGCCGCGGACCCATGGAGCACCGCTGACGAAGGTGCTCCGCCAGCTGCGCATTCGCCACGAGGAGCTGCGGCTGGGAGAGCATGAGCTCTCCGAGATCGTCTTCCCCGGAGAACGCCTCGGCTTCACGAACGAATTCGAGCACTTCGAGGCCGAAGTAGGGCGCGCCTTCCCCCACCAGAAGGATGCCTTCGCGGCCCTGGTTGCCGCCGTGCGCGGACACGAGCTGCGCGAAGACGATGTCCGTGTGCGCAGCGCCCGTGAAGTCGTGGGGACGATCCTCAGCGAGCCCGCACTGATCGAAATGCTCTTCACACCGATCCTCTACTACGGGTCGGCGCGCGAGGACGACGTCGACTGGAACCAGTTCGTGGTTCTCTTTCAGAGCATCTTCCTCGAGGGCTTCGCGCGCCCCGAGGGCGGTGTGCGCCGCATCGTGAACCTCTTGATCAAGCGCCTGAAAGCTGCGCACGCCGAACTGCGCTATTCGAGTCCCGTGCGCGAAATCCGGCTCGAATCCGGGCGCGCGGTAGCTGTCGAATTGGAATCGGGCGAGGTGCTGCGGGCACGTACGATCCTGACCTCCGCGGGGCGCGCCGAATCCCTGCGGCTGGCGGGAAGAGACGTCCCGACCGCGGAGATCGGCAAGCTGACCTTCATCGAAACGATCACGATGATGAAGGAGTTCCCGAGCGAGCTCGGGCATCGCGCCGCGACGAGCTTCTTCTGCACGGAGGAGCGCTTGAGCTATCGCGATCCGGGGCGCCTGGTGGACGTACGCTCTGGGGTCATCTCCTCGCCGAACAACTTCCACGCCGAAAAGCCGCTGAAGGAAGGCTGCATGCGTTTGACGGTGCTGGCCAATCACGACGCCTGGTGCAAGCTGCCCCAGGAGCAATACGTGCAAGCGAAGGAGGAATGCGCCGACGCCGCGATCGAAGCGGCCAGCCGCTTGTTCTTCGATTGGCGCCCCTACGGCATCTACCGTGACGTCTTCACTCCGCGCACGATCCGACACTTCACGGGGCACATCGGAGGAGCCGTATACGGCTCGCCCAAGAAAAGCCTGACGGGTGAAAGCGGCATCCCCGGCCTGTACTTCTGCGGCACGGATCAGGGCTATCTGGGCATCATCGGCGCCATGGTTTCCGGAGTCGCCATGGCCAACCGCCACGTCATCGCCCCCCACCAGGCATCGGCCCCCTCATTGGCATGATCCGACCGCGCTACTTCAAGGGCAGCTCCGACGGCAAGAAGCCCCTCAAACACGACCCCTTGGCCAAGGCCAGCTCGCGGTATGACGTGATCGTGATCGGGTCGGGGCTCGCGGGGATGACCGCCGCGAACGTGCTGGGGCGTTGTGGGCACAAGGTGTGTTTGCTCGAGCAGCACTACAACTTCGGTGGCCTCGCCACGTGGTTCAAACGCAAAGGCGGGCACATCTTCGACATTTCCCTGCACGGCTTTCCGATCGGGATGAAGAAGACGTGTCGCAAGTACTGGAACATCGACATCGCCGGACGCATCGTCCAGCTGGACTCGGTCAAGTTCGACAACCCCCAGTTCTCCTTCGAGACGTCGTTCACGCGCGAGGACTTCACCGAGAAACTCGTCAGCGTCTTCGGCGTTCCGCGTCGCACGGTCGAATCCTTCTTCGAGCACATCCGCAAGATGGACTTCTTCGACGATTCGGGGGAGACGACGCGCGAGATGTTCGAATCCTTCTTTCCCGAACGTAACGATGTGCATCGGCTTCTGATGGAGCCGATCTCCTACGCCAATGGATCTTCGCTGGACGATCCGGCCATCACGTACGGAATCGTATTCTCCAATTTCATGAGCAAGGGGGTCTACACCTTCTCCGGTGGCACGGACAACCTGATCCACGCCATGCGCCAGGAGCTCCTGAAGAACGGGGTCGAGCTCTACAACAACGTGCAGGTCGAGCGCATCGTGGTCGAGGACGGAGAAATCCGGGGTGTGATCGCCAACGGGCGCCGAATCGACGCTCCCGCCGTGTTGTCCAACGCAAACGTGAATACGACGGTCGAAAAACTGGTGGGTACCGAGCACTTCCAGCCGGACTTTCTGGAACGCGTGGATGCCGTGCGTTTGAACAACTCCTCGTGTCAGGTGTTCCTGGGCATCCAACAGGGCGAAAGCGTGCCCTGGGTGACGGATCTGCTCTTCACCTCGACGCGCCCCACTTTCGACTCGCCCGCGCTGTGCGAGATGCACGGTCAGAGTCGCACTTTCTCCTTCTACTATCCAAAGACCAGGCCCGGGTCGGATCGTTACTCGATCGTCAGCTCGACGAACGCGAACTGGGAGGACTGGATGACGCTGGATGACGAAGCCTACGAGCGCGAAAAGGCGCGCTTGATCGAAGACACGATCGTGCGCCTGGAGGACTACATCCCCGACATACGCCCGAAGATCCACCACACGGAGGCCGCGACTCCGCGCACCTTCGCCTTCTACACGCAGCACCCCGAAGGCACCTCGTTCGGAACCAAGTTCGAGGGCCTGCAGGTCTCGATGGAGCTTGCGAACGAGATCGATGGCCTCTTCCATGCAGGCAGCGTTGGTATCATCATGTCGGGATGGTTGGGGGCGGCGAACTACGGCGCCATCGCGGCCAACAAGATCGACGGTTTTCTCTGTGAGCGAAACTCCGAAGTAGCGAAGTCCTCCCGATGACGAGCACCGATATCACGAACGATGCCGCCGAGAGCATGACCGACAGAAGGGTGATCGAAGCACGCATCCCCCACCGCGCGCCGTTTCTCTTTCTGGATCGAATCATCGAAGAGAGCGAAGAGAGCATCCGTTGTGAGTGGCGTGTTCCCGTGGACGCTGATTGGATGCGCGGACACTACCCCGGCCAACCGATCCTGCCTGGTGTGTTGCTTTCGGAGCACACGTTTCAAACCGCGGCCTGCCTGATCTCGGCACGGCTCCAGGGCTTGGATGATCAAGGGGTCCCCGTCCTGACCAAGATCGAGAGCGCTCGTTTCAAACGCATGATCAGCCCGGGCGAGCTCGTCTCGACGACCGCTACCGTGCGCGAGCGAGTCGGACCCGCCTGGTACATGGGCGCCAAGGTCGAATGCGAAGGGGCCACGGCCTTGCGCATCCAGTTCGTTCTGGCGGCCACCGGCGCCATGGAAAGGGCTCGGGTCTAGGGCGCGTGAACTGGCTTCAGCTCGAAGGCAAGAAGATCGTCGTCTGCGGCGTCTCCAACAAGCGCAGCGTGGGCTTTCACATCGGCAAACGCCTCCAGGCGATCGGTGCGGAGGTGATCTGGGTCTGCCACACCGAAGCCCGGCGCGACGAACTGCGCAAACGCCTGGACGGTCCGATCTACACCTGCGACGTCGAGCAGGAAGACCAGCTCGACGCCCTGCGGGAAGAACTCGGGCGCGATCACCCAGAGCTCCATGGCCTCGTGCACTCGATCGCCTTCGCCGACTACTCGGAGGGCCCGAAACCCTTCCACCAGACGAAGAAGAGTGACTTCCTACGGGCGATCGACGTGTCTGCCTTCTCCCTGGTCAGCCTGGCCGAAACGCTCCGTGAGTACTTCGTCGAGGATGCCTCGGTCGTGACCATCTCGATCTCGACGACACGTATGGCGGCCGAAAACTATGGCGCCATGGCGCCCGTGAAGGCCGCTCTGGATTCCGCGGTCGTGTTCCTGGCCAAGAGCTTCAGCCGCTTCTCGAACATCCGCTTCAACGCCGTGGGCGCTGGCCTCCTGAAGACCAGTTCGTCGGCCGGGATTCCCGGCTATCTCGAGAGCTATCTCTTCGCCGAGGAATGCACCCTGCGCAAGCAGGCACTGAAGACGGAGGAGGTCGCGGACACGGCCCTCTTCCTCTTGTCGCCACGCTCTTCGGGCATCAATGCCGCGGGAGTCGTCGTCGATGCGGGCATGGCGGTGAACTACTTCGACGACCGAGTGGTGGAAAAGGTCACTCGAATACCGGAGGATCCGGGGCACAGATCGCAGCCCTAACGACCTTCTTCGCTTCTGGCGATTCACCACTGGTCTCACCACGTTTGACGCTCTAGACGTTTGATCCTTCAAGCCGTAGTCACCCTCACGGATCCGCAAGTGAACGGAACAGCACGCGTGCAAGCCGCGCGGCGCGCTGGCCGTATCACCCTGGATCGAGCCGCCGAGCTCGTAGGAGCCCCCTTCGCTGGACAGAAGGTCGAGTATCCGAAGAGCCCCGAGGGAGCCCCCATGCCCCTGGATGGCTGGTGGTGGGCCCTGGCCAACACGCGCGGCCTGGTCGCCTCGGCGATAGCCCCGGATCCGGTAGGGCTCGATGTCGAGTGGCTCGAGCGACGGCGCTGGAAGCATACGCGGGACTATTTCGAGGGCATGGCACCCGACGAGCTCGACATCGTCGGCGGAACAAAGGCGATCGACGTCCTGACCCTCTGGGCGGCAAAGGAAGCCGTTCTGAAGCGCGCCGGTATCGGCCTTTCGGATCTCGCCCGCTGTCCACTGATCGCTCGCACGGGAAATGACACCTTTCAGTTCCGGCATCGCGGGCAAGACGTCAGGGTCGTGCGCACGGTCTTCGGCCAACATGTCATCGCCGCGGCTTACGGCGAAGACGCCGAGTTGCAGATCGTTTCGATTCCCGAACTGGTGATCTGAAGCGCGGGCTACTGGGCCTTGTCGGAACCACCCTCGCGGTCGTTCTTCTTGAAGCTCTCGAAGAGACTGCTGTAAAAAGAGTTGTCCGGTTCGAGTTCGATGGCAAGGCCCATGTGCATGATCGCTTCTTCGCGCACCTTGCCCTTCGCCCCCTTGGGCATGATCTGGCCCCTGACGTCAAGACCTGGCAGGAGAACCAACTGCCCCGACATCAACAAACCGAGATTGATGCGGTAGCCGGCCTCCAGCGGATCCAGCTCGACCGCTCGGCGATAGTCCTTGACCGCACCGTCGACTCCACCGCCGTCCTTGACCACCAAGCGTATTGAGCCACGGGTCGCATAGGCACGGGAAGTTTCGACACCGCCTTCGATCGCTTCGTTCAAATCGGCAAAGGCCTGTTCGTATTCCTCACTCTTGCCCTGCCTGTAATTGATGTAGGCGCGCTTGAACAACGCCTCGGGCGCCGAGACGTCGATGCTCTTGATGAAGGTCAACCACTCGTCCTCCAGCTTCTGGACGTCCTTGACCTTGATGCTCTCCAGCAAGAGACGACGCACCTCCTTGGCCGGGACCACCTTGGTGGTGCCCTCCCACTTGAAGTCCACGCTTTTGGGAAGTGTGTAGTTCAGCTTGAAGAACTTGCGGAAGCCCTTCTCGTACTTCGAATGGTTGTTCAGGAAGTAAACGAAGGACCAGGCGTGGGCGTAGTGAAAGGCATTGAACGTCCCCCGATCGATCTTGAAGAGCTTCTCGAGTCGGGTGTACTTGTCTTCCTTGATGGCTTGCTGGACGGTCAGGATGCGATCGACCTGAATCTTGCCCGGCAGGATCTTCAGCTTGCCCTTCTTGTCGCGAACGATGTCCGAGGAGCCAAAGAAGTCCGCGACGCCTTCGTTGATCCAGATGCGGGCATGGGCCTGGGGATCGATCAAGTACGTCAGGAGGTGTGTGCACTCGTGCAGCGCGACCCAGTCCGTGAAACTGGGATCCTCCGAATCGTAGAAGAAGTTCAGCGTCTGTTGATGGGGACTGAAGTACCCGACGACGCCGCCTCCCGTGCCGATCTCGTTCTCCTCTTCCCAATCCTCGCGGGTCCGGTAGATGTTGACCTTCATCTTGGTCCGGCGGAGGCTGGGGGTCGGCTTGATACCCACGCGCTTGTCCATGAGCCTGTAGTAGGCCTCGAGTAGCTCCGCGTAGTATTCGAGGAGCTCTGGCGTCGTGTTCGTACGAATATGGAAGTGTTTGGTCAGCTTCTCGTAGGCGTTCTTGAATTCCGAGTGGTGCTCGATCTCCTCCAGCCGGACCCGGCGCTCTTCGGCACGATCCCTCAGAAGGTTCTTGTAGCGCTGCGCGCTGAGCCACTTGCCGTCGTAGCGTACGAAGCCTTGTTCGAGCTTCCTCTTCTCGTTCTCGTTCTTGGGGACGTAGTCCGACATGTCCCCTTCGATCTCGATCTCACGGATCTCGTCTTCCGGGCAGATGATCGTGCCCGCCTTGAAGGTCAACTCGTAGGTGCCATCCTGCAGCTGACGGGCCTTCTCGACCTCGATCACGTTGCCGTCCTTGGTGATCAAGCGGTCGGCAAGCGAGTTCGCACCAAGGCTCGAGAACGACGCGAGTACGATCAGAATCCTGAAGATCTTCATGGGAGACTCGTTCCTGATGTCTGGAGAGAATCCAGGTGCTCCTACTTGAGGAAGTCCTTCACGTAAATGAGCCACTTCTGCTCGAATTCGTCGATGTCGACGGTCCCCCAGGAGGCTTCCATGGCCTTCTTCCAGATATCGTCCTTCTGGTCCTTGGAGAGATCCCGGCGGTTGATGTCTCGTTCCTCCTCGGTGAGCTCGCGCTTGTTCTCCTTGGCCCGCTTCTCTCGTTCGGCCAGGATCTCGATGTAGGTCTCTTCAAAGCCAGTCGAGAGCGTTTCGACATAGGCAGGGATGATCCGCGCGTACTCCTTCTTCCAGACGCGCTTGTTCAGTTTGCCCAAGGTACCCTGACGGAGCATGAAGATGATCGACCACGATTGTGCGTAGCAGGAGACGTTCGAAGGCCCCTGGCTCTGCCACTCCGAGTGCGTGTAGTTGATGTGCTCTTCGACGGGCTTGTAGTCGCCGTTGCGAACCATGTCCTTGATGACACTGAGGCGGTTCAGGCCCGCCGGCATCTTCGAGGTGATTTCGGCCTTCTTGCGTTTGAACTTCGCACCGCCGTAGTAGTCGCCGTGGCCCTCGTCGAACCAGCGGTGTGCCTCGGATTCCCGGAACAGGAAGTGGCAGTACTGGTGAAACGCCTCGTGGCTCATGACCGCATAGGTGCTGTTGCGATTGGTCTCGACAGAGTCGTAAAGAACGAGCTCGGTCGAGCGGGGGTTGAACCAACCAGCGACGCCGCGACTCGTGTTGCCGTATTCGTGGAACTCGTCCGCCGAACCGCAAATCCGAACGATCGACACGTGGTCGAGCTCTCCCGGGGGCGGGAAGTCCTTCTCGTAGAGCAGGCGAGACGACTCGAGGCGCTTGATCACCTCGTTGATGAACTTCTTGTTGTCGGAGGACGTCTTGATGATGTACTTCTCCGAGGGGACGGGCAGAGCACGCCAGCCCGGAATGAGCGCGGCATCCTCCTGGTGATAGGCGAGCTTTTCTTCATACGTATTTAGTGAACCGCCCGTCTTGGCGGCGACACGTTCGATGAGGCTGAAGGTCTTGGCCGACTTCTCGAAGACCTTCAGGTACTTCTTCGACTTTTTCTCATTGATCGAATAAATGAGATGAATGTCCGCATCGTCGAGCTTGAACGTCCAGACGTCGATGAACTGCAGCAAGTTGAAGCCACCCGTGCGCGCTTCGAATTGCCTGTGGCGCGCGACCAGTTTCTTGATCTTCTTTTCCTCGTCGAGGAGGGGCTTGTCGGGTTTCAGACCCTTGTAGTACGAATCGAGGAACTTATCGACGTTCTTGCGCTTCGTCGATCGGCTGCGGCCCTCTTCCTCTTCCCCCACGGTCTCGTCCGCGTAACGCAGGATGTTCAGGCTGGGGGTGTAGTTGACGTTGTCTCCCTGCTCGGTCAACACATACAAACCCGGACCACTCATCTTCACGACGTAGCCGCGCGCCTCCTCGTCGGGCTTGGGGGGTACGGGTGTAAAACCGTCGAGGGACTTGACCCGAAAGCCGAAGCGCGGCTGCTCGAAGTACTTGCGGGCCAGCTTTTGGGCTCCGGCACCCGTCGTCAGCCCCAGCAAGACGCAAGAGATGAGAAACAACGAAGCCAGCCGGGAAGCGTACCGGGAACGGCCAAAGCAAGAGGCGCTGCTGCGGAGCATTGAAAACTCTCCAAACGTGATGGTCACGGTCCCCTGCGGACCGATCCGAGCGATTCCTACGGAGTATATCGGTTCCTCTTCCTAGGGGCTAGTTTCTCGGTTCGGGGTGTGAAAGTGCTTTTTTATCACTCGTTGCGCTCGCCCGGATAGCGCCCGACACTCGTAACGCGGGCGTCGGTGTCCTACCCTCGCCGGAGTATGAGCAAGCGCGTTTCCCACAGCCTTCTCGACCCCCTCTGTGCCCCCCTCGTCCCCAAGCTCTACGCGCTCCTCTCGATCCCGCGCGCCTTCCCACCCGAAGCCATCGTGGGGATCGGGCACATGCTCGCGGTCGTGGGCGCGCTTGGCTTCGCCATCTCGACAGGCCATCCCCTTGGCGGCCTCTTGATCGTCGTGGGCGTCGCCGGCAACCACATCGCGGACATGGTCGACGGAACCCATGCACGCGCGACGAATCAGTGTCGCAACGGCGGAGAGTTGCTCGACCATTTCACGGATCCCCTGTCCTTCAGCTACTGGATGATCGGTTGGGGTGTTTCGATCGACAACCTGGCCTTCAGTCTCGTCGGTGTCCTGTTCATCTACGCCACCGCCGTGCTGACGAACATCAAGGCCAAGCTCCTGGGAGAATTCACCCTCGCCCGCATCGGCCCGACCGAGTTCAAGGCACTTCTGTGCGCGTACGGGATCGGAATGAGCGTCCTCCAGCTCATGGGAGGGCCATCGAGCACGGTGGCGTTCTATGCCTTTTCGGCCATCCTGATCACCGGCGTCGTGCAACTCGTGGTCAATCTCGTTTTAGCGGTACGCGAAGTGAACCGCGATGGAGCGGAGCCGGACAGCTCCCCCTGGGAGATCGGGCGCTAGGCGTCGGGGGACGGGAGCGAATCGTGGTGAAGTTGTCCTGGCTCCGTATTGCCACTCTTTACGCGGCTCCTCCGGGCGTGGTCCAATCACGCTCAGCGCCCCCTTGCCGCCGTGCGAGGGGTTCCGGCCCCTGCACCCAATGACGACCCTCGAGACACCGCCGACCGCCCGGACCCCGCGCGAGATTCGGGCCAACGAAATGTTGCGCTCGATTCGTGGTGAATACCCCTTCGCATCCCATTTCCACACCCTGAAGGCCAACCCAACCACGCAGGCCAAGAAGATCGAGGGGCTTCAGCTTCACTACATCGACGAGGGCCCGCGGGATGCGGAGGTGCTCTTGTTCCTGCACGGCAATCCGACATGGTCCTTCGCCTGGAGGCGTGTCCTACGACGGCTGTCGAAGCGCTATCGCTGCATCGCCATCGACCACATCGGCTGTGGCCTCTCCGACAAGCCCGAGGACTATCCCTACCGGCTCGCGAATCACGTCGAGAACGCCCAGTCTCTCGTTCACGAATTGGAGCTGCAGCGTTTCACGTTGGTGGCGCATGACTGGGGTGGAGCAATCGCCATGGGGCTCGCGCGCAAGCTCCCGAGCCGGGTCGAACGCATCGCCCTTGCCAACACCGCGGCCTTTCCCTTCGCGCGCATTCCGTGGCGCATCGCCGCCTGTCGCATTCCGGTCTTCGGCAGACTCGCCGTACGCGGCTTGAACGCGTTCGCACGGGCCGCGACGTTCATGACGGTGGAAAAGCCCCTGCCCCCCACGGTCAAGCGCGGCTATCTCTTGCCCTACGACGGCTACGCCAATCGCGTCGCGCTGTCCGCCTTCGTGGAGGATATCCCCATGGCAAAGGATCATCCGTCGCGCAGCGAGCTCGAATCGATCGCGGGATCGCTCCAGCGCTTCGCGGATCGTCCGATCCGGCTCCTGTGGGGTATGCGTGATTGGTGCTTCACACCGGCCTTCCTGGATGAATGGCTGCGGATCTGGCCCAACGCAGAGGTGCATCGCTTCGACAAGGCGGGTCACTACGTCTTCGAAGACGCCGCGGGGGAATTCGAGGACCAGCTCGAGGATTTTCTCGAGAGCCATCCCGTGCTCGTCCCTGGTCATGGGCGCTAGCGTTTCGAGCGTCCCGAACGTCACTGGCGCACTGCGCGAGATGGCGGCGCGCTATCCCGAGCGCACCGCGGTGCAAAAGCTAGGCAAGCGCCCCTCGGCGTGGAGCTTCGCGTATCTCGAACAGCGCTGCAACGAGATCGCCCAGGGCTTGTGCTCCCGAGGACTGGGCCCCGGCGATCGCGTGTCGCTCTTCGTGCCGCCCTCTGCCGAGATGATCTGCCTGACCCATGCACTCCTGCGCATCGGGGCACTGCCTGTTCTGATCGATCCGGGCATGGGGCGCAAGAACATGCTGGCCTGCATCGAGCACAGCTCTCCGAGAGCCATGATCGGCGTGGGACGTGCGCAGCTCGCGCGCAGGCTCTTCCCCCGAGCCTTCAAGAGCATCGAGTTCTCCATCGCCGTGGGCACACCGCTCCTGGGAGCAACGCCGCTGGAGGCGCTCGCGGAAACGGGAACGCGCAAGCAGAGTCCGATCCATGAGCCGGGTCCGGATGAACCCGCCTGCGTGCTCTTCACGTCCGGTAGCACCGGGCCGCCAAAGGGAGTCGTCGCGACCCAGCGTGTGTTCAACGCTCAGCTCCGTGCACTCGAGGAGCTGTATGAGCTGCGCGCCGGCGAGATAGACGTGGCTTGCTTCCCGCTCTTCGCGCTGTTCGACAACGCCCTCGGAATGACCTCGGTCTTCCCCGACATGGACGCCACGCAACCGGCGAAATGCGATCCGGCGAAGATCCATCGAGCGATCGAGGAAACGGGTGCGACCTTCAGCTTCGGCTCGCCGGCCATCTGGCGCCGCGTTCTCGCCTGGGCACGGGCGAACGACCAACGCTTCACGAGGCTGCGCCGCATCACGATCGCCGGAGCCCCCGTGCCACCGTGGCTCTTGTGCGGACTCCGCGAGCTGCTCCCCCCCGGCGGCGATGTCCACACGCCCTACGGCGCCACGGAGGCCTTGCCGGTTTCGACCCTCGCCGCGAGCGACATGACGCTCGAGCTGCGTGCCCGGGTCGAAGGTGGCGAAGGAACATGCGTCGGACGTCCGGCCCCGGGAATCGACATCGCCATCCTGCCCATCGCTGACGAGCCCATCCACGAGTGGCGAGAGGAGCTGCGCCTCGGCACCGGGAAAGTCGGTGAGATCTGCGTGCGCGGCGATGTCGTGACCCCGGAATACCTCCTCGATCCGGAACCGACAAGGCTGGCGAAGATCCCCTACCGCCGCCCGGACGACAGCCGTGCGGTCTGGCACCGCATGGGTGACATCGGGCGCTTCGACAAGGACGGCCGGCTCTGGTTTCTCGGTCGCAAGTCCCACCGTCTGCAAACGAAACGCGGCTTGCTGTTCCCAGTCCCCCTCGAGAACGCCTTCAACGTCTGCGACGACGTGCACCGCACGGCCCTCGTCGGCGTCGGTGCGGCCGGCCAGGAACGACCGCATCTGATCGTTGAGCTGGAACCCGGCGCCCGCAAGGCCACCGTCGAGGCTGGCATCAACGCACGCTCGGCCCAGATGAAGGACGCGATGAAGGACATGCCCATCGAGGGCATTCTGTTTCACAAGGCTTTTCCCGTCGACGTACGCCACAACGCGAAGATCCACCGCCTCGAGCTGAAGCGCTGGGCCGAGAAGCGTGTTCCGAGGGCGCCTCGGTGAGAGTTCTCGTCACGGGTGGCAGCGGCTTTCTGGGCAGTGCCATCTGCCGCGAATTGCTGGAGCGCGGGCACAGCGTTCGCTCCGCCACCCGCCGAGCGGCTCCGGAACTGGAGCGCCAGGGTGTCGAAGACGTGCGCTGCGACCTTGCCGTGCCCTCGCAAGTGCGCGCAGCGGTCCAGGGTTGCGACGCGGTGATGCACACCGCCGCCAAGGTCGGGATCTGGGGAGGCCGCGAGGAGTTCTTCCGCACCAACCTCGAGGGCACACGCTTTCTCCTGGAGGAGAGCCTGCGCACCGGGGTGAAACGCTTCATCTATACCAGCACGCCCAGCGTCTGCTTCGACGGCAAGGACCACAAGAACGCCGACGAAACGCTGCCCTATGCAGAGCGCTACCTCGCGGCCTATCCCGAATCGAAGATGCGTGCCGAAAAGCTCGTGCTGGCCGCCAACTCGAAGCACATGAAGAGCTGTGCATTGCGCCCGCACCTGATCTTCGGGCCGGGTGATCCGCACTTGATCCCGCGCTTGATCGAGCGCGGCCGTGCCGGAAGACTCGTCCAGATCGGCTCCGGAACCAACGACGTCAGCATGACCTGGGTGGACAACGCCGCGGGCGCCCACGCCGATGCCCTCGAGGCCTTCGGAAGCGGGGCAAAGCACGCTGGCAAGGCCTACTTCATCGCCCAAGAGGACCCCGTATGCCTGTGGAAGTGGATCGGCGAACTTTTCCAGGCCCTTGATGTGCCCCCGGTGAAACGCCGGATCTCTAGGCGCCTTGCCTACGGGCTGGGCGCGTCTCTCGAGACGATCTGGAACGTTTTGCGCAGGGAATCCGATCCGCCGATGACGCGCTTCGTGGCCCTCCAATTGGCGACCGAACATTCCTACGACATGACCCCGGCGCAACGGGACTTTGGCTACAGAGAGAGGATCTCCATGGCCGATGCCACGGCACGTCTCATAGCGCTCCTGCGCACGCCGAGGTCATGAACCCAGCGCGGGTCGCCCGAGACAATCCGACATCGATTGAACTCCTAGAGGGACTTCGCCAAGCTTGGTGTCCCAAAGAGCCCGACCAATGAGGAATCACTTGGAGAGAACCACGCGCAGGGCGTTTCAAACATCTGCCATCCTGCTCGCCGCCTGTCTCGCAGGTTGCATCATCGTCGATAGCAAGGACTCGAGCTACGGTGGCAAGCAAACCCAGAACAGCGCGACCGCCCGCCTCGTCGGGCGCAGTGGTTTCGGTATGACAGGACGTGCGACCTTCACCGAAATGGAAGGCGGCGTGCTCGTCGAGGTTACCGTTAGCAACGTTTTTCCAGGGCATCATGCGGTTCACATCCACGAGAACGGCGACTGTTCTGCAGCCGACGCTTCCTCAGCAGGAGGACACTTCAATCCGACGGGCGACCCCCACGGTTCCCCCCACATGTCCCAGCATCATCTGGGTGACCTCGGCAACATCTACGTCCAACCCGACCGGACGGGCTACCACTCGATATTCATGCCCGAGCTCTCCGTCAAGAACGGACCGCGCTCGATACGTGACAAAGCGATCGTCATCCACGCCAACGCGGACGATCTCTCGAGCCAGCCCTCCGGCAACGCCGGAGCCAGGATCGGCTGCGGCGTGATCCACTGATCGAGGTCTTTCGCTCGCCGGCAGCCAAGGACTGCCGGGATCGCGCCCTGGTACTACGGGCGCAAGGCATCCCGTACGAGCAGCATGGTGGCCCGGACGGACACGGACTCTATGTTCCCGAGGATCGCGCCAACGAAGCCCTGCGCGAGCTGCGCGATTACGAGGAAGAGAACCGTGACTGGCCGCCCAAGGACCTGAAGGTCCCCACCGCGAAGGGTGGCATCGAAGGTGCCATCGGGTACGCGGTTTTTCTCATCGCGATCTATCTCTTCGATCGCGATGGAGCCTTCGGGGGAAACTGGAAGGAGCTCGGGGCGTTGCGCAGCACGGGCCTGTTCGCCGACCCCTGGCGCATCTTCACCGCACTGAGCCTGCACTCGGGCCCGCCCCACCTGATCTCCAACCTGATCTTCGGATCGCTCTTTGGGTTTCTCGTTGCGGCGTCCCTCGGCGGAGGCATCTCCTGGCTCGCGATCGTGCTCGCGGGGGGGATGGGAAACTTCTTGAACGGGCTGATTCGTGGGCCGGCATCCTCTTCGATCGGCGCATCGACGGCGGTCTTCGCGGCAGTGGGGATCCTCTCGGGCTGCGAGTGGCGGAGACGGGTTCTCTTGCGACAGAGAAAGGTCCGTCGGGCAGCGCCGTTCGTGATGGCATCACTGATCCTCGGGTATCTGGGGATGGGCGGGGAGAACACGGACGTGGCGGCGCACGTGCTGGGCTTGATCGCGGGGTTTGGAGTTGGCGTGATGTGTGCACGAATTAGGCAAGAAACGATCGGAAGAAAGCGGGTGCAATTGGTTTCTGGAGGGCTAGCGCTGCTCTTGATGGTGGGGGCCTGGGCGGCGGGTTTTGTTCTGGCTCCGTAGGGACTATTCTCCGTTTTCAACCCAAACAGCACCCACCATGCAACGACCTCCCGATGTCGATATCCCCGAGTACTTTCGTCTCTATTCCAACCAAGCACCGGATGGGGATGTCCTTGCGACGCTCCAGGGACAGATCGACGAGACCCTTGAACTCGTCAAGGGGCTGGAAGAGGAACGGGGCGAGTTTCGCTACGCGGTAGGCAAGTGGAGCGTCAAGGAAGTGGTGGGCCATCTCGTCGATAGCGAGCGTGTGTTCGCGTATCGGGCGCTATCGTTCGCCCGAGGGGACGAGACCCCGCTGCCTGGATTCGAACAGGACGACTACAACGACAACGGCGACTTCGCCGAGCGCACGTTGAGCGACGTCGTCGAGGAGTTCCGCCTCCTGCGAGCCTCGAATCTCTCCTTGTTCACAGGCTTCTCGGAAAAGGCCTGGGATCGACACGGAGTCGCCAACGGGGTCAAGTTCCGGACGCGTGCCATACCCTGGATCCTCGCGGGGCACGAATTGCACCATCGCCAGGTACTCCAGGAACGCTACGAACTCTGACCACCCAAGCGCCCGTTCTTGGCCGTTTCTCCCGGTTAGCCAGGCGCTTTGCTAGGATCGAAAGCTATGTCCGACAGAAACGCGGAAAGGGCCACGCGGATTCTGAACGCCAGCTTGTCAGGTGACAGGCAGGCGGAAGACGAGCTCCTGCCCTTGATCTACGAGGAGCTTCGGGCGCGCGCCGCCGATCACCTGCGGCGCGAGAACGTTGCCCACACGCTGCAACCGACGGCCCTCGTGCACGAGGCGTACTTGCGCCTCGTCGACGGGGAGAAGGTCGACTGGAATGGCAAGACGCACTTCTTCGCCGTTGCGGCGACGACGCTACGCCGCATCCTGGTCGATCATGCGCGGGCAAAGACGACGCAGAAACGTGGCTCCGGCGCGAGACCCACGACGCTGAGCGAGGCCGAGCCCATCTCGATCGAAAACCCGGGTGACGTGCTGGATCTCGACGAAGCGATCAGCCGGCTCGCCGAGACGAAACCACGACACGCGCGGTTGGTCGAGCTGCGCTTCTTCGCGGGGTTCACTGTGGAGGATGCGGCCGAGGCCCTGGGCGTCAGCAAGGAAACGGCGAAGGTGGATTGGCGCTTTGCTCGCGCCTGGCTGAATCGCGAGCTGTCGTAGGCGCTACTGTTCGTAGTGGATTTCGCCTTCGATCTTGCGTGCCGGGCGCACACCCAAGCGCTGCCCCAGGAAATCCTCCGTGAACCGTGAGCGGTTCGCGTGCCGAGCATAGTGAGGTAGGTTCATGTAGCTTCCACCCCGAGCCACGAGCTCTTTTCCGATTGGCGGCGAGAAACGATCGACGATGGGATCTCCAGCGTATTGCGTGGTGTACTCGTCCAGACACCACTCCCACACATTGCCGATCACTCCGTGCAAGCCGAAGCGGTTGGCAGTGAAACGGTCTGCCCGGGCCATGTAGGCGACTCCATCGTTCAACGACCTCCACGCCGTAGGCCGGTCGATCCACGTTTCTCCCAAGCTCCGATCTGCAAGATTCCCGGCTTGCTCCAAGGAAGCGACGGTTCTCCCCGTCCACCATGGCGTGCTGGTTCCCGAGCGCGCCGCATACTCCCATTGCGCTTCGGTGGGCAACGTACATCCGACCCACGCGAGTACGCGGACACAATCGCCCCAACGAACGCGCTCTACGGGATTCCATGGCTTGCCGGCAAAGACGCTGGGGTCGTGCCCCGCAATCCTGTGCCACTGGGCTTGGTTCATCTCGTACTTGGAGATGAAGAATGGGCGCAAGGTCACCTCAAACGGCGGGCCCTCGTCTGAAACCGCCTCGCGGTCGTAGTTGACGCCGCCGGGCTCAAGACTCTGCGCTCCCATCGTGAACGTCCCGCCGGGGAGCAACACCAGAATCAAACCCGTTTCGGGCTCCAACTCCAGGAACCCCTTCGCGTCGCGGGTGGGCGCTTCGCCGGTTTGCAAGAGACAGAATTCCCACAACCTGGAAACCGGGCCAGGGCCCAAGGGAAGCAAGCCTAGCTGGGGTTCGATCACGAGGCCGCCGTACTTGGGACTGATCGCGATTTCCTCCACGGCAAGCTCCCACAGCTCGCGCGCCTCGTCCCCGGAAAGTGTCTCTTGCTCGACCCTCGCAGCCCAATCTCGACGCTTCGCCACGCCCCAGCCATGCTCCGGCGAAGTACCGTGAATCAGGCCCTGGATCGGATCCTCGAACATGGCGATGGCTCGTTCGAGCCGGGTCATCTGGTTGTGCAACCAAACATCTTCGGGGTCGTCAAAACCCCACACCTCGAGCGAGGCCTGGGAGAGCTGATCGATATCGCTCTCGATCTTGGCGAGATCCTGAAGAAAGCGCAGCTCGATCGACTCCGGGGCAACGTGTCGCGTCATGCGCCCGCTCTCTCGTCGAGCAGCGAGCTTCGAGCGGATCTCGTCGGCACCCTCCAGGTAACCCTCGACGTCCTTCAACCACTCGTCGTAAATGGGAATCTTGTCCGGAGTGACGGGCCACATCTCGGAAGTGTCAATGCGCAGGGCGCTCTCTTCGAGCTCGGCGTAGTCAAGGAACAGCTTGTAGTCGCGGGCCTCCCTCTCGGCCGTCAAGCGTTTGGCTTGAAGGAAACTCACCGCGCCGCCCGCGAGCACCAGGAGAAAGGCCAGAATACCCGCTGCGGCGACAGCTTTGTTGCGCATGACCCACTTGCGCAGCTCGACCAAAGGCCCAGTGGCGTAGGCCCGCACGACACGGTTCTCGAGGTAGGCGCGTAAATCATCACCGAGCTCGATCATGTCGACGTAGCGATCCTCTCGGTTGCGCGCCATGGCCTTGTTGCAGATAGCACTGAGCTCGGCCGACGCGCCCGGTGCAAGGCTATGAATCGATCGCGGCGGGCCGTTCAAGATCTTGGCGAGGATGGCGTGCGGGTGCAGACGCTGCCCCTTGACCTGATAGGGCATCAAGCCCGTCAGGATCTGGTAGAGCATCGCCCCGACCGCGTAGATGTCCGAACGGGAGTCGACCTTCTCGAAATCACCGGCTGCCTGCTCGACAGGCATGAAGTACGGCGTACCCAGAATCGAACCGTCACGTGTCATGAGCGGGTCGGCTGTACCATCGTCGCGCCCCTGTGCGCGCGCGGTGCGGACAGCGCCGAGTGAGAGCGTGAAGTCGTGTTTCGGTTGGGTCTTGGGGCTCGAAGTCTCTTCGCTCACCACGCGCGCGACGCCCCAGTCCATGACGTAGACCTCGCCGAAGCGTCCAATCATGATGTTGGGCGGCTTGAGGTCACGGTGGACCACGCCCTTCGAGTGCGCGTATCCCATCGCCTCGCAGACCTTCAGCATGACGCCGACCCCACGCACGAGATTCCAGCCTTCATGGCCCTCGCCCATTAGCTCGAATATCTCGTCGAGCGGCCGCCCACGAACGTAGCGCATCGTGAAAAAGACACGCTTCTCGGCATCGAGCCCCAATTCGTGTACGGGAACGATCCCGGGGTGATCCAGCTGACCGGTGACCTGTGCCTCCTCGACGAAGCGCGCGATGGTGATCGAGCTGGCCGCTGAAGCGTCGGTCAAGGTCCCGGGGTTCAAAGCGACCTTCATGGCCAGCTTGCGTTGCAAGTCCTCGTCCCAGACCTCGAGGATTGCCCCCATACCCCCACGACCGATCTCACCGCGGACGGTGTAGCGCGCGTGGGCGTTCTCGCGAGAGGAGACGCGGTCGAGGATCTCCTTGGAGCCGGCGTCGAGCTCGACCGGGCTCTGCCCCTCCATCACGTTTTGCGCCGCGACCTGAGCCTCGCTCAAGCGCGGATCCTGCGGCACTCGGGCGCCTGCGGATTCATCTGCGGACAGGAGCTCCGCAAGCATGGTCGCGAGCTCCGTGTCGCGTTCGCGCACAGCCTCTATGAAGCTCGCGCGTTCCCGCCCTTCCAGAGAGGAAGCGTGAACGAATAGCTCCTCGATATCCGTGGACGCGTGCTTTCCCATCAGATTCGACGCTCCGCCGAACGTCGTGTCTAGATCTTCGTGAATACGGCCTTGTCTTCCTGGTTCTCGAGGTACTCCTCGTTCACCGGGATGGGCATCGGCATGGGCATCGGCATGGGGCCTTCTTCTTCACCCCCAGCGACGTAGGTGCTCTTGCACAGTCGACCGGCAACGGTCTTCGAGCGTGGCGTAATCATACTCTCGCGCGCGGTCCAGTTGTCCGCCTGGGGGTCGTACTGGTGCACATCACCGATCGGGAGCGGGTTGTCGCCCCCGAAAATCAGCAAGAAACCATTGGCGACGGTGATCGTGGCGGAATGGAAGCTCGTAGGCCGCGGGGTCTTGAGCTCCCAGCGATTCAGCTCGGGATCGTAAACCTCGTTCACATCCAGAATACCGCCCATGCCGAATCCGCCGATGGCGTACAGCTTGCCATCGAAGACGGTGGTCGCCGCGTTCAGGCGCGGGGTGGGCACGACGCCGCTACCCATCAGCACCACCCATCCATTCCCCGGCGCATCGAGGTCGAACGAAAGGAGGGCCGACTGCGGCCCGCCGTTCGCTCCGCCGAAAACGTAGATCGTGCGGCCGACGGCACCGGCTCCCGCTCCCCGCAGGGCGGAGGGCAAGAGCATCGTGGATGAAGAGCTCCACGAATCCGTCATGGGGTCGTAGATATCGACGCGGTCCAACGGGCCCGATACATCGACCCCCCCGATGGCGTAGATCAGGTTGTCCACCGCAACGGTGGCCATGTTGCTACGTGCCGGTTGGGGCAGCGGGGCAATGTTCGCCCATTGCACTGGAGGCATTTGATCACGCGGCGCCTCGGCGTCGAACTTGAAACCGCTCGTCTGGTGCGTGCTGCCACTGGTCTGTGAACCACCGAAGACGAAGAGCTTCTCGCCAAAGAGGTCGTTCGCCACCGCGTGCCCCGCTTGCAGACGATTGTCCGGAAGGTCGTCAGGACCCGGGTCCCCCGGAAGAGGCTTGAACCAGGCGTCGCCGTTCGAGGATACCGTCTCGCCGGTCGCCATGTAGCCCTGCGGTGCTGCCTCGTCGACAGGACCGAGAATCGAGAAGCCCGAGGGGATCTCGCGATCGAGCACGATCGGTTGACCGCCACCGGCGGTCGGTTGCGGCGGACCCAACGTCGGGCCGCTCCCACCACTACCACCCGCGAGCGGGCTTGCGGTTGCGCTCTGCATGGGCGATCCCGCAGGCCCGATCGCCCCCCCCATGGACCCGACACCGAATTCCTGGCGGGGGCCGTGGTTACTGTCCGGAGCCACCCTTGCAGGTCCCCCGGCAATCGCCTGGATCGGACCCAGGGATACAACCGTGGTCGGCAGCCCTGGGAGAACGCGGCGCGGGAGCTCTACTTCTTGAAAAGCGGGTTGGAGGGCTGGCTGGAACGCTGCGTCGGGGCTCGCCGGCGAGATGTTACGGAAGATGGTATCTCCCAATGGACCGCTCAAGACGAGATCGACCCGGCCATCTTGATCGAAGTCTTGCCAGCGTATCTGCTCCGCGTACGGCAATGTATCCAACCCCGCGTGGTCCGTGACATCCTCGAAGAGCTTGCCGCGGAGATTCCGCAGGAGGCGCCCCTTGCCGTTCTCGGGGATGAGGAAGAGATCGCTCCAGCCGTCACCATCGAAGTCCTGGAAAGCCCCTGAGCGCACGTGCTTCAGCGCAGGGAGCCCGAAGGCCGCGGTGACGTCGTCGAAACGCCCCTCGCCGGCGTTGCGCAGGAGCAAGTCCTCGCCGAGAGGGTCGATGGAGAAAACGTCGACACGTCCGTCGCGGTCGAAATCTCCCCAAACCAGCTTGGCCCGAGGCTCTTCTGTTTGCATCGAACCGGAAACCTGAAGGGCGAGGGATCCGGCCAAGATCAGGCCGTTCATGGTGCGTAGTTTCATAGCGATGCTTCCTCCATATCCGAAGCCTCTCTCCGAACCCCTGCAGGGCGCACTCTATATGTTGCCGGACTTCCGACGGGCCGCAAGCGCGGGCCCCGGGCCCAATTCGGGCCATTCTCTTTCGCGGAGGGATCCTGGAAAACGTTGCGCATCTGGGGGTTCACTGTGAGTCGAAGCGCTTTTCCCGGAGAAGAGGGGTAGGATTTTTTTCGGGCTTTGCCCGGATTCCTCTCCGAGGACGCACGAGGCCCGGAGCCGGTTCCCCTGGCACGGCTCTTCGTCGCCCGAAACTCGCCCCTGGACCGCGCCAGGGGCATCATCCCGCCCGCCCTCCTGAGCCTGGCCCTGCTCCTGGGTTCGATCTTCTGTCTGCGCTCCAGCGCCAAAGCGCCTCGAGCGGGCCCGAGCTGCCCGAGCGAATAGAAGCCCCGCAAAAGAGTGCCCAGGACGACGCGGAGCTCGATGCGCACCTTCCGATCGTGCCCGAGATGCTCGAGCTCGTCCGCACCTCAGAAGACCCGGTGGTCCGCGCCGATGTCTTCTTGCGCACGAAGCGCAAGCCGAACCAGGGCCGGGCCTACGTCCTGTCCCTACAGCGTGTTGTCACGTTCGGTGTACTTCTTCACGGCCATGGCCAGGAACTCGTCGACGGCCAGCGTGCTCTGCTCCGCGGAGCCACGGGTGTCCACGGTGACCGTGCGATCGGCGACCTCGTTGCCGCCGCAGATCAGGAGGTAAGGCACCTTGTCCCTCTTCGCCTGTTTGATTTTCTTGTTCATGTGACCGGTCTGGTCCATGCAGTCGACGCGTAGACCGGAACGACGGAAGAGCCCTGCGAGTTCGCGGGCGTAGCCAGCGTGCTCTTCGCGAATGGGGATGATCGCCACCTGCGTCGGAGCCAGCCACAACGGAAAGCGTCCTCCGAAGTGCTCGATCAAGACGCCGGTGAAACGCTCCAGCGAACCATAGATCGCCCGGTGCACCATGATCGGACGCTTCTGCTGGCCGTCAGCGTCGGTGTAGTTGAGATCGAAGCGCTCGGGCAGGTTGAAGTCGCACTGAATCGTCGAAACCTGCCATTCGCGGCCCAACGCATCCTTCAGCTTGAAGTCGATCTTCGGACCGTAGAATGCTCCCCCACCGGGGTCGGGTTCCAGTGACAAGTCGGAGCGTTCCGCACCGTCGGCGAGCGCCCGGATCGCGGTTTCCCAGATCTCATCGGAACCGATGGACTTGTCCTCGGGACGGGTCGCCAGGTAGGCGGTGAATTCGAAGCCGAAGGCCGAGACGATGGTCTTCACCAGGCGGATGACGCCGCCGATCTCGTCGGCGAGTTGCGCGGGCGTGCAAAAGACGTGCGCGTCATCCTGAGTGAAGCCGCGCACCCGCATCATGCCGTGCACGACTCCCGAACGCTCGTAGCGATAGACGGTCCCCAGCTCGGCCCAGCGCAGGGGGAGCTCGCGATAGCTGCGGCCCCGGTTCTTGTAGATCAGGATGTGGCCCGGGCAGTTCATCGGCTTGAGCCGGTACGGAATCTCCTCGATGTTCATCGGGGCGTACATCATCTCCGCATAGTTCTCGAGGTGCCCCGAGATGGCGAAGAGATCCTCACGCGAGGTGTGGGGTGTGTAGACGGGCTCGTAGCCGTCCTTTTCGTGCTCTTCCCACCAGAACTTCTCCATCTCGCGCCGCACGATCCCCAGGCGCGGATGCCAGAAGACGAAGCCAGCGCCGGCTTCGGCGTGTGTGCTGAAGAGATCCAGGTCCGTGCCCAGGCGGCGGTGGTCCTGCTCCTTGACCTTTTCGAGCCAGACCAGGTGAGCCTCGAGCTCTTCCTTGGTCCAGAAGGCCGTGCCGTAGATGCGTTGCAGCATCGTGCGCTTCTCGTCACCACGCCAGTACGCGCCGGCGACGTTGAGAAGCTTGAAGTGATAGCTACGATCCAGCCGATCGATGTGCGGACCCTCGCAGAGATCCTCCCAGTCGGCGTGGGCGTAGAAAGTGATCTTCTCGTTCTCCGGAATCGCCTCGATCGCCTCGATCTTGAAGTCCTGCCCCTTGGCGACCAGTCGCTGCTTGGCCTCGTCGCGCGTGTATTCCGTGCACACGAGCTCTGGCGAGCGCTTGGCGAGCTTGCGCATCTCTTTTTCGATGCGCTTGAGGTCCTTCGCCTCGAGCGGCTCGGGGAGCTGAAAGTCGTAGTAGAAGCCGTGCTCGATCGAGGGGCCGAAGCCGAACTTCACGTCGGGAAAGAGACGCTCGACCGCCGAGGCCATCAAGTGGGACACCGAGTGTCGCAGGGTCGAAAGAGGGTAAGGCCCTGCGCCGTCAGACTGATCCGCCATTGGATTCGTTCCACGGGGTAGAACCTCCCCACCCAGGTCGACTTGACCTGCACGGGCTCTCCGCCGTCCCCGGTGCGGCGGGCGAAGCGCCGGAGGATAGCGGCTCTCTCCGGTGAGCTCTAGAGGGTTTTGCATTCCGGAGGTCCAGAGGAAGTTGCTGAGGATCGGGGCCCGAGCGGTCGTTCAGGGACGCCATCACCTCTGGGGTGTCATGGACCATCGGCAGCCTGGCGCAATTGTCAGAGATCTTCGAGGTGCACCAAGATCAACGTGCTGAGGTCCTCGTCTCCATCCCCATTCAAATCGCCGAAGTCGGCCTCACTGACCCGAACGGGAAGCGGATCGGATCCGAAATCGCCGACACCACCCGGACGACCCGCGAGGCGGGTGTTCAACTCGCTTCGATCCGAGTGGCGATAGAAGAAGAGGATGTGGTCCTCGTGATCGCCGTCCTCGTTCCAGTCCTCCTCGTTCTCCCTGCGCGTCAGAGCCAGAACCCCCTGCCCCATCCGCGCGAATAGAAAGCCCTCGATCGGGAGCAGCTCGAGGTCAGTCGTTTCGAGATCGACCCGAAAGATCACGACATCCTCCTCATCACCATCTCCATTGAAGTCCCCGCCCATCAGGGGATCTTGCTCGATTGCTTGTAGATAGACGTTGTCGGGATCGAAGGACACCAAATCGCCCGGATAGCCCAGGTTGATCAAGCGGTCCCGTTCCAGATCGAACAGATGGGGAAGCCGATCCTCGAGGTCGCCGTCTTCGTTGTAGTCGATCTTTTCGATCATCTCGTCGAGCCACACGGTCACGTAGCCCTCAGGCGGCCCTCCTCCGAACAAGTCCATGCTGCCGCGTATGGACCAAGGGTGGAGCCCGCTCGAGCGCACGACGCCACGATCGGCGTCGAAGATCATGAGCTCGCCATCCTCGAGGGTGAATAGTGCGAACCGACCTTCCACCAACACGCGCGGGAACACCGGCATGGAGATGAAGGTGTTCGTCAGCTGATCGCTCTTCGCAATGTAGGTATGAAGAATGCGGTCGATCGCATCTCCGTCATCGTTCAGATCCGTTTCTCCTTGGTGGTACTCGGAAAGCGTCACCAAGCTGAATCCCTCACCCTCCGCGATCACATTGGGGAAGAAGGGGCGATCGAGGGCGAGCCCGTATTCCATGGTCCGGTACACCCCGTTCTCATAATCGATACGGGTGAGGACATAATCGTCACCATCCTCATCACCGTTCAGATCCACGCCCTTCTCCCATGTGCCGCAGAGCAACGTGCCTTCGGAAAGCAAGCGCCGGTGAAGAAAGGCCTCGGTCTTCGTGACGGTTACCAGGTTGGACGTGAAGTCATAGAAGTGAACCAGCGAGTCATCGATGTCCCCGTCGCCGTTGATGTCGTCGTTGTTCTGAGACTCGTTCACGAGAAAAACGAGGGTGTCGCCCTCCAGGGTGAGGAAAGGCTCCGGATAGGGTTCGTAAACGCCTTCCTGCACCTCATGGGGGACGCCGAGCCCGGTGTTGTGTAGGACACGAGTCTCGGTTCGATAGACATGCAACACGTCATCGATGATGTCTCCGTCTCCGTTGAGGTCCTCCCCGCTGTCGAATTCGCTGGCGAGGAATACGATTGCATCCTGCGCAGCACCGGCGATGTAAAGGGCCCCACGGGTCGTGGACCGGAGCGAGAGCGTCTCGCCGGTTGCATGGAAGCGCACGAACGGAAGCGAATCCTCGAGATCGCCGTCTCCATTGAGATCCTCGCCCTGGGAGTCCTCGAGCACGAGGAAGGCCAGATAGCCCGGACCTCGACTGGCGCTATGGGCCGTATAGCCAAGAGTATCGTAGTGCACGTCGAGCTCGTTGAGGGGCGGCGTCACCCCGCCGGAGCCGGACTCCGAGCAAGCACTCGTCACGAAGAGGGAACAGAGCAGGAGAACGCAGAAACGGAATGACATGGAGAAGCTCATGGGCAAAAACTGGCAATCAGCGTGCCAGACCTGTTCTACGCCAGGCTGGTCCCTCCGAGTGCCCCCAGCAGGGTCGAACGAAGGGTATCTCAGGCACTGCCGTTACGCTACGGAAACGACCTTGACACCCGCGCGCCTTCGGTGGTCGGGCTCACTCACCATGGCCTTCGATCCAAGAGGCAAGGCGCTTGCCGTAGGAGGCTTCGGCAAGCACGTCACTTTCTTGAACGTCGCTGCCCTGAAGATCCCGAAGTCGTTGCTGGCGATTCATCGGCGGGACTCGACGCGCGACGCTCGAGTTGTCGCAGGCGGATATTGCGGAACTCGATCGGGGCCCCCTCGGATTGCAAGGCGATCTTGCCGGGTACCTCCGCGCACCAGCGTGCCTGATTCTGCAGGACGCCGTTGACTTCGAGCATCAGCCTCTCGCCGGCGACGGTGATCCGATACTGGTTCCACTCCCCCATCGGCTTCTCGGAACTGGGTGCCCGCCGCGTCGTTCGGCGCCCGCTGCGCCGGTTCGCATCCGTGTCCATATCGACGCGGTCGATGTTCCAGATGTCGCCGGCGTTTCGGTGATGGAGTTGGGCCTCGATGCTCTTCGGCCAGACCTTGTCTTCGCCGACGACGCGCAAGAGCACGCCGGAGTTGCCGGCACCGCGCGCCGGATCGAAGCGCCATTCGAGACTGAGAATGTAATTCGTGTAGTCGGTCTCGGTCCGCAGATAGCCCACGGGGTTGCCCTCGCACGAGAGCACCCCGTCAGCGATCGACCAGACCGCTTGGCGTTTCGTGTTCGGATCCGACAGATGGTACGTCCAGCCCTCGAGGCTGGTGCCGTCGAACAGGACCAGCTCTTCCCCCGCCCTCCAGTTTCCATCGGGCCGCTCGAGCAGGAAGGCGACGAGGTCGGCGACCTCCTGCGGCTCGAGGCCGAGTGCCACGCCCTGGGGCATGGTAGAGAGTGACTGCTTGAATCGATCGGCGACGTCCTCGGCTGCGATCGTGTGGCGCTTACCCTGGGTGTCCTTCAGGATCACGGACTCGCCATCCGCCAGCACGAAGCCCGTGTGCAATCCGCCGTCGGTGTCCTCGATCAACCACGTGTCGTATCCAAAGGCGATGGCCGCCGAGGGGTTGAGGATGGCGTCGATGATCTCGGCCGCACCGTATTTCTCGCGGATCGCGGTCAACTCGGGACCAATGTCGCCGCCGCGTCGGTGCTGGCCGCGCACCATTGCGTGGCAGGTCGCGCATTGGGCACGCTCGTCGAAGAAGACCTCGCGGCCGCGCCCAGCGTCGCCCTCCAGGGACAGGAGCTCCGTGACCGAGGGCAGTTCGCGCTCCTCTGCGCTACGTTCGAAATGCTCGCTGGCAAGGGCCCGCACCGACAGATCGGGGTTTGCGAAGATGTGCTCGCCGGCCTCGGTGAGCACCGCGGGGGGCAACATCTCCTTTTGGGCCTGGTGGACGAGCCACATGCCACCCTGGGCATCCAACGCGAGCTCGCGTACGGCTTCTTTCCGCCTGGAGTCATGCGCGGCTCCATCGCGGAGCAATTCGATCCACTTGGCGAAGCGATCGCGCACGGGCAGCCTTTCGATGTGCGCTTCAAAGGAGACCGACGTGGACCGCCCACCGGCCTGGGACGTGCCGCCGTCGTCCACGGCGCAGCGTGCCCGGAAGCGCAGCGCATCGGGCGGCACGGCGTAGCCCACGCGCGAGTTCGCGTGGGTTCCGATACCCGAGTACACCTTGCCAGCGACGGTCAGCTTCCCACCACCTGCGTTGCCATCGACGCGCACGTTGCCCCATTGCGCGCTGGCCTCGATCCAGGTCTCCTTGACCAACGGGTGCTCCCTATCGGCAGTGACGAAGCGCGGCTCGATCCAGTCGGCCCAATCGCAGGAGTTGCCGTTGCCGCCGTCGGTCACGATCAACCACAGAACACGCGCACCCTGGATGTCGAGGTCGACCTCGATCATGCCCTCGCGCACGACGTCGCTGGCATAGATGCGCTCCGCGTCCCCGAAGCTGCTCTCGCGCAACTCCAGGGGCAGCTCGAACGAGCGCCAGGTGTTGCCCGCCCGGTGGCGTGCCCAGAAGGATGCGTAGGCCCGCGTTTGCTCCGGTCCGTTCAAGGCCAAGGTGTGCATGGCACTGGCCGCAAGCTGGGTATGCATGAACGCGATGGCATCGATGGCGCGCCGCCGGTCGCTTTCCGAGCGCTCGGCATCGCCCGCGATCACGCTCAGCGTGAAGAGGGCCTCGGGCGGATGCAGACGCCACGCGAGGTCCTCGCTCACAGGGCTCGACTTCGTGAGGCGCTCCCAAAGCTCTTGCTCGCGGCCGGCCGCCAGCAGCCCGAAGGCCTCCAGCTCAAAGCGCTCCCCGGCGTCGAAGGCAGCCGCCTTTGCGTAGTCCGCCAGGCTCGCGACAGGAACATCGCCGGCATGGAGAGCAAGCTGGGCCAGCGTCACGGTTCGCACAAGGGGCGAGGACGCAGGCAGGAACGACCGGGCAGCGCTTTCGAGCTCCGAGCCCAGGGCACGGACGATGGCCGTCCGGACCTTCTCGTCAGGTTCCCCCGCGAGTGCTTCGCTGGAGGCCCCTGCTCTTCGAAAAGCGCGGGCCCGCGTACGCGAATCCGGGGAGCCCTGAAGGCGTTTCGCATCCATGTCGGACAGCGCCAGAAATGCCGTGTTACGCACTCCCACCGCGGGCGACTCCACTCCGAGCCCCTCCGGCCCTGAAGGGGCACCGCCCTCGGGCGTGATGCGCAGGATGCGACCGTAGGCCTTGGCGTCGCGCGCCTGGTGGCCGCCCACGCCGGGGTCGTACCAGTCGGCGACGTAGACCGCTCCGTCCACGCCGACCACAACGTCGCTGGGTCGGAACCAGCGTGCGCTCTCGTCCTCGCCCGCGCCACGGATCAGCTCGCCTGGAGCGAGCACGAGGCCACCGGAGCGTACCTCGGGAGCGTGCGCGTACACGACACCGGCGCCGGCGTCGCAGTTCAACACACGACCGTCGAGCCAGCGTCCGAGCAACGCTCCTTCGTACACGGCCACTCCGGTCGGACCACCGGCACCGTTGATCGTTCCATTGGGGACGACACCCGGGTCGTCGCGGTGCCAGTGGGCCGTCTGCGTGTCCTGTCCCGGTCTTCGATCCGCTTGCCAGCTGCGGGCTCCATCCTCCGAGACATAACCGTAGTTGCCGCCCTCCATGACCCACAGCGTGCGCGTGCTCTGGTTGCCGTCATCGTCGTTGTCCTCGGTGTACAGGTTCCCGTAAGCATCGAGGGCCACCTCGTACTGGTTGCGGAAGTTGTGAGCCAGGACTTGTAGCCCCGTGGCATCGGGGCGCACGCGGAAGATCAATCCACCGATCCAGATGCGCTCGTCGTCGCTGCGCAGCCCGGGTTTGTTGTCGGAAGCGCGTGGGCCACCGCCGTTGTAGAGACTGCCCGAGCGCAACCCCCAGCCCGCGGCATCGGTCACGAGATGGGGCCCCGCGTTTCCCGCGGCTCCATAGAGATATCCATCCGCCCCCAGGACGAGGGAGTGCACACCGTGATCGTGATCGAACCCACCGAAGCCGCTCAGAAAGACCTCGCGCTTCTCCGGCACGTCGTCACCGTCGGCATCGGTGTAACGCAGGATGTTCGGCGAGCAAGAAACATAGACCTGATCGCCCACGACACAGACGCCGAGGGGTGCCACCAGCTCCTGCTCTTGCACGTACACCTTGGTGGAGTCGCAACGCCCGTCCCCGTCGGTGTCCTCGAGAATCAAGACGCGATCGCCCTCGGCGTGATCCCGCCCGGGGTTGCGCCCGCCCCACTTGCGGTAGTTCACCGCTTCCGTGACGAAGATGCGCCCGCGCGCATCGACGTCCATGGCCGTGGGGTTGAAGAGCGCTGGCGATTCGGCCCACAGGCGTGCTTCCAGACCGGAGGGGACGCGGAACGTGGGCGAATCAACCTGGAAAGAAACCAGAGCGGAGAGAGCGAGGGCGGAAAGCAACATGCCCGACACCGTATAGTTCCTGAATGGATCGCGCACCGCTGGGCTTTCAACCGACGCGCTGGAGTCTCGTCCGAGCTGCTGGCATGCAGGACGAGAAGGCCCACAAGGCGCTCGAGGAGTTGTGTTCCGACTACTGGTACCCCGTCTATGGCTTTCTGCGCCACAACGGAGCGACCCACGATGATGGACTGGACTGGACCCAGGGGTTCTTTCTATCCCTGATCGAGCGCGAAGCGCTCGAGCATGCCGATCCGGGGCGCGGCAAGTTCCGCACGTATCTCCTGGCCTGCTTGAAGAACTACGTCTCGGGCGAACGCGCCCGAGAAACAGCAGTGAAGCGAGGCGGAGGAAACGTCGTTTCCCTGGATGCGGAGGGAGCGCGCACGCGTTGCCTGCTCGAAAACGTACTGACCCGCCTGGGCAAGGAATGGGACAGGGTGGGCAAGGCCGATCTGTTCGCGCGCATGTGCTGGGAGGGAGGCTCGAAGCGTCCGCGCGTGCTACTGATCGGCTTGCCCGCTGCGACGGTGTACTTCTACTCGAGGGTGTACTTCTACCCCGCGCTCTAGGGACGATCGCTTGCGACGCCTTCCCCGGGCCGCAAAAAAAATGGCTACCGGGACCCCAGACCAGCTCGCTCCGCAGAGAAGGGATCGTGGGGGAACGATCCAAAGGTGGGGGAAGGTGGGGAAGGGGCTCTGCGAGTGCCTCGCAGGGATCCCGGCTGCCAATGTTCTCCACATCGGCCTGGGGTCCGGATCGCCCAAGGGTTTTCCGGGACTCGGCTCCTAGTTCTTTGTAACCGGCCTTCTTGGCCCCGAGAAGGGGGCTTTTTCCGAGGCTCCCTTGCCCCGAAGTGGGAATCGGGTCCCGCTACTGGGTCAGCTTGCGGGGCATGATGCCTTCGGCGACCCAGCGGATCGACGTCCCGACGGCCTCGTGGACGCGACGCTCGACGAGGGGCGAGGCCAGGAAGCGCACGACGGCCAGCAGCGGCCAGGCGCGGTCCGGACTCCCCCCCAGGGCGCGGACCTCGTTGAAAGCCGCCACCGAACTCTTGATGGCATGGGCCACGACGATCGGACGCACCAGAGGATCCCGCAGGACGAGCGTCTCGATGTGCACTTCGAGCTCGGCCAGGCCGGCTGGGTCTTGCAGCAGAGCCGCAGCACCCCGGACAGCCGCTTCCGTTTGGCGCGCCGCGATCGCGTCCAGAACTTCGGTGGGCGTGAGTGACAGGGGCTCGCTCGAACAGAGGCGTTCGGCGGGAAGATCCATGTCCTTGCCCGAGTGAACGAACATCACTGCCTGGAACAAGAAGGCGAGCACATCGGGCGAGTCGAAGCGCTCCGTCGCCTCGCGCACCGCGCTGGCGAAGGTGAAGCGGTGGGTCACCCACAACCAGTTCTCCGCAACATCCGGATTCGAGTCCAAGCCCACATCGAAGCGAAAGAAACGAATTGCCGCAGAGGCGACCAGCGCCTCGGCGATACGCCTCGGATGCACCTGAGCCTGCAACGCGTTCAGAACCGCGTCGAAGGCCGCCTCTCGACTTCCGTCGAGCACGGCATCTCGAACCCGGAGGAAGTCTCCACGCGCAAAGGGCGTCGACATCGAACAGGCGGCATGGAGCGCTGGGAAGGCATCCCTGTTTTCCGCCAGGCGCTCGGCGTAACCGCGCATGTAGGGCAACGTATCCTCGCGAGTCCCGAGGAGCGTCCTGAAGAGCAATCCCGTGTAGAAATCGTGGGCGTAGCTTTCGGGAACACGCTCGAGCAAGTCCTGGGACTTGATCATGTAGATCAACTCGTGCCCGAAGTCGAGGAAGTGATCGGACAGAATGGCGTACATCCAATCCTGGATGATCGTGTGCTGGACTCCCCCATCGAAGGCCCCGCGCAGAAGGGCCAGGCTGCGCTCGACGTCTTCGTTTTCGACGGCCTCGCGCAAGAGCTCTCTCGTTTGCGGACCGGCGTACGGGATCGCCTCCGGGAGTTCACGTGTGGGCAGACGACGATTGGCGTCCCCGCACAAATCGATCGCCGGAGCGATCGCGTACATCGCCTCGACCCCGGCTCCCTGCTTGATGAAGCGTGCGCAATCGGCGGCCACCGCCAGCGTGTGCGTCGTTCCGTACTGCGCATGCCGGCCGTCGTAGGCCACGATGTCCGCCAGCAGCACGAAGGGGTCGTAGCCCCCTTGCAACAACCGCACCCCATCGCGAATCGTGCGCCCGTTGTCATGCTCGAACAAACCCGCCTCGAAACTCGCCTTCCAGGCCGGGAAGAAGGTGGTGGGATCCGGTTCGCTGAGGTCCAGCTCGACCATTCCCTCCCGGACGCGCACCGGGAAGGTGCGTACATCCTCTCCCCCCAGGGTGCAGACGCCGTCGCGCACATCGAACTTCCAGTTGTGCCAACAACAGCTCAGCGCATTTCCCCTCAGCGTCCCCTGGGCCAGGGGATAGCCCTCGTGGGGACAGCGATTGTCGAGAGCAAAGACCTCGCCCGCCTCGGTCCGGCCGAGGGCCAGCTGGCACCCCGCCTGCTTGTGCGTGTGCATGCGTCCCGGTTCGAGCTCGTTCAGGGGAAGGGCCGTTTGCCAATTGCTTTTTTGGGTCATCTGGATTCCTCGCTGTGGTGAACGAGGGCCATAGCGTATCCGATGGGATTGCATTTTAGAAAGCCTTTACTTTTCTATCTTTCGCAAGCGATTCCTTGCGCATCTCCGGCCTTCCCACCAAGCTGGACCGATGGCAACCGGCGAGAAGAGCGGCGAGCGCATCCTGTTCCAGCTCAAGACCCGCGGCCCGCGTACGGCGGCCCAGCTGGCCGAGCGGCTCGGAATGACGCCGATGGGGACACGCCAGCACCTCGCCCAGCTCCAGCAGGAAGGCCTCGTCCACTTCGAGGAAGAACGCCGACCCGTGGGCCGCCCGGTCCGCGTCTGGTCACTGAGCGACAAGGCCCATGGCCGCTTTCCCGACGGTCACGCCGATCTGACCGTCGAGATCCTCGCCGCCGTGCGCAAGAGCTTCGGCGCCAGCGGAATGGACAAGCTCGTCCGCGCCCGCACGCGCGAACAGCTCGCCCTCTACAAGCGCAAGCTCCCCGCCAAGGGGCCCCTGGAACCACGCGTCAAGGCCCTCGCCAAGCTCCGCTCCGAGGAGGGCTACATGGCCGAGTGCAAGCGCAACAAGGACGGCTCATTCAGCCTGGTCGAGAACCACTGCCCCATCTGCGCCGCCGCCGAACTGTGTCGGGGGCTATGCGCCGGCGAAATCGAGCTCTTCAGCCAATCACTTGGCAAGGGAGTACGGATCGAACGCACGGAACATCTCATGGAGGGCGCCCGCCGCTGCGTGTATCGGATCCATCCGCAGGGCTAGTTGCTCCCTCGTGCCTGGCGAGTCCCCGATCCAGGGAAAGGACCTGGGCCAGCCAGGACTCGGCAGAAAGCCCACCCCGCGCGGTCTGCAAGAGCTCCGTTGGCCTCTCCGAATTGGTCCTCTACGGCCCGCGGTGGCGCTATACTGCGCGAGCTCGACAGATCGTCTCGGCACCCAGAACCCAGCTCGGATCATGCAACGCACCACCACGATAGCTCTCCGCGGCCTCACGTTCGGCCTCTTCACATGCCTGGCGACCGTCCTCGGGAGTGCCTCGGCCCAGGACCAGGCAAAGCCCGTGTTCGAGGATGGCCAGGCCCAGGTGGTCAAGGCCTTCAAGGATCCCTCGCTCTGGATCCAGGACAACGTCTGGGTCGAGACCGAGTTCGATTCCGATGACGATGGGAAGCTCGATCGCATGCACGTGGACATCACGCGCCAGGAGCAGACCGAGACCCAGGCTCTGCAGGTCCCGGTCGTCTACGAAACCAGCCCGTACTACTCGGGCACCGGCAACACCTCGGCGCAGTTCATGTGGAGCCCGCGTCAGGAAGTCGGGGACCTTCCGCCATATCGTGACTTCGCACCGCAGATCAACCACCAGCCGGCGCGGCCGATGATCACCAATACGCACGTTCGCGACTGGGTTCCGCGTGGTTTCGCCGTCGTGCACTCCTCGTCCGTCGGCACGGGTCGTTCCCAAGGCTGCCCGGGCGTTGGAGCGGAGTGCGAAGCGCTGGCTCCCAAGGCGGTCATCGACTGGTTGAACGGCCGCGCCAAGGGGTACACCTCGGTCGATGGTGACGAAGAGGTCGAGGCCTACTGGTGCACCGGCAAGGTGGGCATGACGGGCACGTCCTACAACGGGACACTTCCGTGCGCCGCCGCCACGACCGGTGTCGAGGGGCTGGAGGCCATCATCCCGGTTGCGCCGCTCACATCGTACTACCACTACTACCGCTCGAATGGTCTCGTCCGACACCCCGGCGGCTACATGGGCGAGGACATCGACGTCATCTTCGACTTCATCCACAGCGGATTCCCGGAGGTTCGCGAGCACTGCTTCACCAAGGTGCGTGACGAAGAACTGATGGATGGCTTCGATCGGGTCACGGGCGACTACAACGATTTTTGGGACGGTCGCAACTACAGAAAGCAGCTGAAGAACTGGAAGGCGGCGACGTTGATGGCACACGCCTTCAACGACTGGAACGTCATGCCCGAGCACAGCGTCGAGATGTATGCGGCGCTCAAAGAGAAGGGCGTTCCCGTTCAGGCCTTCTTCCATCAGGGTGGTCACGGCGGCCCGCCGCCGCACGCGATGATGAACCGTTGGTTCACGCGCTACCTCTACGACGTAGAAAACGGAGTCGAAGAGGAACCGCGTTCCTGGGTCGTGCGCACGGGCGACAGCATCGGCAATCCCACCCCCTACCCCGACTATCCGCACCCCGACGCCTCGGCGGTGAAGCTGTACGTCGAAGCGGGCGGATCCGGCATCGGAGGCCTCAGCATTGCGCCGACGAAGAGCCAGGGCACCGAAGCGCTGCACGACGACGTCTCCCACACGGGCGCCGCCCTCGCCAAGGCCAAGAAATCCCCGAACCGCCTGCTCTATGCGACTCCCGAGTTGACCGAGGACGTGCACTTCTCGGGCACCGGCAAGATCAAGATCAAGCTGGCGCTCGACAAGGAGTCGGGCAACCTCACTGTCTGGATCGTCTCCTTGCCCTACACCGACGGCGGACATATCAACGACAACATCATCACGCGTGGCTGGGCGGATCCCCAGAACAGCGAAGCCCTCGACGACAGCCTCCCCCTCGAGCCGGGCGAATTCGTCGAGCTCGAATTCGACTTGCAGCCCGACGATCAGGTCGTCAAGGCCGGTGCCCGCATCGGCCTGATGGTCTTCGCGAGCGACCGCGACTTCACGTTGTGGCCCAAGCCCGGAACCCAAATGACCGTCGACCTCGACGGTACGACACTCGAGCTTCCGGTCGTGGGCGGCCCCGAGGCCTTTGCGAAGGCAATCGGCCAGAAGAGCGACGTCTAGGGGACTCTTCTCCACTCGGAGCCGAGTCCACACCCAGGCTCAGCCCTGAACGACCGTTTCGCCCCCAACTCCTGGGCTGGGTATCCAAAACGGAAGAGAAAGCGTGCCATGGAAGGCTCGGGCGATTGAAGGCACACGGTTTGCTATACACGTAGGGAATAGCCGACTTCGGCATTCCAGGCTACCGTGGGAACCGGCATTCGGCACCACGGAGACGTCTCGGGCAACGTGGTGCGCCCCCCCCGCCTACGGTTGCCAGAATGAATCCCCACCCCCCGCGTTTCGTTCTCCTCCTCTGTTTGCCCCTCTCGTTCGCTCTCACATCAGAGCTTGGAGCCCAGGCACCCGTGGCCGAGTTCAGCGGCATCCCGACGACGGGGGTACGTCCCCTGTCGGTCGCCTTCCTGGACTTGACCACGGGTTCCGTAACGAGCTGGGCCTGGGACTTCGGTGATATCGGCACGTCCACGCTCCAGAACCCGACGCACTCGTATGCGAGTGTCGGCACATATACGGTCACTCTGACATCGACAGGGCCAGGGGGCTTCGACGGCGAGACCAAGCTCGACTACATCACCGTCGTCGAGCCACCACCGGTGGTCGATTTCGCCGCGACGCCCACGGGCGGTACCGCGCCCCTGGCTGTTTCGTTCACCGATGCGACAACACCAGCGGCGACGTCATGGAGCTGGGACTTCGGCGACATGGGGAGCTCGACCCAACAGAACCCCTCCCATTCGTATGCAACGCCAGGCACGTACACAGTCTCCTTGAGCGCAACTGGCCCGGGAGGGAGTGACGTCGAGGTCAAAGTGGACTTGATCAGCGTGCTGACTTCCGGATCAGCCATGTTTCGCAATGGTCTGGGCATCAACCCCGTGTGCTACTCCGCCCCACCTCCTGTTATAGGGACGACGTGGCTGGCAGAGGTAGATTCGAGCGTCTTCGCAGGGGCTACCGCGACCGTCATCTTCGGGCGCCTGTCTCCGATCCCTGGCATCCCCACGGTCTTCGGAGAACTCCTGATCGACACCGGATCGCTCGTGCTCTTCGACAGCGTCAAGCCCGCCTCGGGAGGCGTCGATCAGCACGCGTTCCCGCTCCCGAACGACATGTCCCTGGTGGGAAACACGGGTGCGACCCAGGGCATGATTCTCGGCCCGGCGGGAACCGGTCAGTTCTGCAATGCGGCGGATTTCCTCATGGGCTATGCCCGGGCGGGACAGACCGCTGCGGCGCTCTTCGATTCCGATGTCACTGCCGGGCCCCCACCGCTCCTGGTCAGCTTCAGCGATCAGAGCACGGGTGACACCTCCAGCTGGCGCTGGGATTTCGGTGAGGGCACCACTTCGAACGTGCAGAACCCCACCCACACGTATGCACTTGCAGGCACCTACAGCGTGTCGCTCGTTGTGGAAGGCGAGAGTGGATTCGACACCCTGATCAAGCTCGACGAGATCATCGTCGCGGCTCCCCCGGTCGCGGAGTTTGTTGGTAGCCCCCTGACAGGCAATGCACCCTTGAGTGCCGTGTTCACCGACCTGACCTCGGGCTTTGTCAGCACATGGAGCTGGGACTTCGGGGATGGGGAATCCTCCTCCCTACAAGACCCGATGCACCTCTATCCCAACCCCGGGACGTACACGGTCTCAATGACGGCAACGGGTCCCGGTGGTTCGAGTGTCGAGACGAAGATCGACTACATCACGACCGTCCCCCTCGGCTCGGTGGCTGCTTTCAGTGCTTCGCCACTAGCAGGAGCGATCCCCTTGGCCGTCACGTTCACGAACCTGAGCGCCGGGACGATCACGAGCTGGAGCTGGGACTTCGGGGACTCGGGCTCGTCGAGCCTGCAACACCCCACGCATGTGTACTCCGCCCTGGGGACGTACACGGTCACGCTGAGCGTCGATGGGCCAGGGGGCCTGGATGTCGAAACGAAGCCCGGCTATATCACGGTGGTTCCGCCAGTCCCGGCGGCTGATTTCTCCGGCACGCCTCTGATGGGAAACCAACCCCTGACGGTCGCCTTCACGGACGCGACGACGGGTACCGTCAGCGCCTGGGATTGGGCCTTTGGGGATGGGGGCACTTCGAGCTTGCAGAACCCCAGCTACGTCTTCGCTCTCTTCGGAACGTACACGGTGAGCCTGACCGCCACGGGCTCAGGAGGAGCGGACATCGAAACGAAGTCGGACTACGTCACCGTTCTTCCCCCACCACCGACAGTGAACTTCGTCGGATCTCCCACCAGCGGCGCGACGCCGTTGGCAGTCAGTTTCAACGACACGTCGATCGGGCTGATCTCCCAGTGGAACTGGGACTTCGGTGACGGCAACTCATCGACGCAGCAGCACCCGACGAATACGTATCTGCTCCCGGGCACGTACACCGTGAGTCTCACTGTGACGGGCAGCGGAGGGAGCTCGATGAAAACGGAGAGCGACTACGTCTTCGTCACCATCCCATCTCTGCGAGATGGCAGCTTCGAACTCCAGTTCGCCGGGGGAGCTCCCCTGTCCCCGTGGAGTGTCAGCGGAGGTTCGGGACACCTGATCCAACCCGATCTGGGTGCGACCGACGACAACACTCTTCCCGCGGAAGGCTTGAAATGGGCCCAGGTTTCCTCGGCCGGGACCAGCGCAGCGCTGCCCCCATCCAATCCGGGAGGAGTCGGGACCGCGCCCATGGGAGCGGCAGGTTTCTCGCAGACCTTCGTCTTCGATCCCCTGAGACCGGGGCTCGCCTTCTATGCGGCCTTCCTTCTCGGGGGCCCGGCTGCCGCCCCCGGTACGAACGACTTCATGAGCGTCGATGTCACCGATGGCTCGACCGTGGTCAATCTCTACTACGCGGACACGTTCAGCGCCTTTCCGAACACGTCGTCGATTCATGGCCTGCCCATGACTGAAATGGAAACCGTGATGGCGAACCTGGGGACGCTCTTCCCTGGCGCCGTTTATGGAATGCCCCTCACGCTGAGCGTTCAGGCAGGCAACGGTGGCGACGCGAGCGAGCCCTCTCTCGGCTACGTGGACGACTTCCGCTTGCGTGGACTTGCTGGTGCGATCTATCGAAACGGGCTCGGCACCAACCCTGCATGCTACGTGGCGGATCCGCCGATCCTCGGAACGTTCTGGTCGGCTGAGGTCGACCATCGCGATCGCCCGGGAGCGACATTCGCGGTCATCCTGCTACGAACCACCCCCATCTCCGGAACGATCCTTCCCGGCTTCGGAGAACTTCTCGCCGGCGGTGCTTCGTTGCTCAACTTCGTCAAGGTGGCCGATCCGAGCGGCGTGACGAGTCATGGCTTTCCCGTCCCGGCAGACCCCTTTCTGATGGGAACGGGAATATCCCAAGGCCTCGTACTTGGTCCCGCGCTGGATCAGACCTTCTGCAACGCCGCGGATCTCACGCTCGGTTTCGCCCCCAGAGAAGCACGCCCCCAAGCCGCCTTTCTGGCGAGCCCAACGACGGGCCCCGCACCTCTCGCGGTCACTTTCACCGACCAATCGGTAGGTACCGTCACGAGCTGGAACTGGAGCTTCGGTGACGGGGCGTCCGGGTTGCTTCAGGACCCGAACCATGTCTATGCCAACCCGGGAACGTATACGGTGGCATTGCGCGTCAGCGGCCCTGGTGGGTTCGACATCGAAACCAAGTTCGACGTGATCACGGTTCCCTGACCGTCCCCCCGACAGAAGCTCGAACGCCTACGTCCAGAGCCTGACTTCGGTCTCCAGGACGACCCCTGTCTTCGCCGCAACGAGCTCCTGCAGGCGTTCGATCAGACGCAACACATCGCTCGTTCGGGCGCCGCCCTGATTGATGATGAAGTTCGCGTGCTTGGGGCTGACCATGGCCTGGCCCTCGCACCACCCCTTGCCGCCACACTCCTCGATCAAGAGCCCGGCCGACTTTCCGTCGCTCAACTCGGGATCGGGATTCTTGAAGATGCAACCCGACGAGCGCTCGGTCAGGGGCTGGGTCGCGCTCTTCTCGGCGAGGTGTGCGCGTACAGACATCTCGACCTGAGCCTTGGTCGAAACCTCGAAGCGCATGACGGCACCGAGGACGATGGCGCCTTGCAGGTTGCCGTTGCGGTAGCTCGGGTTGCAGGCGTCCCGTTGGAGGTGTTCGACCTCGCCCTCGGGAGTCAGGACTCGCACGCTTTCGATGACGTCCCACATTTCGCCCCAGCGGCCGCCGGCGTTCATGGCGATGCCGCCACCGACGTGACCTGGAACGCCGACCATGCCTTCGAAGCCGCTCCAGCCGAGAAGCTTGGTCGTGCGCACGAGGCCGGGCAGTCCCGCGCCGGCCCAGGCGACCAGGCGTGGGTCCTCTTTGCGTTCGGGTTCGAGGTTGGGATCGGGACGACCGACGAGGTGCGGCAAGAGCGGAAGCAGCTCGTCCTCGTTCTCCATCTCGGGTTCGACGTCGGCGTCGCGCGGCCGGAAGAGGCGTGACATGCGCGCCGTGGTGATGACGCACCCCGCCAGTTCACCGTCGGCGATCAAGAGGTTGGCCCCCCCACCGAGGATGCGCGGGGCAAACCCGGCTTCCCGCGCGGCGCGGTAGGCTTCGACGAACTGTTCGGGATGGGTCGGCTCGAGCAACCACTGGACTCGTCCGCCGAGCTTGGCGGTCGTATAGGCCGATAGGTCCGCGTTGCGTAGCGCCGGACACGGCCATTCGGGGGCTCGCTTGGATTCGATCACGGCCGGTCTTCTTTGTCAGGGGCGCTCTTCAATCGAGGCCCCGCCATCTAACCACAGGATTCAAACCCGCGGAACACCACCCGATGTACGGCGTGCCAATTGTGCACAAAGATCCTCGCGCACATCCTCGATGTCTCCGGCTCCGAGCACCATAACCGCGGCGCGGCCGGGCAGGCCCTCGATGACGTGTGGCAGAGAATCGTGGAGCGAGCCTCCGTAGACCGCGTCGACGCCACGCAGGCGCAAGGCCTGCACGAGCTCGGGCGAGCCGGCGAAGCGCTCGCCATCGATGTGGTTGCGGGCACCGTAGACATCGGCGACGACGACCCGTTGCGCTCCGCGTAGGCTCTCGGCGAACTCCTCGAGAAAGCGCGCCGTACGACTGTGCTGGTGCGGTTGGAAGAATACGTGCACGGGGACGCCCGAGAACGAACGCAACCCCGCCTCGAGGGTCACACGGACCTCGGTCGGGTGGTGAGCGTAGTCGTGGATGAGATCGATCCCGTCGACCCGCCCCCAGGGTTCGAAGCGCCGAGCGACGCCGACGAAGCGCTCGATTCCCGTTGCCGCGCCTTCGAGAAGCTCCCTCGGATCGCGTCCATACCTGCGCGCCTGTACGCCGATGGCCAGCATCAAGGCCAGGGCAGCGTTCTCGGCGTTGAAGTGGCCCGGAACGTTGAGCTGGATCGCTCGCGTGGACCAACCCGGTCCGACGAGACGCATGCGGAAAGCGCCGCGGGTCTCACCGGTCAGTCGAATGTCGAATTCGCGCCCGAGGCGCCAGCATTCGGCCCGCGCGGCGTGCTCGACCTCTGCGGGCACATCGCGCCCGAGACAGATGAAGCCCTGCGAGGAGACGCGGGTCACGAAATCGGCGAAGGCCGCCCGGATCGAGGCCACGTCGCCGTAGTAGTCGAGGTGATCCTCCTCGACGTTCGTCACGATCGCGGCGTGGGGCGAGAGGCGCAGGAAGGTGCGGTCGTACTCACACGCCTCGACGCAAAACAAGCCACCTTCACCTCCGGCCAGCGCGCTCGAACGCAGACGACGATCGATCCCACCGATCAACGCTCCGGCCACAGGCGCTGGCAGAACCTCCCCGATGCCATCGAGGGCATGCCATAGCATCCACGACGTTCCGGTCTTGCCGTGCGTTCCCGCCACCGCCAGGGTCGTTTCGGGAGGCGCCAGGCGCCCCAGGGCGTCGGCGTACTTCAAGACGGGCAGACCGCGCAAGCTCGCTTCCTGTACCTGCGGGTCATCCAGCGGTACCGCGGCCGAGCGCACCACCAGTTCAGCGTCCGGCGGCAAGCACTCCGCCCGCGACTCGCCGAGCGAGACGGCCAGACCGAGTTCTTCGAGGGATCGATAGATGCCCGAGGGGGCTCGATCGTGACCGGTGACGCGCACCCCACGGCTGGCGAGAACACGAGCGAGTCCCGAGACTCCCGCGCCGCCGATGCCGATGAAGTGAACACAACTGGGGAAGCCGCGGCCCGCCGCGTCTTTCATACCCGCGGCTTCATGAGTAGGTGTAGGCATGGACTTCCATTCGAAGCATTGGGAAGTCACGTTCAAGCACCAAGTCACGCAAGGGCGCGGAAAGGCGGGGAATCCCGTGCCTGACTCGGCGCTCAGGGGCGGGCCGTCAGGAGCGCGCGCATGACTCGCTCACCGGCATCGAGGGGAACCGCGGCTCGCAGAGCGAGGCTCATGGCCTCGCGGTCCCCGGCCCCCTCGTCACGACAGAGCCGGACGAGGCCAGCGAACGCTCCCGCACCCAGGTTGCTCTCCTCGACGATATGCACGCCCGCACCCAGTGCCCGTGCATTGGCCTCCTGATGGCGATCGCGGTGATGCGGATAGGGAACGACCCACGCTGGACGGCCTCGGGCCGCAACCTCGGCCAGGGTCGAGGCTCCGCCACGGCACAAGACGCAGGTGGCCGTCGCCAGAACCCCGGCCACGTCCTCGATGTACTCGACGGGGAAGTAGCCCTGCAGATCGGCGGCACCCTCCGCCCGCCGCCCGGGACCGAGCTGGTGCAGCACCTGCACGCCCTCGGCCAGGAACTTGGGGACCCAGCTCCGGGCGAAGCGGTTGATGCCGAGGGCCCCCTGGCTACCTCCCAGGATCAAGAGCACGGGCCGGGTGGGGTCCATGCCCCACGCAGTGCGTGCCGCATGCACCTCGTCGGGCCCAGGAGCCCCTGTGAGAAAGGCCGGCGCAAGTGGTGGCCCGGTGACGATGTGGTTCGCCGGTGCTTTCGCCGGCACGCTTGAGGGCCAGGCGTACAGCACCTTGTCCGCCAGGGGGGCCAGCCAGCGAGTCGCCCGGCCAGGCTTGGCGTTGATCTCGAGCAGACAGACGGGCACCCCCGCCCAACGCGCCGCCAGGCAAGCGGGGGCCGTACTGGCTCCTCCGAGGCCCAGGAGCACATCCACTCGGTTCGCGACCAGGGCATGTCGCGCGCGCTGGATCGCGGGCACGAGGCGCAGGAGGATCTGCAATCGCGAAGGGGCCCCGCCCCCCCCGCCTTCGAGTCCCAGGGAAATCGACTCGAGGGGAATCTCGCCGAGCAAGCTCCGCGCCGAATCGAGGACACGCTCCTCGACCCCGCGTCCCGCCCCGAGCCACACGACCTTCGCAATCTGGGTCCCCGCGCGGAGCATGTGCGCGAGAACGTGCACCCCAGGGACGATATGACCGCCGGTCCCGCCTCCTGCAAAGGCACAGACCAGCGCTCGTGTCTCGGGCGCGGCTAGTTCTCGGCCAGGGAGGGGAGATAGCTCGGGTCGTTTGAAGACGATGTCGCCAGGCTCTTCCCATTGGCCTGCGGCACTCGCGGCTCCGAACTCGCCGGATGGAACAGGATCCCCGGCGAGATCATGGCCCGAAGTGCTGGGATCGTCGCGGTTTGGGAACGCTGCGCGGCCGGATACGGCCCGTGCAGTGCGCGCGTCACCGAAGTGACCGCCGCGCGAAATTCGAGCAGAAAGATCACGCATGAGCCCAGCACCAAGAACACCGTAACTTCGCGCTTCATAGGACCTTCCCTCGACCTCGACTCCGGACTTGTTCACGGTTCGCCACCTTGGGCACCGACCTTTGGTTCGAAGGCGTCCTCGTCCCTTCAGGCATAACGAGTACCTCCCCGACGGTCAATCTTTCAGGATCGATCGCAGGATTCAAGCGTGCAATCTCCTGCCAGCGCGAACCATCTCCAAATTCCCGTTGTGCGATGACCCACAGACTGTCGCCCGAGCCGACGATGAAGCGTCCCTTGCCGGAACTCGCGGCGCTCTGTGAGGTGTTCTCGTTAGTACGCGTGGCACCGGAAGGACCCTTGCCCGTGGGAAGCTGGATCTCGACTCCGACAGGCAATCGATTCGCATTCAACCCCGCGTTGACCGCCACGATCTCGTTCATGCGGTGCATGGTTCCGAGCTCGCGTTGCGAGATCTCCGAGAGCGTGTCACCGGGGCGGATGACATACGGCCGCAAGCCTCCGTTGGAGGCGCGCCGCTTGGGCGAGACCGTTTGGGGTTTTGTAAACATGCCCTTATTCACTTCGGTGAGAGAAGGCAATTCCGCGTCACGAGTCGTGTCGCTCCTGGGCCTGGCGCCATCCCGAGTGGCAAAGGACGCGCCCGGCGCTGCTTGGCTTTCCTGGGCCTCCCGCTCCTGTTTCTGCCAGGCGATGCGGTCGGCCTCGTCCTCGGCGCGTGTGCGCTCGAGATCGGCCTGGGCCACGGACTGTCTTCTCTTTCGGATCTTCTCCGGGGTGAGAGGTCCGGCTTCCACGCCGGTCTGGGAAGCGATGAGCGAGCCGGTCACAGCGGCCTCGGTGGACTGGATTCCTGCCTGCGTCCGCAAGCCCGCTCTGCTCACACCGCGCTGGTCGTACTTTTTGTTCCTGCGACCCCCTTTGGCTCTTTGAGCGGGCTCTCTTTGGGCTGCTTCTTCCTGGGCCTTGGCTGTCTCGGAGGCCTGCACGACAGCCCCGCCGGCCTTGATGACCTGATCGTCCCAAAGCCAAACCGCGACCAGGCTGACGATCAAAAAGCACAGGGCGACGACACCGTAGCGTTCTATGGACTGCATTCGTAAAGCTCCATGTGGGTGTTGCGAGCCGCGCCGAGCGCCAACCCCACGGCGAGTGAGGTAACGATCAGCGAGGTGCCCCCGTCGGACAGGAAAGGCAAGGTCATCCCCTTCGGGGGCGCGAGGCCGGAGACAACTTGCACGTGGACCATGGCCTGCAACGCCACTGAGACGAGCAGACCGAACGAAGCGAGCGCATCGAAGCGATCGCGAATCGACAGGACCATGCGGAGCGCGAACCAGAGGAAACACAGCTCGAGCGCTAGCACGAGCCACATCCCCAGGAGTCCCAACTCCTCGCCCACCAGGGCGAAAACATAGTCCGACTCGAGGTACGGCACGCCCGCGTTGCGAAAAGTGCCGTGGGTAAAACCCGCCCCCGTGACGGCGCCACTGGAGAGCGCGTCGAGGGAACGGGCCATCTGGTCGTTCTCGACCGTGCCGAGGAACATCCCGATGCGATCGCGGGTGTACGGCACGAACAGGCTGGCCGCGATGATGGCACCGCCGCACGTAGCGAAGACCCACGTACCCAGGGGGCGCAGGCGCACACCGCCGACCCAGATCGTGGAGAGCGCGCAGATCAGGAAGATCATCGCGCCACCGAAATCGGTCTCGAAGAGGATCAACGAGGCAAAGACACTGACGAGGGTCAGCATGGGCGTCACGCCGCGGCGAAGATCGAAGACCTTCTGTCCGAGACGCACACAGCGATCCGCGATCCAGAGCACGATCACGATGCGGGCGAGCTCCGAGGGCTGGAAACGCAACCCGACCCCTGGCAGCTCGATCCAGCGGTTCGCACCGTTCAAGGCCGTCTTGAACGGCTCGATGAAGACGCCGATCAAGAACGCGCACGCGACCACCACGAGGTGCGGCAGAAAGGGCTTCAGACGCGACGGCCCGACGCGATAGCAGACGAGCATCGTCACGATCGCCGCGATGCGGAAGGCCGCCTGGGAGCGAACCTCGGCCAGGAATTCGTCGGGCGAGCGCGTCGTGGCTGCATGGGAGATCTGGATCAGGAAACCGAGACCGCACAGAGCCAAGGCGACGATGAAGAGTCGCTTCGCCGGGCGCATCGGATCGAACTCCTCGGCCTTCTTCGTCAGATTGTCGAGAAAGCCGGTGATCGTCAGCTGCTCGCCCGTACGAGAAGCGCCTCCGATTCCCCGGATGCCACCCGCGATTCCTCTCCCGATACCTCCATCAGGGAGAGAGACGACTCGCGATGCTGCGTTTCTTGCCATCAGCGCACCTTCAAAAGGGCTAGGCTGGCCAAAGCCCCGCACGCGGCGAGAATCCAGAAACGAACGACCACCTGCACTTCGTGCCAGCCCGTTTCACGCTTGGTGAAGACGCCCCCGTAGTGCTGCAGACCGTGATGAATCGGGGCCATCGTGAAGATGCGCTTGCCGTTGTTTCGCTTGGCCCAGAACGTCTGCAGAAAACTCGTTGAGAGATCCAATACGAACACGCTGGCGATCAAGGGCAGGACGAGCTCTTGCTTCGAGACGAGCGCCATCCAGGCCATGATCCCGCCCAGCGGGAGCGAACCCGAGTCCCCCATGAAAACCTGCGCCGGGAAGGCGTTGTACCAGAGAAAGCCCATGCACGCGCCGCACAGGGCCGCCCCCACGACCGCCATCTCGGAGGCGTGGGAAACGTGGGGCACGTTCAGGTACGCGGTCCAGTCCGGACGGCCCGTGACATAGCAGAAGATGACGAGCGCAGCACACGAGATGATCATGCACCCGGCGGCCAGCCCATCCATGCCGTCGGTGATGTTGACGGCGTTCGCCGCCCCCACGACCACAAACCACTCGAAGGCCAGGAAACCCACGAGTCCGAAGGCGCCTGCCTGGGCCAACGGGATGGCCGCATCCTTGAAGAATGGCGGATAGAGATCGAGGGCGGTCCAGCGGCCACTGGTCTTCGCGTACCAGGCGTAGCAGAAGAGCACGCCGAGAGTGACGCTCGAAAGCCCCAGCATCTTGGCACTCCTGCTGAGTCCCTTGCAGCCCTTGACGGTCAGCTTCTTGTAGTCGTCGACGAAGCCCACAGCTGCGAGGCCGGCAGTCAAGAGCACCGCCAGGACGACGTGCAGGTTGTCGAGGCGCGCGCACAGGAGCACCGACGCCAGCAGAGCCGCGACGAGGAAACTCCCCCCCATGGTCGGGGTCAGGTGCTTGCCAGCCTGCTCGGCGCCCCGCGACAACGCGTAGGAGCCGGTGTCGGTCAACCTCTCCGTAACGCGCTGACGCATCAGCCACGCAATCGTCGGCCGGCCCCACCAAAGGGCCAGTGCGAAGCCGGACAGGGCGGCTAGAGCTGCTCGGAACGAGATGTATCCGAAGAGCCGGACCCCGAGCCAGTCGTGCAGGATGGCGTACAGCACTGAAGGCTTGTTTGTTGAAGTTCGCTTACTCGGGGGCCCGCTCCAGCGGACCCTCCCCCCACTCTTCGCGCAACGCCTGAACGACGTTTTCGAGTCCGATGCCGCGGGATCCCTTGACCAGCACGAAGTCTCCCTCGCGCGACCAGGTGGAAACCGCCTCCGCCGCGTGTGCGGCGCTGGAATAGTGCAACAGCGCTTCGGGCGGAAAGCCCTTCTCAAGCGCTCCGGAGCCGGCCGCCTTGGCCAGCTCGCCTACAAGAACGAGCACGGAGATGTCGCTCTCAGCGGCTTCGCTGCCCAGACGATGGTGAAGCTCCGCCGCGAGCGCTCCAAGCTCGAGCATATCCCCGAGGACCAACACACGGCGCTCCGCACGCTCCTCGCGAGAGAAGGTGTGCAACGCGGCACGCAGGGCTTCGGGATTCGAGTTGTAACTGTCGTCGAGGACGGTGACTCCGTGCAGCTCGATACATTCGAGCCGGTGCGGTCCCGCCGATAGCGTCGCGACCCGGGGAAGTACGTCCTCGATGGGAATGTCCAGCCCCACACACACGCACAGAGCGGCGAGCAGGTTCTGAACGTTGTGCGTTCCGCGAAGAGGCGAGCTGATCTCTCGGCCGTCCAGGAGAAAGCGCGTTCCGGCGGCATGCGAGTGCAGCTCGGTCGCGTTCAGATCGCCGGCTTCGCTGTCGGGTGCTTCGACGCTGAAGGACACGACACGTGCGTCGCATCGAGCGCACAGCTCGGTGTAGAAGGGCCCGTCGGCGTTCAGCACGCAGAATCCCTCGGGAGGCACGGTGCTGAGCAAGTCGCCCTTCTCGCGCACGACGCCCTCGACCGAACCGAGGCCTTCGAGATGAACCGCGCCGACATTGGTCACCACGCCGGCCGTCGGGCGCACGAGGCGCGATAGTGCCGCGATCTCGCCGGGGTTGTTGGTCCCGATCTCGCAGATGAGGATCTCGGTCGATTCCTCCGCCAAGAGCAACGTGTGGGGCACGCCCACGTCGTTGTTGAACGAGCTGGGCGAGGCGACGACCTGCATGCGCGCACTGAGCAGATCGCGCAGGATGTTCTTCGTCGTGGTCTTGCCACAGGAGCCGGTGATGGCGACCAGGGGAATCGTCAGGGTCGAGCGATACCACGCGCCCAGCTCCGCGAAGGCCTCGCGCGGCTCGGGGTGCAGCGCAAGCGGGATGCGCTCCGACACGGTATCGAGGCTCTCGCGTTCACGATCCGCCAGAAGCAGTGCAGAGGCGCCCGCGGCGATGGCCTTCTCGGCGAAACCGTTGCCGTCGAAGTTCGGTCCGGACAGGGCCAGAAAGAGCTCGCCCCGGCGCAGGCTGCGCGTGTCCGTGCTGACGCCTGCGATCTCGAGCGAGGAATCGCCACTCACTTGAACGGCGCCGGTGCAGTCGAGCAGCTCCTGAAAAGAGAAGGGCTTCACGGAAGCTCCTCCATGACGACCTTCTTGTCCTCGAACGGGACCCGGCGCTCGCGTACGCGCTGCCAGACCTCGTGCCCCTTGCCCGCGATCAGAAGGACGTCGCCGCGACCGATCAAGCGCAGAGCCTTGCGAATCGCGGCCCGGCGGTCGTGCTCGACGATAACGTCGGCATTCTGGCCTTCGAAGCCCACGACGATCTGGCGAATGATCGCTTCGGGATCCTCGAAGCGCGGGTTATCGCTGGTGACGATGCCCATGTCCGCGAGGCGACCGACGACCTCCCCCATGGGAGCACGCTTGTCGCGATCGCGATTGCCGCCGCAACCGAAGAGGCAGATCAACCTGCCCTCGAGAATCGCATGACTCTCGTCGTCGTCGAGAGTCATGAGCTCGCGCAACGTCTCCAGCACGCGCTCGAGCGCGTCGGGCGTGTGCGCGTAATCGATGAACACCTTCAGTCCGGTGTTCCTGGTCTCCACACGCTCGAGGCGTCCAGGTGGAGAAGAGATAGAGGCGAGCCCTCCCAAAACGTGGGAAGGGCTCGCCTCCACCGAGAGGACCGCGGCTATCGCCGCCAGCGCGTTCTCGATGTTGTGCCGGCCAACTAGGGGTAGAAAGAACCCGGTCCGAGGAATCCCCATACCTTGTAGGAACAGGTGAGACCCCAGTGGGCCAGCATCAGATAGAGACGCGGACAGGATCGCACTCGGCGACCTGGTCCCGTACGTGATGACACGAGCTTTTTTTTTCTCGGCGGCGAGAATCATACGCTCCGCAGCGGGATCGTCGAGGTTCACCGCCGCAACTCCGCCCTCTTTTAGGTGGTCGAAGATGCGTTCCTTGGCGGAGGCGTACTCCTCCAGGCTCGTGTGGTAATCGAGGTGATCGCGGGTCAGATTGGTGAAGATTGCGACATCGAGCTCCAGCCCGGCCAGGCGCTCCTGGTCGAGGGCATGGGAGCTCGCCTCGAGGACGAAAGTATCCCCCCCCTGGGCCAGATTTCGAGCCGCCAAACGCTGGAGCTCGCAGGCATCGGGGGTGGTGTGCGTTGCCGGTTTTGGGGCGGAATCATGCAGTTTTACGGCCACGGTGCCGATCACGGCGGGCTTCTTTCCGACGTGTTCGAGGAGCTCGCCCGCGATGTGTGCCACGGTGGTCTTGCCGTTGGTTCCGGTGACTCCGATAACGGCCTGTTTGCGGCCCGGATGTCCGTGAATCAGGGCCGCTGCCTCGCCCGCGATCCGGCGCGCCTCGGGGTGGACCCAGTTCAGCCCAGAGATGCCCTTGAGGGGGGCTGGAGAAAGAACACAAACCGCTCCCTTTTCCAGCGCATCCACGGCGAATCGGGCCCCGTCGGAGATCGTTCCGGGCAACGCGGCGAAGAGTTCGCCCTTCCCAACGCGGCGACTGTCGAGGTGGACATCGGCGATCTCGGGGTTCTTGGCCGCGCCCCTCGCGCCCAGACACTCACCCCCGAGACGTTCGAGAAGCAGTGCGAGTTTCACCATGGGGAATCCCCCTGGATCGTCTCGCCTTCCGACGCCCACTCCTCGCGCTCTACGACCCGCCAGGGTTGGAATTTCTTGTTCGAGAAGGCCAGCTCGCTCGTCCCGAAGCCAAGAGCCCCCTGGCTGTCGGGTGCCTCGCCGCTCTTCGTCAGACCGAGAGCCTCGCTGAGAATTTTCTCGGCCGCAGGCCCTGCGACCTGGGCGCCGAAGCGCTTCTCGCCCCGGGGTTCGTCCACGACCACGAGAACCATCAATTCTCGGTCGTCCCCCGGACGGCTTCCGAAGACACAGATCGAGCTGGTGTAACAGCTCTTGTGAGGCTTCTCCACGCCCGTGGAGGTGCCTTGCTGTAGGCCAAGCTCGACGTGCAGACAGACCTCGGTCGGCACCTTTTGTGCGGTCCCTGTCTTCGTGCCGAAATCGAAATCGAGCCCGTCGATGTCCCGTCCCGCCCAGGCAGCCAGGTGCTTCTCGAAGAGCGGTCGTAGGTCGTCGCCCGTACCGATCTGCGAACCCAAGCGCATCATCTGGCGCACTTTGTTGGCGGTGTCCTCGCTGAAAACCCGCTCTCCAGGCTCCAGGGAACACTCGTAGCGTTCCTGGTCCAGCTCGAGGCCGCGCACGATGCGCAATGGGCGATAGAGTCCACCGCGCAGGATCGAGATCAGGGAGGTCGCGTGTTGCCAGAGCGTCGAAGACAGTTCGTGTCCGAAACCGATGGACGCGTGGGTGTATTGGCGCTTCCACGGCAGCTTCGGCATCGACCCCCCACGTTCGGACCCGAGACCTGTGCCCGGCTTTTCTCCATAGCCGAGGCGCTTCATGTAAGCGTGGAAGCGCTCGTCATCGACAAGCAGACCGATCTTGGCCATGCCGGCGTTGTTCGAGAAAGCGACGCACTCCGCGGCCGGAATGATCCCCGTCCGGGCTCCTTCGGCTTCGCGAATAACACGGCGGGTCGGCCGACCTTCACTGTTGTTGACCCGGAACGCCCCCTGACCGACGTCGATCGGATCGGTCGGATCGACGACTCCTTCCTCGAGGGCGACCGCCATGGTCACAAGCTTGAAAGTCGAGCCGACCGTGAACTGATGGTAGAGCGGCACGAAGTACTGCACGCCGTAGGCGTCAAGCGATTCCACAGCTAGCACATCCCCGGTCGCGACGTCCGCCACGAGCGCCATGGCGAGCGCGGGCTCGTGCGTTGCAATCACCTCGGCCAGAGCCTCCTTCACGAAGGCCTGTAGCGAGAGGTCCAGGGTCGTAACGATCACCGGCACGGAGCTGGCAGGCTCATAGGAGACGAAGCTATTGGAGCGTCGCCCACGAACCGTACGGTCCTTGCGCCACGTGTAGACCTCGGGCGTTGATTCGGGCACGGGCCAGCGTTTGGCCGCGAGCATTTCGTCGCATAACCGCTCGAGCCCCCCCCGGGGCGTGCGTTCGGTAGCGTCGTGCTCGACGTAGCCCCAGCAGCCGAACAAACGGGCCCTACCGGCAGGATAGACGCGTTTGCGGTCGTAGACGATGTCCATTTGCCAGGGCAGGACGCCCTGGTCTGCGAGCACGTTGCGCAACGCGACGAGCTTGTCGGGAGGAATGCCCCTCAATGGCGTCGTGTCGGCCGAAGGGCAAAGATCGGCCCAGAGCCCCGCGCGAACCACGTCCTTCTCCTTGGGCTCGTACTCCATGTAGAGCGAGGCTTCCTCGGGTTCGAGGATGCAGCAGGTGAGCCCATCCGCCAAGCGCCTCGCCCAGCGCCACGCGCTGCGGGATCCGTGCAGCTCGCGGTGTGCCTTGGAGAGCAGAGCCTTCGGTCGCCAGAAGAGCCGCTCCTGGTACAGCCTCTCGCCAGCGTCCCTGATCGGCAAACGCTCGATCCAGATTCCCTCGAGGTGCCCCTTCTTCGATCCCGCCCCCGAGATGATCCACTCGTTGATGCGCTCCGCCTGTCGTGGGCTGATGTTCCAGCCATCGACCTCGATCACACCGAGATCGTCGGCATCCGGAAAGAAGAGCGCGAGCAGCGTGTCCGAGTCCACCCAGCGGTCGAGGACCTTGGAGATCTCCTCGGCCATCAGCTCCGGCGTGTGGGCTTGCCACATGCTGCGCGGCGACATGTTCAGACACACGCTGGGCAGAAAGCGAGCCAGGACCTGGCCCCGCGAATCGGAGATCGAATACTCCGGCTGCTTGCGGGTCTCTTCCTCGACCCGAGCGGGCTGGCTCCCATCGCGCCAGTACGACACCCACGCGATCTGAATGGCGACGGCAACGATGACGATCCCGATCACCACGAAGGCGCTAGCAGGCCGTAGCCCCGAGGCGGAAGAGAAGGTCTGGTTGGCCATCGGAGTGCTAGATGTCCACGTACGGAACGGGTCTCTCGTGGAGCGCTTCACGCTCGTCTTCGGGTAAGCCCTCGTCCGAGAATAGCGCCCATTCTCTCTGCGAGTTCCACATGCTCAGGTGCTCGTTTTGACGCACGGTCTGTTCGCACTTGCGTTGCATCTGATCGAGCCTGCTCTCGCGCTTGCGATTCTTGGCCGAGATCGAACTGGTGACCAGCCCCACAACGAGGATGCCGGCACACAGTCCGATGGCGAGGAGGTTCTTCATCATTGCGCCTCCTCCCAAACCTCGTCCGCCAACGAGGATAGGGCGTCGTCCGCGCCACGCTTGCGCATGGCACAGCGAAGACGAGCTGAGCGCGCCCGGGGATTTGTTCGGCGCTCGGCCGCCCCGGGTCCGAGAGGCTTTTTATTGACCAGCTGCCAGAAGCCTCCCCGGGCACGCTCTTGAAGGTACCGCTTGACCACGCCGTCCTCACCCGAATGAAAGGTGATAACGAGAAGTCGACCGTGATCCTCGAGGACGCGTTCGGCCACCTTGAGGCCGTGCATGAGCTCGTCCGCTTCCTCGTTCACGGCACGACGCAGAGCCTGGAAGGACCGCGTCGCCGGATGTATCCGCCCGCCTTTTCTACCCGACGCCCCACTGATCGTTTCCGCGAGTGCCGAGGTCCGCAGGAACGGAACGCGGCGACGCGCTTGTACGATCGCATGTGCGATGCGTCGGGAGTTCTTTTCACCGCCCTCGTGATAGAAGAGGTCGGCGAGATCTTCTTCGTCCCAGGAATTCACGATGTCGGCCGCCGTGCGGCGCCGCTCGGGATCCATGCGCATGTCGAGCGGCCCATCGGCCGCGAAGCTGAAACCGCGCTCGGGACGATCGAAATGCAGTGAGTTCGCACCGAGATCGAACAGCACTCCGATGGCCGACTCGATGCCGGCCTCACTCAGTAGCGCGAAGAGCCGCGAGAACCGACCGCGTGCGAACACGACACGGTCTTCGAATGCGGCGAGGTCGCGCTTGGCGATGGACAGGACCTCGGGATCCTGATCCAGGCCGAAGACCTTGATGTTGGGGTACGCCTCGAGCAACGCTCGGCTGTGACCACCGGCGCCAAGCGTTCCGTCGATCACCCATCCGGCGATCGACTCGGGAGCCTCGTCCGTGAAGTGCGAACACACTTCGCGCACGAGAACGGGTGTGTGCACGCGTTCAGGCTCACTCATGACATCCCCCCAAAAGGCAATCATCCTCCTCTTTGAACCTCCTCAATTGCGCGACGGTTCGTCGTCGGGCTCGGGTTCTGTGTAGAACGAATCGCCAGTGAGAACCGAGTCGAGCTCGTCGTACTCATCAGCACCCTCCTCCTCGAACTGTCCCCAACGCACGCGGTCCCAAACCTCCGCGCGGTCGGCGACCCCGACCATCACCACCTCTTTCTCGAGCTCCGCATAGCGACGGAGCTTCTCCGGAAGGACGACTCGCCCCGACGCATCGAGCTGCGTCTCGTGGACGTTGGCGAAGAACCGACGCTGCATGTTGCGCATGCGCGATCCTCCGAAGGGCTGGGTCTTGAGCCGGCGCAGGACCTCGTTGAAACCCTGGGTCGAGAAGAGAAAGAGGCTCTTCTCGAAGCCACGGGTCAGAACGAGCTTCGGGTGGCCGTCCGCGGCGTTGCCTAGCACATGCTGGAAACGCTTGGGAACGAAGACCCTGTTCTTCGCATCGAGGCTATGGAGCGACTCGCCAGTGAACATGATTCACCCTCCGAGTCGTCCGCGCCACTTTATG
>CBFIHP010000005.1:166-360937 GCA_965662355.1 Planctomycetota bacterium | reverse complement strand
GGGCCTAGCGTTTCTGTAGGGCTGCGAGTAGTACCGTACTCACACAAATGAGCCCCGCGGCCGATTGCAGCGGAAGCGGGATCACCCCAGTCTCACACTAACTAAAAGGCCAACTGCATGAGAGTCCTACGCTTCTCTGGCGCAGCCGCTGCCCTCTTGGCGGCTGCTTCTTTCGTATCCGCCCAGTCCGTCAGCCTTTCGGGTCCCCAAAACAACGATTTCTTCGTCTACGAAAATGAAGATGGGTCCGTTTTTGCCGCTGACGCCCATGGCACATACTACTACGAGACGTTCTACGACTATGTCGACTCGGCGTTCTTCGTCGAGCATGGCATGGCCTGTGGTTCCGATCGTCTTCCGCAGGTTCTGGGTCTCGGAACGACTTCCGATTGCAGCAGCTCGAGCACCAACCCGGCGACGGAGTACGAGCCGACCGGCGGAACCATCTACGAGATCCCAGTTGTGTTCCACGTTATCATGCGCAACAACGGCACGGGCGATGTGTCGGACGCGCTGCTCGCAAGCCAGATCGATATCCTTAACGAGGACTTTCGGGCGACGGCAGGCAGTAGCAACGGAACCCCCCAAAACGGTTCGGATAGCCGGATTCAGTTCGTTCACGCTGGAACGACTCGTTCGACCAGAAACAACTGGTACAACGACTCAGGTACGTACTACAACACCCTCGCCTGGGACACGAACCAGTACCTGAACATCTACACGAATCAGGCCGGTGGCAACCTCGGTTACGCCTACGTCCCGAACGGTGGCGGCGTCGTCGGCAACAACTTCGATCGCGTTGTTCTCAACTGGCGCTATGTCGGCCGCAACGCACCCGGCGGGGCCCCCTACAATCAGGGTCGTACCGGAACCCACGAAGTCGGTCACTATCTCGGTCTCTACCACACCTTCCAGGGTGGTTGCGCCACAGGCACGGCCCCCGGCTGCTACACCAGCGGCGACTTGATCTGCGATACGAACTCCGAGAGTTCGTCGTTCTTCGGCTGCGGCAACCGCACGACGTGCGGCACGCCGGACCCGACGACCAACTACATGGACTACACGGACGATCTGTGCATGAACGAGTTCACGGCGGAGCAGGTCAACCGCCTGCGCTGCACGCTGGCGAACTTCCGCGTCGATCTCGGTGCCGATCCTCCGCTGGGACCGGGCGCTAACTCCGGTCCGAACCCCGGCAATGGCGCCACGGGCGTCTCCGTCACTGCAACCCTCAGCTGGACTGCCGGCAGCGGTGCAACCAGCCACGATGTCTACTTCGGCACGACCAACCCGCCGGCCTCCATCGGCAATCAGACGGGAACGAGCTACGACCCAGGTACGCTGGCCAACAGCACGACGTATTACTGGCGCGCGGACTCGGTAAACAATGACGGCACCACCACGGGCTCGGTCTGGAGCTTCACCACGGAAGGCAGCGGCGGCGGAGGCCTGCCGGGCCAGGCATCGGATCCCAACCCGAGCGATGGCGCCACTCGCGTGCGCCCCAACATGAACCTGACCTGGACCCCGGGCTCGGGCGTCACGAGCCAGGTGATCCGTCTCGGCGCGGGCTCGCTCCCCGCCAACGGAACGGCGCTGAGCGGCAGCACGACGGGCGTCAACCCCACCTCCAACCTCATCCGTAGAACGACCTACCACTGGCGCATCGACTCGGTCAATGGCAGCGGTACGACGATCGGAAACGAGTGGACATTCACGACTCGCTAGGTCCCCCTGAACGAGCCGTCTGAACTTCGGGCGCGAGCATCCACGGGTGCTCGCGCCTTTTTCGTCACGCCTCGGACACGCGACTTGATCGCCGTCTGGATCTCGAGCGCCTTGGCGGGGGGCCTTCGGAAGCCTCGTGGTCGCCCTCGTACGGAGTCACGGCGGGCGCTCCCGGCAAAGGCGAGGATTCTGGGGGTAGGCGCCGTGCTCATGCTGGGCGTTGTCTCAGGGAGGTCATTTGGGGACCGCTGGGCGCAAGCCTCCAGCGTGGACAGAGCCTCCCACGCGGCAGCTAATCGCTCTATCATGCGCCCATGAGCGGCGGCTACGTCTACTCCACCCAGTTCGGCCAACTGTGCCCCCAATGCGATCAACCGATCGCCGAATGCCGCTGCCGCACGACCGGACCCGGCACCCCCAACGACGGCATCATCCGCGTCGGCCGCCAAACCCAAGGACGCAAGGGCAAGGGGGTTACGACCGTCCACGGCGTCCCGCTCCACGGCAAAGAGCTCACCGCCCTGGCCAAGGAGCTCAAGAAAAAATGCGGCTCCGGCGGCACCACCCGTGACGGCGTCATCGAAATCCAAGGCGACCACCGCGACCGCCTCATCCCCGAACTCCAAAAACGCGGCTGGACCGTCAAACGCAGCGGCAACTGAACCCCAGATACGGAGTCGCACAGCACCCGCTGCGTGACTCCCTATCTAGCGTTTTTGGAGGAGGTGGCCGTCGTGGATGACCTGGGTGATGGTCTGGGTGTTGGAGATGTTTTGGAGGGGGTTTTGGTCGAGGAGGACGAGGTGGGCCAGGGAGCCTTTTTGGATGGAGCCCAGAAGGGATTGGAGGCCGAGGATTTCGGCGGAGGAGCGGGTGGCGATCTGAAGGGCTTCGAGGGGGGTGGCGCCACCCGCTTCGACGAGGAGTTCGAGCTCGCGATGGACGGAGACGCCGGGGAGAACGCCGTCGATGGGGAAGTCGGTGCCGAGACCGACGCGGCCACCGATGCGGTGGAGGTGAACGGCGAGGCGGGCGGACTTCGTCAAGGCTTCGCGCAGCGAGGTGAGTACGGATTCGTCGGTCTGGGAACTGCCGTCGTGGCCCTTGATTGTGATGATCCTCTCCGTGACGACGAGCGTCGGCACCCAGGCCGTGCGGTTCTTCTTGAACGTCTCCATGAGACGCAGCCCCTGGGCTTCGTCGTAGTTCTCCCAACGCCAGGCCGTGCGCGCGAGCAGGTCCATGCCCGGCGGCGGCTCGACGTCGCGCATGCAAGAGAGCGGGATCGAGACCATGTGCTCGACGCAGTCCATGCCGATCTCCGAGGCTTCGAAGGGTGGAACTTCCTCGGTGTGCCCACAGACCCTCATGCCGAATTCGTGCGCCGTGTCGACGATCGCCTTGAGCGACTCGGGGTCCATCGCGTTGTACACCTTGATCCAACGCGAGCCGTTCAAGGCTTCGCGGCGCACCCATTCGGACGCGGTCTGCGCATCGCCGAAGCCAAAGCTCGTGCGCTGGGGCTCGCGCTCGAAGACGGGGCTGCTGATCACCATCGCGGGACCGACGATGCGGCCGAGCGTGATCTTGGCTCGCCATTCGTGGGCGTGCTCGCTAGTCAAAGGCAGGCAGCGGATGGCGGTCACGCCATGTTGCACGAGCTTCACCATGGTCTCCTCCGCCGAGAGCGCCATGGGATAGAGAGGCGATTTCGGAATCACGTGGGCGTGCAGATCCAGCAACCCGGGAATGACCCACAGATCGCGCGCATCGATCAATTCGGCATCCTCGGGGGGGTCGTCGTAGCCCACGGATTCGATGCGGTCGCCGCGCACGACGATGTGGGCTCCCTCCATGACCTCACCGGTGGCGACATCGATCACGTTGGCCTCCAGTAAGGCGAATGGACGCCCCACCTGCCGGCGGAACATCCAACTCTCGAGGGCCCAATCCGGCAAGGGTCCTAATCTGTCCTGCTTCTGAGCCCTTGGACCGCGTCGCTGCGCATTGGCTTCGAGAACTTGAAGAGTACCGAATAAGGAGAAGATGAGGAGGAGTGAGATCAACGTGCGCATGACCGAATTAGGATGCCTTGTCCCAGGTACCGCGGGAATGCCCGTGGTCGGATAGAATCTTTTCCGCCCACCGCGACCACCTACGTCATTGCCCCATGCCGCGTTTCTCGATAAAGCTCGCAGCCCTTCTCAGCGCCTCCCTCGTCGCCCACGGACAGATTCGCCATCCTGGCGAACCCGCCTCAAGCACCGAACCCCTGCCTGGAGCGGTCCCCCTGGTGGTCCTTCCCACGCCCGATGTCGACGCCTTGATTGCGGAGGACGAGGACCGTGACAACTGGCCCTTCCGTTACGGCGCTACCATCGAAACCGCCCTCTCCAGTACGGATCACGGACGCTGGGACATCACGTCGACGGGCCAGCTGGTTTGGCGTCTGGAAATCGCGTCACCCGGCGCCTTGACCCTGGGTGTCACCTTCGCCCGCTTCGATATTCCCGAAGGTGGCCTGCTGTTCCTCTATGACCCGGCAAAGAGCGACATCCTCGGCGCGTACACCGAAGCGAACGAGAAGCCCAACGGCAAGCTGGCCGTACAGCCCGTGGCCGGTGACCGCATCCTCGTCGAGTACGTCCATCCAAGGGGCGGAAGACTCCCGGCCCTGGAAGTCGGCGAGGTCACCCATGACTACCGCAACATCCTCGCCCACTTGAGCGAAGCGCAGTTCTCGGGAGGGGGTTGTCTCGTCGATATCAACTGTCCGGCGGGCGACAACTTTCAAGACGTCAAGCGCGGCGTCGTATGGATGATCGGCGGCGCAGGCGGGTGCACGGGCTTCCTCGTCAACAACACGGCCGAGGACGGCACCCCCTTCATCATGACCGCCGAACATTGCGGCGATATCACCAATGCCGTCTTCATCTTCGAGTATGAACGTACCGGCTGCTCCAGCGGAGGCTCGTCCCAGTCCAAGACACTCTCCGGTGCCACCTTCTTGAAGGCCAGCAATCCCTACGACGGGCGCCTCTACGTTCTGACCCAAACGCCCCCTTCGTCCTACGAGCCCTTCTATTGCGGCTGGACTCTCGCTGAGGACATCGACGCGCCCGCCGTCGGCGTCAGTCACCCGGCCGGCAATCCTAAGAAGATCCAACGCGACAACCAGGCCCCCGCCCTGGCATCGAACCGCTGGAACGTTTCGTTCGAAGTCGGCATCATCCAGGGCGGCAGCTCGGGATCACCGCTCTTCGATCCGCGCAAGCGCGTCTTCGGTATTGCCAGTGCAGGCTTCAGCTCGTGCGCCTCAAACTTCGCCCAGTACGGCCGCTTCGATCGCTTCTACGAGACGCGTGACCTCGGGCAGTTCCTCGATCCACAGGGCTGGAATCTCACGGGCATCGACGGCTACGACCCGTATACCGCTCTCCTCGTCGCCTACAACGGTACGGGCGTGAACGACGAGCTCTTCTCGGGTTTGACGACGCCGGTTCTGGGCACCACGTTCAGCACACAGGTCGACACCACGACGCTTCCGCAAGCCACACTCAGCGCCGTTCTCGGTTATTCCGAACCGTCCGAAGGCCTGGTTTTGGGCTTTGGCGAGTTGCTCATCAACCCCGCTTCGATCCCGCTCGTCTCGAGCACGGCACTCGTCGCGGGTAGCCTCTCCCAGCACGACTTCGCTCTGCCGGCCAACATGAACCTCGTTGGTCAGGTCGGCTATCTACAGGCCTTTGCCATCGGCGGCGGACTGGTCACGGCAACCAACGGATTGAAAGCCGTATTGCATCTCTGAGGTCCTGACGACGCGCGCGGCCGGTCGTTAGCCATAATTCGTCAGAGTGACGCGACCAGGCGCGTCGGCACTTGCTTCTCTCCGAAGAGCGTGCGATGCACGGGACAGCGATCCGCGATTTCCAGCATGCGCGCACGCTGGGCGCTGTCCAGCGGGCCCGCGAGGACGATTTCACGCTCGATGCGATCCACGCGACCGGTTTCACTCTCGCAGCTCTCGCAATCCTTGGCGTGGATCTTCTCGTGTTTCAAGCGCACGGCGACGCCCTCGAGGGGGAGGTCCTTGTGTCGCGCGTACATGCGCAGGGTCATTGATGTGCAGGCCCCCAGAGCGGCCAGTAACAGATCGTAGGGAGTCGGGCCGAGATCGAGACCTCCGACCGAGGTCGGCTCGTCGGCGATGAGGCTGTGCCTGCCCACCTGGATGTCTTGCGTGAGGCTGCCAGCACGTTCGGAGACGACGACGTGGCCTTCGGCCGACGCCCCGGTTTCGCGTTCTCTCTCGGGAACGTAGCGCGACGCCCAGGCGGCGATCAATCCGGCGACGTACTCGGAGTCCTCGCGCCGCGTCAACAGATGATCCGCACCGTCGAGCGATAGAAAGCTCTTGGGGTGCTCGGCTGCCGCATAGATACGGCGGGCATGATCGATTTCGACGACGTCGTCGTCCGGGGCGTGCATAATCAGAAGCGCCTTGTGCATCCCGCGGATGCGTGTGTTGAGACGGTGCTCGTCGAGATCCTCGACGAACTCGCGCTTGATCGTAAAGGCGCGCCCGGCGATGGCGACGCGCGCGCTACCGTCGCGTTCGATGTCCTCCAGCCGGCCCTCGAGCAAGTGCTTCAAGTGCGCGGTATCGCTGGGAGCACCAAGGGTCACCACCCCCAAGGCCTCGGGCACGTCGCTGGCCGCCGAGAGCACGGCCGCACCGCCGAGACTGTGGCCGATCAGGAGCGCGGGTGCCGCATGGTTCTGACGCAGATAGTCGACCGCGCACAGGAGATCGGCCACATTCGAGGAGAAGTTGGTGTTGGCGAAGTCCCCCTCGCTACCTCCGAGGCCTGTGAAGTCGAAACGCAGAACGCCGTAGCCTCTTTCGCAGAGCGCCCGGGCGATGCGGGCCGCAGCCGCAATGTCCTTCGAGCACGTAAAGCAGTGGGCGAAGAGGCAAAACCCCCGTGGTGAGTCCCCCGGAAGCTCCAGACGGGCTGCCAGGCTTTGCCCTCGACCATTTTCGAACTCGATCTTGCGACTCCGCGCGTTTCCAACTTCCATGTTCCAGCTCCGGTTTCTGTGCAAGGGCCCGCGATCGCTCGAGGATAACGCCTGGACGACAGGTTCTCTTCAACGGGAAGTTGCACCTACGGCTGGGGAAGTGGCCAAGAGGGGCGATCTTTGCGACATCCCATCGAAGAGTGTCTGACGCCGTATGTCGGCTAGAATGCGGGCATGCTCACGCTTCTCATCAGCTCCAGCCTCTTTGTGTTGCCATTCTTTCAGGAAGAGCATTCGGATGTTTCCAAGGAAGACTTGCGCGGGCCGCGCCGCTTTCGGACGGAACATACGGGTACGTTCAACGGGACGCGGGTGGCTTATGCCGCCACGGTCGAGGAGGTGATTCTCGAGACGAAGGAGGGTGAACGTGAGGCTTCGGTTTTCACGATCGCATACGTCAAGGAGGGTGTCGTGGATCCTACGGGGCGCCCCGTCAGCTTTCTCTGGAACGGTGGGCCCGGCTCTTCCTCGGTCTGGTTGCACATGGGGGTTTTTGGTCCAAAGCGCGTGAATGTTCCGAGCGACGCCAAGGACGACGGCGGACCTCCGTACGGCCTGGTCGACAATCCGGGTTGCTTCCTCGATGTTTCCGACGTCGTGTTCATCGATCCCGTCGGCACGGGCTTCAGCAAGACACTGGGCGAAGCCAAGGGCGAAGACTTCTTCGGCGTGCATCAAGATGCGCGTTCGGTCGCTCGGGTCATTCGCAAGTGGATCAGCAAGAACGGGCGTTGGAACTCCCCCAAGTTCATCGGCGGTGAGAGCTACGGGACCACGCGCTCTGCAGCGGTCGTGCGCGAGCTGGAGGGCGGATTCGACGACGTCGCCATCAACGGCATCTTCCTGATCTCAACCATCCTCGACTTCTCCATCGTCAGCACGACGCCTGGCAACGATATCCCCCATCTGATTCACCTGCCGACGATGGCCGCGACCGCTCAGTATCACGGCAAGGCTGGCAAGGGCATCCCCGTGGATGAATTCGTCGACCAGGCACGCCAGTTCGCATTGACCGATTACGCACATGCGCTGCTTCAGGGTGCGTCTCTCCCCGACGCCGAGCGGGCACGCGTTCGTGCTCGCCTGGCCGAGCTGACCGGCCTTGACGAAACGTACATCGAGCGCTCGGACCTTCGCCTGCACCCAGGACGCTTCCAGAAAGAGCTCCTGCGGGATCGCGGTCTGACCGTCGGCCGACTCGACTCGCGCTACACCGGCGAGGACATGGATGACGCCGGCGAAAATCCGGAAACGGACCCTTCCTTCTACGGCATCGACGGCGCGTATACCGCGGGACTGAACAGCTACCTGCGTGAAACCTTGAAGGTGGATGTCGACGACCAATACACGATCATCGGCGGCCTATATGGCAGCTGGGACTGGAAGCTGCAAGGCCACGGACGCCCGACGTACCTGAACGTCGCGCCTTATATCGGCAAGGCCATGCGCCAGAACTCTGATCTTCACGTGCTCGTCGCCGCAGGGTACTACGACTTCGCCACGCCCTTCTTCGGGGCCGAGTACAGCCTGAATCGCTCGGGTGTCGTCAGCGAAAGACTGCACTTCACGTACTACGAGGCCGGCCACATGATGTACGTCAACCACGCTTCGCTCGCCAAGCTCCAGAGCGATGTGCGAACGTTCGTTCTGGATGTCGTCGGGCGCGACGAATAAGGCCCCGGCATTGGATCCGGAGACTTGCAAGCTTGCGGCTCGGATCGCGAAGGAGATTCTCGCGAACAAGAAGGACCTCCTGATCGGTGTGCGCGAGCTGGTACCACTGCTCCGTGTGCTCGGGTGGAGCGACGACGAGGACTTTGACAACATCTTCTCCGTCGAGGCGGAGATCGACGACCTGCCCCTGGGACACGAACGCGCGATCTGGCCTCGCCGGATGTGGGCCGAGATCGACCTCGAGATCGTGAACACGAAGAAGCTCTATCGAAAACCACTCTTGGCGGAATTCCGCCGGCTCCTTCAGCGTTTGGCCGAAGGCACCTAGTCGCGTTCGGCCCTTGCCTGTCTACCGGCGTCGCTTGGGGCGCGAACGTGGCTTGGCCGAGAGCGGGTCCTCGGGCCAATCGTGCTTGGGATAACGCGCGCGAAGGTCCTTGCGCACAGTGTGGTACACGTTATTCCAGAAGCTAGCCAGATCGTCGGTGACCTGCTGGGGGCGACCGTTTGGTGCGGTCAAGTGCAAGAGCACACGCACCTTGCCGCTGGCCACGGTCGGTGAATCCGGCAAACCGAAGAGTTCTTGAATCCGAACGGCGAGCACCGGCGGCCGACCGGCTTCGTACTTCAACTTCAGCCAACTGCCACTGGGCACGAGGATGCGTTCGGGGGCCTCGCGCTCGAGCCCCTGGCGTTGAGAGTGGGTCAGCATGCCGAGAAAATTGTCCGCCAAAGGCGCGCGTGCCAGATCCGCGAAGGAACGACGTCCACAAACCAGCATCGGCAACAGTCCCCGGTAGGCCGCCTCGTCGGCGGCCGGTAGCCCCAGGTCCGGGCGCCAGGCACGAACACACGCAAGGCGCGCACCGAGTTGTTCGATCTCGGGGCGATCCAACTCCAGCGCACGTCGAACATCCTTGCGCGCAGCTTCCAGCAAAACGCGTTCGCACTCCTCGGTATCCTGCAACGAGTGATCGCTCCCCTCGAGGAGCAGTTCACCCAGATAGACGCGACGGCGTCCGACGACGCGACCACTCTTTTCATCGAAGGCGCCCTCGATGAGCGTTCGCGTTCGGCCCCCATCGACCCAGTCGCGTTCGACCTGTGAGGCGATGCGCACGAAGCCTTCATGGCCACCGGCGTCGATATCGACTGCGCAGAACAACTCCGCCTCGGTGACGCTCGAGCTGGCCGACAACTTGACGCCGCGCCCCCCAACCATCACAGCGCGTTCGGGATCGGTGCTACGGCGGCGGCAAAGGCGGTCAGGGAAGCCCGCGTACACGGCCCGTGCCAGATCGATCGAGCGTTCCTCCGGTTCTTTCGCGGTGCGTTTGCGTCGCGCCATGCGCAAGAGCTGGTCCGCTGTGCGCAGGATCGAGCGCGCGGCCCCGGGCATCAGCTCTCCGACGGCGAAACTCGTCGCACCCCGGGCCTCGAACTCCTCGATTGCAAGCACGCGCACAAACAGATCGGAGTCCGTAGCATCCGGCCTGTGGCCCCGTATGCGCTCGAAGCGGCCCTGCTCAGGTCGCCGAAACGGATCGCGCTCCGACAACAGAGCTGCCGCAAGGGTCGCGCGTTCCGGCACGCCACGTTCGACCCCTTCGAGGATCATGGCCGCCAAGCGCGGATGCACGGGCAACGCTCGCAGCGCACGACCACGGGCCGAGACCTTGCCTTGTGCATCGATGGCCCCCAACGTGCGCAGGACGGCTTGTGCGCGCTCGACCGCCTCCACGGGGGGCGTTTCGAACCACGGGAACGCGTCCGGGTCGGACTCGCCCCAACAGGCGAGTTCCAGGAGCGGGCCAGCGAGATCCAGGCGACGCACTTCCGGTTCGAGATGGGGCGCGAGGGCACGATCATCGGCCTGGCTCCACAGCCGCCAGCACACTCCGCGGGCTTCCCGACCAGCCCGACCGCGGCGTTGATCCGCCGCGGCACGATCGATGCGCTCGAGCGCCAGACGATCGATCCCGACCGCGGCCACGTGGCGCATGACTCGGGCTTCTCCCGAGTCCACCACTGCGCGCACGCCTTGTACGGTCACGCTCGACTCGGCCACGTTCGTCGACAGGACAACGCGACGCTGCTTGCCCGCGCGCAAGGCGGCATCCTGTTTCGCCGGAGGCAGATCGCCGTAGAGCTCGTGCAGCTCCACGCTGCGACTCCGGAGAAGTCCCTCGAGCTTCCTTGCGCAACGCCGAATCTCCCCTACCCCCGGAAGGAAGCACAAGACATCGCCCGGCGAGGCATCGAGGGCTTCGCGAATGGCGCGTTCGACGTGATCCTCGATGCGCTCGCTGCGCCCACCGGAAGGCAGGGCCGGCAGATGCCGCGTCTCCACGGAATGAAGCCGCCCCTCGCTCGCCACGATCGGCGCGCTGAGGAAACGCGCCACCGGTTCGGCATCCAGCGTGGCCGAGGTCACGAGCAACTTAAGATCGGCGCGCACTTCGGTTTGCACGCGGCGCGCCATGGCGAGCGCCAGATCCGCGCCCAGGCGACGCTCGTGGAACTCATCGAACAGGATGCAGGAAACCCCCTCCAGGAACGGGTCGTCCTGCAAACGACGCAGCAGGATTCCATCGGTGCAGAAAAGCACCTGCGTGGCCGCCCCAGCCTTGCGATCGAAGCGCACGTGATAGCCCACCTCCTGGCCGAGTTGAACGCTACGCTCCTCTGCAACTCGCCGCGCGGCGGCGCGGGCCGACAGACGCCGCGGCTCGACCACGAGTACGGGCCCGAACCCCGCATCGACCAAGGCCGGCGGTACGCGGGTCGTCTTGCCGGCTCCTGGGGGAGCCGTGAGGACTACGGCCGGCCCCTCCTTCAACTCGCGCACGAGTTGAGGGAGAACCTCGTCGATCGGCAGCGCTAGATGCTCAGGCACCCGCAGAGTCTAGGCCGAACGAGCGTGACTCAGAAGGCGCTCACGCAAGCGAAGTCACTACTTCTTGCCCCAAAGCTCGACCTCTCCAAAGCCGTTGAACACGTTCTTGCTGCGATAACGGAACTCGACCTTCTTGACCGTGCGTCGTGCGCCGGGCAAATCGATGACCCGTGAGCGAGAATCGGCGTTGAAGTGCAGGCGCGTCGCCGGCGCATAGACGTCACCATTGGCAAAGGTCACGACGACGTCGTACATCTCGACAGAGCTTTCGCGTACGACGAAGGTCAGTCGGCGATAGCGGCCTTTCAGGTGGGTCACGTGGATCGTGTCGCTCTCGGCCGCGAAGCTGACACGGCGCTCGCCCAGCTTCGTCCAGGCCGCATCGTTAAGACCCACCAGGGAATCGTTTCGGCCCTGGAAACCCCGGCAAGCGGGTGCCGCGAGGAAAGTGAAGATCATCAGGCAGGGGAGCAGGAAGCGTGCGCGCATGGGAATCGATCAGGGTGCAAGGCTAGGTGCGGGAGCGAGCGGATCAGCCCCTCATCGACGCGCCCGCGGAGCGAACTCGGGTGGAAACACAAAAAACGCCCTTGGAAGCCCTGGGGAGCCGGTTTAGGGGTCGTCTCGGCTCGCTAATCCCGGTGCCAAGAGCAATAATGGCCGTCATGGCGAATAGCGGCACGAACGGGACAACACGGACCCTGACCCTCGACGAGAAAGAGGTTTCCTTCCACGAAGGCGAATCCCTCTACACGGTCGCCCAGCGCAACGGGAGCCCGGTGCCCACCCTGTGCTACGACGAGCGCCTCGAGGCCTTCGGTGCCTGTCGACTCTGCGTCGTCTCGGTCGAGGGTATACGCAACCCGGTGGCTTCCTGCACGATGCAAGCCCAGGCCGGAATGGCCGTCCACACGCGCACGGACGAGCTCGAGCTGCACAGGAAGACGCTGCTCGAAATGGTCGTGTCGGAAAACCCGGCGGGCATGGAGATCAGCCCCTTGCGTGGCCACGCCTCCCAGGAACTCGGCCGGCTGGCCCTCGAATACGGTATCGATGGATCGCGCTTCCAGGGCAAGCGCTCGGGGAGCTCGCGCAAGGACGACCCCAATCCGATGATCCTGCGCGACTACGACCACTGTATCTCGTGCTATCGCTGCGTTCGGGTTTGCGCCGAGCAGGAAGGTGACTACGCGATCAGCATCGCGAACCGCGGCTTCCACACGCAGATCACGACCGAGTTCGCTGGCCTGCTCGAAAACTCAGAATGCACCTTTTGCGGGCAATGCGTCCAAACCTGCCCCACCGGAGCCCTGGGCGATCAGCGCGCGATGAAGCACGAGGGCAAGGCGGACGATTTCGAATTGACCCGCTCGATCTGCCCCTTCTGCGGCGTCGGCTGCTCGGTCGATATCATGTCGAAGGACGAGGCCATCGTCGGCGTGCGGCCCGCGATGGAGGGACCCGCCAACGAGGGTGCCTTGTGTGTCAAGGGCCAGTTCGGCTGGGAGTGGGTCCAGCACGAAGAACGCCTGAAGAACCCGATGGTTCGCGAGAACGGCGAGCTGGTCGAGGTGGATTGGGACACGGCCCTCGATCGCGCCGCGGCGGGCTTCCGCAAGGTCCGCGAAGATCACGGCCGCCATGCGGTCTATGGCGTGGCTTCCGGGCGGGCTCCGCACGAATCGGCCTACGCCATGCAGAAGTTCATCCGGGCGGGGTTCGGCACGAACTACATCGACAATTGTAGCCGTGCCTGACACAGTCCCACGGTGGCCGGTCTGGCCGCCACAATCGGTCGGGGTGCGATGAGCAACCCGCTCGCGGACATGGAAAAGCCCGATGTGATCTTTTGCATCGGAACGAACATGACCGAAGCCCACCCCGTCGCTGCAACGCGCCTCAAGAAGGCCATGCGCAACGGGGCGAAGTTGATCGTCGCCGATCCGCGCCGGATCCCCTTGGCACGCATGGCCGATGTCTACCTACCGATTCGCGTAGGCTCGGATGTAGCCCTCCTCGGCGCCATGGCCCACGTCATCGTCCGCGAAGGTCTGATGGATGAGGCCTTCGTCAACGAACGCACCGAGGGTGTCGAGGACCTGAAGAAGCACGTCGAGAAGTTCACGCCGGCCTGGGCCGAGGGAATCAGTGGCGTGCCCGCGGCCGACATCGAAAAGGCCGCGATCCTCTACGGTAAGGCCGAGCGGGGAGCGATCTACTACACGCTCGGAATCACCGAGCACATCTGTGGCGTCGATAACGTCCAGAGCCTGTGCAACCTGGTCTTGATGACAGGCAACATCGGGCGCGAGGGCACGGGCATCAATCCGATGCGCGGGCAGAACAACATCCAGGGTGCCGGTGACGCCGGCGCGTTGCCGAACAACTACCCGGGCTTCCAACCCGTCACGAATCCCGACCACCAGACCAAGTTCGAGAAAGCCTGGGGCACCAAGGTAGATATTGAAAACGGCATCACCAAGGTCCGCGCCCTCGACACGGCGGGCGTGGACATCATGGCGATGCTGATCTGCGGCGAAAACACCGTCGTATCCGATCCCAACCGCGAACATTGTGAGCGCGCACTGAAGAGCCTCGAGCACCTCGTGGTCATCGATATCTTCAAGACGGAAACGGCTGACCTGGCCGACGTGGTACTCCCCGCAACCGCCTGGGGCGAGACCGACGGGACCTTCGCAAACACCGAAAGGCGTGTGCAACGCGTGCGTCAGGCCGTGACGCCCCAGGGACAGTCCCGTCCCGACTGGTGGATCATCGGTCAACTCGCACAGCGACTCGGGGTCACGGGTTTCGAATGGAAAGAAGCCAGCGATGTCTTCAATGAGCTCTGTATGCTCTCGCCCACATACTATGGACTGGACTGGGATCTCGTTGCCGAGGGCCGCCACCACTGGCCCGTGCCGGAGAAGGGACACCCGGGAACGCCCGTGTTGCACATCGGCGAGTTCCCGCGCGGCCGGGGCCTCTTCAAGACACCGGACTATCGCGATCCCGCCGAGACAATCGACGATGATTACCCCGTCTGGCTGACGACGGGTCGGCGCCTGGCCCACTACCACACGCGAACGATGACCGGTCGTTCGGTCGGTACAGAATACCTCGTGCCTGAAGAGCTGGTCGAGGTCCATCCCGACGACGTCGCTGCCTGGGGACTGGAAGACGGTGGCATGGCCGTCATGTCCAGTCGCCGGGGCGCAGTCCTGATCAAGGTTCGGGGCACGGAGCAATCGCCGCGGGGCACGGTGTTTTGCAGCTTCAGCTTCAGCGAAGTACCGGTCAATGCCTTGACGGGCTCCGGATACGACCCCGTGACCGACACGGCTGAATTGAAGGTCTGTCCGGTTCGGATCGAGCCAGCGCTCACAGAGCTGGCCACCTGAACTCCCTTTTCATCACTGTTCCTTAGTGTCCGAGGAGCAAGTCGACCGCGTTGCAGAACTCCACGACACCGCCGCTGATAACGACGCCCTGGGTCGACAGGGGGAATTCGAGCAAGGAGGGATCGTTAGGAACCATTTGGTTCATCGAAGTGGAAGCCCCGCCATTGAGGGTCCACACCGTGAAGATATGGGGAGCGGCGATGTTCACGAGGAGTTCTCCGCCGGCCAGGATGATACCGCTCGAGGCGCCCTGATAGCCGATGATGGCCACGACGTTTGCGCCCGGACCGCCAACGAGGGTTCCGGTCCAGGTCGTTCCTAGAACCGGCGCGCTCGATGAGTAGCACGTGCGGTTGAGGCCGGAGCCATTACGGAAGGCCGTGAGCGCCAGACGCACCGAACCCGATTGGCCCGCGAAGTTACGCGGCGAGTTCGTGATGCCGGTGCCGGTGCGCGTGATCGATGTCTTGCCATCCTGGGGCAAGGCGCCAAAGGCAACGCCGTCGCCACCGGTGTAGTTGATCGTGTCGCCCGCGGGGCTCAGGAAACCGTTCGAGATGATGTAGTCGGGCGTCGGAGCCCCGGGAATGGCCGCGAACGCCGCGGTCGCCATCAGGAAGTTGCGGCCGCTCGTCGCAGCGCTGTTGAGGTCGTTGGGGAAGGCCAGGAAGCCTCCGCTGGCCGTCGACACCGCTTCCAGAGAAAGGAACTGCTCGCCATCCTCGGTGTTGAACCACTCGACGAATTGGATGGTGCCGTCGGCGTTGCTGAAGATCTCGCTGATTTCCCACTTGTGGGCGTCTGCCAGGGTCGGAAGGGCGAGGAAGGTCGCGGCGAAAAGGATCGCCAGAGGGGTGCGTGTCATGCTGGTTGTCAGGAGAAGGGCACGGCTTGGTGCAAGCGGCGCAGGTTTCACGGGATACTCCTACCGGACCAGAAGGCCGCCCTATCTGCAACTTCCTAAAGGTACGTATTCGTGTAAGAAACACTACTGAGAGCACCTCCACCCCGTTTTTCTGACCTGGGTGGGTTAATATTTCCCGTCCCTGCTGCCGCCAGGCACCGCCCCTCGTCGGAGAACCGTCTTGAAAGATCGCACGAAGCGCTCGGCCCTCTTCCTCTCTCTATTCGCCATTGGCATCGCTTTCGGAGCGGAGGGCCGTTTCGAGAACGACAAGTTCCGCCAGCTAGAGGAACTGCTCCCGACACCCAACATCTACCGCACCGCCTCCGGTGCCCCGGGTCACGAATACTGGCAGCAGCAGGTCGACTACGAGATCGATGTCGAACTCGATGACGAGAACCAACGCATCATCGGTTCCGAACGAATCACGTATCACAACAATTCACCGGACACGCTGCGCTACCTGTGGGTCCAGCTGGACGCCAACATCTTCGCGCCGGAGTCCCACGCAGTTCTGACCTCGCTGGCGCCGAACATGGAGAGCGCTAGCTACCGCAGTATCGAGGGCATGCTCGAGCGTCAGACCTTCGATGGCAGCGCCAAGATCACGGCCATCCTCGACGGACGCGGCAACCCCATGGCCGCCACCATCAACGACACGATGATGCGTGTCGATCTCGACAGGCCCCTCGAGCCAGGGCGCTCGATGCGTTTCTCGATCGATTGGAACTACGAGATCAACAACTCCAAGATAGTGCGCGGCCGCACCGGTTATGAGTACTTCGAGGATGACCAGAACTATCTCTACGAGATCGCCCAGTGGTATCCGCGCCTGGCGGCATACACCGACGTCAACGGCTGGCAGAACAAGCAGTTCCTGGGGAGCGGTGAGTTCACCCTCGAGTTCGGTGACTACAAGGTCAACATCACTGTCCCCGATGATCACATCGTAGCCTCCACCGGCGTCCTGCAGAACGCGGACAGTGTCCTAACCAGCGAACAACGCAAGCGCCTGGAAGAAGCCGAGAACACGGACACGCCGATGTTCATCGTCACGCCCGAGGAAGCCAAGAACAACGAGACGTCGAGTAGCAAGCGCACCAAGACCTGGACCTTCAAGGCCGAGGACGTGCGCGATTTCGCTTTTGCCAGCTCGCGCAAGTTCATCTGGGACGCCCAGCGCAAGGATGTCGGCGGCAAGCCGGTGTGGGCCATGTCCTATTACCCCAACGAAGGCGAGCCCCTGTGGAGCCGATACTCCACCCACGCCATCGTGCACACGTTGGACGTGTACTCCAAGTTCACCTTCGACTACCCCTACCCGGTTGCCATCTCGGTCAACGGTCCTGTGGGCGGGATGGAATACCCCATGATCTGCTTCAACGGTCCGCGCCCCGAGAAGGACGGCACCTATTCCAAGCGCTCCAAGTACGGGTTGATCTCCGTCATCATCCACGAGGTTGGGCACAACTGGTTCCCCATGATCGTCAACTCCGACGAGCGCCAATGGACATGGATGGACGAGGGCTTGAACACGTTCCTGCAGTACCTCGCCGAACAGGAATGGGAGTCTGAATACCCCTCCTGGCGCGGCGAGCCCCAGAACATCGTGGGCTACATGACCTCCGAGCGTCAGGTCCCGATCATGACGAACTCCGATTCGCTCCTGCAGTTCGGCTCCAACGCCTACGCCAAGCCGGCTACAGCGCTGAACATCCTGCGCGAAACCGTCATGGGTCGCGAGCTCTTCGACTTCGCCTTCAAGGAGTACTCAAACCGCTGGCGCTTCAAGCGCCCGGAACCCTCGGACCTCTTCCGCACCATGGAAGACGCTTCGGCCGTGGATCTCGACTGGTTCTGGAACGGGTGGTTCTTCACGACCGATCACACCGACATCTCCATCGAGTCTCTCACGCGGTATGAAATCGACACGCAGGACCCGGAGATCGAAAAGCCCCTGGCCAAAGCCAAGCGCAAGGAACGGCCCGAAACACTCTCCCATCGCCGCAACGCTGCCCTTCCGAAGCGCACGGAGGCCTACCCGATCCTCGCGGACTTCTACAACACGTATGAAGAGCTGGATGTGCGCGAGAGCGACATCGAATCCTACGAGCGGCTGATCAAAGGACTCTCGGAGAAAGAGCTCGGCGTCCTGAACAGCGAGCTGAACTTCTACGTCGTCGATCTCGAGAACCTCGGCGGCCTCGTCATGCCCGTGATCTTGGCTGTGAATTACGAGGACGGCTCGACCGAAGAGATTCGCGTCCCCGCGGAACTGTGGCGTCGGAATGCGGAGAAGGTTTCGAAGTTGATCCTATCCCCCAAGGTCATCCACTCGTTGACGCTGGATCCGTATGGAGAAACCGCGGACGCAGACACGTATAACAACTTCTATCCCCGCCAGATGGAAGAGAAGCGCATCAAGCTGTCGAAGCGCCGGCGCCCCAGAGGTGGAGGCGAAAACCCCATGCAAGCTGCGCTCAAGGCCGAGGAGAAGAAAGCCAAGGCCGCGGAAGCGGGGGCAAAGAAGGACGACTGAATTTCCCAGGTCCCCACGAAATTCACAGACCCCGCTTCGTTTCTACACCAGGGGCAGTCCGTGCCCCAGGGGCTCCGGCATCTCTGCGAACTCCCCCACCGCACCGAAGAACGCTTCGTAGTCGCGGAACAGGTTCCCAACCAGGCAGTCCGTCAAGTCGAAGTGCTTGTCCGGGTGCACCTTCAAGAAGTCGCCAAAGCTGAAGGCGTCGTCGTAGAAGGCGTGAACCAGGCGTCGCATGGCTTCCAGGCCGCCCAGGAACTCGCGCCCGTAGCCTTCGAACCTCGCCGCCGAGACATCCCCATCGCGAAGCGCGGAGCTCACCGCATCGCCAACCATCACCCCGCCCTCTAGCGCCAGGTACACGCCGGACGAAAACACGGGGTCCAGGAACGCGAAAGCGTCCCCCACCAAGACCAGTCCATCCGACGCGCAGTGCTTGGCTCGGTACGAGAAGTCACTCGTGACGTGGTACTGGCCTTCCTGAACGCCGGCCGCCAGTCGGGCCTGCACCCAACCCTGTAGCTCGACTTCGCGCTCGAAGATCGCCTTTGGATCGCGGGTGTCGCGGAACAGATATTCCTTCTCCGCCACGATTCCAACGCTGACCATGTCTTCGGGAAGCGGGATGTACCAGAACCAGCCCTTCTCCGGCAGATACGCGATCGTCGTCGCGCCCTCGTCCCGGCCCGAGCCGCGCTCCGCCCCCTTGTAGTAGGTCCAGATCGCCATCTTGCGCAACTTGCGATCCGGCACGCGCCAGCCGTTCTTCAATTGAGCCAACGTGTCGCGTCCGCTCGCGTCGAGGGTCACTTGCGCTTCGAGCTCGAACGTGCCCTCCTGCGCGGACTCGACCTCAACGCCGCGGACACGCCCCCCATCGCGCAGCAACTCGCGCACGGTCGCCGGGCGGATCAGCTTTGCCCCTTTCGCCAGCGCGTTCTCGAGAAGCAGGGTGTCGAACTCGCTTCGCACGACCTGCCACGTCGTGGAGCACTCGTGCTCGGTGTGATCGTCGAAGTAGAAGGGCGTCGAGAGCTTGCCCTCGCGGGTGACGAACTGCACGGATTGCTTCGGCACCACGAAACCCGAATCACGCACCGCGCCGACCAACCCCAAACGCTCCAGGGGATACCAGCAGTGCGGAATCAGCGATTCCCCGACTCGATAACGTGGGAACGACTCGCGTTCCACCAAGGTCACGTCGTGGCCCTTCTCCGCCAAAATGGCCGCCGCAGAGGCACCCGCGGGGCCAGCGCCAATGATGGCGACTTCCGTCTTGTTCGAGGGGCCGGACATGCAGCGAGAGAGGATACCGGATGATCCCGGGCTCCCTCCCCGTTTTCGAGGCGCAGCCGCCGAAGGGGAATCTCGCTAGCTTGTCGGCTGGCTATCGCAAATGGCGTCGAATTCGGTCTTCAGGGCGACCCGTCGCAGGTGCGTCTGGCGGGCAATGTGCTTGAGCTTCGCCGGCCCCTCGGCCAGCAGCTGAACCAGGTGCGCGCGCTTCATGTCGATTCCGCGCTCGACCGCCGCGATGGCCACCGGATTCACGCTTTTGCGGGCATCGAAAACGAAGCCCTTCTCCAGTTGTTGACGCCAGGTCAGAAGGGTCTTCACCCGAGTCGGACCGATCGTCGGCACCTCGGAGAGGTTCTTGCGCTTCAGGTCCTTCGCGGTCTCGATCCCGTAGGACTGCAGAATCGCGATGGCAGCCGAGCTGATGCCCTTGATCTTGCCAGGCACGATCTTGTGCTTGTCCAACCAGGCATCCAGCTGGTCGGACTGCTTGCGCGAGTGGACTTCCTTCACCTTGCGATCGTGTTCGACACCGAGGTTGTCCAGGGCCTTCTTCGCCTCGATCAACTTCGTGTGGTACTTCAGGAACTCGCGGGGAGAGACCAAGGCCTTCCAGCGCAGCTCGATCTCGGTGACGCGCTTCGCCGCCTTGCCCTTCTTGGAGTTGTCGCCCTTGTAGAGCAACCACAAGGGAGGAATCCCGCCCAGGAGCGTCAGCGAAGCGTTGCCTGTTACGGGTGCCAGCCCGATCGCTCCACCGATGATCGCCAGACTACTCGCGCCGTAGAAGAACTTCGATGCCGGGGGTTTGGTCGGGATCTTGCCCTGAGCAAGCTGCTCGAATGGAGCTAGCTTGCCAGGCGGTTTGACCGTACGGATCTCCTTCCAGATCGTGCCGATGTTGATCAGCGCCGTGCGCTTTCGGCCTTCCTTCGTCTGGAAGAACACCGGTAGATTGAACAACGCCGATCCCGTCTTGCTTTCGAGTGCACAGAAAGGACAGGTACCGTTCTGCTTGACGAAAGCGTGGCTGGGGTTGCTCTTGCACTTGGTGATCGTCGTGAAGAGCTTCTCCAATACGACGACCCACTCCTTGGCAGTCGGACGCTTGTTCTTTTCACCGCCCTCATCGAAGGCGCGCTCGAACAGGTCGGACACTTCCGGAGGAAGCGACGACGGCCCGATGGCGTGCGGGGGCGGCTTCATCTTCTTGTTAGCCGCATTGGTCCCGTAGACGTAGCGATGCTCCTTGATCGCCTTCTCCAGCGGCATGTCCTCGGGTCCGTCATACGACCCTGAGAACGGGTGACGGGCCATGAAGAGCAGCTGGAAAATCAGGACGCCCAACCCGAAGTTGTCGTGGTTCTTCGAGCGTCGCAGCCCGCGAAAAGTACTCACGGCTTGGTGCTCGGGCGGCTGGTGTGTCAAGACACCGACGTCGCACGGATAGAGCTTCTTGTTGGCCTGTACCTGGAAGCTGTCGCAGTCGATCAACTTCACGATCGACTTGTTCGAAACCAAGGCGACCTTGTCGTTGACATCGCCGATGACGTGTCCCGCCTCATGGATGGCCGAGAAGGCACGCGCCAGGTTGGCCGCGGTGCGCACCAGGAAAGGCCACGTTGCCATCGGGAATTCGCGCATGCGCGAACGAGGTCCGTAGAGCAGGTGAACGTCCTTGTAGTCGACGATCATGGGTAGAACCACACCCACGACCTCGTTGTCCGCGTTCTGGATGACCTCCACCGGCCAGGCGGCCAACTCGACCAGCGAATCGGTCTTGGTGTCTACCATCGCGTTCAGCTTGGCTGCCTTCGCGCTGGATACAGGCTTGTGGTAGACCTTGGCGACGAACTTCGGATGTCCCTGGATCTCGAGGATAGCTCCCTCGCCACCGCGAGCGATCTCCTTGCCGATCTTGACCGGAACGCCTTGTCGATCGAATAGCTTGCCATTCATTGCGCGTCGACTCTTACTGCTCGGCTTCTAGGTGTTTAGAGGGACTGAGCGCAGCGCCTGACTTGGGGCGCCGCGGTAGCGGGGGTTGCGGAGCTCTCCGCGTGGCCAGAACGAGGGTCTTGTCGTCGTCGGTCCGCGCGAGAATCTCCGGCGAGGCCAGATACTCTGCGAGTGCGCTGGAGAGCCGCCTCGAGTAACCCGAGGTCGCCGTCCTGACCGACTTGAACATCGGCATGAAGAACTTCGAATGCGCCCGACGGTTCTCGTAGTCCAAGACCATGTTCTGGAGGCCGTCACTGAAGAGCGCCACCTCGTCGACCGGCCCGTTATGCACATGAAATTGCAAGTCGTCTTCGGCGTCTCTACCGGTGGCGAAGAGCGTTTCGTTGGCGTACTCGCCTTGCTGCGGCCAGAAGACGTAGTCGTAGTCATCCGGGGCTTCGCGCCGCGAGATGACGATCGCTCCGTCCCCCAGCTGCAGGAAAGCCGAGCGTTCCTGTCCGACGAAGCAAGCGAGGAGTGTGCAGGCGAAGTCCCTGCGACCGTGTCCCGCCAACTTGGCAACACATTCGGCGACAAGACGAAAACGATCGACCACGCCTTCAGCGAATTCGCGGTCGATGTCCTCGATTCCCCCCCCGCGCTTCAGCAGGGTGCGCACGGACTCTCCGAGCACATAGCAGGCCAAACGTGAACCTGTCCGCGAATGGTGGGCGGTGCCCGCTCCATCCGCGGTGGCTGCGACGAGCAGAGATCCGCCTCCACCCGCGTGCTCTACGACATCGCACGCAGAAGCGTCCTGGCACCGCTCGTCACGCTTGACGTGCGAGGCGCCGATCACGGACGCGAAGGAGTATCTCCAACGTCGGGATTCACGCTGGGCCATGGTTGTATTCCAGTGGAGTGAGAGGTCCGACTAGATGCTCGCCCAACCAGACGGCGTGGGGAGGTCGACCTCGGTGCCCAACTGGGAGTGCGACACCATCTGCAGCGACTTGCTGAGCCACGCGAAGAGATCGCGGAAGCGCAGGCCGTCCAGCTTCAACGGATCGCGGGCGCTCATCTTGCGCAGCACTTCCATGTTGGCGCCTTCGACGCCGACAGAGAAGAACGCGAGCGAGCCTTCCGACTCGGCCTCTTGTACGAGCTGAGCGGCTTGTTCCCACTCGTCCGTCGGCGCACCGTCGGTGATCATGAAGATCCACGGGCGGTAGTAGTTGACGCCGTTGGCTTTGAAGGTTTCCTTGCGCTCGCGAACCAGTTCGATGGCTTGCTCGACGGCTTCACCCATCGGCGTGTCGCCGTGGGCATCGAGTTGCGGCACGTTGAAGAACTCGGGCGTTTGGAACTCGGACTCGACTCGCACCGGGCCGAAGGCGACGACCGAAACTTCCACGCGCTTGGCTGCAAGCTCGTCTTCGAGCAGCTCACTCTTGAAGTAGGCAAGGCCTTCGTTGAGTTCCTTGATCGGCTGCCCCTTCATCGAGGAAGAGGTATCCAGCAGAAGGACACAAGGGCAACGCGGCTCGGGGTTCTCCACGAACTCCGCGTTCTCGAACGGCGAGTCCTCCTCATTGAAAGGAACCTGCTCGTCGAACGTGGGATAATCGGTGCTCATTGAATCAATCCTGTGGGACTGCGTTAGGGGGAGGGCCTACCATCGGGCACACCGATTCCCCGTCTTGATGCAACCCAGGGGCAATCCGACCGATGGCACCGTTCGCCGGGTGTCGTACCGGGAAAGGAATTCCCGATAGGCGAGTATGCGAGGCGAGCAACGGGCGCAGGCGCTTGCCAGCCTTCACATGGGAAGAAGAGCCCCTTCCCAGGTCTTACGGGAGGGCTACGAAGCTCTGGGTGCCTTGCTCAGGGAAGGATGTCGATGCCGACCACGTTCGTCAGCTGCATCGAAGCACCGGAAACGACACCCACCCATTCCAGCCGTTGCCCCACGAGCTCGGCCAGGGCACCGGCCGGCGGCCGAAAGGAGGCTTTGGCGCGACCGTTGTTGTCGAGCGCGCCGATGGTCCCCGGCAGGTACTCGGGGTGGCCCGCTTCGGTCACGGTGAAGGCAAAGACATCATCCGCGCTGAGGGGCAAGATCAACCCCGATGCCAGCGGGATCACGCCACCGCTGGCAATGCTCCCGAGAACGACGTAGCTGGCGCCGGCTTGCTCCGGCACGTTCAGATCCAGCGACACATCTGCATCGGCCCCTGCGGACAGTGCCGTCGCTCCGATGTGCAAGGGCTGGGAGCTGATACTCTCGAGCTCGAGGAAGGGATACAGGGTCGCTTCGACGAGGTCGTCGATGGCGCGAATCATGAAGGTCTCGGTGGTCGGGCGGGCCGCCGAGACGACGGTGATCGAGTACGTACCGTCGCCGTGGTTCTCGATCTCCTGAATACGAGTGAGGACGTGCGTATCGCCTGTAGGTACGACCTCGAGCCGTGCCTTGCCGTGCGTCAGCGCGTTGCCCTCGAGATCGATCAGCTGCACGCCAATGACCTGGCGCGTCATGCCGTCCGCGAGCATCGGTTGCGCTTCAGTCGTCCGCGATAGGATGCCGTCGGGACGTCCGCTTCGATCCGCACGCCACTGGTCGTAGCGAATGACGAGCTGATCCACGGGATCGGGGTCCTGGATCTGCGCGTTGGCACCGCGAATCACGAGCCGCATGTGATAGGGCTGATTGGCGCAGTCGATCCCCGCGTTCGTCACGCAAGGTGCGTCGGGATCACCCTGGCGTGCCAAGAGCAGAAAGCCCACGTGTGCGGACTTGCTGAAACTGTCCGGCGGTGATCCGCAGTCGTCGGCGTCCTTGCCGAAGTTCTCCATCGTGCAAGAGCAGCGACCGTCGCCGCCCCATTCGCGCGCCGCGATCATGCTGGCCAGGAGTTTCTGACCGAGATCGCCCTCCGTTTGAAGCAAGGCGCGCTCGGCCACATCGACCACCGCTCGCCCTGCCAACACGTTGCCCTGGATCGCGTAGGCCAGATCACCGACCTCGCCGACGACACCGCGCTTCGCCCGTCCGACGCCGGTTCCCGTAAAGGTGACCGGCGTTCCGTCCATCGTGACGATCCCGGTCTGCAGCTGACCGACGCTGGGCTCGACTTGCTTGACGATCTCGAGCAACTCCGCGGGCGACAATCCAGCGCGCATGCCCGCCACCATGGGCGGTTGGTCGGTGGAGCTTCCGGAAGCCTGAATCACCCCCCCACCGACACCGTTGACGATGGCCGGCAGGCCACGCGTCAGGTTGGTCTGGGAGATACACGTAGCTGCTCCGATCGCAACTTCGCCGGTCCGCCGGTTGACGACGACGATCGACCAGGTTGCACCAGCAGGAGAGACCAGAAGCGAGGCACAGAGGAGGCTCAGCAGAAAACGTCGCATCGTCTGATTCTAGCCCGGATCCTCTCCTCCGGCCGCAGGAGTTGAGGGCCCATGCAAAAAGGCCCGCCCAGCACGATGCCGGACGGGCCCATACGACTCAGAACCGGGGGCTGAGTGCTACTTGTCTTCGCTTTCGCCTTCGCCTTCGCGTCCGAAGTGGATGACGATGGGGCCAGCGCTGCCTCCGCCGTTGCCACCGTACGTGTACGAGGCGTCCAGTGCTTTCGTGATGCGAGTCTGCGCATCCAGAAGGTGCGCGCGGGTGTAGACATCGAGCTCCTGGGTCAGGAATTCGGAGATCGACTCCTGAATGCCAGACATGGTCATGCGCGCGAGAAGCGCGATGGACCGCATCGACGGGCGAGTGCTGTCCTCGAGAGCGAGGTCGATTAGGCGCTCGAGATGCTCACGCTGCAGGTTGCGGCGCAGACTCGAGATCATCGGGACACGCGCGTTAAAGGTGCGCTTCTTGAAGCCGGCCTCGCGAATGCGTGAGGATCCGGAGCGGGCGCCACCGTAACCAACCTCTTCCCAGATCGACGAGCTGATCGTCTCGAGAACCTCGGGCAGGGTCAGCGTGTCCTCCGTCGCGGGGACGAAGAGTTCCTGGTCGTAGATACGTTCCAGCTTGGTGGGGTTCATCAGCGAGGTCAGGACGGACGCCTGCGCCGCGGAGACCCGATCGTGGATCCGATAGGTCGAGGTGCTCCTACGGGTCCATTGGTCTTCCCACTTCTCGTCGGTCATGTGGGCGAGCAGTTCGCTGTCGAGGCCGAAGACCTCGTCGAAGAACGTGTTCGTCACGACATACTCGAGCGCCGCACGCTGCTTGTCGGCCGAAACGGCTTCGAGCGGAGTACGGTCGCCGGGGTCACCCTTGTGATCGCGAACCACGTAGGTGCCGCCCAACCAGTTGGTCATGGTGTAGAGCGTTCCACGGTGGATCGAGAAGGCGATATCGAAACCGCGACGGGCCTTGGCCCAGGAATCGCCGTCCTTGACGAACTTACCGAGCACCTGCCCACGAACCTTGTTCGCCAGGCTCATTTGGTTCTCGCACCAGGTCATCGGGTCGGCGGCCAGGTCGTAACGACGTGCGAACGGATCGGGTCCGCTCGTGTCGTCGTCGGTCAGGTATGCCAACTCGGGCTCGGCGACGCGCTCGAGGATCTTCTTGGTATCGCCGAACGAATAGCCGTACTCGATGGCCCACATGTCATAGGGACCCACCTCGATCATGGCGATGTCGCCCATCAGCTTGCCGTCTTCGTCGAACTTGATGTTCGCGGGCAGGTAGTCCATGACGGAACCGGCCATCGGCTTCTTGCCCTTCCATTCCTCCGAGTTCATCTGCTCGAAGGTATAGATGCTGGAAGCCTTGAAGTTGTGGCGCAGGCCGAGGGTGTGGCCGACTTCGTGGGCCACGAGATCCGCGAGCATCGGGCCGAGGAACCACTCGGGAACACCGTCGATCTCGGGGACGTCTTCCGCTTCATCACCATCATCATCGTCATCATTCTCGGGGGCGAGGTTCAAGAACACACCCGCCGCTTCCATCGCACGGGCCTTGCCGTGGGAAGCCATGCAGAGCATCGCGGCCGATCCAAAGCGCTCGGCCAAGCGGCCGACGTCGTCCTGAATAAGGACGGAGGCATCACCCGCGACGAGATCGTAGGCGGTCTCGCCCATGAGAGACTTGCGAGTCAGTTCCGCCTGAACCTGCGCCCGCTTGTGGGGCGGAGCGAGGCGGATACGCGGATCCCAATCCGGGTGCGACTCGAGCCACTGCAGCGTCTCGGGGGTCATGCCCTGCATCGCTGTTTCGGCCTCGGTGTCCGGAAGGTACTCGTTGTATTGCCACCAGAAGTGACGGATCCAACCGTCGGTCAGGATGACATCCGCGTCGAGGATCTGACCGGTCTCGGGGTGGGCACGCGACGGGCCGATAGCGGTACCAAAGTCGTTGGCCAGCCAGCGGATGAAGTTGTAGCGCACGTCCTCGGGGTCTTTCTCCATGTGAGCGCCGGTCGCCTTGTCCTGGTAATGGATGACGACGGCATCGGAGATCCCGATCTCCTCGAAGGCTTTGTTCCAGTACAGAGCACCGGCCTTGACCCAGCGCCGATAGCGCACCGGAACCGTGTGCTCGAGGTAGTACGTGATCGGCTCTTTCGGCGGGCTCATGGCCAGCTTGGGATCCGCCTTCTCGAGGTGCCAGCGGTTGATCAGGCGCGTGGTGGTCTGATCATCACGCATCTTGCCCAGATCACGGAAGTCGGTCTGGAAGTAACCGACACGGAGGTCGGAGGTGCGTGTCTTGTAGCTGGGCGAGCCCTTGATGCGGCTGATCGAGTAGTGGAACGTCCGGATCTCGCCGTTCGAAGCCGGAACTGCGTATGCGATTTCGAGGTTCTCGGGAAACGACTTGGCCTTGGCGATCTTCGCCAACGGACGCTTGAGGCCGCGGCCGCGGCTCCCGTAGAAGACACTCGCTTTGCCGAGAAGCAGCTCGTCGAGGTCGATCACCGGCTGGCCACTCGGGCCCATGCACGCGATCGGAACGTCGACGAGGACTCGATCCAGGGCGTGGTTCTTGATCGCGTCCTTCGACGCTTGGTCACCCGTGGAGCGTGTGGATAGGTTGGGAACGATCAGCGCCAGGCGCTTGTCGAAGCGCTTCCATTGGACGTAAAAATCGCCCCACTGCAGACCCGCGAAGAGCTCGCCAGTCGGAGCGGTCATGGCGATGTAGTGCTTTTGGTTCGCGTAGCCGCTGGGAAGCTCGGCCAGCATCTGACCGTCTTTGTTGCGCTTCCATACGTTGTAGAAGCTCTTGCCGTCCGCGGTCGAAACGACCTTCGTGTATCCCTTGGATACTTCCGAGAACGGGCGGAACTCCGGCTTCTTGTCTTCTGCCGGTGCCGCGGAGGCCTGTATCGTGGCGATCAGGCAAAGCGCAGGAACGGCCCAGAGGGACCGCTTCGAAGTGTTGTGCATATCCGACTCCCCAATTGCGTGGTGCTCGTGCCCCGCGTTTTTGTTTGGGATTGCGTGGGGCCCGCTGTCGTCCTGTTTTGAACGACCTGAGGTGATTCTGACGGGGTTTCGCGAAACCGTCCAGGCGCTACGTTTTCCGTACAGGCGGGTCAAGACTCTCGAGGGGAGAACCGGTACGGAATCGAAAGCCTCCGGGAAATTGCGACCTCCTAGCACGCAGGGAGGCAGGTGGGATCCGGCGTCAAAATCGCGCCCCGACCTGCACTTCTTCCCGTCCGATTCACAGATCCCGATCGAGTCCCGCCAAAACCCCGAGGAGCCCTGGAAATGGGCAAAGATACAAAATTGCAACATAGTATCGATTCCTACCCGTGCACCACGGACCCCGAAGACACCTTCACGATGATGGAGGCGAACCTCTCCTTGTTCTCGGCTTGTCCTTCATGGTGGACGAGGCCAGCCTCGTCGCCGATCGCTCGCTGTTCGACCAATGGATGGAAGGGACGCGCCAGTTCGTGCCCGGCTTTTTTGCGACCCTGATGGAAGTGGTCGAGTTCTGCAACCGGGGGTGGCCACTCTGTCGCACCAACCGTGGGGATCTCGATCCGGACAATCATCCCGTCGAGCAAGCAAAGCGAGATCGGCTCGGGGCTAAAGCCCGGGGCCGTTGCTGCTTCCATAATCCGAACGTATCGGATGAGCAATCGCCCCGCGACGTGTACGGCTTTCGATTACCATTCGAGGGCATGAGCCCTAGCCCCGCCTTTCCCTATCTGATCTCCGCCCTCGGCATCGGCATCGGAGCGCTCTTCCAGGATCAACGCGCCATTCCCGCCGACACGCTCCCCGAAAGCCTGCCGATAGAGGCACCGTTTGGGCTTCCCAAGGCTTCCGAATACACCGGGGCCACCGCGGATGGAATGGCGCAGCTCGGGCGTCTGCTCTTTTTCGACCCGCTGCTGTCAAAGGACCGCTCGATCGCTTGCGCCTCGTGCCATCGCCCGGAGCTCGGGTTCGCCGACGACACGGCGTTGTCGGAAGGAGTCGGCGGTAACAAAACCTTGCGCAACGCACCGTCGCTCTTCAATCGCGCTTATGGAGCGAGCTTCATGTGGGACGGTCGCGCCAAGAGCCTCGAGGAGCAGGTGCTCTTGCCGATCCAGGACGCGCGCGAAATGGATCTGCCGTTGACGGAGGCCATCGCCCGGATTCGAAGCGAAGAGTCCTACACAGGCCTCTTCGACAGGACCTTTGGCCGCCCTGCGGATGAGGAGGGGCTCTCTCTTGCGCTGGCCTCGTTCGTGCGGCGCTTGAAACTCGGTGATAGCCCTGTCGATCGGTTCCGTGCGGGCGAGCGTGGAGCCTTGAGCGCGGAGGCGCGTTCGGGCCTGTGGTTCTACGAGAGTCGGGGCGGATGCTGGCGCTGCCATGTTGGGGCCAACTTCACCGACGAAGACTTCCACAATACGGGCATCGGCGTGGTGGAGGGGAAGCCGCTGGACGGGCGCTTCGCGGTGACCAAGGACGAGGCGGATCGCGGGCGCTTCAAGACGCCGACCCTACGTGGGGTTGCGTTGACAGCTCCGTACATGCATGACGGTAGCTTGAAGACCCTCGAGGAGGTCGTGGCTTTCTATCGCCGAGGGGGGCATCCCAATTCCAACCTGGATGGCGCGCTGGCTCCGATCGAGATGACCGACGCGGACGGGGTCAACCTGGTGGCGTTTCTTCGGGCTTTGTCGGAGTAGCAAGGGATCGCTCGTCCAGGAGCTCCCTAGTGCAACTTGAACCACAGCCCCGCGAACCCGAGGGCCAGGTGGCTGATGGGGATCGGGCCGAACATCAAACCCATCCAGCCCGCGAAGTAGAGCCGCCAAAAGCCCCCCGAGACTTCGCGCGGTTTGCGGAAGGACGACACAGCGCCGGCCCGGGTGGTTTCGGAGGAGACGAGCTCGGCGAGGCGCTCCAGCTGGAGGGCAGGCCGATCGCGACGGGGAGAGGGGATGGGGTTCATGATGCGAGCCTGGACGCCTCCGAGAGGAAGAGCTTCCCCCAAACATGCCCTTTTGGGGACAGCGTGAGTCCGTACTGCAGAGTGTCGACGCCGTCGGCTGATCGCGACTCAGCTTCTGACGGCGGATGCTGATGGACTTCGTCCACACGCCCTCGATCCAGGTCTCGAAGACCCCCCGCACGGCCCGCTTCGATCGCCTTCAGGGATCCTCACAGAAGGGTTACCGCACGAGATCGCCGATCGGCTCGCCCCCATCGAGCAGCGCTGGGAGTGTCTTCCGCCCCGGAATAGGCGCCTGAACCGCGCTCGTGCGCGCTCGGGGGCGGGTAGGATGTGCGCGAGCGGCCGTAGCCACGACGTCACGGCCCACTATTAGGTCACGGCCCACGACTCAGAGGAAGCAACGAGAAAACGAATGGCGGAGCGCATGGCGGACAAGGTGGAGAAGACGGACGAAGAGTGGCGCGGGAAACTCACGCCCGAACAGTACTGGGTCACGCGCCAGGCCGGTACGGAACCTGCTTTCAGCGGCCCATACTGGGACTCCAAGACACCCGGCCAATACGCCTGCGTGTGCTGCGATCAGATACTCTTCCGCTCCGACGAGAAGTTCGACTCGGGCAGTGGCTGGCCGAGCTTCTGGCAGCCCCTCAGCGACGAACAGGTCGATACGAGCCGGGACGACACGCTCGGAATGGCCCGCGTCGAAGTCAGGTGCAGTCGCTGTGGAGCTCACCTCGGCCACGTTTTCGAAGATGGACCGCAGCCCACGGGGCTACGTTATTGCATCAATTCAGCAGCCCTCCGTCTGGACGCAGCGGAATCGGCTTGCGAGCAGGAAAGGTCCACGCCCTGAAACCCCTCCGCGCCATTTCCCACTAATCCGAGCATGCCTCCCCTTGATCCCCGGCAACCGACCTCCAGCTTCCCGAAGTGCCTACCGGGGGTGCTTCTTCTCGCCATCGCCGCAGGAGCACTGGGAGGTTGCGAAGACACTCACGTGGACGCTCGGGAGATCAAGAGCGCCCTGCAGGACAAGTGGGACGATGTGCGCTCCTACACAGGGGACCAGGCCGAGGAGTTCCGCGACGCCCTCGACGAGCGCCTGGAGAAGCTCGAACGCGAGCTGGAACGGGCCCGCACGGAAATCGCAGAGAACGAAGAGCTCCAGGAGCAGCTCGAGGAAGCCCGCAAAGCGCTGCGGAAACTCGGCGAAGAGCTACGCCGCGAGGGTGGTGACGCCTGGCGCGAAATTCGCGACGAAGGAGAGGGCGCCTGGAACGAGGTCCGAGACGAGCTTGCCGACGCCTATCGTGAAGTCGCAAAGGCCCTGCAGGATATCTGGCGCCAAGTACGCTAGCCAACCGGACAAAAAAAATGAGGAGATCGCCATGGGCAACCTCCTCTTTCCTTCTCCGAGCCTCTGACCCGACGCAGATGACTCTTTCCCCTCGAGCCTCACGCCGGGCTCAATGGGAGCCTGGATACCCGAAAGGTAAGCCGCTCCGCCGAGGCGGGACGTCCCCTTGTCCTAGAATCTCGAGGTGATTCCCATTCGCCATCGCATCCCCCTCCCTCGGGGGCAAAGCTTTCCCGAAATGAAGCCCTTTCTTCAACGCAGGAAGTCGACATGAAGGTCGCGATTCTCACGCTTTGGACCGTCCTCGGCGCGTCGGCAACGGGAGTTGCGCTTGGGCCCCCGTGGCTGGACGAGGATCGAGAAGAAGCACGGAAGATCTTTCGAGACGCCATCGAGCGGGCGCAGCAGCGCGAGCATCGCAAGTTACTGGAACAGATCGACCTGTTCGTCGACCACTCCTCGGCCAACTGGTCCGATGCCATCGACGTAGCCTCCAAACACTACGTGATCAAGACCACGAACCGCAACCTGGGACGCCAGCTGGGTAGGCGTTTGGACGAGCAGCTCCTCGAGATGCAGGAGCTCTTTCAGACCGATCATCTTCCACGCAACGGCTCCTACCCGGTGTGGATTTATCCGACGATCCAGATGTACAGCAGCTTGGCGGATGCTGGTGGTGCCAATGAACACTCGTCGTTCTATGGCAGCTACTACTCGACGCACGACCCCCAGCGGCCCGTCACGTGTGCCTACGATTTTCGGCTCAATTTCACGCAGGTCCCCCACTCTGCGGTTCACCAGTACATCGCCTCGGCCTTCACCACCACGCCACCCCCTTGGATCAGCGAAGGCCTGGCTCACTATTTCGCGTTGAAGGTCAATCGCCAGATACGCGAGTGGGCGGAAGACCTGCACAACCAAGGCAAGGTCGCCTACAGGCCCTTGAACGAACTCGTTCGTGACTCGGATCTATCGACCTACGTGACGCGGGACGGTAACCCGGACATGGCGGAGGCGAAGATCATCCAGCTGGGGCTCCTGATGCGCTACCTGCTGGAAGAACGGCAAGAGACCGCGCAAGCCGTCGATGAGCCCGTTGCTTCCTTCGCGAACTACCTTCCAGGTATCTTGCGCGGTCGAGAACCTCAGAAGGGCTTCAGGGAGCACTTCGGGACACGGCGCAGCCTCGAGTCTCTCGATAAGAGCTTCCGAGACTTCCGTTTCGAGTGAGACTACTGCTCTTTCCCTGAAAGGGCTTCTTCCTCGTCGCCAGCGTCAGCGCCCGGAGCCTCATCACCACCGGCGATGACGGTTAGCTTCGGTAGCGCCTCGCGCAGCGCCGCTATTCCGCCCGGTGTTGCCGCGCTACGCCAAACGTAGAGCTTCTTCAGCCGTGAGAGCCGCCCGAGAGATGCGAGCCCAGCATCGCCAACCCGTGTCTGGAAGAGATTCAACGACTCGAGTTGCGCCAGTCCCTGAAGTCGGGCGACGCCGGCATCGCCAATCTCGGTTTGATCGAGGCGAAGCCGTCGCAGGTGAAGGAAACCACCTAATGGCTCGAGCCCCTCGTCCGTGATCTTCGTGCGCGAGAGGTCGAGGGAAACCAAGCACGGCTCCAGCCCCTGCAATAAGCCAAGCGTCTCGTCCGTGACTAGCTCACCCATGAGCCCCAGATGCACTTCGACCCCATCGGTGTTCTGGGCGACACGCACGGCATGGGCGCCCTGCTTGCGCAATTCCAGCAGGGCGCGATCTCGCGCCGCGCGCTGCGCATCATCGAGCTGCACCTCCAAGTCCTGGGTGAGCTCGCTGTCCGGCAAGGTGGTCGCGCTGGCCAGGACGGGATCTTCCGTGAGCTCTGTGTCCCCTGCTTCTTCGTAGGCCTCTCCTGCTTGCGGCTCGCCCTCGTCGGGAAGCGTGTCGCCGCCTGTGGCAGCCTTCGGGGCACCGACCGTGGCACCTTCTTCGATCCAGCGCTTGATCAGATCGATCTCTGCAGCGGTCAACGGATCGCCGCTCGCTGGCATGATGTCGAGATCATCCGCGGGCAACACGATCAACTGGTAAAGCACGCTCTTCTCTGCGGATCCCGGATGGATCAACCAGAACTCTTCATCGCCCTCGTAGAGATCGGGGATGTCGTTCAGCCGCAAGCCGCCGCGCGCCTTACCACTCGGTCCGTGGCACTTGTAGCAGCGCGCTTCTAAGATGGGCAGCACGTCTCGGGCATAAGAAACCGTCGGCGTTGCAACGTCTTTCGCTTGCGCGATTTCGTTCGCTCCGGTCGTATCACCTGGGGCATCCGTGCCAGCGTTCGAATCGGGTATCTCCGTAGCTCCAGGCCCAATCGCAACGACCTCCGATACGTCGTTCTCCTGAGTCACCGTCGGCGAATTCTCGAGAACCGAAGTGGTCGGCTCCTTCTCGACCGAGGGTTTGTCGGAGAACAGAGCATCGATCAAGTAGCCCTCACCGTAGACGAGGGTTCCACCGAGGTGACCGTCGTAGCCGACCAAGAGCATGCTGGTGATCAGCCCCGTGCGCACGGCAACACCGAGAGTCGACGACGGTGCAACGCGCATACGCCAGGTGAGAAGGGCGGTGATGGAAGAGACACTCGCAACTCCGACCCCCACCCAGCGATGGCGGAAGAGCACCGTTTCCATGGACGAACCGACGTCCACGTGATCGGCGTGCAACCAACCTGCGCCGATCGCGACGAGAGCGGAGACGGCTCCGAGCCCGAGGCAAACGACCCCCGCCTCGGACGGCTTTTCTTTCCCCCCGCGCAAGAGCTCGATGGCCCCGCCCGTCAAGATGAGAGCGATCGGAAAATGAACGACGAGCGGATGCAATCGCCCGAGGAATTCGAGGAAGTTGTCCATGGCTTCCAGGGATTCTAGTCTGACGCCGCCGCGGATTCCTTAGGCTTTGGGCCGCCCTCCGCCCTCTAGAGCACGAAGAGGAAGAAACGGCCGGGGGGCCCCACGATGAGCGGCGGAGCAGTACGCATCAATTCGATCCTCGTCGAACGACACACAAACTCCGAAGCCATCGCGCGCCGGGGCGCCGAGGTTGTAGCCAAAACCCTCGACGAGAAGCCCGATGCGGTGCTCCTGCTTCCCGCCGGCTCCACGCCCGTGTCGCTTTTCGGGGAACTCCGGAAGAGACACGGGGCCCTGGAACTCGATCTCTCCCAGGCTCAGGGGTTTCAGCTGGATGAGATCGTCGGGGTCGCTCCCGAGGACACGCGTAGCTTCCAGGCATTCTTGCAGAAACATTTCTTCAAAGGGCTCTCCTCGAGCCAGGCACAGCTTTTGACCGGCAACGCGACCGATCCGGCTGAGGAGATTCACCGCCACGTGGCGGAGCTCGAACGCCTCGGCGGAGCGGACCTGGCTCTCCTCGGCATCGGAAGCAATGGGCACATCGCCTTCAACGAACCGGGGGCGAGTCTCGACGCACCCGCACGCGTCGTCACCTTGGCCGAAGCGACGCGCAAGGGCATGGAACAACACTTCGCCGAAGACGAGCTGCCGACGCACGGCATCACCCTTGGTGTTCGCGAGATCTACGCCTCTGCCCGCATCCTCCTGATCGCCACCGGCGCTTCGAAGGCCAAGATCCTTCACGACCTCGTGCGGGGCGGTGTCAGTAGCGACCTGCCGGCCTCTCTCCTGAGCGAGCACTCCGACTTCCTCGTCCTGTGCGACGAGGAAGCCGGCAAGCTCCTCTAGGCGGAGGCCGCCTTGGAGGAACGCGAAGGGTAGTGAAGCAGCAAGACGACCAGGCAGGCGATCGCGATCCACATGGGGATCCTGAAGAGCATGGTGTAGTCGACGACTCCGTCGTCACCGGTCGCTAGCTTCGCGACCTCTGTCGCGAAGAGCGATCCCACGATGATCCCGATTCCGATGATCACGAGGTTGAAGAGGTTTTGCGCCGAGGCCTTCACATCGGAGCGCGTCTCCTCGTCGACGACCATGAAGGCAACGAAAATGAAGCAACCGAAGCACAGGCCATGGAGCCCGACTCCGATGAGAATCGTGACCATGGAGTCGGTGTAGGCGAAGAGCGCCATGCGCGCTGCGTAGGCCACGAGCCCGACGGCGAGGAGAGCCTTGCGAGAAACACGCTTGGCCGCAAATGGGATCGCTGCCAGGACCGCGATTTCAACCATCTGTCCGATGGTCATCAGGCCGCCTCCGCCCACTCCCAGAACCTTGTTGATCGAAGAGGCCAGCTGGTCCGCGCTGCTAGCTCGGCGTTGTAGATCGGCCAGGAAGGCCGAGGTGTGCACGAAATAGAACTGGTGGATGATGCTGACGGGAACCGCCAGGAGGAAGAGGAGCAAAAGCGGTTGATGCCGGATCTCCGACAGGGCCTTGAAGGTCGCGTTCGACTCGCTACCGCGCTTCGAGGGCGGGGTGTTCGGCAGGCTCAAGCAGTAGGCCGCCATGATCAACCCCAGGATCGAGCTGAGCCGGAAAGCCCCCGCGCGCCCCGCGTCCTGAGCCGCTTGCACCAGCGCAACATCACCGTCGGGGGTGTGAAAGGCTCCGAGCCACTGCCCGAACCCGATGCCGGCAGCGATCCAGCCGACCGTGCCCCACACACGTACCTTTCCGAAGTCCCGATCGCGATCGGCCAGATGGTGGAAGGACAGAGAGTTCGTCAGCGCAAGCGTCGGCGCATAGATCAGCCCGTACGCAAGGGACAGGTAGAGAAACGCCTGATAGCTGTCCACGTCCGCCAGGAACCAGACCAACACGGCACCACCGAGATGGCTCACGGCAAGGAATTTCTCGGTCGCGAAGTACCGATCCGCGATCTGTCCGGCGATGAAGGGACCGATGATGGCACCGATGGCTCCCGCCGCGAGGATCGCCCCCACCTGGCCGAGCTCGAATTGGCGGTGACCGAGCAAGAACGGATACAGGATGGGCAGCCAAGCCCCCCAGATCGCGTACTGCAGGAACATCATCAACGAAAGCCGTGCGTTCACGTTCGCCGGCACCGACCTGGAGTCCGTCATGGTTCGTTACTCCGAGAAGGCAGCGTCAAAGGCAGCGCTCGATCGAGCGAAGTCCAGTTGATGTGTGAAAGCCGCGGCCTCGCGCGCACCGTACTCGCGCTCCATCATCGGGTCCTCCCACTCGACCGTGAGCGGCCCCTGATAGTCGGCATGATTCAGAACGCGGATCAGGGCCTCGAAGTCGACCTTGCCGCGACCGGGCGAACGGAAGTCCCAGAAGCGCTCGTCGGTCCCGAAGTCCGTGTGTCCTCCGAAGACGCCGATGGCCGTCGGGCGATCCGACCACCAGACATCTTTCACGTGTACGTTGAAGACCTTTGCTCCGAAGCGCCGCACGAACTCGATGTAGTCCACGCCCTGGTAGGCGAAGTGCGAGGGATCGAGGTTGAAACCGAAGTTCGCAATACCCTTGCCCCCTACTTTCTCGAGCGCATCCAGCGCCCGTTGGGCGGTGACGATGTCGAAAGCGATTTCCGTCGGGTGGACTTCGAGCGCGAAGCAGACATCGACCGCAGCAAAGTCATCCATGATCGAGCTCCAGGCCTGCGCGAAGCTTGCGAAGCCTGCCTCGATCTCTTGCGGTGAGACCGGGGGGAAGGAGTAGAGAAGGTGCCAGATCGGGCTGCCCGTGAATCCGTTGACCACGGTCCGCCCGGTCTGCTTCAGGCGTTGCTTGACATTGTTGGGCGCCGCATCGAAGAAACGCCGCGCCGCTTTCGCCGTGCGGCGCATTTCCTCGCTAGCGCGCTGGCGCACACCATCGGGATCTCCGTCACCCCAAATCTCGGGTGACAGGATGCTCTTGTGTCTTTCGTCGATCCGGTCACACACCGCCTGACCGACCAGGTGGGTGCTGATCGCATAGCAGCCCAATCCATGGCTGCTCAGTACGTCCCATTGCTTGGCACAGTACCCGTCGTCTTCCAGGGCCGCCGAAACGTCGAAGTGATCACCCCAACAGGCGAGCTCGAGGCCTTCGTAGCCGAGCTCCTTGGCTTTTCCGGCCAGAACTTCGAGGGGCAAATCGGCCCATTGACCGGTGAAGAGACATACGGGGCGGGACATGACGGGGCTTCTTCCTGATGACGTGGCAACCGACCTCGGGTGACGTCGGTCGGGCGAGCCGGAAGTCTAACCGCTCCGACCAGAATCGAACAAAGTAGCGGGCTTCCAGACCTGAGCTGGAGCCCTTCTCAACAAGCCTCAATGATCCGCGACTGAAGAAACCACTCGAAGAAAACACCAAGACGTGCATCGGAGAACCGAACCAATGCATTCACGTCTTGGTTGTCTGGAAAACTATCGCAGACCTCTACCGGAAAACTCCAGGGCTTCTCCTCATAGCGAGAATAGCGAAAGAGCCTACCCAGTTGGTCGGTTGTGTCCGCGACCCATTCGCCAGATAGGACGAGCGGCCCAAATCATTCGCGACTCTCCTTTGCGCTTTGGAAGCCTGCCTCAGACTTAGCAGTGGGGAGAGACTCGAGGGTACGACCACAGCTCTTTCTCAGTAATTCGTGGAGTGCACCTTGTGGCCGACAGGGATCATGCTACGTGTCCGATACCGGCGGTCGTTGCGCGATCGTTGGAAGTCCCTGTTGGGGCTTGCGGTGCTCGTGGGGGGGTGGTCGGGTCCTCGCTGGATTCCGGGGGGAACCGGTGGGGGCTCACGCCCCCTTTTTCATGCGGTCATTTTTTCCGCCTATGCCGACCGAAGTGCTTGGATTCCATCGGATTGGGAAATCGGAGGGGGGCCACGTATCGCATTGGCGAAACCCGGTTCATACTCGAATCACCTCTCCTGCAATCGAAGGATCCCACGTGAAGAAGACCTTCTTCCTCCCCCTCATCGCCAGCCTCACGTCCGTGAGCTTGGCCCAGGAAACGATCCACGTGCCTGGCGATGTCTCCAACATCCAAGCTGGCATCGGCATCGCCAACCCAGGCGACACGATTCTCGTGGCCCCCGGTACGTATAACGAGACGATCGACTTCCTCGGCAAGGCGGTCACCGTAGCGAGCTCCGGAGGACCCGTGGCCACGCGCATCGACCCACTCGGGCTCGGCAGCGCAGTCAGCTTCCACAGCCAGGAACGCAAAAATTCGGTACTGCGAGGCTTCACGATCACCGGCGGAGTCTCGACGACGAACCCCGGCGGTGGTATCAGCTGCCTGGATCTCTCCGGCCCCGGCGGCCCGGCCTCGCCTTTGATCGAGACCTGCATCATCGAGAACAACCAAACGACCTTCGCCAGCGGAGGCGGCGTCGGAGGCGATGCGACACTCGTCACGTGCGTCATTCGCAACAACAACGCGGGACTCGGTTGCGGGGGCGGCGTGTGGGGTGCCGCGACACTCATCGATTGCCTCGTGACGAACAACGTGGCCCAGGACGGAGGCGGGCTGTTCCTGCAAGGTGACGGCGCTCTGGTCGACAACTGCACGATCCGGAACAACCGCGCAGTCGACGGAGCGCGCGGCGGTGGTATCCACGCCGCTCCTGGCGTCATCGAGGACCAGACGATCCTCATCCGCCGAAGCACGATCATCGACAACACCTCCAACGGCCTCAGCCAGGCGTCCTCGCGCGGAGGCGCGATCCACATATCGGCCGCAGCGGGAGTCGTCGAAATCGAACGCTGCACGATCCTCGACAACAAGGCCCTGCCAAGCATCGGTAGCGACGACTACGGTGGAATCTTCGGTCCCGCCACGGTCACGGACACTATCGTCCGAGACAACGACTTCAATCAGATCAGCGCAACGACGGACTGCCGTTACAGCAACATCCAGGGCGGTGCCCCGGGCATTGGCAATATCGATGCACAGGCCATTTTCATGGACCGCACTGCCGGCGACTACATGCTCGTTCCCGGCTCTCCCGGCGTCGATGCTGGCGATCCCGCCAGCCCTCAGGATCCCGATTGCACACGCGCCGACCAGGGCGCACACCCGCTCTTCCAGGCCAGCGTCACGGTGCGCAACGGCAGCGGCATCAATCCGATTTGCTTCCACAGCCTGTCCTTCCCGGTGATCGGCACGACGTGGAGAGGTCGGGTCGATACGTCGGTCAAGCCGAACGCCAACTTCGCCCTGATCCTGGGCGACAATGGCTTCATGGACGTGCCCTTCCTTACCAATTTCGGCGGCGAGGCCATCATCGAGCTCGACACGCTCATCATCGCCGTTCCCGTTCCCGCGACCGGTGGACTCGACGAATTCTCGGTGTCCATCCCAAACGATCTGACCCTGATCGGCTTCGACGGCGCCATGCAGGCCTTCCTGCTGACGAACACCACGCCGGTCGCCGCCTGCAACGCACTCCAGATCAAGCTCGGCCTGTAGCCGCCCTCCCCGGGTATCGGCCGGACTTGGCGCAAAAACGGGGGTTTTGCTCGCTCCGACAGCGGGGAATGCGGACGCTCTTCCCCGTGACCCTCGAAGATCTGGAACGGGAGTGGAACCTTCGCAAACGGGGCCGGCGCAAGGAGCGCACGGTCCTGGCCGTGGTCATCGTGATCTTCCTCAGCTTGGTAGCCGTCGGAGCGTACTACTTCGCCTCCGTGGGCGGCAGCAACGCGACTTGAACAGCGACAAGCCTCGCGTCTACTTGACCTCGGTCATCTTGATCGCACAGCGGTTCTTAGCTGCCAAGATCGAGGCCTCCAGGACACGTTGGGTTTCGTAGGCATCGGCGAAATCCGGTAACGGAATCTCCGGCTTGCGCCCGCCGAGTACGCGCACGATGTCCGCCATCATGTTCGTGAAGCAGTGCTCGTAGCCGATGATGTGGGCGTCCGGCCACCAGGCGTCCGCATAGGGGTGGTTACCGGCGGAGGTGCACATGATGCGGCGCCAACCACCTTCGCGCGGTCCATCGTCGGCGTCGTAGAAGCGCAGGAGGTTCATGTCCTCGAAGTCGAAGTGCAACGAGCCCTTCTCGCCATTGATTTCGATCGAGTTGGCGTTCTGGTGCGGGCTCGCGAGTCGAGTCGCCTCGAAACTGGCGACGGCACCGCTCTTGAAGGAAGCGAGGAAGAGTACCGCATCGTCGACCGAGCTCTTGCCCATCCTCTTTTCGCCGAGGATCTGGCGTTCCTTGATGAAGGTCTTCGACACGGCGCCATGGATCTCCGAGACCTCCTCGCCCAGAAGGAAGCGGGCCATGTCGATGATGTGCGCGTTCAGGTCACCGTGGGCGCCGGAGCCGGCGTGCTTCTTCTGAAAGCGCCACAGGAGCGGCGTGTCCTTGCCACCCCAGCTCTGCAGGTACTTGGCCCGCACGTGGAAGATACGCCCTAGCCGCCCTTCGCGCATGAGCTTGTAGGCCAGGGCCAGAGCCGGCGCGCGACGATAGTTGTACCAGACGAAGGTTTCGAGACGCTTCTTCCGCTTGGCCGCATCGCGCATGGCCCGCGCATCGTCGAGCGTTGCGGCCAGGGGCTTTTCGCAGGCGACATGCTTGCCGGCCTCCAGCATGGCGATGGCTTGCTCTGCGTGGACGTCATTGGGCGTGCCGATGTCGACGAGCCCGATCTCGGGGTTCTCGGCCAGGTCTTGCCAGCGGGTGGAGCAGTTTTGCCAGCCCCACTTCTGTGCAAAGGCGCGCAGCTCCTTCTCATTGCGCCCGCAAACAGTGTGCTTTTGGGGCTCGAGCGGTAGGTCGAAGAAATGCGAGACCTGGGAGAGCGCGTTCGAGTGCGCACGCCCCATGAACTTCTGTCCGATCAGTGCAACGTTCAGCGGCTTGCCCAATGCGGTCTTCCCCTACCAGATGTCGGCTTCGTGAACTCGTCGAGCGGCTTCGACTTCGTCGTTAGCGGGTCGGCATTCCAGTCCGACGAGGCCGCGATAGCCCAGCTCGTACGCCGCGCGCAGCACGCGCGGATAGTAGATCTCGCCGGTTCCGGGCTCCGTGCGCCCGGGGTGGTCGGCGAGTTGTAGATACCCTACCTGGTCGAAGCCCTCCTCCAGACGTCCGGTCAGATCCCCTTCCGAAATCTGCATGTGATACAGGTCCCAGTTGATCTTCACGTGTGACGAACCAACCGCGCGGCAGATACGAACCGCGTCCTCGCTACCGTAGAGACAGTGTCCCTTGTGGTCGACGCGGATGTTCATCGGCTCGAGGATCAGGATGACATCGGCGGCCTCGGCAATGGGTGCGACGCGCCGCAAGGCCGTTTCGATGTTGGCGTGCATCTCGGCCTGCGTCATGCCCTCCTGGTCGTTGCCCCCCACGACCGTCATGCACTTCGCGCCCAGGGTCTTGGCCGTCTCGCAAGAGGCCTTGATCTCCTCTTCGAAACGATCATGGTTCTTCGGGTCGTTCATGCCCGGCGTGAAGCCCCACGCGGTGAACTGTGCAACCTCGAGTCCGAAGCCCTGGCATTTCTCCCGGATGGCGGCGATGTCCTTGCCGCGCCAGGGCCAGAATTCGATCGCCGGGAAGCCCAGTTCCGCAGCCTTGTCGAGCCGTTCGAGGAAGGGCAGATTGCGCCACCACATTTCGATGTTGACCGCAAAACGCGTGCGCGGCGTGGCTCCGTAGCGGGGCGTAGCGGCCTCCTGGGAGAGCAGAACGGCCCCGGGCAGGGCCAGTCCGGCACCGAGCAGGTTTCTCCGTGTAGGTCTCTGAAGGGGGTTGGGCCGTCGGGGATCGTGCATTGGAGCCAGGGGTTCGTCGCGGCTTCGCAAATGGCTGGGGCTGCCAACGTACTCCCTTTCTCACAGGCGCATCAACCTCTGGATCCGTGGACATCCGAAAGACGCTCAATCCCGTATGCTGGGTCCCAGGACGGAAAAACAGGCATAAATCGATGAACGGCAAGCTATTCGGCTTCGTATTGGTCCTGGCCCTCGTGCTAGGTGGAGTGTGGTTCCTCACGCAAAAGGACTCCGGCGGAGACCGGGGCCGCGTACAGAGTTCGGTAGCACCTGATAGCGCTGCTCCGAGCGAGGAGGCTCTGGCACGGGGAGCCTCCGAGCTCGAGCTGGACCTCCCGAGCCCAGACACCGCCAACGCCGCCCCGAGCGAGCCCAGGGCGGAACTGGCGCGCTCCGCGGTCGAGGTAGCGGCATCCGAGCTCTCCGAGGAAGACTCCGTATGGCTGGACGTGACCCTCACCCTGCCAAGCGGATTGCCGCTCGAGGACGAGCCTGCGCTCCTGGCCATCGCACGCCTGGAGAGTCCGCTCGTCGAGGTCGACCCCGGCAAATGGCAGCAGCAGAAAACGAACATGTTCTGGAAGAAGCTGGAGGAGCTCCTGGCGACTGACAACGTCCGCTGGTCGCGCAAGCCCCTGAACGGCTCGACGCACGTGCGCGTCCCCTTTCACCGCGACGGTCTCTTTGGACAGCTCGTCGTGGAGTCCGACTATCTCTACATCGATCCGCTGCAGGTGGACATCAAGGATCCGATGGAGCCGGTTCACCTCGAACCGAAACTCGGCGGCGTGATTACTGGCCGAGTCCTTTTTCCTCCCGGCTTTGAAATGGATGAAGCGAAGGCCGACGTGGTCGAAGTCGCCTTCCGGGGCCGTGAAACGGACAAGGGCCTCAACGGCTATCGAGACATGGACACGCGCGACCTCGATGTAGCGGAGGACGGGACGTTTCGTGCAACCCGCCTCTCTGCGGAGCGCACATACCACGTCAAGGCCGAGACCGACGGACTGGCCACATGGTCCTCGATGGATGTCCGGGTGCAGCCCGGTGAAGACAAGGCACTCGACATCCCCCTTGAGGTAGGAGCAACGATCTCCGGGACCGTCACAGGGGATGGCAAGCCCCTCGCGGACGTGTCCATTTCGACCCCCAGGATGAACATGTTCTTCGGCGACAAGGGTTCCGAAGCCAAGACGGACGAAAACGGCAAGTACAAACTGACAGGCGTCAGCCCGGGCAAGATTCGAGTCGCGGCGAAGATCACGGGTTGGGCCGAAGCAGAGGTGCAGACCATCGAGGTTGAATCGGACCAGGTCTTTACCGGAATCGACTTTGCGCTGGAGCGTGGATTGAGCATCGCCGGTGCCGCCCTTTGGCCGGACGGCCAGCCAGCTGTCGGCGCCCAGGTCAAGGCCATCATCCTGCGCAATGGCTCATGGCGTGAAGAGAAGTCGAGCACCGACACCCTCGAAGAAGGTCGCTTCGTATTGCATGGACTCGAAGAGGGAGCCTACGAAATTCGGGTCGATGCCGAGCTGAACGAAGAGACCGCACAGCGCCTGAATATCCCGTGGAACCCCTCCAGTGAGCCCTCCGGTATGCCAGGGAACCCCCGGACCCTCGAGGCCGCAACCCTACTCAGCGCCTCGGACAGCCGCGATGCCATCAACACCTGGAACGCGAAAAAACAAGGGGTCGAGGTCGGTACGACCGACGTCGAGCTCATCCTGAAGGCACCGCTGCGGATCACCGGACAGGTCCTCGACGGACAAGGCGACCCGGTGACCGAGTACAGGGTCACGGCCAAACCGGTGGGCGCGGAGCGCTGGACGTCTCTTGACACGAGCACCGAAAGAGTCGATGACGAGAGCGGCATGTTCGAGGTGTTCGTAGCCTTCGAGGGCAGCTGGACCTTGACCCTGGAGTCCGAGGAATACGTAGCCGAGGAGCCTGAAACCGAAGTGGAAACGCCCTTGGCCAGCCCGGTCACGCTCGTGATGATTCGGGCGGGAAGCTTGTCGGGCACGGTCGTCGATCCCTTCGGCACGCCTGTCGCGGACGCGCAAGTCACGGCCACGACCGCCGAGGAAGCCACGGACCCTTTCCAGATGGACTGGAACAGGGAACCGGAGAAGACCGACAACGAGGGCACCTTCAACTTCAAGGCCAAGGGGGATCGCCTGACGCTCACGGCCAAGCATGAAGACTGGGCGGTGAGCGAGCCGTTGCTGGTCGAGTTGAGCCCGAGCGAATCCAAGGGCGAGCTGCTCCTGGAGCTGAGGGTGGGCGCACGGATCACGGGCGAGGTCTTCGATGCCGAGGGAAAACCCGTTGCGAGCCAGAACGTGACCGCAGGCGGTGGAACCATGGGGCCCTTCACCGGCGGCGAAGCAACGGCGCTCACGGACGCAGCGGGCCAGTTCGCCTTCGAACACCTGAAGCCCGGAAAGATCACCGTCACGGCCATGCCCTCGCAAGAGGAGATGATGAAGAAGATGGCCGAGTCCCAGGACCAAGCAGCCCTCATTAGCATGTTCAGTGAGATCGTCACGGAGACCGTCGAGGTCGCCGATGGCGAAGAAGCGCATGTCACACTGGGACAGAAGGCAAAGAACCCGGTGCGCTTGTTCGGCCGAGTAACGGAAGCCGGTAGTCCTGTCCCCGAGGCCATGGTCATCGCCCTGAACGACGGCGAAGGCTCGATCATGGAAGGCATGAAAGCCACTCGAACCGACGACGGAGGACACTACGACTTCGTGGTCGATCGCCCGGGCTCGTACGTCGTGCAGTTACAGGCGGACAACTTCGGCGGTTCCAGCATCCAGTTCTTCATCGACGTTCCCGAAACGGACGAACTCGAACACGACTTCACGCTTCCCGCCGGAAGGATCGAGGGCCGAATCGTCGACCCCAACGGCAAGCCAGTCTCTGGTGTCATTGTGGATGCATCCCGCGATGGCGGCTCCATGGGCATGGAGCAGTTCGACCGGACGACCGACATGACTGAGGAGGACGGCAGCTTTTCCTTCGAGCACCGCCGCCCCGACACCTACACGCTGACCGTGGGAAGCGGAATGAACTTCTTCTCCACCACGAAAGGGCGCTATGCGGCCAAGGTGATCACAGGCATCGTCGTCCGCGAGGACCAGGTCGTTTCGGGGTTGGAGATCCAGCTCGAGCTGCCTGGGACCCTGGAAGGCACGGTGGTCGATGCCTCAGGAGCTCCGGTTAGCGGGGCCGCGGTCCACGTCCGCAACGCATCCGGCCAGATGATCGCGCGCGTCAGCGATGTCATGACGGATCCCGGAGGAAGGTTCAAGTACGAGGGTCTTCCAGCGGGCGATCTGACGGTAAGCGCACGAACCTCGGACGATTGCTCTACCGAGAGCCGAAGCGTCAGGATCGCCGTGGGTCAGACCACGACGACCGAAATCGAAGTGGAACCTGGCGCCTACCTGGTCGTGCAACTTCTGGATGATGGCGAAGCGGTCCGCGCACGCCTGCGTGTTCTGGACAGGAACGGCAACGAGGTCAGCGGACTGCTCTCGATGGGCATGATGCAGGAGATGATCAGCGAAGGACTATCCTCCAAGGAACGTCGCGTCGGTCCTTTACCGCCGGGTAAGTACACGCTGGAAGCCACGACGCCGGATGGAAAAACCGCCAAGAAGAGGGTGACCATGAAGTCGGGTGACAATCGTCGCTTGATCAAGATGCGTCTCAGGGATTGACTCCCATGGGCAGCCTGCAACACATTCCCGGGCTCAGCTGGCGCGCCCATCGCTTCGCATGCCCGCGGGACCACGCCCGGCCCAAGGACGGGAACATCGAGGTCTACGCCCGCGAAGTCTGCGCCGCTGGGCGCGAGAACTCCGCTCTGCCCTATCTCGTGTTCCTGCAGGGCGGCCCGGGCTTTGCCTCCCCGCGCCCAGCTTCGCTGTCGGGCTGGATACGCAAGGCGTGCGAGCGCTATCGAGTGCTGCTACTGGATCAACGCGGTACGGGTCACAGCTCACCCTTGAACTTCCAGACCCTCGCACAAAAGTCCCCCACCGAGCAAGCGGACGAGCTTGTGCTCTACCGCGCCGACTCGATCGTTCAGGATGCGGAGTTCATTCGACGCCAGCTGATCGGCAAGGAACGCTGGAGCGTTCTCGGCCAGAGCTTCGGTGGGTTTTGTGCGACCCACTATCTCTGCGCGGCCCCCGAGGGGTTGGCCGGGGTCATGATCACCGGAGGTCTGCCCTCGTTGCACGCCAGCGCCGACGAGGTGTACCGACGGACCTTCGCCCTGGTCTCGGGGCGCAACCGGCGCTATTACGAACGCTACCCCGAGGATGTCGATCGCGTGGGCGAGATCAGCTCCTATCTCGCTGAACGGGACGTACGCTTGCCAGCCAGCGGCGCTCTGTCCCCGCGTCGCTTCCAGACCCTGGGGCTGCGCTTCGGCATGAGCTCGGGCTTCGAGGCTGTGCACTACCTGATCGAGGAGGCCTTCCTCGATGGCGCGGAAGGGCGCGAGCTCGCGTACCTGTTCCTGCGGGAATTCGAGAACTTCAACGGCTTTGACTGCCACCCGCTCTTCTCCATCCTGCATGAATCGATCTACGCCCAGGAACAACCGACGCGTTGGGCCGCCCATCGCGTGCGCGCGGAATTTCCCGAGTTCGATCCCGGGCGCACGGACGGGCCGGTGTACTTCACCGGCGAAATGATCTTTCCCTGGATGTTCGACGAGGTGGAGACCCTGATCCCGTTGAAAGAGTCCGCGGAACGACTCGCGCACAAGGAAGACTGGCCGATCCTGTACGACGCTACGGTGTTGGCAAAGAACAGCGTGCCCTGCGCCGCACTGATCTATGCCGAGGACATGTACGTCTCGCGCGAGTTCTCGGAAGAAACCGCCCGGGCGATCCGGGGTTGCAAGGTCTGGACGACCAACGAACTCGAACACGACGGAATCCGTGTGGACGGCGGCCGCGTTCTGTCCAGGTTGCTCGACATGCTCCACGCCCGGGTCTAGCGCAGGAGCACGCCCTCCTTCAACGGATCGTTCGGATCGATCCAGAACTCGTGTCTGCCGGTAATAAAGGCGCTGCCGCGCACCTCCGGAACGATGCCCGTGAACGAGCCCACCGCGACTTCACGGACAGCACGGACGGCGAAGCGGGTACCGATCAGACTCTCGATCGTGATCGATTGCCCCAGCGGGAGCTCCCCGCGCGCGACCAGAGCCGCCGCGCGCGCACTGACTCCGGTACCCGTAGGGGAACGATCCACCTCGCCCGCGGCGAAGACACAAACGTTTCTGCTGTGCAGCTCGCCATGCTTGCATTCCGTGAGAATCGTCCCGTAGAGAAAATTCAGGTCCCCTGCACCGGCAGGGTGAACGATCTCGTAGGCGGATTGCAGCGCACGCTTGATGCGCATGCCAACGTCGACGATGCGCGAATACTGCGAAGGGTCCAGGGCGAGCCCCAGGGCTTTTGCGTCAACGAGGGCGTAGAAGGCTCCTCCGTAGGCGATATCCAGGCGGACTTGCCCCAGGTCGGGTACATGGACTTCAAGATCACGCTCGAGCAAGAACGAGGGCACGTTCTCGAAGCGCACGGACCGGACCCGAGACTCGGAGTCATATTCGGCAAAGGCGACCACTTGTCCAGCGGGGGTATCGATCCGCACGACGCCATGCTCTCGGGTCTCGAAGAGCCCGGCTTCCAGCCCCACCTTGACGAGCCCAATGATCCCGTGGCCGCACATGGTGCTGTAGCCCTCATTGTGAAGAAACAGCACGCCGACGTCCCCGTCCGCGCTCACGGGCGGGGTCAGGAGGCAACCGTACATGTCCGCATGGCCGCGCGGCTCGAGCATCAGCGCGCGACGCAGATGGTCGAGGTGTTCGCGTGCGTAACGCCGCTTCTCCAGGATCGTCGCGCCTCTGGGTTCCGGCAGGCCTTGCACGATCACGCGCAAGGGCTCGCCGGCGGCATGTGCGTCGATCGTGTGGATACAAGCCCAGTCGGAGGGTGGCGTGAAACTCATGGGGTGATTGTGAGGAGACACGAGGCCCCGCGCGAGTCTCCGCTCCGTCGACCCGGGGGCAGGTAGCGCTATCAGCGCCGGCTGGTGCCTTTCTTCGCCTTCGAATCACGGTTCTTGCTGACGAATCGCTTCTCTTCCAGCAGTGCATCGGCTACCGGGATCGAATGAATCTTCAAGCGCGCCATCAATTCACGAGCGTGCCCGACGGACTGCTGCCGCGAAAGAACAACCAACTCGACTGGCCATCAAATCCTCGACGTGAATGGTTCCCGACTCCATGGAGAGACCGGGCTGGCCTTCGGATACGATCCCGGGACGATGACGCGCCTCCTGGACCTGGATCCCGCTGATTACGCCCTTCCTCGGGCGACCCGAGACAAGCTGCTCTCCCCAGCCCTCATCGTGCACCTGGACAGGGTGCGCGAGAACGTCGCTCTTATCTTGAGCCACACGGGTTCGCCGGGGCGCTGGCGCCCACACATCAAGACGACGAAGATCCCTGCGGTGTATCGAGAGCTGGTGCGGGCGGGGTTGCGCCACTTCAAGTGCGCGACGACACGCGAGGCGCGGGTCTTGCTCGAGGTGCTCCGTGAAGAAAACGTCAGCGACGGAGACCTGCTGCTGGCGTATCCCCTGCGACATCCGGCTCTGGGAGTTCTGGGCGAGCTGGCACGCACGTATACCGGGACGCGCATCTCGGTCCTGTGCGAGGATCCCGATCTCGCCCTGACCATTCCCGAGGAGCTCTCGATCTTCATCGACGTCAATCCGGGCATGGATCGTACCGGCGTGCCCCTCAGCGAGCCCGAGCGCTTGCAAGCCGTCGTCGCGGCCGCGGCCAACCGCTTTCGGGGCATCCACTTCTACGACGGACACCTCCACGGCCCTGTCGAACAACGCGAGGCCGAGATCTTCGCGTGCTACGACAAAGCCCTCGAGTTGTGTATCAAACTACGCGACGCGGGATTTCCGGCGGAGGAGATCATCACCAGCGGAACTCCGGCCTTCCTGCACGCCCTGCGTTATCCGGGCTTCCAGCGAACCGATGGTCTCACCCATCGTGTTTCCCCGGGAACAGTTGTTTTCCACGATTGGCGCTCCGAACGCGAGAACCCCGGGCTCGACCTCACGCCTGCGGCGGTCCTGTTCACACGTGTCATCAGCCGCCCGCGCCACGGACTTGCCACGTGTGACGCCGGCTCCAAGTCCGTGGCCGCGGAAGGCGATCACGCCTGCGCTCTCGTCATCGGCCACCCGAATCTGGAAGCCCAGACGCCCAACGAGGAGCACCTTCCGCTGCGCGCCATCGAAGGCGAGGCTCCCGCCCTCGGAAAGGAGCTCTTCCTGGTGCCTCACCACGTCTGCCCCACCGTCAACCTGGCGGAACAAGTCCTCGTGGTCGACGGCGAGCGGATCTCCGTCGCGGAGGTCACAGCCAGAGCCCACGACCTCACGATCTAGAAACAACGGCCCCTAGAGACCACCGAGATACGCCAGAAGGTCGCGCATCTGTTCGCGATCCAGCAGCTTGGCCAGATCCTGGGGCATGGCCGAGAGATCGGCGCGGCGGGATTCGACGTCCGCCGGATCGAGGTTCGTGATCACGCCCTCGGAATCGATGACGCGGATGAGCGTATCCGTTTCCTCGAGAATGCGGCCGTTGACGACGCTCTCGTCGTGCAGGAAGAAGACCGAGGCCTGGAAGCCCGGCGTCGTGCGTCGATTCGGGAGTGCGATCGACTCCATCATCTGCAGACGCGTCAAGCGATTCGAGACGCCCTTGAGATCGGGACCGATCTGCTGGGTCCGGTCACCGGATTCGTGGCAGCGCACGCAAGCGAGATCGGAGCGCTTGAAAACATCACGGCCGCGTTTGGCATCGCCACCAAATAGACCGTCGAGCCAGGGAGCCAGTTCGGGCTCGGCCTTGCGTGGGGCCTGGATGGAGGCCAAACGCGTAGCGATGTCGGTCGCCGTCGATTCCGTAGCGCAGAAAGCTTCGGTGGCCTGGACCAGGTCGAGTGCGAACTCACGCGGCAGCATCCTCGCTTCGAGAAGCCCGAGTTGATCTTCGAGCAGCGAGCGCGCGCCCGCTCCGGCGCGCCCGAGGATACGGTAGGCGACACGCCGTTCAGCGATCTCGCCGTTCGCGAGAATCGGAGGCAGGCTGACGAGGGCATCCTTCGGAGCGAGCCCCTCCAGAGCGATCAACCCCGCGGCGCGAACCAGTCCCGTGGGATCTCCCAGGGATGCGCGTACCGCGCGCGGAAACTCGTCGGCTTTCAGGCTCTGCAAGGCCTCGAGCGCCGCCACGCGAAGTTCGGAATCGCAACTCGAGTCCTCCACCCAGTCACATAGATCGGGCGCGAGCTGGCGCAGGCCCATGGCAGCGACGAGTCGGGCATAGGCGGCAACGACGTCTGGTGGTCCATCGACCAGGTCCGATTCGGCGAGCGCCAAGGACACTTCGCGCACCACCAGCAACGTCCGCGGCGCCTTTGGTATCCAGGCGTTATGGACGCGATCCCGATCGAGCGGGTCCGCCCAGTTCGCGAGGAGATCCAGGGCCTCGACGCGAAACTCGTTGGCCAGGTCGTTGCGCTGGGCCAGATCCGCCAGGGGCTGGGCCGCGCCAACCCGCATGGAGGCGTTCAGCACGCGCCGTACCAGCGCCGCTTCGCGCCCCTCGGGCAGCACCTTGCAATCGAGGGAAGCCAGGCTCCCCATCGCTCCGTCGATGGGTACGTCATAAATCGCGCGTGCCGCCTCCAGCACGAGCAAGGGATCCGGGTCCTGGAGGAAGCGCACGATGCCCTGGTCCAGAAGTCGACGATAGACGAGCAAAGCCCCCATGCGGACGTGGCGCGATTCGTGCCTGGAGAGCCGATCGATGACGGCCTCGTCGCCGCACCCCAGGAGCCCCATCACGCCAGCGTGGCGCAGGTTCGGATCCTCTTCGCCCGCGTCGAGCAACACCCGGGTCAAGGCCCCGATGCAAGAGTCGATGGCCAGGCGCCCGGCCGCGATCGACGCAAAGTAACGCACGCGCGGTTCCGTATCGGAGATACGCGCACGGATCGCATCCGCGCCGTCGAAATACCACTCGTCGCCCAACACGCGAACCGCCTGCGCACGGATCTCCGGATCGGGATCCTCGGTCAAGGGCACGACGCTCGTCAGGGCGCGAATCTCCTCACGCGCAGCGATTCCGAGGCCCCAGATGGCGTGCAGGCGTGCAAAACGCGAATCGCTCTTCGTGGCGACGTCGCTCAGAGCTTCGATCTCCTCGCGGGCGGCGAGGGCAAAATGCGCCTCTTGACGCACGCGCTGATCGGGATGCGCCATGAGCTCGACCAGATCCTCGGTCGGTAGCTCGTACGTACCCGCGGCCAGGATACGCCGTGTCTCGAGGGCCACCTCGCTCGCGCGACCCTCGGGGAGGAACGCTCGATAGACACGCCCCTTGCCTGTTTTGTTCCAACCGTGCACCCAGTCGCTGAAATACATCGAACCGTCCGGACCGAAGTCGATGTCCGTCACGAGCGTGTTCCAGAGAAAGCGCCGTGTCTCACCCAGCTCCCAGAACGCTCCCTTTGGAAGCGTACGATACGTGTGGACGCCGCTGTACTTGGCGTCGCCGCGGAAGTCGCACAGGAAGAAGTGTTCGTCGTAGCTCGAATCGAGCCCGGTCCCCGGGTAGTAAGTCAAACCCGAGGGCCCGCTGGCCAGGTTCGCGATCGGCGGGACGATATACGCAGCCTGACCGGGGTGGTGCGGATGCCAGAGCTTCTCGTCGTTCCAAGGCCCGCGCATGACGGGTTGGGTGATCCACTGATACGAATAGCGCCAGCCGGACTCACCCCCCTCGACGACGTTCACCCAACGGGCCTCGTCCCCCCCATCGGAGTTGTTGTCGCCCGTGAATAGGTTTCCGTAGTCATCGAACACGAGCTCCTGTGGGTTGCGCAGACCCGTATGCCACACCTCGAGGTTTGTGCCGTCCAGCTCGCAGCGCAACACCGCGCCCGTATGGGGATGGACGATCGTGCCCTGGGCCGTTGCCACGTTGAAGCCCCGGTCGCCGCAGGAAAAGTAGAGCCTGCGATCGGGTCCGATGCGCAGCCCATGGAGGTCGTGTCCGAGCAACGCGATGTTGACGCCGTAGCCGCTGGAAAGCGCCATGCGATCCTCGGCCTGCCCGTCCTTGTCGAGATCGCGTAGCCTCCACAGATTGGGAATGCAGGTGTAGAAGACGTCGCCACGATAAGAGAGCAGTCCCGCCCCGATTCCGTCCGCGTGTTCGGAAAAGCCGTTCGCAAACACGAAGTCCCGATCGGCCACACCATCACCGTCGGTATCCCGGATCAAACGCACCTGCTCGAACGCCGTGGCGTACCCGGAGTCGTAGTTGTCGCCCTCATGCGCACGCATCATTGCCAACCGGTCTTCGACCGTACGACTGGCCAGGTCCTCATCCAGCCAATCCATATGCTCGCGCATGTCGGTGACACCGCTGTTGCAACGGAAGCTCTCGGCGACGTACAGGTCCCCCTGGTGATCGACGTACAGGCATACCGGGTTCGCCAGGCGCGGCTCCGCGGCGAAGAGTTCCAGCTGGATCCCCTCGATGGCCTCGATGTCCTTCATCGCGGCGAGAGCCTCGTTGGAGGCCTCCTCGACATGGGGAACGAAGGGCGTTTTCTGGGCCCAGGCCCCCGTACTTACAAGGGTGATCAGGGCGACAAGAGTGGAAGGGCTTGCGAGGAAGTTCACGGCGTGGAGCTTCAATCGCCTTCCTTCTCGAGTTCGTCGCGCACGCGCTCGAGCAGCGCCTTGGTCATGCGAATCCCTTCCACCTCGCCAACCTTGCTGCCTTCGTATTCGACGCCGATGTAGCCCCGGTATCCGGCGTCCAGCACGATCTCGAGCATGCGCCGGTAGTCGGTCTTCGTCTCGTTGCCCCCGGCATCGAACTCATGGGACTTGGCGCTGACGGCCTTGGCGAAGGGCATCAGCTCGCGGACGCCTTCATAGCGGTCGTACCACTTGCCGTCGCCGAGATGGAAGTTGCCGAAGTCCGGCAAGGTCCCCACGCGGGGGTGGTTCGCGGAGCGCATGACCTCGGCCAGCCACTTGCCATTCGAGGACAGACCGCCGTGATTCTCGACGATCACATCGATGCCGTAGTCGTCACCGAACTGCCCCAGGCGGCGCAGCGAGTCCGCGGCATTGTCGCGCTGCTTGTCCCAACCACCACCGCCGGCGGCGTTGACACGGATCGAGTGACAACCGAGGTACTTCGCGGCGGCGATCCACTTGAAGTGATTCTCGACGGCCTTGCGGCGGCGAACATCGGCTTCGTCTCCCAACGCACCCTCTGCGTCGATCATGATCAGGAGGCTTCGCACGCCGGCATCGTCGGCACGTGACTTCAGCTCGCGCAACCACGAAAAATCGGTTGCGTGATCGGCGAAGAACTGGTTGACGTACTCCACGGCATCGATCCCGAACTCGCGCATACTGAAGGCGGGGAAGTCCAGGGCGTTCAGCTCGCCGCCGCGCAAGGTGCGGTGCAGCGACCATTGAGCGAGGGAGACGCGAAAGGACTTGGCGCGGGCAGGCGGGTTCGCTCCGAACGCGAGGGCACTGAGGCCTGCGCCGACGGGCAGCGCGGCGAGAAACTGGCGACGGGTCTTCGGCATGATGCGCAGAGGATATCCGATCTGAGGCGCCGGCCGAGCGTACGCGGTATCCTCAGGCCATGAAAAACCGACTCGGCGTGTGTTCGTGGTCCCTGCAGCCAGCGAGCCCGGAGGAGCTCGTCGAACGCATCCGGACCCTGGGATTGGACGGCGTGCAGCTGGCCCTGGACCCCCTGCGCACGGGCGAATGGTCCACCCAGCGCACGGCCCTGCTCTTGCAAGAAGCAGGCATCGGGGTCCGTTCGGGCATGATGGGCACGCTCGGCGAGGACTATTCGACACTCGCTTCCATCAAGCGCACCGGTGGGGTCGTTCCCGACGAGCACTGGGAAGCCAACCTTGCCGCTGCCGGCGCCAACGCCCGGCTGGCCGAGCAATTGAAGCTGGATCTCGTGTCCCTGCACGCGGGCTTCCTGCCGGAGGAGCCTGGTGAACAGCGGGACACATTGATCGAGCGTCTGCGCGCTGTCGCCGGGTGCTTCGCCGAGCACGGCATACGGACCGCCTTCGAAACCGGCCAGGAGCACGCCACCACGCTGCTCGAATTCCTGGCCGAGCTGGATCACCCAAAGGTCGGTGTCAACTTCGACCCGGCCAACATGATCCTCTACGACAAGGGCGATCCCATCGAGGCCCTCGAGGCCCTGGCGCCCTACGTTTTTCAGATCCACATCAAGGACGCCCGCCGCACCCACACGCCGGGCACGTGGGGCAGCGAAGAGACGGTCGGCACGGGCGAGGTCGATTGGCGTGCGTTCTTTTCCGTGTTGCGCCGTATCGGTCTGGATTGCGACCTGATGATCGAGCGCGAGGCCGGAACGGATCGCAGCGGCGACATCGCGACCGCACGGCGACTGGTCGAGGAACATGCCAGGCCGGGAAGCGAATTCCGCAAAAGAGGCAGCGAGGCGTAGGTCGATAGCTCATGGATGAGCTCTACGAATGTCTTTGCGAACGTTCTCGACCGCGCTGCATCCACGATCGACCTTACCGCTAGCCTCGATCAAGAGAGGCTCTTGAATCTGGCGGAAGCCCTGCTGAGTCTGCCCGAGCTCTCGCTGGAGAAACTGCGCGAGACGGCGCGCTTCGAAGGCACGCCCCTGGAGTTCAAGGTCGCGGCCAAGCTGGCCGAGTCGCGCCGGTTTCTCGAGCGCTTCCCGACCAACGTGAAGCTGGGCATCGTCTTTGGAATGTGGGGCGAGCAAAACCGCTTGCGTCCCTGCGACGACGACAACCCCAATGGCGAGGATTCGCTTCGCACGAAGCTCGACCAACTGGCCTGGGTCACTCGTGACACGAACGTCGAATGGACCCTGTACCCGGTCGATGACGGCTGTCCCCACGGCAGTGCCGGGCTCGCGGAGAAGATGGCCGCAAAACATCCGCTGAGAAACCGCGTCAAGGTGATGCGCCTATCGGAGCACCTGCCGGGCGCCAAGGGCACCAGCCTCGAGGGTCTCGAATCCGCCGAGGACTCGCGCAAGGGTGGCGCGGTGATCTGTGGCGCGCAACGCGCCCTGGAAGACGGCGTCGACGCGGTGATCGTCACCGACGCCGACAACTCGGTGCACATGGCCCAGATCGGGCTATTGCTGCAGCCCTACCTCGAAGAGGGCTTCCGCGCCGTGCTGGGCACGCGCAAGCACGGGAACTCGGTGCTGGTCAAACAGGAGAGCCGCTGGGGGGTCGGTATCGGCCTCCTGCGCCACATGCAACGCATGGTCGGCAGCGCCATCTTCTCGCGGGGTATCCGCGATACCCAGGCCGCGTTCAAGCTGTACGACCGCGAGCTCCTGGCCGAGATCCTCAGCAACCCGGTCGTCTTCGACTTCTCCGTAGATACGGACTGGATCGCCGCGGTCCTTGCGAAGGAAGAGCCGTACACCCTCGTACCCTTCGCCTTCATCGATTCCTTTGCCGAGTCCGCCTCGATCACGCAGGGGCCGATGACGACCTGGGAGACGCTGCTGATGGGCCTGATGAAGCAGGTCCGCGAACGCGGATTGCCTCACAACGAGGAGATGGCTCGCGTGCTCGAGGAAGAGATCCAGAGCTCGAAAGACCTGGATCTCCTGATCGATTCGATCCCTCCGGAACTCGACGGCGTGCCGCCCCGGCAGCTGGGCGACCCGAAGCTGATGTCGCCACGCGCCGTGCAGGACTGGATCCGCCAGCGCAAAAGCGCCTGAGCAAGACGCCGCGATTGCCAGATGCCGATTGACAGAGCTGGGCCGGTTTTGGCACAGGCTAGGGTCAATGAGTGCTGACAAACGCGAGATCGGCGTCGGGGTGATCGGCCTCGGCTTCATGGGACGGACGCATCTGGCCGCGTATCGGGATGCGAATACCGATGGCCATGCGTGTCGGGTCGTCGGGTTGTGCGATGCCCAGATCGAACGCTTCAAGGGCGAACCCGCGGCGCGCGGCAACATCGAGAAGGAAGAGACCGAGCCGCTGTACGATCCCGACAACGTGCGCTTCACCACGGATCCGGCGGAGCTTTTTTCGGATCCCAGGATCGAACTGGTCAGCATCTGTACGCCTACCGACACGCACGTCGCCTTGGCCCAACAGGCACTCGAAGCGGGCAAGCACGTCCTCGTCGAGAAACCCCTGGCCTTGAGGGTGGACGATGCTCGGCACCTGGCCGCCAAGTCCGAAGAAACGGGACGCATGTGCATGCCGGCCATGTGCATGCGCTTTTGGCCCGGCTGGTCCTGGTTGAAGGACACGATCACCGAAGGCACGTACGGCCCGGTGACGAGCGCCGTCTTTCGTCGCATCGGAGCTCCGCCGTCGTGGTCTCCGGAGTTCTACGCCAATGCCGCGCGTACGGGTGGCGCGTTGTTCGACCTGCACGTGCACGATGCCGATTTCGTGCGTTATTGCTTCGGAGAACCGGCTGCGGTTTCCAGTACGGGCACGCTCGATCACATCACGACACTCTATCGCTACGCGAAGGGAGAAGGCCCCGCCCATGTCGTCGCCGAGGGCGGCTGGGATCACTCGCAGGGCTTCGAGTTCTTCATGGGCTACACCGTCATCTTCGAGCAGGCCACGGCGATCTTCGCCCTGGGAGCAGAGGATCCGCTGACCCTGGCCCGGGATGGCAAGCTGGAGGCCATCGAGATCGAGAAGGGCGCTGGGTACGACGGCGAAGTCCGTCACGCACTGGGCGTCTTGCGCGGCGAGGGCGAGCTTCGAGCAACTTGCGCCGAGGCGGCTGATTTGATCGGTATGCTAGAGGCGGAACGAGTGAGCCTCACCACCGGACAAACCGTCCAGCTCGCAGCCAGTCGATGAACACCGTCCACCGAATCGCGCTCCTCGTGGGGGCCACCGCCCTCTTTGTCGGATGTGGAGCGGAGAAGGAGGCGCTGGATGACATCCCCACCCACGGCCGTGGCGCCCTCTTGATCACGTTGGATACGACGCGCGCCGATCGCATCGGTACGTACGGCTACTCCGGCGGCACGACGAAGACGATCGACTCCCTGGCCGCGGACGGAGTCGTCTTCGAACACGCGCTCACGACCGCGCCGATCACGCTTCCGGCCCACGTCTCGATCTTGACCGGCGTGTATCCGGCCGCCCACGGCCTGCGCGACAACGGGATCTTCTCGCTCTCCGAAAAAGGGGTCGTGCTGGCCGAGGTGTTGCGGAAGCACGGTTTCCGGACAGGGGCCTTCGTCGGCAGCTTCGTGCTGGATAGACGACACGGGCTGGATCAGGGCTTCGACGTTTACGACGGCCCGCAGCGCGATTCCACCACCGTGAACGCGGAGCGCCCCGCCGGAGACGTCGTCGACGCCGCCCTGCGCTGGTTCGACACGCTCGACTCCGGTGAGGATTGGTTCGCGTGGATCCATTTCTATGACCCTCACCAGCCCTGGACGCCGCCCGAGCGATACGGCATTAGGCACTCCGATCCCTACGACGCCGAGATCGCCTATTGCGACGACGAGATTCAGCGCCTGCTCGAGCACCTGGAACGCAAGGGGTTGGACGACGAGCTGACCGTCGTCGTGACATCCGATCACGGCGAAGACTTGAACGACCACGGAGAGTCCAACCACGGCGTGTTCCTCTACCAGTCGACGATGCAGGTCCCCTTGGTGATTTCGGGACCTCTCGTCGGGTCGCAAAGGGGCAAGCGCTTTCCCGACGCGGTTTCGTTGACCTACCTACCGGCGACGCTGCTGACGTTGTTCGGGATTCCGCTGCACGAAATGCCGAATGCGACGCCCTCACCGCTGTTCGATGCGACGGGAGAACTTGCTGCTGCCGGAAGCGGTCCATGCGTCCTGGAATCGCTCCTGCCCTACTACTCCCATCGCTGGCACCCCTACGTCGGCCTGGTCGCTGGATCCCACAAGTTGATCCGTGGTAAAGAGCTCGAGCTGTACGACCTTGCCTCCAATCCGGAGGAGACGAACAACCTGGCGGACAGTGAAACGGAACTGCTCCAGCGACTTCTCTCCCAGCTGAACGCACTGCTCAACAAGAACAGCGACCTCGCCTGGGTCACGGATCAAGAGCTCGCAAACGCGGACCTCGAGGCCCTGCAGGCACTCGGCTACACGGGCGGCTCGGCGGACGGCAACCCCTTCGACGAGGAGCTTCCCGATGCACGGGATCGAGTCGAGGGGCAAAAGCAATGGGGTCGGGCACGGGTCTTGATGATGCAGGCCAACGCGCTGATGCTCCCCGGGCCGCACGGCCCCCCCAAACCCGAGGACCTCGAGCGCGGACGCCTTCTCCTCCAACAAGCCGAGACTTTGCTCGCAAAGGAGATTCGCGCCTACGCCGGCGATCCGGTCGTTGTCCTCGCCATGGGCCAGGTCAAGCAAGCCCTCGGAGACTTCGCCGCCGCCATCCCTTATTACGAGCGCTCGCTCACCGAGAGGCACGACTCGGTAACGACGCTCTACAGTCTGGCCGTCTGCCTCCTTCAGACCGGCAAAACCGACGAGGGTCTACGTTTCGCGCGCCAGGCCCAAACACTCGAGCCGAGCTTCCCCCATAGCTACCTGCTCTTGTCCTTTCACGACCGCGAGCGCAAGGAGTACGGCAAGGCCGCCTGGTGGCTGAAGACGCTTCTGTCCCATCTGGATCCGACGGACATCACTCGGGCCCAACTCGAGCACGACCTGGGCTTGCTCGAGGGGCTGATGAAGGAAAACGGGCAGGAGCTCGAGGCGCCCTGAACATGCTGGATGATGTCAGCTGGGACGCTCGGCGTTGGCCCAGATACTGAGCAGCATCTTGTAGACGTAGTAGATCGGGCGCAGGCCGGAGTGCATGGTCGAGGCACGGGTTTCGGCGCGCATCTCAACGCTGAGTTCACCGATGCGGATGCCGGCGCGGTGGGCGGCAAGGAGGACATCGACGTCGGGGAAGTCGGAGGGGAAGTGCTCGCTCGAGTAGAGCTTCATGACCTTTTCGTTCAGGACCTGAAAGCCCGAGGTGGGATCCGTGATGGTCAGACCGAAGCGACGAGCGATGCCGCCGAAGAGCGAGCGCCCGGTGCCTCGAATGGCGCCGAATTCGTAGTCGGTTTGCTTGAGGAAACGCGAGCCGATGGCGAGATCCCAGGTACCGGCTTCGACAGGCGCGCACAGCTTGGCCACGTCCTCGGCGCGGTGCTGGCCATCGGCATCCATCTGACAGACGAGGCCGATGCCGTTGCGAAGCGCATACTTGTAGCCGGTCTGGATCGAGGCACCGTAGCCCAGATTGAAGGGGTGACGGATCACGCGTGCCCCCGCGTCGCGGGCCACTTCGGATGTGCGGTCCTTCGAGCCGTCATCGACGACGAGCACCTCGAAGCCCTCCACCTCGCGCTGAATGGACGCGAGCACGCCCGGGAGGTTGGTCTCCTCGTTCCAGGCAGGGATCAGGATCACACGCCGATTCAAGTAACCGAATCCCCCAGGGGCGAGGCCTCCCGCTCGGCACGCAGGATGGCGATCTCCTGGGCCAAGGCCTTGACCTGCGCGCTCATGCGCGAGAGTCGCACCGCGTAGTTCAGACAGATCACGATCAGGAAGAGCTCGCCCATGAAGAAGATCGTCGAGCTCGGCGTCCAGGCCCCGATGAAACGCGTGATCGCCCGCAGGATGTCCAGCTCGACGGTGATGCAAAAAATCGCCAGGGCGACCGCCAGCCAGATCGGCGTGTACTCCTCGCGCAACTTGCGACGCTTCACGAGCCACAGGACCACCCCGACCAGTAGCACGCTGAAGAGGATGGCAATCGCCTGGGTCACCCCCGATTCCGGGGCGTTGAGGAGAGCGTTGCGAAGTTCGGCCAGCTCGGTTTCGTTCATCGGGTTCTCGAAGAGGAAGGGCGGAGACGTGCAACCATAGAACCATGACCCGGGGTGGGCTACCCTCCGGGCCCGTGGATGCCACCTTGCACTCTTCCCGTCCCGATGCCTCGAGCGGGCTCCGGTCGGCCATCGTGCTGATGCTCCTCGTCTGCGCAGCCTACGGCAATAGCCTGTACGGGCCGTTCGTGCTCGATGACGTGCCGCAAATTGTCGAGAATCAACGTATCCACTCGCTCTGGCCTCCCGGCCCGCTCCTGATGGGCTCGGAGCGTCCGATCGCCGAGCTGTCCCTCGCGCTCAACTACGCCATCGGCGGCGTGAATGTACTTGGATACCACCTCGTCAACGTGGGCATCCATCTCGTGAATGCGCTGCTCCTCTTCGGCATCGTTCGTCGCGCTCTGCGGTCCGAACGCTTCGCGGAACGCTACGGCGACTCGGCCGATAAGCTGGCTCTCGTGATCGCGGGGTTGTGGGTTGTCCATCCCCTGCAGACGCAGGGAATCACGTACATCGTGCAACGCCACGAGTCGCTGATGAGCTGCTTCTATCTGGCGACCCTCTATGCGACGGCGCGCTACGCGGGCTCAGGTGCCCGCGCATTGGCCTGGGCTATCTTCGCCTTCGTTGTCTCCGCGCTGGGCATGGCGACCAAGCAGGTCATGGTCACCGCCCCCCTGGTGTGCCTTTTGTTCGATCGCTGCATCTTCGCCGGAAGCTTCCGCGCGGCCTTGCAGAAGAGACTCCCGCTCTACGTCGGACTGTGTGTCTCCTGGGCAGCGCTCTTTCTCGCGATGGGCGGCAATCTTTGGGACGCCGAGGAAGCCGGCTTCATCGGGCGCGACCCCCTGTCACCCATCGAATACTTGCTGACGCAGACCGGGATTCTGCTGCACTATCTCGGGCTGTGTGTGTGGCCCGCCACCCTGGTCTTCGACTACGGCTGGCCAGTCGCGGACGGGCTCGTTGAGCGCGTGGTACCGACCCTCATCGTCTCTTCACTGGGAGCATGGAGTGTGTGGGCTCTCTGGAAGCGTCCAGGTGCAGGCCTCCTGGGCGCGACGTTCTTCTTGATCCTGGCGCCGACGAGCAGCTTCATGCCGATCGCGGATCTGGCCTTCGAGCATCGCATGTACCTGCCCTCGGCGGCGGTGATCGCACTTCTCGTGCTCGCAGTGCAACGCGCCGTCCAGGCCCGTGTGCCGAACGCGACCAAGCTGCTCTCGGTGCTGGCCCTGCTGGCGCTGGCGGGGCTCACCGTTCGCACCTCGCGCCGCAATTGCGACTACCACAGCGCGGTCTCCCTGTGGCAAACCGTCGTACGCGACGCCCCGGAAAACCCGCGCGGATACATCAACCTCGGGATCGCCTACGCCCAGGAAGCCAGGGATCCGGCCGCCGCCCGCGAGATCCTGGAAGAAGCGTTGCTCATGAACCCTGGCAACGTGCGCGTGCTGGTCAACCTCGCGGGCGCCTTGATGGCCCAGGGTGAGCACCAGGCCGCCATCGTGCACCTGCGCAAGGTACTCGGTGTCGAACCCGACAATGCGGAAGTCCTCGCGAACCTGGGCATGGCCCTGGGGGCCTCCGGGGATGCGCGCGGGGCCATTCGGCAGCTCGAACGAGCCCTCGAGCTGGCCCCGGGGCTACGCGGCGCCTGGAACAACCTGGGCGTCATGCATCTGCAGGAAGGCCAGCTCGAGAGCGCCGTGAGGGCCTTCGAGCGCGCCGTCGAACTCGATGCGCACGCCAAGGAGGCCAGGGCCAATCTCGAGCGCGCACGCAAGCGGCTTCTTCGCCGCCAGGCTCGGGGCGAGAGCAAGCCCGCGGACGGATAAAGGTTCGAGTTCCGTTGCCGGCCCGTATGGGCCGGGCGCTCGGCGAGATTAGAGCGGAATGCCGTGCTCCTTCCCGGTCGACTCGCACCTGGCTGGTATCCTGTAGCGTTCGCTTACCCCGGATCCCCCTTACCTGCCCCCACCCTGGTGTGCCCTTGCCCGGACTCTGGTCACTCTTCCCCTTGCTCTGCCTGCTCCCCGTCTCGGCGCAACAGCTCCACCGGCCTGTGGCAGGCCAACCGAGCCACCTCGACGCCGAGGTCCACGCCCTGGCGGGCAAGCGTCTCACGAAGTTCCCTTACTTCCAGTACGCCGATACGTTCAACGAGGGCGACGAGATCCAGGTCGCCATCGACCCGGGGATTTTCGCCACCCTTCGCCAAAAGCAGGTCGACCTCTACATCACCGAGCACGGCGCGTTCCAGTCGGGCGACACGCTGATCGACGTCAGCGGCTCCCCGACCACCGTCGAGGTCGGTCTCCGCTCGATCAAGGAGAGCATCTTCACGGTCGACACGGGAACACTTGCAGGCACGACGGGGACCACATCGATCCGTACCGCATACGACGTGATCGCAGATGCCAACCGCAACGGCATGCTGGACAGCGAAGACCTGATCGATGGCCACGCGGGGCGAGCCGGCTTCTACGTCGTCACCGACATGGTCCAACCGGGGCCCTGGGGCGTGGTCGAAGAGCTGCACAACGGCGGCGGTTTCAACCGGCAGAACCTCTACTACCCGGACAACATCGCCGACCTCGGAGAGCTTCCGTTGATCGTCGTCAGCCACGGCAACGGCCACGATTATCGCTGGTATGACCACATAGGCTTCCACATGGCCTCATGGGGCTACATCGTGATGAGCCACCGGAACAACACCGGACCGGGGCCCAACGCGGCATCGACCACGACGCTCTCGAATACGAATCAGCTACTGGGCAACCTCGACACCTTCTACGGCGGGGTTCTCGAAGGCCACGTCGATACGCACAACATCGTATGGATCGGGCACAGCCGCGGCGGCGAGGGGGTGGTCATCGCGTATCGTCGTTTGCTGGACGGCGAGCTCTGGAGCAACTTTACGCTCAGCGACATCAAGCTGGTCTCGAGCATCGCTCCCACCGACTTCGGCGGCCCGAGCGTCGATGTCGGCGGTGTTCCCTACCACCTGTGGACCGGCGGTGCGGATGCCGACGTCAACGGTTGCGCCAACTGCACGCAGTGCCAAACCTTCCACCTGCACGAACGTGCCGACGGGGAGCGCTATTCGATTTCGCTCCACGGCGTCGGACACGGTGACTTTCACGATGGCGGCGGCGGCTCGGTTGCGGCCGGACCGTGTCGCGTCGGTCGCGTTCAGACGCACGACATCATGCGCGGCTACTTCTTGCCGCTCGTGAAGTGGACCCTCGAAGGCGATCTGGCGGCGCAGGAGTATCTGTGGCGCCAATGGGAAGACCTGAAGCCGATCGGTGCCCCATTGGACGACTGCGTCGTGGTTGATCTCATGTACCAAGAGCACCCCTCCAGCGGGAAGTACGTGCTGGACAACTTCCAATCGAACTTCATGCAGAATGTTTCGAGTTCGGGCGGTGGAGTGCTGCATAGCCTCGACAACTACCTCGAGGGTCGTTTCGACGACCCGAATAACTCGTTCAACCCCTCGGTCGCCGACCCGATGAACGGGATGACCCTGGCGGGAACGGGGGATACCAGCCGCGGCATAGTCTTCGATTGGCAAGACGTCGACGAGGTTCTGCTCTTTCAGATCCCGATCGGCGATCGAGATCTCACCTCCTACGATCGACTCTCCTTCCGCGCCGCACAGTCCACGCGCAGCCCGCGCACCACGGCCGTGCTCGAAGACATGAACTTCACCGTCGAGCTGATCGACGAGAACGGCCGCAGCAGCGCGATCCAGATCGACGCCTATGGTGGCGGTATCGAAGAGCCCTACCAGCGGCCCCAGTGTGGCGGCATGGGCTTGCGCGGTTGGGCAAACGAATTCGAGACCATTCGCATTCGCCTGAGGGACTTCCAGAGTGACGGGCAACCGCTCGACCTCTCCCACGTCGCCTACGTCGGTTTCCTCTTCGGCCCGAACTACGGCGCCGCGGAAGGCCGTCTCGGACTCGACGAAATCGAATTCACTCAGGAGTAAGCCATGTCGAGCCCCAAGACCCTCCTCCTCACTCTTCTCGGCACGGTCACGATGATCGGCGGCGCCATCGCTCTGCGACAGCAGAGCCAGACCGTGCGTCCGGCTCCAAAGAACCCCGCTGCTGTCGAGCTCCTCCAGGCCCACGCCTTCCAGCTCGACGAGGGCTTCCTCTTCGACTGGCGCAGCGAACGCCCGCTCGTGACGTCCGGCTATCTGCTGGTATTCAAGGCCGACCCCGAGCTTCTGCGTCGACGCCAGACCTTCGAATCGGTGCTCTACGTCGGCGACCAGACCGCCGAACGCCTGAACAACAGCGGACCGGGCGGGCACCTCGTCGCACTGGTCCCCGCCGGCCTCGACAGCGACGGCAACGTCGATCTCGATCCGCGCAACACGCCGATGTGGTTAGGTACCCCGGAACTGCCCGAACGCGTCGATGCGGCTCGTATCGCGGAAGAGTCCCTACTGGCCATCAGCCTGGGGCTGGGCCTGCCGGACATCTCGCGCCTGGCTCCCCGGACCCTCGGCGGCCAGGACACGATTCACGCCGCCGACCGCGACGAGCTGGACTACTTCATCGCCGACCTGGTCGAGTTGTACTCCCCCGCGGAGACGGAGCTGATCGAAATGCTCCGGATGCCCCGCTCGAACTAAGGCGCGGCCGGTTGGCGTCCAGCCTCCCGCCGAGGTCGCCGGAGATGCGGAGGAAACGGTCTCGATCCAGCCCCAGGCCGCGAGAATGCGTACTCCGCTCCTCGAGACCTCGACCGTCGCTCTTTCCGAGCCCCCGCCCGCATCGCCAGCCACGTCGATACGTGGGACGAAGAACCCGTTCCTGGTGCGCACATCCGCAGGGTGCGAGCCAGCGGCTCCGAAGAGGCCAGCAGCGAGGTCTCTGCCGATGCGGACGGACGCTTCACCCTCCCCGTTCTCGACGGCGAACCGATCGTGGCGATCGCGGAGGCCGAGGGCTTTGGTCGCTTGCTCTTCACGGCGGATGCGCTCCACGGGACCCCGGGCGAAGCAGCCGTTATCCGTCTGCGTCGCGCCGCCTCGTTGCAAGCGCGTGTGCTGGCCGCGAGTGGGGGCGGAGTTGCGGGGGTCGAGGTCTTCGTGCGCTGCGAGGCGGCCGACTTGCAAAACGTGGACGGGCAAACGGCAAACCCATTCGTCCTCGAGGACGAGGTCTGGCGCGGGCGAACCGACGAGCTCGGCCTCGCGCTGCTCGAGGGTCTCGCGCCCGGCGCGGCACTTCATGTCGAGCTGCGCGCCGAGGGGCGTACGCTGCTCCGCTCGCCCGACGCGCTCCATCACCTCGGGCGGCATGCCCGGATAGAACGTGACGATCTGAACCGCGGGAGTGTCGAAGATCGGAAGCAGATCGGCGGGGATCCGCGCCCTGTCCCATGTACCCCTGTGGTAATATGGGTCACTGCGTTGATGTGACGCGCCCTATCGAAACCGTGGGGCCCGCCACGAACCCCAAAGAGTCGATGCCTTCCTCCACCTGGGCTCCCCTGATCCTCCTTTCCGTTTGTTTCGCTGCGGCAGGTTGTCGATCCACCGAGACCGCCGAGCGGCTCCCCGGAAACGTCGACTACGTAGGGTCGTCCACGGTCGCGGTCTTCCTGGGACTCGCCGAACCTGTATACGGGGCAATCCGCTTCGAGATCGACACCGAGCCCGAGAGCCTTGGCGGAGAGCGCCTTCTACGCGAAGGCCGCGCCGACCTCGCCGGGATCGCCAAGACACCCGATACCGAAACCCTGGAAGCCGGGGTCAACGCGGCCCTCATCGGTAGAGATGCCATCGCTGTCATCGTCAACGCAGAGAACCCCATCGAAGACATCTCGCTCTCGAGCCTGGACGATCTCTTCGCCGGACGCATCGAGAGCTGGAGCGAAATCGGAGGGGCCGCCCTCGAGGTCAAGGCCTTCGTCGTGACCGAGGATTCGGCCACGCGGGAGGTCTTTCGCAAGGCTGTGCTCGGATTGGAAGACTATGCCGGCTGCGAATCCATCACGCCCGACGAAGGCATCCTGAAAGCAGTGGCCTCCCACCCCGGCGCCATCGGACACATCAGCTTCTCGCTCCTGGAACACGCCCACGACGTGCGTGCCATCTCCATCGACGGAGAGCGCCCCTACGTCACCAACTTCGACTATCCCATTTCACGCCCGATGTACCTCCTGTGGCGCAGCGCTCCGGTCATCGACGCCTTCGTCGAGTGGACACAGGGCGAAGAGGGCCAGCGCGTCGTCATGGGGAACTTCGTTGGTCGCGGCGTGATCGGATCCGTCGGACCCAAGACTCCCAGCGAGCGAGGCATCCTCGTCGTCCACACGGAGACCATGGAGTTCAGCGAAGGCTGGGACGAGTTGACCTACTTCCCCCATCGCCCCTACGAGCTACTCGATCAAAACGGCTACTTCCTTCACCGTGTCCAAAACCACCTCGGCGGCCAAGACGAGACCCCAGCCCGCGTCTCCCTGGCCCCCGGCACCTATCTGATTCGCACACGCACCTCCCGCGGAAAGACCGTGGAGCTGCTCGCCCTCGTCGAGGCGAATTCTGTCACCGAAGTCGACGTTCCCGGATTGCTTGCCAAGAAGTGATCGGCCGCTCACGACGGCGGGCCGCTTGATCTACGGCCGCGGATCGGGCACAAGATCCAAGAGGAACGAGTAGATCAACGCTTGATCCTCATAACGGCGATACCGCCCCGACGCCCCACCATGGCCCGCCTGCATCTCCGTCTTGAAATACAAGGTCCCTTCCCCGGTCTTCGTCGCACGTAGTTTCGCCACCCACTTGGCGGGCTCCCAGTACTGCACCTGGGAATCGTGGAAGCCTGTCGTCACCAAGAGGTTCGGATAGTCCTGTGCCACGACCCGGTCATACGGTGAGTATGACAGCATGTACTCGTAGTACGTCTTCTCGTTCGGGTTGCCCCACTCGTCGTACTCGAAAGTCGTCAGCGGGATCGTCTCGTCGAGCATGGTCGTGACGACGTCCACGAAAGGCACCGCGGCAACGGCTCCGTGGAAGAGTTCCGGAGCCATGTTGATGACGGCGCCGATCAAGAGCCCGCCTGCGCTGCCGCCCATGCAAAAGAGCCGGTCGGGACTCGTGTAGCCACTCGAGGCGAGGAACTTCCCGCAATCGATGAAGTCCGTGAAGGTGTTGCGCTTGTTGAGCAGCTTGCCGTCCTCGTACCAGCGCCGCCCCATCTCCTGGCCGCCGCGGATGTGGGCAATGGCGTAGGCAAAACCACGGTCCAGGAGCGAGATCAAGTTGGGATTGAAGCGCGCGTCCATGCTGGCGCCGTAGGACCCATAGCCGTACAGCAGAAGCGGGCGCTGGCCATCCGGGGTGAAGGGCTTCTTGTAGACGAGAGAAATCGGCACAAGGGTGCCGTCTTCGGCCTTCGCATGCAGGCGCTCGGTCTGGTAGTTCTCAGCATCGAAACCGCCGAAGACCTCTTGGCGCTTGCGCAGGAGGCGCCGCCGAGTGTTCATGTCGTGGTCGTACACCGAGTTCGGCGTCGTCAAGGACGCGTAGCCATAGCGCAGGATCTCGGTGTCGAATTCGGGGTTGTTCTGCGTCCGCACGCTGTACGCCGGCTCGTCGAACTCGATCTCGTACTCGGCTCCACCGTTCAAGCCGATGACCCGCAGGCGCACCAAGCCGCCCTTGCGCTCCGTCACGACCATGTGATTGCGGAAGAACTCCACGTCCTGCAAGAGCACGTCCGAGCGGTGCGGAATCATCTCTTTCCATTGCGACACATCGCTCGCGTCGAGCGGGGCCCGCATCAGACGGAAATTCTCCGCGTTCAGATTCGAAACCATGTAGAGGTACTCGCCATGGTGATCGACGGAGTACTCGTGGTCGCGCTGACGTGGAGCGATAACGCGAAAGGCGTCGCTCGGACGATCCGCATCGACGATGCGGTATTCGGTTGCCAGGGTTTGACTGGAACCGATCACCAGGAAGCGCCGCGAGCGGGTCTTGCCGACGAAACAGCTGTATTCGGTATCGTCCTCCTGGAAGACGAGCTTCGCGGAGTCCGGGACACCGACCTCACGACTCCAGACCTGGTACGTACGCAACGTCTCGAGATCGCGCCTCGCATAGAGAATCGTCTTGCCGTCCTCGGCCCAGGTGACGTTGCTGGTCACTTCGGGGATGCGATCGACGACCTCCCCGCTCGCAAGGTCCTTCACCTCGATCGTGTAGATCCGCCGGCCGATGCTATCGACACCGTAGGCGATTCGGTTTTGATCCGGGCTGACCGCACGCCGCCCAACGGATAGAAACCCGCCCTCCTCGGCCATGGCGTTGAGGTCGAGAAGGATCTCTTCCTCACCGGGCTTGTAGCCCTTCATGAGCCTGCGGCAGTGGATCGGATACTGCTTTCCCTCCTCGTAGCGCGTGTAGTACTCGTAGTCTCCGAGTCGATACGGCACGCTCGAATCGTCTTGACGCACGCGCGAGATCATCTCCTCGTAGAGCTCTTTCTGCAGCGCTTCGGTGTGACCGAGGCGCGCTTTGACATAGGCGTTCTCGGCCTCGAGATAGTTCTTCACCTCTTCGCTCTCGCGTTCGCGCAACCAGTAGTAGTTGTCGATGCGCACGTCTCCGTGGGCTTCGAGCCTCTCCGGCTGCACGCGGGCCACCGGGGCCTCGCTCGAGATCATCTCGCTGGCCCCGGAATCCACAACCGCGTCCGTTTTGCAGCCCCAGAGGGCAACGGAAAGGGCGATCAGGACTGGGAAGGGACGGGCGAGGGGGGCTTGGATCCGCTGGAGCTGCATGGTTTGTTCGCAAGAGGGAATTGAAGTCCGAATCCTACCCCCGCCAGCCTCCCGAACCGAGAGAGAGCCCGACTACGGGGCTTCCTTCGCCAGCGGAGGGTTCGCCGGCAAGGTTTCGGGCAGGTCCGCGACCAACCATGCGAGCGACGCGATGGCCGCCGCGCCGAGGGTCAGCTCGCGCTCATTGATCTTGTCGAAGGTGTCGCTCGGTGCGTGATGCACATCGAAGTAGCGCTGAGCATCGGGCCAGTAGCCGACCAAGGTCACGCCCTTGGCCGCGAGGAACGAGATGTCGACCCCCCCCCCGCCTGGAACCAGCTCGGACGCGCCGGTATCGGACTGCAGATCCACAAGCGTGCGCAAGGTCTCGAAGACCTCGCCCCGGGCGTCGGTTGTGAACCCGCGCGGTGTGAAGCCACCACGGTCGGACTCGATCGCGAGCACGTGGTGCTCCGCCCCATGGGCCTCCGCATAGGCCCGGGCGCCGGCAACGCCGTTTTCCTCGTTCATGAACAGGACACAGCGCAGCGTACGCCGCGGACGGAGACCGAGGCGCTTGATCAACGAAACGGCCTCGATGGCGTGAACACAACCCGCGCCGTCGTCGTGGGCTCCCTGGCCCACATCCCAGGCGTCGAGGTGCCCGCCGATCAGAACGATCTCCTCGGGCTTCTCCCAACCCGTTAGCTCGCCGATCACGTTGAAGGAGTCGACCGGCTCTTCCCGGCGGCAGTCCATGACCAGCTTCAGGCGCACACGCTGACCCGACGCCAGCCAGTCACCGATACGCTCGGCCGCCAGGGTACTGCAGGCGCTGCTGGGGATCATCGGCACGCCATCGGCATAGCGCATGGCACCCGTGTGCGGCACGTCGTCGAGGCGCGTCGTCATCGAACGGCAGATTGCTCCCACCGCTCCGGCTTCGGCGGCCTTGATCGCGCCGAGACTACGCTGGTTGACCGCGCCCCTGTAGGCCCGGAAGGGCTCGACTAGCGAGCGATCCATCGGCCGGTCGAACAGCACCAGTTTGCCGCGCGCCTCGCCCGCGCGCTGCTCGAGTTCTTCGAAGCCGAGTACCCGTATGACATCCGCTTCCAGCCCCTCGGGCGGGGTGGCGACGCTGCCGCCAAGGGCGAGGATCGGCAAGCGCTCACCAGCGTGGGCTCGCGGCTCGACCACGATCAAATGAGCCGTCGAGCCCCGTACCCAGCGCGGAACGACACATGGCTCGAGATGCACGTTTTCGAAACCTTCCCTCTCCATGGTCGCCCGCGCCCAATCGATGGCCGACGCGGCTCCGGTCGATGCCGAAAGGCGATGCGGCGCCACGGTGCAGAGCTCTTCGAGATAGCCGTAGGAACGCCCGGACAGGAGCGCCTCGCGCAGAAACCCCGAAAGGGCCTGGCTACGCACGTCCTCGGTGTCTGTGGGGGCACTGGCGCAACCGGCGGTAAGGGCCAGAAAGAAAAGAAGCGTGGAGGGAAAAAAGAGCAATCCGTGGCGCTGGCTCTGCATGGTTGGAAGAGAACTTAACGAGCCCGCTGTAGAAAGGCCAAACGCCACACGGCGAGCTTGCGTAATCGAGACCACAAGGAGGATCAGGACGGCCCGACAAGGCCCCGGACGAGCTTGCCGGGACCCCGGGCTTCACCTAGTCTGCTTTCATGTTGCGCCCCCCTTCCGCCCAGCGACCCCTTCGATCCCCCGTACCCGGGGCCTTTGCGGTCGCGGTCCCGCCGATCGCGGTCCTGGCGGGACTCCTCGGCGCCTGCGGAGGCGAGGGCCAGGCGGTCATGGACGACGTGATCGAGTTCTCCCACATCCGCATGAGCGATGTGACGGAGGGCTCCGGCATCGACATCGTCAACGTCAGCGGAGATCCCCGGCGACTCTACATCCTCGAGAGCAACGGCTGCGGTGCCGCCTGGTTGGACTACGAGGGCGACGGCGACATGGATCTCTTCGTCGCCAATGGGCAAGGCCTACGCTACCTGGACGGAGGCAAGCGCCTGGAGACCTTCGACGGTCCATCGAGCCGCTTCTATCGCAACGAGGGCCGCTTCAAGTTCACGGACGTCTCTCACGCCGTGGGCGCCGCCCGCGACGAATGGATCAACGCAGTCGCAACGGGCGACATCGACAACGACGGGGACACCGATCTCTACCTGGCCTGTTTCGGCGAGGACGTCTTCCTGCGCAAGGACATCTCCTTCAACGACGCTACGAAGGAAAGCGGACTCGCGAACCCGTACTGGGGCGCGGGCGCGGCGTTCGGCGACGTCAACCGCGATGGCAACCTCGACCTTTACGTCGCGAACTACTGCCTCTTCGATCTCGAGAACCCACCCAACGGCGGTGCGCCCGCGGTGGTCGAGGGCATTGAGGTCGGTTTCGGCCCCGAGGGCGAAAACGGTCAGGGCTTCAACCCCGGCGCGCCAGATGCCTTCTTCTTCGGTAACGGACGCGGTGGATTCGAGGAAGCCACGGCCAGTTCCGGTCTGCAGCTGGAGAAAGATCTCTGCTCGTACGCCTGCGTGTTCTCCGACGTCGACAGCGACGGCTGGATCGACATCCTGGTATCCAACGACCTGCAACCCTGCAATCTGTTCATGAACACGCAGGGGCACTTCAAGGACGAAGCGCTCGCACGTGGCTTCGCCTTCAATGGCGCCGGCGAGCCGACCAGCGCCATGGGTTTCTTCGTCGAGGACATCGAGGGCGATGGCGATTTCGACGTGCTGCGCACGAACTTCGATCTTGAACCCAACTCGCTGCACATCAACGACGGCCAGGGCCACTTCCAAGAGCGCGGCAAGGCCTATGGCATCGCGGATCCCAGCATGGATCGGCTCGGTTGGGGCGGCGGCTTCTTCGACGCTGACCACGACGGCTATCTCGACATCCTGATTGCCAACGGACACGTCATGCCGCGCGGTGAAGAGATCGGCATGCACGCCTGGGCACAGAAGAGCCAGCTCCTACGCGGCATTCCTCACCGGCGCTTCGGCATCGAATTCGAGGACGTAAGCGAGCGTACGGGCGATGGGCTGCAGGCGCTCCGCAGTGCCCGCAGCGTGGCCTTCGCGGACGTGGACAACGACGGTGATTCCGATGCGATCATCATCGACATCGACGAACGCCCGCGGCTCCTCGAAAACACCAGCTCGCGCGCCGGCCGCTGGATCGGGATCAAGACCGTCGGCAAGTGGAGCAACCGCGACGGCTTCGGCGCGCGCGTCACCGTACGTGCCGGCAAGCGCCGCTGGACCCGCGAGGTACGCACCTCGAACGGCCTTTACTCAGCCCACGATCCTCGCCTTTTCATCGGGCTGGGCGAACTCGACGCCATCGACAATGTCGAGGTGCGCTGGCCCAGCGGAAGTTCGCAAACACTCGAAGCACCCGAGCTCGACCGGGTGCACGTGATCACGGAAAGCAGCGCTGGGCGCTGACTCCTTCGAAGACACCCTCTCAGATCCTATGAAAGTCGCTCTGATCTTTCCCCCGCAGGGGCATTTCACCCAACCCTACCTCAGCCTGCCTTCCCTTACCGCGCACCTGCGTGAGAACGGATACGAGGACGTTCATCAGATCGACCTGAATATCGAGGCGTACGACCACTTCCTTTCGGAAGAACGCTTGCGGCGCTCGCTGGAACGCATCGGTGCGGGCGAGAGGCTCGAAACCATCGATGCGAAAGAGAAGCTCTACTTTTCCGACATGGAGCAGTACCAACTGCTCTCGGAGATCGAGTTGATCGGAGACGAGGTCGCCGGTTCGATCGAAGAGGCCAAGCGCGTCCTGCGTTCCCCCGAGGACTTCTACGACTACAAACGCTATCTATGGGCCGGACGGACCCTCGAACAAGGCCTGCGCATCTTCTCGCAGGAGTTCGCGCCGACGCGCCTGACAGCCCACGGTTTCGTGATGCGCCACAGGATCGAGCGCACGAGCGAGATCCTCGAGGCGATCACCGACGAGAAAGAGAACCCCTACATCGAGTACTTCCGCGAGGTTGCACTACCGCAACTGAAGGAACTCGATCCGGATCTGATCGGCATCTCCTTGACCTTCCCCAGCCAGGCGATTCCGACCCTGACCCTGGCCAGGATGATCAAGGAATGGAAACCCGAGATCCACATCACCGTTGGCGGGGGGCTGCTCGCCTACGTCGGCGAGAAGCTCAGCAAGCGCGACGAGGTCTGGAACGTCATCGACAGCCTCGTCTTGCTGGAGGGTGAAAGACCGCTCCTGCAACTGTGCGAGGTCGTCGAGGGCAAGCGCGAGCTATCCGAGGTCACCAACGTGCTTTACCGCGGTGCCGATGGCGAAGTGGTGAAAACACCGCAAGAAACGCCCCTGGATATCAAGGAGCTACCGACACCGGAGTTCGATGGGCTGCCCCTGGACAAGTACATCACCCCCGAGCTGGTGCTGCCCCTGGCCGCCACGCGCGGCTGTTATTGGGGCAAGTGTGTCTTCTGCACGCTCTACACGGTGATCGGCCCCGGCTATCGCGGGCGCACGACCGAGCAGACCGTCGAGGACATGCGCATACTTCAAGAACGTCACGGTGTGCGGAACTTCTACCTCGCGATCGAAGACCTGCCACCCAACATGGCCAAGGCCTTCCCACGTGCGATTCTCGATGCAGGCCTCGACGTCAACTGGTGGTGCGACGCGCGCCTGGAACACGAGGTCTTCGACGAGCAGGTTTGCAAGGACCTGGCCAAGTCCGGCTGTCTCCGGATCGCCTTCGGTTACGAGAGTTCCTCGAAACGCGTGCTCGATGCCATGTGCAAGGGCATCGATCCAGAAGCCAGCCTCGACCTGATCCGCCGCGTCCACGACGCGGGCATCTCGGTCACGCTGTACGCGATGATCGGCTTCCCCACCGAGACGTTGCAGGAGGCCCGCCAGACCCTGAAGACGATCCTGGACAACCAGCGCTACATCCAGGAAGTCAGTGTGCGCGTCTTCTACCTCGACGAAACCTCGGAGGTATTCCGCCGACGCGAGGAGTTCGACATCACGGAGATCTATCCCGACTCCGAGGCTGACCTGCAGGTCTATTACGACTTCAAGACGAAGAGCGGCATGACGCGCCCCGAAGCGCGTCAGACGTATCTCGAGTTCACGGGCGCTCTGCGTTCTCACTTCCCGGTCTTCCAGAAGGAGAACATGCTCTACCACGAGCTGAAGAGTCACTACTTCCTCTACCTGGCGAAGTACGGCTCCTGGGACAACCTCCTGAGCCAGGTTCTCGAACCCTCGGCGCCGGGAGAGGGCACCACGCAGGCCGTGCCGCGCCAGGTACCGCGCATCCTGACTCGAGAACTCTCCTTCGACCGCGGCACCATCGACCATGTCGTCTCGTCGATCGATTCGGCCACGATTCGACCGCGCTATCAGTCCGACCTGTTCGAGGATGAGGACCGGGCCAAGCTGGACCAGGAACTCGCTCCCATCGAGCGCTCGCCCTCGACCCTGGTCTACAATCCACTCACAGGTGAGGTCCAATGCCTCTCACCCGCTGCGGCCGAGGTCCTTCACCGCTGCAACGGCTCCCGTACCCTGACCGAAATCATCGAGATCTTTCCCGAACCCCATCGCAACGCCGCCGAGCAGTGCGTCCAGGACATCGCCCTCGCGGGGCTTCTGCAGACGAAGTGAGGTAAATCGAAATGAGCGACAAGGAAAAGCACAAGAAGACGGAGAAGCCCGCGGACAAGGGTGCCGCCAAGGACGCCGTCGGCGCAGCCGAGGGAAGCGGTCGGATGAAGGAGGAAGGCAAGCAGGGCAAGCTGGACTACGTGTTCAAGATCGTTCCTGTCGACCCCAAGAACTCCTTCGACTTCGAGGACGTCGCCGACAAGTAGCGAGTCGTCGGCTCATCCCGTCACGGGGATCTGCACGAACAACTCGAAGTGCTCGAAGAGCAGCCCCTCGGACGTTAGGCCACTTGTCCATGAAGATACTCTCCACGCTCGCCGCGGTCTTGATCCTTGCCGCATGTCAGGGGACAGGGACAGAGCTCGACACTCAGGACACAAGCAAGGACAGGGCTCAAAAAATGGATCTGGGAGCATTCTCAGTCAGCCTGGCCGTCAAGGACCTGCCGGCCTCACGGGCCTTCTACGAGAAACTGGGCTTCAAGGCATTCGCCGGCGTGCCCGAACAGGGCTGGCAGATCCTGCGCAACGGCACCAGCACGATCGGGCTGTTCCAGGGGATGTTCGAGAAGAACATCATGACGTTCAACCCGGGCTGGGACCAAGATGCCAAGGAGGTCGAGCACTTCACCGATGTGCGCGAGCTGCAGCGGCGGTTGAAGGCCCAGGGGCTCGAACTGCAATCCGAGGCCGACGAGTCCGGGCAGGGTCCGGCGAGCTTCGTGTTGCTCGATCCCGACGGCAACCCGATTTTGGTGGACCAACACGTCGATTGACATCGTCATCGAGGGGGATCAACTCTCGCGGAAAACGTATCCCTTCTCGATCCGCCGGACTGTGTGAGTATCCTCGCTGGCTGCCACTCGAACTCCTAGATCCCTGCTCGCCTTGGAGCCAACCCGACGATGACGTCGACCGTATCGAACAACCGCGAAGCGCGCGCCAAGACCGGCGTGTTGCTAGTCAACCTGGGTACGCCGGATGCACCCCGGTCGGCAGAGGTACGGCGCTACCTGCGCGAATTTCTCAGCGACCCGCGCGTGATCGACATCCCCAAGGCCATGCGCTTCCTGCTGGTGAACGGGGTCATCGCGCCTTTGCGTGCGCCGAAGTCGGCCAAGGCGTACCGTAAGGTGTGGACCGAGCGCGGCTCGCCGCTCTTGAACTTCAGCCGCGAGCTGCGCGACTCCGTCGAGAAACGTCTCGGCGGTGTGCCCGTGGCCCTGGCCATGCGCTATGGCAAACCCTCGATCGCCGCAGGCCTGCAAGAGCTACGCCGTGCGGGTTGCGACCACCTGCTCGTCGCGCCCCTGTATCCGCAGTATGCCTCGAGCTCGACAGGATCAACGCTCGAGAAGGTGTACCTGGAGGCCGCCAAGCGCTGGAACACCCCCTATGTCGAAGTCTTGCCGGCCTTCTACGCTGATCCGCGCTTCCTGGACGCCTTCGCAGCCGTGGGCCAACCCGTGCTCGACGACCTCGTCCCCGACCATGTGATGTTCAGCTTTCACGGCCTGCCGGAGCGCCACTGCTCGAAGAGCGACGAGAGCGGCACGCATTGTTTCGCCTCGGACAATTGCTGCGAGGCGATCGTGATGGCCAACCGAAATTGCTATCGCGCCCAGTGCTTCGCCACCACCCGCGGACTGCGCGAGCGCCTGAACCTCGACGAGAAGAACAGTACGATCAGCTTTCAATCACGCCTCGGCCGCACGCCCTGGATCCAGCCCTATACCGACAAGGTGCTGGTCGAGCTGGCCGAACGGGGCATCCGCAAGCTGGCGGTCTTCAGCCCCGCCTTCGTCGCCGATTGCCTCGAGACCCTGGAAGAGATCGAGATTCGGGCCCGCCAGGATTTCTGCGCGGCCGGCGGGGAGGAGCTGCGGCTCGTGCCGTCGCTGAACGCCTCGCCGGCCTGGGTCCAGGGGCTGTCGGAGATGCTGTCCGAGCGTTTCTAGGAGCACCAGTTCAGCCCCAAAGACCTCCTGGCTAGCGTGCCCCGCTGGCCGTCGAGACCTTTCCCGTTGTCGAATCGGCTCGCGAAAAGCGCAACACCGCGGGCTCCTTGCCTTCGTCCAGCTCGACGTAGGCCACCAGCTTGTCAGGGCCGTCCAGCTCGTAGGTCACCGGCCCGAACACGGCGCTCGACTCGTCGCTGTGACTCATGGGCCAGACCAAGGGCTTGGTCTTCTCCTCCCACGCGACGAGGTCCGAATGGAAGTGGCGCAGACGCATTTCCCAGCCATCGCGGCCTTCTTGCACGGCGACCAGCTCGTAGAACGCCGTGCGGCCTTTCGTGATCGAACGGAACATGGCCATCATCACACCGGCCCGGGGAGCGGTCCAGACCTCCTCGACGACCCCACCCAGGCCCTCGCCGATCCAGTGGCCCGTCATGAAGGTGAGGGGATGGGACTCGGTCTCGGCCACCATGGCGGCCGGAAGTGGCGACACCTCGCAAGCTGCCGGGGCCTCGCCACGCAGGTACGGAATGGCGGCGATCGAGGCCGTGAGGAGCGCCAGGAGGGTCGAGGTCTTCTGCAACATGGATCGTCTCTATGGGGGTTTGTCGTGTCCTCGGGCCGGGCCCGCATGATTGCATTTCAGCCCCAGTGCGGGGGGGCGGATTGGAAAGACGCGACAGCGACCCGTAAATCGTCGGTAACCGTCGCGCGCGGGTCGAGCCCCGGCCTCGATTCCGCGTGGCTCGGATTAGGATGGAGAGCGGTGTACTACCGTGAAATAGCCCCCTGCGAGGCCCTCCGCCAGCAGATCCACACCTACTGGATCCTGACCCAGGATGCCCTGAGCGACGCCTCGCCCGAGAAGGTCCTGCCGGACGGACGGACCGAGATCCTGTTCGATTTCGGGGCCCCGTACCGCTGGGTGGGCCAGGCACCCCTGGCTCCGCGGGGTCGCGTCGTCGGTCAGATTCGAAGCTACATCGAGCTGATACCGAGCGGCCCGGTGGCCCTGCTCGGGGTTCGGCTCGAAGCGTCGGCGCTACAGCGTCTGATCGGAAGCACCGCCGGCGAGCTGACCGGTACGTCGGCTCCCTTCGACGAGCTCGAGCTGTTCGAGCTGGCGGCTCTCGAGGAACGCCTCCACGAGCTCTCTTCGTGGAGCGCCCGCCTCGAGCTAGTGGAGCGCGTCTTCATGAAGCTCTTGTTGGCACCAGGGCGTACAGACTCCCTGGTCGAGGGCGTGGCGGACTTCATGCGCCGGAGCGGCGGGCGCCACGACGTTGGCCAGGTCGCACGCCATTTCGGAGCCAGCGTACGCACCATCGAGCGCCGCTTTGCCAAGGGGATCGGCCTGAGTCCCAAGCTGTTTTCGCGGCAGGTGCGGCTGCAACGCGTCTTCTCGCTGATCGAAGGACGTCATTCCGTTCCGTGGAGCCAGATCGCGGTCGCCTCGGGCTGCTTCGATCAGGCCCATCTGTCGCGCGAATTCCGTCAACTGGCGGGCGAGCCACCCGAGGCCTTTCTGCGTGCCGAGCACCAGCTGGCCGAACACCTGACGGGCCTCTCGAAAACGGCGGAACCCGGTTCGTAGTCCGGTATCCTGCAGGGCTTGAAGCGCATCCACCCCACCCTTGCCAGCGCACTCTCGATCCCCCTGGTCCTTTGGGGCAGCGTCGGCTGTGCGCCTGAACCGATCGATCGTCCGAACGTCGTGCTCATCGTCCTGGACACGCTGCGTGCCGACCAGTTGACGGCCTATGGCCAGGCCAAGGACAGGGCGCCGTATCTCACGCAGCTAGCGCAGCGCAGTGTCGTCTTCGAGAACGCCTTCTCTTCGTCCTCGTGGACGGCTCCTTCGACGGCGTCGCTCCTGACCGGCACCTACGACGATCGACACGGCGTCGAGGAGGGCTTTCTGGTCCAGTTGCAACGCGGTGTCAAGCAGATCGACTTGCCGACCCTGAGCCCCGCGACGCCGACCCTGGCCCAGGTGTTGCAGCGCAACGGCTACACGACCTTCGGGTTGACAGCCAACATCAACATCGGCCCCGAGATGAAGTTCGACCGCGGGTTCGATCATTTCGAACGCCAGCACGAATGGACGGCCCAGGGTGTCTTCAAGAAGGTGCGCCAGTGGAAGGAGCAGATCCTCGGTGCGGATCCGTACTTTCTCTACATGCACCTGAACGACGTGCACAAGCCCTACCGTGTGCGCGAGCGCTGGTACGAGGCCGAGGGTGGCAAGAACGAGGATGCCTTCGCGCGCTACAAGAGCGAGCTGGGCTTCATGGACAGCTTCCTCGCGCGGATTCACAAGCTCCTCGCCTGGGGGGACGACGATCTCGTGGTCGTGGTATCCGACCATGGCGAGGAGTTTTACGAGCACGGCGATTGGGGCCACCACTTCACGCTCTACGGCGAGGTCAACCGCATCGTCTTCATGATCCATGGGCCGGGCCACGGCATCGCAGCGGGGCGCATCTCCACGGAGGCCAGCATCGTCGACGTGGGGCCGACGTTACTGGATCTGGTGGACATTCCCGCGCCAGTCGATGGCGACGGCGTGTCCTGGGCGCGCGAGCTCCGCGACGCGAACGGCTGGAGTCCGGGGCGCACGCTCTTCGCCCACCGCATCGAAACGAATGGCGAGTTGTGGTCGGCGATTTCCAACGGCTGGAAACTGATCGAAGGCATGCCGAACGGCCCGGAGCTATACCAACTAACGAGCGATCCCGGGGAAACGAAGAACCTTGCCGGGGAACGTCCCCAGGAGCTGGCGCTGCTGTCCGAGGCGCTGGCCCAGCACAAAAGGCGCGCTCCTGGAGTCAAGGCAACTCGCCAGGGTGTCCCCCTGGACGAGGATCTACTGAAGCACCTGAACGAACTGGGCTACGTCGACGACTGAGCTCTTGTTCCGCCCGAGGCCGCCCCACAGGCCAAGAGGGCCAGGATATACATGAGCCCACCCGTGATCAGGGTGTAGGTGATGCCGAAGAAGATCGAGATCACCATCGCCAGGACCGTTCCCATCACCGACAGGCTGCCATTGACTCCCCAGGCCCAAGCAAGCGCTTGGGGGGCATCGCGTTCCAGCATGCGCATGCCCAAGGGCAACGGCATTCCCATCAAGAGCCCTAGGGGCGAGATGGTCAGGAAGGTGATCAGGATGCGCGTAGACAATCCGTACGCCATCGCCGGCTCGAGGATGAGCGGAGCCGCGAAGGCGTGGATGAGAACGCCCGCGATGAGCGTTCCGATCACCAAGCGCGCCCGACGCGGCACATCGTCGTCACCGATACGATGGGAGATGAAACTGCCAATGCCACTGAAGACAAGCACCGATCCCAGAATACACGCGAAGGCATAGAGCGGCTGCCCCAGAAGGAGCGTGTAGCGCTGGATGAAGGACAGCTCTACCAGGATGAAGCCCAGGCCGATCGCGGCGAAGTAGGTCAGCCCGCGCCGCGCACCGCGCAGCGCTCCAAAGCGCAGCCGCCCCAGGAAGATCGGAATCAGGAAGGTGAATACCAGGACCAGTGCAGCGAGTACGAAAAAGAGCTTCACGAGGATGCGCGGCGTGCGCTTCGAACCCCAGTCGAGCCCTTCGCTGAGATCGAGATTCGAATCGCCAAACAGGAACTCGAAGGGGCGCAGGAAGAAGAAGAAGTACGGCCTATCGTCGGTCGTCGCTGCAACGTCATACGGATAGTCCCGCAGGAACGTCTCGCGCTCGGGCCCGAACAGCGCCGCGAAGTTCTCCGGATTATCTTCGCGACCGGGATCGTAGAGCAGCGTCAGGTTCATGCGCTCAACCATCTCACGCAGACGATCGAGCTCTGCCTTCTTGAAGGGCTCTTTCGTCGTCAAGAGCGTGCCCCAAGGAATCGGAGATCCCGGCTTTGGGGCCACGATGGCCAGGTGCTTCTCGGGAGACTCGACGCCGCGATTGGCCCAGGCCGATCGAATCAGATCGGCGGAGCGCAGGGCCATCATCTGCGTCTCGAAGGTCCAGTTGCGGGTGACGGTCAGAACGCCGCCCGGCGCCAGATGCTCGTAGTACTCCTCGAAAGCCTCGACCGTGTACAGACTGTTCTCGACCAGAGTCAGCGCGCCCGCTGCCTGAGCCGAGGTCGTGTCCACTTCCGAAATCTGGATCAGATCGAACTCTTCGTCGCTCTGGGCGACATAGCTACGCCCGTCGAGAACGGTGAACGAGACGCCCGGGAGCTCATAGGGATTGCCACTGAATTCCGCGAACACGTTGCGCACGAAGTTCACGATCAGCGGGTTGATCTCGACCGCGTGGACCTTCGGTGTTTCGAACATCTTGGCCGTCAAGATGTCGGGGCCACCCCCCGCCCCGATGATCAGCACCGAGTCGTACTTGCGCATGTGATACGCGAGGGATTGCACGGTCGAGGCCAGCTGTTGAATCGGCGCGAAGTCCCCGTGGAAGGGGATCATCGGCGTCGCGGCACCACCGTCGATGGTGATTCGCCGGTGAATGCTGGGCGGCTTGACCTCGGCCACGGCAACGCGTGAGAAGGAGTTCCACGACTCCGCGATCACATCGTCCTGGCTGCGGCCGCGCTTCACGTAGCGGAAACGGAAGTAGTCGGTCTGCACAGCCAGTCCGGAACCGACGACGCATCCGATCAGGGTCAGGCCACCGATCAGGAGCAGTTTCTTGTTTCCCGCCGCCTTGGCGAAGCACAGGGTCGAGAGGCACGCGATGGCCGCACAGGCGATCAGCGCGGCGTGCCCACCGAGCCACGCAATCAAGGGAATGACCAGCACGGCTCCAGCGGCGGCACCAATCAAGTCGGCGGAGTAGAGCACGCCGATCTTCTCGGTGAAGCGCGACAACGGAATGGCCACCGCCAAGCCCGCGAAGAACAGCGGCACGACCGTGACGAGGAAGATCCCGGTGCGGTCCGTGAAGGTCAGGGGCCAATGGCTCTCGACCGAGACGATCCAATGCAAGACGAACAGCGCCCCGATCGCCGTCAAGGAGAATAGCAGCGTCGCCATCGCCGTGGCCCCCAGCGCTCGCTCGCGGCGGAAGCGCTCGGGAAAGAGATAGACATAGACGCCCGCCAAGCCGATCCCGAACAGGGCCAGCGAGATCGACATGAAGCCGTAGTGGTACCAGAGAACGACCGAGAAGATTCGGGTCAAGATGACCTCGAAAGCGATGGTCGAACCCGTCACGAAGGCCAGCCCGAGGCCGACCCAAAACCACTTCTCGCCCTGCTGCGGGGAGGGCGGGGAGGCTCCCCCCGGCGTTGTTTGTTCAGTCATTGGTCGCGCTCGGGCCCCATGCTCGTCGGTTTGGCGCCGGGTTGCAATGGGCAAGAACGGCTGCGAGCACGATCATGAGCGGGCCTTCGCCAACGCCCCGTACGTCGCCACGCAGAAGGGAACGACGAACGTGAATGGCACCTTCCACCACAGATGCAGCGAGGGTTCTTCTCCCCCGAAGACCACGGGCCCTTGATTCGCCAGATTGAGTACCGTCCCCACGACGATCGCAACCTTGAAAGAGCGCACCATCAGAACCCGAGGATCTACCGGACCCGGGGCGGTTCGTAACGCCGCGATGGATCGACCAGCTCCGCGTACGGGGATTCCCATCCGCGTTCGAAGTAGTCTCCCAACTCGACGCCGAGCCCCTCGCTGACGACGATCAAGCCCACGTTGCGCGAGCTGTAGAAGTAGTCCCGGCTCCAGTTGCTGGTTCCGATCCAGGAGCGCTTGCGGTCCACCACCATGTATTTCGAGTGGATCACGCGGGCAAAGGGGATGAAGCCTTCCTTCGCCACCGGAAGGGTCGCCAGCTTGACCTCGACGTTGCGCAGCGCCTGGAGGCTCTGCAGTCCCTCGATCGAATACGCGCTCTTGCCCCAATCCGCGAGCAAGAGACGCACGGAAGCGCCGCGCGCGGCGGCGGAGCGCAAGGCGGTTTCGAGGTCGTCGAAGTAACGCCCCTCTCGGTCGGTCGTCTTGTAGGAGAGCAACTGCACGCAAACGGATGTCTCCGCTGAGTCGATCATCTCGATCAGGCGCGGCAGGTCCCACAAGTCGTCCGCAAGCAACAGCGACTTGGGACTGAAGACGGGAGTGACCCTGGCCTCGCGCCCGCCGATCGTCGCGGGGACCGGATACACACCCGACGCCTCCAAGGCACTGAAGACCTCGCCCTTTGGGTTCGCGAGACTCCAGTCCATGGCGAAGATCGATTTCAACGAGCGCACCACATGCGGCACGCTGATTCGCACACCGAGCTCTTGGATGTGCTGAAGCGCGCGCCAGTCCAGGTTGGCACTGCCAAGGTACGCCTCGCGCCCATCGACGATGAAGTACTTGGCATGCAGCACACCGCCCGTGCGATCGGCGATGTCGTACAGGCGTGTCTCGATACCTTCGTGGGCCTTCAGCCGATCGACAGTCGCGGGGTAGGTCTCGTAGAACTTGATGTCCGAGAGCAGGCGCACTTGCACGCCGCGTGCGGCGGCCTTCTCGAGCTCGACGATCAGCGCCTCGAGCCGTCCTTTGCCCGGCTCTTCCGGACGGTTACTGACATAGAAGAAGGCCAGCTCTATCTCTTTTTTGGCCCCCTTGAACATCTCGCCCCAGACCTCGTGGGTCTCGGGGATGGTGTCCGTGCCCAGCAGGGTCTCGACCGGGGAGGTCTCGACAAGGCGAATCTGTCCCTGCTGGAAAGAGCTGAGCTGAAGAGAGCTGGCCTGAGCACTAACGCAGAGCAGGACCGGAAAAAGCAGTCGACGCATACGCATTGAATGAAAGCCCCGAATAGGGAAGCGCTCTAACGAGCCACTTCGAGCGCGAGCGGAACGAGCTCGGCGACACTGTCGATCATACGATTCAGTTCGGGAATCTTCTGCGTCCAGTCAGGCGTGTGGGCGTGGCGGCGCAGGATCGTGGTTTTGGGAGCTCCCGCGAACCCCTCGCGACGCAACCAGCACGGAAGCGCCAGGTCGAGCGAGAAGACGTCACCGATGACGAGATCCGGACTCTCCTCTTCGAGCACCTTGCGGTACAGCGGGCGATCGACGCGCACAGTGCGACCGTTGGTGTGCAGCGTTTCTCGCTCGTCCGTGAGCTCGTGCTTGCCGGCCTTGCCGCGCACGCGAAAGCGATCGTGATCGATGTGCGCCCCGACGGCCTCGAACCAGTTCTCGATCTTCTCGGGGGGTGAGTTCGAAACGACGATGAGATCGACGCCAGCTTCCATCAGGGCCTCGTAGACCTCACGCGCCTCCGGCACGAGAGCCGGAGGATGGGTCTTGCGGTAGGCCGCCGTCGCCTGGAAGAAGCAGTCGTCGGCGAAGGCCTCCGCATTTTCATGGCCGGCCGCAAGGATGGCCTCGCGGTACTTCTGATGCTCGGGCGCTGTGGACCTGCTGAGAACCGCACCCATCGTGTTGGGCAGGCAGAAAGGATCCTCGTCCACGTACGCCGTCAGATGCCCGCGGACGCACCAACCGTACTCGTGGGGCGTGGCAAGCACGGTTCTCTGTAGCGCTGCCACTTCGCGCTCCGCCTCCTCGAGCGCAACCCCGGCCAGGCGGCTGAGCTCGCGAATGAAGAATAGCCGGACCTCGTCCGCCTCGTGGGCGGGATCCGTCCAGACACCGTCGAAGTCGGAGAGGATCTTCAGACTCATAGGCCGGCGGTGAGGTCCATCGCGTTCGAAAGGAAGAACGTGGCGGCACCGCCGATGTGCACGGCTTGCAGGCTCGCGTTGAACCCGCAGAAGGCCATGTCCGTGGGGATCGTCGAGTTGAAGCTCGCGACCGGTCCAGCTTGCACGGGCAGGTTCAGGAGCTCGCCCGAGGAACCCAGATCGACCAGGAGCACCTGTCCCGTCATCAAGGTGAACTGGAAGGGGCTCCTGCGCGCCAGGATGAGCGCGAAGTTGCTGCCCGTGGTGGCCAGGTTCACGCTGGCGGTCCAGGCCTGTCCCAAAACCGGCGGATCGCAGGTGAGACTGGCCGGGTTGAATCCACTGTTTCGGAAGTTGACCGACGCCGTCGGACACGGATCGTTGAAGTCCTGGTTCGCGTTGACCGCAGCGCGCGTCTCGCCCAGGGGCAACTGCCAGGTGTGGTCGCTACGCAGGCTGCCCATCCCGCCCAGCTGCAGGGATTGCCCCACCGCGGTCAGGATGTTTTCGGCGACGGCAACATCCAGCGACGTCAGGTTGGCCACGGGCCCGTCGTTGGCGGTGAAGTCGCCTTCGTAACTCAGGAATTCGAGCCACTTGCCCGAGTCGTCGAGCAGTGCGATGGCATCCGGGCCGTCCTGCAGCCCCGGGAAGCTGAAGTCGAGAACGCCGATGCCGTTCTGCGTGTCCGGGAGCACACCGCTGAGGTTCACCGTCGCGTACATCGAACCGTCCGCCCCGTCGTAGGCAACGAGGGACCAACCGCTGAGGTCGAGCCCGGCCGGGCCGGCGACCTCCACCGCTTCGCCACTGTCCGTGCCGGAGTTGTCGTAGTGGAATTCGTTGATCCACGTCGTTCCCTGCAGGGGCGACGGCGGCGGCGGAGGCGGACCGCCGTTGTAGATCACGTCGATCCACTCGGGATGGTCGGCGAAGGGGTTGCGATTGCCCTGGAAGGTGAACACCACGTCGTTGTGGTTCATCTCGAAGGCGTCGACCGGATCCTGGGCGTGCCAGGTGAGCAGGTCCGAGAGGATGCCCATGTAGGCGAGGGACTCGTTGTTGCCCGTGTTATACTCATCGATCAGGGTGTCGTCATCGGTCAGCTCGAGGTTCGGCTCGCTAAACCCGGTGACGTTGTGCGTGCCACCTTCGTAACGCAGGTCCATGTAGAAGAGGATCCGTGCGATGTCCCCGCGACGCTCCTCCCAGACCTCCCAGGTCCCCGTGTCGAAGGCACCCGTGGTCCAGTTCGAACTACCGGGATACGGTCCGCCGGCGCCGCCGATGCCACAACTGTTCGTGGTGACCAGCTGCGAACAGCCGGAGTTGCAAAAACGGAAAGGCTTGTTGCTACGCGAGGAGTTGTAGCCGCCATCCGCAAGCCTCAACATGTGACAGTCGGTGAAAGGATAGTTGGACGGGCCGTCGTCGGGGATCCCATACGAGCGCGGCCAGACGTGTTCGCGGTTGTAAAACGAATTCCCCCCGGTTTGCTTGGGCTCGCTGTCGTTCTTGTAGATCAAGAGGACTCGGCTGGAGTCGCAGGGATCCTCTTGGGCCGCAGCCAGGATGTTCCAGGTGTCCGTCGAAGCGTCGGTGTACGGGAAGCGCGTGTGGTCGTCGATCACCTCGTGGAGGGTCGCGCGCAGCGTTGCCGACGTGGAGGTATCGACCGAGTTGTAGTAGCCCGGAGGCGCTTGGCCCAAGGTCGGAAGCGAAAGCCCGAGGGCGAGGGTGAAGGCCAAGAAATGGCGCTTTTGCAGCTTCTGCACGGTGACAACCAGGGTAGAGAGAGGGGTGGGGCGAATCGCTCGACCCCAGGGAATGGGCGGCCCAGCGGCGAAAATTGGGGGTCGGCGTTCGGGAATCGAACGCGCTAGAGCTAGATGAGACATTAAAACTCCCCGGGGGGTTCCTCGGACTCCCAGCTTTCCGTTTTATTGGTCCCTCCTCCGCCCGACCCCTTTGGGCGGGATTCCCATGCTTTGGATTCGTATGACTCCTACTTTCCTCGTCCGCCCCCTCGCCCTCCTCCTGGCGGCCGCCGCCAGCGCCCAGGAGCCGCTCCTGACCGAACCCCTGAACGTCAGCCGGGTCGTCGATGGCGACACGATCTACGTCATGCGCGCCGGCAAGCAAGAAAAGCTGCGCCTGCTGTCGGTCGATACCGAGGAGAAGATCACCGGGCGCGCGCCCATGTCCCCCACCAAGCCGGAGACCGTGTACGGCCAGGAATCGGCGGACTGGGCGAAGGAGTTCTTCGCGAAGCTCGAGCGCGACGGCAAGCCGCCCCAGGTCCGACTCCTGTTTCCCAGCTCGAAGGAAGAGAGCGACATCTACGGACGCCTGCTCTGCCACGTCATCCTCATGGACGGCCGCGACTTCAACCTGCTCTTGGTCGAAGAAGGACGCAGCCCGTACTTCAACAAGTACGGCAACAGCCGGCTGAAGCACGAGGCCTTCGTCGCTGCCCAGGCCGAGGCGAAGCGAAAACAACTCGGGGTATGGAACCCGCAGACGAACATGCCCAAGACGGCGGGCGCGCCCGCGGCAAAGCGTCCGTACGGACGGCTGCTTCCCTGGTGGCAAGCGCGGGCCGATGCGATCGAGACGTTCCGGGCACTCGAGGCCCGTGGGACTGCCATCGGAGCCGATCAACCCGACGAGCTACAGAAGAGCCACGAAGACAAGCCGGACACCGAAGTGACCGTGTTCGGAGAGATCTACCGCCTGCACAACGAAAGCGATGGCACGCTGACGGCCCAGTTCCGTTCCGCCGACAAGCAGCGCACCCTACGCGCCACGATCCCCTCCACGAACAAGAAGGAGATCGAAGGGCTGCTGCGCGGCAGCACCGAAGAGTTCCGCCAGAACTTCGTGTTCGTCGAGGGGCTCCTCGAGAGAGGTCCACGCGGACTGCACATCGTCACTCCCTACGCGGATCAGTGGCGGCTTGCGGGTCCCGAGCCGAAGACCTTCGTGGAAGCAGCCGCACACAACCACAAGTAGCGAGTTTCCATCGTGCTCCATCGTCGCGATCTCCTGCGTGGGTCTTCCCTCGCTGCGCTCGGCCTGGTTTCCGGTTGCGCAACGCCGGTCCGCGGTCAGCGACGCGCTCGCCGGCGCGGGATCCCGCTGGATGAGAAACTGAACGTCGGGTTCGTGGGTGTCGCAAACCGGGCTGCGTCGAACCTGGGCGGTTGCAACTCGGAGAACGTCGTCGCCCTGTGCGACATCGACGAGAACTACCTCGGCAAGGCGTGTGAAAGCTACCCCGAGGCGAAGCGCTATGTCGACTTTCGGCGCATGCTCGAACGCGAACCGCTCGACGCTGTCGTCGTCAGCACCGCGGACCATACACACGCAGCGGCCACGCTGATGGCTCTCGAATTCGGATTGGATGTCTACTGCGAGAAGCCCCTGACGCATTCGGTCGAGGAAGCGCGGCAGGTAGCGGAGATGACGCGACGCATGGGCGCCGTCACGCAGATGGGTACCCAGATCCATGCCGGTGCCAACTACCGGCGAGTCGTGGAACTGGTGCGCAGCGGTACCATCGGACCCGTGCGCGAATGCCACGCCTGGGTCGGCAAGGCCTGGGGTGGAGGCGAGCGCCCGACCGACGAACCGCCGGTGCCGGCGCACCTCAACTACGACCTGTGGCTGGGCCCGGCAGCCTATCGGCCCTATCACCCGAGCTACTTGCCCGCGAACTGGCGGCGCTTCTGGGACTTCGGAGGCGGGACCCTGGGCGACATGGGTTGTCATCTGATCGACCTGGCGTTCTGGGCACTCGAGCTGCGCCATCCCCACCACGTCGCAGCCGAGGGACCGCCGGTGCACTCGTACACAGCACCGACCTCGATGCATGCAACGTGGAGTTTCGCGGAACGCCCAGCATCCCATACGTCCCAAGAAGGCGGCCTGCATCCCGCCGTGCAACTGCATTGGCACGACGGAGGAGCGCTGCCGGCGCCCATGGAAAACGGCGATGTGCCGAAGTGGGGCATGGGCGTGCTCTTCGTCGGCGAGAAGGGCATGTTGCTGGCCGACTATGGCCGTCACCTGCTCCTGCCCGAGGATCGCTACGTGGATTTCACTCCGCCGACGCCCTGGATCCCCAACTCGAGCGGCCACTATCGGGAGTGGATCGATGCTTGCAAGACGCGTGGACAAACGACCTGCAGCTTCGATTACGCGGGCCCGCTGACGGAAACGGTGCTGCTGGGCAACGTGGCATATCGCAGCGGCACGGCGTTCGATTGGAACGCCAAGACGCTCGCGGCGAGCACGCGCGATGCGCAAGCCTACGTCGCACGCGAACCGCGACGCGGATGGGAAGCTTAGTCGGGCTCTTGCCCCTTGTGCCGTCCCGCCATTCGATGAATCAATACGCCAACCGATCTCTTATTGGAGGGCTCATCGGTCTTCTCGGGCTCAGCTTCGGATCTTGCACTAGCGACGACTCGGGGCCGGTCTGGTTGGCCCTGCGCGGCGGGGAATTGCGCTCGGGGCCCGAGCCGATGAGTCACCCTGCGATTCGCCACAGCGAGGGCGGATTCTGGGTCGACTATCGAATCCCGGGGGAGGCCTGGATTCCCTGGAAAGCAGAGGGGCTCTATCGCGCGGCGCGGCCCCAGGGGATGGCCACGGAAAAAATCCACGACGAGATCGTCGCCCTGATCCACGGAGCAGACTCGATTCCTGCCCGCCTCGACCTCGTCAGGCCCGCGCATGTCGAGACCCTACCTCCCGGAACGTTCGGGTTGTTGCGTTCGGGCATCGTGTTGCATCTCCCGGAGAGCGAGGCACCGAGGAAGGAGACGGTTTTCTCGACCTGGTACACACGTGATTCCGCGGCGCCGGATTGCGGAACGGTCGGCGGTACGACCGGGCGCGGCAAGACGCTCTGGCCAGGCGAGGACTGGGTTCATCGTCTGAACTATCCTCCCGGTAGTTCCCTGCGCTTCTATGCGGTCGCGGAGGGACTCGGGCTCTTGCAGGACGAACGCGTACGCTTTCTCGTGCAACTTGATGGCGTTGAGCTGTTCACGCACGAAGCGCGGGCGGACGACAAGGCCAGGGGCGCGTGGCACACGCTGCGGTTGCCCGATGACAAACGTTCGGGCGAGTTGGTCTTTCGCGTCAGCGGCGACCCCGCGGTCACGGCCATCCTCGCTCCCACGATCGGACCGGCGGCGGTCGGACGCCACGGTGCTCGGCCGTGGTCGGATGAACGCCAGAACCTGATCGTCTTCGTCGCCGACACCTATCGAGCCGACCTCCTTTCCGCGTGGGGCGGTGCGGACGACGTATCGCCGGGGCTCAACCGTATCGTCGAACGTGCTCTATCGTTCGAGCAGTCCTGGTCGGTAGCGGCCTGGACCCTGCCCACGCATTCCTCGATGTTCACGGGACTCTATCCTCCCCAACACGGAGCCGTAGCCTTCGATGTGTCCATCTCCTCGGACCTGAAGACAATAGCCGAAACCCTGGAGGCCGAGGGGTATCGCACCGGTGCCGTCACCGATTCCGCCTTCGTCTCGCGCCGCTTCAACCTGCACCAGGGGTTCGAGTGGTTCCAGGAGAACGACCCCTGGAATCTCGAGGTCACGATGGCTGGCGTCGAGGATTTTCTCTCGATGGACGACGGCCGGCCCCTGTTCCTCTTCGTGCACACCTTCCGCACGCACAGCCCCTATCGCATCGGTCTCGAAGAAAACCGCCAACCTCTGCGCGACCTCGTTGCGCGCGTGCAGAAGGAGACCATTCCGTTCGGCGGCGACGGCAAACTGGCCAACGAGGATGCCCTGGCCCAGCTGCACGAACTCTACTGCGAAGGCGCGCGTGGACTGGACGCGGTGGTCGCCCCCTGGATCGAAGACATCGAGCAGCGCGGCATCCTCTCCCCCGGGACCTTGCTCTTCACGAGCGACCACGGCGAAGCCTTCGGAGAGCATGGCAGCCTGGGTCATGGTGGCGATCTCTGGGAGGAACAGATCCGGGTACCCCTGTTCTTCCTGGGCCGGGACATCGCGCCCGGCCACAGGCAAGATGTCGCCTCTTCGGTCGACCTCCCACGCACCCTCGCTGCCCTGGCGGGCGCGTCCCCGATCAAGGAGTGGGAAGGTCGCGATCTCCTCTCCGTGGAGAACTCGGTGGCCTTCAGCTTCCGAATCGACAAGCACTCTTCCCTCGTCGCGGTTCGAGACGGCAAGCGCAAGGTCGTCACGCCCGCCGACATCGAAGCGATCCGGAGAGGCGAGGTGTTCGGGGCCGTTGATCTGGGCGAAAATCCCTCGGAAGAGGTCCTCGACGAACAACGCGATTGGGCGGCTGCGCTGGTACGCAAGTACTTCGGGGAACTGGAACACGTCCTGAAGCCGGTTCGTGATGCCGACCAGATCACGCTGCCCCACTCCAAACGACTGGCGCTGGAAGAGATCGGCTACACCGGCGACTGACCGCTCACTAGCGCCCCAGGAGTTCGTTGATGAAGTGTGACACCGGCATGGCAGCCTCGTCGTAGTTGGCAAGGACGGCCACGGTGTAACCACTCTCGGGGTAGAACTTGAAGTCGGCGCTGATACCCGGCGCACCACCGTTGTGTCCGACCGTCCGACGCTCGCCGCGGCCGCGATCCCCGAACAGATACGCATACTTCATCCCCGGGCCCATCCGGACCTTGCCCGTCAGCAGGATCTCGGTCATCTCCTCGCCCAGGAGCTCGTTGAACTGCATCGCGATGGAGAAACGCAACAGGTCGTCGACCGTGGAATATCCCCCCCCTGCCGGGGCCCCCTTGACCGAATGCATGAGGATATTGTTGCGCCACGGACCATCGCGGGTCTCGCTGTTCGGAACCATGTGCGTGTAACCCTGAGCGACGTTCGGCTCGGGGATATCCAGCTCGTAGCTGTCTGTGGACTCCATGCCACAGGGCTTGAAGATGTGCTCGCGTACATAGTCGTAGTAGCTCTGGCCCGAAATGGCCTCGATGATCAGGCCCAGTACGGTCGGCCCCGCATTGCTGTACTGAAACCGCTCCCCGGGTTCAAAGGACAGCGGATCGTCCTGAAACAAAGCCTGTAGATCGGCGAGCGTGCGCAGGTTCTTCCAGTTGCGGTCGAAGGCCTCGTTCCAGTAGCTACCCATACCCGAGGTGTGCGTGAGCAGGTGGTGAATGGTGACCTTCTCCCTCACATCCTTGTTGGGATACTCGGGCAGGTGGACCCCAACCTTGTCCTCGAACGAGAGCATTTTCTGTTCGGCCAGCATGCATATCGCGACTCCGGTGAACATCTTGTTCATCGACCCGAGGTTGAACTTGGTATCGACGCGATTGGGCACCGCGAAACGCTTCGAAGCCTCTCCGTAGGCCTGGCGAAACAGGATTTCCTCGCCGCGAGCGATGAGGACGGCCCCCGAGAACTTGTCCTCCTCCGACAGCCCTTGCAGGAAGTCTCCGACTTCCTGCTTCAGCTGCTCGTCCTCCGGTGGGCCCTCCTGGGCGGAGAACACGAGCGCGGGAGCGAGGGCGAGGAGAGGGGCGGAGAGCGTGGTGAGGATCGAGAACATGGGATGCCTTTCTGGGTGGGCCATTTAGACCATGAAGAGCCCCGGTACGGTTTTTTTGGGGGGGTGTTGGCTCGCTCTAAAATTATCGTGTATTTTTTAGAGACGACATGACTCGCCGAAAGAAACGCTACGTCCTCAGCGACCCCGCAGAGCTGAAAGCCGTCGTCTCTCCGATCCGCCACCACCTGCTGCGCACGCTCGCGAACCTTGGGCCCTGCTCCGTCAAGGACCTCGCCCAGGGCATGGGCCGCTCCGCGGAGTCCCTTTACTACCACCTGCGCGCCCTCGAGCAGGTCGGGTTGGTCGTCGAGCATGGGCTGCCTTCGGGCGGCGGTCACGGTGAGATGCTCTATGAAACCGTGGCGGAACAGCTGGTCACGGATCCGACCCAGACCGCTCCGGAGTACCTGGCGGCCTTCCAACGCTCCGCAGCAGCCCTGCTGCGACTCACGGACCGTCAGCTATCCGCGGCGATCGAACGCCAGGCCGAGGAGGGAACCCAGCGCCCCGTCTCGTTGCGCATCCAGCAACTGCAACTGCGCCTCTCCCCGAGCGCCCAACGCGAGCTGGCTCGTCGACTGGACGAGCTCCTGGAGTACCTCATCGAGAACGATGATCCACAGCAAGCCCAACGCATCGCATTGACCCTCGCCTGCACGCCCCTGGAAGTCCCAGGGCCGGGTACCGTTTGATACGGAGTCGCACGGTACATCGAGTCTAGAGCTCGGAAAACACCGCGTTGCCTATGCGGTAGTGCTCCCAGCCCTGGAAGTCGAAATGCCACCACTCGTACTCGTACACGCTGAAGCCTTCCGCCTCCATCGCACGGCGCAATAGCTCGCGGTGCCAGCGCTGTAGCGAGGTGCCGCCCTGGTATTCGGGATAGGAGCGCGGGGACATCTCGTCGTAGAGACCGACCATTTCCACGGGCTCGCCGGTCTGCAGGTCGAATAGGGTCAGGTCGACCGCGCAGCCGCGGTTGTGGCGTGAGCCGTCGGCGGGGTTGGCGACGAAGATCTTCTTGTCCTCGGGAGTCGCATCCCAGAACATCTTCGTGACGTACCAGGGTCGATAGGCGTCGTGGATCAAGAGCCCGTAGCCGTCCTTCCGCAGAGCACGTTGGATGCGTACCAAAGCCTCGGCCGCAGGGCGCTGAAGGAAGGCGCGGGGCTCGTCGTAGAAGCGCGCCTGCATGAAGTTGTTCGTCGTGGCGTAGCGAATGTCCAGGCGGATGCTGGGGTCGAGACTCGTAATGTCGACCAGATCCGTGGCATGAAACTCAGCGCTCTCTCGCGGAGGTTCCGCTCGCAGGGCGTCGCGACGCAACTCTTCGACCGGACGCTGGGGCACGATCGAGAACGTGGCCACCGATTCGCCCAGCAACGCCCGGCGCGGGAAGGCAATCCCCGCCACGAGGGCCGTGTGTGCGCGCCCCTCTGCGTCACGCTGGAAGTGAATGGACTCGCCGTGGTAGAGCCCCTGCTCGGGAAAGGCGAAGTGCGATTCCGAGACTTCCGTCAATGGATCGAATTCGGTCCACTCGATCAGCGCGTACAGGCGGCCCGCTCGCTCGAAGATGAAGAGCACGTTGTGATCCCATCCGTACTCCCCGATCAATCCTTCGAAATGGGCGGGGAGATGCGCGGGTTTCGGCACCTGTTTTGTGCGCGACAGTTCCTGGCCACCCACGCGCAGAAAGCCCCCCTCCACCGACAGGACGGGGCCGGTACGCTGGCGGTCATCGAGGCACAGCTCGCCGTTGCGTGTGCGCACCCGTCCATAGGTGCGTGCGCTGGCCAGCAGAAGATTCTCACCACGGGCCAGGAGATCGATCGAACTGGCTCCGGTTTCATAGCGTCCCGCCAGGCTCGCAATCTGCTGGGGGGACAAGGCCTCCGTACTGGGTAGGCGGGGAAGTTCCGCACCGGAACGGACGGCCATCAACATGCGCAGGGCGTGATCGACGATGCGCCCAGTGACCGAGTTCACGACGTCCATGTTCGCGATGACCACACAGCCCAGCTGGCTCTCGGGTAGCACCTTCAAACTGGTCGCGAAGCCATAGATCGCACCACCGTGTCCTAAGGAGCGCCGGCCGTCGATCTCTCCGATGCTGAACCCGAGCCCAAAACCGCTCTCCGTACCGGGCTCCGCGAACTGCGGCGTGAACATCTCGTCCAGTGTTTCGGGCCGCAGGACGGGGCCCGCGGTCCCGGTCCCCTGTCGAAACAACATCTGCATGAAGTCGCACAGCTCGTACACGCTCGAGTACATGCTGCCGGCCGGCGCCATACCCAGCTCGAAGGTCGGTGCAGGGAACGAGCGCCCGTCGTAGCTCCACATCAGCGCCTTGGCCAGCTTGCGATCCGTCGTGTCATTCGGAACGAAGGTGCTCTCCTCCATGCCGATGGGATCGAGCACGGCGTTCTCGAGGTAGGTGGCAAAGGGCTTGCCCGACAGCTCTTCGAGCACGAACCCCACCACGGCGATAGCGGCGTTCGAGTACTTGATCCTGCTCTCGGGCGGGTAGACGAGGGTCGTTTCGTTCAAGCTGGCAACGGTGGCCGCCAGGCTCGGACTCCCCGCGTCGAAGTAGTGCCCAACGGGCGGCTCGCGCACGAGTCCGCTTCGGTGGGACATCAACTGCCGCAAGGTGATGTCTCCTCCGAAGGGATTGTGCGGATGAAACTCCGGCAGGTAGTTCCGTACGGGGAGATCGAGATCGAGCTGGCCCCGCTCGACGAGCTGCATCACGCCGATATCGGTGAACAGCTTGGAGACGGAGCCCACGCGGTACACGGTCTCGGCCGTCGCCGGCAGGCCGGTCTCGGGATCCGACGTTCCGAAACCCGAGGCCCAGACCAGCTGAGAGCCTTCGACCAGCGCGATCGACAACCCGGGAATGGCTTTGTCGGCCAGTTCCCACTCGATGTACTGCGAGAGGTCCTCGACGAGCGCCGCATAGCGCTCGTCCACCACGTCGGTGGTGGCCTTTTCGGGTTCGGCCCCCTTGCAACCCGGGCAGCCGAGGGCAAGCAAGAGCAGCGGTCCCGCAGGGAATGTCAGCCGTATGCGTGTTTCGATGTTGCGGCCCCGCGCTCAGGAGACCCGCTGAATCCAGCTCTCGGCGATCCGCTTCAAGTCCGGTGCGTCGCTGTCACCTTCCTTGAAGTAGTGACCCTCCAGCTCGCGTATCTGCCCGCGCAGCTCCTCGCGCTCCGGTCCCTTGAGTCCGTTACGAGCGCCGATCTGCTCCAGGAGTCCGATGACTGTGAAGGCCGAGACGCTCTTCGGCATGGTGAATGGGCCGGTGTGCACGACTCGTTTCTTCAGCTTGCGGTACTGCACGAAGCCGATCGAAGCACCGGCTCCGATCAGCAGGGCAACGATCCAGGGCAAAAAGGACACCGAGGTTTCCCCGTAGCGTTTGTCCAACGAGATGACCGCGGCAACCGATTCGAGATCCGCATCGTCGTAGCGCTGATAGTCGATCTCCACGGTCTCGACGAGCGGTGTGCCGAACTGGAACTCCTTGGGCAGCTCTTTCAGGTCTTCCTTGGCCTGCATCTGAACCGTCCAGACACGCTCGGAAACGACGGCTACATCCTCGCCTTCCTCGTCGAACTTGGCGACCGAGACCCCCTGGTCGTCGGTGGAGACGATATCGAACCCCTCGGGAGCGAGATCGAGGAACGTTTCGAGGCTGGGAACGAGTCCCAAAGCGCTGGCCTGTACCTCGAGCAAGAGCTTGCCCTTGTCGGCCTGACGTTCATCCAGGGTCTGCGTCAATCGCAGTTCCTGGAACGGGCGCTCATCACGGGAGGGCGACTTTGCCTCGATCGCAACCGGTGAGGATTCGACCGGCAGAACCGCATAGCCCGAGGTGTCGAGGAAATCGATGTCGAGCCGAAGCGCCGGAAGCTTGTCGATCTCCGGCCCGCGCGCCTTCAGCAACAGATAGGCATAGGGCGTCACACGCCAACCATACTCATCCAGGGCCCGCGAATGCGTTTCGGGGTGATTGAACGTCACCGAGAGAACCTCGAAATGCTCGGAAAGGGACTCGCGTGCCACTTCCTCAAACTTGTCTCGGTAGTTCTCCGTCGGGCGGCCGTAGTTCCAGGAATACATCTGGTTGTTCTGGTTGGTCAGGTACTTCGAAAAGCCCCCGGCCTCGCGCTCGATCTCCTTCGTGTGGCGCAAGTTCACATACACGCCGAAGGGTTCTTCGGTACCGACGCGGTCCTCGCCATCGATGGTCACATCCAGGGTGATCTCGGTGACGAGGTCCTTGTAGTAGTCGTAGACCTCGCGCGCCTCGGAGGCACGCTCGTTGTCGCCGACGATGTCGAGCCCTGTGCGAACGTAGTTGAACTTCACCTCGGGCTTGACGTTGCCCATGCGGGTGAAGAGCGCGTTCGCGAACTTATCCATGTGGTTCTGGACGCGATCCTCAGGAAGGGCCTCGATCGCGATACGGATACGCTCGATCTGCGCCTCTACGGTTTGCTTGTGCTGATCGACCGCATCCAGATCACAGGCCCCGAGGCTGGCGTAGAACCAGGTTTCGTAGACCGAGACGGTTTCTTCTTCCTCGAGCAATTCGTCCAGCTGCGCCGCATAGGCTTCACCGGCGCGCTCGAATTCGCGGAAGGCCTCCTGGCGCTTGCCGGAGAATTCGGAGTCCTTGGCGATCTCCTGGCGGAAGTTGTTCTCGTCGTGCATGACCGAGGCCAGGGCGAGTATCAACTGCCAGCTGTCGGGGAAGTCGGCCAACCCCTGTTCCGTGACGGTCCTCGCCACCTCGTAGCCTCGCAGAACCTCGGCCTGGATGTCGCGCTGGCGGCGCTTGGTCTTGGCTTCCTTCTGCGTGTTGGGTTTGCGCCACACGCCGACCAGGTTCGAGCGCATCTTCTGCACGAGCTCTGCCAGCACCTCGGGCTCGAGGTTGCGCATGGAGCCGAAGACCTGCTCGATCGTCTCCACTCGATAGACCTCGGCGATCGAGTGCGCCGCAGTGAAAGCATTGGCGATCAACTTCTCGTCCAGGTCTTCGAGCTGGAGCTTGCGGATGCGCGCGACCCACTGGGACAAGTCGACCAGGTTTCGCTCCTGCTTCGAACGCGTCAAGGGAATCGCGTCAGCGCGCTGCTCGTAGCCGTAGAAGTAGACGTATCTGTTGCGGCGTGAGTTCTTGTCGTTGGGGTTGTTGTTCGTCGCCCAGACGCGCAGAAACTCCTCGACGAGATCCTCGGCCCGATCCGGATACACCTCCGCCAGACGCTCGATATGCGGGAAGGCTTCTTCCTCCTCGTTCACCTTGAGCAACAACTGCGCCTGGATCATGGCGAACTTGGGCTTCAACCCGTCGGCGACGAGTTCCAACCACCCCTCGGAGGGACGGATATCGAGGATCTGGTCCGTCGTGATCGCTGCCGGGGCGCTCGTGTTCTGGCGATTGTAGTTGTAGTTGTAGTAGTAGAAGTTGCCGTAGAAGTCGCGCTGCATGCTGGGGCCGCGCCGCGTCGACTTGTCGTTCTCGTAGGTGTAGATCGCCTCGCGCAGCCAGTTCGTAGCCAGCAGCGAAAGCGTCGAAGCCCATTGCGGAGCAAGCTCGGGCGCGGCCTCGAGGAGCGCTTTGGCGGCGGTGGTCTGCAGCTCCAGGTTCTTGTAGCGATCGTCAGCCTGTCGCGCCTTCTCCATCAGGGCGTTCGAACTGGAGCTGCCGATGACCGACAGGATCTCCATTCCACGCTCTGGGCGCAAGGTGAAGCTCTCGTCCAGCCAGGCCTGGCCCAGCTCCTCCTTGATCTGCGGCGCGATGTCGACCGCCCGCTTCAAGGCCTCCTCCTTGTCCTTGTCCTCGACCTCGCCACCAGCGAGAACCGCCTGAATCACAGTCCAGGCCTGCTCGAGGAAACCACCCTTCTTGTCCTTCGCGTGCTTGGCCAGGTAATGGCGCGACAAGAGGTTGAGCGCGGCACGATCGTTCTCGGCCACGGCGGCTGCGGGTTCCGGTAGAAACTCACCGGCCTCGACCGGGAAGTTCGCCGCCATCAGGATGCGCGCCGCGTCCTGGGCTTCCAGTCCGGGCTCTTCGATGGCGAGCTCTGCGCGGAACAGCTCGATCGACTTCTCGACAAGGGCACCGGCCCGAACGCACTGTGTCAGAAGCGTCCCGATTTTTTTCAGGTTGGCGTCTTCCTGTTCGAGCGGAGTGACGTGCGTGAGACCGAGGATGTCTCCGGGGTCGAAGTGGTTCTTCTCTTGCCAGTTCGCGAAGCGCCCCTGCTTCTTCTTCGGGCCCTTGACCAGGGACGCCAGCAGCTGCTTGTACCCGGCTTCAGCTTCTTCCTTGGTCAGCGTCGCGAAATACTCGCGCACGAGATCCCAGTTGCCGAGGGTTACGTTGCGCTGGAGCTCTTTCGTCTCCTTCTCGATGCGCTTCTTCTCTTCTTCCTTGGCCTTGGCTTCGGCCTCGGCCTTGGCTTTCTCCTCCGCGGCCTTCTTGGCTGCCTCCGCAGCTTCGGCTTCGGCCTTCAGCTCTTCTTCGGTCTGCTCCTCAACGGGCTCGGCCTCTTCGCCTTCCCCATCTGCAGACTCGTCGTCGTCCGAAGCTTCGGTCGCCTCCTCCTCGGCAGCCGGTTCCTCTCCCGATTCTTCTTCAGGCTCCTCACCGGCACCGGCTTCGAGCACGGGTGCTTCGGCCTCACCCTCCTTCTTCTCGTCGCCCTCTTCCGTCTCTTCCTCCTCCGGCTCGGGCGGGGTCGACCAGGCCTTGAGGATTTCCGACGGTCGGCGATCGTACTGGAGCTTGACGAGGACCTTCTGGAGCTCCGTCGGCTCCTTCTTTTCCTCCTCATCGCCCTCTTTTTTGGGCGTCTCGGGAGAGACAGACGTCACGGCGACGCGTACGGCAGCCACCGCCTTCGCCTCTTGCAAGAGAGCGCCGGGGTCCTGCGTCGCTGCGCTGGAGCCAAGAACCAAGAAACCCGCACCAATCCAAAGGAGGCCCTTCATCGCCGTCCCCTTCCCTTCGTTTCTAGCTAGATGAATCGTTATTCTCCTTGTTGGCGCAGCCGTGAGCATACGCACACCCACCGCCCGCACACCTCTCGGTGGGCGACTCGTCCACGAACATCGGTCCGTCTCAGGATCCGCTGCCGTCACCCGGCGGACCGAGCGATGCGCCGCGCGCATCCTTCTGACCCTGCTTGCCCCGACGCCCCTTACCTTTGCTGCCGCGACCGCGGCCACTTCCACAACCCTGTCATTGGCTTGGCAGGGGCAAGCCCTGCAGCTCTGTCAGGTCCATGCGCGCGAGGCGAATGGCGGCCTCCAGGTCTTCGCGATGCTTCGCGAGCTGATCTTCGTCACCCGACTCTTCGGCCAGCTGGGCCAGCAACTTGTAGGTCTGGCGCGCGGACTCGATGCGCGGCTGCCACTTGTCGCGCCCCTCGCCTTCGAGGCGCATGAGCCAGGTCATGTAGTACTGGGAGTTCGCGTAGGTACTGCGGGCATCGGCGAGGACGCCAGGATCCGCATTCGGATCCGCGGCTAGCTCGTCGACGAGTCCCGTCAGATCGCGGTTCGCCTCCGGGAGCTTCTCGAGGAACATCCAGCACTTGGCACGCTCGACCCGCAGAGCTTGCGACTCGGTGTCGGTATTCGCGGGGAGCAGTGTCAGCGCTTCCGAAAAGGCGTTGTCCGCCTTCGTGAAGAGCCCGGCTGCCGCCAGATCGTCGTCCTTTGCGATCAACGCGCGACCCTCTTTGGCAAAGGCCTGCCCTTCCGCCATCAAGGTCGCTACCTGATCCAACGTGGCATGGTCCTGTCCGGGACCGTAATGGAATGCCGTGGCGCCAACAGGAAGCACGCACCAGGCGGTCAATAACCACTTTCTCATGGGAGTCTCCGTTTCGGAGGGCTGGTCAGGTCTTGTTCGTTAATCATCCGTCGCTACCCCATTATTCGTCAAGCGGATCCTGGACCTGTAAACAGGCCCCTCAGCTTGCTGGCCCCGACACTGCGAGCCCCGGTGGAGGCCTTCGGATCCGTCTTCCGCCCCAGGGGCGCTCGGCCTGGGCGCCAGCGGGTGCCGAAAAAGTGCAGTGCCAGGGGCAAGAAGGCCAATATCGAGGCTCCGGCGGCACAGCAGAGGAGCGCGTACTCGCGACGCGTGAGCTTCTCGAACGTGCTCTTGCCCTCGATGGCGGTCAGATCTCCGATCAGGACGCTGGAGAGATGGAACTCGTTTCCGTTGTGAAAAGCGCCCCCCAAACGAGTCGCCATTTGTCGCAGGGTCGAGACGTCCTGGCGCGATTGGCGCCCGTCGATGAACTTGCCGGTGACCGGATCCCCCACCCCGACGACCAGCACACTGTCGACCGAGGCCGGCATCTTGGGCATGCCCTGGGCCGGAATCGTGTCACCGTCCGAAATCACGACCAGCGTGGTGCTGTCCGGTGTCCAGTGCTTGGCGACCTCGGCTGCCTCGGACAATCCTTCGAAGAGCTTCGTCTTGCCGGACTGAAACGCGTAGTGCATCGGAAGGTCGCCCAGGATGTTGCGCACGACCTCGACATCCCGCGTATCGACTACGACCGGCTTGGCACCGTTGTAGACAGCGACCACCGAGATGCGATAGAGCTCGAGCGGTACGCGGCGGAAGAACGACTCCATCACCTCGCGCGCCCGTTCCATACGGCTCTTGTCCTTGACCGGACCCGCATCGACCAGGCGCATGCTTGGCGAAACATCCAGCACCATGAGAACGTGCCGAAACTCGTCCGTCTCGAGCACAACGTTTTCGCCCGCCGAGTGTTTCTTGGGCTCGATAAAGATCAGGGTCACGAGACCCCAGACCAGAGCACCCATGGCGACACTCCTCACGAGCGGCACGGCGCGGGTCCAGAGGGCCGGGCGCTCGTTCGGCCCGAAGGCCAACTTGGCGACGCGCCGGATGCGCAACATGTGCAAGGCCTCGGCGCCGATGCAAAGCACAAGGGCGACCAGGGCCGCGGCGATCGGTGTGAACTCGACTTCGCTCATGGCTACCAGGGAGTCGGCCTCAATCCAAAGGAGCCAAGCAAGAAGGCCGCCAGGACGCCGAGGGCGATCCAGCACCAGAGCGGGTAGTCGTCGACGGGTTCGGCTTGCACCTTCTCGATTCGCGTCTCCTGCATCCGGTCGATGGCCTGGAACACGCGGCCGAGTCCCTCGGTGTCGCCGGGGTTGAAGACCTCGCCACCGGTCCCCGCGGTAATGTCCACGATCGGTTCGGGCGGCTCCGAGCTGGCGATGTGCACGGCGAAGACGGTGATCCCGTCTTCGCGCAACATGCGCGTTATCTCAGCGGCACGATCCCCACCCAGATCGGCACTGTAGCCATCGGAGATCAGGATGATCATGCGGTCGCCTTCCTCGCGCTCGAGCAGGATGCGCCGACAGGCGAGAAGTGCCTTGCCGATCTCCGTACCTCCGAACCAGTACGGGAGATTGCGCGGCTTCATGAAGGGTGGTGCACAGCGGAAAGCCGAGATGTCGGTCGTCAAGGGCACCCAGTGCAAGACCTGGTTGCCGAAGAACGTCAGGCCGAAGGCGTCACCGGTGCGATAGTCGAGGAATTCGTTGATCGCCACCATCGAGGCGTCGTAGCGCGTGCCCTCGCCAAACGAGGCGTTCATGCTGCCGGAGACGTCGACGCAGAACTCGATGTTGGTCAGCACCTTCTTCGAGCGTGGCTCGTCCCAGCGTTGGGGGCCGGCGAGCAGCAAGATGACGAGCGCCAGAGAGAAGGAGGGCAGCGATTGACTGGCGTTGACCGGAATCCCGATGCGCTTGCCTTTGCGCGGATGGGTGTGATCGAAGGGCAAAACCAAACCACCGCCGCGCTTGCTCCACGTCCACCACAAAAGGGCCGCAGGCAGGATCAGGAGAAAGAGCAGAGAGCCGTGCCTGAAGGGAAGCAGGAAGTCCATGGGCCGGGCCTCAGTGCGTGACCTTATGGTCCGCGGTCTGGCCAATGGGATTCTTTGTCGCGGGGAGAAACTCGGAACCCGCTTCCTCCGATTCGACAAAGCCATCGTCGAGTGCGTCCCCGAAGACGTCCGCGGGCAGATTGCGATACGGAGTCAGGAGATCGTTCACGTCCAGGTCCGAGGCCGAGACGGGTCTCCGCCGATGCAACCACTCCTCGAGCTTGTTCAGGAGCGGTCCGGCCTCCGTATGAGCCTTCATTTGCGTGATCGCCTCGGCTGCGGAGACTCCCTCGAGCCCGAGCTTCTTGCGCCAGAATGCGATCAGCGTCAACTCGAGGTCCGCCTGCTCGTCACGCGACAGCTCACCGCGGACGGCACGTTCGACCAGGGGCCGCAGGCGCTCCGCAAGCGTCATGGGACGCAGGATAGCGGAGGTGTCGGCTTGGCTGTCCTTGCGGCCGAGCTTGAGGATGGCCCACAGGCCGGCCAGCCACAGCAAGGCGGCGATGGCCATCCAGGCTCGATATCCGCCCACCGCGGGCATTTCGCCGGCGACGGGTCGATTCGGTTCGACGATTCCGGGTGCCAGTACCGATTCGATCTCCACCAAGAGACGCGGAAGATCCTCGATCGATGATCCGTCCGAACGACGCAGGTAATCGCGCAGGTCGAACGACCCGGCTTCGAGACCGTAGTACTCGATGTCGTAGCGGAACGCTTCGCCGTGCGAATAGACACCGGCGATTCGCACCGTAACAGGCGTGTCCAGCTCGGTCGGTTTCACCTCCAGCAACGACCCCGCAAGGACCAGCTCCTTGATCCAAACAGGAACGCCGACCGTCGAGACACGATCGGTCTTCTGTGCGGCACAGAGTTGCGAACCGAAGCTTGCGGCGAGGGTTACCCAAAGCACGACGAGAGTTCTCATGTGGTTAGCTAGCGCCCCTTTCTTCCAAGCACCCCGCGCGACTCGAAGAAGTGTCGCACGGAGGAAACGTAGTCCGCGTCTGTCCGCAGCAGCAGATGATCGATCCCGCCGCGCCGGAAGGCCGCGGTCAATTCTTCCTGGTCAACGTGTTGCCTGCGACCGTGGGTCCAGAACTCCTCGCCCGTCTCGGCTTCGCGCGCCCGGATCAGGCCGGCTCCGCGCAGGTTGACCTCGGCCGGATCCTGCAGTTGCAGAACCGCTGTGTCGTGGATTTGCGAGAGCCGCCGCAGGGCACCGAGGGAAGTGGGATCGTGGAGGTCCGAGAGCACGATCAACAGATGGCGGTTGGTCAAGCTGGGAGTGATCTCCCCGAGCCGTTCGCTGAGGCGCGTCTCCTCGTCGTAGCGGAAGGTCTTCAAGCGCAGAAGCCATTCCATGATCTCGGTCTTCGAGAGGCTGGGGCGAACCAGCAGCCGGCGACCGCCGACGCCGATAACCCCGACGGGACTGACCCGATCGAGACAGGCGAGGGCAATCCCGCCGGCCAGGAACAGGGCCGTGGCATACTTGCTCTTTTTCGCCGAGGACACCGTCATCGACGCCGACGTGTCGATGACGAGATACACGGGCATGCGCTTGGGCGACTCGAATTCCTTGACGTGGAAGCGCCCGGTCCGCGCCGTGACCCGCCAATCGATGGCGCGCACCGGATCCCCGGGTTGATAGGGGCGCGATTGGACGAACTCGATACCGCTGCCGAGAAACGGCGAATGATCCGTACCGTAGCTCAGACTGTCCGCCAGGCGGCGTATGACGATCTGGAACTGTCTCGCATCCAGAACGTCGAGGGCATCGATCGTGCCTTCCATGGAGGAAGCCATATGGAGAACCCGTTAGTTCCCGTTGTTCGAGTTGGAGCCCGCGGTAACCGAAACGGTTCCGTCCTCGACTACCCGTTCGGGGGCGGCATCGCCGTTGTTCGAGGGCGTACTTGCCGTCCCGCGTGATGACGGGGTCGCCCCCATCGAGCGCAGCATGTCCTCGAGCACGTCCTTGCCGGTGAGTCCTTCGGCGAGGGCTTCGTAGCGCAAACGCAGGCGGTGGAGGATCACGTCCTCTGCCAAGGCGAAGAGATCTTCGGGCGCAACGTAGTCGCGGCCGTGGATGAGAGCGCGTGCTCGTGAGGCCTTGATCAAGGCAATGCCGGCCCGCGGACTGCCGCCCAGCTCGAGAGCCGGGTGGTTTCGGGTGCGGTTGACCAGCTCGACGGTGTGCTCGAGGAAGGTCTCGCTGACGTGTACCCGGGGCACGGCCTCCATGACCGAGACGACCTCGTCGGTCGAACCGACGGATTTATCGGACACGATGTCGAACTCGGTCTGCACGACGGCGCCTTTGTCCGCGCGCACGACGCCCAGTTGCGTGTTGCGCCGCAGGAGGATGCGCTCCTCGTCCGGGGTCGGATAGTCCAGCCGATGCAGGAGCATGAAGCGGTCGAGCTGGGCTTCAGGCAACTCGAAGGTACCCGACTGCTCGACGGGGTTCTGCGTCGCGATGACCAGGAACGGAGCGGGCAGCGTGTACGTCGTGTTGCCGATCGTGACCTTGCGTTCCTGCATGGCCTCCAGCAGAGCACTCTGTACCTTGGGTGCCGCGCGGTTGATCTCGTCCGCGAGAAGCAAGTTGGTAAAGACCGGACCCCGGTGCGTACGGAAATCGTTCGTCCGTTGGTCGAGGATCTCCGAGCCGAGGATGTCAGAGGGCAGGAGGTCGATCGTGAACTGGATCCGTGCGAAGTCCAGATCCAACGCCTTCGAAAGGACCGAAGCCAAGAGCGTCTTGGCGACACCGGGTACGCCTTGCAAGAGAATGTGGCCCCCGGTGAAGAGCGAGATCAAGAGCCGCTCGACAACCACCTCTTGCCCGACGACGACCGTGGCGATGCGTTCGCGTACGGCCTGGATGAAACGGGCGTTCCGTTCTAATTGCGGCGTCACTTCTGTGGTCAAACGGGTCTCTCCTGAAATTCCATCTTCGAATCGTGATCCGGCGAATGATCCGGATAGGGGCCAGCACGATGCCTGCCGAAGCCACCCATGGTAAGGGACGAGTACTCCTATCCCTTATTTCTTGCGAGTTGCGATTATAGCTCTGGAAAGCCCCGGGAAGGCCCTGACCACAAAGCGGCTTTGTATTTTCCACCTCAAAACAAGGCCTGCGATCTAGAATTCGAGCTGACAGGGAGAACTCGCGCAAGGGGGGTGGGGACCCTGCCCTCGCACGGCCCACCCGCCTCGGATTGTCGCTGCCGACGGAATGTCGATGATGGCGGTGTATGCCTTCCCTCTACATCCTGCGCCACGGAAAGGCCGAGTGGACCAGCTCCGACGGCGACCACGCCCGCCTGCTCCAGGCGCGTGGCCAAGACGAAGCCCGCACGGTCGGTAGCCTGCTCGCCCAAAAGGACGAGGCTCCGGAAATCGTCTATAGCTCGACAGCCGAACGCGCCAGGCAGACCGCCGAGCTGGCGAAGGAAGAGGGCGACTGGGAGGCACAGATCTGCCTTGAGGATGCTCTTTACGAGGCCAGCGTCTCGCTCGTGATCGACATCGTGCGTGGAACGGAAGCCTGCCATCAGCGGGTCCTCGTCTGTGGACACCAGCCCACCTGCGGCATCTTGATCGGCGAGCTGACCCGCAGCGCCGCCCCGGACTTCCCGACCGCGGCCCTGGCGCGGGTCGACTTCGAGTTCGAGGACTGGGACCGGCTCTGCGTGGGCAGCGGCAAACTCGAATGGATCGTCGCCTCGCGAGGCCGCGCCTGAGGCACACCGCCACGCTTGAAGCTCCGCGTCCTCACCTACAACATCCACAAGTGCATCGGCGGCATCGATCGCGTGTATGCACCGGAACGCATCGTCGAAACGATCGCCCACTACGATCCGGACGTGGTCTTGCTTCAGGAGGTCGATCAGTTCGTCAAACGCTCCCGCGGTGATCGCCAGTTCGAGGTCCTGGGCGACGCCCTGAACCTACGGCATCGCACGTACTTCGCCAACGTCAGCGTCCGCGGTGGTGGCGAATACGGCAACGCCATCCTCAGCCGATTCCCGCTGACGAGCACGCAGAACATCGATCTGACCATCCCGCTGAAGAAACGTCGCAGCGTGATCCACGCGCGCTTCCGCGTGCGGCTCCCCGGAAATCGTGGACGCCACACCCGCACCCTGCACGTGTACAACCTGCACCTCGGGCTGTCGGGAATGGAGCGCAAGAAGCAGCTTCGGAAATTCCTCGAGAGCCACCCTTTCGTTGGGCTGCACAAGAGCACACCGGTGATCGTGGGTGGAGACTTCAACGACGTGTGGGGAACGCTCGGTAGGAAACTACTGGAGCCGGCAGGGTTTCGGGGCATGGCCCGGCCGCTACGCACGTTTCCTGCGGCAGCGCCAATGCGGGCCCTGGACTCCGTCTATGTACGTGGAGGTCTACGCCTACTACGTGTGCAAAGAGGGCGAATCGAAGTAGCGAAACGGGCCTCGGACCATCGGCCGCTGATCGCGGATCTGCAGCTGACGTAGGTGCTTCAGGGACCTTCGAAGAGACGACGGCTCTTCAAGTCCTTGCCGAAGTAGACCGAAACGGCCGCGCTCGGATGCTCTGTATCTCCCGGCGTTTCCTCGGGATCGACACCGTCCGCGATGGCCTCCTTCAAGCTCTCGACAAGTGACCAGTATGGCACCTGGAGTTCCTCCAGGGCAGCGATGGCAATGTCGTAGCGCTTTTGCCAAAGCGGGTGCCACTTGTCGATCGGGGCCAGGTTGGGCATCACGATAACACTCAGGCGAACGCCTGGCCTGTCCGTGAGCTCTTTCAAACGGCTCAGGGCAACGCGAATGTCCTCGGTCGGTTCATCGAGGTCCCAGGGATCGCGTGTGCGGCCGATGTAGAAGCGGTAGAGATGGCTCCACGCAAAGAGCCAAGCGGAGACTTCGGAGAGGTTCTTGTGGGGCGAGATGACCTGCATCTGACCTTGCTCGTCAAGGAACGAGATCGGCGTGCGATAGAAGTCGTTCAGGTGAAAGGTCAGGACGACGTGATCGGGATTGGCCTTGGAGGCGAAGCGCTCGTAGTAGAGCGCTTCCTGGGCCGTGTTGTAGGCCGTGACACCGGCATTCCAGTACTCGTACATCTCCGTGCCATAGAGCTCACGCAAGGCCGCGATTATCTTGCCGCGGCGAGTGACTGAGTCGCCGAGAAAGAGCACGCGCTGACGCCCCTCTTTGTCATCGATGGAATAGGCGTTGTGCAGGAAGCCGTTGTCGTCGTAGAGATCCGTGCCGAAGATAGGCACGTAGCCGAGATCCGGATCGAGATTGAAGAGACTGCGCACCTTTTCCTGGTCCCCACTGAAGAGCGGCAACCTCATCCCGGCCTGGCCCACGGTGTAGGGCTTGCGTAGGCGCACGGCCAGCTCGGCGGCGAAGAGTGCGATCACAAGTCCGCAGAGGATGGCGAGACCACGAACGAGGACTTTTCGCTTCACCGGCGGATCTTCCGTCGGGTGCCGGCCCGGGTCAAGGGCTCGTCGGCACGAGTCGCACTCCCGACAAAGGAAGCCGTTCCGACGAACCCGGTCAAGGAAGCCTGTAGGCGAAGGTGGCGAGTACGGCGGCGTGATCGCTGGGCCAGCCATTCTCGTGTTGATCGAGCATCCGCGCACCCAGTGCTTCGAGCTTGGCTCCGCGAAAGTACACGTAGTCGATGCGATCCTGCCAGCTTTCCACGAAGCGCGGCGACCACGTGCGACCGACCTTCTCCAGCGGATCGGGATGGACCACCCGGTAGGCATCGGCGAATCCGCTCGACGCCATACGCGAACTGACAGGCCAAGGCACCACGAGGTCGCTGTGGCGCTCGCGCGTGGCCTCGACCCAGTCGAGATGCGAGGGACTGTTGAAATCCCCCGCCACGATCAAGGGGATCGCGTCGGCGCCTCGAACATGCGCTTCGAGAGCCTCGAGAATGTCCTCGATCTCACTTCCCCGGGTCTCATTGTCCGCCTCGACAAGTCCGGCTTCGGTCGGTTTGCCCTCGCGCATCTGCTTTCCGTAGTCCGGTAGGTAGTGGATCCACAACGAGAAGACGCGTACGAACTGGCCGGGGGAGAGCTCGAGCTGCACACCGCCCAGGCGGAAGGGCTGATACAGGTCGAAGGTCGTACGAATCGGATAGCGACTCATCACCGAGATGTTCGAACTGCGCAGGTGAAAGTACCAACCCAGGGCATCGGCAATGCGCGCTCCCGAGCCGTACGTTTCCTGCATGGCCACAACGTCCGCCCCCGAGCGCTGAATGACCTCGACGGTCTTCTGCAAACCCTCCAGTTCACCGTCACGACGCCCGCCGTGCCAGATGTTCCAGGCGAGGACCTTGAGCTCGGAGACGGGTTCCTTGGCAAGGCCGGATGGCACGGGGATCGCCATGCGCTCGAGCCACAGGTCACGAACGGCGTCGGCGGTGTAGGCGCGGGACGAAACGCGCCATTCCGTATCGAGGCCTTCGAGCTTGGGGAAGCGCGGAATCGATGGGTGCTTCCAGGGTCCGAGTCCGTGGGTGCTGTAGATCGCGACGTTGCGTCCGTCGTGGTACAGGTGCGCCGTGCGCGTTTCGATGTCCAGGGTGAAACCGATCAGGTGCCATTCCCCATCCGCTATGGGTTGGCGCTCGGCGGTGGGCAGATAGTCGAGCCTGTGGGTCCCGTCCCCCAGGTTCCACGTCCACGCCCCATTGGGTTGCTGCGCGAGACACCAACCGATCTCCTTGCCGGAAACGGAAGACACACCGAGGTTGCTGTTCGACGTGAAATCGACGGTCTCGTTCTCGAGCCAGTCCTTGTCCCCGGCGAGAAAGCGCTGGTTCGCGGAACGCGCCTCACCTCGCACCCAGCCAAAGACGGAGAAGCTCTGGTAGCCGCCCGCCTGAGCCGAGCACGATTCCAGGAAGGAGGGCGAGAACCAAAGCGAAAAACAGGCAGCGAGATGGACGAGCATTCCGACGAGACTAGCTCGGATGTCTTGCTACGGCTAGGCTCTCCGGCATGTTGCGCTGCGACGTTCCGGCCGCGAGGCTACGGACTATCGGGTTCCTCGAGGGGATCTCCTACCTGGTCCTGCTCTTGATCGCCATGCCGTTGAAGTACATGGCCGACATGCCCCAGGCGGTCCGCATCGTGGGCTCGGGACACGGCGTGTTGTTCGTCTGGCTCTTCGTGCTGACAGCCCGACCGTTTTTCTCAGGGGCGAAGAGCTTCACCTGGGCCGCTCGGATCGGGATCGCGTCGCTGATCCCGTTTGGGATGTTCGTGATCGACCGGCGACTGCGGGAAGAGGAAGCCCGAGATCGCGCGGGCCGCGGTTAGTCAGACTCAGCGCTGGCGAACGTTGCCCGAGCCCTGGACTCCACCCGAGACGTGCGGGGTCCCCTCGAAACGGATATCTCCGCTGCCCTCGATGCTGTAGCGCAGTGTCTCGCTGGCGTTCACACCGATCTCACCGCTGCCCTCGATCGATACCGAGGCTTCGCGGGCCTGTAAGTTGACGAGGCGCAGGTCACCCGAGCCCTCGATGCTCGCCTTGAGGATATCGACCGTACCGGCCGCGACGATCGTGCCGGAGCCTTCGATCGAAGCGTCGAAGGTCTCCCCCTGCAGCCCACGGATCTCGACATCCCCGTAGCCCTCGACTTCGAAGCGCGCGAGACTCGGGGTCACGATGCGGATTTCGAGCCGCTCCCGGAAGCGCAGGTTCTTCCCGCGGGCGTCCGTGATGACGAGCTTGCCCCTGCGCACATCGGTTTCGACCAGGGGCAGAAGGTTGTCGTCCCCGGAGAGCGTGATCGAGCTCGACTCTCCAATCGTGACCAGTACGTCCGCGGGCACAGACAGCTCGATACCCGTGAATGAGGGTACGCCGCGCTCCTCCTGAACCCGGTTACCGGACCCGCGGATCCCGTCGCGAAAATTGAAGCCGTGCTCGTCGACGACGATGATGCAGCTGGTCAGGAGCAGGAGGAAACCGATCGAGGTGGCGAAAATCTGGCGGGGGCTCATAACCAGCCTATACGTCCCCCAGGCCCGGACTGTTTTCAGAAAACAGACGCTTCCGTGCCCACGACAAGCGTCCGGCCTAACCGGGGCGCAGGCCGAACCGTCCCCCCGGACACCGTCAGGGGGGGGCCCAAGGGGACAAAACAGGCTTCCCTTTGCGCTGCCGGGCCACTTCGTGTAACTCCGAGCCCTGGGAATTGCGCCCAGCTCGCCGATCGGACCCCGCCGATCGGACCCCATGGGAGAGGCACGGGCGCTCATTTTAAGTAAGGCAGATCCATGAAATCCAAAGCAGTCGCAGCCGGTCTCCTGACCTGGCTAACGTTCATGCTCGCGACGCCGGCAGGCGCCGTGCCGCAATGATGCCCTTCCCCGGGAGCGCGTGCCGCTTCCGTTGCCGGTCGAGGCATGGGTGACTACACCACACCGCGTGGCCCGACCAGTGTCGCCACGCTCGAGATGGACTGGAAGCTCCCGGTCTATCGGGGGAAATCGAACAAGGGCAAGAACTCGTTCTCGGTGCAGGCGCGCAGGGCCCTGCCCGTAGGGGAGGCCGTCGCCTACATCGCTGGCGACGATCCCCGGCCGCTGCTCGTCTTGCGCGAATGCTTGACCTGCACGGGAACGGACGACGCGCTCCTGACCCGAGGAGCCGACAACGAGAAGACCTTCCTCATGTCGCGCTGGTTCCACTGCGTCAAGTTGCCGCCTGATGTGCTCGAAGAGAACCATCCGTTCCACAACCTGTTCCCCGGCAAGAAACCCGGCCACCTCTTCGTGGCAGAGCCGAACGGAAAGCTGCGCCTGGATCTGAACGGTGAACAATCACGCACCGAGCTGTGGGGCGTGATGAACAAGCTCCTGGCCGCTCGCTACGAGAAAAAGCCCGGACCCGAGAAGTCCATGAAGGCACTTCTCAAGATCCTCGATCAGTTCGACGTCATCGACGACAAGATCACCGAGGTCCGTAGAAAGATCGACAAGGCCATCGAAAAAGACGGCATGAGGTCCAGAAAGCTGAAGAAGCTCGAGGCGGAACTCGCCAAGCTCAACACGGCCCGCGCAGAATCCATGAAGCGCGCGGTCGCGACCTCCAAGCTGGAACTTCGCAAGCATGCGAAGACCCCTGATACAGCAGGGAATCCCGCAGACAAGCAGGGTTAATTCGAACGTTTTCCGGGACAGACATGAGGTGTGGCCTCGGTCTGTCCCGCTCTTTTTTTCGGCAGGACGAGCGACGACGATGATGCTTCGCCTACTCGCGCTCGTGCCGTTCGCCTGGCTAGCGACGGCCACGACTCATCACGCGCAGGACGGTCGCGATCCGGTCCCCGAGGTCGATCCGTACACGAAGAACGATCCGAAGGTCCTGAAGGCTGCGGGCTACGTATCGTTCGGGCCCTTCCGGTTCGGAGACGACCACACGACCTTCCACGTCGAGCAGGCGCTGGGCGGGGTACCCTTGATCTGGGTCGAAACCGCGCACTTTCGCATCGGCTCCAGTCTCGACACGATCGACTTGCCCTCCGAGCGCGACGAACGCAAGGCTCTCGAGGCCGAGCTCGCACGCCTGCGCAAGAAACTCCCCAAGCTCAAGCGCAAGGTGCGCGAACTGGATTCCTGGTTGCGCCTGCACCTCTACGCGCAACGCCTCGAGGACTTCTACGCCTCCTTTTGCGCCCGCTTCGACATCACCGAAGAGACCTTCCCGGAGGAATCCAAGGGCGGCGTGGGCCCACACCTGGGCATGCCCGAGAAGTTCGCGGTCTTGATGTGTGAGAAGAAGAGCAGCTTCGGACGCTACACCAACACGTACCTGAACCAGGCCTCTCCGGCGCCCTATCGGTACTACCACGAGAAGACCCAGATCGTCTTCTTCGGTACGTCGATGGAGTTTCTGGGCGGCGGGTACGACAACGACGCGGCACTTCACTGCTCGCTGATTTCGGGCCTATCGAAGAACTTCGTGAATTCGGCCTTCGGCTACGACACGGGCACCCCCTTCTTCTGGCGCGAGGGCGTGGCCCATTGGTTCACGCGTGAAGTGAATACGGACTATCCCTTCTTCACCGCTAATTCCAACAAGCTCGCCCGGGTGCGGCTGGATGAAGACTGGCCGCCGAAGATCCGCGCGCGCGTAGGTCACGGTGTGTTCGCCCCTTCGCTCGACATGATCCAGTGGGACGACCCGGATGCCCTGGAGGTGGCTGATCACATGATCCTGTGGTCGCGGATCGACTATGTGATGGCCCAGGAGAGTGGGGTAATGGGGAAGCTCTTGCGAGGGTTCAAGGAGACGGCGCGGGATCCGAGGAGCGTGGTGCGGGAGGCGGGGGCTAGCGATCCGTTCGTGAAGGCCTTTGGGAAGGCGCTGGGGACGACACCGGAGGAGTTCGATGGGGTGTGGGCGAAGTGGGTCAAGAAGACGTACCCGAAGAGGTAGGGGTTGAGTGCGATCAACGATCACGGGCACGACTCCTACAAACGAAACACCCGATCCATCCGATCGCTGATCTCCCGCAAGCGCTCAGCCCCACCACCACCGACCTCGGCCGAAGCCCAGCCCTCATAACCGACATCCTCCAGCGCCCGCATCACCTCCGGCCAATCGCTATCGCCATCACCGATCGGAGCCCAGCTGGTCTTGCGCGAGTAGTCCTTGATATCCAGCTTGAGAATCCGCTTACCCAGCGTCCTAATCCAATGTGCCGGCCAGCCGTACTTGACGACGTTGCCGATGTCCATGTACCACCCCACGTGCTCGCCGAGCGCGTCGACGTAACGTGCGGCTTCTAGCGGGCTCAACAGGAAATTGTTCCAGACGTTCTCGATAGCGATCTTGATCCCAAGCTCCTCCGCCAGCGGCAGCACCTTCCGGATCTCCGTGAGCGATCTTTCATACGCGTCCTCATAGGAGATGCCAGCGTTGACGACCGCCGGCACGAGCAACGCGGTCGTTCCGCCATAGATATTGCAGTCGCGTAGAGCCGTCTCCAGCCCCGTGACCCCCTCGGCTCGCACGTTTGCGTCTGGATCTCCAAGCGTCTTACGCCAATGCACGGAATCGACGACGCCGGGGATCTCGATGCCGGTAGCTTCCTTCGCTGCCAAGACCTCGTCGGGATCGAACCCGTTTGGGCTGTCCATCTCGATGCCCTCGAAACCCGCGTCGAGGGCTGCCATGAACTTCGTCTTCAGATCGCCCTCCACTGCGACCATTCCGAACTTCAGAGACTTGCGCAGATGAACCCGCCGCGGTGCTCGTGCTTCGTGTGAATGGGCATGGTTGGCGCCAATCACCAGGGCGCTGCTTGCGAGTCCGAGGATCTGACGGCGGTCGGGGGTCTTCATCGTACTTCTCGTGGGCTTGACGGGCTTCTGTGGGTGGAGAGTGTAAAGAGAGTAGGGCATTCCTCGAAGCCCAAGCGTCCAGCCTGTACCTTGTGCTCCTCAGCGAGGTTCAGCACTCGGTCATCGTTCTCTCCGTCACCATGGCAAGCCGAATCCCTTTCCCCACCCTGTTTTGCGCAGCGCTTTGCGCGATGGCTCCCGCCGCGAGCTCCACGCCCGGTCTCTGCCAGGAGATCGAACCCGGATTCACCTCGCTCTTCGACGGCAAGACGCTCGAGGGTTGGCGTACCAGCGGTGGGCGCTACGACGGTAATGCCGAATGGCTCGTCGCCGAGGGTTGCATCGTTGGCAAGGAGGGTCCGAACGGCGAAGGGGGGTTGCTCTACACCGACGAGAACTACGCGGCCTTCGATCTGCGCTTCGAGGTCTACCTCGCATACCCCTTCGACTCCGGCGTCTTCTGCCGCATGGTTCCCCGTGAACCTGGCAACAAGAAGGGGGCCCAGATCACGCTCGACCATCGGGGCCTCGGAAAGCCGAACGAAGGCCAAATCGGAGCCGTCTATGCCGACGGTTTCCTCCTCGAGAACAAGGGCGGCAAGGCCCATTACAAGAAGGGCGACTGGAACGATGTCCGCGTGCGCTGCAGCGGCTTCGACATGCACCTCGAGTTCTGGCTCAACGGCGAAAAGCTGACCGACCACACGATCGAAGGTGATTCCAAGGCCTACGCCCCGACCGGACTCATCGGCATCCAGGTGCACGGGGGCGGCGAGAAGGGCAAGCACGCGAAATTTCGCAATCTGCGCATCCGACGCCTCCCGATCTTCTCCGAGGACAGCCTGCACGTACGCTCCGAGGCACCGCTCTCGAAACTGCTGCGCGTCGCCGAGGTGGGCAAGAAAGCCGGCTGGAAACCGCTCTTCAACTCGCGCGATCTGACCGGTTGGAAGATATCCGGCCCCGAGGATCGCTACTTCGTGCAAGAAGGCATCCTGGGCTTCCAGGCCAAGGGCGGCGGAGGTCACATCTACACCGAGGAGGACTTCACCAACTTCCGGCTGCGGATGGATTTCCGTGCCTCGAAGATGGTCAACTCGGGCGTCTTTCTGCGCGCTTCGCGGGATGGCGCCAACCCGGCCTTCTCCGGCTGTGAGATCCAAATCCTCGACGACTTCAACTGGGAGCAGATGACCTCCAGCACGCTGCAGCCCTACCAGTTCACCGGCGGTCTATACGGCGCGGTCGCCAGCGGCAACCGCGACGCCCTGCTCCCCATCGGCGAGTGGAACACCTACGAGATTCTCTACCAGGGCTCGCGCATCGCCTGCGCCTTGAACGGGCACCTGCTCTACGACGTCGACACCAACGAGGTCGTACCCGTCCAGGGCGAGCCCTTCGATCGCCGCGCCAAGACCGGCTTCATCGGCCTACAGCACCACGGAGCCCACAACATCGAAGCCCAGACCATGATCCAGTTCCGCAACGTCTTCGTCCAACCCCTGCCCTGAAGCAGCGCCTCATACACTCGCTCGCCCTGGGGCTCCTGATCTACGCAAGCGCGTGCCAGGCGAATCACTCGGCTCCCGCAACCGGTCCCGGTGTATGCGTCGCGAACTCTGACGCACCCAGCAGCGCCTGGCGAAAACTGAGGCGCGCCGTCGCCGCAAGCAACCCAGATCTGCGCGTACATCACGGCCCCCTGAGCGAACTGCGCCCCACGGAACGCTCCCGTCTGCTCCTGATCACCCAGGGCTCCGGACTGGTTGGCATCCAGCGCCAGGTCACCCGTCTCATTCGCGAGCTGCATCCCGGAGACCTCGTCTTTCTGCGCCCGCGACAGCTCATCAACGCCAATCGCAGCCAAACAGCCCTGGTCCTCGATTTCGAACAGGACTTTCCCACGGGGCTGCCGACGATCGTGCCCTTTCCCGGCGAGCAGCTCAGCTCCAGCGACTGGGAAGATCACCGGACCGACGTCCTCAGCTGGTTGCCCGGAAACACCCCCGTCTATCGAGGCATCAACATCAAGCAGGTCCGGGTCAGCGACTCCCCGACCCACTACCACCCACAGCTCGGCGGCTTCGACGAGCTCGTCTTCATCCGCGACACCGAACCCGGCGCGGGAGTCTTGATCAGCACCCAACGCGAAGCCATCGAAACCCACACGCTCACGCGCACCGAAGTGGGCACGCTCCTGCAACCGATCCCCCTGCACCCAGGCGATCTCCTCTTTCTCCCCCGAGGAACCATCCACCGCGCCCGTGGACGCTCGAGCGCCGTCGTCCTGGCCCTCCCGGGCTTCCTCCCCGGCGCAGAAGTACGACTCGACGAAGACCTACGCGCCATCAACGAAGCCCTTGGACTCAAAGGCGACGCGGCCCTTCCGACCTACGCGGGTGTGGACCGGGGCTCGGGGCTCGAAACGGATAGATGAGCTGGGGTCAGGGTGCCATCCCTGGGTAGTACGCTCATCCAGGGGCCCCCTCACCCTCCCCCACCATCACAAGCCGATGATCCCCATCCCGCTTTCCAGGAACGACCTCCCACCCCGGCTTCAGCTCGAGCGTCCAACCATCCCCACTCAACTCCGGCCCCTCCACATCCCGAGGCAATGCCAAGTGAACGGTCTGGTTCCGGAGGATCAAACCACCGCCCGGGGCATCCGCAACACCCCAGTCGTCGGACAACCAAAGCGTTCCATAAACATCCCCCACACCCTCGAGCGGTTCGATACGACTCGGGTCGAAACCGCTTTGCGGGGCAAGGGCAGGGAGGATCAGCACCGGGCCATCGATGTAGCGCTGGCGATACGTGGCGAGGCGGCTCTGACGTAGCTTCTCACGTGCCGCCTCTTCCGCAGCGATCTTCTCGAACCCATAGTGCTGGGCGCGCTCGCGGGCCTTGGCCTCGAGCTCTTGCACATTCGGGGGAGGCTCGAACCAGACCGCCGGAGCCAGCATGTTCGTGAAGGTCTCTCCCCTCAGGAACATCTCGCGCCAGAAAGGGTCGTACTCGTCGAGCAGCAGCCCGAGAGCGGGGCCCGTGGCATAGGAGAACGAACGGGTCAAGCTGGGTCGGCTCGCGAGGCCTTCGAGCAACTTGACCGTGGCCTTGACCTGCTCGCCGGGGTCGTCACTGGCGAGCCGTACGCCGGTGTATTCCGCTGAGCCCTCGAGCCGCTCGAGACCGTCTTCTGCCGCGTCGACACCGGGAAAGAGAGCACGCCTGAGTGCACGAAAGAGCAGCGCATCGCCGGCGGCTTCCTCGCGCTGGTCCGCTTCCGATCGAATCGCGGCTGCGAGGGCCTGGGCTTCGAGCCGCAACCACACTCGTCCGTCGTGCGTCGCCAGATGGTTGCAAAACCCCGCGCCACCTCCATCGATCTTCAGGGGGTACTGGGCGTTGTGAAACGACTCGTGCATCAAGAGCCGGGCCCGACCGAGGCGATCGGAGGGCAGGGGCCAGGCCAGCATGGTCCAGCGCCGCCCGGCCCATTGCGTGGTGGCGTTGGCGATGATGAGCTCGTCGGGATATTGCCCCGTCCACACCCGGCCCTCGGGGCCCTCTGGCTTCAGGAGCTGGCCCGCGCTCCCGCCGGCGCGATTCGCCACGCAGACGCGCGTCACCGGATCGATGAACAGGAGTGGAAAGTCCAGCGGGATCCCCCACAACGCTCCGGCATCCGCCGCTGCCAGCTGGCGCGCTTCCTCGAAGGCCGCGAGGGCCACGTCGAGATCGATCGCGGGCGAAGCACTTTCTTGTGTAGGAACCCCCGCGGCACAGAGAAGAAGGAAGGAGCCACTCAGCATCCGGCCCCATACGCGGGGGATGCGAAATCTGTCCGTTTTTCCTGAGCTCTAGCGCACGTTGCCCATCGACCAATCGATGCCGTCCAGCAGGTGTTCCATGAAACGCCCGTCCTCCCAGACCTCGGGGCGATGTCCCAGAGCCGTGTAGAACAGCCGCCCCTTGCCAAAACTGCGGCTCCACGCCAGGGCGTAATCGCGATCGGTGCGCTTGCCCTTGTCGATGTCGACCGAGGCGTGGTCCAGGGATAGCAGGACTTGCAGCCCCTCGCGCTCGAAGTTGCGGAACTGGTAGATCTCATCCGTGATCCGAAAGGAGCCGCCCAGGTGTTCGGTCGCGGGATGCGAAGCATCCTCGACCTTGACGGTGACCTCCTCGTGCCAGGGATGACCGTCGAAAGCGCCACCGATCATGTCCATGTAGGGAGCGAACTCGTAGAAGGTGTCGGTTGCACAATGCACGCCGACGAACGCCCCCCCCTTGGCGACCCAATCGACGAATCCGGCGGCCACCTCGCTGGAAACCGGTAGCTCGCCGGTCGTGTAGAAGATCACCGCGGCGAACTCCTGCAGCTTTTGCGGGGCAAGGTTCGCGCAATCCTTCGAAGCCAGGATGCGATAGCGACCGCGGGCGGCCTCCGTCAGCTTTTCCTCGGCGTGGGACAGAACGAAGGGGTCGGGACGCTTGATGACACCATGCTCGTAACCGGCCGAATGGGTCAGAAAGAGCACCTGCGGAAGAGCCGCGTCCTCGACCTCGGCGACGACGCTCCGACCTGGAACGCGTATCAAGGTGTAGTAGGCATCCGCATGCAGCAGGGCCTCTCCTTCGACGGAGCGGACCCCCTGTGCGAGGAGTTCGTGCACGTAACCCTGACGCATGCGATCCAGACGCAAACGAACCCGGCGCGGGCCCAACGCCTCGCAAGCGAGAATCCGCTCCTCGCTTTTGTCGTCTTCGGGAGCTCCGTAGGACGCGTGATACTCGTAGGTGTAGCTGGCGATCGAATAGGACGCCGGGTTCACGAGCGTGTCCGGATCCACGTCCTCGGTGAACTCCAGCTCGAAACCATCGGCCAGGGCCCGCATGGAGCGGATCTCGAAGGGCATGTCGCCCGTGTAGACGATGCGCTCGAAGCCATAGGGTTGCCCGCCGAGCGAGCCCCAACCACGATCGGTTTCTCCCACGAAGAGGGAACCGTCCGGGGCGAAGGCGACGCGATTCACGCCGCTCTGGAGCTTGTCGATGAAGGGGAAGCAAGCACCCTGATAGTGGCCCTCGACCTGCTCGAGATAGACGCGCATGATCTCGGCGTCCGCCTGATCGCCGACGAAGAACTGCCCCTCGAAGGGCCCGAACTTCCCGCCCGTGCTATCCAATGCGATGTCCGCCGCGGAGCGGCCCATCTTATTGTAGGGAAACCAGATGCTGGCCTCCTGCCGTGGCGGTCGCGCACCGGGCTCGGTCTGGTTCTCACGCCAGCGCAGGCTGGCCGGATGTCCGTGCCACGACCCAGGTGCCAGATGCGACAGGCGGTTCGTGGCAACGTAGTCACCTTGGTTGTCGACGTAGAACATCGAACCGTCGCTGAAGCGCCCGATTCCATTGGGTGAACGCATCCCATCGCAAATGAGCGTCGCCTTGCCTTGCGCGTCGATCTTCAGGGCCCAACCCCGGTACGGCACGACCGCCTTGCCGAGCGATCCGCAGAAACCCACGTTCAGGGTCACCCACATGTCGCCGGCGTCGTCGAACTCAGGGCCGAAGGCAAATTCGTGGTAGTTCCCACTGACCCCCCAGCCGTCGAACACGCTGGCGTAGACGTCCGCGCGACCATCGCCATCCGTGTCGCTCATGCGCGTTAGTTCGCTGCGTTGCACGCTATAAACGGCTTCGACGCCATTCGCCTCGGTACGCACGCCCAGGCCAAGGGGTTCGTGCAGGCCCTCGGCGAAGAGTCGAAAGCGTGCATTCGTCGGCGGCTCGGCATAGGCACCCTCGATGCGGAAGACCTCGCCGCGGCGGGTGGCGACGACGGGATCCCCGTTTGCGAAGAAGTCCAATCCCCCGACCTCCAGCACGACGCTCTTCGGCAATGCGAAGGGCAGCACGCGGTAGTGCTCGCGCACGCGATCCGGCGGATAGTCCCGGTCGAGCATGTACTGCAACATGACGGCGCGATCGGAGCTGAGCCCGCCCGTTTCGAGCGCCTTGAAGGCCCATCCACCGCCGCCCTGGGAGACCTTGCCGAAGACGTGATTGACACCCTCCTCGAGTGAGAGCGTCACCGTGTCGTCCGTCGCATTCAATCCGCGGGGAACATCCTTGTCGATCACCAGGCGAGCGTTCACCCACAGCCGCAGGCCATCGTCGCTTCCGCAGCTGAAGTCCACCGAACGCTTCTGATCGACCGTCACGGTCGTGTAGAAGTACGCAACGACGTTGTTGTTCAGCTCGGAATCCTCACCCGCAAAGTCGAGCGAGTGGCCATACATCAGACCACGCTTCTGCCAGCTAGCGCTGTGTTCGTTCTTGCCCACGTAGCTGCGCCCGAGATTCGGCCCGGGACCCCCGGGGACCATTGCGACCAGCTCGTTCTCGGGTGCATGGGGTGTCTTCAGGTCGTCCTTGCCGTGGCCGGCATAGGGAAAAGAGGCCAGGGAATACCATTCGCCCCACTCCGGATGTCCCGGAAGCAACAAGGCGAGCATGCGGGCCTCGGTCGCACTCCGCGTATCGAGCTTCTCATAGGGAATGCCGGCGACGGAGTCCTGGGCGCGGAGCGTCCCCGCACCGATCGGGCTGGTCAGACAGAAAACGCAGGCAAGCAGATGGTTCATTAAACACGGCTTCACAGGATAGCCTCGGTCTTCACTTCGATCGTTCGTGCCGGGGGTGCATCGATACGCGCCCCGTGTTGCTTGCGCCACTCGCCCGCATCCGCGCGCCAGAAGAGCTCGGTCGTTTCGGGCCGAGCCAGGAAGTCGAACTTGACAGAGCGGCCCTCGGTCGCGATCTCGAACCAGCGCTCGAGCGTCACCTGCGCACCCGTCGTCAGGGTGACGCGCTCACGGATGTCGAAGCCCGCGAGGTGATAGAGAAAGGTGGGGTGACCGTCGACATCGAGGCTGTAGCCACCGAAGCGCGCGCCCTTGCCCGGGCGTCCCGCGTCCGGTTGGATGTCCTCGCCTAGTTGCAGCGCCAGTCCCTCCGGAGCTTCCCACAGGACTTCGCCCCGGCCGCGCAATGGATTGCCGCCGCGTCCCGCCCAGGAGCCCGAGGCGTTCAAAAAGGACCCCCGCCAAACATCGACCAGGCGCAGGCTCTGGGCATCGAACGAGTAGTTCAGGCCGTTGGGCAAACCCACGGCGATCCCGCGCGAGCCTGCGTGCTCGAGAAATCCGCGATGCACGAGGGGCTTGGCTCCCACGAAGAGTTGATACCCCCCACTGGAGGCAAGCTCCTCGGGCGGTGGCAGGTGCTCGCCAAGCGAGAAGTATGCCCACAGGGCATCGATCTGGCGCTCTAGATCACCGTCGAGAAAGCGCTCGAACTGGCTGACGCCGGCGGTCGCGAAGTCGGGCATGCGACTGCCAGGCCGATAGCGTTGTGGGTTCGACATGAAGGGTACGAACCACTCGTAGCGCACGCGTTCCGCAAAGCGTTCGATCGCGAGCCCGGGTGAGCCCGTAGGCGGAAAATCCTTGTAGACGTGGCAGGAGAAACACGCAAAAGCGTTGCGTCCCATCATGTCGCGACCGACACGAACCAGTTCGTCCGTCACGGCCGGTGGTTCGACATCGGCATCGGGGAAGATGCCCTGCTCGAGCGCAAAGAGCTGCGGCAGAGCATGAGCGCGTGACGAGCGATAATTAGGCATGCGCGCCGAGAGAAACGGCCGCGCGCGTTGATCCTGTTGCAGCACGGAACGCAGCCAATGCGTGGTCAAACGCCATCCGGCGTCGCCCAAGTCCGGAGGTAGCCTTCCCTCATCGCCGAGATCGGTACGTTCGTCATCCGGTTGAAAGTAGAGATCGATCTCTTCGGAAACTCCAGCGAGGCCATCGAATGAGTGACACGCCCCACAGTTGAGAAACTCGAGTGTGCGCTGCAGCTCGTCAGCGGGGGAGGCGACCTTCGGCACGGTCTTCACCTGCTGGAGAAAGGAACGCAGGTTAGCGAGATCACTCGTGGCGAGATCGTAGTTCGGCGTCTGCATGTCCGAGTTCGACAGGCACCCCTCCGCATTGAGCGGGTTCAGCTCCAGCAAGGGCGTGGCACGAGGCGCCAGACGCAATGCCTTCTGGCCTTTGTCGGCAGCGATCTCCGGCGCGCTCCCGGTGGCCAGTGCATGGCAGTTCAAACAGCGCTTCTTGCTGACGATCTCCTTGCCGTGGGCCGCGCGATCCGTCACCGGTTCGCTCCACGCATAGTTCCCGCCGAACACACTCGTCAGATAACTCGCGAGAGCACTGGCTTCGCCGGCGTCGAGATCGAAACCGGGCATGCGATCGTCCGGATAGAGCTGCGAGGGATCCATCAGAAAGCTCGCCAGGGCGGCCGGATTCCACTTGCCCTCGAGATCCCCGAACAGCGTCGGCACTTCGGTCTCGGGAATCGTAGACGGGAGATATTCGTCGTCGAAGACCTCCGCGAGCGGCGCCAGCGCTCCGTGGCAAGCGACGCAGCCGGTGCGGTGGTAGAGCTCCTTGCCCTGCGCGATGACCGACGGCTCTTTCCACTTCGGGCTCGCCTCGATATCGAGCTGGGTCGTTTGTGCCGCTAGGTAGTGCAAGAGCGACTCCACATCGAACTCGTCCACGTCGTGGAAGAGGTCCGGCATGTTGGCGGAGTGGCGCAACGAGCTGGGAGAGTGCAACCACCGCCGCATCCAATCCACAGAGGCCCGCGTACCGATGCCGGTTAGTACCGGGGCCTCCCGGTCGTGCACGACCTGGGCCGCGTGGCCGGGAGCGTGGCAATTCGTGCAGCCCTTGCGCTCGACCAGGGCGCGCGTCTCGAGGGACATACCCGCAAGGTCCCTCGTTTCGAGGCCCACCGGAAGCGATGTCGCACGCGCGGGGATCGGCTCGATGGGAAAGCCGCCCCTGGCATCGTAGTTGCGCTGCCAAAAGATCCGCACTCGCATCGGCCCCACGACCCTGCGTTGCACGCGCAGCGTCAGGGAGATATCCCCTTCGAGTTCGAGTTCTCCAGACAGACGACGCGGCCCAGCATCGCGTCCATGCTGAGCGCGTATCTCGTTGCCGTCTCCGAGCACGAGCACGGCATCCGCACCGGAGGCCTCCAGCCCGAAGCGATACACGCCCGACGAAGGCAGGCTAAGTCGCGTTTCGAACTCGAGGAACGAGCGCGGCGGGACGCCGGGAAAGATCGTCTCCGCAACGCCGAGGTTGAAGGCAGCCAGCCGCACACAGGCTATGGGCTCTAGCGCTTCAGCTGTCGGACCGGCCCGCAGGATCCACCCCTGGCCGATGGCCCACGCCTGGACTGGAGCGAAGAGAAAGAACAGGCCGGCGAGAAAATGGGGGCGATAGCGGCGATCCATGGACCGCGCATTCTACCGTCCATCCATACAAGACGTATCCAAGCGCCCGGACGTATCAACCCGTCTCAGGAGAGGACTTCCGGAACGAGCCTTCCGTGAACGTCGGTCAGTCGGAAATGGCGACCTTGATAGGGAAAGGTCAGCCGCTCGTGATCGACGCCCAGAAGGTGCAACAAGGTGGCGTTGAAGTCGTGCACGTGGACCGGATCCTGCACGATGTTGTAGCCGTACTCGTCCGTCGCACCATGGGTGTAGCCCGGCTTCACACCGGCCCCGGCCATCCACAGTGTGAAACAGCGCGGGTGGTGATCGCGACCGTAGTTGTCTTTCGTCAACTTGCCCTGCGAGTAGTTGGTACGCCCGAATTCCCCCGCCCAGACCACGAGCGTGTCTTCCAGGAGACCACGGCGCTCGAGATCCAGGACCAGGGCGGTCGAGGCGCGGTCGGTTTCTTGGCATTGGGTTCGGATCCCACTGGGCAGGTTGCCGTGTTGGTCCCATCCCTTGTGGTAGAGCTGTACGAAGCGCACCCCACGTTCGATGAGTCTGCGCGCTAGCAGACAATTGGCCCCATAGGTTCCGGGCTCGCGTGCGTCCTCGCCATAGAGTTCGAAGACCTCGTCCGGTTCGTTCTTCAAGTCGTTGACCTCGGGCACGGAGGTCTGCATGCGATACGCCATCTCGTACTGGGCGATGCGTTCGGCCACGGCGACGTCGGCCTCACGTTCCGCCTGAAGCTGACTGAGCTGCTGCAGGGCCTCCACGGTCTTGCCGCGCAGCTCGCCAGACAGGCCAGCGGGATTCGACAGATAGAGGACCGGGTCCGCGCCGGAACGGAACTGCACGCCCTGGTGCCGCGTCGGCAGGAACCCCGCGCCCCACAAGCGCGCGTAGAGAGGCTGCCCTCCCTTGTTCTTCGTCACCAGCACGCAAAACTCCGGGAGGTCCGCGTTCATGCTTCCCAGCCCGTAGCTCAGCCAGGCTCCGGTCGAAGGGCGACCGGCGATCTCGGAGCCCGTCATGAAGAACGTGATAGCGGGATCGTGATTGATCGCCTCGGTATGCATCGACTTGATGAAGCACAGCTTGTCGACGATCCCCGCGGTATGGGGCAGCAACTCCGAAACCCAGGCGCCGCATTCTCCGTGTTGCCGAAACTCGAACTGCGCCCCCGCCAGGGGCAACGTGGCCTGGTGGCCGGACATGCCGGTCAGACGTTGCCCACGGCGGATGCTATCCGGCAACTCCTCGCCGTTCCTGTCGTTCAAGAGCGGCTTGTAATCGAAGAGGTCCAGCTGGGAAGGAGCTCCACTCTGGAAGAGATAGATGATGCGCTTGGCAGCCGGTGCAAAATGTGGAGCCCTGGCTCCTGCGGCCGCCTGGCCCTCGAGTCGTGAGAGCGCCAATCCGCCCAATCCCGCCGTTGCTCCGGAGAGGAAGTGTCGTCGCGTCAAGGCCAGCGGGTCGAAGTGGGGGCTCATGTTTCAGCGCAGGGTGACGGTACCATCGGAGGAAAGAACCGTGTTCGCGACGACGGACCAGGCCGCGAGCTCGGCAGGATCGTGCCCCTCAGCTAGCGCTGCGTGCCCGATTCGAAGCAGCGCAAGGGCCTCGGACGGCTTGGCACGATACTCCTCACGGGCGGATTCCAGGAGGTCTTGGAGCACGAGCCGTTCTTCCTCGGAAGGAAGCCGCGAGGTACTGCGCCTCCACAGAGACGCAAGGCGCTCGCGATCCTCGCCGTCGCTCTCGAGCACGCGTTGCGCGAGGGAGCGCCCCGCCTCCACGAATTGAGGATCGTTCCACAAGAGTAACGTCCGCATCGGCGTGCGCGTCGAGCGTCGGCGTGCCACGCAAACATCACGCTTCGAGGCATCGAGGATCATCATCGAAGGCGGCGGCGACGTGCGCTTCCAGTGCGTGTACAAACTGCGCCGCCAAAGCCCTTCGCCGTCATCCGACTTGTAGACCTGGCCGCTCTTTTCATGCCACAGCCCGGCAGGTTGGTACGGCTTCACTGGAGGACCGCCGATGCGCTCGATCAAGAGACCGGAAAGCATGAGGGCCTGATCCCGAACCATCTCGCTTTGCAGAGCTAGGGTCGAGGCCCGCGCCAGCAAACGGTTTTCGGGATCCGCCCGGCGTACGCCCTCGGGAACGCGCGAGGATTGTCGGAACGTCGCGGACAGCACCAGACGCTTCAGGAAGCTCTTCACATCCCAACCCGAATCGCAAAAGGCCAGGCCGAGAGAATCCAAGAGCTCCTGGTTCGTGGGTGGAAGCCCTTGATTGCCAAAGTCCTCCGCCGTGACGACCAGTCCGCGCCCGAAGACGATGCGCCACAAACGGTTCACGGCAACGCGTGCGGTCAGCGGGTTATCTGGATGAAAAAGCCAGCGCGACAGCCCCAGGCGATTCGCTGGAAGCTCGGGAGGAAAGGCCAATACGGCGGGCGGTGTCGAGGGGGAAACGGGTTCGCCCGGACGCAGATAGGATCCGCGCTTCAGGAGCCTCGTGATGCGCGGTTCGGACAGCTCGCGCATCGTCATGATCTCGGAGATCCCATCGACGAGCTGTCCCAGTTCCGTGCGCAGCGCCCTGAGCTTCGCGCGCGTCTCAGCCGCCGCGGGGTCGACGCGAGCCAGGTGATCATCCAGCGCCAGATCCGGTCGTCGCTCGAGCACCTGCTCCAGCGGATCCCCGCTGGCCACGTGCTGAAGTTCCGCTCGCGATAGGGCTCGATCAAAGACACGCAGGGTGTCGACTTGCCCGCCCTTGAAGCCATAGTCGCGGAAGCGTTGACCGATCGTCAGCTCGACTCCCCCTTCGAGAATGGTCCGCGTCAGCCCGTCGCGCACGACCTCGCACGCGGCCTCGCGCCCATCGATGAAGAGCCGCAGGCCCGAGGCTCGTGAAGAGCCGTCGTAGACCACGGCAACGTGAAACCAGGCTGCGACCGGAGCGGCATCGAGGGTCCGCACTCGCAAGGCGTTCCCGGGCCAGAAGTGAATCAGCGAGGCGGAGAGTCGGCCCTCTTCGATCAGGAGCTGGTAGCCACGGCTGCCGGAATCGGTCCACGCGCGCGAACGATGCAAGACGACCGCACGCTCGAGCGGTTCGTCGGCCTCGGGAATCCGTACACGCAGCGCGAGGGTGAAGGGATCGTGGCGTTCGAAGGCCCCGCTGCCGGGGAAACTCGCGTTGTCTTCGCCCGAGAGTACGAGCGCCTTGCCCCAAGGCCCCGCGGGGGATTCGCTCAAGCGCGGAGCCTCGTGCAACGTACCAGGCTTGTCGGCATCAATGGCGTTGACGAGCTGGCCCTCTTCGATCGATTCGAAATCGAAACGAGCGCTCTCGCCTTCGAGCTTCCGGGCATCCGCCGCAATGCCATCGGAACCATCGCGCCAGGCCGCGAAGGTCGCCGAGGACACCTCGCTCATCCTCGCCAACTGACCCTCGAGCTCGGCGATCGCCTGCTCCAATTCCGCGATCCGGGCCTTCTCTTCGGGCGTCGAAAGGAGCAAGGCCGGGGTCGGCACCGCATTCGTGAAGTGCGAATAGAGCCCGCTCTCGTCGATGTTGTCGAAAAAGGCCGCCAACCCGTAGTAGTCGCGCTGGCGGATCGGATCGTACTTGTGATCGTGGCAGCGCGCGCACTCCAGCGTCAACCCGAGGAAGGCCATACCGAAGGTGTGCACACGATCGGAAACGTATTCGACGCGAAACTCCTCCTCGACACTGCCCCCCTCGTTCGTCTGGCGGTGCAGGCGATTGAACGTCGTCGCAAGCTGCTGATCGCGCGTAGGTTCGGGCAGGAGATCGCCCGCCAGCTGCCAGGTAGCAAATTCGTCCCAGGGGAGGTTGTCGCGAAAGGCGCGGATGACCCAATCGCGCCAGGGCCAGACATCGCGCGCAACGTCGTTTTGATAGCCGTACGTATCGGCATAGCGCGCCGCATCCAACCAATCCGCGGCCATCCGTTCGCCATAGCGCGCTGACCGCAACAGCCGATCGACCTCACGTTCGTGGGCGTCTTCGTCACCTTCGGAAGCCAGGAACGCATCCAGTTCCTCCAGGCTCGGAGGCAAGCCGGTAAGAACGAAGCTGACCCGTCGTAACCATGTGGCCCGATCCGCCTCGGGTGCGGGTTGCAGACCGGCGGCTTCGATGCCGCGCAGCACCAGACGATCCAACGGATCCCGAGCCCATCCGGATCGGGATGCTCCGGCCGTTGCAGCGGGTTGCGCCTCGGGCGGAACGAAGGCCCAATGCTCTTCGTAGTCCGCACCCTGTTCTATCCAGCGCTCGAAGAGTTCGATCTCGTCGGCGTCGAGCTCGAGCTTCGACTCCGGCGGCGGCATGGGATCGATGTCGCTGCGAATACGCTGCACCAACTCGCTGGCGGCGACGTCCCCTGCAACGATCGCGGCGTAGCCTCCCAGATCCGCCCGTGCGCTTGCGCTTCGATCCAGGCGCAACTCGCTCTTGCGACTGCCAGCATCTGGGCCATGGCACACGAAGCAGCGATCGGAGAGAAGCGGTCGTATCTGGCGCTGGAAGTCGACCCGCTCGTCGTCACCGCTCGCCTGCGCGCCAACCACGGAGGCCCAAAGGGCCACGATCTCGAATCCTCTCCTCGCCGATGACTTCACGGGAACAAGTCTAGACCCAAGCCCAAATGAGAACGAGCCCCGGGGAGTCTTGGGGCGGTGAGACGAATCCTGTCGGCCTCAGAAGTTGAAGACGCCGCCCTGGAGGTTGCTCGTGGGCACCGGGAAACCCGCCTGCAGAGACAGCGTCTGCCCAAAGTACGCCGCACTGGGGACCAACATGAGGATCTCGTTCTGGGTGACGTGACCCGTGCCCGGAATGCTCATCATCAAACAGCTGCGTAGGTCGGAGAAGCCATTGCCGATCTCGAGCTCGACCAGTCCCGGCAGGAGGCTCGGCAGGAGCGAGTTCGACACGACACACAACTGCAAATCGCCGGGGGGCCCAACAAACGTGAAGGGCGTGGGAATGAAGCTGAAGAGGGCTTGATCCAGATCGCCCAGGCCAACCTGGAAGATCGGAGCGGTCGGTGTCGCCACGTCGAATGAAATCGTCTGCGACGAAGCGCCATCGCTCACGGTCAGCATGTGCATGCCGATGTTGAGGATCGGGAGGTTCAACTGAATGGTCGAGGGCCCCTGGAACCAAACATCTTGAACGGCAAGGGCGTTGCCATCGACGGTGACAGCAGGGTTTGCAAAACCCGAGCCCGAGAGCGTTTGATCGGGACGCGATCCAGGGCTGACAGGCAGGATCTCGTAATGAAAGCCCGTGACTGCGAAGCTCGGCGTCGGGAGCGTCGTTGGGTCGAGTACGTCCGTGGTCAACTGCCCCGTGTTCAACGGATCGAGATAAGGCGACAGTAGTTCCCAGCGCTCAGCCAAGCGACCGTAGAAGTCGTTGACGGGCGTCGAGCACGTGGACGCCCCCTTGATCAAGTGGCCGATCGCCCGGCCGTTGGGCGCGAACAATGGGGATCCCGAGGAACCGCCTTCGGTGGCACCCTCTTCCCAGAGAGCAAGGTTCCAGAAGGTCGAGCTCTTGGTCGGAGCATCGACGTCGATGCTGATCTTCTTCGCGTCGCCGCGCGGATGGTGGATCCCCACGACGTTGGTCGGAATGAGGTCACTGCGATCCCAGCCCGCGAGGCGCACGTCATAAGCCGCCGGAGGCGGAGTGTTGAGACGCACCAGATTGAAGTCGAGGTCGGTGTCCATCACGAGCGACTTCGAGCCCAGGATCGTGTCGCTCGTCGGCGGAGGACCCGAAGCGCACAGCGGTCGGTCGTAGTTGAAGGTGAAGACCGCCATGTCGAGATTCGTGCAATGCCCCGCGGTCAAGACCAGTGCAGCACCATCGCCCGCGGTGTTGTTCATCAGTGCACCGGAGCAACAAATGCCCGTGTTCGTCGTGATCTGGACAACGGCCTTGGCCTGCTCTTGCCAACCGGCGCCCTGCGGACAAGCGACGTCGACTTCACAGGCATCCGAGGCCCCGAGGCCACCGCTGCGCAGTTGCTCGTAGCCGAAGGCGCCGCGGTAGTCGTGGACCATGGAAGCGATGCTCAGCTCGGGCTTTTGTGCGCCGTCGGGATGGTAGTACTCGAGGGTCACACCCTCGCCCGGAATCGGCTGGATGGCGAACTGCCCCGAAAGCTGGTTGTTCAGATGGGTGTACGCGCCGTGCACGAATTCGCGCGCGTCGTCGTAGGCGAACAGCTCCGCCCCTTCGGGCAAGCGAAAGCGCGAGAAGGCGAGCATCAAGGAGAACGCCCCGCGCGAGGAGAGGCGCAGGCGCCAGACGCGATCGCCGTTGCCCAGCGGCTGCCACGTGCCGTGGGTCTCGATCGAGATATCGGTCGGGATCACCTTGCCGAACTTGAACGCTCCGTCCGCCGGTTCAGCGGCGACGCCGGCGCCCAGAGCCAACATGTCGAGCGCGGGAACCCTGTGCGTCACTACGTCTTCCGGGAGAGCGGCGCGGGAGGAGGGAGGTGCGCCTCCGAATTCCCTCTGCCCGTAACTGGACCCCGCCAAGCAGGTGAGCGCCGCCAAGCTGGCCAGGACGAAGCCGGGGGAGGGAAGGCTCTTGGAGGTTCTGGTGGCGGTCATCCGGTTCGTCTCTCTTGGATCGCAGGAGGCCTGGCGCGAACGGAAGGCCCTCGGTGTCATGGACGCAGGGCCCTGCGAATGAGTTCGCCTGGCTCCCGAAATCGGGACACGACACCCCCAAAAGTACCCGATTGCGGTCCGAGCGGGGGGGCGGCCTTGGGCCCCGAGTGGCCTTTTTCGCCTCCCCGAGGCCCTTTTACAAAGCGGCGAGCGGACCCCCGATAGAAATGCCGGGTGGACGGCCCTGGGCGGCGAGCCGGAATGCTCGGTTTCCATTAGAATGGGGCTTCCTTCCCCCTGGTCTGCGGCGGATTTTCGAGAGCCAGAGCCAAAGGTGCGAGAGATCCAAGCAGGGCTCTCCACCGCGAGAGAATTCGCCCGGACCCGTAAGCCGACTCGCCGCGGAGAGATCCGCCCCCCAGCCTTCATGATTCGCCTCGCCCTTCGCATTGCCGTCACGTCTCTTCTCGTTGCGCCCTTCGCAGCGCAAGCGGGGCTCTCCGCCCGCTTCTTCGATACCGCGCAGCCACCCGCGCCCGACTCACCCGCCGTCCAGATGGGCGTCGCCAGAAGTTCGGTGCTTCGGTATCCGGATAATCCGAACCTGCAATCGGCGCGTTGGAGGGGTCACGTCTGGTTCGAGACCCCTGGACGGTGGACGCTGCGTGTCACCGCCGGTGATGGCGTGCAACTGTGGATCGATGATCAGCCCTTGATCGCGAGCAATCTCGATGACGCCGTGCGCGATCACGCGGCCTCGATCCGCATCCACGAAAGCGGCTGGAAACGACTGCGGCTGGATCACCTGCAACGCACGACGAATGCGCCGATCCGCCTGTCCTTCCGAGCCCAAAACGGCAACCAGCGGCCGATCCCTGGCCAGGCTCTGTGCCGCTCCGCCTCCTGCCCGGTCGAGGCCCTCGACGCCGGCGAAGACATCGTGCGTACCTCCCTGGCCGAACCGCTCGTGCTGAGCGCCAGCTGGAGCACCGACACAGACTTCCAACCGGGCGCGATCGGCTCTAACAACGTGCGTTGGCGTCAAGTCGCTGGACCCGATGCCATCATCGCCTCCCCGGGCCTACTCGAGACCGAGGTCTTTGCGACCCAGGCCGGCGTTCTCGAATTCGAAATCGGCGTGATCACGCCGGGAGGGTCACGGGTCAGCGATCGCGTGCTCGTCTACCACTTCGCCGAACCGAATCAGAAGCTCAGCCAGTCGCTCCCAGCGATCAGTGGTGATTTGGAGACCTGGCAGAACATCACACTGACCTTCACCGAGGCTACCTCTCGCAGCGAACAGGGTCCGCTCAACCCGTTCACCGATCTGCGCCTGTTGGTGCACTTCGCACACGCCGATGATCCGACGCGCGTGGTCACGATACCGGGCTACTTTGCCGCGGACGGCAGCGCAGCCGACACGGGCTCGGAAGCCGGTAACAAGTGGCGCGCCCACTTCCGGCCGGACAATTCCGGTAAGTGGTTTTATCTGACCTCCTTCGTCACCGGCTCCTGGGTCGGGATCGATACGGACCTCACGGCGGGAACGCGACTCGATTTCGACGGCGAGGTGGGCATCCTCGACATCGCTCCGGCCGATCCACGCCGTCTGGGCTTCGAACGCAAGGGCATCTTGCGCTACACGGGCGAGCACCATTACCGCTTCTCGGAAACCGGTGAGTACTTCCTGAAGTCGGGCTCGAACAGCCCCGAGAACTTCCTCGGCTACTACGAGTTCGACAACACGTACGACCAAGGTGGAAGCGACAACGATCTCGCGAGCGCCGGCTACCAGGACGGTCTACACCACTTCGACCCCCACCTCGCGGACTACGTGGATCTGGGGATCCCCACGTGGGCGGGACGCGGCCAACGCATCCTTGGCGCCATCAACTACCTCGCGTCCAAAGGAGTCAACAGCCTCTACTTCCTGACGTACAACATCGACGGAGGCGACGGCCGCGAGGTCTGGCCCTGGATCGGCAACGGCAGCGACAAGACCCGTTTCGACTGCTCGAAGCTGGAACAATGGGGACGCGTGTTCGATCACATGACGCGTGCCGGAGTCATGCTCCACCTGGTGACGCAGGAAACCGAGAACGACCACGTTTTGGATGGTGGAGCCCTCAGCCTCACGCGCAAGCTCTACTACAAGGAGCTCGTCGCGCGCTTCGCGCACGCCAATGCTCTCGTCTGGAACCTGGGCGAGGAAAATGACAACTCCACGTCGGAGCTGATGGCCTTCTCCGACTACCTGCGCCTGATCGATCCCTACAATCATCCGATCACGGTCCTGCCCCGCTTCTCTCAACAGCAATCGCTGCTCGATCCGCTCCTTGGCACGCACCTCGAGGGCGTCTCGCTCCAAGGCGCTCCCGCTGACAGCGACGATCGAACCCGGGTCTGGATCGACAAGTCCAGCCAGCGCGAACGCAAGTGGTCGGTCTGCTTCGATGAAGTCGGACCCGCCAACGACGGCGTCGTCCCCGATTCGGTTGATCCCGCGCACACCGAGATGCGCACCCAAGGCCTGTGGGGCGGGCTCATGGCCCAGGGCGGCGGAGCCGAGTGGTACTTCGGCTACGGCCACCACGACTCCGACCTCGACTGCGAGAACTTCCGCTCACGTGAACTCATGTGGGAGCAGACCTACACGGCCCTGCAGTTCTTCCAGCGCCACCTGCCGTTCCAGCGCATGCAGCACGCCAACCAGCTGACCACCCAGTTCGGCGCCCGCGCCCTCGCCGACCCCGGCGAGGTCTACGCGGTCTACCTGCCCATCGGAGGCCACGCCGATCTCGACCTCGGCACCTCCCAGGCCACCTTCGACATCGGCTGGTACGACCCTCTCGCCGGCGGTCCCCTGCAGAGCGGCCAGTTCGCCCAGGTAACCGGCCCGGGCTTCGCCTTCCTCGGCAGCCCCCCCGACCCCTCCCGCGACTGGGCCGCCGTCGTCCGCCGCGCGGACAACCGCCCCCCGACGATCCTCTCCGTCGAGACCAGCCCCGACCCCATCCTCGGCAACGGCCCCTTCGCCTACACCGTCCACGTCGACGACCCCGACGGCCTCGAAGACATCCTGCGCGTGCGCACCTACGTGCTCACGCCCCAGATGGTGCCGATCGGATACGTCGACGCGATACACAACGGCGGCAACCAATGGGCCCTCCACTCCCCCGACTTCCCGGCCATCCCCCCGGGTACGTGGCACCTGTATGTCGTGGTTCGGGACAGGGCCTTCTCGCCTGCGTTCCGGTACGCGACATTCGAGGCGGAGTAGGCCTCGTCGCAACGTTGGTGCGGCACTTTAGCGAGCATGCACTGCGCGTGGTGTGCGACTCCGTATCAACGGCGCCCGAGCCCTACTCCGCCCGCAATTGCACCCGCTCCCCGAGCACCCCCATCACCTCGCGCAACGCCTCGTGATCCGGATGCCGCAGTCTCACCCAGGCGTTCGCCATGTACCCCCCCTCGACCCCTTGCGTCCCCGTCCCTTTCCCCGGGATGTGATAGTCGATGACGCAAGATCGATACTCGCTCAAGAACTCCTCCCAGCCCTCGCAGGCCACGACCACGCCATCCCGATCCGGTCGTAGCGCGACCATCCCCGTGGCAAACCTTCGCGAAGCGTGCACATCCGTGTCGCCGTGCAGCACCGCCTTCGCCCATTCCACGTAGATATCGAGGTCATTCCCCTCGGAGTAGAGATCCCACACCGACACGCCCGGGGGCCGACATCCGATCTCCGAGAACTTCAGGCCTTTCGGCCCGTAGAACCACTCCATGTGCGTCGCGCTCGTGCCGATCCCCAGCACCTCGATCACTCGACGGCCCATTTCCTTCAGCTCCGCATATCCCTCCGCCTCAGTGTAGTTCGTAACCACGATCTGCGGTGAGATCCAGCGCGTGCGCATCGCTTCTAGCACGTTTGGGTAGTAGTGCGAAATGAACTCGTGCACCACCTCTCCATCGACGCATAGCGTGTCGAAGAACCCCTCGTGCCCCTCGACGAACTCCTCGATCGCCGCAGACCATCCGCGATCCAAACCGCAGGCCTGAATCGCTCCCTCGAGCTCTTCATCGTTGTCCACGCGATACGTGCCCGCCGCCCCTGCCGCATCCCGCGGTTTCAAGATCAACGGATACCCCACGTCCTTCGCAAACGCATGCGCTGCTTTTGGTGAATCCGCGCCGCACGACTGCGCACACGGTACGCCCGCCTCCCGCAACGCATCTTTCATCGCGGGCTTGTCCCGACACAAAAAGGCCGTGCGTACCGACGTGCCGGGGATCTGGCACGCCTCCCGCACCTTCGCCGTCACCAGGATGTGCGCTTCCACCGAGGCCTCCAGCCGATCGACCCATTCCCTCGCCTGAACCCGCTTCACGGCTTCGAGCAACGCGCTCTCGTCCGTGACGCTGGGAATGCACTCGTACGCGTGCAACCACGAACGCAACTCCGGATCGAAGGCCTCGAGCGGGCGTTCTCCGATCCCGGACACCTTGGCGCCGACCGAATGGAGACCGCGAACGAATTCACGTTGGTTGCGAGGAAAGGCCGGTTCTACGAAGACGACGTGCATTCCAGGCAGGTTAGCCCGAACGGAGGCCTTCGTACAACTCGAGGTAGCGCGCACCCTGGCGATCCCAGGACCAATCCGCCTCCATACCGTTGCGGACGAGCTTGGCCCAAGCATCCTCATCCGCGTAGACATCGAGGGCCTGTTCCATCGAACCGTATAGGGCGTCCGCGGAAAACTCCTCGAAGACGAAGCCGGTCCCCATTCCTCGCCGTGGATCGAAGGGTTGCACCGTATCCGCCAATCCGCCGGTCTTGCGCACGATCGGAGGTGTGCCGTAGCGCAGGCTGTACATCTGGTTCAGACCGCAAGGCTCGTAGCGCGAAGGCATCAGGAACAGATCGCTACCGGCTTCGATCTGATGGGCCAGCTCGTTGTTGTAGCCCGCATAGAAGACCACCTTCTCCGGATACTGGTTGCGCAGGCCCTGGAAGAAGAGCTCGTACTGCGCCTCGCCACTCCCCAACACGGCCAGCTGAAGCTCCCGTTCGTCAAGAAGCCTGGACAACGCTTGCCCCAACAACTCGAAGCCCTTTTGGGCGGTCAAGCGCGAGACGATACCGAACAGCGGCACAGCGGGTTCCGACTTCAGCCCCCCCGATCCCAGCAAGTCCTCCTTGCACGCTTGCTTGCCGCTGAGATCGTCGAGCGAGTAGTTCGTATGGATCAGCCCATCGATGCGCGGATCCCATTCCGAATAGTCGACTCCGTTGACGATGCCGATCAGCGCATCCGCTCGCGAGCGCAAGAGGTCATCCAAACCCATCCCGTATTCCGGCGTCTGGATCTCGCGTGCATACGTCTCGCTGACGGTCGTCAACGCATTCGCGTAGATCACGCCTGTCTTCAGAAAATTGATCCGGCCCCGCTGTAGATCGCCCTGGTGCAAGAGACCTTGATGCTCGCCGAGACCTAGCTCATCCAGATGGTTGGAGGAATACTCGCCCTGATAACCGATGTTGTGGATCGTCAACACCGTACGCGTCCCGCGCCATTTCCTACGCACGCGATACTCCGCCTCGAAATACAGCGGTACGAGGCTCGTGTGCCAATCGTTGCAATGGATCACATCCGGATAGAAGGACATGCGCTCACACGCCTCGAGCGCACAACGCGAGAAGGCCGCGAAGCGCAAAGGCTCGTCACGATCCCCGCCGTAGATGTCCTCGCGATCGAAGAGCTCGGGACAATCGGCCAGGTAGATGCGCGCCTCGCTCTTGGGAAGCGCGGCACGGAAGATCGAAAAATTCCACGTCCGGCCACCTAATTCGAAAGCGACAGTCCCCAGCTCGGAATCCAGCTCGATGGGCATGTCCCCCTCGCGAACCCTGCGATACAGAGGCATCCACAGCCGCACGTCGCATCCGCGCCGGTACAGATCGCGCGTGAGCCCCCCGGCCACGTCGGCCAGTCCGCCGGTCTTCGCGAAGGGCGCAACTTCCGAGGCGAGCTTCAAGATGGACATCGAGCTCATCTCTGGCGGCACGGTAGCGATTCGCTGGTTTGGAAACCAGTCCAACGCGTATCGGAAACCCGTGCGGGAGGAGCGGCCGAGCCCACGGCCGGATAGAATCCGCAGCATGAACGTCGTCTTTGTGGCCCCCTACGCGATGAAGGCCACCCTGCACTTCATCCGCTCGACGGCCAAGCTCCCGGACGTTCGCCTGGGAGTCATTTCGCAGGAACCCGGGGACAAGATCGTTCAGGGCCTGGAAGGCCTCCCGATCTCGGGCTTCGAACGTGTCGACAATGCGATGGATCCCGAACAGCTGAATCAGGCTGTGCGCGCCATCGCGCGAGGCATGGGTGGCCGGGTCGATCGCCTGGTCGGCGTGCTCGAACAACTGCAGGAGCCGCTGGCGGAGGTCCGCGAGAGCCTCGACATACGCGGCATGGACGTGCAAGAGGCGCGCAATTTCCGCGACAAGGCGCAGATGAAGGACATCCTGCGCGCGAACTCCCTGCCGTGTGCGCTGCACGCACTGGTCAAGTCGGAGGCGCAAGCCCTGGAGTTTGCCGAGCGCTGTCTCCCCCTGGTCGCCAAGCCACCCGCGGGCGCCGGAGCGCGCAACACCCAGCGCATCGAAACCAGGGAAGAGCTCGAGGGCTACCTGCGCGCGTTCCCCCCTGCGGAGGATGACCCGCTCCTGCTCGAGGAGTTCATTCAGGGCAAGGAGCACTCGTTCGACTCGGTCACCGTTGGCGGGCAGCCCATCTTCCATTCGATTTCACGCTATACGACGACCCCGCTCGAGGTCATGGAAGACACGCGCTTGCAGTGGTGTGTCGTTCTTCCCCGGGACATCGAGGGCGACGAGTTCGCGGACATTCGCTCTGCAGGCGCGCGGGCCTTGAAGGCGCTGGGGATGTTCAACGGGTTGACGCACATGGAGTGGTTTCGTCGCGCGGACGGCTCGATCGCGATCTCGGAAGTCGCGGCGCGTCCACCGGGCGCACAGTTCACGACCCTGCTCTCCTACGCGCACGACTACGATTTCTACGATGCGTGGGCGCGCCTGATGGTCTTCGAGAACTTCGCGCCCCCCAAACGCACCTGGTCGGTTGGAGCGCTATTCCTTCGCGCGCAGAGCCAAGAAGTGGGAGACGAGGGCTCGGAATCCGATGGCACACTGATCCCCAAGGTCAGGGCGATTCACGGGATCGAGGTCGCTCGGAAGGAGCTCGGCTCGCTCGTCGTCGAAGCCAAGATCCCTGAACCGGGGACGCCGCACGCCGACACCTACGAGGGCGAGGGGTACGTCATCCTGCGCGACAAGGACACGAACACCGTCGAGGCCGGACTGCGTCGTTTGAACGAATTGGTGCGGATCGAATCCGCATAGACCATGAACGTCATCTTCCTCTCTCCCGGCTTCCCCGCGGAAATGCCGCTCTTCACGCGCGCCCTCGCAGCAGCTGGAGCGCACGTCTTCGGCATCGGCGACAGCCCTGCCGGCGCCCTCGGTCGTGAGACACAGGCCACACTCTCGGCATACCTTCAGGTCGCGAACCTGTGGGACGAGGACGCCGTTTGTGACGAGGTCCAGTCCTGGCTCGGCGGTCGCTCGATCGATCAGGTCGAGTGCCTGTGGGAACCAGGAGTGGTCCTGGCGGCGCGCTTGCGCGAGCGCCTGGGCGTGCCTGGAATGTCGGTCGAACAGGCCCTTCACTTCCGGGACAAGGAGCTGATGAAGCAGGCGCTGGACCGCGCGGGGGTACGCACGCCACGCCACGCGCGTGCGCAAACGAGCGATGCGGCCCGCGCGGCCGCCGAAGAGATCGGCTTTCCACTGATCCTCAAGCCCATCGCCGGTGCCGGTTCGGCCGACACGTATCACGTACGAGATCAGGACGAGTTCGATCGAGCGCTCCAGCAATCGCGCCACGTGAACGAGATCAGCGTCGAGGAATACATCGAAGGTGAAGAGTTCACCTTCGACACGGTCTGCGCCGCCGGAGAGATCCTCTTTCATAACGTCGCCTGGTATCGACCGAAGCCCCTGACCGCGCGCCAGAACGAATGGGTCAGCTCGCAGGTGGTCGCATTGCGCGACACGGACGTTCCCGAGATCCACATGGGACGTAAGATGGGAGCCCAGGTGATGGATGCGCTGCAGTTCAAGACGGGCTTCACGCACATGGAGTGGTTTCTCACTCCCGAAGGCGAAGCGGTCTTCGGCGAGATCGGAGCACGCGCCCCCGGCGCGCGCATCGTGCACTCGATGAACTACAGCTGCGACGTCGACATGTTCGCCGGTTGGGCCGAAGCGGTCCTCTACGGCCGCATCTCAGAGAACACAGACAAGATCCACAACGCCGCGATCGTGTTCAAACGCGCGCGAGGTCAGGGGAAGATCCTGCGCTACGAGGGCTTGTCCCCCATCCTCGCACGCTTCGGAGAGCAAATTCCCGTTGTGGATCTGACGCCGATCGGCGCACCACGCCGCGACTGGCGGGCGAGCGTCGTCGGCGACGGCTGGATGGTCGTGCGCCACCCGAACCTGCAGGAGACCCTGGAGATTGCGGACAAGCTCTCCTCGGAGTTTTCGATCATCGCCGGATGACGGGAGGGGACCACAAGACGGAAAGCGTCCCGGAGCGAATCGTCCTGCTCGGGCCGCAACGCAAGTCGCCGACGTTGCTGGAAACGGCCGATTCGCTCGGCTTGGGCGGCGGACCGTTCGCAACCATCACCGCTGGCTGGGAGGAGCGTGAGAGCATCGATCGCGAGCTCCTCGACCATCTTGGAGGCCATGCGCGCAACCTCGGGCTCTTCCTGCGTGGCCAGGAGCTCTTTCAACGCGACAACGAACTCTTCGTAGCGCTGCAACGACATCACGACCGCGCCCGAGCGGTGCGCGAGTTGTATTCCCTGCGCTTGCAACACGCCGCCGGAGCCGCGGTCGAGCTGTTGGAGCGCAAACCCCGAGCCCAAGACGCCACGGCATTGCCCCTCGAGGAGGCCGACCTCGATGCGGAGCGCCGGGAAGCGATCGAGGACCTGCGCAAGCTGGATGCGGATCACCTGCAACGCATGCGTGCCATCCGCGACGAGTTCGAGTCCGAATGGAACCCCAGAGAACGCGAGTCCGTTGCCCAGCACCGCGACGAGATCGCCAGCCTCCTGGACGACGTACCGTGTGTGTGCGTCGCAGGCGGACACGTGGCGGTGTTGCTCGATCGCCTACGCCTGTTCGGCATCGAAGAACTCCTGGGAGGACGCACCGTGATCGCGTGGTCGGCCGGAGCCATGGTCCTGACACCTCGCATCGTGCTCTTTCACGACCACCCCCCCCAGGGAGCCGGCAAGGCCGAGGCCTTCGATGTGGGCCTGAACCTCGCTAAGGATTTCGTGGCCCTGCCCCACGCGAGGAAGCGACTGCGATTGGAGGATCCGGTCCGGGTCCAGCTCCTGGCGCGGCGCTTCGGTCCTGCTCTGTGCATGATCCTCGATCAGGGCGACCGTGCGGATTGGGACGGCGCGGCCTGGACCGTAGCTTCGGGAAGCCGACGCTTGACGGAATACGGCACGCTCGAGGAGATGATCCAACCGTGAAGCTCTCCATCCACGAACTGGCCGCCAAGCGACCCACGCGCCATGACGTCGATCGCTTTCTCGAACAGGGACCGTTCCCGCTGATCGAGGGGCCGAACGTGACCTTCACCTTCCGGGGCGAGGCGGATCTCGTGCGACTTCACCACTGGATCTATGGTCTTCCCTCCGCTCAGGAGCTGACACGCCTACCCGGTACCGACCTGTGGTACTTCGTGCTGGATCTGCCAGCGGGCTCGCGCATGGAGTACAAGCTGGAGATCGCCCAGGGGGGAATCCAGCGGCTGATCCTCGACCCGCTGAACCCCAACGTCGCCAGCGACCCGATCGGATCGAACTCGGTCGTACATGCCAGCGGATACGAAACGCCGGAGTGGATACAACAAGACGAAGAAGCGCGTCCTGGACGGATCGAGAAGCTTATCGTCGGCAGCGAAGCGCTCCGCGGCGAGCGGGCCGTGCAGGTGTATCTTCCCGCACGTTTCCACGATTCACATCGCTATCCGCTCCTCGTTGTGCACGACGGCTCGGACTTCCTGCACTTCTGCAACCTGAAGACGATCCTCGACAACCTGATCCACAGGTTGGAGATTCCGCCGATGATCGTGGTCTTTACGGACTCGCCGCGGCGTCTGGTCGAATACGCCGACGACGAAAGCCACGCAGCGTTCCTTGCGGAAGAGCTCGTACCCCTGCTCGAGGAGCGCTACCCGTTGGTCAAGTCGCCCTCGGGCCGCGGCCTTGCCGGCGCCAGCTTTGGTGCCGTCGCCAGCCTCGCGGCCGCATGGCGCCACCCGGGTGTGTTCGACAACCTGTTGCTCCTTTCCGGGTCGTTCGCCTTCACAGACATCGGCGCCCACGACCGCGGACCGCTCTTCGATCCGGTGGTCAATTTCGTCAATCGCTTCCGCGCGGCACCGGGACGTCCGGCGGAGCGACTGTACATGGGCTGTGGCATCTACGAGTCACTGATCTACTACAACCGCTCGATGGTGCCCCTCTTGCAAGACACGGGAATGCAAGTGCGCTTCGTCGAGGTGCGCGACGGGCACAACTGGGAGAACTGGCGCGATCGGCTGCGCGAGGGGCTTTCCTGGCTCTTCCCGGGTCCTCTGTGGATGGTCTACGAATGAGAGTGAACTGAACCAGTGGCGACAATCAAACGCAAGATCGGGCTCTCCCTGGGAGCGGACGAGTGCTGGCCAGTCTGTTTCGAGGACATCCTCGCGGATCTGAAACTGGACCTTCGGCTGGGGCGCAACACGGTACAGATCGACTCCGGCCGTTTGCAGATCGACCCGTTCCGACTGGACGATTCGTCCAAGTACGACGTCGTCGTCGATCGCCTGACTCACTGGTATCACATGAGCCGGGAGTGGATCAAGAAGGCGGTGCTGTTGAACGACACGTACGTGTTCAACAACCCCTGGTCGGTTCAGTCCATGGAGAAGCAGACCAGCTATTGCGCGATGATGCGCATGGGCCTGCCCATTCCCGACACGTGGTTGATCCCCCCGAAGTCGTACAACGACCAGCCGGATCTGCAAGAGACGCTCAAGCGCTACGCTGTTTTCTTCGACCTCGAGAAGCTGGGCCAGGATCTCGGCTATCCGTGTTTCATGAAGCCCTACGACGGCGGCGGCTGGGTCGGTGTGAACAAGGTCGACGACGCCGAGAGCTTGAACAAGGCATACGAGGAAAGCGGTAAGTTCGTCATGCATCTCCAGCAGGGCGTGCACCCATACGAGAGCTTCGTGCGCTGCGTCGGGGTCGGGCCGCAGATCCGCTACGTCTCCTACGCTCCCGAGAATCCGCTGCACCAGCGCTATCTCGAGGACCAGGATTTCCTGGACGAGGAGGACGCCGCCCTGCTCGCCGATCTCACGTTGACGATCAACACGTTCTTCGGATGGGACTTCAACTCGTCGGAATACCTGCTGAAAGAGGGTACCTGGCACCCGATCGACTTCGCCAACCCCTGCCCCGACTCGCAGGTAACCTCCTTGCACATGCATTTCCCGTGGCTCGTGAAAGCCAAGATCCGCTGGGCCGTCTTCTGCGCTGCGACGAACAAAAAGATGCGGGTCAACCTGGACTGGACACCGTATTTTCGAGTGGCGGACAGGGAACTCCCCTACCGCGAGAAGGTCCGTCAGTACGCGGATATCGCACGCAAGCGCCTGCAAACGGCGAAGTTCGAGGAGTTCTGCGAAAAGCATTTGGGGCACCTCGACGAGGTCGCGTGGGAGTACTTCGGTGACAAGCGAGCCAAGGCCGCCGTGCGCAAGAAGGTCGTGGCTGTTTTCCCCGAGCACGAACACGACGAGTTCACCGAGTACTTCTGGGATAAGATCCAAAGCTGGCGCGAAGCCGATGCTGCCGGACGCGCCGCGGTACAAACCGGCTAGTCATGTCGAAATTCAAGACCACCTGGTTCTCGGACCGCCTCGAGCGCGAAGTGACCGTTTCCCGCTGGGGCGAGGTAGGCACCCCGGTGCTCTTCTTCCCCACGGCCGCCGCCGATGCGGAAGAATGCGAACGCTTCAAGATGGTCGAGGTGCTCGCACCGATGCTCGCTGAAGAGCGCATCAAGCTGTACTCGGTCGATAGCGTGGCGGGCAAGGTGTGGTTGACGGAATCCAACTCGACTCCTACCGCGGCCCGAGCCCAGAACCTGTACGACGCGTTCGTCTACCACGAACTGGTTCCCTCCATCCGAAGCGATTGCCGCAGCGAGGACATCGAGATCATCGCAACCGGCCCCTCGATCGGCGCCTTCAACGCACTGGCCGCCACCTGCCGCCACCCCGATGTGTTTCGGGCCGCGATCTGCATGAGCGGCACCTACGACCTGGCCAAGTTTCTCGAGGGGCCGATGACCCAGGACTATCACGAGATCTCGCCGCTCCACTTCCTGCCCTCCCTGCCCGAGGGCGCACACCTCGAAGCCCTGCGCCAGCGCTTCCTCCTGATCACCCATGGTGAGGGCCGCTGGGAAGAACCTGCACAGTCGTGGCGCATCGCCAACGCCCTGGGAGAGCGCGGCATCCCCAATCGAGTCGATGCGTGGGGTGAGGACTACGACCACGATTGGCCCACGTGGCGCGAGATGCTGCCGCGCTACCTGGAGGAAATTCTTTCCCGCTAAGAGGCGGGATTCGCCCTCCTTCTCGGGTCGCCGGCGTAGCGCCAGGCCCAACTTTGAGAATATGCCTCGCTTCCGGAGCAGAATTAGAGGCAGGAGCCCTTCCTGCTATCAAGAGTGGGCTCCCAAAACCGCGAAAGTACACGTTGATGCTGGCCGAATTCCATCGGGCGGTATTCCCGCCGGACATCACAGGCTCCAGCCTCACGAAAATCCCAACCTGTAAGCCAACCGCGTACACGCGCTGGACCCGATGCTATCCCAACACCTCATGACCGAGCTTCATCGCGAGCTCGCCCGTCGCTCGATGACGCAAGTCGTCGAGGACTGGGAGATGATGGCGGGCTGCACGATGGAGATCGGCGAATCTACGGGCAGCCTCATCCATAGCCTCGATGAATGGCGTCCGGCCTGGAAAGCCAACTGGTCGTTGGTCTTGTCCACCCGCGTCGAGGGCGATTGCGAGGGCGACTACCACATCCTCTTTCCTGTACCCCTGGCCTGGGAACTCACCAAGGCGGTGCTTTGCCTTCCTGCCAAGTCCCCGCTCGACAAGAGCGGCCTCGACGAAGGCCATATGGAGGTCATGCAGGAAATGATGAACCTCCTGTGCGGATCGATCAGCTCGGCCTTTCTCGAGGTCCACCGCCAGCTGCGCATCTCCGGGAACGTCGACGATATCCGCCTCGTGCAGCTCGGCCCCAAGGATCCTCTTGGCAGTCAGCTGGCAAAGGTCGGGCGCGGGCTCGGGGTCTCGATCGACCTCACCTGCAACGACGCGAAGCACGAAGTGCTCGCGGTCATGCCCTTCCCCGTCGCCCGATCCATCGCGCGGCTGTTCCTCGCGGCGTAGATTCTGAGGGGGGCTTGGGCCTCTCGGATATAGGAGGTCCGGTTGTCCAGGGACCCCTACTCCGTATCGAAGCGATACCCGGAGGGAACGACCGTGATCCCCGAAGCCGTAACAGGGAAGCGCTGCATATCCTCCTCCCTGTCATGACCAATGCGCGTTTCCGGCGGCACCTGGACCCACTTGTCGATGATCGTGCGCTTGACCTTGGCGCCCTGTCCGATGACGACGCCACTGAAGAGGATGGACTCCTCGACCTCGGCGTTCTGCTCCAAGCGCACTCGATTGGAGAGAATCGAACGGCGGGTGGACGCTCCGGAAACGATGACGCCGGGGCTCAGCAGCGAATCGACGACCTCCGAGGGATTTCCGTCGCCGCCAAGGATCGTCTTGGCCGGAGGGTCGTTGTGCCACAGCGTGTACGTGGGCCAGTCCATGTCGTAGAGGTTGAACTGTGGTGTGACGCTGCAGAGATCCAGGTTGGCATCGAAGTACGCGTCGAGGGTACCCACGTCGCGCCAGTACGGACGTTCGCTGCCATAGGGATCCTCGAAGTCGTGAGCGAAGACCGATGCTTCACGGATCATCTTCGGGATGATGTTGTGCCCGAAATCGTGCGCACTCCCGGCGTCGGCCGCGTCGGCCTCGAGACGCCGGATCAGCTCGCCGGTCTCGAAGATATAGATGCCCATCGAGCCGTGACACCAGCCGGGCCTGCCCGGGATCTCGGGGCCGGTTTCGGGTTTCTCCAGGAAGTCGACGACGCGGCTCGATTCATCGGCCGAGAAGATCCCGAAGCGGCTGCTTTCTTCCTGCGGCACACGCACCGCGCCGATGGTCAAGGCGGCTTCGGTTTCGATGTGTTGCCCTAGCATCCGTCCGTAGTCCATCTTGTAGATGTGGTCGCCTGAGAGGATCAAGACGTGCCTGGGGCGCTCGGTGAGCAGCGTATCGATGTTCTGGTAGATGGCGTCCGCCGTCCCCTCGTACCACTTGCTGTTGGATTTATGGTGCGGAGGGCGCATCGAGATGAACTGCTCGAGCCGCCGGGGCAGAAAGTTCCAGCCGAAGCGAATGTGCTCCTCGAGGGAGCGCGCCTGGTACTGGGTAAGGACGAAGATCCGCCGCAGTCCGGAGTGGATGCAGTTCGACAGCGTGTAGTCGATTATCCGGTAGGACCCCCCGAAGGGCACGGCCGGCTTGGCACGCTGGGAGGTCAGGGGTTTCAGGCGCTCACCCTGACCTCCGGCCAGAACGAGGGTCAGCGTGTCCTTCAGATCCGTTGTCAAGGTCATTAATTACGGCCTCCTCCGCCGATAGGATGCCCTCTCCCCAAGCTGTTGAATAGTCCAGCGGTCTCCAGAGGTCTCTGGACGGTACGCTACGCGGTCCGATGGACTCCATCCTCTTCTCTCGCGACCGCTCCGTTTCATCGAACGAGCATGCTCAGGCGTTGGACGCCGAGTGGCTCGAAACCGACGGTCTGGGCGGATATGCGTCGGGGACCGTGGCGGGTTGGCCCAGCCGCCAGTACCACGGGCTTCTCGTCGCACCGATACCGGGGAGCGCCCGACGCTTCGTGGCGCTGTCGCGGATGGAGGAGAATCTCTCCGTGGGCGAGCGCTCGTTTCCGCTCTCGGCCGTCCGCTACCCCGACGGAGTCGTCCATCCGCGCGGGCACGAGTTTCTCGAGCGTTTCGAGTTGAGCCCGTATCCAAGGTCGATCTTCCGCTTTGGGGATATCACGCTCGAGCGCTCCATGCAGATGGTGCGCGGCTCCTCGACGCTGGTTCTGCGCTACATGATCCTCGACGGCGAGGGACCGTTCCAGCTCGAGCTGCGACCGCTCTTCGCCCTGCGGGATGCGGATCACCTTCAAAAGGAAGGAACCGCGACCGCGCCGGACTGTGTGCGCACGGCCCGTGGCATGCGCGTCCAGGCGGAGGGCTTTCCGCCGGTCGTACTCCGGTTTCCGCCCGAGCACGGCTTCGAGGCACAGCCGGACTGGTATCACAACACCGTATACACGACCGATCAGGAACGGGGTTTCGAGGGGCGCGAGGATCACTTCACGCCCGGAGCCTTCCGCTTCTCCATTGCACCGGGCCAGCCGACCTTCGTCTCACTCGGCACCGTCGCCGAAACCGACGAACCGCACCTGCTGTTTGGGGTCGAGTCCCGTCGCCGGGAGCGCTTGTTGACGGACGCGCGCGCCTTCACCCGCATGGAAGCCGCGACGCGCGCGTACCTCGCCGCCGACGATTTCCTATACCGAGACACGTACGGCCGCCCCGGAGTTCTCGCGGGCTTTCCCTGGTTCGGCGAATGGGGCCGTGACGTTTTCATTGCCCTGCCCGGACTCACACTGGCCCGCGGTCGACTCGGGGAATGCGCCGAGGTCCTGCACGGTGCGCTGCCTTTCCTGCGTGAAGGCCTGTTGCCCAACATCTACGCCGCCACCGCCGAGGAGAGCCACTATGGTTCGGTCGACGCGGCGCTTTGGTTCGCCCGTGCGGTCGTGCTCTTCGAGCAAGCGGGTGGTTCCAGATCCCTGGTGAACGAAGAGCTACTCCCCGCCCTGTGCGAGATCGCGACGTGGTACTGGAACGGAACCGCGCTCGACATTCGCGCGGACGAGCACGGATTGATTCGTGCCGGCGGAGCCGGGCTGAATCCGACCTGGATGGATGCGCAGACCACAGAAGGCCCGGTCACGCCGCGTGCTGGGTTCGCGGTCGAGATCAACGCCCTGTGGTTGGCCCTGCTCGCCCGGGTCAAAAGCTTCCTGGAGGAGGCGGAACGCCACGACGAGGCCGCGCTCTGGAGCGAACGCTCGCGGGTTGCGAACAAGGCCTTCCTGGAACGCTTCTGGAGCCAAGAACACGGACACCTGGCCGATGTCTGGGATCGAGGCCAACTCGATACGAGCGTGCGCCCCAACATGGTTCTGGCGGCGGCACTCGAACACTCCCCGCTCTCCATCGAGCAGCGCCGCTCGATCGTCGAGATCACGCGCCGCGAGCTCTTGACGCCGGTCGGACTACGCACGCTTGCTCCGGGTGACGTGAAATACCGCGGCCGTTTTCGCGGCGGCCCCGATGAACGGGACAACGCCTATCACCAGGGCACGACGTGGCCGTGGCTGCTGGGTTTCTACACCGAGGCTGCCCTGCGTGCCTGGCCCCGAGACGCGCGCATCCTGGAGGAACTCACGCTCCTCTGGGACGGAATCGACGCCGAGCTGGATCGCGCGGGGCTGAATCACATTTCCGAGGTCTTCGACGGGGATCCTCCCCACCTCCCCGGCGGTACCATGGCACAGGCCTGGAACACGGGCGAGTACCTGCGCGCGCAGCACATGCTCGAAGCGGTTCGCGCGGGCCACGAAACTTGGATGGGAGCGCTCCAATGAAAGTCTTGATGCTGGGTTTCGAGTTTCCTCCGCGCATGTCGGGAGGGTTGGGCACCGCTTGCCAGGGCTTGGCCCGGGCCCTCTCCACGTCGGGCACCGACGTGTTGTTCGTCGTCCCCAAACTCGAGGGTGACGAACAGGCCGGCGGGGTCGAGCTCCTGGGTGCCGATTCGATAGAACTGTCGGACGCAACCGCCGCCCTGCCGCTGATCGAGCGGACGCCCGCCGTCCCGGCAATCGAAGAGCTGGGCGTGACGAGCCCCCTACAACCCTACATGGACGAGGACACCTACCGCGCGCGGCTCGATGCCCTGCGCAAGCGTTCGGTGCCCCTCCCCCCGGAAGAGCGCCTGTTCCGTTCTTCCTACAGCCCCGACCTGCACAGCGAAGTGCAGCGCTACGCACGCGCCGTGGCGGAGATCGTGCGTCAACGCGAATTCGGCGTCGTCCACGCCCATGATTGGATGAGTTTCCCGGCCGGTATCCTGGCCAAGGAGCTGACCGGCAAACCGCTCGTGTGCCATGTGCATTCCACCGAATACGATCGGCGCCCGGAGGGTTCGGCGACCGAACCCGATCCCCGCATCATCGAGTTGGAGAAGCGCGGCCTGGAAGCGGCCGATCGCATCGTCTGTGTCAGCCAACGCTCGGCGGACGAGCTCTGCGAACGCTACGACATTCCCTTCGCCAAGGTGCGCGTGGTGCACAACGGCGTCGAGTCGGTCCCCGCACCGGCCGACGCTGAACCGGAAGCCGACGTGCAACCGCCCACGGTGCTCTTTCTCGGTCGGCTGACGCACCAAAAGGGCCCCGAGTACTTCCTCGAAGCCGCGGCGCTCGTCGTGGCCCAGGCTCCGGAAATGCACTTCGTCGTCAGCGGCCACGGCGATCTATTGCCGAGCTTGATCGAACAAGCCGCCGAGCTGGGCTTGGGCGACAACCTGCGCTTCACGGGATTCCTCGAGGGAAAGGAACGCGAAGAGGCCTTCCGGCAAGCCATCGTCTACGTCATGCCTTCGGTCGCCGAGCCCTTTGGCATAACCCCGCTCGAGGCCATGGCTCGCAACGTGCCCGTCATCGTCTCGCGTCAAGCCGGCGTCGGTGAGGTCGCGCACAGCGTCTTGAAGGTCGACTACTGGGACACACAGGCCCTGGCCGAGCGCATCCTCGCCGTGCTGCAACGCCCCGCACTGCGAGACGAGTTGATCGCCCAGGGCCGCGCCGAGGTCGAACGCCTGGGTTGGGACCAGCCCGCGAAGAGGATCACCGGCATCTACGAGGAAGTCGTCGCGTGACCTCCATCGTCTTTTACTTTCAGGTTCATCAGCCCTATCGGCTCCTTCCGCAAACGCGCTTCGACCTGCAGTCGCGAAGTGAATACTTCGACGACAACCTGAATAAATATATCACCGAACGCGTGGCGGAGCGCTGCTACCTGCCCACGAACGCGGTTCTACGCGAAGCCATCGAAAAGACTGACGGACGTTTTCGCTGTTCGTTCGCCCTCACGGGCACGGTCTTGAGCCAGCTGGAACAGTGGGCCCCCGAGGCTCTCGACAGCTTCATCGAGCTTGCATCCAGCGGCGCGGTGGAGATCATCTGTGAGACCGCCTACCACTCGCTCAGCTCCACGATCGACGGCGAAGAATTCGAAGCCCAGGTCATCGCGCAGAGAGAACGGCTGGCGGATCTCTTCGGAAAGACACCCGTGACGTTCCGCAACACAGAGCTCGTTTTCGACAACGAAGTCGCACGCCGCATCGAGGGCCTCGGATTCGAGGCGCTGCTGGCGGAGGGTGCCGACAGGCTGCTGGACTGGCGCAGCCCGCGACACGTCTACCGCCCGACTGGATGCGAACGCTTGAAGCTGCTCCTGCGGGACTATCTCTTCTCCGACGATATCGCCTTCCGCTTCAGCAACCCCGAATGGCCCTCCTATCCCTTGATGGCGGACACGTTCGCGGAATGGCTGCGTCGCTCCGAGGAAACCGACACTTTCATCGGCTTGTTCATGGACTACGAGACCTTCGGCGAGCACCAGGCCGCTGACACGGGGATCCTCGATTTCATGCGACACCTACCCGAGTCTTGCCTCGAAGAGGGCTCGCATCTCGATTTTCGCACGCCGAGCGAGATCGCGAGGGACAACGAACCCGTCGGCACTCTGGACGCACCGGATTCGATCTCGTGGGCCGACGAGAATCGCGACCTGGGGGCCTGGCTCGCGAACGGCATGCAGCTGGAGGCGAACCAAAAGCTCTACGCCCTGGGCCCGAAGATGAAGCGCGCGGCAAAGCTGGGTCGCGACGATCTTCTGGAGACCTGGCGCAAGCTGACGACATCCGACCACGTCTACTACATGTACACGCGAAGGCACGAGGACGGCAACGTCCACGAGTACTTCACACCGTACGATTCCCCCCACGACTCCTACATGCTGTTCATGAATGCTCTCGAAGACCTGGAACGCCGGGTCGACGAGTGCCTCGCGGACGGTAGCCAACCCAAAGAGACAACCTCGCCCGCCAGCGAGAGCTGACCTGATGGCCAAACCGTTCACACTCTTCGAGATCAGTTGGGAGATCTGTAACAAGGTCGGCGGAATCCACACCGTCATCTCGACCAAGGCCAAGACCCTGGTCGACAAGATGGGCGACGACTACATCGCCATCGGCCCCTGGGGTCTCTCCGACGTCGATCACGACGAGGGCTTCAAGAAGGAAGCGGGCTTCGAGGGCTTCGAAGAAGCGTGCCGTGAAATGGGCGTGCCGGTGCAGGTCGGGCGTTGGCGCATTCCCGGGGAACCGCGCACGATCCTCGTCGAGTTCTCGAAGCTGTACGACGAGAAGGACGGGATCCTGTCCGGGCTGTGGGAGAACTTCGAGGTCGATTCCATCTCCGGCGGATGGGACTACGTCGAGCCGGTGCTCTTCGGCCACGCCGCGGGACGCGTGATCGAGCGGTGGTGGGAGGAGTTCCTCGCCCGCCAGCACAAACGCGCCGTGGCCCATGCCCACGAGTGGATGACGGCCTCGTCCCTGCTCTACGTGAAAGAGAAGCTCCCCGCGGTCGGAACGGTGTTCACTACCCACGCCACGATGCTGGGCCGCGCCTTGTCGTCCCTGGGGCATTCTCCCGAGGATGGCCTGGGGGGTCGCGAGCCCTCGGAACTGGCGGAAGAGAACGGTGTCGTTTCCAAACACTCGATGGAGGGCATCGCCGCGCGCGAGTCCGACGTTTTCACGACGGTCAGCGAGGTCACGGCCGAGGAGGCAGGGCTGTTGCACGCGAGACAGCCGGATCCCATCACTCCCAACGGACTGGATCTGAGCGTGGTCGATGCGCTGGCGGGGGACGCGACGCGTCAAGAGGCGCGCGCCAAGCTGGCCCACGAAGCCTCGTGTTTCCTGGGAACGGACGTGTCCGAGGCCATGTTCCTGGCAGTCTCCGGACGGTACGAGTTCCACAACAAGGGCATCGACATGCTGCTCGATGCTCTGGCGCGCATACAGGCAAAGCCCGGACGCCCGATCGTCTTGTTCGCCCTGATTCCGGCCGGCAACTCCGGCGTGCGCGACGAGCAAATCGAACGCCGCTCGAGAGATCTCGCCGACATTGAAGATGCGCTCGGTATCTCGACACACCACCTCTTCGACGAGGACAACGACCCGATCCACGAACACTGCAAAAAGGTCGGCCTGACCAACAAGACGGGCGACCGCATTCAGGTCGTGCAGGTGCCGATCTACCTCAGCGAAAAGGACGACTTCCTCGGTCTGTCGTACCTGGCCGTGCTGCGCGCGATGGATCTGTCGGCCTTTCCCTCGTACTACGAGCCCTGGGGATACACGCCCCAGGAAAGCCTGGCCGTCGGCGTCCCCACCATCACCACGGACTACGCGGGCTTCGGGCACTGGGCCCGCAAGGCGGGCATCGAGGCGAAGCAAGGAGTCACCGTACTCTCACGCGTCGGGGTGCACTTCGACGCCGCAACGGAGAGCCTCGTCGATGCGATCGAGACCTTCATGGACGAGAATCGGGCGCCCGCGGAGCGCTATGAAGCATGCCGAGCAACGGCCCTGAAGAGCTCCTGGAGCGATTTCGTCGGCCGCTATGACACGGCCTACAACGCCGCCCTCGAGAGCGTGCAGGGTCGGATGGCCCGCGGTGTGCCCCAGGTTCGACGCCCGCGTACACGGATTGCGCTGGAGCAGCAAAAGGGAAGCAGCCCGCGCCTCTTCTCGTTCGACGTCGCCACGACGATCCCGGACGAGCTGTCGGACCTCAAGCGACTCTCGATGAACTACTGGTGGTGCTGGGATCACGATGCGCCGAAGCTGTTCGAGGAGCTCTCGCCCGAAGCCTGGCGGAAACACGGACACAACCCGCGCGCGTTCCTGCATCACGTCTCTCCGGAGGATCTCGCCGAACGTTCACGCGACCAGGGCTACCGCCAACGCCTGAAACAGGCGGTCCAGCGCTTCGACACCTACATGGGCGCATCGCCCGTGAATACCGCCGACGCGCCGAACGACACGCATCCCATCGCCTACTTCTGCGCCGAATTCGGACTCCATGAATCGCTGCGCGTGTACAGCGGAGGCCTCGGCATTCTCGCTGGGGATCACCTGAAGTCCGCGAGTGACCTGAACCTCCCGCTGGTCGCCGTGGGGCTCTTCTACGCCATGGGCTACATGGGTCAGAAGCTATCCCCCACCGGCGACCAGATCGCTGTCGATCTGCCGAACGACCCGCGCGAACTCGCACTTCGCCCCGTTCGAGCTCCAGGCGACGCCAGTGGACACCTGGTGCTCGAGCTGAACCTGCCGGGTCGCAAGCTGCACCTCAAGGCCTGGGAAGTGAACGTCGGTCGCGTGTCGTTGTATCTGCTGGATGCCGATCACGAGCACAACCGTTCCGAGGATCGCGCACTCACGCGCAACCTCTATGGGGGCGATTCCGAAACCCGGCTGCAGCAAGAGATAATCCTCGGTCGCGGTGGCGTACGGCTTTTGCGCGCTCTGGGCATCCGCCCTTCGGTGTACCACATGAACGAGGGGCACGCGGCGTTCCTGACGCTCGAGCGCATCGGCGAACTGGCCCGCGAAGGTGCCAGCTTTGCCGAAGCGCATGAATTCGTCTGCGCCACGACCCTCTTCACGACGCACACGCCGGTGCCGGCGGGTCACGACCGCTTCTCCGAGGAGCTCCTGCGACGCTATTTCTCCGATGTCGAGAAGTGGTTGGGTGTGCCGTGGGAGCGCTTCTACGCCCTGGGGCAAGCGGACGGCGACCAGGAGGACTTCAACATGAGCTACCTGGCGCTGTCGTGCTCGTCCTTCTGCAACGGCGTCAGCAAACTGCACGGCACGGCCTCGCGCGAACTCCTGCGCGCTTATTGGCCGCGCCTCCTCGAAGCCGAGGTTCCGATCGACACGGTCACGAACGGCATCCACTTACCCACGTGGACCCATCCCAGGATCGCCCAGGCCATGGGCGTCGTCGACCGCCCCGTCACCTCGGAGGATTTCGAACGTCTGGGCCTCGGCGCCTCGCCCCGGATCTGGAAGGCCAAGGTCGCCTTGAAGCACGACCTCCTCGGCTTCCTTCGCGAGCGCATCGAACGCCGTGGGCAGGAACGAGGCGAAAGCCCGGCTCTGCTCTCGCGCATCGTCGACGGCCTCGACGAGAAGGCCTTGTACATCGGTTTCGCCAGGCGATTCGCACCGTACAAGCGCGCGGATCTCATGTTCCACGACGCCGATCGACTCGCTGCGCTCTTGAACTCGACCGATCGGCCCCTGCGTATCCTCGTCGCGGGTAAGGCCCACCCGGCCGATGGTCTGGGCAGGGACTTGATCAAACGTATCGCCGAACGCACGCGCGAGGACGCCTTCGTCGGTCGCGTGTTCCTCCTGGAGGACTACGACATCGAGCTCGCACGCCACTTGCTGCAAGGCGTGGACGTCTGGCTGAACAATCCCAAGCGCATGCAGGAGGCCAGCGGCACTTCGGGCATGAAGGGCGCCGCCAACGGCACGCTGCATCTCTCCATCGGCGACGGCTGGTGGCCCGAGGCGTTCGACGGCGAGAACGGCTGGACGCTCGGTGGCGAAAGCGTTTACGAGGACTCGGAGTTGCAGGACGAACTGGACGCCAACTCGCTCTATCGCCTGCTGGAGGACGAACTTCTGCCGTCCTACTTCGAACGTGACATCGACGGCATCCCAAAGAGCTGGGTCGCGCGCGTTGTGCGTTGCCTTGCGAGCATTCCGTGCGAGTTCAACACCGACCGCATGGTCGATGAATATCACGACAAGGCCTACCAGCCCCTGGGCAGCGAGTTCAGCAGGCTCTCCACTGACAACCGCTGGCAACTGCGCTCTCGGGTGCAGGAGCGCAAACGCCTCCAAGGTGGCTTTGCAAGCGTAAGCTTCGAGAAGATCGAGGTGAGCAAGATCGACGAGCTCGCCGTCGGTGATGCCCTGGAGATCCATGTCGATGTGCGCCTGGGCGTACTGCAACCCGACGACGTGAACATCGAGCTGATCCTCGATCAGCCCGAAGGCGCCGCATCCACGCTGACGGTCGTTCCCCTGGGATTCGTGCAGGAACTCGACGGTGTCCACGTCTTCGAGGGTGCGCAGCCGCTCAGGCGTTCGGGCAACTTCTCGTACGGCGTGCGTGTCACGGCCAAGCAAGAGTTCGCCACGGGCAGAGGCGATCTGGTGGTTTGGGCCTAGAGAACGCTGCCGGGTCTAGAACACGACTTCGGTGATCTCTCCAGGGACCATGACCATCCCCGCCTGCCCGACTTCCGCCCCCTCCCGGTAGAGCTTGACCGAGCACGCACGTTCGTCGACGCCGAGCACGTCGGTGAGGCCGTCGCTGAAGCTCACTTCTACGTTGTGCGTGACGATGGCACCCTTGGCAATCGAGAGTCGCATGCGCCGACCGTCTTTGTCGTAGACACGTATGTCATCCGCGAACGACGGATCCGAGATACGTACGCGCAAGTGACACCCCAGCCCCGCCGGTTCGAAACCGCTCGGAAATGCGCGATTAGCGCCCGACGCCGAAATAGATCATGGCCTGCACGAAATCGGTGTCTTCGTGCAACACGCCACGTACATCGACCCCCATGATGACCTCGGTGTCGCCATCGAAATCGATGTTCGCGATACGCCAGTAGGCTCCCGTGCGCGCATAGCCACCGGCCCCCGTGGCTCGCGGGTCCGCGGTCGGATTGCTGGGGCTGTAGTTGACCTCTTCGTTGATGAAGTTGCCACCGACGGAGACGTAGGGACGGATCGGAGCATCGGATTCGCCGAAGGTCTTGCGCACCCCGAGGTAGAGCTCGTAGAAGTCGCTGCGACGCTGGCCGCCGGTGATGTCGATCTCTTCGCTGGCGAAGGTTAATCCGAGCTCGTAGCCGAAGTAATCCTGCGGGCGATACGCATCGACTTCGAGCCCGTACATGAGCTGGTCACCGTATGCAGATTGACGGTGATCCACCGAGCGATAACCGAAGCCCACGCTGGTGTGCATCTTCAGGTCATCGGCCCACTTGGCCAGGACCTTGTCGCTCGTTTTGCGGCTGCCCGCGCGATTGGCCTGCTGCATGGACTTGGTGATGGGAGCGCTCGTGCAGGCGCTCTGAGCCAGCACGAGAAGCCCAAGTACGAGACTTCGTCCGAGGATTCGATTCATCTAGGTTTGACCCCTCCTGGGGCGAGGGACGACATGATGAGGCCCATCTTCCCCCGAGGCGAGGGAAAAGAGCCGCCGGGGCCATTCCGTGCCCTGGAGGTCCGTGGCGAGGGTCCCGTTTCTTCGGCGGGAGCGACCACCGTCAGGTAATTAGCTGGCCCATCGTCACCGGCTCTCATCATTTCGGCCGGGCTCCGGAACCTCACATCAGGCGAGCTGTTTTGCTAGAACGCTCTTCTCACTCATCAAGAATTGGGTTTACCCATGACAGCGTTTTCGATCACCACCCTGGCACTCTCCGGCCTGCTATGCGTGCAGGACACCCGACCCGACACACCCCCGGACCCGGCGCGCGTCACGAGGACCTGCGAGGCGTTGAAGGAGTCCCTGACCAAGGGCACGCCTGAAGAGGCCGTTGCCGCACTGCATGAAGCCAAGGACATCCTGCATCCAGACGTGATCGCCTCGATCGACAAGTACGGTCTGCGCCACAAGGACCTCTCCGTTCGCACGAAGGCAATCGAAGCCCTCGGTCGCATGGGCCACGACAACGCTCTCAAGGCCTTGCACAAGCTCGACAAGCGTGACAAGAAGCTCCTCAGGGACGAGCCGGTCCTGTACGCAACGCTGCTACGGGAAATCGCTCGTCACGGAAGCGAATCGTCGATCGACATTCTCACCAGGGACCTCTTCGGAGTGCGCGACAAGAACGTGATCCGCACGCGCATTCTCGGGCTGGGCAAGATCCGCTCGAAGAAGTCCGTCGACGAGCTGATCCAGCTGATGCGCTCGACCCGGGCCGGTCGCGCCAACGATCACTTCGCCGACTTCCGCCTGTCGTTGGTCGCCCTTACCGGCGTCGACAAGGGCGAAAACTCGGAGTACTGGATCAACTGGTACGGCGACCAAAAACGCAGCTTGAAGATCGCCCCACGTATGGCCCCCCTACCCAAGACCCTCGACCGACGCTGGAAGCAGTTCTGGGACGAGAGCGAGGCGCGGGGCAGGAAGAAGGACGGCGAGCGCAAGAAGGGCGACCGCAAAAAGCGCAAGTAGGGCGAAGCACTGCACCTACTCAGGAAGACAAGCCCTCCAGCCCTGCGTCAACCTTCTCATCAATCCGCTCATCACCAAGCCCAGCTCCGAATCCTGATTCCGGTTCACGACCTCGCCCGGATCCCCATCATGGTCGTACAGCTCGATCGTCCCGTTCTCCCAACGCGTCAGGCGCCATTTCTCCGTTCGTATCGTCTCCCCGTGCCGCAGATAGGCGAACACGCTCTCCTTCCAATCCCGCTCCGGATCCCGAAGTAGCGGAACCAGGCTGGACCCCTCCAGATTCCCGGCAATCGGTAGCCCGCACAACTCCGCCAGCGTCGGGTAGAGATCCACCAGCTCCACCAGACGCTCACACCGGCCAGAAGCCCCGCCGCCCTCGACAACCTTCTCGGCGATCCCCTCCGGAAGCGCAACGATCAAGGGAATCCGCAAGGCTTCCTCGAAGAGCACGCTCTCACGCCACAGATTGTGTTCGCCCAGCATCTGGCCGTGGTCGCTGACGAAGACGATCACCGTGTTCTCCGCGTGGCCCCCGTCCTTCAAAGCGCTCAACAACCGCCCGACTCCTTCGTCGACGAAGGCGATGCTGGCCAGGTACCCCCGAAAGGCCTCCCTGCGCTGTTCCGGGGCCAAGAATTCCAGGGTCTTCACATCGACCAAGGCCCTCTCCGGCACATCCAGAAGATCGTCGCTTGGGACATCCAGGTCGGGGATGTCGCGACCCTTGACCCGCTCGTAAAAGGGCTCCGGAACGAAGAACGGAGGGCGTGGCTTCGTGAACCCCACCGCCAGCAGGAACGGGCCTGCTCGCGAAGAGCGCTCGCGCAAGAAGCGCGCGGCGGCTTCGACCATACGGCCGTCGTGGACGTCGAGAAAATCGGCTCCCCTCGGTCCGTAGTTGATGCCGGCGCTGGAGCGCTGTTTCTGGGCGCCCCGTGCCACCGTCTTCGGATCGTCAAGGGTTTTCGAGGGCTTGGCGAGCAGCGTCTGGATCGTCTTCTTCCAGATACGACGGTCGTGATTCTCGGAGCCCTTGGCCTGGCGACGCAAGCGCGCACGGCGCACGCTGTGCATGAGCTGGCCGGCCTTGAAGGTCTCGTAACCACCGGCATTGAACAGCTCCGGCAACGTGACGAGATCCAGGTCGGGCCAGAAGCTGTTCTCAAAACTGCCGGTGTTCGGCGGACGAATGCCGCTCAGCAACGAGACCCGTGAGTGGTTGCTCTCGGCGGTCTGGGCGTACGCGCGCGTGAAGACCATGCCCTGCTCCGCAAGACGATCGATCGCAGGGCTCACACTCTGTACATCGCCATAGCACCCGAGCTCGGTCCGCATGTCGTCGGCCACGATCAAGAGCACATTGGGACGTCCGTCAGCCCTGCGAGAAGCGAAAAGCGCACCCGCCAGTGTGGTCACCTCGTTTTTCAGCGCCTCGCCGAAACGGAACCGTTCCGGGTCGACGCCAACGTAGATCGCGGGGTCCAATTGCGTGACCCACGAAGCCGGCGTCGGGGCCTCGTTTTCCGGGGCCACCTCCGATGCGGACCCGACCGGCCAACGAGCTCCGGGCTCGAAGAAAAAGACAGTGTCGAAGACCGCCGCCGGGCCGGTGATGACGTCGGGATCTAGAATCCCCTCGTATGTGGAGAGCTCCTCGTTCGTCGCCTTGCAGACCTCGACGATCGAGGGCATCGAGATCGTGTCGGCAAAGGCCTCACCGATCGCCCGATGGGGATCGTGGAACTGATAGGCCCGGGAATCGTCGAAGACGGCCGAGGCACGTTCCGCACCTTCGAAACCGTCCGTATCCAGAACCTGGGTCCAGATGATGTAGAGCTCGATCCGCTCGTCGGGGAAGGCCTCCAGGACTCCTTCGCGCACCGCCCGGGCGACGCGGATGCAGCTGATTCATGTCGGGCCGAACAGGCCAACCAGGCGCGGGTGGTCCGTCCCCCGGTTGAAGCGCCGGTAGAAAGGCTCGAGGCCGTCCGCCAGCGAGATCACGCTGGAACGCTCCTCTGCCAAGGGCGTGACGAAAGCCTCGGCGACACTGACGGCAATGGGTTGCACCTCGTTCCAACCCCGGGCCGTGAAGTCGATGGGATCGATGCGAGCCTCCGGCACGCGGCGCTCTCGATAACTCTTGCGGCTCCAGGTTTCGAAGAGGGCATCCGCACCCGCGAGTGCTTGCTCGCTTCGAATCGAGGCCGGCAAATGATCCTGCTTGCTCAGGAGCCAACGTTGCTGCGCCCCGGCCTCCGTACGCGCCTCGATGACGTTGCAGATCTCTCCTGCAAAACGCGCGCGTCCGCCCTCGGACCAGGCGGCCGCATCGAAACGGTTGCGCTCCGGATCCGCGGAAAAAGGCAGGTTATAGAGCCCATACAACGCAGCGCTCGCCTCTCCTCCGAGCCCCGGCCCCTTCCCCTGGCACCAGGTCCCAGCAGTCTTGTCGACGAAGTACCAGATCTCACCACGTCTCCACAAGGAAGCCTGGGTTTCTTCCTTGGCACCGGCTGCGTCGATGAACTGGATCTTGCCATCGATACGGAAGCGCTCGATTTCGTCGTCCAGACGCCTCACCGTGCCTTCGACGGCCCATGTCTCTTGAGCGATCTGCAGCGAACGTCGATAGTTCGCCTCGAGCACCATGTCCCCGACGCGCGTATGGCGATCGAGAACCCGGCGGGCGAAGTCCGGCTCGTCCTGGGCCGAAACCGGCCAGGATGGGACCGGCGTGGACAGGGCCGCGGTGAAGAAGGCGATCAACAACATCCGCTCTAGCGTAACCGATGCGTTGGAGTATCCGAACGGAGAGAGCCCCTCCCCCCACCCAACGTTAACCTTGCTACGTGCAAAACGCCCCCGCGCATTACCCCCCCGGGCAACAGACTCCTTTGCCGAAGACGCCGGGGTTCGTCCGCTTCCGCCGCCGCTGCCTCTGGCTGGGGGCGTTGTTACCACTGTGTTGGATCCTGCAGCTCGTCTCGAGCGCTTTCCCCCAACTCACAGAAGCCTGGTTCTCGCGCGGTGTCGGACCCCTGATGCAAACCGTGATCGGGTTTTCCTTCGGGTGGTTGCCCTTCTCGGCTTCAGAGATCCTTCTGATCGCGCTCGTGCTTTTCGCAGTCTTCCTCCTTGCACGCGGAACCAAGAGGTGCGTACGGAAAGAGCGCGCCTTCGGCGAATCACTGCAGCGCGCTGGACTACTGGCCGTCGGCTTTGCGGGGCCACTGTACCTGTGGTTCATGCTCGTCTGGGGACTCAACTACTCCCGCCCTCCGTTCGCCGTGAATGCCGGGCTCGACGTCAGCGAACCCCGGGCAGGCGAGCTCGAGAAGGTCGTCGCGCGGCTGATCGACACCGCGAACGAACTTCGCGAACACGTACAAGAAGATGCCGAGGGCGTCTTTCGTTTTGCAGAGGGCAGGCAGGCCTTGCTCGACACTCTGCCGGAGCTGTTCGAGCAACTTGCGCTCGACTACCCCTTTCTCGCAGGCCCTCGTCCGATTACGAAACAATCCCTGGTCTCGCCCCTGATGACGCTCGTGGGCATCAGTGGGATCTTCTCGCCCTTTAGCGGCGAAAGCCACGTCAACGGCGCCCTGCCCGATCTCTCCTTCGGCTTCGCCGCGTGTCACGAAGCCGCGCACCGGCGCGGAATCGCACGCGAGGACGAAGCGAATTTCGTCGCCTACCTCGCGAGCTCGATGTCAGAGCTCCCGGATCTGTGCTACTCGGGCACGGTAGGCGTGCTCAACTATGCCCTGCGCGACTTGATGACGCAGAACCCGGGGCGCGCACGAGAACTGACCAAGGGCCTCGCGCCGGGCGTCGATCGCGACCGGCGCGCCGTGTTCGAGTTCTGGAAGCCGAAAACCCGGACCCGCGCAGTCATCCGCAGCGTGGGACAGGCGACCAATGACGTGTATTTGAAGAGCCAACGCCAGACAGCGGGTACGGCCAGCTATGGGCATGTGGTTAGACTCTTGATCGCCCACGAGCGCAGGGGCGACGGCACGTAGTCGCCACCATCGAACCCGTCCTGAACCATGACCCACGATTTCGGCAAGAAGACCACCCCCCACATGCTCGTGCAACGCTGGGAGGAGGGCCACTGGCTCGAGGCGGAATTGCGTCCCTACGGTCCCCTCTCACTCGACCCGTTGGCCAAGGGTTTGCACTACGGCCAAAGCGTGTTCGAGGGCATGAAGGCCTTTCGACAGCCCGATGGAAGCGTGGCTCTCTTTCGGCCCAAGGACCACCTGGACCGGCTCGCGATCTCCGCACAGCGTTTGTGCATGCCGGCGGTCGAGGTCGACACGTTGCTCGGAGGCCTGCGCGATCTCATCGCCCTCGATCTAGATCACGTCCCCGCCCCCCCGGCCAGCCTGTACATCCGGCCCTTGCTCTTCTCCGATTTCGGCGCGCTGGTTCCGGAACCCTCGGCAACCCATCTACTCGTCTGCATGCTGCTTCCGGTCGGGGCCTACATCAACCGCCCCGATGGGCTGCGGCTGAAAACCGAGACGGAATCGGTCCGTGCCGCGCCGGGGGGGACCGGCTCGACAAAATGTGGCGGAAACTACGCGGGCGCGCTCCAGGCCACGATGCGGGCCAAAGCGGAGGGCTTCGACGAGGTCGTATGGTTGGATTCCGGCGAGCACCGCTACCTGGAGGAGGTCGGCACGATGAACCTCTTCTGTGTTCGCGGGGGCCGTCTGATCACGCCGCCGCTCAGCGACACGATCCTGCCCGGCATCACGCGCCGCTCCGTGATCGCTCTGGCCCACGATCGGGGCATCGAGGTGGTCGAAGAGTGTATTTCCGTGCACGAGGGCTGGGGTGACATCCAGGAGGTTCTCACGTGTGGCACGGCCGTGGGCGTGCAGGGCGTGCGCGAGCTGTCCCATGGGGGACAGCCCCTGTTTGCGGGCAAGGCCATGGGACCCGTGACCCTGCGAATCGCCGAGGCACTTCACGATGTGCGCTTCGGACAAACGGGTGATCACCCGGAATGGCGACTAAAAATTCACTAGTTGAGTTCCGTCAGGTCACGCTCTTTTTAAATTCGAATAGTTGAGCGCTTTCTAGAGTTTGTGGGGTTGGCAAGGCTCGATTCTTCGCTCAATGTTGAATCTATGAGCGTTGCGCCGATCTACTTCTGGGGGCACCCCTTCGAGGCGGACTTTCGATTTATCGAGAGCGCCTGTGGTGCTCTTCCCGAGATCGGCTAGCAAGCTGCCCTATCCCGCGAAAAGCCCATTCGGCGCGCACGCCCGGACGGGCCCCGAATCTCGCGGTACGTCCTCGTGTGGGCCGAACGAATCATCACTTCAGGAATCCGATGTCGAAAGCACACACCGACCTAGATAACGCACGCCAGGAAATCGACCAAGTCGACGAGGAGATCCTCGCCCAGATGGGTCGCCTGATCGGGCGCAGGATGGAGGTTGCCCGCGCGGTCGGGGCTCTCAAGGAGAGCGCACTCAAGAAAAACGCCAAGGGGCAGCTGCTCGATCCCGCCCGCGAGAGAGCTCTGCTGGCCGCCTGGTCCAAACGCGCCAGCAAGGCGGGTATCTCGCCTTCCCTGGCCACACGGGTTCTGCGCGAGATTCTGGTGCACTCGAGGCGCAGCCAGGAGCGGGTACTGCTCGGGGACAGCACACGTTTGGATCGTCCGCAACGGGTGGCTTACCACGGCAAGCCCGAAACCCCGAGCGATCTGGCCTGCGCGAAGCTCTTCGACACGCGCTCCCCGGAGGGCGCCCAACGCATCGGCTACCCAACGCTCGAGGCCGCGATCGAAGCGGTACGCACGGGCCAGGCCGACTATGCCCTGGTCGCAGTCGAAAACAGCATCACGGGCAGCCGGGGTGAGATCGAGCGCTACTTGATCGAAGGCGATCTCGCCATAGTCGACGAGGATATCTGGGAATCGGCTCCCAAAGGCAGCGCCGGGCGCTTCCTGGAGGTGTGGGACACCTCGACCGCACGCGAGCCCGACATCACGCGCTTCCTGCTCCTCAGCCGGGAACACGAGAAGCCCGCACCGGGGATGGACTGCAAGACATCGCTTCTGCTGACCCTGGACCACCAGCGCGGTGCGCTGGCCCGCTGCCTGGCGGCTTTCGCCAAGTACGAGGTCAACCTCAGCCGTATCGAGAGCCGTCCCCAACCGGATGCTCCGTGGCAGTACCGTTTCTTCGTCGACGTCGAGGGCAATGCCTCTGAAGAGCCCCTACGACTCGCCCTCGAGGACGTACGCGGCCAGTGCAACCTGCTACGAGTCCTGGGAACGTATCCCTCGCGGACACGCGAGGTCCGACACCTGGAACGCGTAGCGCTATTGGCGACGGCACCGGTCGCGATCAAGCCGGTCATCAAAAAGGGCGTTGCGAAGAACGGCGCCAAGAAGAAGAACGGAAAGCACAAGGTCCCCGCCGAGGCGAAGGACACGCCGAAGAAGCCCAACCTCATTCGCGTGGCAGGTGTCGAGTTCGGGGGCGAGCGATTCGTCATGATCGTGGGTCCCTGCGCCGTCGAAAGTCGTCGGCAGATCCTGGACGCTGCGGAAATGGTGAAGAGCCGCGGCGCATCGATGCTGCGCGGCGGAGCCTTCAAGCCACGCACGTCGCCCCACTCCTTCCAGGGCCTGGGCGCCGACGGCCTCGATCTGTTGCACGAAGCCGGCAAGCTGCACGAGCTCCCTACGGTGACGGAGGTCCTACGCACCGAAGATGTCGGCCTTGTCGCCCAATCCGCCGACATGATCCAGGTAGGAGCACGCAACATGCAGAACTTCTCGCTGCTGCGCGCTCTCGGGAAAATCGATCGCCCCGTGCTCTTGAAGCGTGGGCTCAGTGCAACGGTCAAGGAACTCCTGCTGGCTGCCGAGTACATCACCGCCGGTGGCAACCAGAGGGTCATTCTCTGCGAGCGCGGCATACGCACCTTCGAGACGGCCACGCGCAGCACGCTCGACCTCGGGGCAGTGTGTGTGCTGAAGACGCGCACGCACCTGCCGGTGATCGTGGACCCCTCGCACGCGGCGGGTCAACGAAACCTGGTCGTGCCCTTGGCCCTGGCGGCTGCCGCAGCCGGCGCCGATGGGCTCATCGTCGAGGCGCACCCGCGTCCGGAGGAAGCACTATGCGACAAGGAGCAGGCTCTCCACGCAGAGGACCTCGACCGCCTCGGTACCGCCCTCGTTCCGATCCTCGCGGCACAAGGACGCCGACTCTGATTCCCGTCTCGTCAGGCAGCGCGTCCCAGGTGCTTGGGTAGCCACCGAGAAACCAGCTCGCGAATCTGTCCAGCGCCGACGGGCTTGGAGACGTAGTCGTCCATCCCGGCCTCGATGCACTTCTCGCGATCGCCCGCCAAGGCGTTGGCCGTCATGGCGATGATCGGAATGTGGAGCGAAGAGCCCCGCTCGCGCTTGCGGATCTCGCGCGTGGCCTCATAGCCGTCCATCACCGGCATCTGACAGTCCATGAGGATCAAATCGAAGCTCCGCCGCTGGATCGCATCGAGCGCCTCGCGACCACTGGCAGCGACCTCGCTCATGTGTCCTTGGAGCTGCAACATCCCGGCGGTGATGCGCTGGTTCACGATGTTGTCCTCGACAACGAGCACCCAGGCCGCCTCCGGGGGTTGTTCCTCTCGCGCATCTTCGGGGGCGGTCTGAGACTCTGCGTCGTCCGGTTGCTGCCCAAGGCCCTCGAGGAGGCGAACGAACAGCACCGATGACTTGGCGGGCTTCGTCAAGAACCCGACGCCGCTTTCTTGCGAAAAGCGGTGGACCTCGCGGATGCTCTTGAGGGGCGTCAACACGACCATGGGCAACTTGACCCAGGGACGTCGCTGACGGATGCGACCAACGAGCTCCTCGCCATCCATCTCCTTCAGGCAATAGTCGATGATCGCAAACCCGTATCCGGCTGACTCGTCGTGGGTCGCATCGAGAGCCTGCAGAACGGCGTCACCCGTTTTGTAGCCAACCGGTTCGGCACCGAGCGAGCGGAGCTGGTCGCTGAGGATACGCCGGCTCTCGTCGTTGTCATCGACGACCAGTACCTTGAGCCCCTGGAGGCTCGCGTGCGTACGACGCGGTTTGGAAACCTCTTGGCTTCGTTCCAGGCGTACGGTGAACCAGAACCTCGATCCTCGGCCTTGCTCGCTCTTGGCGTGAATGGTGCCGCCCATCAGCTCCGTGAGTTGCTTGGCGATCGAAAGCCCGAGACCCGTCCCACCGTATCTGCGCGTCGTGCTCGCGTCGACCTGGGAGAAGCTCTGGAACAGTTTGTCCATGCGATCGCCGGGGATCCCGATGCCGGTGTCTTGCACGGACAATCGCAAGACGATCGCGCTGCCCTCTTCGAGCTGGGGTTCGACCTCGACGATGACCTCTCCCGTTTCGGTGAACTTGATCGCGTTACTGACCAGGTTCAAGAGCACCTGCCGCAATCGCCCAGGATCGCCGCGTACGATCGATGGCGTACCTCGGTGAACGATGTGGAGCAGCTCGACGCCCTTGATCTCCGCCGACTGGACGAGCAGGTCACAAACCTCCTCGACCACGGCTTCCACTTCGAAATCGATTGCCTCCAGCCTCAGCTTGCCCGCTTCGATCTTGGAGAAGTCGAGAATATCGTTGATCAGCGTCAGGAGGCTTTGCGCACACTCGCGTACGGTGCCCGCGATCTCCTCCTGCTCGCCGGTGAGATTCATGTCCAACAGAAGGCCGCTCATCCCGAGGACACCGTTCAGGGGCGTACGGATCTCGTGGCTCATGTTCGCCAGGAAGAGGCTCTTCGCCTGGCTGGCAGCCTCCAGATGCGTGGCTTGCTCGCGCAGTTGCGCCTGAGAGAACTGCAGTTTCTCGTTGAGCCCTTCCAGCTTGAGGGATCTCGATCGCTGGCGATAGAGCGAAGTGACAACGACCAGGGCTACGAAGATCGACGAGCCCGATACGAGCCAGAGAAAGAGCGATCTCAAGACCGCGATCTCGTGGTACATCTCGTCGTTCTTTGCCTCCAGGCCAACGCTCCACAAGGGTGTCGTCGTCTTGGGGATCCTCGCCAGGCTCTGTGTCTTTTGGACCCAGCCCTCGTCGTTGGGCTCGAGAGACCGGTTCTCCAAGGGGCCGAAGAGCGCGTGCTCTCTGGATCCACTCTGTGCGACAACCTCCCCCTCTGCGTCCATCAAGCCCACCCAATCCAGACGCACTCTCGGCAGGAAGGTATGGGTAGGTACGGTCGCGATCAGGATACCGTCGATCCCATCGCTCTCGATGCCCACGGACACGGGAAGGGCAAAGTGCACGTCCCCGTCCTTCTCCTCCACTCGGGCTCGTTGCCAGTTGCTGAGCGAGGGATGCAGATAGCCGAGGTCCTCAGGAGCCCAGGATGGGAGGAAGTGCTCGGTCGAAGCGATGATGTGCCCCGTGCGGTCATAGCAGATGAGCTGCGACCACATGGTCTTGCGCCCCTTGGCTGCTTTCAAGAGCTCGTGGATATCGTTGTCGATATCCCGATCGAGGATCCGGATCATCGCCGGGTGCTTGGTCAGCATCTCCAGATCCTCGAGCGTATCGACGATCTGATCCTCCACATCCGTGCTCGCCAGCTCCAGGTCATATTCGAACTGGGAGCTGGCTCGGTTGCGCAACGCGCTGGCCCCACCACGAAAGATGATCGTATCCGCACCGACGACGATCACCGTAATGGCGAGCAAGGGAACGAGGATGCTGCCCACGAGCGGCAGCGTAGCGACTTTTATTCTGGGGACCACGATATCCGGGCCTGGATGGACCGGGGTAAAAGTCGGCTATCCAACACCCCCGACTAAGGGTCTTTCCTGCTATTAGGAGACCTGACCCTGAAGTCAGGCCCTACCGGAGATCAGAATTGAAAGTAGATGAACGGCTGATACTCCGTCGCGAGGAGCATCAGCGCGCAGGCGGATAGTGCGCCATACCCAGCCGCATAGACCCAATCCGAGGCCCCTCTGGCCCAGCGCTCATAGGGTCTCCAGTACATGGCCGCATGCATCAGAAAAAAGCCCAGAACCACGACCAGCCAGACAGAGCTCACAACGCCCTCGCCACCAGACTGGAGGAAGAAGAAAATTCCGAACATGTCCATGGCGGGCTCCCACCCCACCGACCGGAAACAGATCCAGTTGATGAAGAGGAAGTACCACAGAATCGCAGGTCCCAGATAGCGAACGAGCCTACGTGGAGCCGAGCCGGCCGGCACGGCCATCCCCCACAAGCGAGAGACGATAATGGCGCTGCTCATCAAGAGACCGAATCCCACATACTTCCAACCCGCACCGTGCCACAAACCGACCAGCATCATGGTTGCTGAGCCTATCCACATTGCCTTCAAGCCCGATCCGCGGCTGCCTCCGAGTGAAATGTACAGATAGTCGCGGAACCACGTGGACAGCGAGATGTGCCAGCGCTGCCAGAACTCGCCGATATTGCGCGAGAAGAATGGGAAGTCGAAATTCTTGGGCAGGTGATAGCCCAGCAATCCGGCCGTGGCGATGGCCATGTCGGAATAGCCAGAGAAGTCGCAGTAGATCTGAACGTGGTACAGCAAGACGGCGATCCAGTTGCTCGCCGTCGAGTAGATCGCCGGGTCAGCGAACACGGGATCGAGAACCGGTGCAATGTTGTCCGAGACGACCCCTTTCTTGATGAAGCCGATCAGAAAGAGCGTCAAACAGGCACGCACATCGACATCGACGAAGCGTTTCGGTTTCTCGAGCTGCGGCAGAAAGTGCGCGGCCCGCACGATGGGACCAGCCACCAGCTGGGGAAAGAAGCCCACGAACAGCGCGAAGTCGAGGAAGCTCGAGACGGGTTTGAGCGAGCGTCGGTAGATATCGATCGTGTAGCTGAGCGTCTGGAAGGTGTAGAAGCTGATCCCGACGGGCAACACGATCTGGATCGTGTAGTCCGATATGGGAAGCCCCAACCATGCGAGAAGGTCGCTCGCCGAGCCGACGAAGAAGTTGTAGTACTTGAAGAGGCCCAGGAGTCCCAGGTTCCCGACGAGACTCACTGCGAGAAGAGCCTTGCGAGCCCCCTGCTTCTCCGTTCGCTGCAGTCGTGCTCCAACCGCATAGTCGAGCACGGTCGAGAAGAGGATCAGCGACAGAAAGCGATAATCCCAGGCTCCGTAGAAAGCCCAGCTCGTGACCAGCAGAAAGAGCTTGCGCAGGCGGTGCGCACGCAAGGCCCAGTGGACCGAGAAGACGATCAAGAAGAAGCCCAGGAAGCGTAGCTCGGTGAAGATCATCCACGCCCCTCCCCGGTGAATCGAAGGTAGTCGTGGGCCAGCTGCCGGGTAAAGCGCAGCGCCCCGTCGGCGGAGAGATGCCCCGAATCAAAGCGCATCGCGGGCTCGTACAGCTCCGGATAACGATCGGGCCGGTTGTAGCGCAGGACCGGAACCCCGACGCGTTCGACCAGCTCCTCCTCAACATCGCGATCGGCGCTCTGTTGCGGCATCACGACCAGGATGAACTCGACGCCGGCGTCGAGGACTTCTCGTGCGATTTGGGCCAGCAGCTGGAGATCGGGAATTCGTATGAGCTCGGCGTTCATCCACTCCTCGTCGCCAAGAACGAGCCTCTCGGTCCGCAGGCGTTGAACGTCCTCGGTGTATTGCGTGATCATGTCCGCAAAGTGCCGGCTGCGTCGACTGTAGGGATTGTCCGCCTGCCCTAGTTCGCTCAAGCGACGGTTCTCCGCCTCGAGGCTGATGTAGCCCGCGTCGGCCTTGAAGCGCGCGCTTTGTCCGTGCTGGCGATTCAACAGACCGCGTCCCACGTCCTTGCTGCGGCCCACGAACAGCAGATCGGCCAGATAGTGCTGGGCATGCACATTGGCGGCGCGCCAAGGGGCCGGCAGCAGACGATCAATGAGCCCGAAGGCGGATAGCGCACTCGCGGGATCCTCGACATACGTGAATCCCGATCCCAGCTCGCGTCCCCAATGCAACGTCCGCTCGATCGCCAGCCGCGTGCTGGAGGCATCATGCCAGTACACGGATCGAGGCTGGAAAGCGTTCGCTGGATCTACCTGGGGCGTGAGGGACTGATACTCGAAGAGCACGCGTTTCAATCCCGGTGTGTTCTCCAAGAGCTCGCGAATGAGAAAGCGCGCCTCGATCAGGTTCGGCAGCTGCACGCCATAATTGAGGCTGGTGCTCGTGACTCCCGCTCCACCGAGGAGCTTGTCGAATTCGCTGGGCACGAATCCACGATAGACATGGCTCGAGCCGATGAAGGCGGTGTCGAAGTGCTCGCCGCGGGCTTCGAGAAACTCGCGCTTGGCTCCCACCAAAGCGCCCCCGGAAGGCGAAGCGAGCGCGCGAAAGACAGCCCCCACGCAAAAGAACGACACCACCGCCACGCCGATGCGTGCGGCCATCCAGATCGGCTCGGGGACCTGGGGAGCCGGCTTCCTCAAAGCCTGGTTGGAATCGTCGGAGGGCAAAGGGAACTTGTTGGTCGCTGGGTGTGTTGTCGGCGTCGAAATCGCTGCCGCAGGTGCCGAGAGTCCCGGACCTGGGAGGGAATCGCGGGAAAGAAGAGCATCGGCAGCGGGGAACGTCCGATGTAAGCAAAGCGCCGGACTCATCGGCGATTCGAGACTTACAACTGTGGAAGCACCCCGCATCGACGACTCTGAAATGCTTCCGGACCCCGGAACGCAGCGGAGAGAGGCCGAAGTCATCGACTTCCCGATGCGTGGAGATCGCAATCAGAACCCCACGGACATGGGTCTCTTCGCCCTTGCGAGAGAAGACCTGCGCACACACGGAAGTTTTTTCGCACAGGGCTTCTGGGCCGTAGTCGTCAATCGACTCGGCAACTGGCGGATGGACCTGCCGCGCTTCTTACGCTTCCCCTTCACGTTGCTCTATAACGTGATGTACCGAATCGTTCACTGGACCTGTCGCATCGAGCTGCCCTACATCGTGCGGGTCGGGCGTCGCGTGCGTATCTGGCACCATGGAGGCTGCGTTCTCGGTGCACGCTCGATCGGCGACGACGTGCAGATCCGGCACAACGTGACCTTCGGTCTCACGGGCCACGGCGACCCGATCCACCGCCTGCCTATCATCGAAGAGCGGGTGATCGTTGGTGCGGGAGCCGTACTCCTGGGGCCGATCACGATCGGCCACGACAGCGTCATCGGTGCCAACGCAGTCGTGACACAGAGCGTTCCACCGTACTCGCTCGTGACCGGTATTCCGGGCCGAGTGATACGTACGCTGGAACCCGAAGAGGGCTCTACGGCGGTGGAAACGAAGGTCTGAGCGGATCGCCGGGACAGGTTCTCGGAAACATTGGAGATCCGTTGGGTTGGGGTTCGATAGCGACCCCGCTTCGTCCCCAGCCCACACCCTCCTGTTTTCAGCTCGTCTCTACCGCCCTCACCCCTGGCAGGGCATTTCCTTCCCACCGAAGTACCCGCCCCCCAAAAGTCCCCATGTCATCCGTTAGCGGACACGTCCTTCATTGGCAAAAGCGGCTCGCAAACCGCCCGCCTGTCCTCGAGTTGCCGACCCTGCGACTCAGGGCTCCCGAGAGCTTCCACCCCGAGTGGCTCAGCTTCTCGCTCGAGGAGCGCCAGTGCAAGCACCTACGCTTGCTCTTGACCAAGCTCGATGCGAAGCCCCTCGAAGGAGTGCTGGCTGCCTTCGTCGCGGTCCTCTATCGCACGACTCGCCAATCCGATCTCGTCATCGGTGTGCAGCTGAAAGACAGCTTCGGTCCGCTGCGTCTCGATCTATCCAAGAAGCATTCCTTCTCCGAACTGGTCGAGATGTGCAAGCGCGGTGTCGCCGAGATTCGCGAGCATCCGGTCAGTATTGGCGAGCTCGCGCGCGCAGTGGGCTCTACGGAAGTGCGCGACATCTTCCAGGTGATCTTCTCCGTTGGAGTCCCAAGAATGGAAGAGCGCGAGGACATCGACCTGGTCTTCGCTTTGAAAAGCCCTTTGGTCGGCAACGAGATCAGCGCGGATCTGATCTATGACGCGGGGCGTTTCGAGACCGAAGCCGCGAAGCGAATGATCGGGCACATGGAAACGCTCACGAAAGCGACCATCAAGAGCCCCAAGAAGTCGATCGGGGCGCTGCCCTTCCTCACCGACGAGGAACGCTGGTTGATCCTGAACGAGTGGAACGCAAAGCAAGTGGACTATCCGAAGGACGTCTGCCTGCACGAGCTGTTCGAGCAACGTGTCGATGCGAATCCGCGCGCGATCGCAGCGGTCTTCAATGGTGAGACGTTGACCTATGGTGATCTAGAAGAGCGCTCGAACCGCATCGCCAATCACTTGCGCGAGCTGGGCGTGGGTCCGGAGACCATGGTTGGAGCGTGCATCGATCGATCGTTCGAGATGATCGCCGCACTCCTGGGCATCGCCAAGGCCGGCGGCGCCTATCTGCCGATGGATCCGGCATATCCGCGCGAACGTCTGCTCCTGATGCTGAAGGATTCGAAGGTCGGCTTCATCCTGACGCAAAAGCACCTCAAGAAGATCCTCCCACGAACGAAGGCCAAGACCCTATGTGTCGACGATCCCAAGGTCTTTGCCGAGGCTGAAGACACACGACCGCAAAGTGGCGTGCAGCCGCACGGTCTCGCGTACTGCATCTACACCTCCGGATCGACAGGCAAGCCCAAGGGAGTTCTGCTTGATCACTGCGGGCGGGTGAACAACTTCCTCGACTTCAACCGTCGCTTCAACATCTGCGAAGGTGATTCCCTGATCGCCCTCGCCTCGTTGTCGTTCGACATGTGCGCCTACGACGTTTTCGGCACCTTGGCCGCGGGCGCCACGATCGTCATGCCGCGTCCTCACGAGCTCCAGGACCCCGTGGCCTGGTCGCGCTTGATGAACGAGCGCCGCGTAACGACCTGGCACTCGGCCCCCGCCATGTTGAAGATGCTGGTGGATCACCTGGAGGTGAACCCCCATCACATACCGGCGTCCCTGAGTCTCGTCCTGCTGGGTGGAGATTGGATCCCGGTCTCGCTTCCCGATCGCCTGCGCAAACTGGTCGACAACGTCAAGGTCATCAGCATGGGCGGCGCGACGGAGTGTTCGATGGACTCCACGATCTTCGAGATTCACGACGTCGATAGCGAATGGAACAGCATTCCCTACGGAGAGCCGATGGCCAACCAACTGGCCTACGTTCTGGATGAGGATCTTCAACCGCTCCCGATCGGCGCGCCGGGCGAACTGTTCTTAGGCGGTGACGGCGTGGGTCGTGGCTATCATGAACGCCCCGAGCTGACGGCCGAGCGTTTCCTGGACAACCCCTTCGTATCGAAGGACGTGGTCAGTGCCAACGGCTCCGCGCCGCGTATGTACCGCACCGGCGATCTTGCTCGCTGGATGCCGAACGGCAACCTCGAACTCCTGGGGCGCATCGACAACCAGGTCAAGATCCGGGGCTATCGCATCGAGCTCGGTGAAATCGAAGCGCGATTGTGCGATCACCCCGCGGTGCGCGAAGGCGTGGTCGTCGCGCTTCCCGATGCCTCCGGTGAAAAGCGTCTCGTCGGCTACGTCGTACAGGATCCCGAATGGAATGGTGCCGAGTTCGAGAGTGACCTCGGCGCCGAGCAGATCACGCATTGGCGCGTCGTCTACGACAACGCCTACGCATCCTCACTGAAGGCCGAGGCCGAGGATCCGACCTTTAACATCACCAGCTGGGATTCGAGCTATACCGGCAAATTGATCCCCGCCGAGGAGATGCGCGCCTGGGTCGATCAAACCGTCGAGCGTATCGCCGCCCACCAGCCCGAGGAGATCCTCGAGATCGGCTGCGGCATGGGGCTCTTGCTCTTCCAGCTGGCGCCGAAATGCAAGCGCTATGTCGGCATCGACTTCTCGCAGGTCGCACTGGACTATGTTAAGCGCCATGTGAAAGAGCGCAATCTCGAGCAGGTCGAGTTGCTACAGCGGATGGCGGATGACCTCGATGACATGGCGCCGCAGTCCTTCGACGCAGTCGTCTTGAACTCGATCGTATTCGACTTCCCGAGCATGGACTACTTGACGGATGTTCTGGACCGGGCGGTTTCGCTTGTGCGCCGGGGAGGGACTGTCTTCGTCGGGGACGTGCGCTCGCGGCCACTGCTGGAAGCGTTCCAGACGTCCACACAGCTGTACCGCGCCGATGACGAGCTGCCCGCGGCTCAACTGGCCCAACGGGTCGAGCGCCTGGTGCACCAGGAAGAGGAACTGGTCGTCGACCCGGGCTTCTTCCACTGGCTGAAGACGCGTGTGCCCGCCATCGGCGGCGTCGAGATCCAGCTGCGCCGGGGCGCGGCCGTGAACGAAATGAACGCCTTCCGCTACGATGTCCGCCTGCACGTCGGTCCGATCGCCAAGGCGCCCGCCTTCGAAGCCGAACTGGACGGCGAGAAGGCCGTGTGCGGATTCAAGGAGATCAAGCAGGCACTTCGCGCCGAACCCGAGTCCTTGGTCGTGCACGATCTGTGGAACGGCCGCGTGTTGAACGAAATGCGCGCCATGGAGTGCTTAGAGAAGCCGAAGAAGTTCGCCACGGTGGCCGACATTCGCGCTGAGCTCGAGAACCGAGCCGAAAACGAAGGCTGCGGCGTCGACCCCGAGGAGCTGTCCCAGCTGGCCGCGACGATGGGCTATTCCCTGGAGCTCCGCTTCGCATGCTCGGGACACCCTGGCCGCTGCGACGCGGCCTTCCGGCCGCTCGCCGAGGCCGAGAAGCATATAGGATCTGCCTTCGACGATCGCCCCGCAGTGGACCTGGCGGCCAAGGCCGCGGCCTTCGGCAATAGCCCAGTCCATGGCAAGCTGGCCCAGCGCCTGGGCAAGATCCTGCGCGAGTTCCTGAGCCAGGATCTACCCGACTACATGGTCCCGGCCATCTTCGTTCCGCTGGAGTCCATGCCACTCTCGCGGAACGGCAAGGTCGATCGCAAGTGCCTGCCCGAACCGACGACCGTACGTCCCGAGGGCACCAGCGCCTACGCCGCTCCGACGAGCGACATGCACGAGGTGCTCTGCGATATCTGGCAGGACGTGATGGGCCTCGAGCGCATTGGTATCGATGACGCCTTTCTCGAGTTGGGCGGCCATTCCATCCTCGCCGTTCAGATCCAGGCCCGCCTCACGGAGGTCTTCCCCTTCCCTGTCGAGTTGCGAGCCATCTTCGAAACCGAAACCGTCTCCGGCCTCGCCGAGCACCTTCGCAGTGTCGGCACCGCGGCGGGAATTGATGCCGACGAGGTTGCGCGGCTCCTGCGCGTGATCCAAGGCCTGTCGGACGAGGAAGTGTCCCAGCACCTGGCCGCCGGAGCCTGAGGAGCGAGAAACACCATGCAAAACAACCATCGATCCGATATTGCGCACTTCGTCGCGCACGCCGTCGAGCGACTCGCCAGCAGGGACCCCGAACTCTTCGGCATCCTCGAAGCGGAGTATCACCGTCAGGCCAACTCCCTGACCATGGTCGCGTCCTCGAGTATCGCGGATCCCTCCACTCTCGCGTGCGAAGCGATGCCGACGATGAATGTGACAGCCGAGGGCTATCCCGGAGCTCGCTTTCACGCCGGTTGCAAGTACATCGACGAGATCGAGACACTCGCGATCGAACGCGCCAAGGTCGCCTTCGGGGCGCGCTTCGCGAACGTGCAACCCATGTCCGCAACCTCCGCCAACGAAGTCTGCATGTTCAGCGTGCTGAACGCCGGCGACACCCTTCTCGGCATGGACCTCGATTCGGGAGGCCACCTCACGCACGGATCGAAAGCCTCGATCTCGGGTCAGGTCTTCAACGCCATCGGATACGGCCTGACGAAGGAGGAGCGCATCGACTACGACCAGGTGGAGGCCCTGGCCAAGGAGCACAAGCCAAAGCTGATCATCTCCGGAACGACGGCGTATTCACGGCAGATCGACTGGGCGCGCTTCCGCGCAATCGCCGATAGCGTCAACGCTTACCTCCTGGCGGACATCACACACATCGCTGGCCTCGTAGCAGCGGGTCTGCACGATAGCCCGATCGATCACGCGCACTTCACAACGACCTGTACGCACAAACAACTGTACGGCGGTCGCGGAGGGCTGATCATGATCGGCAAGGACTTCGATCAGGTCGGTCCCGATGGAAAACGCACACTTCAGCAAGTGATTCAAAAGAAGGTCTTCCCCTTCTTCCAGGGAGCCCCGAATCAGAGCTCGATCGCCGCCAAAGCACGCGGCCTGGCCTACGTCGCAAGCCCCGAGTTCACACAGGTCGCCCGGCGGGTCATGGAGCTGTCGCGAGCCTTGGCCAATGCCTTCATGGACAGGGGCTACCGCGTGATCACCGGTGGCACGGACAACCATATCGTCGTCGTCGACGTACTCGACAAGGGCATGACCGGCGTGAACGCCGAGAAGGCCCTCGAGGACTGCGGTTTGGTCGTCAACAAGAACCGCATTCCCTACGACGTCAAGCCCCCCTCGACCACGAGCGGCATCCGGCTGGGCACCAACGGGCTGGCCATCCGACTCATGGAATCCTCCGACATGGTGGAGTGCGTCGACCTGATCCACGAGGTGCTCACATCGATCGAGCAAGTCTCGGACAAGCAATACAACCTGTCGGACACCCTACGCGTCCGCATCGAGGACCGCGTTCGCGCCATTTGCCAACGCCGCCCGATCAGCACGTACCCCGCTTCCACGCCCGCGTCGAAGGCGGCCTGAGACTAGGAACTCCCCCACCATGGTTCGCCCGTCCTCCGACCGCCTCGCACTGCTACACAAGATGCTCGCCGAGCGCGGCATCGAGTCTCCCGTCGACCGGATGATCCCCAAGCGTCCCGACGACGCGGAGATCCCCCTTTCGTCCGCCCAGCACCGCCTTTGGTTCCTGGAGCAATTCGATCCTGGGACTTCGCTCTACAACGACGCGCTGACCGTGCGCATCGTGTCGAAGACCTTCCGTGTCGATTACTTCCAGGAAGCATTCGAGGAGATCGTGGATCGCCACGAGCCCCTGCGGACATCTTTCCAGCTCGAAGGCACGCGGCCTGTCCAGCGGGTCAACGAGAGGGTCCGCATCCCCTTTCGTATCGAGGACATTCGCCACTACCCCGATGTGCGCGGAACCCTCGAGCAGATGATCCTCGATGACGTTCGCGAGCCTTTCCTTCTTGATGAAGCCCCTCTCTTCAATGTCATCCTCTTCCACATCGACGACGATGAGTGGATCTTCTCGCTGACGACCCATCACATCATCTCCGATGCCGTCTCGTATGGAATCATCTATGACGAGCTAGGCGCCATCTACGAGGCACGGCTCCACGGAAAGAGCCACACCTTGGAACCGGTCCGCTTGCAGTACGCGGACTTCGCGACCTGGGAGCAAACCGAGCTGGAACAGACGAACTTCGATGAGAAGCTGGTGTTCTGGAAGGAGTACCTCGGAGGCGAGCTCCCACGCCTCGATTGGCCGACCAAGGATGTCGATGCAGCAAACAATGGCGGCTGTTTCCGTTTCAAGCTGTCGAGCAGTCTACACAAAGCCCTCGACGAGTTCTCGCGTCGCGAGCGCTTGACGTCAAACCAACTGCTCCTGGCCTCCTACTTCGCGCTCCTGCACACGCTTGGCAAGAACACGGATCTGCGTATCGGGATCCCGTCGTCGGCACGCAACCGCAGCGAGCTACAGGAGCTACTCGGCTTCTTCGTGCGCACGGTGATCCTACGACTCGCACTTCCCGACGAGATGAGCTTTCAGGAGCTTGTCCAACGCTTGCGAGAGACGACGCAGGAGGTCTCCAAGCATGAAGACGTGCCCTTCGAGCAGGTCGTGCAAGCCCTGCGCAGTGAAGGCCACAACGAGCCGGCCCCTCTTATTCAGGCATGGTTCGCGCACATGAAAGGGCTCGTTCGCGCGCCCCAGTTGCCCGGAGCGAAGACGTCCTATGAGATCGTCGATGCCAAGAATGCACGCTTCGAACTGAGCCTGATCCTGGATGAGTCCGCAGCGGGCATTTCCGGGTTCTTCGAGTACGATACCGATCTGTTCACCGAGGATACGATCGTGCAGCTGGCTGAGCGCTACAAGAAGATCCTGCACACGGTCGTCGAACGGCCGGCCATGAAGCTAAACGAGCTCCAGGGTTCGCTGGAAGACCTCGTCCCGGAGGCCGTCAACGAGACTGAGCCACAGGCCGAAGTCGAGAGCGGAGGGCGTAAGAGACTCAGCCTGACGAAGCGTCGCGCCGTCGGTAGTGGAACCCGCCCCGTCACTGCGGCGTCGTCGCAATCGGGCCAAGAGGACTGGGTGGAGGTCGAACCACTGCTCCCAAACAAGGCCATCCCGATGGTGATCCGGCCGAAGTTGAATGGTCTGAACCTGATCGAGTGGACGCGAAACAACTCCGAATACGTGGAGAACCTCCTTTGGGAGCACCGCGCCCTGCTCTTCCGCGGTTTCGAGCCTTGTGGTATCCAGGGTTTCCAGGGGTTCGTCGAGGCCGCCTCCGAGGGAGAACGACTCGAGTACAAGGACCGTTCGACACCGCGTAGCTCCTACGGGCACCGCATTTACAACGCGACGGTGTATCCGCCGGATCAATCGATCCGAATGCACAACGAAGGCACGTATTGGGCTGCCTGGGCCAAGAAGATCTTCTTCGCCGCGATCACATCTGCTGCTGTTGGGGGGGAAACGCCCATCGGAGACGTCCACAAGGTGTACAAGTGGATCGACCCGAAGATTCGTCGCGAGTTCGAGGAAAAGGGCGTGCTCTACGTCCGCAACTACAACAACGGCCTCGGTCTCAGCTGGCAGGAGGTGTTCCAGACGAAGGACCCCAAGGAAGTCGAACGTTATTGCAACGACAACGACATCGAGTACGAGTGGAAGGGTGGAGATCGCCTGCGCACGCGCCAGCGTCGCCCGGCGATTCGCACACACCATCTCACCGGTGAATCGCTGTGGTTCAACCACGCCGCCTTCTTCCACGTCAGCGCTTTGGAGCCTGCCTTGCAGAACATGTTCCTCGCCGAGCTGGGCGAGGAAGAGCTGCCCTACAACACGTACTTCGGTGACGGATCCGAGATCTTCCCCGAGGTCATCTCTCACATCTTGACATGCTACGACCGCGAGAAAATCGTCTTCCCCTGGGAGGACGGCGACGTCGCGCTGTACGACAACATGCGGATCGCACACGGGCGGCAACCGTTCGAAGGCGAGCGCTTGACCCTTGTGGCCATGGCTGAGATGTATCGTGACTCGGAGGAGATGCGCCAGACCGGGTGAGCCCTATGCAAGACTCCCCGAGCGAGCAAGAAGCCTTCCCGGTTTCATCGACGCAACGCGATCACCTGCGCGCCGTCGAGGTCGCTCCGTATCTGCATTGGAAGACGAGAGGTCGTGTCAGCATCGAGGGAAGCCTCGACGTAGCGGCCTTGCAACGCGCGTTCGCACAGTTGATCGAGCGGCACGAGATCCTACGCACGAGCTTTCGTCAAGTCCCAGGCTCTGATCAGTGGACCCAGGTCATTTCCACGGAGCACTCCTTCGCGCTGGAAGTACGTGATCTCCGTGACGTCTCCGAGGGCGCTCAGGAAGAATCCCTGGATGCGTTGGCGGTGAAGCTCGAAGCCGGCTTCGACCTCCTATCACCCTGCTCACTACGTGCTGCACTGGCTCGTATGGAAGAGCGCGTGTACGTTCTCCTCTTGACCCAACCAGCCGTCGCCAACGATCACCTGGGACTGCGCAACCTGATCACCGAACTCTGCGCCACCCTGAGGGGCGCAGGTGATCAAGAGCCGATGCAGTTCGCGGACATCGCCCTGTTCCTCACCGAAGCAGGTGAAGCCGACGACAGCCAGACCCTGCGCGCTCTGTGGGCGCAACTGGAAGGCGATCGACCCTTCGATCAACGACTCGCCTTGCAGGAGGTCGCTCACCCGATCGCTCGGCGCGATGACCTACGCTCCTGCTTGCGCTTCATCGACACTGAACTCCAGGGCGAACTTGCGGACTGGGCCAAGTCCGGGGGAGTTTCGCCTGCGTCGGTACACCTGGCTGCCTGGCAGGTGCTCCTGGCACGCCACGCCGACACCGATCGCGTGATCACCGGCGTCGCGAGCCCCGGCCGCGCCTACGAAGGGTTGGAAACCGCACTGGGGACCTTTGCGCGACACCTTCCCATCGCCTCACGCACCGAAGCCGGCCTGGGCTTCTATGCGCTATGCAAGGACCTCGAGCTGCGCGTGCAGGCGTCGGAAAATGCCCACGAGACCTTCGGCTTCGAGGCGCTCGGACGGGCGCAGCCAGCAGCCTGGCCATTCGCATTCGTCTATCACGCACTGCCTGGCGAAGAGCCCAAGGCTCTCACAGCGGGCGAGCTCGTCTTTGAAATCGAGGAGATCCTTCACCGAGGCGAGTCCGCACACTTGCGACTCGAGATCGATGCCGCCCAGCCAGGAACGCTGCGCTTGCAGTTCGATCCCGCGCATTTCGCGGCCGCTACAGTCCTGCTCGTGGCTGAGCAATACGAGGCACTGCTGCACTGTATCGTGAGCGATGCAAGTGGAAAGAACAGCGTGGAGGAAGCCTCCTCGATGCCGAGCAGCCAGAAGGAGCGCCTGCTGAGCGAGTTCGCTCGCATGCACGCGACGGCCGATGCGCGCAGCGGTTTCGTACACGAGTGGATCGTGGAAGCCGCACGTGAGAACCCCGAGGCCATAGCGGTCATCGCGGAGGAACGCCAGATCGACTATCGCGAGCTCGACTCGTGGTCCGATCACATCGCCGGGCTGATCTTGGCGAACGATCCTGAACCCGGATCGTTCGTGGGGCTCTACTTCGAGCGCTCGGTCGAGATGATCGCTTCGATTCTCGGAACGTTGAAAGCGGGGTGTGCCTACCTTCCGCTCCCACCCGATTATCCCCACGAACGCCTCGAGCACATGGCGGACGACGCCGAGGTCACTTGCGTCCTGAGCCGCGCGGCGGACGTGGAAGGCGTGCCTGCCTTCCACGCCACGCTCCTGCACGTCGATCCCGAGGGACTTGGAGAAACGGAGGTCGCTACCAGCTCGTGCACACCGGAGACGAACGCGTACGCGATCTACACCTCCGGCTCTACCGGCAAGCCCAAGGGCGTTCCAATCTCCCATGCGAACCTCGCCCATTCCACGCGGGCTCGTTTCGCGACGTACAAGGAACCGGTCGGCGCCTATCTTCTCCTGAGCTCCTTTGCATTCGACAGCTCGGTGGCGGGGATTTTCTGGACGCTCAGCCAGGGCGGCACCTTGGTTCTGCCGGCGGCCGGGTTCGAAAGGGACATCCCCTCTCTCGCAGGTGAGATCCAACGCCGTGGGATCACGCACCTCCTGGGCCTACCCTCGCTTTGGAATGCACTGCTCGATACGTCGACGGACGCGGAGCTACAGTCGCTGAAGACGGTCATCGTCGCCGGTGAGAGCTGTCCCCCCGCATGCGTCCAGAACCACCGCGAACGCCTACCACACACGGCACTCTACAACGAATACGGCCCCACCGAGGCCACCGTCTGGGCGAGCGTGTTCGAGTGCACAGAAGAGGGCGCGCGGCAACGGGCTTCCACGTTGCAGGTTCCCATAGGACGACCGATCCCCGGTGCGGAGGTCTTCGTCGTCGCCAGAAACGGCGAGCTCGCTCCGATCGGCACTTCCGGCGAGCTCTATGTGGGCGGAGCCGGCGTCGCCGCGGGCTATCGCAACCGGCCCGAGCTGACGGAGCAGAAGTTCGTACCGCATGGCTTCGGTGGCACGGGTTCGCTCTACCGCACGGGAGATCGCGTGCGCTTCCTGGCCGACGGCAATCTCGAATTCCTGGGGCGCATCGACCAGCAGGTGAAGATCCGCGGCTATCGCATCGAACTCGAGGAGATCGAGGCAGCCCTCGCCCTCCACGAGCACATCAACGAGGCTGTGGTCGTCGCGGCCCAACAAGACGGCGATGCACAGCTGGTGGCATACGTGGTAGCGCATGACGAGCTCGAAGAGCACGTCCTGCTTGCACACCTCGCCAGCCGGCTTCCCGAATACATGCTTCCCTCGAGCTTCGTACGGACGGACGCTCTGCCCTTGCTCCCCAATGGCAAGGTCGATCGTCGCGCCCTCGAGTCCTCGGACCTCTTACCGCGGGACAAGATCGCGGACCAGCCGACCTTCGAAGCGCCGGTGTCGCCCGTCGAAAAGGTACTCGCCTTCCTTTGGCAAGACCTCCTGAAGAAGCCCAGCATCTCTCGCGGAGACGACTTCTTCCAGCTGGGTGGTCATTCGATCCTCGCAACCCAGCTCTATGCACGCATCCTCGAAACGCTCGGCGTGAAGATCGGTCTGCGCTCTTTGTTCGAGGAGCGCACGCTGGATGCGATCGCCAGGGCCTTGACGGATCAAGCCGACGACGAATCCAAGCTCGTGCGTCGCGCAGAGATCGCCTTGAAGATCCTCAAATTGAGCGATGACGAGGCCGAAGGGGTGGGCGCCTAGGGGCGTTCGGGGGACACATCGTGAGCACATCGAGTCGAGCGAAACGCGTCTTCATTGTCGGTTGCCGTCGTAGCGGCACCACGTGGACGATGTTGTTACTGGCTCAACACCGGCAGGTCGTCGCCCTTCAGCAAATCGACTTCTTCCGGCGCTTGGTCCACCTGGGGCGCTGGTTCGACACGCGCGAGGCCTTCGGCATGCGCGCCCTAACGCGCGAAGGCGCGGACGGCGTCGAGCCCGAAGACGAGAGCCGCGGCCTGCTGCGGATCCCTTTGTCTGACCTCGTGTCCGAGGATCGCTTCTATGAGCTGATGCGCCCCTTGGCGGAGGACGCGTACGGGCGCTTCGCTTCTTGCAACCCCGATCCGCTCGCAGTCGTCGAGCAAACGCCCGAGTACGTGCAGGTTTGGAGCGAGATCCTGAAGGTGTTTCCGGACGCCTACTTCCTGCACGTCGTCCGCGATCCGCGAAGCGTGTTCTGCTCGCACAAGAACGCCGCCAAGTCCTGGGCAGATCCGACGCGCTTCTCCTACGACCCGGTCGAGGTCGCCGGCGAATGGAGCCAAGACGTGAGTCGCGCGCGCGATATTGCCAATGCGACCGAGCGATACATGGAGATTCGCTACGAGGATCTGCGCGCGAGGCCAAACGATGGCCTGGCGAAGATCCACCGTTGGCTAGAGCTTCCCAGTGACCCAGCATCCGTCGAGGAAGCCGTCGCGGCTTGCTCGATTGACAAGATGCGCGGTAGCGCCCATGCCCCCAAGGGCTTCTTCCGCAAGGGCGAAGTGGAGGGCTGGCGGCGCGAGATGAAGACCTCCGACTTGCGGCTACTCGAGTTCGTCGCGGGCGAACTCATGCGCGATTGCGGGTACGAGACCGAAACGGAGTGCGATCGCATGCCCTGGCGTTTGCGCTTGCGCTTGTCCAAGCAGAGCGCACGCCAAAGCCTGTCCCGTTGGGCCTGGGAATCCGATAGCCCCTTGAAGCGCGGAACATCGCGGGTCCTCAAGGCCTTCCCGGGCATCCGGCGGCTCTTGCTACGCAACATGAAACGTTCCGCTTGATCCATGCAGAATCGTAGTCGCCGCACCCGACTGATCAAGCCGGAGTTGCAAACCCAGGCCATCTTCGTCAGCCTGGCCGTCGCCAAGTGTGCGGTGGCCTTGACCTGCGCTGTGACCTACCTCTCCCTGCGGGGAGCGTTGGCTGACCACCCGGGACTGCTCGAGCGGTTGCCGCGCGTGCTGGCTGTCGCCTCCCTCGTGGCCATGGCCATGATCACGCCGGTTTTGCTCGCCTATGTCACCTATGCCACTCACCGTGTCGCCGGCCCAGCTCATAGAATTGAGCAGTATCTCAAGGGCTACCTACGTGGCGAGAAGCAGGGTCGGCTGACGCTACGCGAAAAGGACGAGCTGCAGGTGCTCGCCAACCTGCTGGACATGGCGCTCTCCAATAACTCGAGCGCGAGGACTGCGCCAGGTCAGGCAGCAGGAGAGGCACCAAGCCCGGAGCTGTCCCTCGACCCTGCTTCGGTTCCCGGCCTCGCGCTGGATCCCGGGAGGGCCACGGAAGCAGCATCGGAAGCACCGCACGGCGATGCGGAGTCGAGTGACTTCGCCGCCTGACTTCAATTCCGGGAGTTCCCTTTTGCTTCCTCTCCGTGGATGCGGATAGTGGTGTCTTCCTCCCCCTCCGCTCGTATCCTCGAGCAAACAACGAATCGCAAAAGACACCTTGCAGATTTCCAAAAACACCGTCGCTCGCTTCGAGTACACCCTGACCGATGACTCGGGGACGGTTCTTGACACCTCCGAAGGACAGGAACCCCTGGCTTATGTCCAGGGAATGGGCAGCATCATTCCCGGGCTCGAAGAAGAAATGGAAGGCAAGGGTGGTGGCGATGCCTTCAAGGTTCGCATCACCGCCGACAAGGGCTACGGAGAGCGCGACGAGAACATGCTCCACGACGTTCCGCGCGACCAGCTCCCCCCCGAGGCCGAGCTCGAAGTTGGCATGCAGTTCCAGGCCGAATCGGAAGACGGCCTACACCTGTTGACGGTGCTCAGCATCGCGGAAGATACGGTCAAGATGGACGCCAACCACCCCCTGGCGGGCGTTGCTCTCAACTTCGACATCAAGATCCTCGAGGTGCGCGAAGCCACCGCCGAAGAGCTCGAGCACGGACACGTGCACGGCCCCGGCGGACACGAGCACTAGTCCGAGAGAGCCAAGAACGAACAGGCTCGCGGAAGGCCTGACCACGCCGTTGATGGAACGTATGGATACTTCACGAATCGAAGGGGCCTTCCGCCGCAACATCCCGGCGGTCGATTTTTGTTCGCTGCGCCTGGTCGAGGAACGCTCGGAGGACGTCACCGTCCGACAGAACGTGCTCGAACCGGTTCGACGCTGGACCGACGCAGGCTGCATGATCACGGTGCACCACGCCGGCGGAATCGGCTATGCCGGAACGTCGGATCTCAGCGAGAGCGGGATCAAGTCCGCGATCGACCACGCCACTTCGTGGGCAAGGCGCACGCAGGGAAAATGCGTGGTCGACTTCTCGAAGATCGAGATGGCCGCCCCCACGGGAGACTATCGTTCGCCCGTGCAAAGGGAGTGGAACTCGACGTCCCTCGCTGACAAGGTCGCGCTCCTGATGAACGAGAGTCAGCGCTTGAAGATCGACGAGCGCATCGTCGACTGGGAAGCGGGGATCTGGTTCACGCAAACCCAGTCGCTGTATCTAACGTCCAGTGGCGGTCGCATCGCGCAAGAGCTGTCCCAGATGGCTCCCAGCATGGCCGTCACGGCGAACGCCGGGACGGAAACGCAATCGCGCACGCTGAAGGGCCACGGGCCCTGCCGCCAAGGGGGGCTCGAGGTGTTGCAGGACGTGGGCTTCATGGAAGCCGCACCGCAACTGGCCGACGAGGCCATCCAGCTACTCAGCGCGCCCAACTGCCCCTCCGGGGCGATGGATCTCGTGCTGGAACCGGATCAGATGATCCTGCAGATCCACGAATCGATCGGACATCCGCTCGAGCTGGATCGCATTCTCGGGGACGAACGAAACTACGCCGGCACGACCTTCGTGACCCTCGACATGTTCGGCGAATACCGCTACGGCTCGGACCTTCTGAACATCACCTTCGACCCGACCCGGCCCGAGGAATTCGCCAGTTTCGGCTTCGACGACGAAGGCCAACCGGCGCGCAAGGAATTCGTGATCAAGAACGGCATCCTGGAACGTCCGTTGGGAGCAGGCGTCTCCCAGCAGCGTGCCGCGATATCCGGGGTGGCCAACTCCCGCGCGCAGAGCTGGAACCGCCCGCCTATCGATCGCATGGCCAATCTCAACCTCGAGATCGGCGATTCCACGCTGGATGAAATGGTCGGCGCCGTCGAAAACGGCATCTTCATGAAGAGCAATTGCAGCTGGTCGATCGATGACTCGCGCAACAAGTTTCAGTTCGGTTGCGAGTGGGGGCAACGCATCGAAAACGGCCAGCTGACCGAGGTCGTCAAGAAGCCCAACTACCGAGGCGTCTCCGCCACCTTCTGGCGCAACCTGAAGATGGTGGGCAACGCCGACACCTTCGAAGTTCTCGGAACACCGAACTGCGGCAAAGGCGAGCCGAACCAGGTCGTCCGGGTCGGTCACGCCTCCCCTACGTGTCTGTTTTCAGGCGTGGAAGTCTTCGGAGGCGAATAAGTGATGCAAGAATACTTCGACGAGCTAACGAATTTCGCTACCTCACAACTGACCGGAGCCGAAGTCCTCACCACGGGCTTCGCCGCGGAGGAATCGGACTTCATCCGCTTCAACCAGGCCGCGGTCCGTCAAGCGGGCAGGGTGTTGCAACGCAATCTTGGCCTGCGCTTGATCAAGGGCCAGCGCCACGCTTCGGCCAACACCACCTTGTCGGGCAATCTCGAGCTGGACCGCGCTCTCGTGAAAGAAGAGATCGTGGGCTTGCGCAGGCTTCTACCGGAGCTTCCCGAAGATCCCTACCTGCTCTACGCAACGGATGTTCGCTCCAGCGAAGCGCACGGCGAGAACGAATTGCCTGAGGCTGGCGACGCAACACAAACGATCCTGGACGCCGCGCAGAGCACGGACTTCGTCGGTCTCTATGCCGGAGGAGGAATCTATCGAGGCTTTGGCAATTCGTTTGGCCAGAGGAACTGGTTCTCCAGCCACAGCTTCAACATGGACTGGAGTCTGTATCACCAGGCCGACAAGGCGGTGAAACTGAACCACTCGGGTTTCCGCTGGAAACAGGATGCCTTCGTCGAGAAGATCGAGAGCGGCAAGGAACAGCTGACGATCCTCACGAAGAAGTCGAAGACACTCGAGCCGGGCAACTATCGCGTCTTTCTCTCCCCCGCGGCCGTGTGGGAGATCATGGGCACACTTTCCTGGGGCGGTTTCGGACTGAAAGATCACCGCACAAAGCAAACCTCGCTGCTGCAGATGATCGAAGGCTCCGCTCAGCTCCACGAGAGCGTCGACATCAACGAAAACACCGCCGAAGGCGTCGCACCCAACTTTCAAGACGCGGGCTTCATTCGTCCCGATCGCGTCGAGCTGATCCAGGGCGGCTGCTTCCGGAACTGCCTGGCATCGCCGCGTTCGGCCAAGGAATACAGCGTCCCCACCAACGGAGCCTCGGGGGGTGAGTCGCCGCAATCCCTGGATGTCAGCGCCGGCGCTCTCGAAAACAAGGATGTTCTGGAACGCCTGGAAACGGGCCTCTACATCAACAACCTCCACTACCTGAACTATTCGGATCGTCCGAATTGCCGTATGACCGGCATGACGCGCTTCGCCACCTTCTGGGTCGAGAACGGCAACATCTCTGCTCCCCTGAACGTGATGCGCTTCGACGAGACCATCTTCCGGCTCTTCGGGTCCAACCTCCTGGCCCTGACCGCCCAGCGCGAGTTCATGCTGGACCCGGGAACCTATGGCAACCGCTCGACCTTCAGCGCCCGCGTCCCGGGTGCGTTGATCGAGGACTTCGCGCTCACGCTGTAGCAGCCAGCTCGGAAATCCTTTCTGCATTTGCCGTGGCCTTCGCCGGCTACGGCTCTTCAGGAACGAAAGACATTGGTCGATCGACGGGTGGGTCTTGTCCCATTCCAGCCGCACACCTCGATCCCCAATGTCCGACGCCTCCCCGTCTCCCGGCGGTCTCTCCGCCAAGAAACAAGCGCTTCTGGCTGAGCTCCTTCAAAAGGAAGGGCTTGCAACGGAGGGCGCTCGTGAAGAGCGCATCGCAACACGGCCGGATCCCGAAGCCCCGGCGCCGATTTCGTGTAGCCAGGAGCGACTGTGGGTGCTGGAGCAGTTCCTGGAGAACTCACCGGTATACAACGTACCGGCCCCGGTGCACCTGGTCGGTCCGCTCGATGTCGAAGCCCTCGAACGCGCATGGAATGGCGTTCTCGCACGACACGAGATCTTGCGAGCGCGTTTCGAAGGTACCGAGGAGGGTGTCTTTCAGCGAGTCGAGCCGCGCAGCATCAGCCTCGAGGTTCGCAATCTATCGGGGCACGACGCGGATACGCGCTGGGAACACGGATTGGCCTTGGTCAACGAGGAATACCGCCGCACGTTCGACCTCGCGAGCGGCCCCTTGGTGCGGATCGCCTTGTGGCGACTCGACGCTGAGGAGCACCTGTTTCTCATCTCGATGCACCACACGGTCTCCGATGGTGTGACCATCGGAGTGCTCTTCGACGAGTTGCGGGAGCTGTATGCAGCGGAGATCGGACAGGGCATCGCCATGCTGCCCACTCCGGCGTTGCAGCACGCAGACTTTGCCCACTGGCAAAGACAGTGGCTCGAATCGGATGCGGTTCGCGAGCAGCTGGACTTCTGGAAGGAACGACTCGCCGATCCTCCCGACCCCTTGGCGCTGCCCCACGATCGCATGCGCGGACCGGAGCAAACGTTCGCCGGCGCCTGGCTCGAGCGCGAGCTTCCCGCTGGGCTCCAATCCGCTTGCGATACCCTGGCGAGCACCCACGGCGCGACGACGTTCCAGTTGTTGCTGGCCGCTTTTCACGCCCTGCTCTTCAGAACCTGTGGGCAGAAGGACCTGGCCATCGGCATTCCCGTTACGACGCGCAATCGCACCGAGCTGGAGCGCATGCCAGGCTTCTTCGTCAACACGCTGGTCGTGCGCGCGGACGCAGACAGCGAGGTCCCCTTCAGCGACTTCTTGACGCAGGTCCGAGATCGCGCGTTGGAGGCATACGAACACCAAGACGTGCCCTTCGAGCGCGTCGTCGAGGCGGTGCAGCCCGAGCGCAACCTGGCGACGACACCGATCTTCCAGACCATGTACGACCATCGGCGCAACCTGACCCGCTCGCTGGAGCTGGCCGGAATGCGCTCGGGTCGTTTCCTCGGTGAAGCGGAAGTTCACAGCGCCACGACCAAGGTCGATCTGGCGCTCTACACCGAGGAGCGCGACGGGACCCTGATCGCCTCACTCGAATACAACACCGATCTCTTCGACGAGTCGACGGCACAGCGCTTTCTCGAACACTACGAGACTCTGTTGAAGCACATCGCCTCGGAGCCCACGACCCCCCTGGGTGAGTTGAACATCCTCGGCGACGCGGAACGCGAGCTGGTCGTCGAGCAGTGGAACAACACCGACGCCCCGTACCCGCAGCACGCCACGGTGCACTCCATCTTCGAGGATTGGGCAAATGAGACGCCGGATGCAATCGCCTGCGTCTTCGGCGACAAGCAGGTTTCCTATGCCGAGCTGGACGAACGGGCCAATCGCCTTGCCCAGAGACTCTTCGAGCTGAGTGTTCGCCCCGGCGAACCCGTCGGGCTGTGTGTCGAACGCTCGGACGAGCTCCTGGTCTGCCTGCTGGGCATCCTCAAGGCGGGCGGTGCGTACCTGCCCCTGGATCCGGAGTATCCCGAGGATCGTCTGCGTTTCATGCTGAGCGATTCGGGCGCCCGCGTGCTCGTGTCCCAGGAGGCTTTGGCGGCCAAGTTGCCGACGGTCGATCTCTTCACCGTCTTGATCGACGTCGAGGCCGAAGAGCTGGCCGAGCAACCGAACGAGCCACTCGGGATCGAGATCGATCCCAAGGGCGCCGCCTACGTCATCTACACCTCGGGATCGATGGGCCAACCCAAGGGAGTTCCCTGTCCACACCGCGGTGTGCTGCGCTTGATCCTCGGCGCGGATTGGCTGGTACTGGACGAAACGGTGCGAATGATCCACCTGGCGCCGATCTCCTTCGATGCCTCGGTGCTGGACATCTGGGGTGCCTTGCTGGTCGGTGGAACGACCGTTCCCTTTCCCAGTCGTCGGCCCGACCTCGGATTGCTAGCGAACGAGATCGCGAAACACGAGATCAACTCGCTCTTCCTGACAACTGCCCTCTTCAACGCCATCATCGACGAGGCCCCGAGCCTGCTCGCAACCGTGCGCCAGGTTGCCACCGGTGGCGAGCCCATGTCACTCGCCCACGTGCGCCGCGCCCAGGAGCACCTGCCACACCTGCGTATCGCCAATTGCTATGGACCGACCGAGGCCACGGTCATCGCGACGCGCTGGATCGCGCCCCAACCCCTCGGCGAGGAACCGCGCACGTGCCCCATTGGAACCCCCACGGCGAACACTCGGGCCTACGTACTGGATGGACGGCTACGACCGGTGCCGATCGGCGTGCCCGGCGAGCTGTGCGTCGGCGGCCCGGGCATAGCTCTGGGATACCTGCACCGCGATGAACAGACGCTGGAGCGCTTCGTCGACGATCCGTTCCGGCCCGAGGAAGGGACGAAGCTCTATCGCACAGGCGATCTCGTACGCTGGCGCGCCGACGGCCAGCTGGAATTCATCGGGCGCAATGACGACCAGGTCAAGATCCGCGGACACCGGATCGAGCCGGCCGAGATCGAGAACTGCATCCTGTCGAACGCTGCCGTACGTCAGTGCCTGGTGCTGCCACACAAGCGCAAGCACGACACGAAGCTCTTCGCCTACCTCGTCATCGAACCGGGAACATCGCTACTGGCCTCCGACATTATCGGTTACGCCTCGGATCTGCTGCCGGAGTATATGGTCCCCCATGCCTTCTGTTTGTTGAAGCAGTTCCCCATGACGGCCGGAGGCAAGATCGACCGTACGAAACTGCCCAAACCTGACCTCGACGAGGAGGCCGGGGCAAAGGTCGAGCCGCCGCGTAACGAGCTGGAGCGACTCCTGGTCGAACAGTGGTGTGAAGTGCTCGACCGACGCCGCATCGGTATCCGCGACGACTTCTTTGCCATGGGTGGGCATTCGCTAGCCGCGACGATCCTGATTGCGCGCTTCAAGCGCATACTGGACATCGTCTTGCCGTTGAGCACCTTCTTCCGCGCGCGTACGGTAGAACAACTTGCCGCTGCCATCGAAGCGGAACGCGAGAGCCAGGCTGTCCCCTTGCCGCCGATCGAGCCGAGCGGAGTGGAAGGCGACGAACACCCCCTGTCGTTCAATCAATACGGGCTCTACTACCTGCAGCGGCTCGCACCGGAGAGTCCCTTCTACAACGTCCCGGTCACGATCGAGATTTACGGCCTTGTGGATCGCGACGCCTTCGATCGCGCCCTGGACGAGATGCTCGAGCGCCATGATCCCCTGCGCACCACATACGGTGTCGTCGAGGGAGAAGCCGTGCAGCGCGTCGGCCGGGTTAGCGATTTTCAGCTTGAGGAAGTCGATTTCCGCGATCGCGATGAGATGGACCTCTTGGGGGCAGTGGTCGGCGCCGTCGAGACGTTCGGACGAACGGCACTCGACCTCGAGAACGGTCCGGTGTTCCGCGCGATGCTGATTCGCACCAGCGAGACCGAGCAAACCCTGGCCGTGAACGTGCACCACATCGCCTTCGACGGCTGGTCGATGGACCTCTTCATCGAAGAGCTGGGCACGTTGTACGCGGCCTTCGCCAAGCGAGAGCCCTCGCCACTTGCGCCGCTCCCGGTCCGCTACTCGGACTACGCACGCTGGCAACGCCGTTACATGCAGGGGGAGCGCTGGGAGAGCGAACTTGCGTTCTGGAAGACCGAGCTCGCCGGCGTCTCCACGGTACTGGAGCTGCCCACGGACAGAGCAAGGCCCCTGGTCAAGAGCTGGCGCGGGCACACAGTGCGCCATGCCCTGGCCCGCGAGCTGGTTCCCTGTTTGCGCGAACTCGCGCGCCGCGAGGGCGTCACTCCGTACATGCTGCTTCTTGCCGGCGCGCAGATGGCCCTGTCGCGCTATGCCCGCACCGAGGACTTCGTCGTCGGGACCCCGGTCTCCGGGCGCACACGTCCCGAGATCGAAAACTCCATCGGCCTGTTCCTGAACGTCGTCGCCATCCGTTGCGATCTCACAGGTTCCCCGACGTTCCGCGAGCTCTTGCATCGCACGCGCGAACGTACGCTGACCGCCTACGCCCACCAGGAGTTCCCGTTCGAATCGCTCGTCGAAGCCCTCTCGCCCGAGCGCGACCTGTCGATCACACCTATCTACCAGGTCCTCTTCAGCTTGCGGGCTGAGAAGAAGACCTTCGAATCCGGAGGCGTGATCTTCGAGTCACCGAAGGAGATCCACACCGAGACCGCCAAGACAGACCTCGCGATCACGGTCGACGACGATGATCGCAACCTGATCTTTGATCTCACCTACGACGCAGATCTCTTCGACGTCGACACGATTCGTGGGTTCGCCTGTCACCTGGAGAACCTCCTGACACAGGCGGTCGACACGCCCGACGTGATCATCGATCGACTGGAGATGCTCGATCCGGTCGAGCGCCACGTCATGCTCGAACGCTGGAGTGGGCCGGTCGCAACCTTTCCCAGCCATGAATCAATCGCTGAGCTCTTCTACAGCCAAGCGACCAAGACACCGGAGGCGACCGCCCTGCTGTTTGGAGATGGTGAGCTGAGCTACGCCGAGCTGAACGAGCGCTCGAACCAACTGGCCTATCACCTGATCGCTACGGGAGTATCGCCGGGGGATCGCGTGACACTTTGCCTGGATCGCTCCTTCGAGCTGGTCGTGGCGATCCTCGCCATCTTGAAGGCCGGGGCCGCCTACGTGCCTCTGGATCCGACCTACCCCACGGATCGATTGGCCTTCATGATCCGCGACACCGCATCGCCTGTCCTGCTCGTCCACTCGCACCTGCGCAACGACCTGCCGGAGTTCCCCGGCCACGTCATCGAGCTGGACTGTTTGGGCCAGGAACTCGCCGAGCAACCGCTGGGCAACCTCGAGGCCCTCGCAACGGGGGAATGCTGTGCCTACGTGATGTACACCTCGGGCTCGACAGGCCGCCCCAAGGGTGTCGAAGTTCCGCAGCGAGCCATCTCCAGGCTCGTGTTCGAGGCCAACTACGCGACTCTTGGAGCGAACGTTTGCATCCTACAGCTGGCCCCCGTTTCCTTCGATGCTTCCACGTTGGAGCTGTGGGGAGCGTTGCTCCACGGCGGCAAGCTCGCTCTGTATCCCGAGCGTATCCCGACGCCGGAGAGACTCGAACAGGTCCTGCAACAGCATGAGGTCACGACCTTGTGGCTGACGGCGGCACTCTTCAACGCCATCGTCGATGAACGTCCCGAAGCACTCGCCTCGGTGCGAGAGTGCTTGACGGGGGGAGAGGCGTTGTCCGTAGCCCACATTCAACGCGCCTACGCTGCCTTGCCTCAAAGCGTGCGCTTGATCAACGGATACGGACCGACGGAGAACACGACCTTCACATGCTGTCATCCGATCCCGCGCAAGCTACCCGAGAACCTGCCCTCGATCCCCATCGGGCGTCCTATCACGAACACGAAAGTCTACGTGGTCGACGCTCGAGATCAGCTCGTTCCGGTGGGAGTCGCCGGCGAACTCCTGACCGGAGGCGCGGGTCTCGCTCTGGGTTATCTCGACCGTCCCAATCTGACGGACGAGCGCTTTATCGACAGTCCCTTTGGAGAAGGCAAGCTCTACCGCACGGGCGACCTGGTGCGCTGGAGACCCGACGGAACCCTGGAATTTCTGGGCCGTAACGACGACCAGGTCAAGATCCGAGGACATCGCATCGAACTGGGCGAGATCCAGACGCTCCTGGCGGATCACCCCGCCGTGCGCAAGGCCTTCGTGACGATTAACGAAGACTCGACCGCGGGCAAGCGCCTCATTGCCTACGTCGAACCCATCGAGGGGCAAGAGCTACTGTCCTCCGAGCTGGCTACACACCTCAGCGCGCGCCTTCCCGAGTACATGCTGCCCGCCTCGATCAACTTCGTGGCCGAGATGCCCATCAATGCCAACGGCAAGGTCGATCGACGCGCCCTACCGGATCCGGTATTCGAAAGCCTGACGGCTAGTTCGGTTGCACCGATCAGCGAGGTCGAGGTACATCTGGCCGAGCTCTGGAAGACGATACTCCGCGTCGAGGATATCTCGTTGCACGACGACTTCTTCGATCTGGGCGGCCACTCGCTGATGGCTGTCAAGCTGGTCAGGGACATTAAGGACGTCTTCGGCATCGACCTCCCCCTATCCGCGCTGATCGGAGCGCCGACTCTCTACGAACAGGGCCAGCTCCTGCACCAGGGCGTCGGTTCGAGCGAAGCGAATGCGCTGGTCAAGATCCAGCCCTTGGGTGAGCGTACACCGGTCTTCTGCGTTTGCTCGCTGGGTGGCACCGTTCTGAACCAACGACCGTTGGCGGTACGACTGGGCAGCGATCGGCCGTTCTACGGCTTGCAAGCGGTCGATCTCGAAGAGGAGCTCGGGCGTGGGGCCCAGATCGAAGACTACGCCGCACACTACATCGAGGTGATCAAGTCGATACACCCTGAGGGTCCCTACGTCATCGGAGGGCACTCGTTCGGCGGCATCGTCTCGTACGAGATCGCGCAACAACTCAGGCGCAGTGGCGATGATGTTGCGTTGCTCTTCATCCTGGATAGCGCTCTACCCAACCTCGATGCGAACCTGATGGATCGGGCCAGGTCGGTGCTGGCCTTCCTGCGGGGACTCCCCCACGTTCCGGCGGAGGCCTGGAAACAATTCCGGAGCGACCCGGAGCAGTTCCGACGCGATCTCGGGCAAAAGCTCCGCCTGGTCGGTGGAAAACTCAGTTCGCGCTTCCGCAAACCCCAGGGCGCCGGGAACTGCGGGCAGGCGCAGACCGAAGCCAGCGACGACGAGCTCTTCCGGCGCAACTCGGGGCTACAGACCCAGGACATCGTCGAGATGTCGCACTGGCCCGAGAACAACCGCCGGATCGCGGAACGACACTACCGAGCCGTACTCGCCTACGAACCCAAGACCTACCCCGGAGCCGTCACGCTGTTCCGCTCGCGGTTCCAGTCGCCCTTCCTCGGGCTGGGTTTCCAGATGGGATGGGACCGGGTCGCACAAGCTGGTGTCGACGTACATCCCGTCCCCGGAGGACACCTGACCGTCCTCCAACCGCCGCACGTCGATACGCTCGCCGCTCGTATGCGAAAGCTGCTCGACGAGCACGAGCATGGCGCAGCGGGGTGATCTGGCTTGGAGCGAAGAATCCAACCGAAATCGATCCCTCACATCGTCACCGGGTCGGGGAAATGCTCTCCCCATTCACGGACTGTTGCACTCTGGACCGCACCCTTCACAACGCTCGCGGGCGTGGTAGTCCACGACGTTGCCATGGCCATCGAATTCGAGATGGCAACAGGCGAGGAGCATGGCACGCAGCTTCGCACGCCCACGCTGGATGCGGCTCTTTGCTCCGGATATGGACAACCCCAAACGCTCGGCGACGTCCGTCTGACGTAGGCCTTCCAGCTCGCTCAATTCGAGGGCACGACGATCGTCGGCGGGAAGGAGCTCGATCATCGAGCGAGCCCAACCGCTGACGTCCGTGTTGAAGTTCTCTTCGCTGTCCGGTGTTTCGCTCGCCGTTTCCGAAACGACATCGCTCTCCGGTTGCGGGCTCGTGCGACGTAACTGATCGATCCAGACGTTCTTGGCAATCCGGAAGATCCAGCCGGTCAGCCGGTCCGCGTCGACGACCTCGCCGAGATGGTCGTGCACCCGAACGAAGGTCTCTTGAACGAGATCCTCCGCCCGGTGCTCGTCCTGGACGCGGCTTCGAAAGAAGCGCCGCAGGTCATCCCGCAAGAGCGTCCAGAGATTCTCCGTCGAAAGCGTCATGCGCTGAAGCAACTCGCCCCCTCAGTATCGTTCCCGGCACTGGCAGGCGCTACACAACATGTCGATCCACTGCTTTTTTCCAACCGTGCCCCCTCATCCAGCACGTGGAAAATCTCCCAGCGGTTTCCGTCGGGGTCGCGAGCCCAGACCTTGTCCTGGAACGCATAGCAACAATCGACCCCCTCCTCGTGCTCCAGCTCCAGACCAGCCTCGGCAAGGCGCTGGGCGATCTGGCCCACGGCCTGCGACGAAGAGACTTCGATGCCGAAGTGCCCCGGCTGCGACCTGGGCTCGGGATGCCGCCCGGTTTCGACGATCGAGAGATTGAGTCGCAGGCTTCCGGGCTCGAACTTGGCATACCCAGGACGGAGTTTGCTGGGAGGCGCTCCCAGGAGAAGCGAATAGAAGGAGATACTCCGCTCGAGCTCGAAGGCCTCGAGCCCGATGTGAATCCGGGAGTCCGTTTTCAACTCTGTCTGCATTTGTGTGCCGTCCTTTCCAAGTAGCCTGTGGATTCGGGCGCCAATGGCGCTCGGCCCGAGAGACGGAGGGCCCCGGGAATGGACGCAGGAATTCCTGAAGTCCCTCAGCGCTGAATCAGCCAGGAGTCTCCCGAACGCATCAGGCGATACCTTCCCGCACGCAGCGGCGGCTCCACGGAAAGAACAAAACGCTCGCTACCCCGTCGCAACTCCAGCCCGTGTACATCCCTACCCGAGGTCCCGAGATGCACCGAGGGTGAGCTCTGGCCCAGGTAGGAGGGCTGGGGCCCCGCCTCGCGATGAAGGACCCGGCCCGAGGCGAGGGTCGCCACCACCCGCATGCCCGCTTCGAGGCCATCCAGGAAAATACCTCCGGGACCGAGAGTCTCGTTGCGCAGGAGCACGGTCGCCCCCCCGCATTCGGTGGCGACGAGGTCCAGATCGCCGTCGCCGTCGATGTCCCCCGTAACCAGCGAGCGACCGACCCGTGGTGTGTTCCAATATTCCCCTGAGCGCGCGCTGACATCGACGAAACTAGCGCTTCCCAGGTTCTCGAACAGGAGCGGCGGCTGGCGGTACGTCTGTCCGTCGTGATAGCGCTCGATCAAATCGACGATGTGCCCGTTGACCACCGCGATGTCCAGATCGCTGTCGTTGTCGAAGTCGAACAACAGCGTTCCGAAACCGACCGGCATACGCGTCGTCGCTTCCAACCCGGAAGTATGTGTCGCATCCGTGAAGAGCCCGTCGCCGTCGTTGCGATAGAGCGTATTGGACTCGTGATCGAAGTTCGTGACGTAGAGGTCGAAGTCCCCATCCCCGTCGACATCCCCGCTAGCCAGGCCCATCCCGGCCTCGGTCATGCCGTAGCGGTTCACGCCAGTGCCTGACAGAAGCGTGTCGTCGATGAAGCTGCCGTCGCCCTGATTTCTCCAGAGACGATTCTCGACGCTGTCGTTGGCCACATAGAGATCGATGAAGCCATCGTCATCGAGGTCGCTCGTCACGACACCCAGCCCCTTGCCGAACGAATCGGAAACACCTCCCGAATCCGTCGCGTTCTCGAAGTGGCCGTTGCCTGCGTTCCTCCAGAGACGGTCCTGCAACCCCTCGTAACGATCCGGATGGCACACCGTGCGCCAACCGGGCTCGCGCCGGCCGCACCACGCGGGATTTTGCAGGTCCACGGCAACGTAGGCGGTGACGAAGAGATCCAGGTCGCCATCCCATTCGGCATCGAAGAAACCCGCGCCGCTGGTCCAGCGACTTTCGAGCACACCGGAGGCGACCGTCGCGTCGCGGAACGAACCGCTGCCGTCTCCCAGGAGCAAGCGATCGTGCGCAAAGTTCGTGACGTAGAGATCCGTATGCCCATCACCGTCGGCATCGCCCACCGCGGCACCCATTCCATAGCCGGGATCTGCGGCTGCCCCGCTGAGCGAGGTGCCGTCACGGAAGACACCGGCGCCGTCATTGACGAAGAGCCTATTTCGTGGAGGCCCTGCGGAGAGCGGCAGAAGCGCGCCGGATTGCACGAGATAGAGATCGAGGTCCCCATCCTCGTCCGGATCGAAAAGCACCGCCCCGTGCCCCATTGTCTCGGGCAAGTGCTTGAGCTCGCTGGCCCCCGCGTCGTGTACGAAGTCGAGACCACTCGCGAGGGTCACGTCCCTAAAGACAACGCCCACGGCAGGCGCTTCGTCCTTGTCGGCGCAGGCGCCGACGAAGATAACGGTGAGACACCCGAACAAGCCCCTCACCGTGCGTCTTCCAGCTTCCGCAGCCGCTCGACTATGGCCGAGTCCCCCGGCCGTACTTGCAGGGCCCGCTCGAAGGCGGCCCTGGCTTCGTGCTGGCGCCCGGCGGCGGCCAGCAAGTCCCCCGCGCGCAGGTGGAGGCGGACGTCCCGCACGCGTTGTGCAGCTTCTCCGAGCAAGGCGACCGCCTTGTCGAGATCAGCGCGGTTCTCCACGTGGAAGCGTGCGTATCGCAGAACGATCGGCACCAGCTGCTCATCGCTGGCGCCCGACAGGGCCGAGCGATAGCACGACTCCGCTCGGTCCAGTTGCCCGAGGGCCCGATGTACGCCGGCCAAGGCGGCTTGATTGGGGGCATGGCCGGGGTTCAGCTGCAGGCTGCGTTCCGCGAACTCCAGTTGATCCAGGAGCGGCAACACGCGTCGATGCTCTTCCAGAACCACACGCCCCTCCTCCCGCTTGCCGCTGCGGACCAGCGAGGAACCCAAGCCAAAGAGCGCCTCCGGCTCGACGGGGTCCAGATCCACGGCCTTGCGGAAGAACCCGACGGCCTCGGCGTGGGCTCCCTTCGAAGCGGCACGACGCCCGAGTAGCACCTGCACGCTTGCGTGGTTCGGGCCGAGAACCTTGCGCGCACGCTCGATGGCACGATCCCGCTCCTCCAGACGGCCCAGCGCTTCGAGCGCGTCGACGACCATGAGCACCTCGTCCTCGTCCGCCACATCGAGGTGGTCCAGGGCTTCCTCGTAACGCGCGAGGAAAAAGAGCGCCCGGCCTCGCAGCGCCTCGCCCACCTTGGGCCGTATGAGCTCCAGGCTGCGCCGGTACATGCGCATGCTCATCAGGCACTGGACCAGCTGTAAGCGCAGCGCGGCATTGTCCGGGGCTTTGCGAACGTCCTCTTCGAGGAGCGCTATCGCCTCGTGACGCGCTCCCGACTGAAAGAGCTCGACGACCTTGTCCGAAGCCTGCCCCGAGATGCCCCCCGATGTGTCAATCGGAGGATAGGAGAGGCGAAGGGAAGCCGCGTTGAAAACGAAAGTGAGAAGAAGCGCCAGCAAGGTGTCTTCACGCGGATGTTGCCGCGCTGTGGAGACACCCTAGTACGCGGAGACCCAGCTGGCCATGCTGGGCAGCTCGACCTCCTCGTCGACCCGCGAGTAGGACACCGCTTGGAGCGATTTCCCGAGCCACGCAAAGAGATCGTGGAAGCGCATGCCGTCGAGGCGCAGCGGGTCGCGGATGGAAATCAGCGAAAGCAGATCCATGTCCGCTGTCTGCGTTCCGATGGTCCAGAAGGCCAGCGAACCGTCGTTCTCGAGGCCACGAATCAACTCGGCCGAGGTCTCCCAATCATCCGTGGGGCGACCATCGGAGATCAGGATCACCCAGGGGCGATAATACTGGACGCCCGCTTCCTTGTACGTCTCCTTGCGATCGCCCACCAGTTGGATGGCCAGATCGATGGCCTCGCCCAGGGGCGCGTCCCCGTCGGCTTTCAGTTTCGGGGGATAGAAGTCCTCGGGGTTCTGAAAGTGCGATTCGATGCGCGTGGGACCGAAAGCCACCACGGAAACCTCGACACGCTTGGCAGCGAGGTCGTCCGTCAGCAACTCCTCGCGGAAATGGATCATGCCCTGGTTCAGAGCCTTGATCGCTTTGCCGCCCATCTCGGATGAGGTGTCCACGAGTAGCACACAAGGGCAGCGCGGCTCGGGATTTTCGATGAACTCGACGTCCTCGAAAAGCGATCCGGTGAACTCGTATTCCTCTTCGTCAAATACCGGGTAGTCGGTGTCGCTCATGGCTCGGATCCGGGGGGCCCTGTTGCAGGTCTGGATGAAAGCGGGTCTGGCCACTCCATCGGGCACTGCGGAATCCGGCCTTGAGCCCGGTTCCTTTTGGGGAGGCGGAAAAAGCTTCCGAGCCCAAACTCCCGTGGGCCCGGCTCAGATCGGCTGGCCCCAGGGTTTCCGTACCCTTACCGTCGCGCGCGTTTTTTTGCGGCCTTCTTGCGGCCCTTCTTGCCCGCTTTTTTCCTCTTCGTACCGGACTTCGTCACCGAGCCCTGCGGCTGCAATACATCGACCGCGTCCTGCCACTCCTTCGGCGGCTCCTCGCCACGCAGCTCGTAGAGGAAGCGCGAAGTCAGGCTTTCCAGGGGGTGTCCATAGCGCATGCGTTGACGCGTGTGGCTCAGCGTCAGATAGCGCTTCGCCCGCGTCAACCCGACGTACGCCAGGCGGCGCTCCTCCTCGACGTTGCCCTCGGCGACGGAACGCACATGGGGCAAGATGCCCTCCTCGAGGCCCACGAGATAGACGCGCGGGAACTCGAGGCCCTTCGCTGCATGCAAGGTCATCAGGGTCACCTGGTTGCGCTTGCCCGCATCCTCGGCACTCGAATCGTCATCGTCGCGCAGAGCGAGCTCCTGCAGAAAACGCTCCAGACTGGGGGACTTGCGACGCTTTTGGTGATTCTCGGCGAAGGCCACGATCTCGTCCACGACACCCCAGCGTTGTTCCCGGGTCAACTCGTCGGGGTAGCTGCGGTCCACTTCGCGACGATAGTCCACGGCCTGGATCATCTGCTCGATCAGTGCGGGCACGGAGCCTTCCTGTCGGCGCAGGGTCTCCATCAAGCGTGCGAACTCGCGAGCCGCCGCGGCCTGGGCTGGCTTGACCCCCTCGATGTCGGGAGCGCGTTCGAAGCCCTCGAGGGCGGTGATGCCCTCCTTTCCCGCGAAGTTCAGGATCTTGTCGATCGATACCTTGCCGAGCCCCCGCGAGGGCGCGGAGATGGCGCGCAGTAGCGCCGCCTCGTCCGAGGGGTTCACGAGGATCTTCAGATAGCTGAGGATGTCGCGCACTTCCTTGCGATCGAAGAAGGAGAGCCCACCCACGAGCACGTAGGGAATGTTGCGCGCGCGGAACTGGCCCTCGAAGGGCCGCGCCTGGGGACCGGTGCGAAACAGAACCGCAATCGATCCGAAGCGCGTGATCTCCTCGCGTACGAGGTCCTGAATTTCGCAGGCGATGTGGTCGGCTTCCTCGTGCTCGTCGTCGGCCACGATCAGCTGGAGCGAAGCGCCCGGACCAATATGCGAGCGCAGGGTCTTTTCGTGACGCTTGGGGTTGTGTTTGATGACGCGGTTCGCGGCATCGAGGATCTGCTTCGTCGATCGATAATTCGTCTCGAGCCGCACGACTTCGGCCCCTGGGAAGTCCTGTCCGAAGTTCAGGATCTTCGCCACGTCAGCGCCGCGCCAACCGTAGATCGATTGATCGTCGTCCCCCACGACGCAGATGTTGCGGCGTTTGCCAGCCACCTGGCGCACGATCTCGTACTGCGGCGCGTTCGTGTCCTGGTATTCGTCGACGAGGACGTAGTGATAGCGATCGCGGATCGCGTCGATGGGCCCGCCCTTCAATTTCAGGAGTCGCAGGGCGTACAGGAGCAGATCATCGAAGTCCAGCGAACGCGACTTGCGCAGGGCCTCGTCGTAACGGTGCCAGGCCTTGCCGACGAGCTCCTCTTCATCATCGGCCGCCTTGTCGAGGAATGCAACCGTATCGACCAGCTGGTTCTTCATGAGCGAGATGCGCGCATGCACGACGTTCGGTTGCAGCTGCACACTACCGATCGAGATCTCCCGCAACGCCCCACGCAGAATCGACAGCTGGTCGGAGCCGTCCGAGATCGTGAATCGTTTCGAGATGTCGAGGGCCTCGCCGTATTCCCGCAATAGCTCCATGCAGAAAGCATGGAACGTCCCGCAGAAGATGCGCAGGGCGCGTTCCTTGCCAACGAGTTCCCCGACCCGTTCGCGCATCTCGCGCGCGGCCTTGTTCGTGAAAGTCACCGCCAGGATGCGCTCGGGCGGGACGCCCTTGGCCAGCAAGTGGGCGATCCGCACCGTGATGACCCGGGTCTTGCCCGACCCCGCGCCGGCCAGAACCAGGAGCGGCCCCTCCGTGGTCTCGACGGCCCGACGCTGCTCGGGATTGAGTGCTCTCAGAATATCTTGCATTCGGGTGGCGGAGCCTACGTCCACGCCGAACAAAGGCAACGACCGGCCGGGCGAAAGGCGAGGCGAAAAAGCTTTCCGTGCTTTGCAGGCAATGGTTTCGGTCCGCCCCGAGGATCCGCCGCAAGAAGTCGATGTGTGCGTACCGAGCCTGTGCGCTTTGGAGCAGGCGGCGGTATTCTTGTACGCACGAGGGCTCCCTCCTCCCCCGCTGCCGGGCCTGGCCCGGTATCGTCCCCCGATCTCCCCGCTCGATGCAATCCTCCGCCCAGACGGCCGACGGGCCGCCGGTTCCCCACGGCCGTGTCCGCAGCGACCGCTCACGACTGCTCCCGCTCCTTCTGGGAGCCCTGGTCGTAATCGTCATCGCCAGCGGTTGGACCTGGCGCGAGCTCCTTGCCGCTCCCGCACCGGTCGAGATGATCGGCCCGGAGAAGCTCGATCCCGACGTGCTCGTCTTCCTGCAAGCAAAGCTGGAGCAAACCCGCGGCAACGCACGTTCGGCGGATGCCCACGGGGATCTGGGCCTGGCGTACATGGCCAATCGCCGGTGGACCGAAGCGCGCCGCTCGTTCGACATCGCGGCCCAGCTGGAACCCGGCGAACCGATGTGGCGGCTGCACCGGGCGATCTGTGACTTCGGAACCGGCGACGTCAATCTGGCCCTCGCCGCGTACGAAGCGCTGCTAGAGGAACTACCGGATTCGACAGCCCTCTTGTACCGCCTCGGAGATCGGCTTTTCGATGCCAATCGCCAGGACGAGGCACTCGTCTGTTTCGAGCGCTTGATCGAGCTGGCCCCCCGGCTACCCGAGGGCTATCTGGGCCGAGGCAAGATCCACAACCAGCGCCAGCAGTGGTCCGAGGCCGTGAAAGACCTGGAACAGGCCGTCAAGCTGGACCGTGGCTATCGCACGGCGAACTACCAGCTCGGATTGGCGTACAAGGGAGTCGGTGATATCAAGAGAGCCCGGGGTGCCTTGAAACGTGGCCAGAATTCCAAGCCGCGCTATCTGCCGACCGCGCTCGACGAGACCTTGCACGGCTATGCCGTCCGATACAACCGCGAGCTGGCGAAGGCCGAACGGCTCTATGAGGAGGGCCGTACGAAACGGGCCCGGGGCATCCTCGAGACTTTTCACCGGCTGCGCCCCAACGACGTCAACGTGTTGACCCGGCTGGCGCGCATGTACCGACGCCTGGAAGAGCCGGCGAAGGCCAAGGAGATTCTCAAACGAGCCATCGAGATCAACCCGGATCGGCTCGAGACCTCGGGCGAACTGGTCGAGACATTGCTTTCCGCCCGCGCCCCCAAGAAAGCCCTGGCCGAGGCCGACCGCGCACTCGCCTTGGATCCCGAGGCGACGCTGCCCGTGCTCGTGAAAGGGCGCGTGCTTCTCGCCATGAAGAACGCGAAGGAAGCCGACGTCCTGCTGCAGAGCCTCGCGGATCGATATCCAGGGGATCTCGACATCCGTGTCCAACTGTGCCAACTCAACCTCGATGCCGGACGTAGGCACGTTGCGTCGCGATGGTTGAAGGAGGCCAGGGACCTGGCACCGGACGACGAGCGCATCGCGACGCTTTCCGAAGCCCTTAAACGACTCCCACAGAGCAGCCAATGACCCACCGGGCCACCTTACTCACTGGCTCAGCTATTCTCGGACTCCTTGGCCTCGCGGCCTGCGGCGGAGACGGATCCAAGGACGTCCCCGATACGAAGGGGACGGTTCGCACTCCGAGCGCGATCTGGTTCGAGGAAGTGGGCACGTCGGCGGGCCTCGCCTTCGAGCATTCCTACGCCACGGAGCGTAGGTTCTGGATGCCGGAAGCGGTGGGCAGTGGGATCGCTTTTGTCGATGCGGATGAAGACGGTTTCCAGGACCTCTACGCGATTCAGGCCGGCGACCTGCAGGAGACGACCTCCCACGCCAATGTGTTCTTTCACAATGCGGGGAACGGGACCTTCGAAGACACGACAGATCATGTCGGACTCGGCGATCGAGGCTATGGCATGGGCGTCGCCTGCGGGGACTTCAGCGGCGACGGCAAGGTCGACATCTACGTGACCAACGTCGGTCCCAACACCCTGTACAGAAACAAGGGCGACGGCACGTTCGCGGATGTGACCGAGGAAACGGGCACCGGAGATGCGCTCTGGGGGACCAGCACGGCCTTTCTCGACTACGACCGTGACGGCGATCTCGATCTCTTCGTCACGAACTACCTCTTTTGGCGCGCTGAAAACGAGATCGCTTGCAACTCCACGTACGCCCAGATCGACTACTGCAGTCCGCGCAACTACAACACGCCGACGCAGGATCTCTTGCTGAGGAACGAAAACGGCCAGACCTTCAAGGATGTCTCCGTCGAAGCGGGCTTTCGCAACGGCAAGGTCTTCGGCAACGGGTTGGGGGTGGCACCGGCTGATTTCGACGGCAACGGCTACGTCGATATCTACATCGCCAACGATCTCACGGCCAACCGGCTCTGGAACAACCAGGGCGACGGGACGTTTCTGGAAGACGCGCTGCTCGCCGGTTGCGCGGTCAACATCGACGGCGTACAGGAAGCCGGAATGGGTGTCATCGCCCACGACTTTCAGAACGATGGCGATTTCGATCTGTTCATGACGCACCTGCGTGGCCAGACGAACACGTTCTACCTGAACCACGGTGGCGGCTCGTTCGTCGACTCGACGACGACCCTGGGCCTGGCCACACCGAGCCGCGAGTACACGGGCTTTGGCGTGGGCTTCGGCGATTTCGATCAAGACGGCATCGACGACCTCTTCATCGCCAACGGCCGCGTCACGGCGGGCATGCCCTCCTACAACCCCGACGACATCTACGCGGAGCCCAACCAGGTGCTGCGCGGAATCGCGGGGGACTCGTTCCAGGAGGTCCCGGACTGCGGGCTCGAAACTCCGGTATACGGAAACACGCGCGGTGCGGCGTTCGGGGACTACGACAACGACGGCGATGTTGACATCGCCTGCCTGGACAACGGCTCGCGCTTGAAGCTCCTACGCAACGTCGCGAAGACCGGCAACTGGATGCAGATCCGCGCGCTGAAGGCCAGCGGAGCGGATGATCTCGGAGCGGTTGTCCGCGTCGGTGAACCCGACCAGGCCATCTGGCGCCAGGTTCAACCCTGCTTCAGCTTTTGCTCGAGCAACGACATCCGTGCCCACTTCGGGCTTGGGAAACGTACGGCTCCGCAACCGGTGATGGTGCGCTGGTCGGATGGGGTCGAACAGGAGTTCGCCGGGTTGGAGGTGAACCGCTTGCACGTGTTGAAGCGCAAGTAGCCCGCAGCGGATCAGTCGGACGGCAGGTATCCGAAGCCCTTCAGCGCCTTCAGGGCATCCTCGCCAGGGTCCATCCCCTCCACGGCGTTCGGATCCATGGGCTTGGGCAACATCTCCTGCATCGTTGCGGCGAGGGCTTCCAGATGGGTGTAGAGATTGAAGCGCTCGTGGGGGTCTTTGATGATGTCGTGGAGGTAGTAGTCGTGCCCCCACTTAATCAGTTTGTAGCCCTCCCAGAGCACCGCCTGGGATGGATAGCGTGCCATGTCACCGTGGCGCTTCGCTTTGCCAGCATCCCCATAGAACTCGATCGCTACCACCGGTTGCCCGCTGCGTTTCACGCGCAGATCTCTTCCCGGCCCATCCAGCTTCGCGCCACCGATCGCCGCGATTGTTTTCGCAACGTCCGCCAAGCTGACCGCGCCGCCGTCCTGGGGAATGTGGATCCCCTTCGGCGGAAAGATCACCAGCGGAATGCGGGTCACCTCGTTGTGCACTGTGGTGCCATGCTCGAGCAAGCCGTGCTCCTTGAACGCTTCGCCGTGATCCGAGGTCACGATGACCCAGGAGTCGTCGAAGATGCCCAGGCGCTGGATCTCGTCGAAGAAGCGCCCTAGCTCCGAGTCCAGGTAGAGGATCTCCTCGTCATAGCGCGCCTCCAGAACCTGGAGCTCTTCGGTGCTGTGCTCGAGCGAGAGGTGCTCGGTGCGCTCACGGACGCCCGCAGGGGCGAAGGTCCCCCGAAAGCCAGGCGGGGGCGCGTAGGGGCCGTGGGCGTCGCCGTAGTTGCCGAAGACGAACAGCGGCTTTGAACCTGCAGCCCAAGGCTCGATCATCGACAGCAGAGCGCGGTTCACATCGGATGCCCGGGCACCTCCCTTCGCGGCCTCCGGGGCCAATCCCGGCACGAGCCACTGGCGTAGCTTCTCCCCGGCGAATGGCAGGGGCTCGAAGTTCGGAGCCAGTAGGTAGCGGTCGAAACCGCGGTGCATACCGATGATCGTGCGCAGCCAGTTGTTCGAAAAACTCCCGAGCCGCGCGTACCCGGACTCCCCGAGCGCCTCCGCAAGTGTCTGCGTCTCATCGCGCAATCCGAACCGATAGCGCGATCCACTACCGTCTCGATCGAAGTGCACACCGTGCGCGTTGGGAAGCAGTCCCGTGAACAGAGTGGCGTGCGATGGAACGGTCCAGGCACCGTTGGCGTAGGCCTGCGGATAGACCACCACGTTGTCACGCTCTTGAACCCAACGATCGAGCTCGGGAGTCGTGTTGCGTTCGGATCCGTAGATCGACAGATGATCCGCACGCACGGTATCGAGCACCAGGAGGAAGACGTGGTGCTTTCCGGGAACCATGGAACCATCGGTGTAGTTCGCAGGTGGCAAGCGATGCTTACCGTCAGGCGCCTCGAGCAACGGTAAGGCAGAATGGCCTACCGTGAGCAGGAGCGCCGCCAGCGTGCCCCAGACCGGAGCCACACGCAGCTCGTAGCGCTTCTGCAGCCCTGGAAGTCCACCGAAGAAGGCGGCGAAGATCAGGGCAACACAGAGGGCTTCGCCCGCCGCGAAAGGCAGGCCGTCCAGACGGAGCAAGCTGGCAAGTCCCGCCCCGCGCAAGAGCCCGACCACCAGACCACCGCCAGCACAGGAACCGAGGAGACCCGGCGTTGCCTGGGCGATGCCCGCGGTTCGAGAACACATCCACCCGGCAACCAGCACGCTGCTCGCAAAGCTGACGATTTCCTCTGTCCGCAGAGCATGGTCCGGGCCAAGCGCGTTACTGACGCCGGCGATGGCCGCGGCCCAGAGCACCAATGCCTTTGGCACCGACACATGCACGAGCGTCAGCACGGCACCCAGAAGAAGGGAGCCAGCCAATGTCAGTCCGGCGATCAAGGCGTAGTACAGCGGTTGGTGATACCAACGCCATGAAAGCCCATATACAGCCTCGCAGATGACGAACACCAGGCCCGCTATCAGCAAGCACCGCGACACCGAGGAGGCCCGCATCTGGGGTTGCTCCAATCCAAGAAACGGATCCGAACCGAGACCATGCATGGGCGCTGCTTCCTCTACGGCTTGGCCAGGAAGGCTCGGACCTCCGAAATCGTGGGTACGCCCTGCATCGTGTGTAGAACGTTGCCCCCGATATCGGTGATGATCGTCGCCGGCGTCACCTCATCGAGGAACGTCCGCGCGATGTGCTCCTTGACGAGCACGCGCTCATTGCGCTCGAGCGACGTCAGCACGTCGTAGTTCGGCTTGTACTTGGCGACATACTCGTCCAGCACTTCCGGTTTTTCCTCGAGATCCACGGGCACACCCCAGACGCCGACCGTCTCACCAAAGGCCTCGCGCAGGAGCTGGATCTGGGGCTGGACCTTCTTGCACGACTTGCAGTGCGTGGACATGGCCGTGTACAGGTGTAGCTCCGGGACGATGTCCGTGGCGTTGGGCAGGCTCAGCGCAATTTGCGTGTATTCAGGCTTTGGCGCCCTGGACTTGTCCTTGTACTTCAGGCGGTAGTCTTCCAGCACATAGGCCTTACCTCGCGCGTCCTCGGGGTTTTCGTAGCCCAGGATCAGCTTGCCGGCGGGGATGCCGTCGTACAGCTGGCGCTTACCCGACGACCATAGCACCTCGATATCGACACTTTTGGCGTCGCCGATACCAACGATCATCGTCCGCGAGTTTTGAGCCGCGCGTCCGTCTCCGCAGCGATACTCGCGTATGAAGCGGGCCGTCTTGTCGCCCTCTTGGAAAGAGATCTTGAACACGGTCCCGTACGCTTCGCGCGGACTCCAATCAGAATTCGGCGCGCTGGTCTTGTTCCCGCCCTGCAAGCGGATGGCGACCATACCAGCTCTCGATTTCGTATCCGCAGAATCTCCGTGCGCCACCTCTCCGATGCGGTTGCGATACAGCTTCAGCGTCGGCTCGGTCGCGCTGGCGACGACGAGGTCCATCCAACCGTCTCGATCGAAGTCCAGAAGACTGCTGGTCCGGCCATCGCCGGGATCATCCAGCCCCGACACCCCAGCGATGTCGTAGAACTGTCCGCCGTCGTCGGAGAGGAACAGGTTGTCCCGCTCACCGCCCGAGAACGAGTTCCGCGGGGACTCGGCACCGAAGTCCCCGAGGTCGCCCCGACCGGCGCGGAGCGTTTTGACGTTATCGTCGGAGCGCACGACCGTGCGCCAGAAGTCGCTTCACAAGTCCACGTCGTCGCGGTACAGGGATGGAGCCGTGTAATAGCCGTTCAGCGTGTAGATGTCCAACCAGCCGTTATTGTCGAAATCGAGGTATTGACTCCCCCACGACCAGCCGCCGATCTCCACACGCTTGCCACTGTCGTCCTTCGACGAAATGCGATCGAAGGTTGTACCGTTCCAGGCCAGGAGCGAGTTGCCCGCCGCCATGTCCTTGAACCTCGGGTCCATGCCCGTGATGGAACCGACGATGCGGTTGCCCGCCTTGCTGTACATGTTCGAGACGTACAGGTCCTGATCGCCATCGCGGTCGACATCGCCCCACGAGCAGCCCATGCCGAAGCCAACGTCCTGGGATCCGGTCTCGGCGGCCACGTCCACGAAGACGCCGTCGTCGTTGCGGAACAAGCTGTTGTAGGCGAAGTCATTGGCAACGTACACGTCCTGGTCACCATCGCCGTCGTAGTCGGCCCAGGTCGCCTGGAACGAGTTACGGTACAGCTCCAACCCGGACTCCGTGGCGCGCTCGAACTTGCCGCCTCCGACATTGCGCATCAGCACGTTCGGCGGACCGACGCGGTCGCGAATGTGGTTCTCCATCTGGCTGTGGGCCAGGCGGTACAGCTCGCGCGCATGCTCCTCGGAGAGGAAGTCCTGGAGGAGCATCTGTTTCTCCTTCGGGACTCCACCGAGTCCGCCGCGGGCCTGTAGCTTGTTCATCTGACGCACGGTGATCTGTGCCGCGTACGTACCGATGTAGATGTCCAGCAAGCCGTCCTTGTCATAGTCGACGGCGGACGCGGTCGTGGCGAAGTGGCTCTGACCCTCGCCCAGGACCTCCTCGGAGCGATCCGAGAACTTGCCGCCCTCGTTGACCATGAACTTGCTGGGCTCCAGGCTGCGCCCGAGGAAGCAATCGACATCGCCGTCGTTGTCGAAGTCCACGAACAGGGCACAGTTCGTGTGATTCTCGATGTCCAACCCAATCTCCGCGGCGATCTCTTCGAAGGTTCCGTCGCCGTTGTTGCGGAACATCTGGTTCTTGCCGTACTGGGCCATCTTGTAGAAGTCGTCCAGACCGTCACCGTCGATATCGACGACGCTCACGGACGGCAGGGCCCAGGCCGCGCGGTAGTCCCAGTACGCATCCGGGGGCGTCCACTGGTCCTTGCGTGCGGACGCCGTCAGCCAATCGAAGATGTGCTCGCGAGTGATGTTGCGCTGGGCTTCCGCCAGGGCCGCGGGGTCGCTCACGCGTTGCGCAAGCTCTTCGCTGAAGAGCGTGTTGGCGGTGTGTTCCATGTGGAAGTCAAGGAACAGAAACTCTCCGATGCGCCAACGGTCGGGGTCGTTCAAGTGCTCCTTCTGGGTCGAATCCGCGTCCTCGTCCAGCTGCCAGAGCACCTGCAAGCCGCCCTTGAACTGGGCGCGTTCGTTGTTCTTCAGCAGGCAGACGCCCTTGACGTAGCCCTTGACGCGCCAGCGGCTGAAATTCTCGCCCTCGAAGTCCCCTTGCACGAAGCCGAACTTCACGTGCTCGAAGCGATCCACCTCGTTCAGGAAGGGCCGCATCAGGTCCAGATCGGCGCGCGCGGTGATCGTCTGCTTGCCGAGCTTGAAATTATCCATCTGCACCCCCACGCTCTCGAGCTCGTAGCGGTGGCGGCCCTCCATGCGGGCGATGTCGATCACACGCACCGAATCCGCGAACAGGTTGTCGAGCCCGGCACTGGGAACCTGCAAGTTCTGTGCGGCCACCCCCAGCTTCTTGAAACGCGGTGTCAGCTTCAGATGAATGGATTCGGAAGCCAGCATGCGGTTCATCTGCCCGGTCTGCAGCATCTCGATTTCAGGCGTGAACACATCGCTGGTCATACGCGCCGTACCGTAGACACCGAGAACAATCAACATCGGAAAGAAGCCGAGTGCCATGGCTCGCGCTGGGCTCCAGATGTTGGCCTTCCAGCCGATCAGGAGTGCAAGCCCCAGGAGCACCATGATCCCCTGCAAGACCATCGAACCCAGACGTATGCGCTCGTTCTCGATCGAGTGGTCGGCGGCCAAGAAGAAGCCGATCGAATAGTAGTTGATCGCAAGCCCGGCCAGGACGATGAAGAGCCCCAGTAGCCGGGAGGGACGGCGGATGGTTTCCATTGAGGGATGGTCTGTCGTAGGAACGAGCGGGACATGGAGCTGATCGGGCTCATTCCGCGCAAATCTGAAGCCCAAGGAGCCGTCTCGGCCTGGGCCCTACCGGAAATCTCTTCCCGGTTTCTCCGGGGGGTGCTCCATGCCCTCTAGTACCGGCCGTCCCACCAGGAACGCATCGGCGAGTCGCCCAGAACGCGCTCAATAACGTCGACGACGCTCGGCTCGAGCTCGTCCTTCCAGGCCCGAGCGATCTTCTTCGAGCCCGAGGCGATCCGCCCCACCTCCGCCGCCACGTCATCCGTCCACGGAAGCCCGCAGAAAGCGTAGACATCCTCCGTCGTACGCAGCGGATCCTCGGCCAGCTCTTCGAATAGAAGTCGCTTGTAGTTCGCGAGCCCAAGTCCTCCATCGTGGATGGCCTCGTTCACATAGCGCCACCACCACAGCTCCGCCTCGACGCGCTCCATCCCATCGATGTCCCCCATGCGTTTCGACCACATGGAATCGCGCTGCGCCAATGCCTTCAGACGCTCCTCGTCCTGCAAGAGATCCTTGTCGCCGGCTCCGCGCTCTTGATGGGTCTCCCCCCTCACCCAGCGCGCCAACCACGACTTCACGAACCCCCCGGGGTGGCGCACGATGTGTATCGCCTTGCCCGAGGGCCGATTCGCAAACATCCACCTCGCCAAGCCCACCGCCGCGTTCAGCTTGAAAACGTGAAACGAGCGCTCCAGACGCCCCGAGCTGGTCATCCAAACAGGGAAGCGCACCTCCCCGACATCCATGGCCTTGATGCGATCCAACCGCGCCCTGGCCAACATACGCTGACGCAGATAGAAAAAACCCGGACGGCGTGCACCGGCAAAGAGCCAGTCCTTGGACCTGGGCACAACGTGATCCCGCGGTCCAAACGTCAGGCCCGCTTCATGCACCGCCTCGTCCCACAATCCCTCCAGCACGTCCTCGTCGTCAACAAAGAACCGAAACGGCCGCAGCGCCGCCAACGCCGAATCATCACCTTGATCGGGCTCGTTGCGACAATGCGTTCGCGCGCTCTGGTTCAAGAGAGCCAACAGGAAATTCGTTCCAGATCGGCCCTGCCCCAGAAGTAGCGCGTAGTCGAGAGTACGTACGGCAGGTGCAAACATGCGTACACCCCTCTTCGGATCAGCCACGGGGCACACTTGATCCGGCCCTTGCTTGGGTACGGCACCTGAGCAGCCGCTCCCCCCTAGGCCCCCTTGCGAAGCTCCTGCTCGTACCCCACGTCCTCATCGGAGACCTTCTTCAACCGGTGCTCGCTTCTCTCATCCCCCACTCCACCATCCTCCGAAGCCGACATACTGAGCACTCCAGCAGAGGGTACCTCCGGCGCTCCGAAGACACGCTGGAAGGCCTTCTTGTACATGAAGAGCGACGTCATCAGGATGAGAATGAGGTCGTACGAAACGGACTTGTGGCGGATGTAGTGCTCTTCGCCTTCGAAGCGCAAACGCCAGTCCTCGATGGTCTTGTCGCCAAGAGCATTCTCCAGGACCGAAACCTGCGAGATATTCGTCAGGCCCGGCTTGACCAGATACCGGTTGTTGAAGCCCAAAATCCGTTCCGAGAGCAAGCGATCCAGCCCTGGGGCGATCGGCCGTGGACCGACGAACTCCATGTCGCCACAAACCACGTTCCAAAGCTGCGGTAGTTCGTCCAACTTGGTGTCACGCAGGAAGCGACCGATCCACGTGACATTCGGATCATCGATGGCCACGCCCTTCTCGTAGGAACTGACCTTGTCGCTGCCCACCTTCATGGTCGTGATCTTCATTATCTCGAACTCGCGCCCCATGAAGCCAGGGCGCTTCTGTCGAAAGAAGAAGGGCGCGCGGGACGAGAGACGCACGGGAAGGTACAAGAGAATCAAGAGCGGAAGCGACAGGAGGATCACGGTGAACGCCACAACTCTCTGCGTCAGGGCCCACAGCGTGTTCGTCATCTGCCATTCCCGATGGATGCGGGAAGCGTCCGCACCTTCCAGGGACAGATACCCCTCATTCTTTTGCTTTTGTCGGGAGCGCTTCAAGCAGCCTTCCCCCGCTCGTTCCAGTCCTCGAGCAGCCCTTGAATGGAGTGCGCTGCCGAGCGCACACCACCGAAGGACCCGGCGCGCCGCTGGTGTTCGTTGGCCATCTCGGAAAGGCGCTTCTCGATCGTCGAGAGCATCGGGCGCCAGCTCTTTGGGTCGCCCTTCTCGCACACGCCGTCACACCCCGCATTGATGAGGCCCTTCAAGGCGTCGATGCCCAGGGTTCCCGAAAAGGCGAAGATCGTGGCGTCCCGAGCCTGCGCGCGAACCTCGGCGGCCAGAGCGGCCCCGCACGCTTCGCCATCGAAGTCGTTGTCGAGGAAGTAGAAGTCAAACGAAGCCCCATCGATGTCACGGACATCGGGACTCGTACGTTTTTCGATCTCCAGATCAGGGAAGCGACTCGTCAACACGATCTCGAGATGCTCGAGAGCGTCCTTATCGTCGTCGACCAGTAGTGCCCTCGGCGTGCGGCGCCCATACGTCCCCGAGGAACGCGCCTTCGGCAGCGTTCCGCGCAGCGCGCATCCCGTGAGGAGCGAGGCCGCGAAAGGCATGCCCCGCAGGACATAGCGCTTGAACAGGCGCCGGGGTTCCATGCAGAGTCGATGAAACCACTCCAGGCCCGCGCGCCGCATCCAGACGGGGGCGCGGCTGACTTCACCTGAAAGGAAACTGAAACTGATGCCGACGCCAAGCCACCAGGCTTCGGGGCGGTCGTGGCGCAGATGTCGAATCACGCGCTCTTGCTTGGGGGAACCGAGGGCAACGTAGACGATGTCCGGCTTGGCCTCATGGACCTTGCGCGATAGATGGGCCATCGCTAGTGGGTCCTTCTCGAAGCCGACCGGCGGACACTCGATTCCAGCGATCTCCAGGCCTGGGTGCCGTGCGGTCAACACACGTGCCGCATCCTCGGCCGAACCGGTGTTCCCGCCGAGAAGAAAGAGCGATCGCCCCCGCTTCGCAGCCCCGGCGCTGAGACTCGAGATCAGGTCCGATCCGGCGACGCGCTCGGGCAAGGGGGTGCGTTGCAGGCTGCAGGCCCAGACGAGAATCTGGCCATCCGCGATGCGCAGGCTCGCTTCCTCGTACATCGAGCGGAAGTCCGCGTCGTGCCCCGCGCGCATCAGGTGATCGAGATTCGGAGTGACGACCCATCCACCACGCCCGCGATCGAGCTCGTCCAGGACATGATCGACGCACTCCTTCTCGCTGATAGCGTGGATACCGATTCCACGCAACTCGACCTCCGGCAGCGCCGCAGGTTCGTCCAGACCGTGAGCGCCCGGGCCCGGCAGCGCAGGCTCCAGTCGACGCTCTTTGCTTACGTTTTCGTTCACGATCTCGAGAATCCCCCCATCAACGGATACCCCCCCCACGAAGGCCGTGCGGGAGAAATCTTTTCAGTGTGTGAAAAGGGAAGCTCAATAAATGGAATCGGTCGCGCGTATCAGCCATCTTCAACCAAAGACCGGGCGGCTCGCCATGCGAATCATCCAACGGGGTTCTCGCGCCTTCGACGACCACGAAACCTGGATCCGGACGTATCGCCTTTTACGCCGAGAACTGCTCCTCGCCTTCGAATGACGGGCGGGGGTATGATTCCTCGCACGAGTCCGTACGGACGGACGTTAGATTCGTTCCACATCCCGTCCCCAAACGAAGCCAGGTTTGATCAAGGAAGAGTGTTCGATTCGCCCGGTACGGTCGGTCTTGCTCGCGATCCTCTGCCTGGGCTCGTTCTTGGTGGCGGCGAGTGCGCTCCGCCAATCGCTGCCTGGACCGTCGGAATGGTCGGTCACGGTGAAGCTCGAGCACCTGGCTGAACACGGAGGGAAGTACGACACCCTTTTCATCGGCTCGAGCGAGACGTTCCGGCACGTCATCCCCGAGATCATCGACGCACGCATGGCCGAACGCGGCTTCCCTACCAAAAGCTTCAACCTGGGTGGGGCGGCGATGACGGGATTCGAGGCCGACCACGTCTTGCGGGAAGCCCTGCCCCTGCTGCGCCCCAATCTGCGCAACGTTCTGATCGAACCCGGCATTTGGCGCCACAAGATGCAGGGGAAGAACCGGCGCAGTGTGCGCTCGAAGAACTGGCACACAGTACGCCAGACCTTCGGCACGCTGGAGATGGCGTATGCGCTGGACGAGCCGCTCCTCCGCCGCATCCACTTCGCCCTGGGCCATCTTCAGATTCTGGCCTGGCGCCTCTCGAACTACGGGGATGGAGAACGCCTTTTCGACGGGTTCCTTGGAACGCCGCCGACACAATCGACGTCAGCGGAATACGTTGCGGAGGGGCGCGGCTATCAGCCACTGGAGGAAGACAGCAACGAGGTCGTGATGGCCCGCAGGAGAACCCTACTGGAGGATTCCAAGCAGTACGAAAAGGCCATCGGGCTCCTCGAGCGCGCGAATCGGACCTCGACACCCACGCGCCTCATCAACGAACGCGCCCTGGCCGATCAGGTTGCTTTGATCCGCGCCACCGGCATCGAGCCGGTCTTCTTCGTGCCCCCCGGTAGCTTCGGAACGCCCTACGCCTTCGACTTGCACGAGGAAGGGCTTATTCCCCACCTACTCTCGTTCAATCACCCGGATCGCTATCCCGAGCTGTACCGATTGGATCGACGCTACGACGCCAATCACCTGAATCGCGAGGGTGCCGAGCAGTTCAGCCGCCTGCTTGCGGATCGGTGGGCTGATCTGATCGAAAGCGGTGCGTTGCGCTAGGCGATGTACTTCAACGAACTCCGCTTTCTCGTCTTCTTCGCCGCCTGCTGGGCCGTGCACTGGTCGCTGCGTGGAAACAGATCGCGCAAGCTGTGGCTGCTCGCTTGCTCCTACATCTTCTATGCGGGCTGGGATTGGCGCTTCCTGGGGTTGATCCTGCTGTCCACGCTGGTCGACTTTGGCGTCGGTCTCGCCCTCTCGAAGGAAGCAGGCCCGCGCGCCCGACGTGGCTGGCTGATCGCCAGCTTGATCAGCAACCTGGGCATCCTGGGCTACTTCAAGTACGCGGGCTTCTTCGTTCGCTCCGCCCACGAGTTCTTCGTCAGCCTCGGGCTGGATTTCAGCCTGCCCGTGCTGGAGATCGTGCTGCCCGTTGGGATCAGCTTCTACACCTTCCAGACCCTCTCCTACACGATCGATGTCTATCGCCGCAGGCTCGATCCAACACGTGATCTCGGGGACTTCGCCCTGTTCGTGGCCTTCTTCCCTCAGCTCGTGGCGGGCCCAATCGTACGGGCGACAACATTCCTGCCTCAGCTCGTAGAGAAACGGCGCCTCACCCAGGTTGCTTTCCGCGCCCACCTTTCGCTCTTTCTCTTCGGCTATGTCAAGAAGGCTGTCGTCGGCGACAACTTCGCGCCGGTCATCGAGAGAATCTTCGACAATCCCGAAGCGTTCGGTCCACTGGCCAAGTGGATGGGGCTATCGATGTTCAGCGTGCAGATCTACTGCGACTTCTCGGGCTATAGCGACATGGCCATCGCATGCGCCGGATTGCTGGGCTATGCCCTGCCGATCAACTTCAACTTCCCGTACCTCGCGCGCACGATCACCGAATTCTGGCGACGCTGGCACATCAGCCTCTCGTCGTGGTTCCGGGACTACCTCTACATTCCCCTGGGCGGCAACCGGAGCTCGACGACCCGCACCTACTGGAACCTGTTCCTGGTCTTCTTCATCTGCGGTCTCTGGCATGGTGCTAGCTGGAATTTCGTCGTGTGGGGCCTTTTTCACGGTCTGTTTCTGATCTTTGAGCGAGTGGTCAAGATCGAAAGCCGCCTGCGCTCCGCGCTCCTCGGACACACCTACGTGCTCTTCGTTTCCTCGCTCGCATGGGTGTTCTTTCGTGCCCCCGACCTCCGCTCCTCCATGACCTTCATCGGAGGGCTCTTTGGTGTGGGGAACGGGCGCGACACCCCCGAGGCCATGGTCAGCCCCAGATGGTGGATCGCGATTCTAGCCTTCGCCCTCGTCCATGGCGCGATGTCCCACGAGCGCTGGCGGCGCCCCTTCCGCGAAATGCCCGATCCGCTCTTCGCCATCGCCTATGGCGTCGCCTTTGCATTGATTTTCCCGCTGGCCTCGGCCGGCCACGTGCCCTTCATCTACTTCCAGTTCTGAGTGGACGTACGCCCAGGGGGCTCACGAAATCGACCTCAATCCGATTCGATCCAATCCTCGACCAAAGCCCGAAATTTCGGGGACGCAGCTCCCGGCTCGTCAAGGAAGCGAAGGTGCCCGAACGTGTCGGCGTGGGTGCGGCGACCGACGAAGTCGTAGGCGATAAACAGCTCGAGTCCCCGTTGCCTTCCGCCCTCGAGCAGGGCTCGGTAGGCCTCGTACATGCCGGGGTGATCCTGCACGCGATCGGTCGTTTCGGGCGAGAGAGCCAAACTGGAACCGCCGCCACCCCGGCCCCCATGCGCTGAACGCGCCACGAGGTGTTGGCCGCCCTCGTAGGTGACGAGGGCGATGTGGCGACCGAGCCTGCGCGATAGTTGTTCGGCGAGTTGTTTGTGTTCGGCGATGCGTTGCATCACGACCGAATCGAGGTTCTGACGCGCTGCCTCCATCAAACCGTCGACATCACCGCTAGCGCCCAGCTCGTCGCGAGAAGGCTTGGCTCCGAAGTAGGCACCGACGGCGATCGCATCGACCTCTTCCCCAAGGCCACGACACAGAACGCGAGCGATGCCTGGGTTGTGGAGCTGGCCCGCGGCCACGCGAATGACTCGGTCCCGGTCGTCGCCGAAGGCCTCACGGAAACCCCGGAAGATGCGGCCGGCTTCGCTGGCGGTCAGCTCGGCGGTCTTGACGCCACGCCGTTGCGCTTCCGCTCGCACCCACTGGGCTTGCACGAAGGACGAGTTCCATATCTCGTTGGAGTACTCGACCCAGACGCGCGCATCCGCATGCAGGCTCTCCTGGACCAGGGCGGCGAACTCGCGCACGTACTCGTCGTCGGCGGTGTGGGGAATGCAAAACCAGGGATCGACGCCCAGTTCGTTGCAGAGCGCAACCATGTATTCCACCGCAACGCCGTCGTCGTCCGACTGGCGTGCATCTTCGGGCTTCGGACGCCTGTCCCACTTGCCCGAGGAAGAGAAGGGTCGCATCCAGGGGTAGAAGCGCAGGACCGAGAAGGGTCGAAGTCGCTCGACAAAGAGCGGATGGAAGGGTGACGCGGCATCCTCGAAGCCGGGCATCCAGAGATGAATGTCCCGGATCGGATCCTCCGGATCGAAACCATCGATGCGCAGTCGGATCTCGCCTTTCGAGGGGTCGACCTCGACCAGAAGCCGATGGTCTTCGCGCTCGCTGATACGGGCGGCACGTTCGAAACGAACCTCGCCCGCTCCTTTCCAGGTGCAAACATAGGTTCCACCCGGATAGCGCCCTTCCTGTTCCGCCATCATCGAGCACGTGATCGCACGCCTACCCTCCGGTGTCGGCCAACCCCGCTCGTCGGTCGGTACACGCTCGGCTTGCATGGCCTGCATGCGCTGGCGGCGGCGTTCCAGAGGGGACGAGGACTCCCCACCCGGCGAGCCTGTGCGACGACCTCCACGCGTGCGGCCGCCCGAACGCCCGCCGCGCTTCGAACCCGATTCATCAGCGTAGCGCCACATCGAGGCACTCTTCATGACATCGACGAACACCCACTCGCGGCTGCGAGGGCCGACCATCCGTAGGTTCATCCCGATGGGCAGGCGCTTCTCCTCCACGTCGAGCCCACTGGAAACCGCTCCCGCAGCCTGGAGGCCGTTGAAGAACAGGAGGAACGAACCGAGAAAAAGAACCTTGATACCCTGATGCATGATCGACGTTGGAAGAGAACTAACCGGCCTTCTTGGAAACCCCATCCCCCCCCGAACGTTCCGCGCCTCTCTGGATATCCAGGCGCCGATTCCATTCGCGGAAGAGCTCGCGAAAAGTTTTCAACAGATAGCGACCGGTGAGATCCGTCGGCGGCTTGCGACGTTGCTTCTCGAGCTCGCCCAGACAGCGATCGAGCGCGGAAACCATCTCCGGAAGATCCTCGGAAACACGCTTGTCGCAAACACCGTTACATCCAGCAGCCAGAAGCTCTTTCAGTGTTTGCTCGTCGAGGCAGGCCGAGAAAGCGATGATGACCGCATCGGGTCGTTGGGCCCGGATGCGTCGCGCAAGCTTGCCAGCAAGACAGACCCCCTCGAAGTCATCGTCGAGGAAGTACAGATCAAAGTCCCCTGTGGGATCGGGCTTCTTGCGGGTCTCGATTCCTAGTTCCGGATAACGCTCGGTGAGGAAGACCTCGAGGAACTCCAGGGCGAATTCGTCGTCGTCAAGCAAAAGGGCCTGCAGCCCGGCTCCTGAGTGTTGGCTCATCCGTGACGCTCCGTCTTCTTCCATTTCGTTTCCCGGCGGAACAGGTAAGCCAGGTAGAGGGGGATCTTCCACAGCACGTACCGAGGTACGAGCCACAGAAGTCCGAGAGCAGGTTTCGCGCCGGCAAACTTCCACACCGAAGCGATGATCGTGGTCAGCAAGAGAGATCCGGAGACGCCCGAGACCCAAAGCGCAGTCGCGGGACCACCCAGCATGAGGTGGGCACCGGCAAGAGCCGTGGTCGCCGCCCACCACAGGGCAAGGAACGACAGCGGCGGCACACAAAGATCCAGGGCCAGCCCGACGAGATCTGTGCTTTGGCGCAAGATACCGCGCACGAAGAGCCGCGGGGCTGCCGTCAAGAACAGGCGCAGGTGTCCGTGCTCCCAGCGCTTGCGCTGCTTGAAGGCCGAACGGTTCGAACCGGGCAAGGTGCTACGAACCTCGGCCCTCGGACAGAAGCGTGTCGCGTGTCCTTGTAACGCAAGATCGATCGAGAGCTGGTAGTCCTCGGCGATGCTACCCTCCCCATGCGGCGCGTGGCGAAGCAGGCGGAACGGATACGCCGAGCCCGCCCCATTCAAAAGACACGGCATCCCGAGTCGATGCAGCCCCAATGGACGTACCGCATTCTTCACCAGGAGAGCGAGGCTCGAGATCGAAGACAGCTCGACTTCGTCCGTGGCTCGAAACAGGTAGACGCCCTGCACGGGTGCATCGTGTCCGAAGGCAGCGTAAGCGAGAGCCTCGATCGAACCAGACTCTGCCCGACAATCGGCGTCGATCACGCAGCAAACCGCGGGCGGGTTGTCATCTAGAGCCCTCAAACCCGCCTTCAGGGCATCGGGCTTCCCGCCCTGCCCATCGTCCTCGACCTCCAGCACCTCCGCACCGGCCAAGCGGGCCTTGGAAGCGGTGGCGTCCTTGCAGTTGTGGGCCACGACCAGAATTCGATCTCGCCCGACGAGCTGGGGGCGCACCGATGCGATCGCTGCTTCGATGCACTTGGCCTCATCGTGGGCCGGGATCAGAACGCAGACGCCGGGGCGCTTGATCAACTCGGGCTCCTTGGGAGCTCGGCGCATGAAGATTGCCGCAAAGCACTCGATGGCGAGGACGGCGATCGGGACGCTGACGAAGAGCGCCGCCAGAGAAACGAGGAGCGAGGCCATTTCAGGCACACCTCCTCAAGAATTCGGCCAACTTCGAGGCTTCGCGCCTGACGTCGTGGCGCAAGCGCACACGTTCCGCGCCGGAACGCCCCATGGCTTCCATTCGCGACAGAGGCGTCGTCAAGGCCGAGCGCATGGCACGCATCAAAGCGTCGACATCTCCCGCCGGAACCAACCAGCCGCTTTCCTCCGGAACGACCAGCTCGGGGATCCCGGCCACGTAGGTCGCGATCACAGGCCTACGCGAGGCGAGGGATTCCATCAACACCACCGGTAGGCCCTCGGCGAAGCTGGGTAGGACCAGCGCCCTGGCCTGGAGAATCTCCTCGCGGACCTGGTCGTTGTCGATCCAGCCCGTGATGCGCACGTTGTCCTCGATGCCGTACTTCACGACCAGGGCTTCGATCGCCGGGCGCATCTCGCCGTCGCCGGCGAGGACCAGCTCGACGTTGATACCCTCCTCGTGCAGCAGGCATGCCGTTGCCTCGACGAGCAACAACTGACCTTTCTGCTCGCAAAGTCGACCGACGCACACCAGACGCAGCTTGTCGGGAATCGGCGGTGGCGACTTACCGAGGAACAGCTCGTCGACACCGCAGTGAACCACGTGGATTTTCTTCCAGTGCTCGTGCTCGCACCAGCGGTAGAGCTGACTGCGCCCGTATTCGCTGATGGCGATAACGAAGTCCGCCTGAGCGATCTTCTCGCTGAGTTTCAACGGTCCGGGGCGATCGAATTCCTCGGGGCCGTGTACGGTGAAACTGAACGTCAAACCACCCAACACGCGCGCGAGGGCGCATACCGCAGGAGGGTTCGTGCCGAAGTGGGCATGCACGTGGCGGAAACCACGTTGGCGCGCAAGTCGCACCAGTGAAGCCGCTTCTCCGAGGTATGCAAGGTTTCGCAGTACGCCCCGATCGGACCCGCGCCCCGAAGAGATCGCTTTGCAAAATCCGCGCACAAAGGCAAGGGGCCGCGCCAACGCAACGAGCAGCGAATCAAGAACGAATCGCCCCGCTCCACTCAGAAGCACATGAGTCCGCTCGGCCTCTTTCAGATCCCGCGCATCGACGAGATCGTCTCCATGGGCGCGTACGGAGATACGTTCGACTTCGAACCCCAGACCTTCCAGACCGCGAATCTCGCGGCGGATGAAGCTATGGCTTGCCTTCGGATAGCGATTGACGAGATAGGCGAGTTTCACTTGATATAACCGTTGTCGATTTCGTTCTGCTTCACGAGCAGCTGGACCTCGAGCGTCTCCCAGCCCACGCAGCGGGCGAACTTGGCCAATGCAATGTGGGCGAAGCCATAGCGACGACAGCGAAACCGGAAACGGAAGACGCGGTTCTGAAGCGCCAACAACGCCCGGCGCACGAACCCGACACGCGTCGAATCCACACCGCATTTCGGATAGCCGCGTTCCGCCAGCCGCTCGCCTATGCGGTTTTCCAGCAAGCCGAGCTCCAGCGGGGACAGCTTCTTGCGCCACTGCTCGACCAGCTTTGGATCCGGGCGGGAGTAGGTACTCGCCCGCTCGTAGTCCATCATCGCCGGCGAATAGGACGTGCCAAGGAACTCGCACAGTCGACCAAGTTCCCCTTCGGTATCCTTGATCAGGTCTTCGAAGCGCAGCTCATACAGGTTCTCGGTGCGTGTCCGACGCGCCAGGGTGTCCCAGAGTACCTCGGCATCCAGCCACCCCTGCGCCCCGTGCCACACGTTGCCCGCCCAGCCCATGCCGATGCACGAACGCGCCACATCGCGACCGTCGCGCAAGAGGTGCACGAACTTGGCCTCGGGCCAGATGCGGGGCAGGCGATCGAAGTGTTTGTGGCAAGTCGCGCCGCGCACGGACTTACCGGTGCGATTGCAGTACTGCTCCAGGAAACTCCGCACCAGTGCGGGATAGCTCAGGCCTCGATCGATGTTCAGCTCGTGGGGCACAAAGATACGATTGGTCTCGAGCCACGCGTGATAGGTCGCGAGCTCGGGGTAGCCTTCCTCAGGCGTCATTTGCTCCACCAGGAACTCGAACTCCGGTGCGCACTCGATATCGGGATGATGCTGCAGCATCAAGCGCAAGAGCGTGGTGCCCGAGCGCTCCGACCCGACGATAAAGAAGGGATCGGTCAACGCAGTGTTCGTCGCCATGACCGACGATGTAGATCTCAGCTCGTCCATAACTCCCGTCCTTCGGGTGTTCCCAGGAGATGCGCAACGCCGCCGCCGGCACACGTAAAGGCCGCGATTTCGACCGCGTTCATCAGGCCGTCCAGCGAAACCAGAGCCGAGGTCAGTCCCAAAGCCACCGCCGAAGCGAACACGGGGTGGCCCCAGTACTCTGGTGGCAGCTTCCGCCACAGAAGCCCCGGGGCGGTCAACTGGAAGCCATACAGCCCGATCAGCGACACGGCGCCGTACAGACCCAGATACAAGAGCCACATGCTGTCGACAGTGGCCGCGTGCTTCTCGTCGGTGTTGCCGGTGAAGTCACGGAAGTCGTTGAAGCCGAACCATGGCTTCTGGAGGATGCGATCTGCCAGGGCAGCTTCGTTGGCCAAGCGTACGTTCAGCGAGATGGCGCGTTCCTTGCCGAAGACACCCTGGGCCAATTCGAGCAACTCCTCACCGTCCCAGCGAAACACCTGCCGCAATCCGATATAGACAGGCGGTGCCGCCAGGCAGAGCACCAGCGGTGCGACCAACCGATATCGAGCGCCCAGCATCAAGACGGCGATTCCACCGCCCATGAGCGCCACGGCCCCCATGGACTGGGCGGCGAAGGCCATCGCGATCAGGATCGCGGCACAGGTGCCCATCGGAATGTTCAATACGCTCCGCTTGCTCTTCGCGTACCAGAGCCAGAAGGCGAGCATCCCCGCGAGGCCGTTGTAGAGTCCGTAGGCGAGTCCATGGGAGATGAAGACATTCGGCCGCCAAAGCCCCCCGCCACGCTGGGCGTGCTTGAAGGACTTCAGCGCGATGCCGTACACATCCTTGTGCAGCATCGGACTCATCTTGATCTCGTACAGCGCAAAGGGCACGTAGATCAGCGCCCCTCCCACGATCGTCGCCGCCAGGATCTTCTGCGCTTCAAACTCATGGAAGTAGACGCGCCCGAGGATCCAGGGCAGTCCCCAGCGCATCGAGAAGTCGAAGGTGTTCGAGACACCTTCATAGGCGCCGTCTCCATTGATGACCGCCGAAAGAAAAGGCGCCACGCACAGGATGGCCATGGGGATGTCGATCTTGCGAGGCCGCCAGGTCAACAGACGCCCCGAATCGAACAGCAACGCAGCCACGAACACGCCCAGGACGATCGAGAGCGCCTTGTCGTAGTTCGGAAACCCGGGAAAGTCGTAGGAGGCCTTCGGCAACAGCAAGAAGCCGGCGACGAGGCCCAGGGCCACGGCGCGTGCTGGCTTCATGAAGATGAACAGTGCGAAGCACAGCGGATACCAGCCCCCCATAACGAGGTGCACGACCAACCCGTACGACTGTTGCGCTTCGGGCCTCTGCGTCAACGCAAGTAGAGCGATCACGCGGCTCTCCTCTGGGCCAGCATGTGCCGACCGGTGCGCACCCAGACCAGGATGGCCAGAGGCACGCCAAAGACGGCTGTCGAAACCGCGCTGGCCATGGATCCGCTCCATTCATACTGCTCGACCAGCAGCTCGCTGAGCCCGTAGCCCATGAGCGAGAGCAGCAGGAACCAGAGCGAGTAGTACGCCATCGAACGACCGACGCGCAAGCCCGCTCGGCGCGTCGCGGCAACACCCCATACGCAACCGGCGACATTTCCGATGGCGTTGCCGATGATGGCACCGGGGACCGACCCCTTCGTCAACACGTACCCCGATATGATCCCGGCAACCGTGAAGATGGCGTTGACGAAGGCCATCGAGGCGACCTTGCGCGAGACACCGATCGAAAGCAGGGCACTGCGCGGAACGTGCTGTAACACCATGAACCAAACGACACCGGCAAGAAGCCGTCCCATGTCCCCACCCTCGATGAACGAGCCCTCGTAGAAGAAACCGAACAGGGCCGGGCTGACCAGCCCCGTGCAGACGGTGATCAGGAGGCACGCGGGCAGGAAGCGCGACAGGGCGCGATCGACGGCTTGCGCATGCTGCGCCCCACCTTCGCGACCGAAGGCCGCGAAGTGCGGGATGATCACACGGTTGCTGAGCACAGTCAGCGGTTTGGATGCTTGCACGCTGAAGTTCCAGGCGACTCCATAGACGCCCAGAATTGCCGCGGGCAGGAACTTACCGAGGTAGAGGATGTGGAACTGCTGAGCGACGAAGCTGACGATCGTGCCGCCGATGACCCACTTGCCGAAGTCGAACAGCGCCCGCACATGTTCACTATCCCAGGCCAAGCGCAGGCGTTCTCCAGGCAGGAGCTTGTGACTGGCGATGGTCTTGAAGAGCCCACCCACGAGCGGCCCTGCCGCTAGCGCCCACACGCTGGGTTGGATCAAGGCCCAGATGACCGTGGTCGCCACGGAAACGCCCAACCCGATCCAGTCCAGGAGCACGGGCAGTTTCAGATCGAGCCGCCGCTCGCTCGTGAAAATGCGCACGGACAGAAAGCCGTTGTTGATCGCTTCGAGCCCAGCCACCGGCAAGAGCCACATGAGGATCGGCTCGTCATAGAAGGCCGCGACCGGCCAGGCCAGGACACAGGCAGCCAACCACATCAACCCTCCGCGGAGAATCTGTAGGGTCCAGGCCGTGTTCAGGAAGCCCTCTTCTTCACCCTTCTGGTGGTACACGACCGATCCGCGAATCCCGACGTCCGAGACCATCTCGAGCAGCACGAGAAACACCCGCATCAGGGCGATGGCGCCAAAGTGATGTGGCAGAAGCAGGTACGTGAGGGCGATCTGCGTACCGAGGCGCAGCAGACTCATGGATGCCATCGATCCGATCGTCCAGATCGATGCGTTGGCAACGCGACGTGCCCCGGCTGCCGCTTTCTCCGGCGGCTTCTCGGGGAGGTTGGCAAGGGCCTCCATAGAATGCCTTCCCGCTCAGCCCTCCACGTCTCGCCGGGAAGAGTCTCGCCGGGGGGACGAGGCCGGAGCTGGATCGAACTTTCGCAGCGCACCGTGGGAGATGCCGCCGGCATAGGTTGTGGACTTCTTGTTGCGATCGTCGTTGACGAAGATCCCGACGACCCGCGAATCCACCGTACGCAAGATGTCGATCGCACGCACGGCGTCCGGCGACATCGAAACTCCAAGTCGAGTCACGAAAACCGACAGGTCCGTATCCGCGGCGATGACCCGAGCCTCGGAGGACTCGAGAATCGGCGCCGAGTCGAACACGATGTTGTCATACCGATTGCGCAGATAGCTCAAGAGCTCGGGGAAGATCTCGCTCTCGAACAGCTCGGCAGGCTTGCCGAAGGCATCGCCTGCCGGAAGGAAGTCGAGGCCAGCGGCCACGTTCTGCACGATGACCTTGCTGATCGTCATCGAGCGCGTCAGAACCTGCCCCAGGCCGCCGCCGATCTTCAACCCGTACATGTGATGCAGACCGGGATGGCGGAGATCGCCATCGATCAGTAGGGTCCGCCGCCCGGCCGTCGCCAGGGCGAAGGCCAGGTTGCTGGCTGTCACGCTCTTGCCCTCGCCGGAAACCGCTGACGTCACAAGGACGACACCCGAGCCGTTCTTGGGCAGGGCGAAGGTGACGGCCGTACGCAGGTTGCGTATGGCCTCGGCAGCGATCGACATGCTTTGCTCTTCCGCAATGCGTCCGGCCCGCTTCCTGGAGCTGCCACGGATGCGCGGCATCACGCCGACGACGTTGACGTTCAACAGGCGCGGAACCTCCTCCACCGTGCGAATGCGTTTGTCGGTGAAGCTGCGTAACATGACGATCGCGAAGGCGAGGCCAAAGCCGCCGGCAACCGCGTACATCATCATGCTGACACGATCGGGAGAGGCCGGTTCGTTGGAGGGACGGCCGTAGTCAAAGACATCGATGTTCAGGGCGCCGGTCTGGTTCTCGACTTCGAGCTCGCCCAGCCGGGACAGCATTCCATCGCTGAAGTCCGATATCTGCTCGTACTCCTTCTCGTAGTTCGCGATCCGCTGCAGGGCGTTGTTGGTACGGGCCAGCTCTTCGCGGAGGCCCTCGACATCCGCATCGAGGCTTGTCGCCCAGCGCTTGGCCTCCCCATACGCCATCTCCGTGTCGATCTTGTAGCTCTTGGCGTACTGCAGGAGCACTTCGCGGTGCCGCACTCGCAGGAGTGCGATCTCTGTCCTCAGGTCTGCCAGCAAAAGCTCGCCCTGGTTACGTGAACGCCGCTCGAGGTCCTGTTCTTTGCTGCGGAGCTCCGTCTCGATTTCGGTGAGAGCGGCCTCGAGGTTCGGATTCTGCGCAACGGTACGACGGTGGCGCCCTAGCTCGATGAAGGCCTCTTCGTCCTTCTCGGTTTCGACCAGCGTCTCGTAAGTCTTCTTCGACTCGAGCATGTCGAAGTGCGCCTTGTTCCACAGCGAGCGCGTTTCCGTCAGGCGCGATTCCACGAAGGTCTCGCCGCCCTCGATAATGTTGTTCTCCGTACGCAGCTGGATCAGCTTCGTCGTGAGATCCTCCATCTTCGCCAGGTACTCCTGGACCTCGCCTTGAAGAATGCTCGCCGACTCCTGAGCGGAATGGCGTTTCTTTTCGCGGTGGTATTCGAGATAGCGCTCGACCGTTGCCCGCGCAATGATCGCCGCTTCATCCGGAAACGGACTCATGTAGGCGATCTGCAAGCGATCGGTATTCGGATCGACTACCGTGCCGAGGCGGTCGTTCAGCTCGGTGATCAAGGGCTTCGAGCCAATGATCTCCTTCGAAAAGCTCCGCAGGCCGCGAATCTCATCGGACTCGGCCAGGGGCTTCAGGATCGCCGGCGACTTAACCAGGATTTGCTGCTGCTTGAGTACCGTGCGCGCCTTGTTCGACGAGGCGGAGCTGCCCTTCAGGGGATCTACTTCCTTGGGAGACACCTGCACCTGGGCCGTCGTGCGGTACAGGTTGCGCTGACCCTTCAGCCATTGGTACATCCCTCCCGCGGCGAGCGCAGGGAGGATCAGGAAGTACCACTTCCCGCGCCACAGGGATCGAGCCAGCTTCCCCGCGTCGACGGATTCACCGCCACCGGAGGGTTGTCGCTCGACCTGGGGAATGCGGATCTCGTTCATGCTGTGAGTCACAGAGTCGTGGTGGTGGAACCGCTCAAACGGAAGCCGAAGACGTCGGAGAGGAAGCTGCGGAACCAGCTGCCCTCGGTGTGCTCGACAGCGATCACATCGCCGCCCTTGACCAGGATGTTCGAGGCATGGACCAGGGCGAGTCCATCGAGCCGGAAAGTCGCGCCAATGACCTCGCCGTCCTTCTTCTTGCGATAGATGGTTGCGAAGCGCGGGGCCGCGGTGGCATCGACGCCACCGGCAACGGCGATGGCTTGCATCAGGTTGTATTGCTCGTGCTCGGGATACGGGAAGAGCCCGACCTTCTTGACCAGCCCCGTGACGGAGAACTTGCGGTCCTGCGCAGGATCGACGACGATCGTCTCACCCCCCATCAAGGCGATGTCGTACAGGGGAATGTCGGTCGAGTGCACGGGGACGGTCTCCGCTTTACCATCCGCACCCGGGCGCTGGATGCGAATCGAGCTGGAGCCACGATCGGTGTTGATACCACCCGCTGCCATCAGGGCTCCGAGGACGGACAGACGATCACTGCGGAGCGGATAGATGCCGGGGTTCCCGACCGCGCCCCAGACCGTCACGGGAACCGTGCGGTATTCCTCGACCGTGCAAACGACGTTCGGACGCTCTTTCTTGAAGAGCTCCACCGCAGTGTAAGCGGTGGCGATCGAGATTTCCGTCTCGGCCAATGTCAGACCGGCGACCGGGAACAACCCGAGCTTCGGTAGACGCAGCTTGCCTTCCTCGTCGATGCGCGTCTTCAGCTCCCGCGGCACGTCTCCGGATTCGGATTCATAGTCCGGGAATACCTGCGGGGGTAGCGACAGCAGGATAAGGTCGCCCGAGACGAGCTTGTACGGTCCACCCGTGTTCACCGCCATCAACTGATCCGCGTCGTAGGTCGGAATCTCCGGGCCCGCCGCATGAAACTCCGCCAACTCCTCGGGCGAGGGCACCTCCGGATGGATGATGCGATTGCCAATGCAACCGCCCCCCCACCCGAGACAGGTGAGAGCTAGCAGTGCACGTACGCTATGGGGTAGGAGCCGGGGAGGCATGGAGCTGTACCGGGACCGCGTTCGGAAAACGGTCAATCGGGACTCGGCGGATGGAAGAGAATTCACACCTAGCGGTCGGCCAGATCGGCCGCCAGCTTGAGCCCCTTCCGGACTAGCCCCCGGCGGCCCGTGTGAGGCAATCCACAAGCCCCTGCACCGCGCTGGACACCTCCTCGGCCGGCCGACCCGCCCGGAGCGCGTGTTCACAGGTCCCCGCCGCTTCGGCAACCTCGGGAAAGCCGTAATTCGAGGCCGTTCCGCGCAGCCGATGGACCTTCGTCTGGAGCGTCTTCAACTCGCCCGCAGCGAGAAGCCCACGGATGCTCTCGATCCATCCGGGGAAGGAAGCGACGTAGCGCTCGATCACTCGCTCGAAGCGCGGATTGCCGGCCAGCGAAAAAGGCGGATCGAGGCCCTTCTCGTCTGCGAGCGACAGCGGACCGTGCGCCACCAGAGACAGGTGTTTCTCGACGCATCTCAAGAGCTGCGAAGGCACGATGGGCTTGCTCAGGTAATCGATGCAGCCCGCTTCGAAGCAGCGCTCGCGATCCCCCGGCATGGCCAAGGCGGTCAGGGCGATGATCGGCGCATCGAAGCCATGTTGCAGCAGGCGACGCGTCGCCTCGTACCCGTCGAGCACCGGCATGCTCATGTCCATCAGGACAACGTCGAACGGACGCCCTGTCGATTTGCCATTGAGAGCCACATCGATCGCCACCGCTCCGTTGCCCGCGATCTCGCACTCCGCTCCGGCCTCCTCGAGCAGAAAGCGCAGGACTTCGCGGTTTTCCGAGCTGTCGTCGACGACCAGAACCCGCGACCCGACCAGAGTGCGCACCAGCGTGGATACCTGTACGACCGGTCTCGGAGTCACGTGGGTGAACGTCTTGTCCCAGTCACCGCTGAGGGGTACCTCGAGCGTGAAGGTCGAACCCTGGCCAAACTCACTCGAGAGCGAGATATCCCCGCCCAGAAGCCGCGCGAGATGCCGCGAGATCAAAAGCCCCAATCCGCTCCCTTCGTTGGAGGAGGGGTTCAGCTGGCTGAAAGGACGGAACAGGCGCAGGCTGTCCTCGGGCGCGATCCCCGGACCGCTGTCGATGACGTCGAAGATCAACCACTGTCGATCCTGGGCGCTGCGCAGTACGAGACGCACTCCTCCGCGTTCGGTGTACTTGATCGCGTTGCCGACGAGGTTGACAAGAATCTGCTCGAGCCTCATGGAGTCGGTGTCGATCTCGCACGGCAACTCTCCCACGATCTCGATATCGAGGCTCAGGAGCTTCTCGGCGGCGACTCCACCCAGGAGATCCTGAACACTGGCAACGACATCGATCAACGAGCTCGGGAGCGTTTCGAGGCTCATATGACCGGCTTCGATCTTGGAGAGATCGAGCACGTCGTTGATCAGTGTCAGCAGGTACTCGGTGCTGCGCTTCAGGTTCGAGATCCAGGTCTCCTGCGTGCGCCGATCGATGTTGGAGCGGGCCAAGAGCTCTGCGTAGCCCACGATGGCGTTCATCGGCGTGCGCAGCTCGTGGCTCATGTTGGCAAGAAACTCGCTCTTGTAACGATTGGCGAGCTTCTCGCGCTGAACCGCCTCTTCCAGCTCACGCGCGAGCTGGGCGCATTCGCGTTCGGCGCGACGTCGCTCGATCCCGCGTGCAAAGGCGTCGACGGTCAACTGCAGAACGGAGACGAATTCGTCACGCCAGCGTCGCGGCTGTTCGTCGACGAAGAGAACCAGGCCCTCGAGCTGTCCGGAGATTAGAACTGGAAGGACGATCATCGAGCGATCCCCGGGCTCGAGAAGACCGGCCGCGGTGGCGTCGCTCCCATTGGCGGGCAGGGAGGTATCGGGAACCCGCAGAACCTCGCCACGCTGGAACACCTCGTGGGCCCAGGCATAACGCGCCGAGGGTTGTGCGGGCGGCTCCAGACGATGGATCTCACCCCCCTCGGGCGTCCACTCGTGGGTGTGCAACACCGTTCGGCCACGATTACGGTAACGACAGAGCATCGCACGCGAGGCCCTCATTGCCCGGCCGACACCGGACAGCATCAGACCGATCGAACGATTGAGATCCTCGTTCTCGAGCAGCGATGTCGCGACCTGGCGCGAGACCTCGTTCAGCTCGATGGGAACGCGCACCTCCTCGGGCATTCCCTCCTGGCCAGCCGGGCCGTGGGGCGCGGCGGGCGACGGATCGCGCTGATGTTCGGAAGGGGAGTTCACTCCTTCCTACATCGGCAGATCGCGAAAAGTCCTTAGGCCGACCCGGAGGATACGGACTCGACAGCCCATACAGCATCGCCGACCCGAAGCGTGGCTCCCTCGAGCACGATCGCCGTCAGGCCACCATGGCCGCGCATGGCATTCAGGCCGCCGGGGCCGAGATTTTCCTCCATGCGAGAACACGGATGGCACGGACCCGTCCCCTCCAGGAGCGCTTCGCCGACGCGAAAACGCACGCCCTTGAGAGCCGCCAGATTGATCCCCGAGACGACAAGATTGCGTCGCAACTCCTCCGGCCGAACCTCGCGGCCGATCAGATTGGCCATCACGGCGATGTGCTCGGCCTGGATCAGCGTCACCTGGCGCTTCCCGCGTCCCGAGCGTGAATGGTGGTCGCCTTCCAGCCCGGTCCCAGGTGCCATCACGGCCTCGTCGACGGATTGGATGGGCGCGCGTCGCTTCGGGGAAAGCCCGATCCACTCGAGCTGCCCTCTGCGGGGGAATTGGTTCAGAAGCTCGGACACAGACATCGTGCGTGTAAAGTACCAGCCCTCCGCGCAGATGCGGAGCGCTTCCAACCTATGAACGGCGAAGTAACTAACGATCCGGCGACGGGAATGTCCAGACGCGACTTGGCACTCGTTTGCGGCGTGGCGTTGCTTCTGCGCTGGTTGGCCGTCTTCGAGCTCAGCACGAGCGAGCTTGCGGCCGTACCAGTCGGCGATGCGCGGGGCTACGTCGATTGGGCAAGGAGAATCGCGGCGGGCGATTGGTTCGGCAGCGAGGTCTTCTATCAGGCGCCTCTGTATCCGTACGTCCTCGGGATCCACTTTGGGGTGTTCGGAGAGGGGTTCCTCTTCCCGCGCCTCCTGCAAGGAATCCTCGGAGCCTTGGCCTCTGGAATGATCGCCGCTCTCACCACGCGCATGGCCAGTATTGGCGCGGGGCGCATCGCGGGATTCGCCGCGGCTTTGTACAGCCCATGGATCTGGAGCGATGGACTCCTGCAGAAGACCTCGCTCGGGCTGTTTCTCCTGGCCTTGTTGTTCCTTCTTTGTGAGAGGCTCGGTCGATCGAAATCGCCTCATCGCGCAGCCATGACCATCGGTATCGTGGCGGGCCTACTGACGCTGACGCGTGAGAACGCGGCGATCCTGATACTCCCCTGCTCCTGGTTCCTGATGCGGACAGCTGGGCGCAGGGCACTCGCGTTCGCGGCAACGGGGCTCGCCTTGGTCCTGATACCCGTCGGCATGCGCAACGCTGCCTTGGGTGGGAGCTTCCTGCCGACGGCCTCGAACGCCGGTGTAAACCTCTACATAGGAAACGGGCCGCACGCCGATGGGTTCTATGTTCCGCTCCTTGGCGGCCGCGGGCACATCGACTACGAGGCTGCGGACGCCAGGCGTTTCGCGGAGGAGCAGAGTGGAAGGGAGCTGAGCCCGGGCGAAGTTTCGGGGTTCTTTGCCAACGCGGCACTGCACGAGATCGGGGAGGATCCGTTGCGCTGCCTGGGTTTGGCGGGGCGCAAGCTCTTGTTTCTCGTCAACGGCGCGGAGTACATGGACGCGGTGTCATTCGAGGCGTATCGCCAAGAGTCCTGGGTCTTGAACGTGCTGGGGTGGCCACTGCGGTTCTGGTTGGTCTTGCCTCTTGCGGCCATCGGGATGTGGTCTCGCCCACGAAACAGGCTCGCGTTGTTGCTCATGCTCGCGATGGGCGCACTGGTAGTGAGCCTCTTGCCCTTCTTCGTCACGGGCCGCTTCCGCATGGGGCTCGTGCCGTTGCTCTTGCCCTTCGTGGGCGTGGGAGCAATGGCGCTTCGCGAACAACGTAGGCTCGGTGGCAAGGGAATCCTGCAGGCACGCGCACTCGGGCTCGCGCTCCTTGTCGTGACACTCTTGCCTTTGCCCTGGCACCCGGCCGGCAATCCGATCACGACCAGCTATGCCAACATAGCGAGTGAACTTCTCCGCCAAGGGGAATACGAACGTGCGGAAGCCGCGGCCGCCAAGGGCCTGCTAGAGGATCCCGGAGACGCCGCTGCGCTCTTCAACCACGGTCTGGCGTTGAAGTTTCTGGGGCGTCACGAGGAAGCCGAGGACATCTTCACCGATTCGATTCGCGAGGGCGCCGAGTTTGCCGCAGACGCCTGGGCCGAGCTGGGTTCGTTACACGCCATGCGCAGTCGCTTCCCCGCGGCAGAGCGCGCCCTGGGTCGCGCGCTCAGCCTCGATCCGGGACACGACATGGCGAACTACTATCGCGGGCTCCTCCGTCGCCAGGAGGGACAGCTGGAAGAGGCCGCGGCGGCGTATCAGCTGGCACTTCTGCGGCGCGCCTCCTTTTCCGATGCCCGGCACAACCTGGCCCACGTGCGGCTGGCCCAGGGGCGCGCCGCCGACGCGATCTCCTCCTTAATAGAGACGCTGCAGCAGGCCCCGGACTTCCGGCCCTCGCTGAAACTCCTGCCCCTCTTGCTGGCCACCCACCCGAACGCCTCGCTCCGGGACGGTACAGCGGCCCTCGGGTATGCGGATCGTGCCCTGGCCATTAACGAAAACGACCCCGAGGTCCTGGCGACACGTGCCTTCGCCCTGGCCGAGCTGGGGCGCTTCGACGAAGCCCTGGCCCAGCTGGAACGAGCGCGCTCTCTCGATCCGGTGCCCTCACGCTGGGATGACGCGCTCGCCCGCGTGCGTTCTGGAAAGCCCTTCCACGTCGATCCGCTCCCGAGTGATTGAGCCCTCAGGAACAGGCTCGTAGGTGTGATCCGGCCGAGCTCTGCGAAAGCGCTTCGACATCGGTTCGTCACGAGTAAGGCTCGCAGTAGCCGTCCGACACCCGAACCGTCCAGAGCCCCACAGGGGTGGGTTCTGTGCAAGGCTCGAGTTAGCGCGTTACACTCACCTCACCCCTTACGACGTCCTTGCTGACACCGATTCAGTTCCAAGCCCCGCGGAGGCCGATGATGGCGCCCAGTCCTGAGAACAACGACTCACACGACACCGAAGAGATCATGAACATCGCACAAGCGCCGCACGGCATCAACCTGGTCGTCGAAACGTCTGAAATGGTCTACATCGGGCGCTTCGACCAAACGAACGGCTTCGAAGTGCTGATGCACGACGCCGCCGCCCACCCGCTGAAGGAAGCCGCGGACAGCGAAGACTTCATCCGCCAAACCGCCAAGTACGGCATCCCCGTCGAACACCGCGACCTGGTCTTTCCCTCCGTCGGCATTCGCCGCGTGCGCAAGCTCGGCGACATCATCAAGTAGCACCGCTCAACCCAAAGGAGGGAGCCAAACGGGCCGGCTGACCCGTCTGGAACCCAAGAGGGAAGGGGAGCCCCATGGCCGGTAGGACCATGGGGCTCTTTTCATTTGCCCCGATCGACCATGACAATGGGACAAGAAAAAAGGCCCGATGCTGGGGTGCATCGGGCCTTTGAAACCACGTGGACGGGTGAATGGCGGATCAGTCCACGGTCCACATGTCGCCAGCGTAGATGAGGTCCTTCAGCTGGCCGGGGCCCTTCTTGGCCGTCACCTGTTCGATCTGCCGATGGGCATCGTCCTCGAAAACCGGGCGCTCCACCTTGCGGAAGATGCCGATCGGCGTGGGCAGGTTGCTGGAGCGGTTGATGTCCGCAAACAACATGGCCGGAGCCGCGGAAGCGGTTGAAGCATCCCAGACCATGGCCTCGTCGGCAGAGCATTCCTCGAGGTCGAAACCATTGAGGCGCAGGCCCTTGTCGCCGTTGGCGCCATAGACGACCTTCTCACCAGGAACGAGATCGACCAGGCGATCGTCGCGGACCTTCTTGTCGGTGACCTCGTCGAAAACCTTGTCGTTGAAGATCACACAGTTCTGGAAGATCTCGATGAAGCTGGTGCCCTTGTGGGCGGCGGCTTGCAGGAGAATCTCCTTCAGGTGCTTGAGGTTCGTATCGACGGTACGGGCGACGAAAGAGGCGCCGCTACCGAGCGAGAGCGAGATCGGGTTGAAGGGGTTGTCGATCGAGCCGAAGGGGGTGGCCTTCGTACGCAAACCAAGTTGCGACGTCGGCGAGTATTGCCCTTTCGTGAGACCGTAGATCTCGTTGTTGAACAACAGAACCTTGATGTCGACGTTACGACGTAGGAGGTGGATCAGGTGGTTGCCACCGATCGAGAGCGCATCGCCGTCACCCGTGACCAGCCACACGGACAGGTTGGGGTCGGTGACCTTGATACCCGTCGCAATCGCCGGAGCGCGCCCGTGAATGCTGTGGAACCCGTAGGTATCCATGTAATACGGGAAACGGCTCGAGCACCCGATGCCCGAAACGAACACGGTGTTCTCCTTGGAGACACCGAGCTCGGCCATCACACCCTGCACACAGCTGAGAATGGCGTAGTCCCCACATCCGGGGCACCAGCGCACTTCCTGATCGGACTTGAAGTCCTTTGCCTTCAGTTTGACGTTGGTGGTCATGGCTACTTCTTGATCAGTTCCTGGACGTTATCGACGATTTCCGAGGACCGGAACGGCTTGCCCTCGACCTTGGTGTAGGAGATGAAGTTGTGCTGCGGCATCTCTGAGCGCAACACCCGGAAGAGCTGACCGAGATTCAGTTCACAGACCATCACGGACTTGTAGTTCGAGAACATCTCGTTCAAGCCCTTCGGCAGGGGCCACAGGTGACGCAAGTGCACGTTGGCGACGGCCAGACCCTGCTCGCGTAGGCGTTCCGAGGAACTCTGAATCGAGCCACGGGTGCCGCCCCAGCCTAGCAACAGAACATCCCCCTTCTCCGGCCCGTTGACCTTCGGCGTCTCGATCGAATCGCGCACGCCTTGGATGCGATCATGGCGACGGTGCGTCATGAGCGCGTGGTTGTCGGCGTCGTAGCTGACGTTGCCTGTTCCGTCTTCCTTCTCCAGACCACCGATACGGTGCTGGAGACCCGGTGTACCCGCTTTGACCCAGGGGCGGACGCCGCGCTCGTCGCGGCCGAAGGGCAGAAAGCCCTCCGTCTCCGTATGGAACTTGACCTTGAACTGCGGAAGCGAGTCCATGTCCGGCAGCCTCCAGGGCTCCGAACCATTAGCGATGTAGTTGTCGCTGAGCAGCAAGACCGGCGTCATGTACTCGACGGCGATGCGGCAAGCCTCGACGGCACAGTCGAACGCATCCGCCGGCGTGGAGGCCGCCAGCACGGGGATCGGAGCCTCACCGTTGCGGCCGAAGATCGATTGCAACAGATCGGTTTGCTCGACCTTGGTCGGCATCCCGGTCGATGGGCCAGCACGCTGAACGTCGACGATAACCAGGGGCAGCTCGGTCGAAACCGCAAGGCCCATGGCTTCTGTCTTCAGCGCAAGACCCGGCCCCGACGTGCTGGTGATCCCGAGACGGCCTGTGAAGGATGCGCCCAGTGCGGAACAGATCGCCGCGATCTCGTCTTCCGCCTGGAAGGTCAGCACGCCGAAGTTCTTGTAGAGCGCCAGCTGGTGCAAGAGGTCCGTGGCCGGCGTGATCGGGTAAGCGCCGAGAAAGAGCTTGAGGCCTGCCTGTTCCGCTCCAGCGATCAGACCCAGTCCCAGGGCTTGATTGCCCATGATGTTGCGGTAGGTACCCGCCGACAGCTCGGTACAGGCATCCACCTCGTAGCGGCCCTGGAACATCTCGTGGATGTCGCCGGCGTTGTAGCCAGCCTGCAGCGCCTTCACGTTCGCTTCCACCAGATCGGGCTTCTTCGCAAACTTCTCCTTCAACCAGTTCATGGTCGGTTCGAGCGGCCGACTGTAGAGCCAGTACATGAGCCCGAGGGTGTAGAAGTTCTTGCAGCGCTGGACATCCTTGGTCGAGAGCGGTGAATCCTTCAGAGCCAGCTTCACGCGTTCGTGGATGTTGATCTCGATGACGCGGTAGCCGTCCACCGTCCCGTCCTCCAACGGGTTGGTCTCGAGGCGCGCCTTCTTCAGGTCGTTCGGACCGAAGCTGCCGGTGTTGACGATGAGCAATCCGCCTTGCTTGAGATCGCCGATATTGACGATCAAGGCCGCGGGATTCATCGCCACAAGCACGTCGGGCGCATCACCGGGGGTGTGCACATCCGCAGAGCTGAAGTGGATCTGGAACCCCGAGACCCCCGGCCGCGTTCCGGCAGGGGCTCGAATCTCGGCGGGGAAGTCCGGCAACGTCGCGAGGTCGTTGCCGACCATCGCGGAGGTGTTGGTGAATTGGTTGCCGGTGACCTGCATCCCGTCACCTGAATCACCCGCGAAGCGGATGGTGACTTCTTCCTGCTGTTGTAGCGGAAGCTCGGCGCCGGGTTCTTTCGTCTTGGTCATCGCTCTGAGCCCCGTTTTTGAGGCATGAGGGGATAGAAGAGACGGGTACGGGGTTGGTGGGAGCGCTTAAGGACAGGCTCTCATAGGGCTAGATCCGCCCAATTTGGCGAGCAATTTTGCCACGCGCTTGGCGAGAGCCCCCCCCCAATTCGGTCGGAAGTTCGCCTCGATCGTAAGTTAGCTGCGAGCGGAGGAGACGCAGCGGCACATCGGAGGATTCGAGCCAGAGTGCCCGGGAAGGCCGGACCGAGATGGCGCGACGGCTCTGTCGGCGATTCCTAGGTTGTCACCCACGACGGCGTCTGCTGTCCGACACGATCAAGATCCCAGACCCTCCCTTGGAGAATTCCCGTTCGAGGGCGAGGATAGGGGCGGAGGGGAACCGCGCTGTCAGCGGATCCCCGCGGCCCCTGCCTATGCCTGATCCCCGTTTCGCGAGCGCCCTTTCCTGCAACAGTGACTCCGCTGCAGCGATCCGCGAAGTCACCAGCGAACTGTCAGCTTCGCTCGATGGGAGGATTCCCGATCTGGTCTGCGCCTTCGCGACCCACCATCTTGGAGCCGGCCTGGAAGATCTAGGGCCAGAGCTGGCCCGGGCAACGGGTACCGAGGTCGTGATCGGCTGTACCGCGCAGAGCGTCATCGGGCGTGGGCGCGAGGTCGAAGGCGAACCGGGCCTGTCCGTCTGGGCCGCCTCCTTGCCGGGCACGGACGTGCGCTACTTCGAGGTCTCGGCCCAGCAGAGAGGCGATGACGAGCCCGAATTCACGGCCTATCCGCCGATCGGCGATCCGGAGCGCTCTTCGGTCATCATGACCGTCGACCCCTTCACCTTCCCCATCGATCCGTTTCTGCGCGAGCTCAACGAACGCTTTGCCGGCGTGCCCGTCATGGGGGGCCTCGCCAGCGGAGCCGATCACAAGGGCCAAACCCTCTTCTTCACCACGGAAGGGGTCCGTGAGTCCGGGTGCATCGGGGTCGTGCTCGAAGGGGCGATCGAATTGCGGCCGGTCGTCTCCCAGGGCTGTCGTCCGGTCGGCAAACCCTGGGTGATCACCGATTGCGACCGCAGCATGATCCGCAAACTGGGCGGTCGGCCGGCCCTGGAGGTCTTGATGGAGACCTGGACCAGCCTTCCCAAAGCCGACCAAGAGCTGATGCAATCCGCGCCCTTCATGGGGCTCGCGATCGACGCCACGCGGACCACGTTCCGGCGCGGGGACTTCCTCGTGCGGCTGATCATGGGGCTGCACCAGCGCGAACGGGCCATCGCCGTGGCCGACTTCGTCCGGCGCGGCCAGACGGTCCAGTTGCTCGTACGCGACGCCGAATCCGCCGGGGAGGACCTGCGTTTTCTCATGGGCACGCAAGGCGGCGGCGAGCTCTCGGCCGAACCTCAATCCGCGGGGGCCTTGATCTTCTCGTGCAACGGCCGCGGCTCGCGTCTCTTCAAGGTGCCCGACCACGACGCCAACTGCATCCGCGACGGCCTGCAGGTCGACATCCCCGTGGCTGGCTTCTTCGCCGCCGGCGAAATCGGCCCGGTGGGCGGGCGTAACTTTCTGCACGGTTTCACGGCCTCAGTGGCCCTGTTTCGTCCCTCACCGGACTGAACCGGGCGACGCAGAGAATGCCCCCCGGGCCTTGGACCTGACGGTGATTCGGCCGATACTGCGGGCATGAGCTCCGAGATCACCGACGACGTCATCGAGCGCGACCTCGAAATTGCCATCTCCATCGCCAAGGAAGCCGGACAGCGCGTACTCGCCCTGCGCGACAGCGAACGCTGGGAAGGCAAGATGATGGCTGACATCGGCGACCAGGCAGCCGACGGATTCCTACAGGGCTTCCTGCGCGGACGCTACCCCGAGGATGGCCTGCTCTCCGAAGAGACGGTCGACTCCCCCGAGCGCCTCGACAAACGCCGCGCCTGGATCGTGGACCCCCTCGACGGCACAAAGGAGTTCGCCCAGGGCCGCCACGACTGGGCGGTGCACGTGGCCCTGACGATCGGCGGCGAGTGCGCTCTGGGTGCGGTGGCCTTGCCGTCCCTGGAAGAGGTGCTGTGGGGCGTTTCGATCCCGGGCAAGGAACGCGGTGGTGTTCGAGGCGGTGGAGACATCGTGCGCGGGGATACGGAGCTGAAGAGGACGCCGAAGGTGGCTGTGAGTCGGAGTCATACACCCCCTTGGGTGGAGAAGTTCGCTTCGAACGTCGGGGCGGAATTGTTCCCGTGTGGGAGTGCGGGATACAAGGTTTCGCGTCTGCTGCAGGGAGACGCGGATATCTATGTGCACAAGATCGGGTTGAAGGAATGGGATACGTGTGCGCCGGAGACGGTGGCGCGGGCCTTGGGGTGGCATGTGTGCAAATTGCGGGGGGACGAGCATCGGTACAACCAGCCGAATCCGAAGAACCACGAGTTGGTGGTTTGTCGGCCGGCTTGGAAGGAGAGGGTGTTGCAGGCAATTGAGTCTTCGGGGGCTTTGGAGGACTAGGTCTTTTCGCTTCGGGTCCAAGCGATACGGGTACCGCTCCTAGCGCCTCTCCACCCCACGTCGCCCCGGAACCGCAGATTCCACCGTGACCCCCCCCGTCCCACCCGGCTTGAACCACCCAACCCGCGCATACCCCCGCACCGGCGCCACATCCGCCTCGAACCCGAAGTTGTACAGGGTCCCCCACCGCAGCGCATTCGCATGCGGGTTCTCCTCGAACCCATCCGTCCCCCACCGCGCCCGATCCGGCTCGACCACGAACTCCCAATCCTTCCCGTCGTACCGATCCCCTGAGTGGTAGTCCACGTCATGGAAGGAGGGGTTCTTCACGTGCACTCGCTCCCCCAGCTCCACCGTGAACGACCCCGCCGATTGATCCGAGTTCAGATTGTGCAGAGCGTACTCATACCGCCACGTCCCGGCCCCCGTCTCCGAGACCCGCGACGCCAGGAAGTAGTGCCCGACCCATGGCCCCTCCACATTGTCGATGCGCTGGATCTCCACTTCCGGATCCAGCTCCTGCCAGGCGTACACCGCCGGCTGCATCCTTCGCGTCGGCCCAGCGCCGACGATGTTCGAGATCGACAACACATCCACGGGCCGCCATGAGGTGTTGTTGAAGCCCATGCCCCCGCCGTGGTCGTCCGCCGTGACGTATTGCCCCTCCAGGAAGAAGGAAACGCCCGGGTTCAGGTTGGGGTGGATGTCCGCCACGGCCACCTGGAGGCGTCCGCGAATCTGGCTGGGGCCGCGGGGAACGATGTCGCTCGTCAGGTTCACACCACTCGAGGCGTGTACGAAACTCTTCGAGCGGCCGCGACGACCGTCGTTCAAGCCTGCGGTGTAGGTGTCCGCGCAACCCACGCCGAGGGTCTCGCAGGGGGAGTTTTGACAGGGGCCGCAGCCTCCCTCCGTTTCGTTCACCGCGCAGAAGCCGTGTTTCAACCAGCTCTGGCCTATGTGCTCGAAACGACCGTCCTTCAAGCGATAGAAGTTCTGGCCGATCACGGGGTGGCGGTTGTCGACGCCGTCGAAGTACCAGTCCAAGGGCAGGTCGCCGGCGTTGCAGGACTGGGTCGCGAAGCTGTAACCCGCGATGCCATTGATCCGGCCCCAGAAGCGTATGTCGTTCGGGTCGATCTCGGTCGTGCCGATGTCCCAGACGATGACGTCGGGGCTCTGGGCCACGGGCACGGCTGACAACACGCAGGCCATCGAAAGGATTCGGAACAAATTCCTCACGGCCCCGACTATACCCCGCCTACTCCGGCTCCGCTGAGATGCTGGCGTCGCCGTCCCCGTGGAAGTGGATCCGCAGAAGAATCGGGGAGCAGCATACGGGACAGTCCTCCACGTACTCCTGGGCGCCACCACCCGAAGGGTCGATCGGAATACCGATCTCCTCGCCACAGAAAGGACAGGTGTAGTAGGCCTCGTCTTCAGCACTCACGAAAGTACACTCCCGTGCAACAAACCCTAGGAAGCCCAATGCCCGGGCGAAAGCGGCGAAAGCGATGAAAACCGAGAGCCTGCGAATCGATACGACCCGCCTGCACAAGGCCCTGGCCGAGCTGGGCGAGATCGGCGCCCTCGAAGGCGGTGGGGTGTGCCGCCTGGCGCTCACCGACGAGGATCGCGCGGGGCGTGATCTGGTGTGTATGTGGATGCGCGAGCTGGGGCTGTCCGTGACCGTCGACGGGATCGGCAACGTGATCGGTATCCGCCCGGGACGCGAGGACGCCCCCCCGGTGGTCACCGGATCCCATATCGACACCGTCGCCGCGGGCGGGCTCTACGATGGCAACCTGGGGGTTCTGGCGGGTCTCGAGGTCGTCGCGCGTCTGAACGAAGCGGGTATCCAGACGCAGAGACCCTTGGCCGTCGGCTTCTTCACGAACGAGGAGGGCGCCCGCTTCGCGCCCGACATGATGGGCAGCGGCGTGCATCAAGGCTCGATGTCGCTCGAGCCGATGCTCGCCAGCATCGGAATCGATGGCAAGAGCGTCGGCTCGGAGCTCGAACGCATCGGTTATCGCGGCGCGACCCCCTGTGGAGACTTCGAAGCCGCGGCCTACGTCGAGCTACACATCGAACAAGGCCCCGTGCTCGAAAACGAGAACCTCACGATCGGAGCCGTCACGGGCGTGCAGGGGATCTCGTGGACGGAAGTCACCCTGCTCGGGACGTCCAATCACGCGGGAACGACGCCGATGTCGATGCGCTGCGACGCCGGATACGCCGCCGCGCAACTCGGATACGTGATCCGGCGCATCGCCCACGAGATCGGCGGAGCCCAGGTAGGCACCGTCGGATCGATACGACTCGAACCGGATCTCATCAACGTCATCGCGCGCAAGGCCACGCTGACGGTCGACCTGCGCAACACCGACGAGGCGCTCCTGGCCAAGGCCGAAGAGCTCTTCCACACGAGCCTACGCGAGATCTCCACTTCGGAAGGGGTCGAGGTCGCGCACCGCTCGCTGGCGCGTTTCCAACCCGTGGAGTTCGATGCCGACGTGATTGAACGCATCGAAAACCACGCCCGCGATCAGGGGCACACCTGTCGTCGACTGCCGAGCGGTGCGGGCCACGACGCACAGATGTTTGCCCCCAATTGCCCGAGCGGCATGATCTTCGTTCCGAGCGTCAAGGGCATCAGCCACAACGTGAACGAGTTCACAAAACCCGAGGACATCGAGGCCGGCGCGAACGTGCTGCTGCAGACCTTGATCGAGCTCGCCGACTGAGATCAGGAAGTCGTGGCGAAGCGTCCTTCGAACCACTTGCCGAGGGCTTCGATCTCCTCGATGCAAACCTGGTGCATCATCGGGTAGGCGTGCCATTCGATCGGGTAGCCCATGGCCTTCAGGGCAGCGAACGAGCTCTCGCCGCGCTCGGTGACGACCATGGGGTCCATCGTTCCGTGGGCCTGGAAGATCGGCGTCCCGAGGTTTGCCTCGTGGCGCTCGTCCTGCAACTTGTCCTCGAGCACGAGATACGTCGACAGCGCGACGACACCCAGGAGCGTTTCCGGGTGACGCAGTGCGCTGAAGAGGGCGATGGCCCCGCCCTGGCTGAAACCCGCAAGGCAAATGCGCTCGGTCGGAACGCCGCGTTCGTTTTCGCGGGAGATCAGATGCTCGACGCGCTGGGCCGAGAGACGGATGCCCTCTTCGTCGTGGCGCTTGTCGAAGTCCATGCCGCGGATGTCGTACCAGGCCGGCATGACCATGCCTCCGTTGACCGTCACCGGGATCGAAGGAGCGTGGGGGAAGATCCAGCGCACAGCGTGCTTCGGATCGACGCCCATCTCGGGGACGATCGGGGGAAAGTCGTTTCCGTCTGCACCGAGGCCGTGCAGCCAGATGACCGAGTGCTTTGCCTTGCCCGTTTGGGGCTCGATTTCGGCGCAGGGAAGAGTTTCGGTTTGCGACATGGGAGCCAGAGAGTAGCGGCCCGCGGCGAAATGGCTACTCCCCGTGACCCCGGAGACGGGACCGGGCTCGGACCAGGAGTGAAGCCGCCAGGGCCCTCTGCTAGACTTCGCGGACCATGAAGGGGCTTCTACGACCTCTCTCGATCGGCCTGGCGGCGCTCTTGTTCTTCAGCGCCTGCCCGACGACGATGCAGAACCAGGGGATTCACGAATACGTGAACCGTGACCTCAAGATTCCGACCAACCAGCTCACGCTATACCTCGGGGCCCGAGACATCGACGACTTCAGCGCCCTGGACGTTGACCCGGAACGAACCGATCCGAATACGGGAGCCACGGACGACTACCTCCCGGACTTCCCCGTCGATCCCAACCCCAACACAAAGAACCTGGATGTCTCGGACAACCTGTTCCTCGGGATCGAATACAGCGAGATCATCCGCGACACGATCGGCTGGGAGCTGGGTCTGTTCTTCTCGGAGCAGCAGGATTCGACCCGCCAGACGGTCTATACGGATCTGGATGTGGACGGAGTCACGGGTATCAATCCCGTCGAGCGCCATGTCGAGACGACGATCCAGCTGATCGAGCTGTCCCTGGGTGGCCGCTACACCTACCCCCGCTGGCTCTATTTTCAGCCCTATGCGGGGGCGGGACTGGATCTCATCGTCGCCACCCTCCCTGAACCCGAGGCCGTGATCGGGGATATCGGGCTCGAGCTGGACGTGACCGAGTGGAAGACCGAGACCAAGCTGCTCTACGGCGGCTACGGGCACGTCGGGGTCAATCTCCGCCTGGGCAGCCTGCTCCTCGGCATCGACGGCCGCGCGCTCTTCTGGGCCGACGAGCGTATCGACTACCTCCAGGCTGCATTTACGATCGGATACGCCTTCTAGGGGCTCTCGATCTCGCTTTCGGTTCGCTCCTGAGGTTCGGGACTTTTTTTCAGGGTTCGGTTAAGGGACCCCCCCCCATTCTACGGATGGGAATCGCCGCCGAGAATTCACCGCCCGTACGCGCTCCACAAAGACCCCGGCCATCTCCTCTGTTCCTTGCCCGGGTCCAAAAGGGCCCGTCGGAATCCGTCACTCCCGCGAAGGAATACCCCTCTCCCTGCGCGCGTCACTACCTGACGTAACGAGCAGCTCCCCCAAGGGCCCAGGGACGGCAAGAGTCGCAGTTCCGAAAAGACTCCTAAGGTGAGTTTTCGAGGCCTGGCCGGGCCAGTTTCCGAGAAACTGGTTCGGCCCCCTTTTTTTTAGCTCGGACCACGGGGCCCCCGCCGCCTCAGTCGAGAACCTTGCTGCAGCCGTGGCAGACCCACCGCAGCCCGTCCTCCCAATAGCCACGTCGGAGGTTCTGGTACGTCTCGCCGTTCCAGACTTCCTCGGCCGAGTGGAGGTTGAGATCGCCACATCCGTAGCGCTCGAAGCAGCAGGAGATGACCTTGCCACTCCAGGTGACGAAGGCGTAGCGGAAGAGGTCGAGGCAGCGCTCGTTCTCGCGCTTCTCCTGGGCGCTGAGCCGATCGGGCCCAGCGAAGGGACTGCAAGAGGAACTGCAACCAGCGGTCTTCGGAAGCTTCGCCTTGGCGGCTTCCGCCAGACGGCGACGTTCGGTGTCGATAGCTGCTAGCGGCTTGTAGACGCGGCGCGCCGGTTCGTTCTCGGCCACGGCAGCCTCGAAGACCTCGAAGGCGGAACCGAGATCGACGCCGGCCAGTTCGTTGCCCATTCCGGCTTCGGGGATCGGGCGGATGTCCGTGTTGATGCCGTTCTCGGCACAGATCTGCTTGGTTTCCTCGACGAGCCGCGCGGATTCGGCACGCACCTCGGGATCGGTGTAGATCAACTGCGGGCCGAGGCCCTCGTTCCATCCAGCCGTTTCGAGGATATGGGCGTAGAGCACGTGGACGTCGTACTGGGCCAGCTTGCGGGCCAGGGCGGGCATCTCGCGGATGTTCATGCGGCCCATCGCGAAGTTGACGCTGATGCGCGGTGCATCATCGCGACCGAGCCCGGCGGCCTTCTTGGCCTTGGCGAGTCGCTCGATCCCACCGAAGAGCACGTCGGCGCCAACGCCACGGATGACCTTGAGGGTGTGGTCCTCGACCCCGTCGATCGAGATCGAGATCAGGTCGAACTGATGGTCGACGAGCTTCTGAACGTTCTTGTCGTTCAAGAGGGTGCCGTTCGAGATCGTGTCGAGCGTGTGCCCGCGCTCCTTCAAGCGCTTGACGAAGTCGAAGTAGCGCGGGTGGAGCATCGGCTCGCCATAGCCCGTCAGCGAGACCCATTCCGTATCACGCACGAGGTCGAGGCTACGCTCGAAGACCAGATCGTCCATGTAGCCGCTGCTACCGACGAGGTCGTCGACGACATCTTCCCCGAAGACCCCACGGGTGTTCGAGCCCTCCTCTTGAACGTTGAACCTACGGCAGTGGGCGCAGGTGAGGTTGCAACGCGTGGTCATCTCCAGGGTCACGTGACGCGGTCCGGCGGAGAGGATGGCGCGCCGCTCCCGCATGTCCTTATCGCGAAGCTCGGGTAGGATCAGCCTACGCTTGGCCAGCTTCCGCGGGGAGATGCCCCGGTCGAGGTCGGCGCCGTACTGTGATTTGGTGGAGAATGTAGGGAGAACGGCCATGACCCCAGTCTGAGGCCGATCCCCGGTTTCCGCAAGGGAACTAGGAACAGGGAAAGGATGTCCCGATCTCAGCGAGCTCCCCCTTCCTCAACGGAGAGAGAGCCCGATTTGGTACGCTCGGCTGACGGATGAAGCGCGACTGGCTCCCCACGCCTCCCCCCCATCACCTCCTGGCCGCATGCGGCCTGCGAGCGATCCACGGGCACCTGCACGAACTCTTCAAGAAGAGCGGCGACACTCTGATTCGGAAGTTTCGTGAAAACGAGTGGATTCGCGAGGGAGATCGAATCCTCGACGTCGAGTGCAAGAGCGGAGTCTTCGCCCAGGTCCTGCTCGACGAACCTATCGGAAAGTACGTTGGCCTGGAATACGACGCCGAGATCGTGGAGTGGTACACGAACGAGGTCACGCAGCGCGACCCGCGCTTCCAGTTCGTGATGTTCGAGCAGGTGGTCGCGGCGGCGGCGAATGGCACCCCCTCTCCGCTGGAGCCGCATTCCTTCGACCTCGTACTGCTCAACTCGATCTTCACCCGCTCCCCCCTGGATGTCGCGGAGGAATACCTGAGCCAGATCGGCCCCGTCCTCGCTCCCGCTGGACGCGTGCTCGCCAACGTCTACTTCGCCATCGGCGCCTCCTACGACCAGCCCGGCTTTTCCTTCTACAGTCCGAAGGACTTCAAGCAGATCGTCGAAGCCGCCGGCCTCCAACACGATCTTCCGGACGAACCTTTCACCGGGCGGCTCGAAAACTGGATCGTGTTACGAGCAAAGGATGCCCCAAACAACAGCACGAGCCAGGCATAGTCCGGTCACGGACGTGGGCCATTCTCCATGATGCCCTCCCGATGATGCAGTTCCGTCCGAAACTCCCCGACCGACGCTCGCTCTTGGGCGGTGGGCTAGGCCTTGGCGCGAGCTTACTCCTGGGCAAGACGAGGCCCGACGAACGCCCGAACATCCTGGTCATCTGCTCCGATCAACAGCACTGGCAGGCCATGGGGTACATGGACCCCTTCTTCGAGACGCCAAACTGCGATCGGCTCGCGGAGCGTTCGCTGAACCTGACGCAGGCCTTTTGCCCAACGCCGCAATGCTCGCCCAGCCGAGCGGCCATGATGACGGGTTTCTACCCGCACAAGACGGGCGTGAACAACAACCACGGTCTTCCGGGTGACGAGGGGCTAAAGTTACCCACGCTCGGACACCACATGCAACAGGCCGGGTACTACACCGCTTACCACGGCAAGTGGCACCTGGGAACGACTGCGCTGGCGACCGCGGGATGGGATTCGTTCCGCATGACACGCCAGCACACCGACCGCCAGGTCACGCGCATGACGCGGCGCTTCTTTTCACGCGCGTCTAAGCTCGAGAAGCCGTTCTGTTTGTTCGCGATGTACCTCGAACCCCACGGGATTCAGGAATTCGCCGTCGATCCTGGCGCCAAGCTCGCACTCGACGCACCCCTGGGAGAATCCTGGCGGAAAGAGACCTTCGAGAACAAGCCCGCAGTGCAAACGCAGATCCGCGAGCAAAAAGGCGCCAGCAAGCTCGCGGGCCAACCCGAAGAGGCCTGGAAGCAGTACCGCGTGGCCTATCGCGAACGCGTGCGCCGCTTCGATGCAGAGGTCGGCAAGGTCCTGAAATTGCTCGAGGACAATGGTCTCAGCAACAACACGATCGTCGTCGTGACGTCCGATCACGGTGAAATGGACACCTTTCACCGCCTGATCTTCAAGGGTCCATTCATGTACGAGCACGTGATGCGCATCCCCATGCTGGTACACGTGCCAGAGTCCATGGGCGGGCGCACGGGAGTCCTCGATGACTACGCCTGGGTGAACATGGACCTGCTCCCCACGCTGATGGACATCGCCGGCGCCGAGGTGCCAAAATGTGACGGTCGATCGATGCTCCCCATTTTGCGTGGCGAAGAGCAAGCCCCCCTACCCTTCGTCATCGGCCAGTATTACGGCAAGGGGCAATGGATCCACCCTGTGCGAATGATCCGCACGGCGAGGTACAAGTACACGCGCGATCATAAAGGCGATGAGGAGTTGTATGACCTGCAGCAGGACCCTCACGAACTCACGAACCTGGCCGGGCTCGAGACTCATGCCCAAACGCGATCACAACTCGACACCCGTCTGCGCACATGGATGAAGGAAAACGAGGATCCGTTCGAGAGCTTCGCTAAGTAGCGAGTCAGTTCGCAGCGCGGATCGCTTGCGCGATCGAGCGCCAGTGCTGGGCGTCGCTCGTTTGGCCCTGACTCTGGAATAGCTCCATCAACGTGTTGGCCGAGATGAGGGCGGCGTAGGTATTCGGTCCCCAGCATTCGTTGACAATCTCGTAGGCTTCGATCAGCACGCGCTGGGCTTCTTCGTAGCGCTCGAGCAATAGAAGGCACTTGCCGTACTCGACGAGATACGCACCTAGTTCGCCGCGGCGCTCGGGAAGCTCCTGAATCCGGTCGACGGCGTCGGCCAGGATCTCTTCGGCTTCTTCGAAGTAGCCCTGGCTCGCCTTGACACGCCCCAAGGCCACGAGTGTCCCGAGGGTGCGTGGGTGGCCGATGCCCAGAGCGTCAATCTGGCGTTCGCTGGCCTCGCCGAGGATGCCTTCGGCTTCTTCGAAACGATTGGTTTCTTCGAAAAGGATGCCCATGTTGAACATCACGACAAGCGTGTCCGGATGATCGTTGCCCAGCGCTTTCAAGTCCTTGTCAAGCGCACGCTCGTACATGGCCTCCGCATCCGAGTAGCGACCCGCGCTCTGGTAGAAGAGTGCCAGAGAGTTGAGCGTCTCCGAATTCACCTCGCCCCAGACGCGCTCCTGAGTGTCGTAAACGTACTGGAAAAGTTCGAAACCCTTCTCCCAGAGGCCTTGGCCCTCATAAACCCACGCCAGCGCATCCTTGACCTCGAGGGTCAGCAGTGACTCTTCGGTGAAGATGTTCGCGCGTAGCTCCGCGGCCTCGAGAAGCAACGCCTCGGCTTCCTCGTAGCGACCGTCGTTCATGGCGATCCAGCCCAGGTTGAAGATGGCCATCGCTAAATCGCGATCGTCTTCCCCCAAGACCTCACGCATCTTGGGCACCCACGGCTCCAGGAGGCTCACGGCCCGATAATCGTTGCCGAGGAAGTGGTGCGCCGAGGTCAGGCTGACGAGCGCACGCAGCGTGCGGTGGTCGTCGGGGCCGAACTCTTCACGTAGGGTCTCGTAGGCCTCATCCAGAAGGACCTCCGCCTGCTCGTACTTGCCGAGCGCCTCGTACGTTCGACCGAACGTGTTCAACAAAGGCCCCTTGATCGAGGGCCTCGTACGGAAACTGGCCGGCATGGTCTCGGTCATGTAGCTGATGAGACGCTCCACGGTCGGCGCCTTGCTGTTCAGACGCGGATCGACATTCGCGAGAGAGTCCGTGAGGAAGTCGGTTACGGCTTCGGCGTCCTTTCGAGCCTGACGAGCCTCCTCCGCGGCAAGACGTGCCTCTTCGTGTTTCTGGTTCAGGTCGATAGCCCAGTACACGGAGACGATCACGCTGGCCAGGAGCGAAACGAAAGTAAGCACCAAGGCAGCCAAGAGGCGCGGGTGCCTCCTCATGAAGAGCGAGGTCTGGTGGACGAGGCTGGGATTGCGGGCGACGATCGGCTTGAAGTCGAGGAAACGGCCGATGTCCTCGGATAAATCCCCGGCGGAGGCATAGCGCCGATGCGGCTCCTTCTGGAGAGCCTTGAGCATGATCGTCTCGACGTCACCGCGCAGCTCAATACGGTTCTGCGAGGGGCGCGTGGGCTCCGCGTCCTCGATGATACGCGCCGCCTCGACGAGCGACTTGCCCGAGACGTCGTACGGCGTGTGACGCGTCAAGAGCTCGTACAGGATCACGCCCAGCGAATACACGTCGCTACGCTCGTCGAGCGGCTTGCCGAGGATTTGCTCCGGCGACATGTATTGCAAGGTACCCAGCAGCTGGCCCGCCTCGGTCAGGTGAGTCGTGTCTCGACCGTACTCATCGAAACTGCGGGCGATGCCGAAGTCGATCAACTTCGGAACGCCATCGAACCCGACCAGGACGTTCGAGGGCTTGAGATCGCGGTGCAAGATGCCTTTGCCGTGACCATGTTCCACCGCTTCGCAGATCGGCTGGAACAGCTCCAGGCGTTCACGCAGGTCCAGGTTGTGCTCGAAGGCAAAGCGCGTCAGCGAACGTGCTTCCTTGACGAACTCCATCACGAAGTACGGCAGCCCCTGGGAAGTCGTGCCCCCATCGAGGATCTCGCAGATGTTCTGGTGGTCCATCATCTCGAGAACGTGGCGCTCGTTCTCGAAGCGACTCGCTACGCGCCCGATGGCGGTACCTGGGCGCATGACCTTCAGGGCCACGAGTCGCTTGGAGTCGCCCTTGTGCTTGGCGAGATAGACACGCCCCATCCCTCCCTCACCGACTACATCGATAATGCGATAGGCACCGACTTCCTCGAGTTCGTCACCCTCGTTCTCGCCCACCGAAAGGCTGAGTGCCTTCGTCCGCTCGGAGTCGATCACGTTCGAAACGGGGCTGAGGAGATAGTCCTTCGTCCCCTCTTCATCCTGTTTCAACATCTGCAGGAGTCGCGCGCGCAGCTCCACATCGGTCGCGCAATGCTCCCGCAGGAAAGCCCTCCTGCGCTCCGGGTCGAGCTCGAGGGCTCGTTCGAAGAGCGTTTCCAGCCGCGAGGGCTCAGTGATCTCGAAGGAGTGTCTCACGGCTTCTCTTGCTGTTCGGATCCCTCGATCTGGCTTTGCAGCCAAGCACGGGCGAGACGCCAATCGCGTTCGACGGTACCGATCGACACTTTCAAGACATCCGCGATCGCATGAGTCGATAGACCGCCGAAGAAGCGCAGCATGACGACCTCGGCTTTACGCGGTTCCAATAACTCGAACTTCTTCAGGCTCTCGTCAAGAGCGAGAATGTCCGCAGTCGGTGGCGCGATGTACGGTTCGCTGCTCTCGTCGAAACACTGACGCAAGGCACTGCGCTTCGTCGATGCCTTGCGACGCGCCTGATCGACCAGAATGTTGCGCATCGCGCGTGCGGCTGCTCCGAAGAAGTGTGCGCGATTGTCAAAGTCATCCTGGCCGGAGGAGGACAGGCGCATCCAGGCCTCGTGCACCAGGGCCGTCGTCTGCAGGGTCTGTCCCGGGCCCAAGCCCGCGAGCTTGCTGCTGGCGACACGCCGCAGGTCGTTGTAGACAAGCGAGAGAAACTCTTCCGTCGGCCCCCCGCCCTCTTTCGAGGCCCGGAGCGCGTCGGCAATCTGACGCCCTGATTCCACCGTTTCGGACACCGTCCTATTTTGCACGCCGACGCGAAATAGAGGAAGGGCCCCCACGCGTTTGGGCCTTGGAGCCAAGGCCCCTACATGGGAACTCCTACAAACGCGGGTAACGGGCACCGGAAACGGCAACGAAGCCCCCTCGGCGTGGAACCGCCTCCCGTCCGGGGTCCGGATCGCTACCAGGAGCGTGTCCGCCCAGCATCTCGCCAGGAGCGCCCTGGCCAGGAAAAGGAGGAAACACGAAGGCTTCCCCAACCTCCGTTCGGATACCTGCCGGAGGGTATCGCCACCGTTGCAAAAAGGGTCCCACAGAATGAGCAACGTCACCTACGACGAGGAACAAACCAGACAACTACAACCGCTCCTCCTCTCGATCGGTAAGGAAATTCGAGAGCGCGGCGCCGTACTCTCTTTCTTGGTCAGCACCCTGGATGAGCTCGCCTCCAGGGAACTCGATTCATCCAGCCGCGATGTTCGCCATATGCTGAGCCTCGAAGCTGCTTCCCAGCGACGAGAGCTACTGCGCGCGAAACGTGAGCTGGAGGAACTCGGGTGTTCCTTGCTGCGCCGCAGCCCCGTCACGATCCACATCCCGGGTACCGAAGACGGCGAGGAACGCACCGTGATCTGGAAGCTGCGTGAAATCGGTGAGGATGGGCTTCCCACCGAAGAGGTCGAGAAGATCCAGATCGCGACCCACTCAGAGCCTGAGTTGTAGCGGACCATGAGCCGAGCACCGCGTCGAGTCCTCGGCTCATAGCCCGCGCTCGTGATACGCTTCGCCGCGTGTCGAACAGCCGGCTCCGCATCGCAGCTCTCGAACCGTACGCAGCGGTATCTCATCTGGCGTTCCTCGATGGGCTGACACGCCACAGCGTGCACGACATTCGGTCGTTCACGCTTCCGCCGCGGTACTGGAAATGGCGCATGCGCACGGCTTCGGTTCACTTCGCGGCAGAGCTTGCCAAGGCAGAGCCCTTCGATCTCCTACTTGCCTCCGATTACTTGAACCTGGCAGAGCTGCGCGCCTTGCTACCCACACCGCAGCGAAACACGCCGTGCGTCGTCTACTTTCACGAGAACCAGCTGAGCTATCCCTTGCAAGAGGGCGAGAGCCGGGACGTGCATCACGCGCTGACACACCTACACGCGATCCTCTGCTCGGCTCGTGCCGTGTTCAATTCCGAGTATCACCGCAGCACCTTCCTCGGACACCTCGAGCTGCTCCTGCGTCGTATTCCCGACGTGGCTATGGGTGCAAGCCTGGAGCAGGTCCGCGAAAAAAGCTGCGTGCTCCCGATCGGCACCGATTTGCCTGCCATCGCTCCAGGGCCCGAATCGAGAAGCGGAGGCCCACCACGCATCCTGTGGAATCATCGCTGGGAGTACGACAAGGATCCGGAACGTTTCCTCGAAGCCCTCGGCCAGCTGGATCGACAAGGTGTCGACTTCCGTCTGGTGCTACTCGGCCAGAGTTTTCGTGCAGCTCCCAACAGGGTGCAGGAGCTGCTCGAAGCGATCGCCCACAGGATCGAGGCGTCGGGCTTCCTCGAGGAGCGAGGGGCATACGTCGAAGCGCTGCGCTCGAGCGACATCGTCTGCTCCACCGCCCGTCACGAATTCTTCGGGATCGGAACCCTCGAGGCTCTGCGCTGCGGCTGCCTTCCTCTCTTACCGGACGATCTCGCGTATCCCGAACTGTTACCGGAGCTGTCGACCGAGACCGACGTTCACCGCGGAAACATCCTGTACCAGCCCAGGGCTTCCTTTGCCGCAGCACTGGCTTCCACGATCGATGCCGCGAAACGAGGCCTCTGGATGGAAATGCGGCAACGCATCGTCGAAGGCACGGAGCGTTTCCGATGGGAAACGCTCGCTCCGCGCTACGACGAACTCCTCGCGACCGCGGGTCGTTCGGACTAGGCTCCGACCTGAATGTGGATGGCCGAGGTCAGGGCGTTGCGCACCGTGGCGTCGGAGGCCGCGTCGATGAACATTCCCTGCAGGTAGACGGCCAACCCGATCAACGCAGGATCCTCGGGGATGTTCTGGATGACGTACGAGGGCGAGCCCGGTCCGTTCCAGGGCGTACCGGCGACGACATCTAAAATCTGACCCACGTGAATCAAGATTTCGCCCACTCCGCCGTCCATGCCGAGCCCATTGCGCACGGGACCGCAGGGATAGCCCGGAGTGGGGGCGAGAGCCAGGATCAAGTGCGGCGTCAAGCCGGGCGTTTGTGTTCCCAGTGGGTTGTCGAGAGCCATGATCATCTGCGCCCCGAGGGTTCCGTCTCCGGAGACCACCTGCAGACTGTCTGCCGGATTCACACCGCACCCGTACGGCGTGATGATACCGGGAACCGGAGTCGTCACGACGTATTCGGGCTTCAATTGCAGGTCGGCTCCGTTCGGACCGCTCACCGCAAGCGACACGGAATGGGTCCCGATCGTGAGGTAGGTATGCGTCGGATTCGCCAAGGTCGAGCTCGTGCCATCGCCAAAGTCCCAGGTCCAGGACCTGATGTCCCCCCCGGATTCATCGGCGAAGACCACGGACAACGGTGCCACTCCTGAAGTGGGCGTCCCCGAGAAGCCCGACACCACCGGCGGCGGCTCCGTCACGAAAATAAAATCGTTGATGAGCGCCGTGTCGCTTCCGCTGGCCCCCACAACCGCGAGAGTGACCGAGAACGTGCCTGAGGTGAGATAGGTATGCGTGGGTTCCTGCTCGCTCGAGACGTTGCCGTCACCGAAATCCCAGCTCCAGCTACTGGGGTTGCCGTGGGAGAGATCATGGAAACTGACAGCGAGCGGGCGTTCCCCCGAAATCGTGACGGCCGTGAAGTCCGCCTCGACCGACGGAAGCGTGACCAGGATGGTATCCACTAGCTCGACGAAGTCGCTGCCCCCGGCGCCGTCGACCGCGAGCGAGACCGGGAAGGTCCCGGGGCTCGGGAAGATGTGCGTTGGGTGCTGCAGAGTCGAAGTGCTTCCATCGCCGAAGTCCCAGCTCCAGCTCGAGACGTCTCCCGCCGAGGTGTCGGAGAACACGACGACCAGGGGGGAATGCCCACTTGTGGGTCGGGCGATGAGAGACGCCGTCGAAGGCGTCGAGACCGCGATAAGGTCCGTTTCACTTATCGTGTGCGTGCCGCCGGCTCCCGTCGCGGTCAGACTGACGGTATAGGTTCCTGGCGCCACATACGTGTACGTCGGATGCTGCTGATTCGATGTCCCTCCGTCCCCGAAGTTCCAGCTCCAAGAGCTGAGGTGACCACTGGACAGATCGCTGTAGTTGACCTCCAAGTGCGCGGGACCCGCCGTCGTAGACGCGCTAAGAGCGGCCGTCGGGGGGGGCGGGAGCACCACAACCCGATCGATTTCGACCGTCGTGTTGCTGGTAGGAGCATTGACAACGGTCAATGAAACCGAATACGTCCCGTGGCTCGCGTAGGTGTGCGTGGGATTCCGCAAGTTCGACGAGGTTCCATCGCCGAAGTCCCAGGACCAGGTCGTAACCGCACCCAGCGAGAGGTCGGTGAAACCAACCGCCAGCGGAGCAAACCCGCTCGCATGATCCAGTTGGAATTCCGCGTAGACCGAATCCTCGAGGACCGTGATGGCGTCGATCAGCGTTTTCGTCGAGAGCCCCGCGGGTCCATTGACCTCGAGCACGGCCGAATAGGTGCCTGGCGACACGTATGTCTGCATCGGGTTCTGCAGAGTCGAACTGCCACCGTCGCCAAAACTCCACGACCACGTGGTCACGCCGCCTAGCGATAGATCGGTGAACTGCACGCTCAACGGAGCGATCCCCTTTGCCGGCGTGAAACTGAGATCCGCCAACGAGGGGCCCGGGGTCACGAAGATGACATCGTTCTGCACCACCGTGTTGAAGCCCGTCGGTCCGAAGATCGTCAGGGCTACCGAGTACGTTCCGGCATAGTTGTAGGCGTGGCTCGGGTTTTGCAACGTAGACGTGGCACCGTCTCCGAAGTCCCAGCTCCAACCGGAAACGACTCCGCTGGATTGATCGTAGAACTGAACGTTCAGGGGCGAATCACCACTCGAGGGGTCCGCACCGAAGTTCGACACAGCCGGCTCTAGCGTGACAACGATGGGCGCCGAGGTGGCGGTACTGCTGCCAGCGGGCCCCGTGACGGTCAGCGTCACCCGATAGATCCCCCGATCGGCGTAGGTGTGCAACGAACTCGACTCGGTCGAGGTCGTTCCGTCGCCAAAGTCCCAGTTCCAGGCAGTGACGACACCCATGGACACATCGTTGAAGTTCACATCGAGCGGGGCGATACCGAAGTTGGACGATGCACTCAATTCCGCGAAGAGCGCTTCGTGAACCACGATGTGGTCGGTCAAGGTCATCGTGTCGGAACCCACGGCCCCCGACACGGTCAGGGATACCGTGTACGTCCCGGCCGCGGCGTACGTGTGCTGGGGATTCTGGATGCTCGCAACCTCGCCATCGCCGAAGTCCCAACTCCAGGCGCTGACCGCGCCCAGGGTTTGATTGGAAAAGGCAACCTGCAAGGGCGAAATGCCCTCGCGCGGTGTGGCGACGAACTCCGAGGTCAGGATGGCTGGAACGCCGTACAGAAACAGCATGTACAACGCTCCGGCGTCGGTACCGCTGTCATCGTCCTGGCGCGCACCGGCTGCGATATCCAGGAATCCGTCTCCGTCGAGGTCACCCAGGGGAGACAAGGCCGATCCGAACCAGTCGTGATCATCGAGCACCTCGCCGAAGTTGCCCACCGAACTGCTGATCTTCCGGTGGTTCTTCACGGTGCCACCGGCGTTCATGAAGAGAATCCAGACCGCGCCACGGCGCGAGCCTCCGTCGGTGTCATTGACCGCTCCCACGGCGATATCGCCAACGAGATCCCCATCGATGTCCCCGATGCCGGCCACGGCGACGCCGAATTGGTTTCGCTCGGTCAACTCTCCAGTGAAACCGCCGTGCAGCGGACTGATCTTCTGTGTCGACTTGACCGTGCCATCCCCATTCAAGAAGAGGATCCACACGGCCCCCGAGTTCAAGGCGCCATCGTCGTCCAGGAGTTCGCCGACGAGCAGATCGCCCTTGCCATCGCCGTCGAAGTCTCCGAGCGTTCCGAGGGAGTGAGCAAAGTAGTCGTAGTCCTGGATGAGACCCGCCAGCTCGATGGAAAGCGCTCCGATCTTCGAGTGGGATTTCACCGTCCCGTCGGTGTTCATGAAGAGTACCCAGATCGCGCCGCGGTTGATTCCACCGTCATCGTCGTAGGAAGCTCCTACGGCCAGATCGAAGACTCCATCGCCGTCGAGATCCCCGAGGGGAGCCAGGGCACGGCCGAACTCGTCGCGATCGTCGAGCGCTCCGGTGAAATTCCCTTCGAGCCAGCTGATCTTCTGGTGCGCCTTGACGGTACCGTTGGTATTGAGAAAGAGGATCCAGACCGCACCACGCGCGTCTCCCCCGTCGTCATCGAAGTTGGCGCCGACCGCCAGGTCGATAACGCCATCGCCATTGAGATCACCGATCGGGCACAACGCCCGACCAAACTGATCCGATTGATCGAGGCGCCCGCCGAACTTGCCCGCCGTCGAGCTGATCTTCTGAAAGCGCTTGATCGAGCCATCGCTGTTCATGAACAGGATGTAGATCGCGCCGGCGTTCTCGACACCGTCGTCGTCCGCTACACCCGAGGCCGCCACGTCTTGAACGCCATCGCCATCCAGATCGCCCAGCAGAGCGATCGCGCGGCCCATGTGATCGCCCGCATCCAGCGCACCGGCAAGCGAGCCTCGGGTTCCGCCGATCTTCCAGTGCGAGACGGCGGTTCCGGGCTCCTGAGCACTGGCACTCGCACAGACGAGCGCCCACGCGAGCGTCGTGGCGAGGAATGAAGATGGCCGGGAGAGAATGCGCATGAGCGACGTCTTGTGGAAAGCCCCTCGTGGGGCCAGACCTCAGGATGTCGTAAAGTGTTCCGAACCGGGAAACGAACACGCGCTCGTCGAGGATGTTCCTTCCCGATTGCGACGGGAGAACACCGAGCACGAAATCCTTTCGCGGTGCTACGTCAGGAGACCCACCCGCGTGCGAAAGATCGACGCAGGAAAGTCCTACCATTGCATGCGCTCCCAGCGCATATGCCCCGCTGTATGTGCCCAGCGGAAAGCAGGAGCTACGTGCTCGCCTCGACGGTTTCGTCCATATAGGTCTTCTGCTCTTCCTGCGGGATGTAGTCCTGTAGGTGAGCCAGAGCCTCGGTTTCCTTGATCAGATTGCGAGCCACAACCATCCGTTGGATCTGGTTGGTGCCTTCGTATATCTGGAGGATCTTGGCATCGCGGAAGAACTTGGCGATCGGATAGTCCTCCATGAAGCCGTAGCCACCGAAGACCTGCACCGCGTCAGTGGCGACTTCCATGGCCACATCGGTAGCGAAGCACTTGCCCATGGCAGCGATCTTCGTGACGTTCTTGAGCCCCTCGTTGATAGCCGCGGCCGAGGCGTACACGAGCCAGCGTGACGCCTCGGTCTTGATGGCCATGTCAGCGAGCATCTTCTGCACCATCTGGAAGGAGGAGATGGGCTGGCCGAACTGGCGACGACGGCTTGCATAGACAAGGGCCAGATCCAGCGCTCCCTGGGCGGCGCCGACAGCTTGTGCCGCGACGCAGGGGCGCGCTCGATCGAGGGTCATCATGGCGTGCTTGAAGCCCATGCCCTCGCGTTCGCCGATGAGGTTCGAGGCCGGAACGCGCACGTTGTCGTAGTGTGTCTCGACGACCGGGACGCAGCGAATCCCCATCTTGTCCTCGACCTTCGCCACGCTGAAGCCGTCGGTGCCCTTCTCGACGACGATGGCGCTGATGCGGCGTGACTTCGAGGTCTTGTCGGTCACGCAGAAGACCGTGTAGAGATCTGCGACGCCGCCGTTGGTGGTCCACTTCTTCTCGCCGCGGATCAGGTACTCGTCCCCCTCGCGCACCGCGGTGACGGCGAGCCCGCTGGCGTCGGAACCGGCATTCTTCTCCGAAAGGCAGAAGGCGCACATCTTCTTGCCGGCGGCAACGTCGGGCAACCAGCGCTTCTTCTGCTCCTCGGTCCCACCCACCACGATCGGTGTCGAGCCCAGGGCGTTGACGGCAAACGCCACCCCAAAGCCCGAATCGGCCTTGGCGAGCTCTTCGGTGACGAGGCACAGGGCCAGACTGCCCGCGCCGTAGCCACCGTATTCCTCGGGAATGAAGACCTTGAACAGCCCGGCCTCCGCCACGGCCGCGGCCGCCTCGCGGTTGTACTCCTGCGCACGATCATATTTCGCCGCGGCGGGGCGAACGTGCTTCTCCGCGATCTGGCGCGCGGTTTCCTGGAGTTCGAGCGCCTGTTCGCTGAATCGAATGTCGTGCGGCATGGGAGGGGGTGTTCCTATTATGGAAGGGAGGGTTCCCACTGCGGCGCCAGGCCGAGGGAACTGGGCATGCAGAGTATATCGGGGGGCCCGGCGCCCGAAAGGCCAGGCCTTAGTAACCCACACAGGGGTGCGGAAAACCCCCTCGGGGGCGAAGAAAGCCCCTAGAAGCGGACATTTCAGGCCCGGGCCCAGACGATCTGTCGCGGGGCCTCGGGGTCGAAGGGCCGGCCGTCGAACTCGCCCTCGGTGCGTTCGACCTCGAGCCCCACCCCGCCCAGCAGAGCGGCGAATTCCTCGGGTTCGTACATGCGCACGTCCTCCTGCCATGAGGACCGGGCGCCGGAGGAGAGCACGAGATCGACCTGTTTCTGGACCCGTACCCCCCCGCCGCTCAGTCGGCGGCGCTCGTGGAGCACGATCCCATCGCGCTCCGTGCGCGACTCGGGAACGAGGCTCGCGCGGATTCGAAAGGGGTTCATGAGATCGAAGATCGCCGATCCGCCCGGTTTCAGAAGTCGCGCCACCTCCGCCGCAACGGAGCGATTCCCGACATCGTCGAAGTAACCGAAAGACGAGAAGAGCATCGTCACGGCATCGAAGGACGCCGATTGAAAGGGCGGCGCTCGAAAATCCGCGCGAACCAGCCGCCCGCGCAAGCTCTCGCCCCCCTCGAGACGCGATGAGCTCCCGAGCAGGTCGGCGGAAAGGTCCATGCCGACGACCTCCAGGCCCAGCTCGAACATGGCGAGGGAATGACGACCGAAACCGCAGCCCATGTCCAGAACTCGGCCCTCGAGTCCGCGTTGAACCAGCCCGGCGACCTCGCTGCGTGCCGCCTGGAGGTCGCGATGGGGATAGACCTCGAGATACCCCCTTTCGAAGGCAGCCTCGTACCAGAGCTTCGATTCACCACCAGAGCTTTCGGGCATCTCTTGTTTTCCAGGGCGGAACGCGGATCCTTGTTCATCCCGCTCCTGCCACCTGTGTCCTATAGCAAGCCGTGGGTGGCGAGCGCCAATCCTGCAAGCCTTTGACGACCCAAGAACACACCGATTTCTTCGACCGGACCGCGAAGGAGGCCAGGGAGGACGCCTCGCTGGCTCCGTGGGCCATGCACAGCGCCTGCTCCGAGGGACGGCACCACCCTGAGGAAGAGGACGATCTGCGCACCGCGTGGGAGCGCGACCGCGATCGTATCGTCCATTCGACCGCCTTTCGCAGGCTGATGTACAAGACACAGGTCTTCGTCAACTGGGAGGGCGACCACTACCGCACGCGCCTCTCCCACAGCCTCGAGGTGGCTCAAGTCGCGCGGAGCGTCGGCAGCGCGCTCTTCCTGAACGAAGCCCTGTGCGAAGCCCTGGCCCTGGCCCACGACATCGGTCACCCTCCCTTCGGACACCGCGGCGAGCAGGCCCTCAACAAGCTCACCTGCGACCACGGCGGCTTTCGTCACAACGCCCAGGTCTTGCGCGTCGTCGATCAACTCGAAAGGCGCAGCCCCGAGTATCCCGGCCTGAACCTCACGCGCGAGGTTCGCGAGTCGCTACTGAAGCATGAAGGGGACGCCGATTGGCCCCAGGAGCTTCGCCCACGCCCCAAGCGCCCCTGCCTGGAAGCCCAGGTCGTCGACCTGGCGGACTCGACGGCGTACAACGCCCACGACATCGAGGACGGCCTGCGCTCGGGGCTCTTTCAGGAACAGGACATCGCCGAGGTCGCCCTCTGGCAAGGCGCCATCGAAGCGGTGCAGCTACGCCACCCTGGCTTTCTCGAAGCGTCGGTCGACCAAGCCTTGCGGATCAAGCGTATCGGCAACGAGCTGATAAAGATCTGCATCAACGATTTGATCCACGCTTCGAACCAGAGGTTGAAAGAAGTCGCTCCACGGTCGCCACGGGCCGTGCGCGAGCACGATGAGACCCTGATTCGACACAGCCAGGCGATCGACAAGGAGGTCGGTGAACTTCAGCGCTTCCTCTACGAGCGCTTCTATCGGCATCCGCATCTGCAAGAACTCACGGAACACGCCGCAGAGGTCCTCACCGCTCTCTTCAAGAGCCTGGCAGCGCGGCCCGAGGAGATGGCCCCGTGGTACCAGGGATGGGCGGATCGGGTAGGTGTGGAGCGCTCGGTATGCGACTACCTGGCGGGGATGACCGATCGTTTCGCGGAGAACGAATTCGAACGACTTACGGGTCGGGTGCCGGCGTGGAAGGAACGCGCGCCGAAGCTGGGCTAGACATGCCGTGATATCTCCTTTTCTCGCGCCTGGCATCCCGAGGGATGGACTTGACCTGATGGGCTTGTCTGCAAGTGCTGCTGAGAGAAGAATCTTCTCTACCGGCGAAACCAGGCCAGGATTCGCCCCCATACGCCATTCGTGGCGCTGTCAGGGGAGTCCGCGACTTCGGGTTCGGCTTCGGGTTCGGTTTCGGGCTCGCACTCGGTCTCGTCTTCCCCCACACCGAGCCCCGCGAACATGGGCTCGACCAGGTGGTCGTCTTGGCGGGGTGAATAGTCCTCGTTCGACATGCTCAGGGCTGCTGCAAATACGGCCGAAAGGAGATCAAACCACTACCTGCACCGCCCGTCACCCCCATCCCCTTGCGAAGTCGCCGTTTTCGGATTTCTACCGTGTTCACGCCCCTCCTCGGGCTCGCCGGTCTCGTCTCCAGTTGTACGTCCGAGGCCGAACGCGCTCCTCGGGTCGTCGACATGGTCCTGGACGAGGCCGATGCCGGGGATCGGGCGCATCTCGAATTGACGACGCGCCAGCGTTATCCCTCGGCCCAGGAGTGCAGGAGCTGTCATCCCAACCACTACCGTGAATGGTCGGTTTCCGCGCATGCGTATGCCCAGCTCTCGCCGGTGTTCAATGCGATGCAAGGCACGATCCTGAAGAAGACCAACGGGACCCTCGGCGATTTCTGTATTCGCTGCCACACACCGGTGGGGATGAGCATGAACGAGCCCGTGTTCGGGCCCAACGCGGAGCGTTCCGAAGTCTCGCGTGAAGGCGTGACATGCATCGTGTGCCACAGGGTCAACCAGGACTTCGGCAAGCACAGCGCGCGCCGCCCGATGGCATCGGGGAACATCTTCACGCCCGTCTTCGGGCCGCGCGACGGTACGGAGCTCGAGCGCGTCATGAAGGACCCGAAGTTCGGAAGCATCATCACCGAATCGGGAAAACCCGGACGGAGGATCCACGCCGAAGCGCGCCTCTTCGAGCCCATCACACGCTCGGGTTTTTGCGGTGCTTGCCACGATGTGACTCTCGTCAACTTCCGGTTGGAGGAGGCCTTCAGCGAATACAAGCTCTCCCCCGCGGCAGCCCGTGGTGAGTCCTGCCAGGACTGCCACATGGGTATCGATCCGGGGTTGGCCTCGGGATATCGCCAGGCACCCGCGGCGCTCGTAGGCGGTATGGCGACCACACCGAAGAAACGCACGGACCACATGTTCGTCGGACCGGATTATTCCATCGTCCATCCTGGAATCTTCCCCCATTCGCCAGAGGCGCAGGAGTTCGCGAGCTTCGAGGAGTGGCTCGCGTTCGATTGGAAGGCGGGCTGGGGTACGCACGCATTCGAAGACGAGATCGTCGACGATTCCGGTTTTCCTGAACCATGGAACTCCGTCGACGATCGCTATGACGCGCGCGAGCTCATCGAGGACCAACTGGCACTTCTGGCCGAGGCTCGTGCGCGCGGTACGGAGCTGCTCAAGCGCGGGTACGTCCTGGGTGAAGTCGAGCTCACGCAGGCCAGTCCCGACGGGATCGAGTTTCGGGTCCGGGTAGGGAACGGAACCGATGGGCACAACGTCCCCACGGGTTTCACCGCAGAGCGTCTCGTGTTCCTGCACGTGACGCTGAGCGATCGTTCCGGTAGCGTCGTTTTCGAATCCGGTGATCTCGACCCCAACGGAGACGTGCGCGACCTCCATTCGCGCTACGTACACGCGGGCCAGGTACCGCTGGACGAGCAGCTGTTCAGCTTGCAGTCGAAGTTCATCATCCGCAACGCGCGTGGGGGTGAACGAGAGGTCATCCTGTCGGTCAACGAGTCGCTCGATCCGCTGCCGTTCGTGAGACCGGACACACGGGCCTCGATCCTGACCGGTCGACCGCAGGGGACACGCATTCACAAAAAAGGCATCGAGCCTGGTGGGCACCGTTGGGCGAACTACCAGGTGCCCCAGAAGTCGCTCACCGGCGAGGGGCCTTATCGGCTACACGTCGAATTGAAAGCAGCCATGGTTCCGGTGAACCTCATCGGAGCGATTCAGCACGTCGGTTTTGACTATGGAATGAGCCCGAGAGACGTCGCCGATGCCGTCGTCGAGGGACATCGTGTTCTGTGGGATCGCGAAATCCAGATCGAGATCGGATCCGAGTGAAGTTCGCCTGTGCAGCCTGGCTATTGCTGTCACTCCTCGGGTCGTGCACTCACACTCGATCACTCCGCGTGCCCGCCCTGCCCCCCGCCCCCGTGGGCCAAGAGCACCAGGACCACGGACAGCATGACGTGCACGAACCAAGGCTCTCGAACGAAGCACTTCCGTTGCAAGTCGACGACGTGCCAACCCGGCCCCATCCGATCTTCGAGCTCGGAGATCCGTTCCTCGGCACCGGACCGATACGCCCGGGAATCACGATGCCGACCGGTGCCGTCCTGCAACCCTCGCTGCTCGTATACGGAACATCTCGACTCGCGGCCTCCGCGGTCGATCTGGGCAATTCGACCACCAGCGAGATCGCAGCCAGCGTCGAGCTCTTTGCCAATCTGCAGCTGTCCGGCACCGAACGCATCCTCGTAGGCATCCGCCCCTTGGATCAGGGGGGCCGCTTCACCTCCTACATCTTCGAGCCGACGGCCCTGGAAGGGTGGCAGAATGAGTTGAACGCACGCATCACGACGCTCTTCTTCGAGGGGGACCTGGGTGAGATATTCCCTGGTCTCGATCCCGAGGACACCGCGTCCTTCGACTACGGTATCGCCGTGGGTCGCCAACCCTTGACGCTGCAAGAGGGTCTGCTGCTCGACGATCGCATCGACGCATTCGGCGTGACGCGCAACACCCTGCGACCCTCGGGATTTTCGAACCTACGCCTGAGCGGCCTTTTCGCGTGGGACGAGATCCATCGGGACGACGGAAGCGAGGATACCTCCTCCAAGATCTTCGGACTTCTGGCCGAGGGGGACAGAAAGGACAGCACGCTTTCGCTCGATCTCCTCTACCTCCACGATTCGGGGGACTTCACCGATGCAGCTTTCGTTGGCCTGGGCGCGGTCCAACGCATCGGGCACTGGAATACGGCTTTCCACACCGTGGGTTCCTTTCCCTTCCACGGAGAGACGACCGAAACCGGGCGCGGAGGCGTACTTCTCGGCGAGTTCTCGCGCAACGTCGCGGGTAGCGAAGATCTCATCTACTTGAACGGCTATTACGGCCTGGAAGATTTTTCCTCCGCGTCGCGGGCTCCTGAACTCGGAGGCCCACTGGGGCGGGTCGGGATCCTCTTCGAGGCGATTGGGGTTGGACGATATCCGTCGGCTGTCTCCAACGAGCCGGATGATTCGGTCGGGGGAGCACTCGGTTATCAGTGGTTCTCCGACAACCAACGCTCGCAAGTCATCTTCGAACTGGGCGGCCGCGAGGACACGCGGTCGGAAAAAGGTGAACTTGCTTTCGCTACACGCTTCAGTCGGGCCTTCGGAAAGCACATTGTTTTCCGTATGGATGCCTTCGTTTCAACTCGTGAAAATGATTCACCGAGAACGGGCGTCCGCACTGAACTGGTTATGAAGTTATAGTGGACTTGTAAGCGAGGCCGTCCCCACAGGAGCGCCTCGTTCTCCATTCCCGCTCCCCTTCCCCAGGGTCCGGGTTGCATCGTGCCCGGTGCAACCGTCCCATGCGCCCTTCCACGCTCCACCTCTGGTCCTTCGCTCGCTGGCTCCTGGCCCTTACGTTGTTATTCGGGACTGTTCTGCCCGCTCCTTCGCGCTCCAAGTTTCCGCACGAAACGGAGACCCTCGAGGCACGAGCGCTTCGAACCGTCGGCCCGCGGGAATGCGCCGAGTGTCATGTCGATGAGCATGCCGTTTGGCAGGCGAGCTCACATTTCACGGGCGGCAGGACACTCAGTCGCTCTGCGGCAGCCAAGGAAATCGCTGGTGCTCTGGGCATCCGTCGTATCAAAGGGGAAGAACGCTGTACGAGCTGTCACTTCACCCTACAAACGAGGGACAGCGGGGGGCTACGCGCCACACACGGTGTCTCGTGCGAATCATGCCACGGCCCAGCACAAGAGTGGATCACAGCACACGCAGACTTCGGCCCCGGTGCCTCGCAGGCGGCCGAGGAAGACCCGGCTCACCGTCTGCAAAGAAACCTGGACACCAAAAAGCTCGGCATGATCGCTCCAGGCTCGCTCTATCAGATCGGTGCCCAGTGTTATGGATGCCACTCGATCAGCGATCCTGAATTGACTATCACCGCGGGACATCCAGCAGGCGACGGTTTCGAGTTGGTCGCTTGGTCGCAAGGTGAGGTACGCCATAACTTCAATCACGATGCCGCCGGCGACAATCACGAGTCCTCACAGGATCGTCGCGCGCGGATGTATCTGATCGGGCGTGGACTCGAGCTCGAGTATTCCCTGCGTGCCCTGGAATCCGCCAATGCCACGTCGCTGGCGGCGATGCGGCTGCGCGTTGCGACTGCCTGGGCGGATGTGATCGCGATTACAGAGCGGATCCAAGCACCCAGTGTCTCCACAATGATCAAGCGTTTGGAAACCCTCGATCTCGAGAGCGGCTCTCTTCCAGCGGATCTCGTCGATGAAATCGCTGGGCTGACGCAGAAACTGGAAGATGAGCTGGACGAAGTCGACCTGTCCCCACTTTTCGACGTGCTACCGAAGCAGAACACCTACCGAGGTTCCGTCGCTCGCTGAGCGAGCGCCATCCCAAGGTCATGGTGAACTCCGACAAGAAGGCGCTTTGGTTTGTAGGGGTACTCGTTATCGCGACCGTTGCGGTCATCCAGCTCATGGCCGTAGCCTCTCCGTTGCGCGGCAGCCTGTTCGATGGCTCGTTGGTCACCGGCTGGGGACTGATCGTTCTCTTGGTGGCACTATGCGCCTGCACCTGGTCACCCAGGCGAAGCATCGGTGCTTTGAGTGCGCAGCTGCGCTGGGTGGCGCTCTTGACCGCGGTTTCCGCGGTCACGTTCACGGGGCACATCCAGGCCTTCCCTCCAACGGGCATCCTCGATCGCAGCCTGGCGTTGATTTTCGCAACGTTGCTCTCGAGCTCGACTTGGGGTCTGTGGATCTCGATGCGCTTGAAGCATCGGGCCTCTTCAAGAGATCGAAAGACGTTTCGACTTTGGCTGTACTTGCAAGCCATGCTCCTTGGCCTGCTTGTAGGAGCCGGTTTCGTGCACGGAGTTCTCATTCACACGCATGGCATGGTGGCGAAGGCGTTGGCTGGGTAACACACCATGAGCAACCGCATGGACATACCGACAAACAGGGCGCGCGTAGCGACGCTCGCCGGAGTCGTCTTGTCCTGCTCTCTCCTTGCGCTCTTCTTCGCAAGCTCGTATGGCAAGCAACTCGCCCTGCCCGGCCCCCTGGCATCGGTCCACGCACCCCTCGAACAGGATTGTGAGGTATGTCATGCCTCGGAATTCGACTCGATTCAACACCCCCTGAGCGGCTGGGTCACCAGCGATCTGGACCTCGCGCAGAGCCGGCTATGTCTGGACTGTCACGCTCTGGGAGAGCACCCCTTGGGACCCCATGGATGGTCCCGGGAAGATGCTCGACAGCATCGCGCGATTGCTGCATCGCGGGTTGAGACACCCGGCCCCTATCGCGATTCGGCGGTCCCACTGTCATCGCGCGGCCAAGTCGCATGCTCAGCCTGCCACAACGAACACCGCGGACGGGCCAACGTATTGACCTCACTCGCGGACCAACAGTGCCAAGTCTGTCACACGCAGTCCTTCGATCACTTTCCCGGCCAGCACCCCGAATTCAGCACCTTCCCCTACGAGCGTAGGACCGGGATCAACTTCGATCACCTGACGCACATCCAGAGACACTTCCGTTCGGATCTTCAGGAACATGCCCCCATGAGCTGCACGGATTGTCACATCCAGGACGAGACGCTCGAGGGCTTCAAGCTGGCGAATTTCGAGACGACCTGTGCTGCATGTCACGAAGATGCGATTTCCGGCAGCACCCAGGTCGATGGCGCCGGCCTACCCGTCCTCGCCTTTCCGGCACTGGACGTGGCCAGTCTCAAGGATCGCGAAGTCGCCATCGGCGCCTGGCCGGCCGATGCTTCCGAGGTGGATACGCCCATGCCAGCGATCACGGCCTTCCTCCTCGGGACATCCGAGAATGCCCTGCGTGATCTGGATGCGTTCGAGGCACTCGATCGGCTCGATCTCTATCAGGCCAAGCAGCGCGAACTCGACACGGTCGCGCGCGTAGCTTGGGACTTGAAGCGCATGTTCATGCGACTGTCCTCGGACGGACATGCGGGCTGGATCGCAATGGTCGAGGAGCGGCTCGGCCGCAAGCTCGCAAAGAGAGAGCGCACGGATCTCATTGCGGGCATGCCGGGCGACATTCTGTCCAGAGCCCTCGAAGAGTGGAGCTTCGACGCCCGGCCCGAGCTGGAGCAGCACGCGGCGGGCAACCCACCCTCAGCAGCGCACGCCCCCAGCAGCGGAAGCTTTCAAGACGACCCGGAGCGCGAACGCTGGGTCTCCGAAGGCGGCTGGTACGTGCAGCACGCGGACTTCAGCCTGCGCTATCGACCCAACGGCCATGCCGACCCGTTTCTGCGCGCGTGGCTCGACATCGGAGCGCAAACGCGCACAAAGGTGTTCGACGAACTCGCCCGCCCCGGGTCCCATGGAACCTGCACGAAATGCCATGGCATCGGAGAAGCCGCGGGTACCGTTTCGATCCATTGGAAGGCGAACGACTCCGCCCGACCGCTGACCCGCTTTTCGCACCAACCCCATGTGACTTCCAATGGGCGCGGGGACTGCTCGAGTTGTCACGTCCTCGACCATCCAAGCGACGGCTACGCACGCTCCTTCGAGGGGCGCGACCCACTGGCCTTCCGGTCCAACTTCCAGGACATGACCAAGGCAACCTGTGCAAATTGCCACGAGCCGGAATCCAGCTCGAATAGCTGCCTGGAATGCCACGAGTATCACGCCCATTCCCCTGCTCCTCGGATCCGAGCCCCTGAGCTCGACGAGCTCTTGCAGCGGAGAGCGGGAAACTAGCCCGGACGATTCATGGACCGGCTTCGCCGGCCCATCCGAGGGGGGCCTGCGCGGCCAGTAGAGAAAGAACACGGTGAATCCTGCACCGGGGCGCGACGGGATTGGGGTACGGAGTTGCTGATGTTATCGATACCGATTACAAAACGCGGGTCCTTACCCTCGAGCACCTCCGCTCTCGAACTTCGTTTGAATAATCAAAAAGCCCCCTACCTCACCCTGTCCTTCGCCCTCTTCGCCGCCTGCCAATCCGGTGCGGGGATTTCGGACCGAGAGCTTCCCTTGGATCACCACAGCTTCGCCCAGCCGAATCGGGTTCGAGTCACACACGTGGACATGGATCTGACCCTCGACTTCGAGCGCTCGGTCGCGAAGGGATCCGTGCGTCTCGACCTCGAGCGAATCGATTCGCGGGCGCCACTCGTGCTCGACACGATGGAACTCGACATCCACGGGGTGCAGGGCTCCGATGGGACTCGACGCAACTTCCGGCTGGGCCACGAGCTGAAGAGCTTTGGCCAGCCCATGACGATCAACCTAGCGCCCGGTGACAACTCGGTCACGATCGACTACGCGACGGCCCCGGGGGCGGAAGCGTTGCAATGGTTGGCGCCCGAACAAACCGCGGGGGGTAAGCACCCGTTTCTCTTCACGCAGGGGCAGTCGATCCTCACGCGCACGTGGATCCCCCTGCAGGATACGCCCGGGGTGCGCGTCACCTACGCCGCACGTATCACGGCACCCGCCCCCCTGGTCGCTGTCATGAGTGCTGTTCAGCGTGGTCGCGACTCCGAGGGCGCGTATCTCTTTGGCCTGGACCAGCCGATTCCGGCATATCTGATCGCCCTCGCCTGCGGCGATCTGGAGTCGCGTGCGATCTCGGAACGCTGCGCAGTGTGGTCCGAACCCTCGATGTTGAACGCGGCACACGCCGAACTGATCGACACCGAGCGCATGATCCAGAGCGCCGAGAGTCTCTTCGGAGACTATCGCTGGGGCCGCTACGACATGATCGTGCTGCCACCGGCCTTTCCGTTCGGGGGCATGGAGAACCCGCTCTTGACCTTCCTTACGCCGACCATGATCGCGGGCGACCGTTCCTTGACCTCGCTGATCGCGCACGAGCTGGCCCACTCCTGGTCGGGCAATCTGGTGACGAACGCGACATGGCGCGACTTCTGGTTGAACGAAGGCTTCACCGTGTACTTCGAACAGCGCATCGTCGAGGAGGTCTACGGCGAGGCTCGGATGCACATGGAGCGCATGTTGGATCTCGACAAGCTGCGCAAGACCGTCGCGAACATGGAACCCTGGGAAACCGTGCTGTTCGTCGACCTCGAGGGCAAACACCCCGACGATGGTTTTTCGAGCATCCCCTATGACAAGGGCGCCCTGTTTCTCTTGCGCCTGGAACGCGCCGTTGGACGCAAGTCCCTGGATCGCTTTCTGCGTGCGTGGTTCGACGATCACGCCTTCCAGAGCGTGACAACCGCCGACTTCGAGGCCTTCCTGCAAGAGCGGCTTGTTTCAAAGCAGCGCGCGGCTCGGGAAGTCGACATCGAAACATGGCTACACGGCACGGGACTGCCCGCCGACGTTCCAACCACGGACTCCGACGCACTACGGCGCGTCGACGAGCAGCTCGCGCTATGGAGTTCCGGCACGAAAGGCGCGCGCCTGAAGACTTCCGATTGGGTCACGCAACAGTGGTTGCACTTCCTACGAGAGCTACCCGCGAACCTCTCTCAACGCCGCCTTGCCGAGCTCGACGAGACCTTCGGTTTCACGAGTTCAGGCAACAATGAGATCCTCTTCTGTTGGCTCATCCTGGCTATCCGTGAGAACTACTCCCCCGCGGACGAGCGGCTGGAAGAATTCCTGATCACGATCGGTCGCCGCAAGTTTCTGCAGCCCTTGTACGAGGAGCTTGTCAAGACCACCGAAGGCCATGAGCGCGCGCGGCGGATCTACGCCAAGGCCCGCCCGCGGTATCACTCGGTGTCCAGCGGCACCATCGATTCGATCGTGGGCGTTTCGGACTAGCGAAGACGCGGAGAATCGAGTTCTAAGAGGGAGGGTATCTGGTCTCTACGCGTCTGAGGACCTGGACTTCATCTCATTCGCCCAGGTCCCGGCCAGCTCGAGGGTTCTAGGCTGACGGGAAGAAGCTACATTACGTGGCCCATGACGACCCTCCCCCATGAGTTCGGCGATCCGGCTCTTCTGGAGCTTGCCCTGACCCATGCCTCGACGGGCGTGGGGGCGGACAACGAGCGGCTCGAGTTTCTGGGGGACGCGGTCTTGGATCTCCTGGTAGCCGAAGAGCTGTACCGCCATCGGCCCGACCACGCGGAGGGAACGATGACCGAGTTGAAGGCCTGGATCGTCTCGCGCAAGGTGCTGGCCGATGTGACCCAGGACATCGGGTTGGATTCGCTGGCCAAGCTCGGGCATGGCATGCGACATCGCGCGTTGCCGCGCTCGGTCCTGGCAAACCTCTACGAAGCGGTCCTGGGGGCTGTGTATCTCGATGCGGGGCTCGAAGCCTCACGCGAGTTCGCACGGATCACGCTGCAAAAACCGATGGCCCAGATACTCAACGCCGAGGGCGCGCCGAACCCGAAGCAAACCCTGCAGCGCTATGGCCAGCTCTCGACCGGAGTTCCTCCGAACTACGTCGTCTTGCGCGAGCGCGGCCACGCCCATGCCAAGGCCTTTTTGGTTGCTGCCCAGGTCGGCGAGCAGCGTTTTCCCAGTGCCTGGGGTCGCACCTTGAAAGAAGCGGAACGCTGGGCCGCTCAGGAGGCTCTTCTCGTGCTCGGGGAAGAGGCTTGAGCGCCGAGACACAGACGGAAGAAAAAACCAGAGAGACCGCCACGCTCGATCTCGCGCTGCTGGATTCCTCTCCGGCTTTCCGTCGTCTGATCGAACTCGTTCACCGCGAACGACGCGTCTCCGGCGGAAGCCTGTGGGGCTCTTCCCAGGGGCTCCTGTTGGCCGGATTGATGCGCCACGCCCAGGGCCCCTGGGTCGTCTTGCTCTCGACGGAAACGGAAGCCGATCTGTTCCACGACGACCTCCTCACGCTGGGAGTGGAAGCCGCCCGCTTCCCGGCACGCGAGGCGTCGAGCTCCGATCCGGGCGGGGCCGATCCGGAATCGGTGCGGGCGCGCCTGCAGGTGGCGCAGTTGATTGCAGGCCCCCCGGATCGCAGGCCACGGGTGATCGTGGCTTCGCTCCTCGCTCTGCTGCAACCACTGCCATCACCGGGGGACCTCGAAAAGGAGTTCCTCAACCTGCAAACAGGTCAACACCTGGAAGTCGAAGCGTTGCTCGAGCGGCTCGTGACCTCGGGCTATACGCGCCAGCCGCTGGCCGAACGCCCGGGCGAAGTCAGTCTGCGCGGCGACATCCTGGACGTTTTCCCCTTTGCAGCGGAGTTTCCCATTCGCATCGAGCTCTTCGATGACGAAATCGACTCGTTGCGGACCTTCGAAACCGACACCCAGCGCAGCGTCGAGACCCTGAAGCGCATCTCGGTATGCCTGGCCAGCGACGCGGGTGATGTGCAAGACGGGGACGGCGTGGCTCCCCTGGGTTTGCTGTCCCACACGACGGTCGTCGTCGAAATCGAACCGTTACGGATAGCCGAACAAGCGGAGGGCCTACGGATCCAATCCAGCGCCCACGCGCACGCTCTGATCTCCCTTCGAGAAGGGCTCGCGAAACGCGCGGGGCTGACACTGCAAAGCCTGCCTGCCAGCGACTGGAACTTCGAGACGCGCACGATCCAATCCCTCGCCGTGGGCCCCAAGGATGCTCCACAACACCTGAAAATGGCCGCCGATGGTGGCGCACGCGTCATTTGCTTCTGTGAAAGCGAAGCCGAGAAGACGCGCTTCGAGGCCACGCTTCAGGCAGTGAATGCCCCCGTCGAGCTGCTCGTCGGCTCGCTCGCGCGCGGCTTCCGGACGCTGGAACCCGATGGCGGGCTGTTGATCCTCAATCATCGCGAACTTCTCGGTGTGCCTGGGGCACGTCGCCACAGAAAGGTCGAACGCAAACTCGCAGTGCGCGCGCTCGAGTCTTTCTTCGAACTCGACATCGGCGACCTCGTCGTGCACGCCGTTCATGGCGTCGCGCGTTTCGTCGGACTCAAGAACATGACCCGCGCCGGCGGTGAGGAAGAGCACCTGCACCTCGCCTTCAAGGACGAGGTCAGCTTGTACGTTCCAGTCGCACGTATCGACCTGGTCCAGCGCTACGTCGGCACCGGCTCCGGATCCCCCGAACTCGATCGCATCGGCGGCCAGGCGTTTCGGCGACGCAAGGAAAAGGTCGAGAAGGCACTGGTCGACCTGGCAGCCGAACTGCTGGAGGTACAAGCGAAGCGCGCCACGAACCAACGCGATCCATGGCAGCCCGATCCGGAACTGGTCTCGGACATGCTGGCGGCCTTTCCCTACACGGACACCAAGGATCAGACCGGCGCGGACGTGGAGATCGCCAAGGACCTGAGCTCGGAGCATCCGATGGATCGGCTGCTCTGTGGCGATGTCGGTTTCGGCAAGACCGAAATCGCCATGCGCGCCGCCTTCCGGGTCGTTTCTGGCGGTGGACAGGTCGCGGTTCTGGTCCCGACCACCGTTCTTGCCCAGCAGCATTTCCAGACCTTCAGCGAGCGCTTCGCGGACTTCCCGATCGTGACCGGCGTGGTCAGCCGCTACGTGCAAGGCAAGCGTGCCAAGGAAACCATCTCGCGTTGCGCACTGGGCGGTGTGGACATCCTGGTGGGAACGCACCGGCTCTTGTCGAAAGACATATCCTTCAAGCGCCTCGGACTCTTGATCATCGACGAAGAGCAGCGCTTCGGCGTCACGCACAAGGAGCACTTCAAGCAACTGCGCTCCGAGGTCGACATCCTGACGCTGACGGCGACACCGATCCCGCGTACCTTGCACATGTCCCTCTCGGGGGTGCGCGACATCTCCGCCCTGGCCGAGCCTCCGCCCGGGCGACAGGAGATCGATACGGTCATCGGCTGGACCACCGACAACGCGACGATTCGTCAGGCGTTATTGCGCGAGAAGAACCGGGGCGGCCAGATTTTCTTCCTGCACAATCGCGTGCAGTCGATCGAACAGCGGGCGCGCGAGTTGATGGCCATCGTTCCCGAGTGCACGTACGCCATCGGTCACGGACAAATGACCGGCAACGAGTTGCAAAGCGTCATGGCCTCGTTCACACGCGGGGATGCGGACGTGTTGGTAGCCACGACCATCATCGAAAACGGAATCGACATCCCGACCGCGGGAACGATCCTGATCGATGACGCGGACCGCTTCGGTCTGGCGGAGCTGCACCAGCTGCGCGGTCGCGTCGGACGCGGGCGCCACAAGTCGCACTGCTATCTGCTGATCGACAAGACGCGCCCCTTGAAGGAGATCGCACGCAAGCGCATCAAAGCACTCGAAGAGCTGACACAGCTCGGCGCCGGGTTCCAGATCAGCATGAAGGACCTCGAGATTCGTGGCGCGGGTAACATCCTCGGCCCCGAACAGTCAGGCCACATCGCGGCCGTCGGGTACGACATGTACTGTCGCTTGTTGAAGGCCACGGTCGAGCGGATTGCGGACAATCCGGAACTGGCGGATCAAACGGCGGAGCTCCTCAAGACGGTGCCGCAGGAAGTCACGGCCGAGCTCGAAGCCCAGGCCGTCGATCTCGAGCTGGGACTCGGGGCCTATCTCCCCTCGACCTGGATCCCCAATACCGATGCCAGGCTCGAGTTGTTCCGGAAGCTGAACGAGATCGAAACCGAATCCGATGCGCGCGAGGCCGAGGCGATGCTGCGCGATCGCTTCGGGCGCGTGCCGCCCGAGGCCTATACGCTCGTCGAGATCTTCCTCCTGCGCTCGATCCTGTCCGCCTTCGGGATCCGCCGTCTGCAGTTCCGCGGCGAGACCTACATCATCGAATATGCGGATCGGATCGCCCTCGAAGAGGCCTTCGGCACGACGCGCATCGAGCTGCGTCCCCTGCGCGCGGGACTGGCGCACCTGGTGATCCCCGCGGGACATCGTTCCGCGCGCCAGGCCCTCGACTGGTTGCGCGGGGCCCTCGGCCATCCCTGCCAGCGCTGAAAGAGCGCCCCTCAATGGCCGTCGCCGGAAATTCCGATGGAAAGATGACGCCACATGGGGCGCCTTCCGCTATCTACGGGCCCAACCCCAGAGGCGAACCTTGAACACCTTCTTCAGTGTGCTGCTACTCCCGGCCCTTCTGTCGCCCCAGCAAACGGCCCAGGACACCCAGGCGCTCTATTTTGACGGCGTGGCCGTGCAGGCCGGCGACAATGTCATCACGCTCTCGCGGGTGAATCGCTTCGAGGCGAAGAGCCTCCAGCAGCGTCCGGTGACGACCCCCGCGGAACGCGCGCAGCTTCGCAGCGAGATCCTGCGCGAGCTCTCGTGGCAGGCCCTGGAGACCCAGGCGGCGGAGGAGCTGGGCCTGGATCCGGCTGCCATCCGCTTCAACCTCGAGATCCAGGCCCAGGAAGAGCGCGCGAAGATCGGGGCCGCGGCCTATGCCCTGCAGCTCACGGAACAGGGGACGAACGCCCACGAGAACTTCGCGGATCGGGAAGCCGAATACCTCCGCGTCCTGTGGCGGCGCTCGCAGCTGGGACTCCAGGTCGCGGATCTGCGTCCGAGCACCGATCGCTACATACGTCCGGGCGAGCTGCACTACTCGTTCCGCGCGAACAAGGACCTCATCGCACCGCCCCAGGTGCGTTTTCAGATTCTGGCCGTGCCCTCCGCGGCCGCCGGCAGCAGCGAACTCGCCCTGGGCACCTGCGAGGAGGCAAGGCGCAAGGTTCTCGAGGGGGGTGACTTCAGCTCCCTCGTCGAGGACTACGGCGCGGCTCTACGGGAAACCCAGGGGGTCACAAGACTGCTCTCCACGCCCGAAATCGGTGATCCCATGCTGCGCAAGCTGGCCGAGGGACAGGAAGGGGATCTGAGCGAGGTGACGCCGCTGCGAAACCCGCGCGGCGAGCTGGACCCCTCCCAGGGCTATCAACTGGTGATGCTCTTGAAGAAGATCGTGCCCCCGCCGCCCCGCTACGAGGACGCCGAGGTGCAGACGTACCTCCGGGCGGCCCAAACGCAGCAGCGGGACACCCGCCTCATGAACCTGGCCAAGCGCGACATGCTGCGCGACTCCTATTCCTGGATCCATCCGGGCCTGGCCCAGGCTCCCCAGCCGGCCCAGGCTCCTGGGCCGGGATCGGCCGCGGGCAGCAAACCGCCTGAGGCCAAGGCTAGCGGTCAGTAGTCGGGGCCCCGCGGGGCGGATATACTCCCTCGCCCGCTTTTGGACTCTGGGACGGCGCGGGTGCCGTTTTTCAGAGCAAAAGTCCTCGGTTTCGGTGTGAACCCCTGCGCGCGCGCTGCGTTGGGACCGTGCCGCCGAAACCATCGCTCTCCGGCCAGCGCCGCGACAGGGAATCATGACCGACTATTCCGACATCCATATCGAGACGACGCTTCCCAAGCCCTGGGAAGAGGAAACGACCTTCAACGACATTCTCTACGACTGGATGAGTCGGGCCCCCTGGATGGTGATCTCGTTAGCGGCGCACCTCCTGGCCTACTTCATCCTGGCCTCGATTCCGTGGCGTGCCTTCCTCGGCGGTGAAGAGAAGATCATCGAAGCCAGCCTCCAGCAAACGCCGGAGGAAGAGTTCGAAGAGCCCGAGGAGGAAATCGAGGAGGAAGTCGAGGAGGAAGAGCCCGAGGAGCCCGTGCTCCAGGACTCCGAAGTCGAGACCACCGAGGACATCGAAACCGAGACCGACACGGACTTCCTCAGCGACTCGCCTTTCGATTCGGATGCTTTCAACGACGTCATCGGAATCGGCGGCGGTGCCGGCGGCAAGTTCGGCGGCCGGATGGGCAAGGGCAAAGGCAAGTACAAGCGCGCCGGCTCCGCGGTCGAGCAGGCGCTCAAGGACGCTCTCGAGTGGCTCAAGCACCACCAGTCGGAGGAGGGCTACTGGGGCGGCGAAAGCTTCCCGAACGAGTGCGGCAAGATCGGTTCGAACGTCTGCGATGGCGCCGGCCACGCAACCCACGACGTCGGCCTGACGGGGCTCTGCCTCCTGGCCTTCATGGGCGACGGCAACACAACGAACCAGGGCGAGTACCAAGAGGTCGTCCGACGCGGCATCGGCTGGCTGAAGGATCAGCAAGGCGAATCGGGCCTGCTCGGCGAGGAGACCACCCACGACTTCATCTACGACCACTCCCTCGCCACCCTGGCCATCACCGAGGCCTACTACTTCTCGAAGAGCCCGCTGATCAAGCGGACGGCGCAGAAGGCCATCGATTACATCCAGCGCGCGCGCAACCCGTACACCGCCTGGCGCTATGACGTCCCGCCCCTCGGCGACAACGACACGTCCATCACCGGCTGGATGATCTTCGCCCTGGCCTCCGCCAAGGACGCCAAGCTAAAGGTCGACCCCGCCGCTCTCGAAGGCGCCATGTCCTGGATCGACGAGGCCTCGGACCCCACGACCGGCCGGGTCGGTTACGACTCCTTCGGCTCCCAGTCCTCGCGTACGCCGGTCAACGAGCACTTCCCCCGCGAAAAGGGCGAGGCCATGACCGCCGTCGGTCTGCTCTGCCGCATCTTCATGGGGCAGAACCCGAAGGACGACGACATCCTCATCAAGCACGCAGACCTCCTCATGCGCGTGCTGCCCGAATGGGACCCCGATGGCTTCGGCTGCGACATGTACTACTGGTACTACGGCACCTACGCCATGTTCCAGCTCGGTGGCAAACACTGGAAGTCCTGGGAACAGGCCATGCGCCCCGCCATCCTCGACAACCAACGCCACGATGGCGACGAGAAGGGCTCCTGGGATGCCGCAGGTCCCTGGGGCTATGTCGGCGGTCGGGTCTACTCGACGGCGCTCATGACCCTGTGTATCGAGGTCTACTTCCGCTACGCACAGGTGCTCGGCGCGCGCTAGGTCCATCACCAACCCAGAGCTCAAAGGGCCGGGTTCCTGCAAGGGAGCCCGGCCCTTTTGCATTCGGAGCCAGGCGCCTCGCGTCGCCTACTTCTGATACGACTGGCGCAGCAACTCCACCACGTGTCCGCGCTGCTCCTGCGATAGCGACTCCATGCTCTCGTCGATCTCGAGCAGCATGCGTCGCGCCGCGTGATCGTCCTCCGCTTCCCGCGCCAGGCGGTTCGCGACCTGCGCGTTCCGTATGTGCCCGAGTCCCTGCCCGAACAGGAGCACGGCGGCCGGTATGGGGGCCAGCTCGAATAGCACGGCCATCAAAGCCTTCATCGCAACCTGCGTCATCGGCTTCGAGGCTGCTTCCGCAAGGGCATGGTCGACGCGCTCGTCGGCCCGTTCCACACGAACCCCACTATCTTCCCAAACCTGCTTCACGACCTCCCGGTGATTGCGAGCCGAGCGAGGTTCGAGGCCCGCGCCGTCCTGCACCACGTGGACGCGGCCTTCCAGCGTGATCCGGTACTGGTTCGGGAGATCCCCCAGTCCGATGTACTCGTCACGCTCCTCGTCCCTGCGTCGATCCGCGGTGTACATGCCGCACATGATCTCGGTGTCGTGGCCTCTGCGGTTGAAGGTGACGCAGGGAACGATGTAGTACAGGGTCGGCGTTTTGGGCGGGTGTTCCTGAATATCGAGCATCGCCTTGCGGGCTTGCAAACGCGCATTCGTCAGCGCGACGACAAGGCTGCGATGCTCCTCTGGGATCTGCTCCAGAATCACCTTCCTGCGATCGACGCCTTCCGAGTGGAAGGTCTCGGCAAGCTCGTCGAGGAAGGGCCCCGTCTGGCCGGAGAGGAAGTAGTTCAGGGCCGCGCAGTAGATCGAATCGTTCTCGTAGCGCTGCATGCGTCCATAGCGCATCCCCTCGGGCCCATCGTCCACGCTGACGTGGGTGTTGAGCTTGCACAGGAACAGCTTCCAATCGCCCTTCTTCAGGGCGGCGGAAAAGTTGCCCTCGGCCGCGACGATGGAGCCCCATTCGTAACGCCCGCCTAGGTTGCGAGTCCGGAAGGGCGACTTGGAGAAGGACTTGAGGGTCGGCAGGAGCGGCCGGACGAAGAGCCGACGGAAAGCCTCGGAGCATTCCTCCTCGGCCTCGTCCGAGCAGGAGATGCTCATCCCCGCTACGATCGGCGCGCGGTGGCCGCGCGCAAAGCTACAGAGAAGGCGTGAGACGTTGTCGCACGTATCCTCCCGACCGATAGCTGCCAGGAGCTTCTCGGTGTGAAGGGCCGCTAGCCCCGTCGCACTTTTTCTCGCGGACGGAATGCTACTTGGCCGCGCGTGTGATCGCGCTCTTGTAGCGAGCTGCCGCGTTGTCGTGGATGATGTTGGTCTTGGCCGCCTTGTCGATGCGTTTCATGGCCGTCGGAACGGCTTTCTTGGCGGCTTCGGGGTCATCGGCCAGCAGGACGCGTTTGATGGCCGTACGCATCCGGCTCTTGATGGTCTTGTTGTGAATACGACGTTCTTCGTCCTGACGGACGCGCTTCTTGGCTTGCTTGGTATTGGGCATGGTTCGATTTCGATTAGCTGAGTGATCCCATCTTGTCGGCCACATCTCGGTAGCCGATGTCGATTGCGTATATGCGAATGTAGAACGATCGGGCTTGCTCGGAGTCCCCCTGGGACTCCGCGATATTGCCCAGGCCATAGAGGATCTCCTTGGCACGATCGCTCTTCTGATCGGTGGTCTGGAGCGCGCTTTCGTACTCCTTGCGCGCAAGGTCGAGGATGCCCTTCTTGTGGAAGCACTTCCCCAAGAAGAAGAGCGCCTCGTTGCGAACACGGGGCTCGTCGGAGCAGCGCTGTAGTTCGCTGAGGGCATCGTCGATGTCGTCGGATCGGATGAGCTTCTTCGCCAACGACAACCGCAGGCCAGCATCTCCAGGACGAATGTCGACGCGCTTGCGAAGATCGGTGACCTCGTGGTGAACGAGCTCTTCCTCGTACTTCGTGGCGTCCTCGGTGCGACCTTCCTTGTCCGCCCGAGCGATCTCTTTCTTGATGCGCTTGGACTGGAGCTCCCCAACCTTGATGACGAGCTCGAAGGAGCCCTTGCGATACGAAAGGGCTCGTTGGGCGTACTCCAGGGCAGCGCCGGGATCCTTCAGGCGCTCGTGAACCTCGCTGAGCGAAATCAGGAGGTCGGCGTCCTTCGGATTATCGACGTAGCGCGCTTCGAGGCGCTCGAGTTCTTTCTCGAGCTCCTCCTTGGACACGTGCATCTTCTGGCTGCGCTCGACATCGCGCACCTGGTCCTTGTTCTTGATCAACTCGCGGCTGTGCTTGACGTCGGTACCCGTTTGGGTCAACGCCGTTTCGGCCGCGAGGTTCTTGCGCGCTTTCAGCGCTTCCTGATCGCGTGGGTCCGCCTGCAGGGCTCGCTCGTAGTAATCGAGGGCGCGTACGTGGTCGCCCGTGCGGTGCATCATCGATCCCGCACGCTTCAAGCCCTCGGCGTTCTTCGGTGCGATCTCGGCCACGAATTCGTAGACAGCACGGGCGGAGCGAAAGTGGCCGCCTTCCTCGAGCGACATCCCCAACATGAGGTTCGCTTCCTCATCGACCGGGTTCGTCGCCAGATAATCCTCGAGGGCCCGGGCACACGCTCCGTGCTTGCCCAGCTTGAAGAACGTGCGCGCCTTGGAGAGTGGCAGTGCACCGGAAACCGCACGTAGGAACTTGCCGCCCTTCTTCTGACTGTGGCGGCCGTGCAAGGCACGACGCAACCCCGACCGTGCATCCCCTTGGTCGGGATCCAGATCGATCAGCTGGCGGAAAAGCTCGATCGCGAAGTCGTAGTTTCTCCGCTTGAGCGCCTCTTCGGCCTTTTGGATGTGTTTGGAAAAATCCAAGCGGTGTCTCGCCCCGTCGCCAGGCACACGTGCCGGTTGCGGCTGCCAGCGACCCGCTCGGGATCGCCATTCGGTGATCCGGAGGGTCCCGCGTGCGGAAACAGGGGCGAAAAAGTTTATCGACGGCCCAGGAAGCCGTCAACGGAGGTCCCGCCCGCTTCAACATGGTAAGGTCCGCCCCAGGTATGTCCTCAGAGCTTGAATTCGATCTCACCCTCTACCCTTCTCCGATCCTTCGGCGCCCGGCTGAAGCGGTCGAGGTCTTCGACGACGAACTCGAAAACATCGTCCAGGCCATGTTCCGGTGCATGTACCGCAGCAAGGGCGTGGGCCTCGCGGCGCCCCAGGTAGGGCTCAAGAAGCGCATTTTGGTGATCAATCCGACCGGCGAGCCGGCGGACGAGCTCGCCCTGGTGAATCCCGAGCTGCTCGAGCGCTCCGGGCCCCCGTCCCTGTTCGAGGAGGGCTGCCTGTCCTTTCCCGGGGTCTTCGTTGAGATCGAGCGCCCCGAGCGATGTCGGATCAAGGCCTTCAGCCCCAAAGGCGAGGCCTTCGAAGCGGATTTCGAGGCCTTCCCGAGCCGCGTCATCCAGCACGAATATGACCACCTCGTGGGTGTGCTCCTGGTCGATCGGATGTCTCCGGCGGACAAGCTGCGCCAAAAGGCTTCACTGGAGGATCTCGTGGGGAGCTACAAGCGGGCCCGGAAGAGCACCGAGAAGACGCGGCGCTGAGCTCCGGTGATCACGACCTTCCGACTGGCGGAATTGCGCGCGCGGGCGGACGAACTGGCCGCTGAAAGAGGTGCTGGATCGGTCGTCTCGATCGGCATGTTCGACGGGGTTCACCTGGGACACCGGGCCATTCTCCAGACGAACGTCGAGCGGGCCCGAGAACGCGGGGTCAAAGCCACCGTGGTTACCTTTCGCAGCCACCCGAAACGCCTGCTCCTGGGGCGGGCGCCCAAGACCCTGACCACCCTCGAACACCGCCTCGAACTCTTCGAACGAGCCGGAATCGACCACGCCTGCGCCCTGTCCTTCGACGAGGAGCTACGTTCGATGGACGCCCTGCGCTTCGTCCGCGAACTGTGCGTCGAGGGGCTCGGAGCGGAGGCCTTCGTCCTCGGCTTCGACAGCAAGTTCGGCAACGGCCGCAAGGGAACGCCAGAGTTGCTGGGGGCCGAGGGCTTCGACGTCGAAGTCGTGCCGAAGGTTTCCATCCGTGGCCGAGCCGTGTCCTCCACGGCGATTCGCGAGGCGGTCGAACTGGGCGACCTGGAAGCGGCCCGCGGCATGCTCGGGCGGCGCGTATCCGTCTTCGGGCGGGTCGTGCACGGAGCCCACCTCGGGCGCGAGCTGGGCTTTCCCACCGCCAACCTCGACCTACACCACGAGCTCCATCCGCCTCCCGGCGTCTATGCCTGCCGCGTGCGGGTCCTGGCCAAGGATGGCGTGGGCAAGCACGAGGGTGCCTGCAACATCGGCTTTCGCCCCACCGTCACTCCGGAGCCCTCTCCGCGGCCCCTGGTCGAAGTTCACCTCTTCGATTTCGAGGGGGACCTCTACGGCCAGCGCATGGAGCTCGAGTTCGTGAAACGCCTCCGCGGCGAGAAACGCTTTTCAGGCTTGAAGGAACTCACGGCCCAGATCGCGAAAGACACGGAGGATGCCCGCGCTGCTCTCGCCGGGGAAGCGGGCGGTTGACGGGCGAGGTGGTCGGGGGCACACTGCCGAGCCTATCCGGGGCCTTCGGGTCCCCACCGGCTCGCAACTGCGGGCCCGTTCGGGCAGGTAGCTCAGTTGGTAGAGCACTTGACTGAAAATCAAGGGGTCGCCGGTTCAAGTCCGGCTCTGCCCACCATTCCTTTGGACTCCCAAATGGAAGCCCCGCGGACCATCACGCGCTCCGACCCCACGAAGATCGAGATCGAGTGGTCTGACGCGCACACAACCACCTACACGGCAGCGGAGCTACGTGGACTCTGTCCCTGTGCGAACTGCGTGGACGAGGTCAGCGGAATCCGCACCCACGACGTGGGGTCCGTGCCCCTGGATCTCACCCAGGCGGGGGTCGAGCTGGTCGGCAACTACGCCATCACGATCCGCTTCTCCGACGGTCACCAGACCGGGATCTACCCCTTCCGCATGCTGCGGGAGAACGACCCGCAGGCCTGAGCATGGCTGGGCTCGAGATCCAGCGCGGTCTCATCCTGCCCGAGGACGAGCTCCTGGTGAGCTATTCCCGCGCCGGTGGGCCCGGGGGTCAGAACGTCAACAAGGTCGAGACCCGCGTCAGCCTGCGTTTCTCGATACCCGACAGCGGCGCCCTCGGGGATGTGCAACGCGAGAAGCTCCTGGAGCGGCTCCAGAGCCGCCTGACCCGGGAGGGTGAACTCCTCGTCCACGGTTCGCGTTATCGCACCCAAAAGCGCAACGAAGAGGACGCCCGGGAGCGCTTGGCGGAGATCCTTCGGGCTGCCCTCGTGGAGCGCAAGACCCGACGCCCCACGAAACCCACGCGTGGCTCGAAGGAAAGGCGATTGTCCCAGAAACACAGGCGTTCCGAGACGAAGCGCAGGCGCAGGAAGGAATCGGACGGGGACGGCTAGGAAGCTCCACTGGGGGGATCGAGGGGACTTTCAGTGCCCACAAAGCAAGTTCCAAGAGGGCGTCGCGCCATTTTCTTATGTACGGACCATCAGCGTCGTCATCACAAGGGCTTACGCACTTGCACATTCCTAAAATCGGCGATTATTTGCACGTCCGAATCGGGTCCTATCGGTGCACGGCTTTCTTTGACCGGGCGCTTCCTTACCATCGCCGCGCCATATGGAATCCCCATCCTCCTAATGGAACCGTCTCTCGTACTTTTCCGGAGCGCTGGACTCATGAAGAAGTTCGTTACTGCCGCTCTAGCTACCGCGGTCGCAGGATCAGCAGCGTTTGCCGATCCGAGTGACAACGAGTGGTTGGAGCTCGATAGCGAGATCAATAACCTCGCAACCAATCTCCGTCCTTCGCAGGACGGCAACGGTTGGAGTGCACTTATCCGTTCCACCTACACACTGTCGTTCGACGACGTAGCCACTGGTGGTCTCTCAGACATCAGCGGCTTCGATTTCGACGACCTCGATGTCGCCTTCTGGGGCGGCGCGAGCGAGTATGGGTGGCGCCTCAGTTTCGATTTAGACGGTGCGACGGGAGCTCAACTAGCTCTCGAAGACGCATACGTTTTCTGGGACTGTGGCGACATCACAACGACCATGGGCCAATTCAAGCCCAAGGTTCTCCGTTCTGGTTACGTCGATCCTGAGCACCAGCTCATGATCGACCGCACCGTCCTCGGTTCCGCTTTCGATAGTTGGGACATGGGCATCGGTGCATCGGGTTCGTTTGAAGATGTGTCCTGGTTCGCCAGTTTCCAAGATGGTTCCGACATGGACGCAGCAGCAGGCCTTTGGGCCGCCCGCGTCGAGTTGAACCTCGGCGAAGCTGCAAGTTCCAACAACACATCAGCGCTGATGGAAGGCGCCCTCAATGGCGGTGAAGGACTCAACGCCACCGCGGGCCTTTCTTTCGTGTATGACGACACCAGTGCCGTGCCCGGCGACGACACCAATGGAATCTTCCTCGATTTCAACGGCAACATGGGCCCCATCGGCTTCGGCGCCGAGGCAGCCATCCTCTCGGATGAATTCGCTGGTGGAACCTCCGGTGATTACTCAAACATCATGGGCGGTATCACCCTCACGGGTGATTCGGTTCCCTTCGCCCTCACGGGAAGCTTCCTCGTCAACGAGAGCTTCGAGGTCGGCGGACGTATTGAAATCCTGGACAACGACGGCGCCGGCGGAAACGACAACACGATCTTCTCGTTTGTCGCAAACTACCACCAGGCGGACAAGGCCAAGTGGCAAGCCCAGTGGAGTCTCTTCGACGGCGATAACAACCAAGACGGCTCGGTCTTCCAGATCGGTCTCGTCGTCGGAGCGTCGCGCTAGCGCGAAGAGCCTTTCCACCCGCGCGCGTCGCGGACAACTGGAAAGGCACCCTTGAGCTACGCGCGTCGTAGCCCAAAGAGAATGAGAGAGCCCTGCGCGCGCCGTGGGGCTTTCTTCGTTTAACGAGGCCGGGCCTAGTGTTCGGGCTCGGGAGCGCCGGCGGTTCCGCCGGGGCGCATGGGCTTGCCCATGACGGCTTTCTCGCCGTAGCGCAGACGCTCGTCGATCTCGCGGTCGAAGCGGGGGTGGCCCGGGTCGAGAGGAAAGCCACGGTGTTTGGCGTGGCAGACATAGCAGGCGAGGGCGGACGGGGCACAGCGGTAGAGAATCAGATCGAGCAGGGCCGCAGCGGCAAGGGAGAGGTAGTACGTGAAGGGGGCGAGCACGGCAGCGAGGACGACGATGGCGATTCCGTAGCTGCGCGGGAAGTCCTTGTAGGTGAAGAGCTCGGGATGGCCGCAGGCGAGACACCCGTGAAGCCCTCCGCCCGGAGAGAGGTGCTCGAGGTGCAGGGTGTCGGTCTTGATGACCTCGGGGAGATCGCGCGCCTGGCTCGCAGAATAGAGGTGGCGCTTACCGTGGGACTCGATCTCGAGGGAAACGGACATGGGCTGGGCGGGCTAGAGGGGAACCCCGTAGGAGTCCTGCAGGGAAACGGAAACAGCCGTGCCGATCAGGACGAGGACGGTCGAAGCGTAGAGGATCCCCGTGGCGGAACGCGTGTTCTTGAATTGCAGTGAGCCGGCGGTCATCCAGGCGAAGCCCAGGGGGAAAAGGAGTCCCACGACAACGCGCGTACCCAGGTAGAAGAGTCCCGTGGCACCGAAGAGCGGGCGTTCCAGGGCGTTGAGGGCTTCGTAGAAAACCAGGCAGGTCAGCGCGAGGAGCGCCATGGAGACCAGCATGGTGATGACGCTCACGCGGTTGAGCCGGCGCAGGTGAACCACCTGCAGATTGGGAACGGTCAGGTACCAGTGTCCGAGCACCATCGCCAGACCGACGCTGCCGGCCACGGCACCGGTCGCCAGGGCCGAGAGGGTGGCGAGGGCTATCGAGAGTGTCGCGGGTCCTTCGACCGCACGGGCCACGAGCACTCCGGTGGCAACAGCGGTCCCGAGAAGACCGAGGCCCAGGGCGAAGGCCCACTTCTTGCCGCGTACGGGACCGGAATAGAAGGGATAGCCGACGACGGCGAGCCCGCCGAAGAGGATCACGGGATCGGACCACGTCATCGCTCCGGTTCCGATCGGCACACCGATGCCGAGCAGGACGAGGGCCAGGGCCGTGCTCCCCATGAGCCTGTAGAAAAGCACCCCCACCGGCGCCTTCGGCACGAAGGCGGTGGCGAAGAGCACACCGAAGGCGAGCTCGAGACAGAATTGGATGGCCAGGGCGCTCCAGGACATGCGGGGGATTATGGGGCAGACACCCGACGGCGGCTAGCCCGGACAATTCATGGCCGGGGACAGAGAAGCAAGCGATGATGGCGGCTTGGACACCGAGCGAGAGAGCCAGCCCAGCATGGAGGCCTTCCACTGGAGGGAGACCCACAAACGCCTACGGACGCTCCTGGAGGGCCACACGCTGCAGCATGACCCACGGGTCCGCGGATTCGTGGCGGAGGAGGGGCGGATCCGGATCACCCTGCCCTTCGCCCTGGGCTCCTTCGCGGACACGAGCAGTCCCGAGGCCTGTCTGGCCACGCTTCCGAAGCGGCTGGGGCTTTGCGCCCTGGTTCTCGTCCAGGCAGGAGCGAGCGGCCTCGGTCTCTGGCGCGATGACGAGCTGCTCGAGCACAAGGCCATCAAGAAGTACGTCGTTCGAGGCAGGGGGCGGGCCCAACCGCTGCAACTGAAATCGCGGGGCAAGTCGCGCTACGGTTCGCGGCTGCGCCTTCAAAACGCCCTGCGCCAGCTCGAGGAGACCAACGAAAAGCTCCGCGATTGGGTCGAGCGGCACGGGGCCTTCGAGCGCGTGTTCTACAGCTGCCCTGTCCGTACGTGGCCCGAGCTCTTTCGAGTGACCCCTCCCCCGCCGTTCGAGCAACGTGGCGAGGCGCGCAAGATCCCCATGGACGTGCACGTCCCCGACTTCGCCGAAGTGCAACGGATATGGCAGGCCATGACCCACGGCCGTTCGTTCAGCGAGTGACGCCGGCGGGGGGCGGGACCTCGACGTTCAACACGTTCTCGCTGCGGGGCGAGGCGAAGGCCTTCCAGCAGACCTCGGCCACCTCCTCGGGCTGATTCATCTGCGAGCGATCCCAGTCTCCGGGCACGCCGTCGAAGATCGTCGTGTCGGTGGCGCCGGGAAACACGGTTGAGACGCGTATCCCTTTGGGCTCCAGCTCGAGCGCGAGTACCTCACCGAATCCGACGAGCCCGAACTTGGTGGTGCAGTAGGCGGAGCTCCCCGCGTACGCCGTTCGCCCTGCAACGGAGGCGACGTTGAAAAGGTGCGCGCGATCGCTTTGCTCGAGCCCCTTCAACGAGAGCAAAGTGACGTGAAAGGGCCCGTTCAAGTTGACCGCCAGCAGTCGATACCAGGTGGCGGGCGAGAGCTCGGCGAAGGGTTTCACCGCGAACACGCCGGCGTTGTTCACGACGACGTCGAAAACGCCTCCCATCGCTTCCAAGGCTGTGTTGACGCCGTTTTCTACCGAGGCAAGGTCCGCGACATCCATCTCGATCGCGAGTCCCTTGCCTCCGGCCGCATCGACTTCAGCGACGACTCGTTCGATCTCGCCACGGGTTCTCGCAGCCACGGCGACGTGGGCGCCTTCCGTTGCAAACCGCAAGGCGATGGCCCGACCGATACCGCGTCCGGCGCCGGTCACCAGTACGCGGAGAGCAACTCTTGCGTTCGTCATGGCCGCATCATAGCGGGCATCCTGCGTCGGGACCGTCGTCCGGTGTCAGGGCCCGTCACCACTCGTCAGGATCCGGTCAGGCGCGCGAGGCGAATTCCTCAAGACGCCGATCCGGGGTCCCGACCGAAGCGTCGCGTACCGCGGCGAGAATCTCCTCCGCCTCGGAGCAGGGGGTTTCCGCGGCGACCCTTTCGAGCTGGTTCCCCAGGTCGGAAAGCGTCTCCGGATGCGGGGTCTTCTCCAGAGCTCGTTGGATCAGATGTCGGTTCTTGGCGCTGTAGACCGACTTGCCTCGGATGGCGGTCACCCCAAGGGTGGCCGTGTCCTCTTCGGCTGCCGCGGGGAGGGGTCGAATCGTGACCGACTTCAACCCGAGAGCAGAGATGAGGCTATCCACAAATACAGTGCTGTGATCCATTGCGGAGACTCCTGGGTGGACTCGCTTCGAAGAGACCAGCTACAGGATGATAGCAGCTCGTCCGCAGGACATGCGCAAGACGGCGAAAATCAGCCGCCGAAGGAGCGCACCAATCCCAGGAATTCGCTTCGTGTCATCGGATCGTTGCGGAAGGCACCCAGAAGACACGAGGTCATGGCGGCCGAGTTCTGCTTTTGAACCCCGCGCATCATCATGCACAGGTGGGAGGAATGGGCGACGACGCCGACGCCCTTGGGGTCCAGAACCCCCTGGATCGCCTGGGCGATCTGCTGGGTCAAGCGCTCCTGTACCTGGAGCCTGCGGGCGAAGACGTCCACGATGCGCGGGATCTTCGACAACCCGATGATCTTGCCGTCGGGAATGTAGGCCACGTGGACCTTCCCATAGAAAGGAAGGAGGTGGTGTTCGCACAAGCTGTAGAACTCGATGTCCTTGACGATCACCATCTCCGAGCAGTCCTCCTCGAAGACACCGTGACCCACGACCCCCTCGACGGTCTGTTCGTAGCCCTTGGTCAGTTCGGCCAGGCTACGGGAGACCCTTTCGGGGGTGCGGAGTAGACCCTCGCGCTCGGTGTCCTCACCTATGCGCACGAGGAGCTCGCGGACGAGGTCCGCCCTGCTCAGCTCCTCGAGCCGCGGTATTCCACGAAGTTGTTGCGACTCTCGTAGAGCCTGATCTTGTGCAGTCGACATCCTTCGAAGCGCTCGAGCTCGGGTTCGATTTGGTTCCAGAGACAGACGACGATGTTTTCGGCGGTGGGATTGACCCCGTGCAGAAAAGCCACGTCGTGGTTCAGGTGCTTGTGATCGACCTGGGGCAGAATTTTCTCTCGGAGTATCCAGGTCAGGTCGTTCAGGTTCATGACCATGCCGGTGTCGCTCGGGACCGCCCCGCGCACCGTAACCGAGAGCTCGTAGTTGTGTCCGTGGCCGTTCAGGTTGTTGCACGGTCCGTAGAGTTTTTGGTTCTCCTCATCCGAGAAATTGAGGTTGTGGAGACGATGCGAGGCACTGAACTCCTCGCTGTGGGTGATCTCGACGATGGGAGAGGCTGACATGGTCTGCTCCGGCCGGACCCTGCAAAGACATCCTTGCCGGTCCGCGCCGAGCTCAGCACGCTAACCTCTTGGAACGAATCTGGCCACTCGGAGCCCGACGTCTCCTGGAAAGAGCGGTTAGAATGGGTCATGAGCGTCCGCGGCCCGAACCGGCCGCGCTCCACGCAGACCAAAATGCCCATACGCCGTGTTTGGATCGAGGAAGGCTGCATCTCTTGCAACCTCTGTGAGGACCTGGTCCCCGAGGTCTTCGAGGTACCCGCCGGCGAAACGTGCCGCACCAAGCGTGGCCACGAGAAGCTGCTCACGGGCGATCCGGACATGGATGAGCGCGTCCAGGAAGCGGCGGATTCCTGCCCTGTCGAAGTGATTGAAGTCGACATCGATTGAGCCCGGGCTGGCTGCTCCCCAGCGCGGAAACCGCCGGAGGCCCCCCGCCTGGCAAACAGAGGGCCGCTACGATCGAGGGCTCGTTTCATTGGCGTGAACCCAGAACTCTTTTCCTGCCACCCGGCTTCGAGAAGCCCGATTTCAGGCGACTTTCGGGAAGACGATTTTTTTGCGCTCGGATTGTCGTTGTTCTCCGCTTACGGGTGCAGAGTGGGAGAATCACGATGAAACGAACACACGACTCAACCTACGACATTCGGGGAGCCAACCGCCTCCTCCCGCTGTTGCGCTCCATCGGAAAAGAAATTGAAGAGCGCACCGAAGCGCTCGCGCGGCTCGAAGGAAGGATCGAACGACTCCATCCGGAAAACCGCGTGACCCCGGAGGCTCGCGCCATCATCGCCGAAGCAGCGTCACAGCGCCGCGAACTACGGTATGCGCGAGAAGAACTCCAACGCTTCGGATGCTCCGTGCTCGGTACAGCACCTCTCACCATTCGAATTCCCGGACGTGTCGGTGAAGCCAAGAAAAGCTTCGTCTGGCAAACCGGAGATCCGGTCCTCAAGTAGGACCGGGCCTGGCACCACCCCCTCCTCTCGCCAGGCTAAAAGAGGACCTCCGCCTAGGTGGCAGGCGGAGGTCCTCGCTTTTAACTCCCCCCCCTTTTGGGCTGCCCCCCTGTTTTGTGCGGATCGCGCGCCTGGAGTCGTCTGCCGATCTCTCCCATCCGCTATCGTGTTGCCATGCCTGTGCCTCCCCCGGCTCGCCCCCACCAAAAGGGCCTTGCTCCGGCCTTCTTCGTTCTCGGCCTGGCCTCCGGACTCTTTCTCGCTCTCGTCATCGATCGCGTTGCGCAGCGCTTCTTCGACACGGACATGGAGCTCATTCGTGCGGTCCATCGGCTCGCGCAGGATGAATTCGTTCGCGAGGTGGACACCGACCGCTTGACCGACGACGCCCTGAGAGGATTGGTCGGGGGTCTCGATCGATACTCGCGCTTCTACGGTCCCGAGGACATCGCCCGGCTCGATCGGGAGACGACTGGAGAGTTCCGGGGGATCGGTGTGATTTTCCGACGTTCGCGGATCGGACAGGTGCTCTTTCCGTATCCGGACTCGCCTGCAGATGCTGCGGGGCTCGAAGTTGGCGACCTCATCCTCAGCGTCGATGGCGTGGAGGTCGCTGGCATGGATCAAGAGCAGTTCTCCAAAGCACTCACCGGCGGCGGCGACGAGATCGAGATTCGGGTTCGGAGTCTCGGGGAAGAAGAACGCGAGCTTTTCCTGAAGCCCAGTCAGGTCATCGATCCGACGATTCGTCATGCGCGGATGCTCGACGAGGAACGGGGTATCGGCTATCTCGCGATCCTCTCCTTCAGCCATCGCACGCCCGCTGAGTTCGATCGGGCGATTGCCGGTCTGGAGAGTGTCGGGCTCGAGGCGTTGATCGTGGACTTGCGCAGCAATCCTGGGGGCGTCCTGGATTCTGCGGTGCAGCTCGCGAATCGCTTCATCGACGAGGGCACGCTGGTCGCGACCCAGACACGGCGCTCGACGCGTGTCACCGAGGCCGAGAAGAACCGGGCGCACCTGATCGACCTGCCGCTTGTCGTGCTGATCGATTCGGGCTCTGCCAGTGCCAGCGAGGTTCTCGCGGGAGCCTTGCAGGATCACTGCGTCGCGGCTCTCGTGGGCGAATCGACCTACGGCAAGGGCACCGTACAGACCCTCGAGCGCTTCCCCGACGATCGGGCCATCGTCAAGATCACGACCGCCACGTACTTCACGCCTTCGGGGCGCAGCATCGAACGTGATCCGGCACAACCCGGTGAGCGCGGCATTCCACCGGATCTGCTGGTGGAAATCCCCGAGAACGAGCGCAATCGGATCCACGCTTACCTGTACACCTACTCGCCACCACCTTCGATGATGGCGAAGTTGCGGGCCTGGGAAGAACGAGAATCACTCGAGCTGATCGCCAATCATCCGGACGACCGCCAGCTCGAAGCCGCCCTTGCCTTGCTGTTGCGCGACTTGCCCACCATCGAAGCGGATACCCTGCGCTGATGCTCGTTCTCGGAATCGAATCCTCCTGCGACGACACAGCAGCCGCAGTCGTTCGCAGCGGCCGCGAAATCCTCTCGTCGGTCGTCGAGAGCCAAGCCGAGCAGCATGCGCCCTTTGGCGGGGTGGTGCCGGAGATTGCCGGTCGGTCGCACTTGCGCCGCATCTTGCCGGTGATTCAACGAGCCCTGGATGACGCGGGGCTTTCGCTCGGAGAACTCGACGGGATGGCCGTAACGCATCGCCCAGGTCTGATAGGGTCGCTCTTGGTTGGTCTCTCCACGGCCAAGGCCATCGCCTTCATACGAGGACTGCCGCTGGTCGGCGTGCACCACATCGAAGCCCATGCCTACGCGGCCACCATGGAAAGCGACGTCCCCTACCCCGCCTTGGCGTTGGTTGTTTCGGGGGGGCACACCGCACTCTACCGCATGGAAGCACCCTCGAAACTGACCCCGATAGCCCGGACCCTGGACGATGCCGCGGGCGAGGCCTTCGACAAGGTGGCATCGATGCTTGGACTCGCCTATCCAGGGGGGCCGGAGATTTCCAGGCTGGCCCTCGAGGGCCGACGAGACGCCATCCGCTTTCCCCGCTATCGCCCGAAGAAGGGGGGCGTCGGCTTCTCGTTCAGCGGCCTGAAGACCGCGGTGCTGTATCACCTGCGCGGTCAAAACGCCCTGGCCCCAACGCCGGCTCCCGAAGACATCGAGGATCGCGCGGACATCGCCGCTTCCTTCGAGGCGGCGTGCGTGGACACACTGGTGACCCAAACCCTGCAAGCCGCTCACGACGAGGGGCTGAAACGTATCGTCGTCGCCGGTGGAGTCGCGTGCAATCGACATCTGCGCGAGCGCATGTGCAAAGCCACGGAAGAACGAGGCATGCGGGCAACCTTTCCCTCACCGGCATACTGTTCCGACAACGCCGCCATGATCGCCGGACTCGGCTACCATGGCTTGCGGAATGAGGCCCCGGCACCGTTGAATCTCGATGCTCTTGCCAGATGATGGCTCGACGACAAAAGAGCCTCGGCTTCCTGCTTTTGATCCTCTCCGGGTGTGGCCAACCCAAGAATTCGACCGGGATCGAACGCGTCATCCTCATCTCCTGCGACACGCTGCGCGCGGACCGCCTCGGGGTCTACGGGTACAAACACGACGTCAGCCCCAACCTGGATCGCTTCGCCGAGGATTGCATCGTCTTTAGCAAGGCGTACTCCACGGCACCGACGACTTCGCCGGCGATGAGCAGCATTTTCACTGGGCGTTACCCCGACGAGCTGGGAGTTCGGGGCAACCGTGTACAAATGCCCCCCGAGATCGAAACGCTCGCCGAATCGCTTCGCCGTGCAGGAATCGAAACCGCCGCGGTGGTCTCGAATTGGGTGCTCTCACGAGATAACGCCGCCAGGGGAGCCGGCGTTTCCCAGGGGTTCCAACACTACGATGACCGCATGACATCCAACTGGAGCCAGCAACGTGGCGAGGAAGCCACAGGAAGTACCCCCGTGCCCGGCACGAGCCTTCCGGATCGCGGCGCGAAGGAAACGACCGACGCCACCTTCGAGTGGCTGGAGAAGCGCCGTTCGGATCGTTTCTTTCTTTGGGTGCATTATCAAGACCCTCACGGCCCCTACACACCGCCAGAGACCGACATCCAAGCACTCGATCGCCCGCTGACGAACGAGCCTCCGCTTCCGCTTGGAAAACGGCAGTCAGGTTTCGGCAAGCTACCCCTTTATCAAGCACTGGGAGAAGAGCGTCGCCCGGAGTTCTACCGCATTCGCTACGACGCCGAGATCCGCTACTTCGACCGCGAGCTCGGGCGCCTGCTCGATGAACTCGAGGCCGAAGGTCTGTTGGATGGAACGCTCGTTATTTTCACTGCGGATCATGGCGAATCCTTGGGCGAACACGACCACTGGTTCGCCCATAGCCAGCACATCTACTCGGAAGTCGTCCACATCCCCTTTCTGGTTCGCTACCCCGCCGGCACACTGAAACCGACCACTCGAAAAGCAGGCCCCTACCGTTATGCGAATCAAGCCGTCTCCCAAACCGACGTGATGGCAACGGTCACTGAGGCCTTTGGGCTGTCTCCGCCGCCCAGCCAAGGAACGAGCCTTCTGACAGACACACTCCCCACATCACGCATCCTGGCCCAGATGGGCGCGGGTTGGTACGGCATCACGGATGGAATGTACCGTCTGAAGTGGAACGAAAAACGAGAGATCTTTCTCTTCGACATCGACGCAGACAAAGGCGAACTACATGACCTTTCCAAGCGCGAGCCAGAACGCGTGCGGGAGATGATGAAGAGCTTCGAAGCTGCGCGCTCGAAGATACCTGTGCTGAATGTTCAGGGTATTCGGACCAAGGACAGCGAGGCCAACGCCCGGGCGCTGGAAGCCCTGGGTTATGGTGGCGGTGAGGACGATTGAGTAGGAAGAGCGTGTGCGCAATTCGAGCAGCGAAGTGGCGTAAAGCACAAAGTTGGGAGTCATGAGTGAAGCGCATGTTCATTCACAACTCGCACTAGAACTACGCGCTCTTGCGCTCCTTCCCGAGATGGGCCGCACAGGCAAAGCGGAAGATGTCCGTGAAGCTGAGCATCCCACACAACCGCGCCCCATCGACCACCGCGGCACGCCGGACCCCGAGCATGCGCATCAGCCGTACCGCGGTCTCCAGATCATAGGCCGGGTTCAGGACCACCATCGGGTGCGTCATGACGTCGGAAACGAGGACTCCAGCAAGTCGATCTTCCTCGGCCAGCACGCCCAGCACGTCTTTTTGCGTCAGGATGCCGAAGCCCTTTGCGTCGCAATTCATGTCCACGACCAGACTCGAGATGTGGTCTGAGTGCATGCGTCGCAGGGCTTCTTCGAGGGGCAAGTCGGGCTGAACTGTGTGGACCGTTTGCTGCATGACTTCACGGACCTTGGCTTCGAGGAACTTCATGATGTGGTGTGCTTGAACGAGTCGATTTGGATCTGATCTAGTTCTTTGTCGTACGCAAAGCGCACGTTCTGCAATGGCCGCGTGACCTCGAACCGGGCTCCCGAGATTCGGATCTCGACGCCGGGGTGAACGGTTCCGCGAACGTTGATCGTGCAACCGCCTGCGGCCTCCTGGAGACTCTTCAGGCGACGTTTGCGCCCCAACAGGCGCTCGACCGCGACCCTGCCCTCACGCCGAGCTTTTATGCTGCGCCGCAAGTTCATGGCGCGATTGGAGCTCAGCCTGCGGGTCGCCTTCGCCGAGACAAAGCCAAGGTTGCGGACGGCCTTGCGCTCTGCTTCCTGGGCTTTGCATAGCCTCTTGCGCACGGAATCCAGCTCTCGATCGAGGGACGGATCGCTTCCAACGGTGACCTGGGTCGGGAGGCCCCTCTCCGATCCCAGCTCACAGGCCACGATGCCGGCAAAGGCCTTGTATCTTCCGCCGCGCAGGCAGCCTCTTCGATCCTTGGCGACGATGCGTCCCCGGGCTTCGATGTCGCTACCGGTATCCGAGTTGCGGAGTTCGACGTCCGCTCCGGCGAAGATGTGAGCGTTCTGTGAATAGCCCGCCACGACATTTTTCTCCGCACGGATCTTGCCCCACTCGCCGCCCAGGATGCCCCCGTGAACGGAAACGTTGCCATCCGCCTGGACCAGTGCATCCTCGATCGATCCCTGCACTTCGATGTCCCCCAAGGCGGTCACACGAAACCGACTGCGCACGGTACCGCGTACGAACACACTGCCGGAGACATCGATGTTGCCCATACGGTAATCCACGTCGCCCTCGGATTCGATGAGATCCACCACGGACAACGTGCCGTCGGCAGCGAGCAGCAGGGCACCATCGCTTTGTGCATGAAGATGGATGTGGCCCTCGCCCACCTCGACCTGCTTGACATCGCGACCGCAGCGCGGCTGACCGGGCTCGCCATTCCTGGCCTCGAGAGGCTCCCCCCGAACGGTTCGCCCGGCGGTTCCCTCGGTGGCGGGATGCCAGGTGCCGATGTGCTGGCCACGTGACACGTTAAGCACACCGCCTCGCTCGCGAAAATCGATGCGTTCCCCGACGTCCTCGCCGACCTGCTTTTCGATCTCCATCTCGAGGCTCAGGTGGGCATCGACACCGTGCTGGGGCGGCGCCCCCAAGGCAACGACGGCATGGGAATGCCCTTCGACCGCCAGGGCATCGATGGCGGCTCTCACGGCGCTGGCTCGAAGACCGAAGCGCAACCCCGCCTTACGCAGCGCCCTTCCGATGGCATACGGGGTGGGCGCGATCCCAGGCTCCGCTCCACGCACGTCCAGGGACAGCTCCGCGCTGAGCCCATCCGGCGCGATGGACACGACAATGGCTTGGGGGTGGGGGGCTCGGGAGTCCAAGGCAGGATCGGCTTTCCTCAGGGCTCTTCGGTCCTCCAGGTGGCGAGCTTGCGGGCTTTCCGCACGTCTCGTCACCCGCTCCGCCCGCGGGGCCCTTCCGGGGCGATCTCGGCCCACGTCCGGCCTTCTCCGAGTCCGGACCAGACGCGCGCATACCGCTTGGGTTATCCTGCGCCATCCCCTATCCATGAAACCCGAGACTCTCCAGAACCTGCTCCGGGATGTCCAATCGGGCACCCTGTCCGTCGACGAGGGCCTCCGTCGCCTGGAGGGCTTCCCTGTCCGCGATCTCGGGCATACGCGCCTGGACACGCAGCGCGAGCTGCGCTGTGGCTTCCCCGAGGTCGTCTTCGGCGAGGGCAAGAGCCAGGGCGAGCTGGTGGCGATCACCGAGGCGTTGCTGGAGCGTCACGAGCGCGTGCTGGTAACGAGGATCAACGAGGAGAACGCCAAGCTCCTGCGCGAGCACGTGGGTACCGGCCAGCTGCACCCCCGCGCCGGCGCCTTCACCGTGGGCCTGCCCGAGGAAGGGGCGGGCGAGGGTTTGTGCCTCGTCGTATCCGCGGGCACGTCCGATGCTCCGGTCGCCGAAGAGGCCGCCCTGACGGCCCGCATGCTGGGCGCCCACACCGAAGCACTCTGTGACGTCGGCGTGGCGGGCGTGCATCGAGTGCTCGAGCAAACGGAACGCCTGCGAGAAGCACGCGTCATCGTTTGCGTCGCCGGCATGGAGGGCGCCCTGCCGAGCCTCGTCGCGGGACTCGTCGAGCGCCCCGTGATCGCGGTTCCGACTTCCGTCGGCTACGGTGCCAGTTTCGGAGGACTCGCGGCCTTGCTCTCGATGCTGAACACGTGCGCCGCGGGCGTCTCCGTTGTCAACATCGACAATGGCTTCGGCGCCGGTTACACAGCAGCGCTCATCAACCGCCAGAACAAAGACCGCGAGAGCAATGGGGAACTTCTACTCCCCGTCCGCACGCTGCCATCGAGCACGAATATCACCCCCAGTCACACTGTCCCAGAAGCAAACGAAACGAAGTGACAGAACGAAGGGCAACGCTGGCGATCGAGAACGGCACCATCCTGCGCGGACACGCCGTCGGCGCAACCGGTGAGGGCGGAGGCGACCTGGTCTTCAACACGGCCATGTCGGGCTACCATGAGGTCCTCACCGACCCCTCCTACGCGGGGCAGGTCGTCGTGATGACGTACCCACTCATCGGCAACTACGGCGTGGCCGAAATGGACGCCGAGAGTGCCGCTGCCTGGCCCGAGGCCTTCGTCGTCAAGGAAATGTCGTCGATCGCATCGAATCACCGAGCCGACGGCTCACTACCAGAGTGGCTCGCAAAGAACGGAGTGGTCGCGATCGAGGGCATCGACACGCGTCGGCTCACGAAGCTGATCCGCACGGAGGGTTCGCTGCGCTGCGTCGTCTCGACCACCGAGCACGACCCCGACATCCTCGTGGCCAAGGCCAAGGAGGCCCCCTCGACAGATGGGCGCGACCTCGCCTCCCACGTCTCGTGCAAGGAACCGTACGGCTGGAAAGAATCCTACGACGAGAGCTACCCCGCCTGGATCCCCACGGAGCTCGGTCGGCGCATCCCGATCGTGGCCTATGACTTCGGCATCAAGCGCAACATCCTGCGCAGCCTTGTGCACTGTGGCTTCGACGTGACGGTCGTACCGGCCTGGACCCCGGCAGATGACGTGCTGGCGATGCAACCCGAGGGTATCTTCCTCAGCAACGGCCCGGGGGATCCCTCAGCCGTCCACAAAGGCATCGCTGCGGTGTCGGATCTCGTCGGCAAGAAACCCATCTTCGGCATCTGCCTGGGACACCAGATTCTCTCGATCGTCCTCGGGGCAACGACGAAGAAGATGCCCTTTGGCCACCACGGCGCGAATCACCCGGTGCGAGACCTGACGACCAACAAGGTCGAGATCACCTCGCAAAACCACTCGTTCGCGGTGGAAGCAGACAAGCTTCCCGATGGGCTCGAACTATCCCACATCAACCTGAACGACCAGACGGTCGAGGGCATGCGGCACACGAAGTGGCCCGTGTTCTCGGTGCAGTACCACCCAGAAGCCGCGCCCGGCCCCTTGGATTCGGCTCACCTGTTCCGCCGGTTCCGGGACGTTCTCGTTTAGTTCAGTGCCAGCTTCCTACCCAGCTCCTGTAGCCCTATCAGCTGCCTGCGGTCGATGTTGGGTCTGCCGTTCCCCATCCAGCTCAACTCGAAGAGACCGGATCGACGTCCAGCTTCATCAGTGGCTTTTTCTGCTTCTCGGCGATGTCGGCCAGGAAAGCGACCAAACGCAAATGCGCTTCCTCGTTGAGGCTGGACTTGCAGTTGAAGTTGAAGCGGTGTTTACCGCGTAGAAGCGCGATCGGTGCGGGACCGACCGGGGAGAACTCCAACAACGGGGTTTCGAACGAGGCCACCGTGCGCCGGTGAACTTCCTCGAGGGTCTTGCGCACGGTGTCGAGCCCCTCGCCCTCCATCACCACCCGCAGGTATCTCCCGAAGGGCGGAAAGCAACTCGCCTTGCGGTCGATGAGCTCTTCCTCTACGAAGGATTCGTAGTCGTGTTCAACGACGTGACGGATGGCACGGTTGTTGGGCTTGATCGTCTGCACGAGAATGCGACCGGGGAGGTGACTGCGCCCCGCACGGCCGGAGACCTGCGACAGAAGCTGAAAGGTGCGCTCCGTCGAGCGGAAGTCAGGAATGTTCAGGGTTTGATCCGCGGAGATGATGCCCACGAGCGTGACGTTCGGAAAGTCGAGGCCCTTCGCGATCATCTGCGTACCGATCAAGACGTCCAGTTCGCGACGTTCGAAAGCACCGAGGACACGTTCGTAGTCCTCGCGGCGACGCATGGTGTCGGAGTCCATGCGATGCATACGCAACTCCGGAAACATGCGTCGGAGTTCGACCTCGATCCGCTCCGTACCTAGCCCCAGCCGGGAGAGCTTGGGCTTGGAACACGTCGGGCAAACATCGGTAGCCGGGCGTTCCCGGCAGCAGGCGTGGCAAATCAAGCGACCGATACGGCGGTGAAACGTCAGCGCCAGCGTGCACTGCTCGCAATAGAGCGTGGTCCGACAACCCTGACAGTAAAGGACTGGAACGAAACCGCGCCGGTTCAGGAACAGAATCACCTGTTCCTTGTTCTCGATCGTTTCCCGCATGGCCTGGCGCAGCTGGCGCGAGAACAGAACGACCGGACTACGGGAGTCCTTTTCGAGCTCGGTGTTGACGACGGTGATGGTCGGCAGCGCACCACCACCGACGCGTTCGGGCAGCGACAGGCGTTGATACTCGCCGCGCTTGGCCTGGTAGTACGACTCGAGCGACGGTGTCGCGGAGCCCAAAATGCAGATGGCGCCGGCGCGCCGGGCGCGTTCGACGGCCACGTCACGGGCCTGATAGCGCGGTGTGCTCTCCTGCTTGAAAGTAGGTTCGTGCTCCTCGTCGACCACCACGACGCCCAGATCGGATACCGGCGCGAAGATGGCGGAACGGGCACCGACGACAACCTTCACCTCGCCACGCTTCAAACGCATCCATTCGGAAAGACGCTGCGCATCGGTCATGCCGCTGTGCATGACGCAAACCGCACCGAAGCGAGCACGGAAGCGACCCACGGTTTGCGGAGTCAAAGCGATCTCGGGCACGAGCACGATGGCACTCTTGCCCATGGCTAGCGCATGTTCGATCGTTCGCAGGTAGACCTCGGTCTTGCCGCTACCGGTGATGCCGTGCAAGAGATAGGTCTTCGATTGGCCCTGATCGAGGCGCTGGGTCAGGATGCGTACCGAGATATCCTGAGCCTGCGAAAGCGACTTCGGTCGCGGTTTCTTGTCTACCGAGCTGGCCAGAACGTCGGGCAATTCCTCGACGTACTCGATCGTGGCCCATCCGTTCTTGCAGAGCGTCTTGGCCGGCGAATCGGAGAGCTGGAGCTGGCGCAGGATGGCCCGCATCTCGATGCGACCGCCGAGCTCGATCAGGTTGCGCAACAGACGGAGTTGTTTTTCGCCGCGTTCCTCTTGGGCCTCCAGTTCGCGCATGGCCTCGTCCCCCACACCGGGACGGGCCTGGATGTAGGCGACCTTGCGGCGCTTGCGCCCGCTCTTCAACGGCGCGGGAAGAACGGCCGCGAGCGCCTCGCCCCACGCACAGCCGTAGCGATCGGAAATCCAATGCGTCAATCCGAGTAACTCTTCGTCCACGACCGGTTCGGGGTCGAGGACCTCAATGACCTTCTTCATGCGCCTCGGATCGAAGGCACTCTTGTCCAGGAGGCCGACGACGACGCCAAGTTTTTTCTCACGTCCGAAGGGCACCGAGACGCGCATCCCTCTTGTCACTTGCTCGCTCATGTCCGCGGGAATGCCGTAGGTGAACTCGCGCCGCACCGGCCGGTTCAACGCGACCTGGCAATACTGGCCGTAGTACTTGGCTTTCCCCAGGGGCTTCTTGGCAGCCGCCTTTTTCTTCGCCTTCTTCTTGGCGGGCGGCGGCTCCGGCTCCGCGTCAGCGAAGAGAAGCGGTTGCTCAACGCGATCACTACCGGAGGGGGTTGACATGATGCTGGATCGTGATGCCGGGGGAGGCCGAAAGGCCGAACTATCCGCAGGAGCAGGGTACGGCCGCGCAGCGCGGACACCCCTCACCGTACTTTGCCTGGGCCACGTCTTCGAGTTCGATCCCGGCAATCGAGGCCAGGGTGGAGAGCCACGCGAGGACGTCGGCAAACTCACCCGCCAACTCGTTCTTCTGATTGCGCCGTAGCGCGCGCGTCAGCTCGCCGACTTCCTCGCAAAACCACATGTGGGTACCGGCCAGACCCCGGGCCGAGTCCTTCTCGTAGTAGATCTCCTCGATGCGCCTCTGGAACTCGCGTATCTGCATACCGATCACCCCTCCCTGGCGATGGTTACCAATGAAACGTCTTCTTGCACGCCGCCTTCGCTCGCATAGCGACCCAGGTCCCGGCGCAAGGCTTTCAGAAAGGCTCCGGTGTCACTGGCCGCGTGCTTCTTCACGCGCCCGTAGAAGTTCTTCTCGCCGAGCTCGACGTCATCGGCGCTCTTCACGGTGATCGCAGCACTGTTCGTGAGCACCAATCGATCGCCGATCTCGATCGGCGTGTCGACGATTTCGAGCTTGCGATCGAAGATCGACCCCTTGTCGAAGCCCAGGGCGATGCCCTCAGGGTGCACGACGCGCAGGCTCTCGTCCTGCGCTGCATAGCGCAGGAGTGGAATCTTGTGCCCGGCACAGGCCACGGTAGCTGTGCCCTCGGCGTGGTTGATGAGACAGTAGAGGGCCGTGACGAACATCCCGCGACGCACATCCCCGGCCAACCAGCGGTTCACACGCTTGAAGCTCTCACCGACGTCCTCCGAGCGTTCGAGCTCGGTCCGCAGGTAGGAACGCGCGGTCGCACCGACCAAGGCTGCGGGGACGCCGCGGCCACTGATCTCGCAGACGAGCAACCCCACGGTCCCATCCGGTCGCTCGATGAAGTCGTGGAAGTCACCGCCGAAGGCCTCGGAACTCATGAAGGCCGCGCCGACGTCGTAGCCTTCGATCAACGGGGTCGCCAGCGGCAGAAGCGCCTCGCGCACACCGGAGGCCAGATTGATCTCGCGTTCCCGGATCGAAAGCTGCAACTGGGCCTCCTGACCCTCGTCGAGATCCTGGGTCATGCGATCGATCGCTCGCGACAAGAGCTCGATCTCTCCGGCTCCGGTCACGTGCGTGCGATGGGAGAAGTTGCCCTTCGCGATCTGACGCACATCGTCGATGAGCCGGTGGATCGGTCGCGCGACCTGCGTCGCGACCCAAACCCCAGCGCCGGCGCCGGCCACCAGGATGACGACGAAGAAGCCGACGATCATGCCCAGCATTTCGTCGCCGACGTCCGCATGGTCAGGCACGTAGATCGCCAGCGGCGTCTCGTGGGGCAGCGGATCCTTCTTCGCATAACGGTAGAAGCGCCCGCCCTTCTCGTCCTTGGGGCCGTAGGTAAACTTGTGAATCTCAACGCCGTTGCGATCCTTTCGCACCACCCCCTCATCCTTGTACGGACGAGCGTCGTGGGTGAAGCGCGTCGCTTCGCTGAGGGCGGCGTCCTTGCCATCCGCGGCAATGCGCGTAGCGCCTACGTAGAGCAGGAACCCGAAAATGGCCAGGATCGGCGTCAATGCAGCCGTCATGGTCAGAACGAAGCGAGCTTTGAGCCCCAAACCCCGAACGCGTAGATCAGTGTCTTTTCTGCTGCCGCGTTTCACGTTTTGCTTCAAAGGGGAACGTACCAGTTCTCGGGCTCGAGCAGGAACTCGCGACACAGGATCATCACGACGAGGCCGTACAGGCCGGCGACCACATCATCGAGGATGATCCCGTCACCCCCACCGAGCCTTTCCATGCGGCGGGCGGGAGGGGGTTTGAAAATGTCGAAGAAGCGAAACACGAAAAACGCCAGGGTCAACCCGAGCAGGCTCGGTCCGCGCCACGCCAGAGCGGTGACCAGATAACCGATCACCTCGTCCAGCACGAAGAAACCGGGATCCTTGCCTCCAGCGTACTCCTCGGACCACTCCCCCAGGGATCGGCCGATTACGTATAGGACGGCGCAGGCCAAAAGGCTCCAGAGAAGGTAGTTCTCCGTCATGCCGAGGAGCCAGGCCAGGAGGACCCCACCGAGGGTGCCTACGGTGCCGGGTGCGAAGGGCGAAAGACCCAGGAACCCACAGGAGACGATCGCCAGACGAAGTCGGTTCACTCAGGAGGCCCTTCCTTGAGCATGCGCCGGGTCTTCAGGACATAGGAGGTCCCCGAACCCACGGTGGTCACGAGCGTGCCCCACACGAACACGTGACCGATGATATTGAGAGCATCGCGGGCCCAGGAGGGCCAGTCGAAGGCGAAAAGGCCGATCACGGCCGCGATGGCAACGCACTGCACCACCATCTTGACCTTGCCGAACCAGTCCGCAGGAAACTGCATTCCAAGGCTCTCGATGTAGCCCCGGACGCCGGTCACGAGAAATTCACGTGCGACGATCACGACGACGATCCAGGCCGGAAACCACGGCTTCGACCAGTCCATCACGGACAGAAAGACCATGGCCCCGATCACCAGCACCTTGTCGACGAAGGGATCGGCGATACGCCCGAAGGCCGTGACGAGGTTGGCTCGTCGCGCCAGATAGCCATCCAGAAAGTCCGTGCACGCGATCACGATGAAAAGCCAGAAGGCGATCATCAGGTAGAAGCCTATCTCGCCACGCACATGATCGACGAAGGTCGGCAGGTCGCCGGCGGCGATGCCGTCGGTGTCTTGCCACATCCCGTACACCTGCAGGATGGCGAAGAGCAGGAGCGAACCGACGAAGCGCACCATCGTGATGCGGTTCGGCCAGTGGGCGAAGATTCCCTCTCTGGGAGTCACTCGTTAGCCCCCGACGCGGGGATGGGGCCGCAAACAAGGCTGCACTCATCGTCCAGCTCGATGACCCGCACGAGCTTGCGGTCGCCAACGTCACCCTCTACGTCACGAATCTTCGCCAACAGATCGACCTCCGGCGCATCCATGGCGCCACGGCCGATGAGGAAGGTCTCGCCACCGACTTCGTGGCACTCGTCGATCAAGATCTCGACGTCCTTGCCGACGAGTTGCTCTTGGTCTTCGAGAAGAACCTTGTCGCGGGCTTCGAAGACGGCCGCCAGACGTTCCTCAACGACATCCTCAGGCACCTCGCCCTCGAGCGGAAAGGCACTGGTGCCCTCTTCGGGTGAGTACGCGAAGGCTCCCAGCCGACCCAGCCGATAGTCGCGAATGAACTGCGGCAACTCCCCCGCATCGGCATCGCTCTCGCCGGGAAATCCAAGCAGCAGCGTCGTGCGCAGGGTGATGCCCGGAACCTCTTCCTTGAGTCTATCGAGGATGGCGCGGACCTGATCTCCGCTGCCGGCGCGCTTCATGGCACGCAGGACCGGCGTCGCTATGTGCTGCATCGGAATGTCGAGGTACGGCAGCACGCGCGGATGGTCGCGTAGAAGTTCGGTGAGACGCCATGGGAAACGGTTCGGATAGGCGTACATCAACCGCAAGCGGTGATCGCCGTCCAGCTCGGCCAGGGTCTCGAGAAGCTCGGGCAACTCGCCCCCGATGTCCCGCCCCCAGGCCGTGGAATCCTCGGCGACGAGCACCAGCTCGCGAACACCGACATCGATCAGCTCGCGCGCCTCATCGGCCAGGTCTTCCACGCTCTTCGAACGGTGCTTGCCACGGATCGAGGGGATGGCGCAGAAGCTGCACGTATGGTCGCAGCCGTGGGAGATGCGCAGGTACGCATAGGAACCGGGGGTCGCGAGCAACCGCGCGCCTTCGCGCACGGGGGCCCGCAATCCGCCGGCTTCGAGATAGCGCGGGAAGGCCAGTCCCTCTCCCATCGCCCGCACGGCCTTCGCGAGCGCCGTGTAATCGGAGATCTCGCTGAAGAGATCGACCTCGGGATAGCGCTGCTCGAGCGCGTGCGCGTAGCGCTGCACTAGACACCCGGCGACGACCACACCTTCCAGCTGACCGCGGCGCTTGCGTTCGAGCAACCCCTCGAGGGCCGCCTCGGATTCGGCACGGGCGGGACCGATGAACGAGCACGTGTTCAACACGGCGACGTCGGCCTCCTCGACATCGCCACAGACGATACAGCCCTGCTCCGCCAACCGCGCCAGGATCAGTTCCGAGTCGATGAGATTGCGGGCACAGCCCAGGTGTACCAGGGCCACGCGTTTCTCGCGGGGGGGCACGCTCACGCTCGGTGCGCGTCTCTGTTTCGACGTGGAGCTCACGGTGGTGGGATCAAGCGCTGGCTGTGACGCACTCGTCCCACTCCTCGGCGGTGAGCAGGATCTCGCGCTTCTGGCCGCCAAGATACGGCCCGATCAGGCCCAGCTCTTGCAAACGATCCAAAACGTCGCAGGCCTGGTCGAAATCCATTGAGAACCTGCGCTGGAGCATCGAGACCGCGACACGGCCCTGTCCGAGAATGAGTACCCCGGAATCGTAGACCCGTTGGTCGATATCGCTCTTCAGCGTGAGGGCGGGGTCGGGAGCTGCTGCGGGCTGCAACACGACGTCGGGCTCGGGCGTCGCCACGGCTTCTGGCTCGGAGAGGTCCTCGCCAGAGTCATCGGATTCCGGGGCCGAGTCCTCGGCCGAAGCCAGGGCCGGCTCTTGCTCCTCTTCCTCTTCGTACTCCTCCTCTTCCACGCCCTCCTCGGAATCGTCCTCGGCGTAGGCCTCGGCATCTTCCTCTTCTTCCTCGTACTCCTCCTCGTCCTCGTCCTCGGTTTCAGTGGAGGTAGAGGCTACGGCCCCTTTGACGGGCTCCTCCTCTTCCGCGTCCTCGTATTCCCATTCCCATTCCTCCTCGTCGTCGTTCTCGGCCTCGGCGCTGGTCGCTTCGACTTCTTCCTCGACCCCCTCTTCCTCGTACTCTTCGTCGTCGCTCTCGCTCTCGCCTACCTCTTGGACCTCAGCCTCCGCTTCCTGCGCCTCGGCCTTGGCGGCTTCTTCCTTCTCGGCTGCCAAGGCCTGGGCGAGCTCCTCGGCGGCAAGATCGACCTCTTCGAAGAGGCTCTCCTGGCGCACTCCGGTCGCGGGCGGCGCACCGGTCACGGCGACCGGTTTGATATCGACGGTAGCTTCGTCCGACTCCCAGCCCGGTGCATCCGGGGCGTCACCTGTTTCGAGCGGCTTGGCCACGGCTGCCCCATTGGCCGCTTCGGAGGCTCCCGTGCTCACGGGATCGCGAGCCGGCAAAGGAGCGTGGGTCGTCGCTTGCGCAGCCTCTTCCCAGGGAGCGAGGGCCGGGTCGTCGTCCTCTTCGGCGGGGGTTTCGGTCGGCTCCGCCGTTTCGGACTCGGAAGCTTCGGCGTGGAGCTCCTCCTCCTCCTCCTCGGCTTCCTCGAAGTCCTCGTCGTCCTCGGCCTTCGTCTCGCTCGCGGCAGCTTCTGCGGGCGGCTCGAAGGGCTGGGGCTCACCGAGCCCGTGTTCGTCGAAAACCCCCTCTTCCGCGGCCCAGCTGGGCAGGAGTGGAGAGTCGTGGCTCTCTAGGGGCCGGGCTTCCCCGGAGGGAAGAACGGTAACGTCGTCGCCGAGTTGACGACCACTCTCTCGCGCTTCAGCCAGATCTGAACCAGTCGGCTCGAGGCCGGCGTCATCGTGCTGAACATCGAGAGGCTCTGCTGCGAGAGCTCCGTGCGCTTCTGACACTGGGGCGTCCACGGACGCTGCCTCAGACGCGGCTTGTTCAACGAGGGATTCGGATTCTTCACGGGTGAGGGGCCGGGTTCCGAAGGGGAGCGAGCTCCCGGGATCCTGTTCGTCAGGTTCGGATTCGGCGAGTGTGGGGGAAGGTGCGGGCGTTTCGGCTTGGCGAGCCGCTTTCGGTTTGGAAGCCTTGCGCGGCTGGGAGACCAGGAAGGCTGCTTCCGCCGCCGAGACTCCATCGGTCGATTCCGCGTCTTCTGACCTCCCTATCCCGCTGAAGTTTCCGGGTTTCGAAAAGTTCGCCTGGGGGGACAGAACGCCCCACCAAAAGGCAACAAGAAGCACCAGGCCGCCGATCAACACACTGAGGAGTTTGCCCGCGATCCCACCCAAAGCGGCCGGCAAGGCGCTGCCGAAGGCCCCCCCTGCTTCGGGGACGAAGCCGCTCAGGAAAAGAGCCAGCCCGAAGGCCGCGCCTCCGGCGAGGCCCAGGGGGCGCCACACATCGATGAGATACGCCCGCAGGAACATCATGCAGCCGAGACCGGCGAGCCCTATACAGAAGACGAGAGCCGGCCAGTGGCCAATGATCTCGATCAGCCCGAGGACTGGACGAGCGAGGCTGGCCAGCTTCGGCTCCTGGCCCCGCAGGGCCTGTACCGCGGAAACGGCGAAAAACCCTCCCACGGCGCAGCAAAGGAGTCCGACGGCGTCTTGCGAAACCGGCTTCGGGGACTCGAGGTCCCGCTCGGTACGATCCGTGTCAGTCATTGTTGCTTCTCCGCCTCGGCGATCGCCTCTTGGTTTTCATCCCAGTCTTCGGGGGACATCAAGACCTCGCGTGCCTTGGACCCCTTGTGTTCCCCGACGATCCCTTCGGCCGTCATGATGTCGATCAAGCGCGAAGCCCGCGTGTAGCCGATGCCCAGGGCTCGCTGAAGCAAGCTGGCAGATCCACGCCGGGACTTCAACACGATACGGACGGCCTCATCGAAGAGGTCGTCCTGGTCGGAACCCGAGGGTTGCCCGGGCTGTGCAGCACCGCTGGCCGTCTGGACCAGCTCTTGATTGAAAGTCGGCACCGACTCCTGCGAAACGAAGTCGACGATGCCCTGTATCTCGTGATCTTCGACGAGTGCACCTTGCACGCGACACAGCTGCGAGGTCTGTGGCGGCGTATAGAGCATGTCGCCTTGCCCCAGGAGCTTCTCCGCACCCATGTGGTCCAGGATGACGCGGCTATCGACCTTGCTGGCAACCTGGAAAGCGATCCGCGTCGGTAGGTTGCCTTTCAGCACCCCGGTGATGACGTCGGTCGAAGGTCTTTGCGTGGCGACGATGACGTGGATGCCCACGGCCCGCGATTTCTGGGCCAGGCGCGTGATCGTGAGTTCGGCCTCCTTCTTGGAGGTCATCATCAGGTCCGCCATCTCATCGATGACGATGACGATGAAGGGAACGTGACGCGGGGTGCGTTCCTCGTGGAAGTCGTCGCCCATGCGCTCGCGCAGCCCGTCCTCGCCCAGGGCATTGTAGCCCTTCAGGTTGCGCACACCGGCTTTCTTGAAGAGCTCGTAGCGACCATCCATCTTCTCGCAGGCCCACAGGAGCACGTTCGTCGCCTGACGCATGTCGGTAACGACCGGCAGCATCAGGTGCGGCACGCTCGCGAACATCTGCAGCTCGACCATCTTCGGATCGACGAGGATCAGCTGCACGTCGTGCGGCGAGCGCGTCAACAGGAAGCTGGCCAGGATGCAGTTGATGCACACGGACTTGCCGGAACCGGTCGTGCCCGCGATCAAGAGGTGCGGCATGCGCGCCAGGTCCTCGACGATCGCGTTGCCCTCGGCATCCATCCCGAGGAACAAGGGCAGGGCCATGTGGTCCTTGTCATAGGCCTTCTGCGAGATCAACTCCGAGAGCAGAACGATCCGGCGCTTTTCATTGGGCACTTCGATGCCGATCGTCGCGCGGCCGGGAATCGGAGCGATGATACGCACGCTCTTCGCGCGCAAGGCCGCGGCGATCTCCTGGCTGAGCTGCGTGACCTTGTTCATCCGCGTGCCCTGGGCCACCTCGAGTTCGAACAAGGTGACCGCGGGCCCGACCTTGGCGCCGACGACGTGGGCCTCGACGCGGAAGGAGCCCAGGACGTTTTCCAACCGGTTGGCGTTCTTCTCGAGCCTCTTGTTGTCCTCGAGCGATTGCCCCCGGGGCGGCTCGAGGATCTCCAACGAGGGCAGCTTCCATTCCCCCGGCGGCGGTGTGGGCGGCTCGAAGATCTGGGGCGGGACGGGAGCGGTCTGGACCTGGGGCTTTTTCTTCTTCGCAGGTTCCGGGGTCAGCTCCTCGGAATCTTCCTCCTCTTCCTCCTCTTCCCACTCTTCTTCCTCTTCCTCCTCTTCTTCCTCTTCTTCTTCTTCTTCGTCCTCCTCTTCTTCTTCGTCCTCCTCTTCCCATTCCTCTTCGTCATCGGCGAAGAGCTCCGACTGTTCGGGCATCTCGAGGCTCGAACCGCGGCGGCGCGAAGGGGCCGGGGTCACAACGGCCGAGGCGCTGACCGTGCTGAGCTCGAGGTCATCACCGCGCAGGAAGCTCCAAAGACCCGAGAACAAACGGGCGAGCCAACCACCCATGGCCGCGGAAGCGCTTTCGCCACTCTCGTCCTGGCGTGCGGAGAACCAATCCCGCAGCGCGCGCAGGGCGGGATAGAAGGCCATCTCCGTGGCCAGCATGAAGGCGATGGTCGTCGCAAGACCGAGGAGGATCCAAAGCCCGGGGCGCCCGAGCTTCTCGACGAGCACGGGGTTCATCTGGTCGAAGTTGACCCCGGATCCGACGAGCTCCAGGGCGAGATAGCCGCCGGGCCCATAGGGCAGCTCGAAGCCGAAATTGGCTCCGAACCCGAGCTCGAACATGAAGGCGCTCGCGAGAAGAAAGCTGAGGCCGCCGAAGCCGCGCAGCAGGGGTCGGCCGATTTCCTTTTGGGCAACCAGCACCGCTCCCCACATGAAACCGAGAAAGACGAGGGAATAGGCACTCCATCCGAACCCGACGTAGGCCCAGTCGGCGAGGTACCAACCGGCCTGTCCGCCCCAGTTCGTGTGGCCCGCGGCCTGGGGATCGGGCTGATAGCTGACCAGCGAAACGAAGAGCCAAAGCGTCCAGCCCACGAGAACTAGCCCCTTGATCTCCTGGATGTGATCGGACACCCCCTCCTCCGCGGAGTTGCCGCGTAGGAAGCTCCTGACGAAGTCACCCAGACGGCCCACGATGGAGCCCTGGCCGCGCGCCTTCTTTTTCTTGTTCCGGGACATCGCCATCATTCGAGCGAAACGCTCGGCCCGTTCCTAGTATGCGATGGCTTCGTTTGGGGCTTTGGCCCCGTTTCCGCACAGGTGCGGGCGCAACGGGCGGCCACGGCTGCTCAGGGCACCTGAAGAAGCGGTTTTTCGAGACGCACCAGGGCCTCCGCAACCTGGCGTTTCGTCCGCTCCCGCACGTCGGTGCGGGAGCCGTCCCGGCCGAGGATCGTGACGCTGGTCCGGGCCGACCCCAGGACGCTGGCATCGTTCAGGACGATGTAGTCGGTGTTCTTGCGCTCCATTTTGGCCCGCGCGCGGGCCAGGCCAGAGCCGGTCTCGAGGGCGAAGCCGATCACCATGCGCTCCCCCTTGCGCTTCGCCAGGGTGGCCAGGATGTCGGGGTTCTTGACCAGCTCGATGCTGGCCGTCTCGCCTCCCTCGACCTCCTTGCGCCATTTGGCCCGATGGCGCTTCTTCGGACGCCAGTCGGCCACGGCCGCGCACATGATCAGGCAATCGGCGTCGCGGAAAGCCTCGCGGACCTCGCTCAGCATCTCCCGCGCGGTCTCGACGTCGACACGAAGCACACCCGGGGGCGTTTCCAGGTGCACCGGGCCGGCGATGAGGGTGACCCGATCTCCCAGGCGTGCGGCAGCGGCGGCGATCTCGAAGCCCATGATGCCGCTGGATTCGTTCGAGAGATAGCGCACCGGGTCGATCGGCTCGCGGGTCGGACCCGCGGTCACGACGACGCGACGCCCGGTCTTCTTGGGGTTCTTTTGGGCCGAACTCATCCCAGGGCCTCGGCCAGGAAGTCTCTGATGTCCTCGGGCTCGCTCATGCGTCCCCGCCCCTCGACACCGCAGGCGAGGTGACCCTCGCCGGGCTCCAGCACACGCCAGCCATCCCCGCGGAGGGTCTCCAGGTTCCGCACGATGGGCGGCGAGGCCAGCATGTGGGCATTCATCGCCGGGCACAGGATGCGCGGGACCTGCGGGTCGAGCGCCAACGCTGCGGTCGTCAACAAGTCGTTCGCCAACCCGAGCGCCAGACGCGAAACGACGTCCGCCGTGGCCGGCGCGATGCAGATCGCCTGGGCCCAACGGGAGAGATCGATGTGATCCATGCCACGGCTGCGGGACTTGCCGAATTCCTCCACCCAGGCCGGCTCGCCGGTCAGGGCTTCGAAGAGCTGGGGGGAGATCAGCTCGGCCGCCCGGGGTGTGAGGATGCACTTCACCTCGTGACCTTCCTGGGCGAGCTTGCTCGCCAGGTCGCAGGCCTTGTGGAGCGCCGCGGATGCTGCGACGCCAAGGAGAATGCGTTTGCTCATGTCCTAGCTCCTACTTGCCACGGGCGGGTTCGCCCAGGCCCGCCAGACGGCGGACCTCGGCGATCGCTACCTTCAGATCCTCGTTCACGACCACCTGATCGTAAAGCCCCGCGGAGTCCATCTCCCAGCTGGCCTTCTTCATACGCCGCTCGATGACCTCTTCGGTGTCCGTACCACGTTCGACCAGGCGCTGGCGCAGGGTATCGAGATTCGGCGGAGCGACGAAGATGAACACGCCGGGTACGCACAACTTCTTGAGCGCGGAACCGCCCTGGACGTCGATTTCTACGAGATAGATGCGCCCCGCTTCGAGAGCCTCCTCGACGGGCCCCTTCAAGGTTCCGTACAGGTTTCCGTGTACGTCCGCCCACTCGAGAAAGGCACCTTCATCGACCAGCTCGCGGAAGCGTTTCTCGTCGATGAAATGGTACTCGCGTCCGTCCTGTTCACCCGAACGCGGTTCACGAGTGGTGACGGAGACCGAGAAGGAAACGCGTTCGTCGGAGATCAGATCGCGACAGATCGTGCTCTTGCCGCAGCCCGACGGCCCGGAGATCACGAGTACCGTTCCCTTGCGCTTCCCTTCTTCCATCTGGAGCCCTACTCGACGTTTTGCACCTGTTCGCGCATGCGCTCGGCATGGGTCTTCGCATCGACGACCCAGTGGGCAACCTGCGCATCCGAACACTTGGAGCCGATCGTGTTGATCTCGCGGAAGATTTCCTGCACCAGAAAATCCAACTTGCGACCGATGTCGCCTCCGCTCTCGAGAAAGGAATCGAGCTGGTCCAGGTGGCTGCACAGGCGCGTGATCTCTTCCGAGACGTCGAGGCGATCCGCGAGCAACGCCGCCTCGCGAGCGAGGTCGGCCGACTCCAACGCAGCGCGACCTTCGAGCAGATCGATGATGCGCTTCTCCAGGTTCTTCTGGTGGGCCTTCACGACCTCGGGCATGCGGCCTTCGATCTTCGCGACCACGGCGGCCATGGCCTTGGCGTTCTTGTTCAGGTCCGCGCTGAGGGCGGAGCCTTCCGTTTCGCGCATTTCGACGAGCTGTGTGATGGCCTCGTTCACCAGCGCGAGCAGCGGCTGGGAGAGCTCGTCGGCTTCCGTCGCACCGTTCTCGGGCGCGTCGATCACCCCGGGCAGCGAGAGCAGGGATTCCACCGAAAGCGACGTTTCGAGGCCGAGCTCGCTCGCCAGGGCCACGATCTCGCTGCGGTAGTTGCGCAGGGCCTCGGGGTTGATCCGGGCCTTGGTTTCACGCGTCGCCGTGGCCTTGACGTGCACGGAGATCGAACCGCGCGACAGGCGCTTTTTCACCTGTCGTTCGATCTCGCCCTCGAGGAACATCAGCTCGCCCGGCCCCCGCGTCTTGACGAGCAGGTGACGATGGTTGACCGAACGCACCTCGACCCGCACGGCAAAGGGACCTATTTCGTCCGACGCCGCGGCGCCGAACCCTGTCATCGAGCGCAGCACCATGAGTTCCTCGGGCGGCGCCTAGCCGTTATCGGAGGGAGGCGGTGTCGCACCACCGGCTCCGGCCCCCTGGCCACCGGCCCCTGTAGCACCCCCTGTAGCACCCCCCGGGAACCCGCTGGCTCCGGGGCCCTGGTTCGGAGCCTGGATGTTCTCGATGACGCTCTCTCCGAAGTCGATGGCCGACTCCGAAGCGGAGTCGGGCTTCACGATGTGGAGCAGAAGCGCGGAGACGAGGAACACCCCCGCGGTGTAACCCGTAAACGTGTTGATGCCCTTGGCCCCGACGCCGAAGGTCTGCTGTCCGTGTTCGCCAAGGGCTGACCCGAATCCGCCTCCCTTGCCCTCTTGAAGCAAGATGACGACGATGAGAACGAGGGCCGAGAAGACGAAGACGATGTAGAGAAGCGGCTCGATGAGCATGGGACTTTAGGAGGCGGAATCGATGATGGGTTGAAACTGCTCCGGCGTGAGGGCGGCACCGCCCACCAAGGCCCCGTCGATATCGGGGACGGCCAGGAGTTCCTTGGCATTCGTCGGCTTGACGCTGCCACCGTATTGAATGCGAAGCTGGTCCGCGGAGTGTTGATCGTAGAGACCGGCCCACATCCCCCGCAGGTAGCGGTGGACTTCGCCGGCTTGTTCGGGAGAGGCGGTATGTCCGGTGCCGATGGCCCAGACGGGCTCGTAAGCGAGTGTCACGCGCGCGAGATCCGCCTTGTCGACCGCGGCCATGCCATCGGCTAGCTGGCGGCGCACGACCTTCTCGGTGTCGCCGGCTTCGCGCTCTTGGATCGTCTCACCCACGCAGAGAATGACCTCGAGCCCCGCGTCGAGGGCACGATGCACCTTCGTGTTGCAGAGCTGGTCACCCTCCCCATAGATGTGGCGGCGCTCGGAATGGCCGATGATTGCGAAATCACAACCGATGTCTTTCAACATTGCGGCCGAGACCTCGCCGGTGAAGGCGCCCTCCGTGCGATCGCACACATCCTGGGCTCCGACCCGGATCGGCGAGCCTTCGAGGGCTCGGACAACATCGGACACATAGACGTAGGGCGGCGAAACGGCCACGTCGACGTCCTTGCGGGTGCCTACGTGCTCGCGCAGAGCCTGCGCCAGCTCGAGCGCGCTCCGGCGCTCGAGGTTCATCTTCCAGTTGCCTGCTAGGTAGGGCTTTCTCACGGTTCGTGGACTCCGGTCGAACGCGGCAGTATAGGTTCCTCCTACGGCTCCTGTCGCGGAAAACCGACCTGTGGAGCATCGACGTCATGACGAAACTCGAAGCACTCACGGCCCTACTCCCCCTGGATCGGCTTCCGCGGACCGGCTGGATCCTGCGGGGCGTGGCCGCTCCCGAATCGGTGGCGGGCCATTCTTTTGGGACCGCACTGGTCGCCCTGGCCCTGGGGCCGGACGTGGCTCCGCCCCTGGACGTCGACCGGGCGGTCAGCTTGGCCCTCGTGCACGACACCCCCGAGGTGCTCCTCGGGGACATTCCGAAGGCCGGGAGCGAACTCCTGCCCCCGGGGGCGAAACGCGCTGCGGAAGCCCTGGCCCTGGGCCAGGTCCTGGGCCCCCTGTCCGCTTTCGCGCAAGTGCGTGGGGCGGAATTCCAGGCCGGCGAAACTCGCGAAGCGCGTTTCGCGCGCCTATGCGACAAGCTGCAGCTGGGCGTGCGGCTGGTCGGGTACCTCCGTGCCGGTCAGCGCGGGCTCGAGGAGTTTCGGACTGGGCTCGAGGCCCTCGATTGCGCAGAGTTCGAACCCTGCGAGGCCCTGCGGATTGAGATCCTGACGGCCCTGCAACACGAAAGGGCATGACCCGAGCATGAAGCGAACCCAGGCCTACTTCCTTCTCGGCGTGTGGGGCACCCTCGGACTCGGGTTTCTCATCACCCACTACAAGACCCCGGAACCCGGATCACGGGTTTTCGCCACGGGGGAGATCTCGGTCGAGCTGCCCGCTCTGGTCGTGCCCCGGGGGGAAACGGAGCTCTCGGGCCAGGTGATCCACCCGGACGGCTCGGCGGCCGAGGATTGCAAGATCTGTCTCTATCGCGAGGAGCTTTCGCCGGGCGTGGCGGAGCCCCTGTACTGGACCTTCACGGACACGGCGGGCCAGTTCTCGTTCCAGGACCTCGGGAACGGGGCCTTTCAGGTCGCCCTCTTGACCCCGACCTCGGCCCCGACATTGCTGGCGGTCCAGCTTCCGGTCGAGGGACCTGTGCTGTGGACCCTGAACCCCAAGATTCCGCTCCTCGATGTCCTGCCCGAGCTCGTGCGAACGAGCATTGCGGGCCGCATCCACCTCCCCGGCCAGCTGAACCCCACGGATCATCCCCTGGGCGAATACGAGGTTTGCCTCGTTCCCGGGCCGGGCATGGAAAAGCTCCAAGGAACCGTGCTACGCCGCGTGAAAACAGACCCCCTGGGGAACTTCAATTTCCCCCAAGTGGCCTACGGGGACTATCGCCTGGAGGTCCTGCCCCCCTGGGCCCGGGGCGGAACGTGGCCGATCCTGGCCACACGGGAGTTCACGGCGGGCAAGGAGCGCATCGAGGCGAGTTCGCTCGAGATCCCGCTCGACATGGGGGCCCTGCGGGGCACGGTCACGAGCCTGAAGGACTACGCCATCGAAGGCGCGCTGGTAACGGTCTTCCCCCTCGCCGCGGACGGTGGCCCCGGCCCGAAGGGCCAGTTCTGGCCTCCGGCGGGTACGAATGCGAAGGGCGTCTTCGTCATCAGGGACTTGCCCCCAGGGCGTTATCGCTTCCGCGTGCGTGCTGGAGGCGCTGCCTTTCAGACGCAGACGGTGGTCAGGGCAGGCGAGGTCACCGAGCTCTCGATCGAGCCCCTGGATACAAGCCGGCGGGATACGGGCGAGCAGGAGTAGCTGTATCGTAGGGGCGGATTTCGCGCCCCAAGAATGATCTATCTCGACAACGCAGCCACAACCGCGCTCTCGCCAGAGGTGCGTGAGGCCATCGAGCCGTTTCTCGGGGGGAGCTTCGGCAATCCCTCGTCGCGCCACCCCCTCGGCCTCGAGGCGGCACGGGCGGTCGAAGTTGCGCGTGAGCAAATCGCCGGGGCGCTCGGGGCCGCGGATCCCGAGTGTGTCGTCTTCACCTCGGGCGGGACCGAGGCCAACAACCTGGCCGTCCTGGGGGCCAGTCGGACTCGCAAGCGCCACGGACGCCACGTGCTCTTCGGCCCCACCGAGCATCCCTCGGTGCGCGCCTCGGTCCAGGCTTTGGCCGAAGGCGGATACGAGACCGAGAGCCTGAAGCTCGTTTCCGGCGGCGCGCTGGATCTCGATGCCGCCCAGGCCGCGTTGCGCGAGGACACGGTGCTCGTCGCGCAGATGGCGGTGAACAACGAGTTCGGTAGTCGCTACCCGATCGAGGAGTTGACCACGCTCGTACGCGGACACGCGCCGCATGCGCACGTCCACGTCGATCTCGTCCAGGCCCTGGGCAAGGTGCCCTTCTCCTATCTCGATCTGGACGCCGATAGTGTCTCGCTCAGCGCCCACAAGGTGCACGGCCTGAAGGGGGCCGGCGCGCTGGTCCTGAAACGCGCGACACGGGTTGCCCCGCTGGTCTTCGGCGGTGGCCAGGAGCGGGACGTGCGCCCGGGCACGGAGAACGTGGTCGGCATCGTGGCCCTGGGGGCCGCCATCGCAAACGCCGCTCGTTCCGTGTCATCGACCCGCGAACACCTGTCGAGACTACGTGCGGTGCTCGCCGAGACACTCGCGCGACTCGGAGACAGCGAGCTGCTCGTCCCCGACGGAGGTGGACGCAACGGGCACTCCCCTGCGATCGCAGCCCTGCGCTTGCCTGGACCGCCGGCCGATGTGTGGATGCACCACCTCGAGGAAAAAGGGGTCTACACGAGCGTGGGGTCGGCCTGCCACGCGCGTTCCAAGAGCGTGTCTCCGGGACTGCTGGCCCTGGGCCTGGACGATCAAAGCGCACGCCAGGTCCTGCGTTTGTCCTTCGCCTGCACGACGAACGAGGAGCAGGTCCGCGCCGCCGGTGCAGCGCTCCTCGAGGTCGCCACTCAGCTGAGGATCGACACGGCGTGAACGACGTGAAGACTCCCGAGGTCGTTCTGGCGCGCTATGGCGAGCTGTGGCTGAAGGGTAGAAACCGGATCGAGTTCGAGCGTTGTCTCGCGCGCAACACACGGCGCGCTCTGAAGCAGGTCGCCCCAGAAGCAGCGGTCGAACGCGAGCACGGCATCCTCGTGATCCGAGCCGGCGAGCAGACGCGCGAAGCCACGCAACGCCTTCTGGACGTTTTCGGATTCTCGTCGCTCTCTGCAGCCCGGGGCTGCGACCACGCGTTCGAGTCCATCGCGCGCACCGGGGCCGAAGAGATGCGCGCGACCCTCGCGCGTTGGCCCAGCCGAGACCCCATCCCTTTCCGCGTCGAGACGCGACGTTCGGACAAGCGCTTTCCCAAGACCTCGGTCGAGCTCGATCGGGAAATCGGAGACTGCGTGATGGTCGAGTTTGGCGAACGCTTGAAGGTCAACCTGACGAAGCCCGAGCTGACCCTCGGCATCAACATTCGCCCCGAACGCGTCTACGTCTATTCCGAACGCCTGCGCGGCGCGGGCGGTTTGCCCGTCGGCAGTGTGGGGCGCGTCGTGTCTCTTTTTTCCGGTGGCATCGACTCACCGGTCGCCACCTGGATGGCCATGAAACGCGGCCTGCAAGTCGTCTTCTCCTCGTTCCACAGCTATCCCTACGTCGGCCAAGGCTTCATTCAAAAAGCCACGAAACTCGCCCGACGGGTAGCACATTTCCAGAACTCCGGGGTGCTCTACGCCACGCCGTTGACGAAGATCCAGGAGGCCATTCGCGACGCGGCCCCGCCCGGCTATCGAACGGTGCTCTACCGTCGAGCCATGCAGCGCATCGCCACGCGCATCGCCAACAAGGAAGAGGCACGCGCCCTCGTCACCGGCGAATCCGTGGGCCAGGTCGCGAGCCAAACCCTCGAGAACATCCACTGCATCCAGGATGTCTCGCCGCTTCCCGTCCTGCGCCCGCTGATCGCCTTCGACAAGGCCGAGACCATCGCCCTCGCCAAGCAGATCGGTACGTTCGAGCTTTCGATCCAACCCGAACCCGACTGCTGCACGGTCTTCCAGCCCAAGCACCCGGCCTTGCGCGCTCGGACCGAGGTCTGCGACGACGTCGAGGCCGGACTGGAGATGGCGGAGATGGAAGAAGAGGCCCTGGCAGCCACGGAGACCATCTCGCTCTGAACGTCAGCGCAGGGCGCCGGCGACGCGGTCCAGGAGTTCCTTCGGCTTGATGGGCTTTTCGATCGCGCTGAAGGTCGGCTGATCGACGGCTGGTTGGCCGAGAACGAGCACCCGCGGGAGGCTAGGGGGTAGGCCCGGGACGAGGGCCTCGTCGCAAAGAACGAGATCGAACCGTTGCGCGGAATCCGGATCGGGGATCTCCGCCAGATGCTCGACGCTGTAGCCCTTCTCGGAGAGCACGGCGACGAAGAGCTCGGCGTCCTCGCCGATCCGTTGCACGAGCAGGATCCTCTCGGACTTCCCGGGAGCGACGGCAGTCTCGAGTGCGACGACCCTGTGCACGGGAACGCTCAACACGATGGTGTGGGCGTTGCCAAGGACGCGGCGCGAGAGCCTGTAGTCCCAGATCTTCCCCAGGGCTGCCGCTTCCGCAGAAAACGCCTCCCAGAGCATTGGGGCCTGCTCGACGTCGCCGGCCGTGTCCGTGAGCATGAACCGTGCTAGGCCACCGCGAACCGAGAAGCGAATCCGCATGAGCGAACCGAAAACCCCCGCTGCGTGCATGGCCAGGACTCGCTCCGTCACGAGCGAGACCAGGAGGCGATAGAGGCGGGCCCGGTCCCCCCGGATCGAGGCGGCCACGACATCCAGGCGCAACTCGACTTCACAACGGCGAAAACGACCGATGATGCCCAGCACGAACTCCAGGTCGGAAAGCAGATGGGCGACCTCGATTTCGCCGACTTCCTCGATCTCGACCCGGGCCTGGAAGGCCAAATGCCTCATTAGGTCCTTCAGGACGCCGCATTGCTCGTGGGCAGCCTCCCGCTCCCCGGGATCGATCTCCTCCATGAGAGCGATCGTTCCATCGATGACCGACAGGCAATTGTTCGCGCGGTGGACGATGGCCGGAATCGAAGAAGCGAGCACCGCGTGATGGGCGAGCGGTAGCGTCAACTTCTCGGAACCGTTCTCTGTCATTCCCTCCTCCCGGACACAGCATTTGCAAAAGGGCGCCGACAAGGATACTCCAGCTCCTGGGAAACAGCCCAACGTTCTCCCCAACGCATGAACCGCGGCACGGTCATCTTCCTCACCCTGGTCGTTCTCCTGACCCACACCCTGGCGATCTACCAGACCCCGGGAGGAGAGTTCGCAGCTCCGTACGAACCGGCCCACGTGGCGTTTCGGATCGGGCGCAACCTCGTGCACTCGGGCGCGGCCCAGTGGGATCCGGGCACGCAACCCCAGGCTTCCTATCCCTCTCCGGCCTGGATCGCCGTCGGCGCGGTCGCGTCACGCTTGAACCTGGCTCCGACCGTGTTCGCCCAGTATGTGGGACTCGCGAGTGCCTTGGCGACCATCGTGCTGCTGGCCCAATTCAGTGCGACTCGCATCGCCGGCTTGATCGCTCCGCTCCTCCTGGCCTCCAGCGGAAGCGTGGCCGCAGCCGCGGGCAACGGCACCGAGACGCCCTTCGTCATGCTGCTCGTGACGGCGGCGTTTCTCGCCTTCGAGCGTGGATGGAGTCGCCCCATGCTCGCGGTGCTCTGCGCCCTTGCCCTGAGCGCTTCCGAGGGGCTGCTTTTCGTCGCCGCCCTGGGAACGCTCGAGCTCCTCGACCGGCCAGCGGAGCGCTCGCGCCGGATCTCGATTCGGCGGGCCTTTCTCTACACGGGCGTGTGTGCGCTCTTCGTACTCTTGTTCCGGTACCGCCACAGCGGCAGCGTGCTCTCGCCCTTCGAGAAGCAGCTCTTGCGCTTCGACGGCGAGCAGATCCGCGTGGGTGCACACTATGTGTGGAGCTTCGTGGTCGCCTCGGGCCTGACGCTGCTATTGCCGCTGCCCTTGATCGCGTTCTTCACGGGGCACCTATCACCCCGCGGGCGGCGGGCGGGGCTCTTGTTTCTCTTCTGGACCGTCGTGACCCTCTTCACCGGCGGGGATCGGTTGCCCTTCTGGAACGCCCTGGCGCCAGCACTTCCGCTGCTCTTCGTCTCGGTCCAGGACGCGATGACCCAGTGGATGGACACGCGCCCACGCCTGGCACCTCCCTGTTGGAGCGGGCTGATCGCGACCGTCGCCGCCTGCTTCCTGGCGAGCAAGCTCCCCGGCGATCTCGGCCCGATCCCGCTCGAAAAGGTGCTCCTCGAATGGACCGAGCCCTCCCCCGTGCTGCAGAACGCCTTCGAGCAACGCCTCGCCCGCGCTGGCCTGCTCGAGGAGATTCGCAAGGTCGAGAGCCTGCGCCCCATCGGCGTGTTTCTGAAGGACGAGGTCCGCGAGGATGCGCGCATCCTGACCTTCTGGCCCGGTGCGATCGGTTACCTGTCGCGCAAGGATGTCATCGACGTCCTGGGCCGTGCCACTCCCCCACCGGGTATGGACGAAACGCGCTCCTGGCGCGGTGTTCCCCGCGTCGATCTGCTCGCCAGCCTGCAGGCCGATGCCCACTACATCGTGCCCATGGTGGGCTCCCTCGCGGAGGGTGATACGCCCACCGACTTCCTGCGCAACTGGCTGCGGCGCTGGGACACCGTCGGCGAAAGCAAAGAACGGCTCCACGAACTGATCGTCGCCTTGCGCAACTACGAGCTGATCGCCGTACCGGTCGCCGCCGACGATAGTCGGCCCGACGTCCCCTCCGACTACCCCTTCTTCCTCCTGCGCGCCCGCGACATGGGGCTCGGCCCCAGCTTGCAGTTGAACTTCGGCGAATCAGGGCACTTCGGAGTCGAAATCCGTCACAAAGGCCACCGCCAGGTCGTCGATCTCTACATCGTCGCGGCCGATCGCGATGAACGGCTCTGGGCCATGCGCCCTACCGGAGAATGGGTCGAGGGAATCTCGGTCGCGGCGCGCACGAGCCTCCTCATGCACAAGACCGGATCGCGCTCGATCCACGCCGCCGTGGGCAAACTGCCCCCCGGCACCGTGTTTCTGAGTGCCAGCTTGCACAACCCCGGATTGCCGACGGACGTGGCGTTCTCGAGCGTCGGCATCCCGGTCCAGGAACGCAATCCGAAGTGATGCTACTTGATGCCGTGGGTCTTCAGCTTGCGGTAGAACGTGCTCTTGCCAACGCCCGCGAGCTTGGCGGCCGTCAACTTGTCCCCACCGGTTTGGTGCAGGGCGAAGAGCAGGGCCTTCTTCTCGAAGTGCTTGAGGAGCGGGCCGTCTTCGTCGGTGTCGTACTGGAACTCCGCGGCCGGTTCCGGGGAGGGGGTTCCCGTGGGCGCTATGGACGGAATCTGATCGACCCTTCCACTTCTCGCTTGGATGGCGATCAAGGGTGCAGGTAGATCAGCGATCTCTATCGTGGATCCTCCTGCGTTGCGGACTGCGGTCTCAATGCAATTGGAAAGCTCGACGGTGTTGCCGGGCCACGAATACTGGGAGAGAGTCCAGATCACGTCGGGGCCGAGCTCCAGGGACGGGGACGAGTAGCGGTCGATGAAGTGCCGCGCGAGTTCCTCGATGTCCTCCAGGCGCTGGCGCAGGCACGGTAGGGTCAGCTCGACCGCTCCGAAGCGGTCGAACTTCTGCACGAGGTCGTCGTCGATCTCCGTCGAGGTCGCGAAGCAGATGCGCGCTTCGACACGTTCGTCGGACTTCGAGCCGAGGCGGCGCACGACACCCTTGGTCGCCACTCGCTCGAGCTCGTCGATGAGGTTGGCTTCGAGGGCCTCGGCGTTCTCGATGAAGAGCGTTCCGCCGCGGGCCCGAAGTAGCAGGCCGGGTCGATCCACGTTGGCTTCCGAAAAGGCACCCTTGACGTAGCCGCGAATCTCGCGCTCCAGCACCTCCGGGGACACGGAGGCGCAGTCCACCCGCACGAAGGAGCCGACGCGCTCGCCGGAGTAGTGCAGGATCCGGGCGAGCAGCCCACGTTCCGTACCGACCTCGCCGCGCAGCCAGACATTCTTGGTGCCCGTAGCGACCTCGGGGATGCGCTCACGGAGCTTTCGAATCTGGAGCGTATCGCCGAAGAGGGCCGCGGGGCGGAAGACGACGCGCGCCGCATCCCGCAGCATGCCGAGTTCGCCACCGATGGAGTCGGAACTGGGCCCCTCGGCGGACAGCTCGGCTGCCAGGCGGCCGGAGTCGCGGTCGTAGATGGAAACCACACGCAGGCCGTTCTCCCCGGAGACCGTGGAGGGCAACATCGGATAGATGCTCGCCGTGATCGAACGTGCCGGACGACCGCTGAGATCGGCGAACTCGAAGCGATAATCCAGGGGCTCGTTGCGCGTGTCGCGCACGACCGCCTCGAGACCGCTACCGGGCAGGAGCGAGGCCAGGTGCTTGCCCTCCATACCGACACCGAAGAGGTGGCGAGCTCCGCGATCCGCGAGGCAACAGATCCCGTCCGCGTCGACGATGATCGTGCCGTCCGGACGACAGGAGGCGCGCGAAGCGGGCGGGCGGGACTCGGACTCGATCAGCGCATGCTCGAGATCCGCACCGCGGGCGAGGGCCTCCTGCAGACGCCAGTTCTGCTCTTCCAGGAGACGGTTTTGGGCTGCCAGATCGTCCTGGAGGGACTTCACCCGCAGCATGGCGCGCACGGTGTCCTCCACGAGCGTGGAGTCGCCCTTCTTGAGGAAGGCCTGGCAACCGGCTTCGTAGCCCCGGTGGAGATCCTGAGAGGCCTTCACGTGACCGCTGATCAGGACCACGGGAGTGCCCACGAGCTCCGGCACCCCCTTGATCCTGCGGCAGACCTCGAGTCCATCGATTCCCGAACCGAGATCGACGTCGACCAGGAACAGGTCGAACCTCGAAGCACGGGCCTCCATCAGGCCCATTGCGCCGGTATCCGCCGCCACGACCTCATATCCGAGATCGGCGAGTCGATTCCGGTAGAGAAGCTGCGCGCTATAATCGTCCTCGATGAGCAGGATTCTCTTCACGATGTCACACTCCCGATCACGGTATGGGGATGAGGGTCAGCGAGGGGGGAGGCGGAGCTGTGCCTAGGTGGCGACCTCTTTTCCTGGATCCTATTCGGCACCAGAGGCCTGGAACGAAGGATTATATGGGGTCGCACCGGATCCATTCCGAAATATGGGAATAAGTACCACAGGCCCCGCTCCCATGAATCCACGCTGGGAGGGGCTGCTCGAGGAGCTCCCCGAGGGCCTGGACGGCCTGGCCCAGCTCGAGTGGTTGCGGCGGCATGTCCCCGCCGAGGAGGCTCGCCAGCTGGCGGAGCTGGCCCAGGCCCGGCGTCGTGCCCGGGGCAAGCTGCGCGAACCGGACAAGCTCTGGTTGAGCCGCAAGGGTCTGGAACAGGCCACGAACCGACGCGTGGCAGAGTATCGGGCCCACCGTTTCGCAATGATCGCCAGGGACGAATGGGTCACCGACGGCACCGCCGGAATCGGTGGTGATGCCCTGGAGCTAGTCCGCGCGGGCGTGCGCTTGCGCTGCGTGGAGCGAGACCCGCACACGGCTCGGCTCCTGCGAGCCAACCTCGCATCGATACCGGAATGCACGACCGAAGTGGTCGAGGGGGAGCTCCAGGAGCTGGCCCCGCAGGACATGGAGTGGCTCTTCGTCGATCCTGATCGGCGCACCGGGGATCGACCGGGTGGCCCGCGGGCTGGCCCACGACGTTCGCTGGATCCGGCGCGCTGGTCCCCCGCCTGGGACGGGCTCCTGCCACTCTTGAGCTCTTGCAAGGGGGCCTGCGTGAAGCTCCCACCGGCCCTGGTTCCGTCCTCTCTGGGCCTACCCGACGAGCTCCGACGCTCGTTCGAGTGGATCAGTGTGGATGGTGAGCTGAAGGAGCTGTGCCTGTGGACGGGCGCCCTCGCCGGCCCAGGAGGGCGCAGGGCGGTCATCCTGCGCGGTGACCAGCTGGAGGTGCACACGGGGGTGGTCGACCGGGAGGTCCCGGCCCTCGATCCCGACGCGGCGGTCACGATCCCCTATCTTGCGGATCCGGATCCCGCGCTGATCGCGGCCGGTCTCCTCGGGGCCTTCGCATATCCGCTCGCCGCGGCCCCGCTGGCGAGCGATCTGGGCTACCTGGGCCTGAACAAACGTCCCGACCGCCTCCCCCTGGCCGCTTCCTTCTACGCGGTGCTGGATTCCGTCCCACTGGACAGGAAACGGGTGCGGGCCATGCTGAACGAGCACGGGATCGGCCCTCTCGTCGTCAAGAAGCGCGGCCTGTCCGAATCCTCCGACGAGCTGGCCGCGCGCATGAAGGGCAAGGGCAAGGCCCAGGGGCTCGTGATCGCAGCCCGACTCGACCCGGGTCGACGGGTCTTTCTCGTGAGAAAACTCGAGAAGTAGGCCTACCGGGGGCAGCTGCCGGACGAAGTCCCACTACGACAAGCTCTTCCCCTATCCAGGCCACGAGCGGCCCGTATCCTCCCCCGATGCCCAGCGACGTGTCCAGCGACGTGACCAGCACGCCCGCCGAGCCTGAAATCAACGCGGACGACCGCCCCCTGGGCGGTCTCCTGCGGCACTCGGCGATCTACAGCGCGGCCCCGTTCCTGCGTCAGTTGATCTCGGTCGGAATGCACCGGCTCTACACGATCTGGCTGGGCGAGCCGGGAGTGGGGGTCAAGGAGACGGTCGACTTCTGGTTGATCGCCCTCCAGCAGCTGCTCGGGATCAACATCCTGGGCGCGATGGTCCGCTTCTATTACGACCACAAAGACCCCGCCGATCGGGCGCGTGTGGTCACTTCCTCGACGCTTCTCATCGGGGCCATTGCCTGGGTGGTTTGCGGCATCGCGCTCTTTTTCAGCCCTCACCTGGTCACGCCCATGCTCGGACGCGGCGGTGAGATCACGACGAGCGAACTGGGGCGGATCCTCACGATCACGCTGATCCTGATCCCCTTCCAGATGACCTCGATGTCGGGGTTCTACTACCTGCAGATCCTCAAGCGCTCCGGTGCGTTCACCACGATCCAGACGGCGAAACTGCTGGTCGAGGTGGGGTTCAACTTCCTCTTCATCGGGCACTTCCAGCTGGGGGTCTACGGCTTCCTCTTGAGCATGCTGATCGGTGAGAGCCTCACGACCCTCGGGCTCTGTGGGTGGATGCTCTTCTCGCTGAAGCCGCGTTTCGACTGGAAGGTCCTGCAGCCGATCCTGGCCTATGCCGGCCCCCTCGTTCCCGTGGGAATCTGCCAGCTGATCCTGCATTTCGCGGACCGCCGGCTGCTGCTCGAACTCTCGGGAGACCAGGGACAGACGATCACCGGCATCTACGGACACGGCTACAAGATCGCATTTCTCGTGACGAACATGCTGCTGGGGCCGTTCATCCAGATCTGGCAGCCCTGGATCTTCGGGATCGAGAACGCAAAGGAGCGCTCGGCCCTGATCGCACGCGTCGGAACCTATGCCGTTCTGACCATCGCCTGCGCCAGCCTGGGGGTGATCCTCTTCGGGCGCCAGGGAGCCATTCTGCTTGCCGGCCGGCCAGGATTCTGGATCGCCTACAAGGCCATTCCATGGATCGCGTGTGGCTATGTCTTCTGGGCGCTCTACCACGTGGCCCAGACGGTGCTCTTCATCTCGAAACGCACCGGACGCATCTTCACGATCAACATCGCCGCCGTGGCCGTGAACCTGATCGCCAACGTGTATCTGATCCCCATCTACGGCTTCGTAGGCGCGGCCATCGCGACGCTGATCACGTTCGCCGTGATCGCTATCCTGATGGTCATCGCGGCCCGCGCAGAGTCCCAGGTACCCTTCGAGATTCGGCGCCTGGCGGGCATTTTCACCTGCGTCGTGGCTGGCGGGGCCTTCTCGCTCTGGATCGATGGCCTGGAGGCCGAAGGGGCGTTGACGATGTGGTACTCGGTCCCGATCAAGGCCGTCTTCTACCTGGCCTGCCTGGGGCTCCTCTGGAGCCGGGTCCTGGCCACTGCCGAGCGCGAGCGCTTTCGAAGTTGGTTCCTGCGGCGCATCGGCCGGGAGTAGATGGTGGGCGATGAGGGATTCGAACCCCCGACTTCATCCTTGTAAGGGACGCACTCTAGCCACTGAGTTAATCGCCCGACCCCGACCACAGAGGCTGAGAGTCTCTTGGTAGCGGGTTCCGGCCGACAAGGTATCCTGCGGTGCTTTTTGGCTCCACCTGGAGACCAGAAGTGTCCGAGGAAGTTTTGTTCCGGCCCCCCTGAAAAACCGGACAATCGTTCCTAACCGGCGCCCCCCTAACTACTTCCCATCATGAGAATCGCAGTCATTGGAACTGGATACGTCGGCCTGGTTGCCGGCACTTGCTTCGCGGAAAGCGGTAACACGGTCATCTGCGTCGACATCGACGAAGAGAAGGTTCGCCGTCTGCGGGATGGGGAGGTCCCGATCTACGAGCCGGGGCTCGAGGAGCTGATGCGACGCAACGTCGCCGACGGGCGCCTCAGGTTCACGACCGACTACAACGAGGCGATCCCCGACGCCGAGGTCGCTTTCATCGCGGTAGGCACGCCTCCGGGTGAAGATGGCAGCGCGGATCTCAAGTACGTCCTCGAAGCCGCACGCACCGTCGCCAGGAACATGCAGGGCTATGTCGTCGTGGTCGACAAGTCGACGGTGCCCGTGGGCACGGCCAACAAGGTCAAGGAAGCGATGAAGGCCGTCACGGACCACCCCTTCGACGTGGTCTCGAACCCCGAGTTCCTCAAGGAGGGAGCAGCCATCGACGACTTCCTCAAGCCCGATCGCGTGGTCATCGGCTCCGAGAACCCGCGCGCAGCGGAGGTCATGGACGAGCTGTACGCTCCGTTCGTACGCACCGGCAACCCGATCATCCACATGGACGTTCCCTCCGCCGAGCTGACGAAGTACGCCGCCAACGCGATGCTCGCCACGCGGATCTCCTTCATGAACGAGATCGCCAACATCTGCAGCGCCGTGGGCGCCAACGTCGACCTCGTACGCAAGGGCATCGGTTCCGACGGCCGTATCGGCTCCCGCTTCCTGTTCGCCGGCCTCGGCTACGGTGGCTCGTGCTTCCCGAAGGACGTCAAGGCCATCGTGAAGACCGCGGAAGACAACAACTACGATTTCCGGGTGCTGAAAGCCGTCGAAGAGGTCAACGAAACCCAGAAGCGCCTGCTCTACGACCAGGTGAAGGTGCACTTCAAGGGCGATCTGGCCGGCAAGAAGTTTGCCGTCTGGGGCCTGGCGTTCAAACCCAACACGGACGACATGCGCGAAGCCCCCGCCGTCGTCGTGATCGATCGCTTGCTCAAGGACGGCGCCTCCGTCGTGGCCTTCGACCCCGAAGCCATGCAGGAGTGCAAGGATCACTACCTGGGCGATCGCATCAGCTACGCCAAGTCCTCCATGGATGCGGTCAAGGACACCGACGGCCTGATCCTGGTCACGGAATGGAACAAGTTTCGCCGGCCCGATTTTGAAAAACTCAAGGAGTCGATGAACACCGCCCTCATCTTCGACGGTCGTAACATCTACTCACGCAAGGTCTTGGAGCGCATGGGCTTCACGTACTACGCCATCGGAACGTAGCGGGAGGAAACTCGCCTCGAAGCCCGGTGTGGAGCGGTCCACGCCGGGCTTTTTCGTATCTCCGCACTCGTTTGGGTCGCGGACGAAGGCTGCGGGAACGGAGTCAGGCCAACTTCTGCGAAATCGGGAAGCCACCCGAATTTTTGCGATTAAAAAAATCCAACGCAGCCCCGTTTTTTCTCCAAAAAACGTGCGCGATTCAAAGAGAAAGGACGGTCGGGTTTGGTCAGAAACCAAACCCGGCCGCCCTGTTCGGTGGACGCCTCGCGGGTTGAGCGCCCTTCGATGTCGTAGTGAAACCCGAAATCAAAGGGTTTCGCTGAGGTGCGGGCCAAACACATTGACCCTGAAAACACGAACTCAACGTCCTCCAATGACCGAACCCGCTCGGGCTCTATGCGCTTCGATGAAACAATCGCTTCATCTTGTCAAGGGTTTCTCGAAGTTCCTGCCTCTCTGCTTGAGATGTTTCTGCTTGCGATAGCGCGCGGTAGTTGTTCCACCAATCGCATTCGCAAGAGAGCGTTTCGTACTCGTTCACCATTGCGGGTCTCTTCGAGTGCGGCTTCTGCAAGTGCTTGCAAGCACTCGTTCAACACGCCACACGCCGCCTCGATGTCCTCTTGCACGAGCCACAACTCGCCGAGCAAGTCGAAGGCGCGAATACGATCCAGGGGATCCTGACCGCGTTCTGCAACACGTCTCCACGCACCACGCGCGTCATCGGTTCGTCCATCGCGCCTCCAAATGTGGCCCGCCCACAACCACGCATCATCGCGATGTGGCGCATCGGCTCTTGCATCGGCCGCAACATCCAGGTAAGCGTCCAGCGCACGACGATGTGCCCGTTCACGACGGTGAATGTGTCCGATTTCGAGCATCGCACGCGTTGAAAAAGCGCCCAGACGGGCACGAGAGGCCCAAGTGAACTCTTGGAGCGCGCTCTCGTGCAAACCACCCGAGCGCAACAATTCACCGGCGCGAAAGGACGCTTCGACGGAACGCTTGCGATCTTCGGCGTGAAAAACGCGCACGGCTTGGTACGCCTCGACCGCTAACTTGCGCCAGAAGTCACGGGATTCCTTCGGTTGGGAATAAACTTTGCGTTTCAGGCGTCGCGCATGGTCGATCTGTCCCTTTGCATCGTGCATGCGCGGGACGAAACGCTCGAGCTCCTTCGCCGGTCGCGGAGACTGTGAGCTCAGCGGTATCCCGGCGAAGAAAAGCGTCATGGCGAGAAGTACGGCCCTCGCAGGCTTCCACGAGAGCAACATCATCGAGCGCTCCCGCCCAGAACCCGGGGTTCGACACCAAAACTCAGGGCCAGGTGCCTCCGCAGCGCTTTCAGGAGCCTCTTGCGGGCCCGAAACAGTCGGATCTTGACCAGGTGTGGCGGAATCGCACAGTCACGGGCCGTCGCACGAGAGTCCTCACCCCCAGCGTAGAAGGAGCGCAGCACGCGCCTGTCCCCTTCCCGCAGGTTGCAGAGGGCGAGGGACAGGTGGTGTGTCGCGGCCTCGCGGTCGAGACTCCAACGACCGAGCTGATAGCGCTCCTCGGGTTCTCCGGCTTCTTCGTGATCCCCGTTCCACTCGAGCTCGGGCTCGGAGTCGTTCAAGCTGGAGAAGCGCTCCTTGTACTTGCGTCGGTCGAGCAGAACGTTGCGCGCGATACTCAGCAGCCACGAGCGCAGACGCACTGGCTGGGAGCCCGTGCGGTAGCGCGCCGCGCGCAGGTAGGTCTCGTGGATGATGTCCTCGAGCTCGTTTTCATCCGCGCACTTCCGCGCAAGGAAAGCGCGCAGATCCCTTCGCAATTCCTCCAACCCGCTCCAGTCCCTCGCCAGCGTTGCTTGTGCCGCCGTCCGCACCATGGGAATGCCTCCACTTCGTTCCGGTGTCCACAGGCGTTCCCCCGTCGTGGCTACAGCACGAGGAAAAAGGAACGCGAGGATCGGACGGGCGGCCGGGCACAAGGGTCACGGCGGCTTTTCGTGTGGAGAAATCGGGACGCGGTTGGTCCGGCGAGAAATCACCGAAATAAGCCACACAAAAAAGAAGAGCCGTCCAGGACGGCTCTTGTCATCTTTCCCATGGCCCACAGAACGCCCAGGGCGTCGTGGGCCATCCTGGAATTCGGGGATTCCCTAGTCGCTGATCTTTTCAGCCGCCGCGATCCACCCGGAATTGGGATACAGCGACTTCAGCTCGCGGAACATGTCTCCCTTGCGCTTCCTGTCCTGCATCAGGTGGAAGCAACGCATGGCGAAGTAGAGCGATTTTGAAGAATACCGGCTCTCGCCCTTGAAGAGCGTGACGACGCGCAGGAAGTGCAGGCTGGCCTGCTTGAGAAGTTCGGTGTCGTCCTTCTCCGCACCGGCATAGAAAAGACACTCGCCCAACCCGGCGTACGCGCCCGCAAGAGTCGCGTTCGTCGTGTTCTTGGCCTTGACAATACGGTCGAAGACGAGCTTGGCCTTGCCGCGCAATTCGGAGGCTTTCCTGGGATCCCCCGTGCTCTCGGCCTCGCCCAGGAAGACCTCGCCTTCCATGACTTCGGCTCGGCTCTTGACGGTCGGGAATTCTCCACCGGCCTCCCGCACGATGATGCCGAGATCGGTGCGCCGGGCGTCACCCGAGCGTTTCTCGTCGGCGCGAATCTTCGCCAGTCGGCACTCGAGGTCATAGCGCTTGGAGAGCTTGTTCCTCTCCACCAGACCGGCGAACTTGTCGAGGGTCTTCACCGCCATCGAGGTGTGGCCCGCGTCGATCTCCGCACCGGCCTTGGCCAGATACGCACCGGGCACGTAGCGCGAATCCTTGAAATTCTCGATCAGGCGCACGGCCGCATCCCGAGCACCACCCAGATCCGCGAGGCTCTGGCGCAGCTCGATCGAACGCCAGGCCGCATAGGCAGGGGCCCACTTGTAGCGGCCGTTCGGCCTTTCGATCTGGCCTTCGACGAATTCGTCGAAGGCATCGATGGCGCTGGCGAGATCGTCGTCCGAGAGGTGGCCCTCCGCCTCGTCGACGAGGCGCGGCTTCTTCTCGTAGACGACGTAGAGCACGCGATCCGAGGCCAGGGTTTGCTGGTTGCGCCCCTTCTTGTAGACGACTTCCTTCATCGTCTCGTTGACGATCTGGACGCCTTCCACCTTCTTTCCGTCGGTGCGGACGATCGTGTCGGCGTTTGGAGAAGCGGCGAAGAGAAAGAGGCTCGTGGCGACAAAGACACGGAACATGGCTGATTCGAAGGGTGATCGCGGAGGGTGAGCTTGGGCGGCAAGACCTGGCGGCCTCTCCTACCCACGGGTGCCGGCAGGGTTACCCCGGGGTCCCGATCCCAGAAAATGAGGCGGGGAGGATAGGGTGCTCGTTTTCCTGCTGTCAATGCACAGGCGTGGCCACGAGCATCGCCGAGGAGAGCGTTTGGGCCGTTTTCTCGTCCCGGAGCAAGCCTACGAGCGCCAGGGCGAACTCGAGAGCTGTCCCCGGGCCCTGGCTGGTAAGAACCGAACCGGAACGCACGACCCGCGGCTGATCCAGGACCTCGGCGCCGGCCAGTCGGTTGCGCACGCTGGGGTGGGAAGTCGCGGCTCGCCCCTCGAGCAGCCCGGCCTCGGCCAGGACCATGGGCGCGGCACAGATCGCTGCAACGGGCTTCTCCGCCTCCGCCAGCCGACGGCACAGCTCGAGAATGCGCTCGTCCGCCATGAGATTGTCGGTCCCCGGTTGCCCACCAGGAAGCACCAGGGCCCCGATCGAACCGGGCTCCACCTCGTCCAGGTGGGCGTCGGTCTCCAGGGTGAGCCCGTGGGCCCCGAGGATCGCTCCGGGTTGCAGCCCGGCCAGGGTGACGTGGAGCTCGGCCCGCCGCAGGACATCGACGATGGCCACGGCTTCGATCTCTTCGAAGCCCGGAGCGAGGGGAACGAGAATGGTTTGCCGGTCGGACATGGGCCCCCATCCTACTTTCGTCCCCTGGCATGCGCCCTTCAGGCCAGAGTTTCACCAGAGCACGGCTGGTCATGCCCCGGAATTTCGAGTTTGGGCTACCCTGTAGCCCCCCTCTCCCCGAGAGCTTCCCCCATGGGTTGGTTGCGCAGGTCCAAGGCTTACGGCTATTACGCCCGCAGTATTCGGCGCCGGGTCTTCGGATCCGCGGTCGCCGTCCCCGACGAACTCCGCCGGGAATGGGAGGGCGTCTCGCCCCAGGCGATCGATCTGTCGGTCGATTGGCGCGACGAGATGTTCCTCCACTTCCACCGCCCCTTCCAGGACCGGCGGGCCCTCGAAAGCTACCTGCAGACCGGCCGCGAAACCCTTCAGGTCGTGCAACGGATCCTCGATGACCGCGGACTCACTACGGAGCGCCTGGGCAAAGTGCTCGAGTTCGCCTGTGGCTACGGCCGCAATACGCGCTTCCTGAGCACCCTGTTCGATCCGAAGCGCCTCTTCGTCTCCGACATCGATCGCACCGCGGTCGATTCCAATGCCCGAGGCTTCAACACGCAGCCCATCTACTCGGAGCCCGAGCCGAACGACTGGCATTGTGAGCACCAATTCGACCTGATCTTCGTCGCCTCGCTCTTCACGCACCTCTCCTACGAGAACTGGGGCGGATGGCTGCGGCGTCTGGGCGATGCGCTCACGCCCGAGGGCTACCTGATCATCACGACCCACGGACTCGATTGGCTCGGTGAAGACGACGAGGTCGTCCGTATAGAGGGAGGCTTTCGCTACCGACGGGCGAACGAGACTTCCGGTCGGCTCTCGTGCGACGACTACGGCAGCAGCTACGTCTCCCCCGCTTGGGTCCAGGCCCGGCTCGAGGACTACGACCTTGAGGAAGTACAGCGCTACCCCAACGCGCTCTGGGGCCAGGACGTCTGGGTTTTGCGCCGGCGCCCGTAGCCGTCAGCCAGGTCGAAATTGCGCGCGCAGCGCCTTCTGGGTCAGCCCCGTGAGCGGGAGATCTTGCCGTTCGGTTGCATCCGCAAAACGCCAGTCGCACTCCGCGGCCCGGGCTGAAGCGCGCCCACGGCCCGCGAAACGACCCGGTACGAGACGCGCACGGATGCGGTGCTTGGTGATGGCGTGCTTCAGCAGAGTGGCTTCTCCGTTTCCTCGCCCCGCCGCCTCGCGAGGTAGCGGCTCACAGGAAGGAGGTCGATACGCCTCGGGCCAGAGTCGGGCCGTCCCCGGCTTCGACACGACTTCCCGGGTGGGAAGCTCCCACATCGAGGCCATACGCCCTCTGGCCGGGCGCTGAACGAGGAGCACACCGGAGGGACGCTCGACGAGGAGCAGTTCCAGCTCGACATCGAGCACAGGTTTCTTCGCGGCCGGGACCGGCAGCGATTCGACCTTGCCCTCCGCCAAGGCGCAGCAGTGTTTTCGGAGTGGGCAGCGCGCACACTTCGGCCCCGAGGCCGTACACACCGTCGCACCGAGCTCCATGAGCCCCTGGTTCCACGCGCCGGGGTCGCCCGCGGGGACCAGGGCCTCGGCGAAGCGCCAGAGGAGCTTCTCGAGCGGCGCCGAGCGCAGGGGTGCTTCGAAACCGAAGAGACGAGCAAAGACGCGCGCGACGTTGCCATCCACGAGGGGCTCGCGGTCACTGAAGGCGATCGAGAGAACGGCCCCGGCGGTGTAGGGGCCAATGCCGGAGAGTCCGAGAACCGAGCCACGCTCGCGGGGGAACACGCCGCCGTACTGCGCGACGATTTCACACGCGGCTGCATGCAATGCGCGGGCGCGTCGGTAGTAGCCCAGGCCGCTCCACAGGGTGAGCACCTCGTCCTCCTCGGCCTCCGCCAGGGCGCTCACGTCGGGAAAGCGCGCAAGGAAGCGTTCGTAGTAGGGAATCACGGTTTCGACGCGCGTCTGCTGCAGCATCGTCTCGCTGATCCAGACCGCGTAGGGATCGCGACTTCGGCGCCACGGAAGGTCGCGCTTCTCCCGGGAGTACCAGGCCGTCAGGGTACGCCGAAACCACTCGACGCGCGACGCTTCTGGTAGGGGCACGAGCTCGTGCTCGTGCAGCGGGACGGAACTCGAAGCGGAGCTAGCGCTGGACATGGCGGGTGGCGATAAAAAAACTCGCCCGGGCGCTGTAAGCGACATCCGGACGAGCCATCGTAGTCGCCGAGCGAATCAGGCAGTGGCAGTTCCGCCGAAGAACGACGGCGGGTTCCTTTCTACGTGCGCTATCGGGACCGCGCACGGAGGCGCTCGGTGACCTCCTACGTGCGCGCCCGAGCGCCTTTTCGCGGGGTGAGGGCAAGCCCCCTGCCCCCTTTGTCTGTCGCATCCCGCTCGCGGGTGCGAGCGAGGCGAAAAAGGCAGCGGGTCCTCAAATCACACCCCTCTACCGGAGCTGATTCCTCCCGAACGGGTTCGGCTGTACGCTCTTGGCCTCGATGATGAACTCAGCCAACCTACGCCTGATCGCCTTCGGGCTGTGCGCCGGCTTCTTGCTCTCCGTGATGCGAGCGCCCCTGGGCCTGGACTGGACGCAGCTGCCCGCGACCTCGGGCAACACCCAGGCTCTCTTTCGGGCGGCGGCCCTGATCGCCACGGCGCTCTTTCTCAGCGCGGCCCGCCCGGCGTTCCGCGGACGCTTCTCCGGGGCCTGGTTGCTCTTCGCGATCCTGATCGGTTTCGCCATCCACGGATTGTGGTTGGCGGCCCACTTCCAGCCGTCGGGACGCGCGCAGTACGGGCTGGTGCTGATCGCAGGTACCGTGCTCCTGCGTTTGATCGCGGGCTCGAAGCACACGGCAACGGAGGGCGCGCCCGGGTTGAGCCAGATCATGGCGCTCTCGAGCAGCGTGCGTTTCCCCGAGCGCTCCGGGCTCTTCCTGGCCGGCGCGGGCGTCGCCGTCGCTTTCGAGGGCCTGGCCCACGAGGTACGGCTCTTCGGCCTCGGTTTGCCCGAGGACGACGCGTTCCACGCTGTGGTCTTCATCACCCTGAGCTTGCTCGGTGCCCTCGCCTTCGGCCCGTTCCTGCGCCGCAAGCAGATCGAACGCCCGGCCTTCGCCTACGGGCTGCCGATCATCGCTGCGAGCGCCCTGGCCGGGCTCTGGTTTCTGGCCGAGCGCGACCGCGAGGGACTCTTCAGGTACCTGCGACGAATGGACCTGTTCGTCGACTACGGGCGCAAGATCGATGGGTTCTTACCGGCGAACCTTCACCTCGAGGACATCCCATCCCTCGATGGAACCTCGATCGGCACCTGGTGGATCACGGGCATTCTGGCCGCGGCCGCCTGGGTCGTTCCGGCCTTCTGGTTCGGGGCAACGATCGGCGGTACGCGGCATCCGGGTCGCGTGTCGAACGCACTCCTCGGAGCCGCTGCGGGCCTCCTGTTTCGGCCTTGGCTGATCGCTGCCCTCGCCGATCCGCTCGGCTTCGGTCAGCTGCCGAGCACGCCCTGGGCCTGGAAGATGATCGTCGCCGGGACGGTACTGGCCGCCAGCGGTGCGGCGCTCGCCATCGCCATGTCCGAAACCGGGCGGGCAAAAAAATTCGCTCCGGTGTTGCTTCTCAGCGCGATCGGCCTGCCCTGGATTCGGCCGAACTTGAGCCTGTGGACGTTCTCGCCCTGGTACATCACCGACATCGAGCCCCGCGTGACCTTGCCGTCCTCCGCCGGGCTCCTCACGGTCGAAGCAACGCGCGGAGGGGTCCAGATCGTCACCGTCGATCGACGCCGCGTCACCCCGGGCTTCATGGACTATCGCAACGACTGGCGCAGGCTCCAGTACAGCCATTCGCTGATCGATCCAAAGGCCCTGGGCGACCGGCGACCAGAGGTGCTCTTCGTCGGCCAGCTGACCCCGGAACGCTCGCGCTTCTTCAGCGAAGCGAAGGTCGAGCTCGAACGCACGGCGGCCTGGTATCGCTCCTTCGAGACACTCGAAAAGGAGCTCTTCGCGGGCCACCCCGATCCGCTGGGCGAGGTGCTCTCCCCCGTGGAAGCACGGGCGCGGATCGAGGCGGGTCGCTACGACCTCGTGATCGCCGCCCCGACCCACGGCCCCGTACTCCTGCCCAAGGGCGCTTCATGGTTGCCCTGGGCCAGTGTCGAAGAGCCGCTCCTGCAAGCACTCGAATTGCCCGAGGGCACGGTCGGTGTGGTCTGGATCGACGCAGCCTCGCCGCTCACGCGGCGCCAGCTCGGAGATGGGGTAATGCTGGCGATGGAACGCTTCGACGATCTGTCCGTCGGCGTCGTGTTCGGCGTGAAGCCCGGCGAGCGCCCGGACGGCGCACCGATGTTCGCTCCCGGAACCCCCAGCGGACGCATCGGGATCCTGCCCCTCCTGGATACCTTGCCGCGGGCTCGTCTTTTCCAGTTGCAGACAGCCGTGATGGAGAGTCTGGCGGAGGCCAACGAGAACAACCCCCGGGGCGGTATCGTACGCGGATTGGCGCAACACTATGGGGCCCAGGAAGAGAGCTCGCCCTACGAGAAACGCGCCCAGCAGATCGAGCTGAACGAGGACGCCCTACGCTCGTACATGCAGGCCTTGCCCGAGAAGGGCGACCTGGATCAATTCTCCCGCGAGCTCTGGGAAGCGGTGGCCTGGCTGCTCACGGAGAAGCGCCGGCCAGATCTCGGCCTGGCCTTTCTCGAACCTCTCGCCGACGCCTACACGCCGTGGCCGCGGCTCGATCGAGCCGTCGCGTACGCACACAGGGAACTTCTCGATCCAAAGACCGCCCTGAAATTCCTGCGACGAGCCGAGCGTTCGATCAAACTCGACATCAACCTGTATCTCGAGTTTGCCGCCACGGCACGCGAGCTGGGAGATGACGATCTGGCCGTCATCTGCCTGCGCAAGGGCCTGGCCATCCAGCCCGATCGCATCGATTTGGAATTGCCCTTGGCGCTCGCCTTGATGCGGCTGGACAAGCCCGAAGGCAGAGAGATCCTGGAGCGACTTGCGCGCCAGTATCCCGACCACGAGGAAATCCCCCACTACCTGGTGGAGGGGCCCCCCAAGGGCGGGCCCCAGCCTTTTTCGCCGAGCGGCGGACAACACGAGCACTAGCCCATCGATGCCCCGATGGGTAGGGAGCCGAAGGACTCCAGGCTAAAAAACGCTGTTTTGACGGGTTTTCCGGCCGTCGACCGCGAAACCGCCCCTGCCCTCGGAGAGCTCGGGTAGTCTTGGGTGGAAGCTTCTCAGCCCGATTCGTGTCCCCGATCCGCTTCGGAACGGAACAAAATTCGTTTCGCGGTCATTAATTCCACAACACGGACTCCCCCCATCGATGGCCCCATTCGTGTCCCACGCAGGGGCGACACCCCACGGTCCCGGAACCCCCAATCTACCTACCAATGAGAAAGCAACTTTCCATCGGTCTCGCTGCGCTCTCCCTGACGGCAGCGGCGACGATCGGCATGGCCCAGATCAAGTCCATGAACCTCGAGGAGATGGTCGAACTCGCCGACGACTCGATCCACGGCCAGATCGTCAATCACCACGTCTTTCGCGTCGATGATCCCATCGACGGTCCCGAGCTCTACTTCACGACGTTGACCATCGAAGGTACCTCGATGACCTCGGGCGATCTGATGACCGTCGACGTGACCTTCCACGGTGGCTTCATCAGCGACACCGAAGGTGTCTACAACTCGGAAGCCCCCTCGAAGGACGACATCCTGGTCGGCACGCCCGTCGTGGCCTTCTACAGGTGGCAAGACAACATGGGTGGCGGGATCGCGGCAAATGCGTTGTCGGCGGCCCACGGCGGACTCTTCCGGACGATCGGCGGCGGTGACGTCGAAGTCGTGCTCGGCAAGGGCGAAGGCTATGCGGTCGATCACAACATCATGATCACCGACCTATCGAGCGCGGTGGAGCGCATCAACAAGATCAAGTCCAACCGTCAGGGCAAATAGGAGCAACGATCCATGAATTCACTCCGATTCGTTCTCCCCTCTCTGCTCCTCGGCGGAGCAGCTTCCCTGCTCCTGCCCGGGATGGAATCCCAAGGCTTCAGCAAGATCGGCGGCTCGCTGGGAATCAACCAGCGTGACGTGCGGGTCTTCGACAACTTCCAGGACAGCCAATCCAACAACAACACGAACTCCGGGACCCAGTACATCGGCTGGACGGGCGCCGAGCTCGCCGTCTGGAAGGGTATCACCGAGTGGGGTAGCGACCCCTACGGCGACGGTAGCGGCGATGTCGGCGGCAACATCCTCGGCGGCACGGACGCTAACTTCGATGCCTTCTGGGGAGGTCTCACGACCGCTGTTGGAACCACGAACAACAACATCGTCTCCGGGATTTCCTCCTGTGGCGGCGGTACATTGGCCTTTACGGAGACGCCGATTTCCGATGGTTGGCGGATCCGTTTCTGCGACAACTGGGTCTGGGCCGACGGCCCCGGCTTCATTGCCGGCGGCCAGTTCGACATCCAGGGTGTCATGGCCCACGAATACGGTCACGCGCTAGGCCTCGGCCACAGTACCGTTGGCTCGGCATCGATGTTTCCCTCGGTCTCGTCCGGTTCGACGGCGATCCGCTCGATCGCAGCCGACGACATCGCGGGCCTGCAGTGCATCTATGGCACCGAAGCCGGTGACAAGCCGCGAATCGAAGCAACGGTTCCGGCCGGTGCATTCCTCGAAATTCATGGAGCGAACTTCTCCGTCTCGGGCAACCAGGTGTGGTTCACGCGCTCCAGCACCACGTCTTCGAACAGCGACCCGCGCCTCATCGCGACGTCCGGCTCGACAGGTGGCGGTACGCTGATCACAGTTGCGATCCCGGCAGCGGCCGGCCCTGGCAACGTGATGATTCAACGCTCCGGCGCCAGCAACGGTAGTGACCTTTCGAACGCGTTCCCGACCGACCTGATCAACCCGTTCGGAGACGTTCCGACGCCTCCTATCTCGTTGACAGGCGTCAGCCCGATGGAAATCCCCGCCCTGGTACCGGGAACGAGCCAGACCGTCACGTTGACAGGCGACGGCCTGCTTTCCGTGACCCAACTCATGTTCTTCATCCCGCCGTTCGATATCCAGATCGATCCGTCGCACTGGACGATCGTGAACGACACGACGATCACCGTCGACATGCCCCAGGCCATCCAGCTGGGTTCGGTCCCGATCACGGTCTTCGACGGCCAGGACTTCGCGACGATCAACGCGACGTGGGTACCGGTCTCGTCGCCCCAATTGCAGCTGGGAACCGGGGACCCCTTGAACGGCGTCGATACGGACAACGGCATGGACATCATCGTCGCGGGTGGGGTCGGACAAGTCGTATGGCTCTTCGGCTCGACGTCATCGGCTCCCAGCACGAGCGTGAACGTCAACCTGGACATCGGCAACAACTTCTCGGAGCTGATCTTCCTCGGTTCGGTGAACATCGGACCCCAGGGCTACACCATGCTTCACTTCACACCAAGCCAGCTGCCGAATCCGACCTCGCCGGTCGTTCGATTCGCGCAGGGGATTCAGCTGACGCTGCCGATCCCGCTACCGGTCACCAACCTCCAAGCGGTGACCTTCCTGCCCTGATAGGTTTCTGCCCCTGAAAAGAGGCAGCGCACAGGCTCTTGCGCCGGGCCGCTCTCACCGAGGGCGGCCCGGCGTTCTTTGTAAGTAGAGTCGGGCAAAGATCACGCGGAAGAGGCCTCGGCAGGTGACCCTCCAACGGAGAAATGCTAGGACCTCCCAGTGGCCGAAGACCAGACGAGCGCCGATCGTGAAGGGAGAGCCCCCCCCCCGCGGTCCGGGGGGGCGACGGCCTTGTGGCTCGCCCTGGTACTGCTCATCACGGGAGGGATCTATGCACGCTCCCTGGGCGGCGAATTGGTCTACGACGACGTCCTGCTCGTCGGGCGCAACCCCTACATCACGGACATCGCACATATCCCCACCGCCTTCACGCGCGGCTATTGGGACTTTCTCGAGGTAGAGAACGCCGAACGGATCGCGTACTGGCGACCACTGAGCGCCATTTCGATGACGCTCGTGTGGTGTACGTTCGGGCCTTCCCCGGTGTTCTTCCATGCCTTCTGCGTGCTGGTCCATCTGGTCGCGACCGCCGTCTGTTTCTTCCTGGCGCGGCGTTTGGTGGGCAGTGCCTTGACGGGTAATACGTGGATCGCGGGCTTCACGGCGCTCTTCTTTGGCCTGCATCCCACCCACGTCGAATCGGTCGCATGGATCTCGGCACTGAACGATCCCCTATTCGGTGTCTTTTGTCTCTCATCGTTGCTCTGCTTCGTGCGCTGGCGCGATCGGGGCTCGCGGGGCGTGCCACTTCTGGCAGCGGGTGCCTTTCTGCTCGGGCTCCTGGCGAAAGAGCTCGCGGCCGCCACGATTCTCTTGATCGTCGCCCTGGATGTGGGCCGCGGATCCCACGTCGCGAAGAAGCCCACGCAACGCTCAGGTGTTCGCTGGTGGTTGAACGAGATGCGCCATCCCCTGCGAGCTTATGCCCCTTTCGTCCTCGTGCTCATGGGCTACCTCGGCATGAGGATGCAGGTCTTCGGTTCCGCATGGGCCGGGTTCGACCGCCAAACGACTATTTTTGCGGTGGGCTTCGTACGCGAGTGGCTCTTGCGTGCGGAGCTTCTGGGCGGATCGATCAGCCTGCTTGTCGCGCCTCTCGAACTGAACCTGTTCCGCCCCTTCCGGCCACACGTGGCGCTTCTGGATCCAAAGATCCTCATCGCCCTGGGCTCGATCGTAGCTTTCGGAGTCGGGCTGTACTTCGCCTGGAAGAAGCGCTGGCGTCCGGGGCTCTTCGGGCTGCTCCTGATCCCCGCCGGCATCCTGCCGGTTCTCATCAGCATCCAGTCACTGGGACGCTTTCCCTTGTCGGATCGCTTCCTCTATGTCCCGGTCTTCGGTTTCGCGCTGGCGGCTTGCCTTCTCTTGCGCCGCTTGCCGCTCCCGGTCGCCTGGATCGCCGGAGTCCTGATCTCGGGCGCCTATGGCCTGAAGAGTTTCGAGCGCATCGGTATCTGGAAGAACGAGAAGACTCTCTTCGAGCGCACCGCCGAGCAGTCGCCGCGCAGTGTCTATGCGCAATGGGGTCTCGGGCGGGTGTACCTGAATGAACTGCAGGCGACCGAGGATCCCGAAGCCCTCGCCAACGCTTTCCAGGCCTTCGAGCGGGCCAGCGATCTCCTGATCGAGGCCAAGCAATCCGCACCCAAGGCCGGAGATCCCCTCGGCAGATGGCAGACCGACCTGATGGTGACCTCGCAGGACTTTCTGCAGGTCAACCTGGGGCTTGCCTGGTGCTACATCCTGCAAGCCAAGCTGGACCCCCGCGAGGGTTACGCCACACCGATCGCCATCCTGAACCAGCTGATCACACGCGTTTCGGAGATCGAGCAACAAGCCCACGACGCACGCCAACAAGGCATCACCGTGCTGATGGACTATCTCGAACTCGAAAAGCTGTACACGGCCCTCGGCGTCGCTCAGCGCTTCTCCGGGGACACGGCGGACGCGGTCGAGTCGTTCAAGCGCGCTCTGTCGCTGCAGCCGAACTACCTCGAGGCTCATTTGAACTACGGGCAGTTGCTGCTCGAGGAGGAGCAATTCGCCCAAGCACGCGGGCGTTTCGAGAAGGCCCTCGAGTTGCAGCCCGGGGATTACGACACGCGCCTGCTACTGGCTCGTACGTTGAGCGAGGAAGGCAAGGAGGGCGAGGCGGAGTTCCACGCCCGCGAGCTCCACGAACTCCGGCCCTCACACCCTGAGCCGATGGTGATCCTCGGTGCCATCCGGCTGGGCCGTGGCGATGCCTCGGATGCGCTCACCTGGCTGGAACAAGCAACCCGCGCCGACCCACGCCATGGGCACGCCTGGTATCTCAAGGCCAAGGCTCTCGTCCAGCGCAATGCCGCAACCGAAGCCATCGCCGCGTTTCGCAACGCGGTCAGGCATGCGCCGAACTTCGAGAACAACTACGACTTCGGCGCCTTCCTCCTGAATTCGGGAGCCATCGAGGAAGCTCTGCCCTATCTCGTCGCGGCCTACGAGCTAGCACCCAAGCAATACGTGGCACTCCTGCGCCAGAGCCTGATCGAGCACCCGAACCACTCCGCGGACACGCTGTACCGCATCGGTTCGGTCGACATGCGGCGTGGCGAGCTCGACATGGCCGAGACCTTCCTCAACCGCGTCCTCGACATGCAACCCAACCATGGGGGGGGTCTGCTGTTGATGTCGCGCCTGTTGAAGATCCGCGGGCGACACGGCGAAGCCTTGGATACGTTGCGCCTGGCGGTGGAACGCATGCCCAAGGATTTCTCGGTGCACCTCGAGTACGGAATGTACCTGCTCAAACGAGGACGCTTCGACGCGGCCCGGGGTGCTCTCCTGCGGGCAGGCGGTATCAGGCCGCCCAGCGATTGGGAAGAGTCCGCTCGCAACGACGCGCTGAAACAGATCGCCGACATCATCGACAAGATCGACTCCGGCGAAGCGCAAGAGGCCTGGGAGAACCGGGCGAAAACCGGGGGGTAGCGCGAAGTCCCGGTAGTGCTCGATGTGGTAGCTTCTCTTGCGTGAAGGCCCTGTTGTTCAAGAGAACCGTGCTCCTGGCACTTTGCTTCCTTACCGGCTGCAAGTTCGGGCTCGACTACTCAGGGGACGAAGCGGAGATACAACGCGAGTTTCTACCTGTCGAGGGACACGCGGGTCGGGTGCTCTCGTATCTGATCGATCCATCGCCAGGAAATCCGCGTGTCATCTTCATCCACGGTTCGCCGGGGCGCTCGTCGATGTACGTCGACTACTTGCGCAATCCGGTCGGGGGCGTCGAGACGATTGCCGTCGATCGCATCGGCTACGGCGAATCACGCCCGCTAAAGGCGGTGGTCTCCTTCGAGGAACAGGCCGCGGCTATCGCTCCCCTGCTCGAAAAGCGCAATGGACTGTGGCCCATCCTCGTCGGACACTCGCTCGGGGGCCCCATCGCGACACGACTCGCGGCGGACAATCCCGACAAGGTCAGCGGCTTGATCATCGTCGCCGGTGGGTTGAACCCCGAACTCGAGGAGGTGCGCTGGTACAACGAAATCGCACGCTGGAGGATCGTCAGCCCCTTCCTGGTCGACTTCCTTCGCATCTCCAACAATGAAATGTACGCGTGTCACGACCAGGTCGAGCTGCTGGAGCCGATCCTGGATCGCATCCAATGTCCCATCGTGATCCTGCACGGAACCGACGATGATCTGGTGCCCTTCGAGACCATCGCGTTCTCGATCCGACGCTTCGAGCGAAACCCCTACGTCTATGTCGTCGTCATGATGGAGGAGGGGCACAGTGTGACCAAGAAGCGCCAGGAGGAAGTGCGCGACGTCATCGCCGGGCTGCGGCGCGGCCTCATCGATTTGCTCGAGGTCGAGACACCGATCGACACGCCCGGAGCGCGCGAATGAGGAAGAACGCATTCACCGTACTAGCCCTGTCCTTCACTCTCGGTTGCGCAACTTCCGAAGTGACGGAGTATGTCAACATCACGTTCACCCCCTCGATCGACACGTCACACTACACCAGATGGAGCTTCGACCCCTCGCAAGTGCGCGATACAGGCGACCCACGCGTCGACGACACCCTGTTACGCAAGAAACTGCTAGAAGCCCTCGAGCAAGAGCTCGCCGCCCTCGGATACGAATGCGTGGAGGAAGACCCCGACTTCCTGGTTTTCTACCACATGGAGATCCTGCCCCCGGTCGCAGAGTTTGCTGAACGCGGACGCGGTAGGATCTTCATCGAGGACGTAGGCACAGGCCGGCACCTGTGGTGTGGCGAGCGCAAGGCACCGCTCTTGGTCCACAAAGCCTCTGCGAACTACGATGGCGTAGGCGTGTTCGTTCACGAGCTGGTTCAGTACACGAGCAAACTCAAGTCCGAGCTACGCGAGCGATGATACGGTGCCGCGACAATTTCTCCTCAACTCACGCACAGCGGAGCCGCGACTCCCAACGGATCATCGCGGCTCGCAAGTCCAGAGCAGGTGGTTCCAGAGGTGCAGCGTATAGTGCAGGGGTGAGTGGTCGATAAGGGAGTCGTATGGAATAGCGTCGAACTCTCCGCCGAGCCAGCGTTTGACATTATCGAGCGCACGGTTGCCGTGCCCCTGGACCTGTTCCTTGATGCGGCCCCAGCGTTCGGGTAGGGGAAGAACGCGGCCGTTCTCATCGATGTAGTAGAGCCGGCCGGCGTGTCGGTAGCGAAGCGGTGGCGGCAATCGCGTGACGACGTCGTTGTTGTTCACGATGCGCTGGAGCGGAACGGAGAGTGATTCACGCAGGCCCTTGCTACCAACGCGCGGGGCACCGTAGGTGTAGGCGCAGCGCGTATTCGTGCGGCGCCATGCCGCGAGCGTTGCCATGGCACCCCCCAAGCTGTGGCCGGCGAAGACCGCTTCGCGCGGGCCGAGATGATCATTGATGCCATCCCATACGAGATCGAGAGCGCGCAGGAAACCGCGGTGAACCTTGACTGCCCCATCGAGCACCATCACCGCGTCGAGGTCCTTGAGAACGTCACTGATATCGTCCGTACCACGGAAGATACAGAAATCCTCGACACAGAAAGCGAACGATCCCCCCTCCTCGAAAAACACGGGGGCCGTCAGACCCGCTCGTTCGAGCACGCCCTGGATGAAGGATCGATCGCGTACGTAGCAGAGCAACGAAAGCTCGGCCAACCACCATGCATTGACCGCGGAGAACTCGACGGAGCGCTCGAAAGGAAAGCGTGCGGCCCCGGCGAGGAAGTCGTACGTGAGATCCGGTTCGAAGAGCGCTTGAAACGTCGTTTCGCGCGGAATCGGTTTGGGCTCGAGCGGCGGCGGAGTTCCCTGGGTATCCACGGGCCAAAGGCTACACCGGGTTGGCCCTCGGGCGAGCGTTCAGGAGGCCTTCTTGCGAATCGTGTGCAGCAGGGGTTCGCGGCGATTGTCCAGGACCTTCGCTTCACGATAGGCCCGTTTGTTCTCGATGGCGATGGCAAGCAGCGCCGCGCTGACGCCGAACAGTCCCACGAGTAGCGTCGAGCCGCAGCGTGCCCGAGCTCACGGCCTTCCGGGACAAAAAGAAGCGCCCCCGCCGGCTCGATGCCAACGGGGGCGCCTGTGCCGACGATGGGGCGAACAGGCGCCTATCGTCGTTTCATCACTGAAACAGCGCGTTGCCGATCACGTCGGCCACCGACTCCCCCCGCCAGAGTTCCCAGGTGTGGGTTGCCCCCCCAGACACCCCCGAACCTGTTGAAACCCCGGTCTCGAATGTTGTGGCACCGCCCGGAGAAACGCTTCCTCCGTAGGTGATGGGTGGTCCACCCGGGACCTTCACGGCGACACTGCCGCCGTACGCGGTCCCCGCGTAGTCCGCGCCCGAATCGAGCCCGTTCACGACGCCGAAGGTGGCGGTCGCGCCGGTGCTCCCGGCACTCGCTCCCGGGACGTTCGTCGTCAGGAAGATGTACCCGCGGCCCTCTCCGCAATGCCACAGGAATTCGATGTTGCCGTCGACACCGAGCAACGGCTTGGTCCACACCGAGGCGCCAAGCTTGATCTTGAAGGCCTGCTTGTTGATCGTCTCGTCGTAGGCCTCGGTCAGCACCGTCCAGATCGGCTTCTCCGGCTCTTGCGTCGCCTTCTTGGCGCCGATCGGCGGACGCCCCCTCTTCCAGCCACCTTTGCTGTTGGCAAGTACCGTCAAGCTGCTTCCCGAACCGCGGTACTTCTTGCCCTTGACCCAGTAGTCCAGGCGATTATCGAGCGGGAACCAGATCCCGATCAGGTTCTTCCCGTCGTAGATCTTGTAGGCGCCCTTGCCCCCCATCTGGGTTAACTTGTGGGTCAGCTTGAGACCCAGCGGATCGCCGCCGTTCTGGAAGGTGTTGGCCTCGAAGGACATCGGATTGCCGTTCGCATGCGAGTCCCCCCAGAAACCGAGGGGATCGCGGCTGAGGAACTCGGCGTCTTCCGGGTCGTAGTAGCGACCGCGGAAGTAGTAGAGCCCCGTCTCCGCATCAAAGCGTCGCCCTTGATACATGTAGGGGTTCTCGAAGCTGCTCCCGGGCGTTTGCACACCGCTGCTCGCATCGATGATCAGGGGAACCTGGAACATGTCGTCGAAGTAGAACTCAGCCGGCAAACCAGCGGAGTCCACCAGATGCGTTACGTTGTTGTTCGCATCGCGAACGTAGAAAAACAGCGCGTCGGGCAGGCCGTCGCTGTTCGTGTCGAGATCCATGGCCAGCACGTTGTCGGCTCCGGAAGGGTCGTACAGGAACTGGACCTTCACGTCCTCGGTGCCGCTGACGACGGTCTCCTCGATGCAGTGGATGCTGTCGTAGTAGAAACGCGTCTCGCCGGACAATGGGCCCTCCGCCCGCACCCGTCGGCCACCGACGACGCACGGATCAGCGTCGTAGTCGTACTCCGCCAGAGGGATGCTCGGCGTTGCCACCGGTGTGACGACTCGAAGCCGGTTCAATCCGTCCCACTGGTAGAAGTAGTCCCCGTCCTGCGTGCGAATGCCCGTGCCACAGCTGTTTGCGCCGTCGTAGTCGAAGGGCGCATCCAGGTGCACGTACACGTCGTCGAAGACGTTGTTGATGATCGAGGTGACGCCATCGAAAACGTCCAGGATCTCCTGGGCCGCGCCGTACTGCACGTCATAGACCTGCAGGAGCGGAGTGATCTCGGTCGGATCCAGCAATTGATGGAACTGGACCTGGTTGATCGAGTTCAACGAGTCGTCTCGCGCGCGCACCAGACTCACAGAGGGGCTCTGGTACAGGAAGTCCGAGAACACCGTACGGTCGTTCCGTTCCCTCTGGTGGGACTGCAGCGCGATAAACCCCGCACTGGGCGTCGTGGCGACGGTCTGCTCGACCAGCTTCTTCGGATTCAACTGGTTCTGGCACTGCAAGGCCACGTTGGGACCCGGGAAACTGGCGCACTGGCTGACGATCGGGCAGGGGCAATCGCCCATGTAGTTCTGCTGGATCTGTGCACGCGCATCCTCGATCACGGTCGGCTGGTCGAGGGCGTCGTAGACGAAACTGACCATGCGTCCCGCGCCCGGGTATGCCAGGAGCGAGCGATCGTCGGAGTCGTAGCACGACGTGACCGCACGGCCATTTTGTCGTTGCTCGATCATGCGACCCAGGGAGTCGTAGACGGTTTCGACAACCCAATCATCGCCAACGTCACCGGGCTCGTTATTGTCGTAGGACAGGGTTCGACGAGACATACCGTCGTACTCGAAGGCACGTTCGGTCGTTCCGACCAGCATCGGCAGAGCGGCACCGGGGATGGTCGTTCCGGCCAGGGTGAGATCGTGTCGAACGAGGCGATCCAGCCCGTCGTACGTGAAGCTGTGGACCGTACCGTTTTCGTCGGTCATGCTGGTCGCGTGATCGTCGGCATCGAAGAGCCACATGCGACCGCAGCCCATGGCGTTGGTCTGCGAAGTTCTGCGATCTAGCGAATCGAAGCCGTAGACCGTCGCGTTGCCATTGCCGTCGGTCTCCGAAACGCATCGCCCGTTAGCGTCCCATTCCCAGTGCTTCTCGATCATTCCGCTCGGAATGGCAGGGTTGGAGGTGTCCAAAGGCATATCACCCTGGCCAGCGACGTGCAGCTCCTCGAGCTTTAACCACGGACGCCCCAGGCCGTCGTAGCAAGTGCGAACCGGGTTGCCGCGGTCGTTGATGTCGCCACCGAAGAGCCCCAGGGGGTCGCTCATCATCGGGCCGCGTGCGTCGTACGTGGCCACCACATTATCGCGGCTGTCGTACTCGACGTAGGTCGTCTGACCCAACGGATCCGTTTCGCGCACCATGCGATCCAGTGCGTCGAATACACAGAAGGTCTCTTGGAAAGCCGGAGGCCCGTGGCCCTCTGGGCTGACGTGGGTTTCGACCAGGCGCACGATGTTGTCATTGGCGTCGTATTCGAGCGCTATGTCCTGCTCGACGAGGCCAGGATCGTTCAAGGGCTTCACCTCGCGAACCACACGGTCGGCACCGTCGTATTCGCGTGAGTACACCTCGCCATCGTCTTCGTGATGGAAGGTGACACGATCGTTGGCGTCGTACTCGGTACGGACGTTGAGGCGGCCGTCGCCGGGCAACATGGCGCCCTCTCCGAGCGTGACCGTGCCGGCCACGATCGCTCCAACGGGAACGAAGAGATCGATGTCCTGCTGATAGTCGCGTCCCAACTCGTCGTAGAGAATGTGAACGACCTCGAGATCGACAGCCGCGGGATTCGAACCGTCGACCGGCCCTTTGCGCACGTGATCGGTAACGCGTCCATCGGGATCGTAGGTGACGTCCAGGTGGTTGCCCGCACGGTCGATGTCGCTGACCAAACGGTCATAGCCGTCATACAGCCGCGTATGTGTCTCCGGGCCCACGATTGCATCGTTGTCCACGGCATCGGTGATGCCGGTCATGTTGCGGTTCTCGTCGTACTCATACATCCACGTCGATTCATCCGCTGATCCGGAACCGCGCGTCTCTTCGAACATGAGGTCGCGCTCGTCGTACGTCCACGTGCGCACGTTGTCCGTGTCCGTACCGTTCGTCGCCAAGGGCGACTCCTGGCGCACGAGGTTATCGTTCGCGTCGTAGCGGAAGTCCATCGTTAGCATCTCGGGCTGGACAGAGGGGGGAACGCCCCCATCACGTGTGGCGTCCTGGGTCTCCGAAACGATATTGTCGAGGATGTCGTGTAGCCAAGTGTGCAGGAACCAGGGGTGTAGCGGATCCTGGAAGGGAATCCCCGAAGCGTCCGGTTTCCAGTTCCCGACCTCGAGCACGACACGGTTGTCGTTGGCGTCGTAACCATGGCGACGCTGAAAGCCGGTGCTCATTCCGAGATCGAGCTTCGGATCTTCCTCGACGACCAGTTGATCCAGTTCGTTGTATTCGAAGAGATTATCGTTGCCCCTCGGGTCGGTACGGCGCGTCACGTTGCCACGCGCGTCATACTCGTTGCTGGTCACCAGAACCAGAGCCGGGCCCGGATCCTGGCGGTTCGGACCGATCAAGGCATCCCGTGTCGACGAGCTGCGATAGCCGCCGCTGGTCGGATCGGCGCCCAGGATCAGGTCCAGACCATCACCATCGGGATCGTTCTCGGGGAAGTACTGGAAGACATCCACGTTTCCGCGGGGGTCTTCCGAACGCACGAGCTGGCCGAAAGCGTTGTACCGGTGCAACAGAAAGATCTCCTGCAACATGTCGCCTTCGAGCGCCGCCTGCTTCGATCCGGCCAACAGGTTGACCGTCGGGCGCTCCGTGCGCACGACGTTGCCCTTGTTCTGGTTCGTCAGCCCGTCACCGTTGATGTCGCCCAGGTTCAAGAGCGAGGGGAGAATGCTGATAAGCCAGGTCACGGCCTCGGCAGGCATCGCGCCTTCCATGTAGTCGTACACGTAGCTCGTCGTGTACCGAGCGGGGCTGTTCACCCCACCATTGGGCGGCACATAGCCCGCGTCGTTACCACGCGGTTGTGTCTGCGTTCGGATCTGGTTGAAGAGCGGCTCGTACGTGTATGTGCAGACGATCTGGGTCTGATCACCGCCGCGCGCGTCCGGGAGCTGCGTCTGCGTCAGCAGATTGCCCTGCTGAAAGCGGTCGGGATTGGCGCTGTCGTAAACGAATAGCGTCTCGCCGCCCAGGGGCATGACCTTGCGCGTGATCTCACCGTCCAGGTTGTACTGGTAACTCGTCACGAAGGGCGCAACGCTATCTGGCTCTTCGATAATCACCAGCGCATGTCCGCGGCGACTGTGGTGGTATTCCGTCTCGTTGCCCTCGCGGTCGGTCACGGTCGTGACCACGTACGGTCCGTTTCCAAACTCGTATTCGAAGCTCAGTGTTCCACCAGCCACGATGCCCGTGCCGTTGGTGCCACCATAGCTTTGCATGATCACGCGCTCCAGATCGGCGTCGTTCTTCGAGCCGTATGTATTGACGAGGGCGGGTGTACTGGAATTGGCTTCGACTTCGTTGGGATAGACGACGCCCGTCAGCTTGCCCCCCGTGTACGTATACTGCTCGCGCTTGCCATTGGGGAAGGTCGCTCCGGTGGGCGCGGTCGTGACCAATGGTGAACGGGCTTGCGTCAAGCGATCCAGGCCATCATACGTGAACTCCACTACGCGGCCTGTGAAGTCCGTGACTTGCGTGAGCCGTGTGCTCGCGTACGTGAAATCGATCGCGCGCCCGAAGCTGTCGCGTACCTCGATCAGCCGATCGAGGCCGTCGTAGGAGTAATCATGGGTGTTGCCCTGACGATCACGGACGCTCGTAAGCTTGCCATCGAGGTCGAAGCGGGCCAGCATCCCATCGCGATCACGCAGAGAGAACCCCGAGCCGTCCTTGATGAGCTGCGTATAGAGGCCGGCTGGACTGCGATAGGCAGCGCTCGGCTTCTTGTAATATCGATCCGCACGGCCGCTGCCGTCGAAGCAAACGACGATACCGCCGTGTTCCTCGAGCCGCATGAAGACATTGGCATCCCAACCGAGCCCCAACGGCCCGTTGTGATCGCTCCCACTTCGATACGTTCGCGTGAACTCGAAGTCCATGCCGCGGCCCGCGATGTCGAGATCCGTGCGCGACAGCACGAACTCGCCGGAATGCAGCAGCACGGTGCCGCTCGGATTGTCGGAGGCATCGTGGCCGGTGCTCGGATTTCGATACGGCTCCTGGAGAATGCCCTGGAAGCGCGGCGCGAGTTCGCGATCCGGTGCGCTCGTCGAAGGGGTTCCGGGGGCGGTGGACTGGGCAATGTGAACTGTCGAAGAGAGCAGGAGGGCAAAAAGATAAATGCGTCGCATGGCTAATTCAGGGGAGGGATTCGAGTCGCACCCGGATGGAAGGAGAGGACTCGCTCGTCATCGAGCCGTCCCGGGGGGGGGGGCCCTCGAACAGGCAAGAAACGGTGGATGAGCCCGGCGGGACATTCCCGGGGCTCGCTGAGGGAGCGGAAGGCACCGGGGGTTTGTGACCCGCACTCCGGGTTTCCGGGACAAAAGCCCTAACCAAGGCGATTGAAAAGACTTAGATCCCTTCCCGAAGTGCGACATGGGGGCCAGAATGCGCCCGTGCCCCACGAGATCTCCCTATCCTTCCCTCCCTCGAGCGAAGCTCCGCCGCTCGATGACGAGGCTCTCCTGAAGCGTCGTGCCGCGCGCAAGCTGAAGGTCGACCCCGAGAGCCTGGCAACGGTGCGAGCACTGCGCATCTCCTTCGACGCCCGCCGCAGGGAACGCGTTTGGCGCGTGCAGGTGCGCGCCTTCGAAAAGGGTGAGGAGATCCCCCCGCCCGCCGTCGCCACACCGCCCACGTACTCGACCCCGGCGAAGGATGCACGGCGCGTCGCCATCATCGGCAGCGGCCCCGCGGGACTCTTCTGCGCCCTGGATCTGCTGGCCCTGGGCCTGCACGTGACGGTCTTCGAGCGTGGCCGCGACGTCCAGGCGCGACGGCGCTCATTGCGCACACTGCATCGGGGTGGTCCGGCGGATCCCGATAGCAACTACTGTTTCGGCGAGGGCGGTGCCGGTACGTACTCGGACGGCAAGCTCTACACGCGCAGCGGCAACAAGCGTGCGATCCGCGGCGTGCTCGAAACCCTGGTCGCCCATGGGGCTCCGCCGGACATCCTCGTTTCCTGGCGACCGCACGTGGGATCCAACCGTCTACCCGATGTCGTCAAGGCCATGCGTGACACGATCACGCGTTCCGGTGGACGGGTACGCTTCGGTCAACGGGTGGAGGAGATCGTGACGCAACGCTCCGGCGATTCGTGCCGGGTCCGGGGCGTCCGCTCACGCAACCTCGAGTCGAACGAGGAGTCGCTGCACGAGGCCGACGCTGTTGTCCTGGCCACCGGGCACAGCGCTTTCGACGCGCTTTGGATGGCGCGCCGAGCCGGCGCCGAACTCGCGCCGAAGGGCTTCTCCATGGGCGTGCGCATCGAGCACAACCAGAGCTGGGTCGACGACCGTCAATACGGCGGGTTGCGCGGTACGCATGAGCTTCCGGCCGCCTTCTACGAGCTGGCCAGCGAAGAGGAAGGCCGTGGTGTCTACAGCTTCTGCATGTGCCCGGGCGGCTTCATCGTCCCCGCCACGACGGATCCGGCGGGGGTCGTCGTCAACGGCATGAGTCTCTCGCGCCGGGATTCGCCCTTCGCCAACGCGGGGATCGTCACCTCGATCGAACCGGAGGACTGGTGCGGCAAAGAAGGCGAGCGCTACGGGTGGAACACTCTCTTGGCGAAGGCCAGCGCCCTGGGCCTCCCCCACGACTTTCCCAGACAGTGCCCCGAGAACCCTGGCGACGACCCGCTCTTCGGCGCGCGGATCCAGCTCGCCCTCGAGTGCGTCGCTGCGCAGGCGGGAGGTGGCGCAAACCGTGCTCCCGTCCAGCGCGCGGACATCGTCGCCTCGGGCCGGGCTCCTCGCTCGAAGGGCCCTGGAGAAGCGCTCGAAACGAGCTATCGCCCCGGCGTCACGCCAACGAACCTCGCCCAGCTCCTGCCGCCAGGCATGTTCGAGCGTATCCAGAGGAGCCTCGACACCTTCGATCGTCGCATGCCCGGCTTCGCCTCCGAGCACGGCCAGCTGCTCGGTGTCGAATCCCGTACGAGCTCGCCCGTGCGTGTCGTGCGCGATCCCGAGACCCTGGCCTCCCCTACCGTCGCGGGGCTCTACCCTGCGGGCGAGGGAGCGGGCTATGCGGGCGGGATCATCTCCGCCGCGCTGGACGGTCAGCGCATCGCCGCGGCGCTCGCTCAGACGGCAGAGCTCGGAACGCGAGTGCCACGCTAGCCGCACAGAGGCTCGGAGGGTCACTCCAGTTCGATGCTCGCCTCGCCGTGAAGTGGTACGTCGACGGCCTGCAACACACGTCCTCCACTCAAGGGGTCGCGTTGATCGAGCGCATCGCGCGAATAGCGCCGGACCTCCACACGCTGCGCCGGAACGTTCTTCAACTGCACGTTGCCCTCGGCGTCGGGCATCAAAGGAAACAGCACACAAAAGCTCTCCCCGCGTGCCAGGACCATTTCCATGGCGAGATCATCCGGCCCAAGGGACTTGGCGTTTCGGACCAGGAGTTGGCCCGTATCGTAGGCGATGTCGAGGCGCGTCGTTCCCACGGAGAGCTCCATGACCGCGGTCACCAGCCCGCTGCTCTCCTCGTCCCCATGGATGGAAATGCGGTAGCGCCCCGGCACGTCACTCGTCAGCCGAAACGTGCCGCCCGGCCCCAAAGGCTCGCGGGAAGATTGGTTCAGCCGCGCCCCGGAATCGGGTAGCAGCTGGGCGAAGAAGCCCTTTGGCGGCTGGCCATCGATCCGCAAGCTGCCCTCGAGGACAACCTGTTCGCGTAAGGGCTCGCCCACGTCGAAGTGAGTCGTCTGCCCCTCGGTAACCGTAGAGTTCCACTCGATCGAAGCCTCGTCGAAGCCTCCTGAGTCCGTGCTCGTCATCCTGTGCCCGGGGAGAATCTCTTCTTCCACCAACCCGACCCACCAGCGCCCGGGCATCAGGTTGTCGAAGCGAAAGCTGCCATCGAAGAAGCAACGCTGTGTCCGCGCATTGGCATCGCCGCGGCTGACCACGACGATGCGTCCCGCGGGGCTGGTTCCATCCACGGTCGCCACCCTTCCAACGATCGCACCGCCGGGGTTCAGCGAACAGGAAAGCCCGTCCATACCGATCGCCGGGTCGAGCGTGAAAGGCCCGAGCTCGCTCGGCGCCAGTCCATCCTTGTGGATGCGAACGATGTACTCGCCCGCCTCCCGGAAGGTCAATCGATACGCGCCCTGCGAATCGCTCTTCGCCCGAGCCTTTGGAGCCGGATTCACGCGGACGGGGCATCCGTTGTGAACGACCGTTTCTCGGGTCAGGGCATACAGCTCGACCTCGGCTCCCTGGATGACGCTGCCACCTGACGTGACCGTGCCTCGAAGACCCGGCAGCTGTGCGAGCAGGACACGGATCTCGCGCGGTGCTCGCGAGCCTTCGAAGGGACCGAGCTGCTTCAGTTCGTGACCTTCGGCTTGCACCTCGAGCAGAAATGGCTCGTTCGGAATGGGCACCCGATACACGCCATCCTCGAAGCGGATGCTATCCGCGCGAACGAGCACCTTGCGATGCGCAGGGTCGAAGCCCCAGATATGGGGCACGAGCAGCGTCCCGCCTTCCCCGCCCACCTCCAGGTCGAGGTACTGATTCTCTTGCAATTGCAAGACGAGCTGGGCGCCACCTTCGACGTCCGTCGCACGCACGGGAGCGAAGTTCCTCTCGTAGTCCCTCGCGCGGATCGTCCGCAGCCCCGCGGGAACGCAGGACAGGAGAAAGCGCCCTTCGGCATCCGCGTTGAAGGTCCCATTGCCGGATCCGCCCAGGCGCGTGGAGTACTCGTAGTCGAGCCGGGCGTGAACCGCCGGAGCCCCATCGGGCAGAAACACCTGACCGCCGATGAAGTCCTCGCTTGCCTTTTCCCCTAGGACGATCTCGACGCCGTCGCTGATCATTTCCCCGCGCACCTCGATCGGTTGCGTGCGCGTCGCCAGGTCACCCTCACGCCCCGCCCAGACGAAGACCTGGCCAACCTCGACACCATCGAGACGAAAGCGCCCGGAGGCATCCGTCCGAATGGCGGAACCACTCAGGCGAGCGGTGTATTGACAACGAGACTGATGGTAGTCGCGCCGATTGAGCGCTTCCCCATTCCGATCCAGAGTCACCCAGGCTCCCTCGGCGGGGAGACCATCGGCCGTGACCACGCGTCCCTCGATGGCGCCCGCGGACAGCATGAGGATGTCGCCCAGCTCGACCAGCGCCTCGGCCTGTGCACGGACATTGAAGCGGCGCGTCGCCAGCATAGGGTGCTCCAGGAGCAACGTCTCCGCCACTTCCGGGGCCACGGCTCCGAACGGAAGCAGGAAGTCCCCCTGGGCATCCGTGTCCACCCTGGATGCCCTGAACCCGAGGAAGGAAACGCCGACGCCGGCCACCACGTCTCCGTTCCCATCGACGATGCGTCCTTGAAAGCCCTCGATTGGTAAACGAGCGAGCGCGGACGAATCCTGTTCCGAGGGCACTTCGGTGAGCACGGATGGGGTACGCACGGCTGGGGTGCGCTCGGCTTGCTCTTCGAGCGGCGGAGCCTCGATAGCGCTCTCGATGGGACGGAAGCTGACCTCGAGCGGCGTATCGTCCACGGAACGAAACGACCCAACGAGATCGACGAGATCCGCCCCGATGGGCGAGAGCGCAAGGGCCAGAAGCGTCACCGTCGCAACGGCTGCGAGTTTCATACCTAGGTTCATGGCGAGTAGTCCGTGCAAGAGGCCGGTTCCCGTCACCGCCCCCGCCGCTAACGAAAGATCGCGCGGCGCGAGGGGCACGACGAGTGCCATCCAGGCGGCGCGTTGGCCACCGAAGTCTTCATCCAACGATCCCCGTAGCTGATCCAGCGCCGTCTTCAATCGCCAGCGCACCGTTCCAGCGGGCACCTTCGTGCGCCGGGCGATTTCCGCCGCCGAAAGCCCTTCGTAGAAACGCAGGATGATCGTCGTGCGATAAGGCTCCTCCAGGGCGAGCACCTGTCGGGCCAGCAACCGTTGAGTCTCGATCCGCTGTGCCAGTTCGGCACTCGAAGCGGCCGTGATCCCGGCTCGCTCCTCCGCCACCAGCGCTTCGCGATCCGCACTCCGCAGGCCCGAGCGCCTGCGCATTCGAACCGCATTGCGCACGACCGAGGCGAACCAACCGCGCAGGTTTTCATCCCCTCCGGGTGGACGCTCCAGGGCGGCGATCCAGGCTTCCTGGGCTACATCGTCGGCGTCGGAGGACTGCGCCACGAGACTCCCCGCCAACCCCCGCACCCAGGCGGCGTGGCTCAGAAGATCGTCGAAGTGCGGAGCTCCAGGGGTCGTATCCATTCCACGAAGCACAGTGCCGCGGGCCCCGAAAGCGTTGGGTGGAAAACCCAACAACCCCGCGGAAAGCTCGCAAGCTCTTTGGAAGCCAGAATTTAGCGCAATGTTTCAGGGGCGGTGAAGACGCAATCGTTCCCGATACGTCAACGCTTCGGCCTCGCGCCCATTCTCGCCAAGCAATTGAATGAGAAGCTCCATAGCACCCGGAGGGCCGATGGTCTCCCCGAGGGCGCTCTCCAGATGATCGATGGCAAGGCCGGGTTGGCCTACGTTGTAGTAGCACACGGCCAGGTTCAACTCCGCGGGGATGCGTTCGCCGCCGGCGTATTGGAGGACCGCGCGGAAGGCCGGGATGGCTTCCGCGAAGCGATTCGTCTCCTTCAAGCACATGGCCAGGTGGAACTGGGCCTTGTGGTTGGAGGGGTTGCCGCGCACGACGCGCGCCAGGAGCACGGCGGCCCCGGCCATGTCGTCCTTCTCCACCATCAGCTGGCGTGCCTTGGTGAAGTCGGCGTAGGCCGCGACGCGCTGATGGGGACTGGGATGTTCGGAAGACTCGAGGGGTTCGGGAGTGCCCGTTTCGTCGGTGTCGGCACCGGCGTAGCCGAGGCGTTCGATCTGACCGAGCAAGCCCAGGTAGTCGTCACTGAGCCGCTCGACACCGAGCCGCTCGAGAGCGGAGAGCGACTGCAGACGATCGCGATAGGCCTGGGCGTCCGCGGGGTGTTCGGCGATCACGTTGGTGGTCTCACCCACGTCCTCCGGGAAGTCGAACAACTCCGGAACGCTCGAATGGATGAACTTGCCCTCGGCATCGGCCCAGCCCGCGAGCTGGCTCCAGTGGAAGGCGACGACACCGAAATAGCTCTCGAAGTACACGCCGCGATCGCTCGGCAAGCTCGGCGACAAGAGATCGATACCATCGATCCTCTGGACGTCCTCCCCTCCTCCGAGGGACAAGCCGTTCACGAAGGTAGGAAAGACGTCGACGACGCTGACCGGGGTGTCGATTCGATCGCCTGCGCGCCCGGCTCCCGCTGGCGGCCGGACGATCAAAGGCACGTTCAAGGTCGAGTCGTACACGAAGTAGCCGTGCGTGTCCTCGCCGTGACGTCCGAGACCCTCCCCGTGATCGGCAACGGCACAGATCAGGGTGTCGTCCCAGCGACCCGCTTCGTCCATGTAGTCGAAGAGTCGCCCGAGGGCTGCGTCCATGGCGCCGACCTCGCCCAGGTAGGCGTCGCCCTTCGCCTTCTCGAGCCAGTTTCCGGGCGGTTTGTACGGGAAATGGGGATCGTAGAAGTGCACCCAGAGCAAGAACGGCTCGTCCTTCTTCACGCCCTTCAGCCACACGATCGCATCGTCGACGATCTGGCGCGCGGAGCGGCTGGCATCCAGATGCTCCTCGACGCGCTGGGGGGTCTTCGGATCGGAATACACCTGGAAACCCTGGTCGAGCCCGAATTCGCTGTCGAGCACGACCGCCGCAACGAAGGCCGCAGTGCGCAGGCCCTTTTTCGTCGCCAGTTCCGCCAGGGTCACGGCCTTGGATGGAACGACCATCGAGCCGTTGCGGCGCACCGTGTGCCTCAGCGGAATCAGACCCGTCAACATCGACGTGTGGGCCGGAAGCGTGATCGGAGCGACGGTGCGTGCCCGCTCGAAAAGGATGCCCTCCCCAGCGAGTCGGTCGAGATTGGGTGTCCAGCCCGCGGGCCCCGTGTAGCACGAGAGCGCTTCGGGGTTGGTGGTATCCAGAGTGATCAACAGCCCCGACGGCGGGCGGCTGGTGTCTCCGCAGGCACAGGTGAACCCGAGAGTGATCAGGAGCGCGGCGAGATCCAAGAGCGAGTGACGTTGCATCGACTCCATCAGGTACCCGGACGCCGGTTCCATTTCCAGGCTTGCATGTGTTTCTCGGAGTATCTTGGGGCTATCCCGACATCTGCAGCACGTAGCCCTTCCAGGATTCCTCGAAGCCCTTGTTCTTCTTCAGCTCGAAGGCACGCTTGAAGTCGGTCGAAGACCCACGTCCCAGGTAGGCGCTGCGCATGAACTCCATGAAGTCCTTGCGATACTCCTCGTCCTCGCCCCCGTGCAGGCAGAAGTGGATCAGCGTGTACACCTGCGCATACTTCAACAGGCGCTTCGTGCTGGCGTTGAAGTCGCTCTTGCTGAGGTTGAGAACCCGCGAAAGCGACAGGGGCTTTTTCGCCGTGGCCTGAATCCGGAAGGTGTCGCGGCGCTTGATCTCGGTGTCGATTCGCAAGCGCCCTGGGGCGCTGCCGGCGGACGCGCTGGCGATGTACTCGGCCAGCCCTTCATCGACCCAATCGGGGATCGCCCCCTTGTACAAACGTTCCTCGACCGCGGTGTTGTAGATCAGCTGGTGGACGATTTCGTGCACGATCAGGTGCATGACCAGGCCGTTGGAGGCGTTCGCGGTCATCAGGTTCGCCTGTCCGACGAAGTATCCGTCCTCACCGGCGCGTTCCGGGAAGGAGGCGTCGTCGGCGTGTACGTGAACCAGCATGCGCTCCTCGGTCTCGTACAGATGCAGCTCCTTTCCGAAGAGACCGAAGAAGGCGACGTACAAGAGCTCGAGGTCGAGAGCCAGGTCCAGGGTCTCCTCGAGGGACAGGTTGGAGCGCAGGTCGAAGTGGGATGTCGAAAACTCCCAGCCCTTGCCGAAATCCTTGGCCACGTCACGAATCTTACCCAAACGCACCTTGCGCCCCGCGTGCTCGATACGCCAGCTCTTGCCACTCTTGCGATGGCCGAGAGCTTCGTGGGCCCGAGGGTTGCTCGGCTGGCTGGCGATCACGCGCCACCAGAGTATGCGGGCTTCCGCTTCGAGCCCCAATTCCGTGGCCCGCTTGGCCAACTCTTCGTTGTCCTCGGGACGCCAGGGTTCGAAGGCGGAGACTTCCTTCGCGAAGGCTCGGATGCCACGCGCGCGACTGGTCACGTCATCGATCTTCTCCATGGGGATCTCACGATCTTTGGTCCCCTTGCGCAGGATCAAGATCTCGTCGTCTTCGTAGACGACGTGCCCTTTGAGAGTCTTGCCCGAATTGAGGACGACTTTGTCGGTCTCGAGGGCGTCTTTATCCGGGGCCGAAGCTCCCGTGCACAGGAAAACAGCGAGCGAAAGGAAGAGGTTCACGGATCGGACCGAATCGTATTGAGGGTCTGTTTGAGATTGGACTCGACGGCAGGTTCGAGGTCCTGGGCGAGGAGTTCTTCGAGAGCGTCGCGGATGGCGTCCGTCCGACCGACACGCTTGGCCGTGCGAGCGATCCACAGCATCACACCGAGGTTGCCACCACGAAGGAGATGCATGAGCCGCCCCCCGTATTCTTCGACTCTCTCAGGATCATAGACCCAGGGATCCGTTTCGAAAGCGGCTTCGCATTTCTCGCAGGTGTCGCGATTCGCCCCGGAGTGCATGTGAAAGAGCGCTTTCAGCACTTCGACGTGTTCGGGATCGCACTCGAGGGCCTTCTGGTACCAGGGCAGCGCGTCGATGATGCGCTCCTCGAAGTCGTAGGTCAGCGCCAGCTGGTAGTGCAGCCCGGCAGACGCTTCGTTTCGGGGCTGAATTTCGAACAGAATTTCTCGCGCGTGCTCGAATTCCCTCTGCCCGATCAGGAAAGCGGCGTACGACACCAGGTAGACGTCCCTCGCCCCGGCCTCCACGGCGACCTCGACTTCCTCCAGGCCTCGTTCGGGCCCCTCGAGAAAATACAGGGTCTTAGCAAGATCGAGGGAAATGCGCAGGAAGCCTGGGGCCAGCTCGCGCGCTCGGGTCAGCTCGACGAGAGCTTCGTCATAGCGTTCGAGTCCGTGCAACGTCAGGCCAAGCTCGCGCGCTGCCGCAGCGGACAGGGGGTTCTCTTCGCAGGCCTCACGCAAGGCGACGAGGGATTGCTCGAGTTCGCCACTGCTGTCGCCGATCTGGCCCATCATGATCAAAGGCAGGGGCGAGTTCGGACTCAGCTCGGCAGCACGACGGTAATGCGAGCGGGCCGAGGATGGATCGGCGTCTTGCTCGGCTCGATAACCACGGATCAAGGCCTCGACGGCTGGATCGGCGGAGTCGATCAACACGCTCCCCTCGGCAAAGGACAAGAGGAACTCGCCCGTCGTGTTGTCGGGATCCAGTTGCAGGATCTCCTGCGATGCCGTGCGCATCCCATCGCTATCATCGATGGCCCAGGACATCGTCGCCCGATCGATGGCCCGTCGCAGGGCCTTCTCGCGATCCTCGACAGGCGTTCTACTTTCCCTGTCTCGCTGAGGCGTCACGCCTCCATAGCCGAGTCCCCACGCCACCGAGAACGCCACCACCGCCGCTGCACCGATGAGCCATGGACGATGCCATCGCCAGGTGTCTCGAGCGCGGTCGAGAAAGCCCCATCGAGCTGTGACGGGACGCCCCTCGAGAAAGGCCTCGAGATCGTCGGCCAGTTCGCCGGCGTCGGCGTAGCGTCGCTCCGCGCGCTGGGCGAGGGCGACCTCGAGAATGTGGATCAACGGCTTCGCGAGACTCGGATCGAAGCGACGCGCGGACGGAATAGGCTGGGTTCGTATCGCGTGCAACACGGACACGGCATCGTGCCCTCCGTGCGGCGGGCGCAACGTCAAGAGCTCATAAAAAATGACGCCCAGGGCCCAGACATCGGCGCGTTCGTCGACGCGGTCCCCACGGGCCTGTTCCGGCGACATGTAGTGCGGCGTTCCGATCACATCGCCCGTGCGCGTCAAGGTCGAGGCATCCTCCGCTCCGGCAAGACCGAAGTCGATCAGGACCGGATCGCCCCGATCGGCCAGCAAGATGTTGCTGGGCTTCAAGTCGCGGTGTACGCAGCTCTCCTCATGCAGCGTGGCCACGGCGCGTGCTACCTGGAGAATCAGTTGCGCCGCCTTGCGCGGACCGTCTTCGCTTCCCGCAAGTTCGAGGAGCGCACTCGAACCCCTGGTGCCTGCCTTCGAAGAACGATCTCGAGCCGCAGCGAGGAGCTCCGACAGGCTCCTGCCCAGGACGAGGTCCATCACGAAGTAGGTTTCGGCCCCCGCCCGACCAACGTCGCGCAGGCGCACGATGCCCGGATGCTCGATGCCGCGCAGGATCTCGACCTCGCGCTCGAAGCGCTCGGCGGCGCGCGGGTTCAACCGAGACGAGAGGTGCAGGAGTTTCAACGCGAGCTCGGTACCCGGTCGCTCGCGGTGCTCCACGCGCAGAACGTTCCCCATACCTCCGCTGCCCAAGAGGCCCAGAACGCGATACGGACCGACAGTGTGAGGCAACTCCCCGTCGTGCCTGGGAAAGAGCCCCTCGGTCTTTGCCAACCGCTCCAGGGCCTGCAACAGCACCGGACCCAGCTGCGGATGCTCCTTGGCGAACTGCACGGGAGTCAGATTCTCGCCTTCCTCGCGCCGGACGACGAACTGGGCCACCAGCTCTTCGAGGGTTTGTTCCACGAAACGCAGAATAACCGCTGGGCTTGACAGTTGTCCGAACCGGCTAGAACGAAACGCTTGCAAACTTCAATGATCCTCTTCGCGGCAGGGGCCGCTAGCCTATGCGGCGCCGCGAAAGCGGTTTTCGGGGTGCCTGGCCTTCAAGGTGTGGCGCCCGCCCCACTTGAGGCGCAAGGCAGCGTGCCGGCAGGCAGACATTCCAGGAGGACAGTATGAAACAGGGGCACTCCCTATTCTTGATCGCGGCGCTCGTTGTTGGCACCCAGGCTTGGTCGCAGGACTTCAACATCGACGTCGGCCAACCCGGTTCGCAACCCCACCCGTGGTACGCCGCGGCGGGCCAGCGCGGCGTTTGGAACAGTGTGACCGGCGCACATATCACGCCCTTCACGCCGGGGCCGACGCCCCAGGACGACATTCTCGTCGACATCTACGGCAACCCTACCTCGGTGGGTTTCCACCAGTTCGGGGGCATGGACCTCGTCTCCGCCAACGACCCTAGTGTCAGCGGTGAGGATGCCGAGCTGATGAACGACTACCTCGCGACGCACAGCGCGAACCTCGAGAACTGCATGTACCTCAACGGTCTGCAGAACGGGACCTACGAGGTGTTGACGTATGCGTGGATGCCCAACAGCACCTTCACGCGACAACTGGTCCGCTTCGACTTCCATCCGGACACGTACCTCGTAGGTGGCGTATGGAATGGCCAGCACCTGGAGGGCGTCACGTTCTCGCGTCACATCGTCGAGGTCACCAACGGTCGCATCGGCTTCCACTCGGGCATCCCCTCCGGTGGCATGATCAACCCCGGAGCGGCCTTCAACGGCGCCCAGATCCGGCTCCTGACCGGAGTCCCCACTTTCGGCGGATGGCACGTTGCGCTGCTCTTCGGCGCAGTCGCCACCGCGGGCGGAATCCTACGACGTCGTCGAATAGCGATACGGTACCGCCATTAATCCCGAGCTTCCGCCACCTCCACCACCTTCTCCTCCGCACGTCCATCCTGATCACGCAAGCGGACGACGTAGGTGCCCGGCCCGGGGACCCAGGGTTGGAAGGTGGGTTTCGGAGAGCGCAGGGCGTAGAGCAGGGCTCCGGTGTCATCGAGAACTTCGATGATGGGTTCGTCGACGCCGGGCAGGCGGACCTCCGCCAGGGTGATGGCCTGCTTGGGCTCGTAGCACTCGCTCCAGGCAATCGTGCGTGGCCAGCCCTCGTACTGCGGATCCGAAGCGGGGTCCGCGGAGCGCGGCCAGCACTCGATCACGCACTCGCGTGAGGGTTTGCGATAGCGCACGATGCCATAGCCCGGCACCTGGTCGTGGAGAGCGGCCGGTTGCAACCCGGTGGGTCTCGGGTTCGCGACGGCGTGCACGGTGACCTTGTTCATGAAGCCGTCGTAGCGCGAACCGGTGAACTCACCTCCGCCTTCCAGGGCGACCTCGGGTTCGCCTTCGGGCCGCCACGAGCGTGCGTAGAAGTTGGCGATGGCGGGCATGGTGAAACTCCACGTGGCATCGTCCCAGTCGTCGATGCCGTGGCGCACCAGCGTGGCCAGGTGCTGGTCCCCGGCGACTTGAATCGCGAAGCACTTGCGTAGCGCCGCCAGGGCTCGATTGCGACCGCTCTGGGGCCACCCGTTCGAATCCAGGTCCGCGTGCAAGTAGTCCTGCCGCGAACCGTGATGGGTCGCGAGAGCGGCGAAGGGCGACTGGGAGAGAACGGCCTTCATCTTCACGCCCTGCCAGTCTCGGGCCCAGGTGTCCAGGAACTGCAACTGCCGCTCGCCCAGAAGTTTCTTGTCCGCGCGGTCGGCCCTGCGCACGTCGATCGAGGCGTCGGTGATGTGGTCCGGACGCGGGCCACCCAGGTCCAGGTCAGCACACCCGGACTTGAACTTACGGTCCTCGAGAATGGCGAAGGACACCTCGCCAACGCTCAGATCGGTGTAGTAGACGCCGATGCCCTGCTCGACCGGAGTGGGATCGAACGGGTCGGGCAGGTGGCTGGTCTGCGTGCGCTCGACCATCTTGACCCACTCGGCGGGCATGACATAGCCGCCCTCGTTGTCGCGCTTTGCATGGGGTCCACCGGCGCCCCACAGATTGCCCTGGTAGACGTCGTGATCGTCGGGAATGGTGATGCTGGGTCGGTCGCGGGTCAGCTCGACGTAGGCCACGCACCAGAGGGCCCACTTGTAGAGGTAGTCGAGCTCGGGTGCGCGCTTCTTCTCGGCACGCGTCGGACTGACCCCCTCGTAGAGCTGATCGCCGGCGAAGAACAGGAGGTCGGGGTCATGAGCTGCGACCTTTTCGATCAAGTCGCCATGCGGATACCAGAGCGCCTGGTCGTTCCACGGATAGCCCGCTCGACCGAAGCCGAACTTATTGTTGTGGTTGCACGAGAGAGCAGCGAGCACGACTTCGTCCTTCTCGAGCGGGTCATGGGGAACGGATCCCCGCAGCGTGCTCTGTCCGCCGACGTAGCCATGGGTGAGGCGATAGGCAACGTCGTAGGGATAGGTCCAGTCCTCTACGCGAAAGTGAGCCGTCCAGCCGGGCGTCACGATCGCCTCGCGCGCAACTTCGCGCCACTTGCCTTGCTCGCGCACCTCGAGGCGCACGGTCTTGTCGTCACCGGCGCCGGTGGGCAGAAGCTGGGCGGTCATCTTCATCACGCCACGTGACAGCGTGTGCTGCACGCCTATCAGCGAACCGATCGTGCGCTCGGAGTACTTGCCGACGCGGGTGCCCTCAATACGCCAATCGTCGAACCAAAAGGGGGCGGCATCGCAGGCGAGGGCGATCGAACCGGTGAGCGCTTCGCGATCCGCGAGGGCGCTCGTCACGCGGGCCAGCTCGGCACCGGTGGGATCCAGCGCAACCACGCCGAGGGCGGGGCCGTCGCGCAGTTCGAACAACTCCACGCGCAGATCGACCACAGTGACCTCGATGCGCTGGCGCGAAAGCACGGGTTCCGCCTTCGCGTCGGAGAAGTCGCGCAGGAACAAGCGCCCCTCCGCGTCGACTCCACAGTAGTAGCCTCCATGGGGCCCCGGCGCGGACTGAACGAGCGCCGCCGCACGCCAATCGAGATCCGAAGCCCCCGCGCCGATCAAGATCCCGGCACTGGGAAGGCGCTTGGCTTGCGTCGCCTTCGGTACGGCCTCGAGAACCCCGAGGCGCACGCTCGTCATGAGCGAACCTTCACCGGGCTCGACCCGACGGGTCGTGCGGTGCAGGGTGCGCATCGGTAGAGAGACGTCCACACACTCGATCCGGCCTTCCCGAACGCGCCAGTCCTGCAGCCGGTTGGCCCAGGTCTCGGGTCCGACCCAAACTCGCTCGGCATCGGAAGGGGGCGAAAAGGGAGCCTCTTTCCGTAGCAGCGCGCAGCTTGGAGCACCGAGGAGCGTGACGAAAAAGAGGGCCTGGATGGCGAATCGATGCTCATGTGTTTTCACGGGCCGAATCCTAGCGGAAACGTGACATCAAGGCCGGTTTCGAATCTCCTCCGGGTTCGCCTACAATCCCGCCGCGCCCGTTGCGCGAATTCGACGGGAGAAACCATGGGGGCCGATTTCAAAGGGCCGCTCGAAAAAGGGAAGGGTAGACAGATGCAAAAGTTCCTCATTGGATTGGCGCTCCTCTTGGTCGCGGTGGTCGTGGCCGGCTGGGTGATGCCAACCTCCTACGCCATCGAAAAAGAGATCACGATCGAGGGCACGCCGGCCCAGGTTCACGCCTACGTGGGCGACCTTCAGAAGTGGTCCGAGTGGGCTCCGTGGGAGAAGATGGATCCCACAATCAAGACCACGTTCGGCGAGAAAACCACGGGTGTCGGCGCCAGCCAATCCTGGACAAGCGAGGAAGAGGGCGATGGCGAGCTCACGTTCACCAAGTCCGACGAGAACACCGGCATCGCCTACGACATGGCCTTCATCATGGAAGAAATACGTGCCCCGGCGACGTGCGCGATGACCTATTCCGCCGACAGCGGCAAGACGACGGTCACGTGGACGATGGAGGGCGACATCGCCGACTTCATGCCCCCGATCGTCAGTGGGCTCATGACGCCGATCATG
>CBFIHP010000005.1:0-156 GCA_965662355.1 Planctomycetota bacterium | reverse complement strand
TCGATCGGCGGAATGTTCGACGAAGGCCTCACCACGCTGAAGGAGAAAGTCGAAGCCACGAAATAGGCACCGGCCGTGCTAGCCGTGGGTGAGCTCCTTCCCCGAGGGGCTCACCCCGCACGCAAGCCTCGCCCGTTGGGCACATGAAGATTGAGC
>CBFIHP010000004.1:366548-369737 GCA_965662355.1 Planctomycetota bacterium | reverse complement strand
GAGTTTTTCTCCCGAATCCGTGGTGGCTTTCTCGCCGCTCTGCAAATGGGCTCGTGGACCAAGGTCACGCTCCGGAAAGGCCCCCCCCGGACGTGGCACGTCGCTGAAACCCGTCGAGATTGCACTCCTCCCCTCAGACGATCTCAACCCCCGGCGGGTGGAGGCGTGCCGCGTCCACTTTTTTCGATGACTCGGAGCTGACCAGGATAGGCGCATGAATCGCCGCCAGTCCCTGAGCTGCTCGAGTCGTTTCGGTAGCGCGGCGTTGGCGTCGATCGCCGGTGTACGTTAGCACTATGCCGGGCGTCTCGGGCATGCGAGGTCCCTCGCGATCTGCGGGGTTGTGTGCTGGGGCAGTTGGGCAAAACACGCCGACTTGGGGACACGAGGTTCCCGTGCGTATAGTCTGGGAGCATGATTCTTTCTCCCTGGCTGTTGCCCTGTCTTTCTGGACTCGGAATGCTTTCTTCCGTTTCCGCGCAGGAGGCTCGGAGTTCGGCCGGGTCAACCCGGCCGAATGTGTTGATGATCATTGCCGATGACCTGGGCACGCAGCTCGGTTGCCTTGGCGATCCTCTGGCTAAGACTCCGAACATCGATGGGTTGGCCGAGGCCGGCATTTCGTTTACTCGAGCCTACGTTCAGGCCACGGGTTGCAACCCCTCGCGCATCTCGCTTCTCAGCGGCCAGCGCCCTCCGTCGACGGGTATTTTCGAGAACCGTTTTTGGCCGGAGCTCGACGTCTTTACGCTTCCCGAGCACTTCGAACAACACGGCTATGAAACCGTGAAGATCGGCAAGATACTTCATCACGTACGTCGGGCGAGGCTGAAGCGACAGGCCAAGGGATCGAAGAAACACGATCGAAGGGTCTGGTCGAGTGTTCTTCATCCAGCCGGTCTTGGTAAGGAGTCCACGAGAGAGCCGCAACCTTCGAAAGGAGGTTTCTCCAGCGACAAGCCGGCTTCGCAGGCGGGCTTGATCAAGTGGGGCGCGAAAGGCGACGACTTCTTCGACGCCTTCGATGCTCGTGTCGCCAAGTCAGCGGTGCAGTTCCTACGCCAAGCCCACGAAAAGCCGTTCTTTCTCGCGGTGGGATTCGCAAAGCCGCACCTGCCGTTCTTCGCCCCGAAGCCGTACATGGACCGCTTCAGTGATCTCCCCATAGATCTACCTGATGTGGCGCCCGACGACCTGCATGACGTGCCTGAGATCGCTCTCCGAGAAGGCAAGGATAGCCCCGAGATCGACCCCGATCATTGGCGCGAAGCCGTGCGTGCTTATAGGGCTTGTGTGGCTCTCGTCGACGATTGCGTCGGCCATCTCCTGGCTGGCTTGGAAGAGGCCGGGCTACGGGAGAACACGATCGTTCTCTTCTTGAGTGATCACGGGCAACTCCTCGGCGAGCACAATCTGTGGTTCAAAGGAATGCTCTTCGAGGAATGCGCCCGGGTTCCGCTGATCCTTTCCGCACCGGGTGCTGGCTTCAAGGGGAACTGCGATCGACTGGTGGAGTACGTCGATGTCTACCCGACATTGGCCGAGCTGTGCGGGTTACCCCTGCCTGGAAGGCTGGAGGGGGTCAGCCTGGTTCCGCTGCTTCAAGATCCCACCAAACCGTGGAAACGGGCAGCCTTTTCCTACGAGGACAGGGGAGTTTCAATGCGCACGGAGCGCTGGCGCATGACGCGTTGGCAAGATGGCGAAGTCGAGCTCTACGACCACGACAACGACTCCGAGGAACATGACAACCTGGCTCACTCGTCCGAGCACACGGACGTTCTGGCGGAGCTCGGCCAGCTCTTGGAAGGTGGTTGGCGAACCTGTCTTCCCGAATCACCTAAATAGCGGTCGGAAAGCGCGTGGTCGTTGAGGCGGGAGAGACCGACCCTCTTGGCCTGGAGAAGATGGGGGTGCGGAAGAGGGGACTCGAACCCCTACACCCGAAGGTACAAGAACCTAAATCTTGCGCGTCTACCAGTTCCGCCACTTCCGCGTGATGTCGTGGGCGTGCGGATTGTGCCAGTCCTCGCGAACACGACAACGACAAAAAGACGGACAAATTATCGAGATTCGTTAAGGAGTTACTTCGTTGGGGGTCGCTCGCTACGCGTGAACCCTTCGATTTGAAATAGGCTTAATTCACCCACGGGGAAAGGCAGGAAGGGCTTTGCAACGACATTGACGGGGAGCATGGCGGGGGCTACACAGAGGATGTCCATTCTCCGCTTCCCTCCTTTCCCTTAGGAGAGTCCTATGCTTCAAGTCCCCCATGCACGGACGACGTTTGTGTCGTTCGTGGTTCTTCTGGGTTTGGCCGATCTTGGTCCGGCCCAGAGTCAGCCGAAAATCGAACGTGCGCAAGAAACGCTGCAGGAGGCAGCCCTGCGCAAGATCGACCCCGAGTTACAGAGCGACTTCGATGCTGCGCAGGCGCTCGGTCGAAGTGCTCGCCTGCGAGTCGTCGTCGAATTGAAGGTCGATGACATCGATACCCGCTTCCAGACCGCGACGTCGCCCGATCGGGCCCGTGAAGTTGCGGATGCGGTTTCCGTGCGCCAGGCGTTGTTCATGGATGGGTTGGCGCAATCGCCAGGGATGTTGCGTGCTGGATCGATCGAGGTGATCGATTTTCTGACGCTGCAATACGCCGTGGTGGCGATGGTCGACAGTCCCGAGGCCTTGCGACGGCTGGCGGCCCGAGACGATGTCGAGTTCGTGCGCAAGGATCGTCTGAACAGGCTTTTCACCGACCAGGGGCGTACGTTGACCGGTTCGACCAGCGCAGCGGCAAGTGGCCATGACGGCTCCGGTGTCGGTGTCGCCGTGATCGACTCGCATTTCGATCTTTCCCACCCCGAGCTGGGTGGTTCGACTTCGTTGCCGAACGGTGTCGTGGCCGCGGGCCAGAACTTTTCGGATCCGGGAACGTCGATCTATTCGTTGAACTTCAACGATTGTTACCACGGTACGGGGACGGCTTCGATCGTGAAGCGCTATGCCCCGGGCGTGGATCTCTACTGCCACACGGTGTTTCCCAACGCCTTCGATAGCGTCATCGCGAACGCCATCAACTGGTGTATCACGAACAAGAACGGCGCCAACGGGGGAGCACCGATTCGTGTCATCAGCATGTCCCTGGGTGGCGGGCGATACTTCAGTGAGTGCAACTCGGGCACGATGCACAAT
>CBFIHP010000004.1:357588-366449 GCA_965662355.1 Planctomycetota bacterium | reverse complement strand
GCCGCGGCGGACGCCGTGGCCAACGGCATCCTGGTTTTTGCAGCCGCCGGCAATGACGGTTGGACGGATTCGATGGGTTCGCCGGCCTGCTCGAACAACGTGATCTCGGTCGGTTCGGTCTGGGATCAGACCGGTGCGAACTACTCGCCTTTTCCGCCGGCAAATTGCAGTGATTCGAGCCGTTTTGTCGACGAGCGCGCGTGCTATTCGGATACGGCCACGTTCCTTGACGTTTACGCGCCCTCGGAGGAGGTCATCTGTGCACGCTGCGGCGGTGGTACCTTCGCCCTGGGCGGAACGTCATCGGCGTGTCCGGCGGCGGCTGGCTTGACGGCGCAGCTCTTCACGGCGAACGCCAGCTTGATCGGCGATCTGGCGGGCACGGTCAGTCTGTACCAGAGCACCGGCGCAACGGTCTCCGGAGATTCGAGCAAGCGGCGTATCGATTTGACCGCCGCCATCGGCTCCAACGGTGGTGGGGGAGCAAGTGCGCTCGCCAACGGAATAGGCGATTCCTTTAACGTTTCAACGGGAGCCACGCTGGCCTATGTGATCGAAGTGCCGGCGGGCGCGACGAACCTGACCGTGGCGATCACGGGTTCGGGTGACGCGGACCTTTACGTGAAGCGCGCGACCATCAACTGGCCGGGTGACCAGGGTTCCCACAACGCTTCTGAATTCAAGTCGCCCTATATCGGTGGCTCGTCGGAATCGGTGAACTTCCCGGCGCCGGCCGCGGACACGTGGAACGTCTTGATCCACGGCTACAGTGGCAACCCTGCTGGCACGATCACGGCTTCCTGGGACGAGGCGAGTGCCGGCCCGCCCGAGCTAGCGGACGGGGTCACCCAGAACTACTCGGTATCGACCGGGGGGACGACGGAATTCACGATCCCCGTGCCGGCCAATGTCAGTTCGTTGAGCGTGACCTTGACAGGTTCGGGTGACGCGGACCTCTACGTGAAACGCGCGACCATCAACTGGCCGGGTGACCAGGGTTCCCACAACGCTGCCGAGTTCAAGGCGCCCTACATCTCAGGCTCCAACGAGTCGGTCGATTTCACGAACCCGGCGCAGGACGATTGGAACGTGCTGGTGCATGGTTATAGCGGCAACCCCACGGGCACGATCGTTGCGAACTGGGAAGTCGCCTCGTCGAATCCGCAATGGAACTACGTCAATTACGCGAAAGCCACGCCGCACAACTACGCCAACAACGCGACATACACCTTCACGTACGAGTATCCTGGCGCCTCCCAGGTCGCCGTGCACTTCACGAAGCTGAACTCCGAAGCGAACTACGATTTCCTCTCGGTCTACGACGAGAGCAACGGGCTCCTGTACCGGATTTCCGGCAACTTGATAAGTAGCGGTTCCGGTAGCGCTTTCGGACGTACGGACGGCTGGGTCGTGGTGCCTGGCACCAAGGTGCGGGTCGAGCTGGTTACGGACTTCAGCGTGACTCGCTACGGGTATCTGACCGATATGGCGGCTGCCTACTACTAGCAGCAGCGCGCGACCTCATCTAACGGCGCACACGTACGAAAAAACCGGGGTCGGCGAGTTCATCCTCACCGGCCCCGGCTTCGTTATTCAGACGGCTTGCCCTGGCTAGCCATTCACACCCCACAGGACACGTCCCTCGATCATCTCGCCCGGTACGAAGGGCGAGGGCTCGTAGGTGCGTTTCTTGATGTTATCGCGAGGGAACTCATGCTTGCGGCCGTGTTCGTCGCGGAATTGCATCCACGTTTCTCCGTCCTCGACGAAGGTGCGCGGGTTCTCGGTCGGGCGCAGGTTGCCGCGGTAGGTCTCGGTCCCGTTCTCGGTCTTGACCGACAGCTTCAGGACGCGCCAGAAGCGCGGGTCCATGAAGTGCTGTGGGTTGTCACCCAGGAGCATGTAGTGGCCGGCGGGTACGGTGACGTTGAACTTCTTGTTCGGCGGTGAGACGTAGTAGACGTCGCGCTCCAGCACCACGTCTTCCCAGACACCACCGTCGCCGTCGAAGCACACACGTACTTCGTTGAAGCGCGGTGCTACCGAGTCGATCTCGAAGCTCGCGACCTCGGAGCCGTCGACTTCGAACGTCAGTACGTCGTCCAGGTTCGTGGCGCGGAAGGCGATTTCCTTGTCCTCGGGCAGTCGATACGGCTGCGCGACCTGGATGTTCTTGCCCACCTGGATTCCGGGAGCCGCATTGATGTCGGCGGCCGGGCCCGGGATTTTGAAGCGGTAGACCCTCTTGCCTTCGTGGATTTCGATCCGCGCCTCGACGCAGTCTGCCTTGGCGCGGACCCAGCCGGTCAGGCGCAGGTCGCCGACCACGTTCTGCTCGAGGTCGGGTGGCGTCTTCAATTCGACGCGACGACCCTTGGAATGACCGTGTTCGTAGGCATCCATGATCGAGGTGCCTGGCGCACCAAAGCGGGCGTACCCTGGGTTCGAAGCCTCGATTCGATTCCCGTCGATGTTCCAGTCGCTGAGTTCGTCACCGAGCCAAACGGTAGCTCCATCGGGCGTGACCTCCTTCCACAGGAGTTTCTGCACGCCCTCGGGCTTGCGCAGTACGCGCCAGTTGGAGCCCTTCGGACGAACCCAAAGATCGCCCTTCTCGATGCGGACCTTCTCCTCCGGCAAACCGATCACGCGGTGCACGAGGCGGCGCGACTGATCCATCGGATAGCGGTACGAAACGAGGTCATAGCGTTTGGGCGACCCTAACCAGGAGGAGAAGCGTTCGACACCGAACAGGTCACCGCGATAAAGCGCCGGCGCCATGGAGTCGTTCTTCGCCTTGTAGACGTGCAACGGGAAGAGGTGCAAGAAGTACAACACCCCCGAAGCCGCGGCCATCAGGCCGAGACCGAAGATGAGGATCTTGCGCCCTCCTTTGCCCCCAACTCCCGTGGGGATCAACTTGCCTAGATTCGGGAACGGGAGACGTCGAAATAGACTTCGTACGCGTGTCAGCACGAGCGGGCTTTCTGGTCTGGGGCTCCGCCCTACGCCTTCGATCGAAGACACTTTCCCCGCGGAGCCGTTGCGAGAAGCCACGCTTCGGCATTTGTCCTTGCCCGCGAGAAGGCAAAAATCCACGGCGCCGGCCGTGTCCGAGAAAGTGCTTCGCAAACAGCCTCGAATGCGCTACTCACGCGGCCTGGAAAGGCCGTTTGGCCTAGGTACCGGCCTCGTAAAGGCCCTGGCGTGTCTTCTGGCTACCGGCCGAAAAGAATGTCCTGGGCATTGGACAGGGCGATATCGCTCTGCCCTCCGAAGTGGAGCGCCTGGACGGAGAGCTGGCGGCCGCAGAGGTTCACGTCGTTCGGGGCAGGGATCGTGAAGGTCGCGATGGGGCCGGGCTTGGGAGGGACGACAGTCAAGGATTGTCCCGGCAGGAACGTCAACAGGAACATGTTGGTCCCGAAGGGAATCATGGCCTGGCCAGGAGAGTAGATCAGGATCGCGAAGTCGTGGCCGCTCGTCGTCAGGTCGACTGCGGCGTCGACGATGGTCCCGAGGACCGGTGCGTCCAGCGTGAAGGACGCAGGGTTCGCTCCTGCGTTGCGGAAGATGGAATGGGCGAGTGGCGTCGAGGTAAGGAGAGGTGGCCCGCGATAGATGGCGGCGGCCTTGGGAGCCCCCTCGTCGACATAGGGACCTGCGACGGGAAGCGTGATCTCCTGGTTCATGTCGTTCCAGCAACCGTAGGCCGCGAAGCTTGAGGGGTTGAAGTCCGTCATGAAGCTGTACCAGTGGACGAGTTCGACCCCGTGGTCGATCAGCTCGGGTACGAACTCGTCGACGTAGGCGGTGTACATCGAGGGGAGCTGGTTCGCGGCGTTGGCGGCGGCGCCCCAGGGCTGGAAACCCGCGTGCAGGTTGGCTCCAGCTTCGTACAAGACAAAGCGCGGGCGCGAGCCATCGGGATTGACATGGGCATTTACGACGACGCGGTTGGCCTCGAGATAGTCTCCGATGGACGGGATCCCTGCGCGCGCAGCGGTCACGACTTCCTCGGGAGTCGGGCAATTGGGACACCCGTCTTGGTTGGCGCCGGACAACCAGGCGCTGATGTCGGACTGGTCCGGGCGTATGTAGGCCGCCGGGCCGGCCGCATCGACGTGCGTGCCGGGGGGAAGGCCGTTCAGGACGTTCTCGAGGAATTGCGGTTGTGTGAGGCGACCAGCCACGAACGTCTTCAAGCGAGCTGCGTCCGCAGCGGAGAAGACCTGTTCGGCGATGCTGAACAGTTGCGCGATTTCGTTCGCGACTTGCTGGTGGGGCGTGATGCCATTGATGCCCGCCTGCTGGGTCATCCATGCATTCACGGGAAAGCCCGCGTTCCAGATTTCGTTCGAGAGCTCGATGGTGACCGTCAACGAGGGATCCAGCCCCGAAAACGGCTGCCCTCCCTGCACCCCGGGAACCCCGGGCGATCCGTCGCGCACGCGTGTCAAGGCGTCGCTAAGATAGGTGACGTACTCCGCCGGCGACAGATCGGCGGTCCGGTGGGGGAGATTCAGGTGGAGGTCGACGCCGAGCTCGTTGCAGAACGCGACCATGAACTCGGGACACATGCCCCGGAAGGTGCCCTGGCTGGGGCTCGAAGGGCGGATGACGTTGGCCAGGTCGAACGTGAATCCTCCGGCGCCCGGTGGAACTCCGTATTCGTTCACGCGCGACCAATCGAGGGTGCGCCACGAGGCCGGGCCGTTGCCCGCGCTGATGCCGCGCACCTTGTCGAGATAGGGCTGCCAGAAGAGTGCGCCCGAGTTTTCCATCCCGGGTAGATACACGTGAACGTCGCGCACCGGATCCGACGGGTTCGGGTCCGTCCACAGACACGAGAGCGTTGCGTTGGGCGAGCCCTGGCTCGAATCGACGAACACCTCGACGCGCTGGTTCGTGCGATTTACTTCACTGACGACGCTTTGTCCGAGGAGCGAACAAGAGCCTGTGCCGTTCCAGGTGATGACATAGGGCTCGACCGAACCGTCGGGTAGCGTGCCTTGCAGCACCCCGAGGAGCAGCGCGCCGAACTGGTCGCCAGGGCCCAGAGCGCTAGGGTCTGGCCAACCTTCTCCCAGGAGTCCCTGCCCCAGTGGGATCAGCGGTGCGTTTCCCTGCGAGCCACCGTTGTAGATCACGAAATCGCGCACCCGCAGCATGGCGTCCGCGAAAACGATGCCCCGCGACGACCATGTCGCGAAGCTCGGGTTCATGCCGTATTCGAGGGCGGCTCCGTGCGAGCCCCCCGCGCGAATGCTCTCGGGGGCCTGGGCTAGGGCGATATTCGACAGAACGAAGGCGACTGAAATGCGTGCAAGGGTGCGGGTTATGATGCTGCGCTCCGAGAGGAGTTCAGCATAAACCCGAATTGCCCGAGCGGGGGTGTTTCGGCATAGAACCGGCCAGGCTCAGGGGCTCAGCGCCCCAGAACGAGATCCAGCGCGTTGGACAGTGCGAACGCCTGTCCCCCTCCGAAGTGCAGTGCCTGTATGGAGAAGCTCATGCCCGCGAGGTTCGGGTCGTTCGGAATCACGATGCTGCCCTGGGCCAGGGGATTGCCTTCTAGGGATAGCCCCAAGGCAAACGGGCCCGCCGTGAGCAGCGTCTGCCCGTCCGGCAACATGTAGTTGGCCTGGTTCGTGAACGAGAACGCGAAGCCAAAAGGGTGACCCGTCTTCGCGAGGTCGACGGTGATGTCCATGGTCCTACCCAGGCTCGGAGTCGTCGTCGACAAGGAGAATGCGTTGTCCGCGACCGTGCGGAAGAAGGCGCGCGCCAGGGGGCAGTCGCTGGTCAAGGGTGGTGCCCGATAGATCGCCGCGGCCTTGGGAGCACCTTCGCTCTGATACTCCTCAGGAACCGGATAGGTGATTTTCTGGTTCATATCGTTCCAGACACCAAATGGTGCGATCACATCCGGGGTCTGATCCGTCATGAAGCTGTACCAGATCACCTCGTCGACGCCGACCTCGATCAGGAGCGGAATGAGGTCATCGGTGTATGCCGCATACATGCCTGCCTTCGACTGCGCGAGGTTGGCCTGTCGGGACCAGGGCTGGAAGATCGACTTGAACGACTGGCCACCTTCGTACAGCACGAGGCGCGGCGAGCTGCCATCGGGGTTGATGTAGCCATCCGCCAGATCGCGATGTGCCATCAGCCCGGGGCGCAGCGCCGGAATCTCGGCCCGTGCCGCCTCGATGATATCGTCAGCAACGGGGCAAGAGATGCATTCGTTCGTCTGCGGGTCGACTTCGGAGACCCACGCATCCATCACGGCTGGATGCGGACCGAAGTAGGCGGCGGGGCCTATCGCATCCAGATGGAATCCCGGACGCAGGGCTTCGAGTATCTGTTGCATGTAGGTGGGGTTGCCCGTTGTACCCCCGATGTACTTCTTCAAGCGCGCGTCGCCCATGAAAACGCCGTCAGCGATGTCGAAGGCCAGCTCGATTTGACTTGCAATCTGTTCGTGGACGGTCAGGCCGTTCAGGAGGGATTGATCCGACATCCATCCGTGTACCGGGAAGCCCGGATTCCAGATTTCGTTCGACAGTTCGAGCATCACACTCAATCCGGGATTCAACCCTGCGAACGGCTGATCGCCATGGATGCCGGGGACAGCAGGGGCTCCATCTCGAATCGTCAGGAAGACTTCGTAGAGGTAGAGCAGGTAATCCCATTCGCTCATGTCACCGCGGTGCGGTACTAGGAAATGCAGGTCGATGCCGAGCTCGTTGGCGAAGGCGACCTGGTATTCGACGGCGACGCCGCGTGGCGTGCCTTGCGTGGGGCTCGCCGGCGTGGGGCGCCCGTCCAATCTGAACGGGAGGGAATCCGGTCCCTGTTCGCCGTGGTCGTTGACGCGCGTCCAGTCTAGGGTGCGCCAGCTGGACGGTCCGTGTCCCGCGTTCATCATGCGGACCATCTGCATGTACGGCGGCCAGAAGATACGCCCGCTGTTCTCCATGCCGGGCAACCACACGCGGATGTCTCGTACGGGGTCGCTCGGATCGGGAGAGCTCCAGCGCACCGATAGGCCGGTGTTCTCGACGAAGATGGCCCCATCGATGACGACGACGGCTCGATTCGACGTGCGTTCGTGCTCGTCCTTGACGAAGAGTCCATCCAGCCTCACCTCGCCCGTGCCCTCCCACGTGATGACGTACGGATCGATGGTGCCGTCGGGCAAGCTACCCTCCATCTGTCCGAAGAGCAGCGCACCGAATTCCTGATCGGGCCCCAGGGTTCTGGGGTCCGGCCAACCTGCTCCCAGTTCACCGGCGGGGATGCCCATCGCACGACCGATCGACTCGTTCTCGAAGACCTCGAAGTCCTTCACCCGCGTCATCGCGTCGGCGAAGACGATGCCGCGCGACGACCATGTGTGAAAGCTCGGATTCACCCCGAACTCGATCGCATAATCGCAGCCCGTCTGAGCACCGGAGGCCAGTGCGAGGCAGGTTGCGAGGCCGGTGATCAAGCCAGCCTTGTACAGATCGAGCCGCATGGGGGAGGGAAGCCTGGAACGGAAAGGGGAAAGGAGCGTGAAGCCGAGTCTTCATTTTAGGTGCGCCCTCGTTGTGCGAATCTAGAGAACCCCCTCGGGGATGACATCACAGCCACTCTTGGAGCACTGTCGAAGAAACTTCGCTCTTCGTTGGGCCGCCCACGACCTGCGGGGAAAGCGCTTCTCGATTTTCGAGTGGGCTACTGCGAGCCGACGGTGCCGAACACGCCGTTGGTGAACATGGGGCCGGTGCCGTTTTCCAGCGCTCCAACATCCATGGGGGCGCCCAAGGGGGGGGGCGTTTCAACAAAAGAGCCATCGGTTGCTCCCTCCGCTGGCCCACCCCCACGGACCCCCGATTCTTCAAAAAACACTCGAAGCTCAACATCCGCTGCCGGATCCACGAAGCTCTACGGATGAAGAAGGGCCCTCTCCTCCTCGTGGCGTTGCTCCTCGGGGGATCGCTCCTGTGGAGCTTCGGCGCGTTCCGCCGGAGTCTGTGGACCGATGAGTTCCACAGCCTGCACCACGTGCGCGAGCCGGGGTGGCCCGAGTTCTTTCAGTCGGTGAAGACCGACAACCATCCACCGCTGTCCTTCCTGGCGGAGCGGCTCTCTGTCGGGGCCTTTGGCGAATCGGAGCTGGCCCTACGCCTGCCGTCGATCGCGGTGGGGGTGGCGTTTCTGTTTCTGGTCTGGCAACTCGCGGGAGCCCTTGGGAGCGCCGGGAGAGCGCGGGCGGGGCTGGTGGCGCTCTTCTCTTCCTTCTCTTATGTGATCTTCTCGGAAGCTCGCATGTACGGGTGGCTGGCGCTCTCGGTGTGCGGTTTGACCCTGGCGGTCCTGCGCGGGCTGGAATGCGCATCCGGCCCACGAGGAGGGCTCTCCCGCCTACCCTGGGCGGTCACTCTGTGGACCGCGCTTGGGCTCCACAGCCACTACTACTTCATCCACTACCTGTTCGTGCTCGGGTTGTGCGTGGTATGGATCGCGGCGACTCGGCCTCCGCTACGCGGGGCGGTCCTGCGCGGCCTGGCGCCACTGTTGGCGGGTGTGCTCTTGTGGGTTCCGTGGGGCGTTTTCGGCTTTCTCGGCCAGTTGAGCCAGGATTTCCCGCCCGGCGGGCACGAGAGCGGCTTCCTTGCCCTGGCCCAGGGGATCTACCACCTCTTTTTCATGAACTCGGGCTTCGCCGGGCCCTGGTTCGGGCGTTTTGTGGCCCTTCCGACGGCGGCCGTGGGGCTGGCCCTGGCTCTCCTGGGCATCTCGTACCTGCGCCGGAACGAGCCCTCGAAGGCCCCATCTGAGGGCCAGAAGGCCCCTTCTTGGCTCCTCGTGGG
>CBFIHP010000004.1:350650-357488 GCA_965662355.1 Planctomycetota bacterium | reverse complement strand
GCCATGGCCTTCGCCGTACCGGTCTGGGCCTGCCTGGCCTCGGAGCTCTTCGATCGAGCCTCGTTTGGTTGGCGCTATATCGCGGGCTCCATCGGGCCCCTGGCCGTTCTAGTGGCCGCTGGGTTCGAGGCACTCGGAGCACTGAACCCCTCCAGAACCGTCTGGAAGTGCCTGAAGAGCGCCATCCTGACCCTGTTCTATGCCGGTCTAGGGGCCGGCGTCCTCGTGAATCTCCTGGGAGGGGAGCGCGAGGACTACCGCGCCGCGGTGGCCCACATCCTGGCCGAGGCCCGCCCGGGTGATGCGGTCGTGGTGAAGCCCCTCTGGGATCCCGACCCGAAAGGCTCTCCGACCGGGTGGCATTACTATGCAAGACGGCTTTCGCAGCCCGGCCAAGTGACCCCAGAAGTGCTTTTTCAAGAGCACCTGAGATCGGCCAAGGAGCATCAGCGTGTTTGGATCTTCCAGCGCGATCCCTATTCGGCTTTTGCCATACGTGCTTTACGAAAGAGGTTTGCGGAAGAGGAATCCCAAATCCTTGGTTTGGACGTGACTCTGTACCTATTCAGCTCAAACAAGGCGCAGTAGAACCGAGCCCCCCGCTTGCGTGTCACCCCCGCAGCTTCCGGGTCAGTCGATACGTCGCGACTCGTCGACGACGCCCAGTTCGATCAAGGCGTCGACGAGCCCGGCGAGCAGAGTTGCCTGCCCTGTCTCCTGCCAGTGTGTATCCGCGACGAGGTAGCCGAGTTCTCCCGACCGAGCCAGGGCCTCGAGCGCGGGGGTGGCCGAGAGGAGGGGGATGCCCTCGCGCTGGCAGAAGGCGGTGAAGCTCTCCTCGAGGGCATGACGTCGCGCCAGGCAGGCCGCGAGAAAATCCTCCGCACTGCTAGCAAGCGGCTCGGGGGCACGGCGTTGCGCGTTGCCGAAGACCATCTGGGCTTCCGCATCGACCAGGGGGAGGTAGACCTCCGCTTTCGTCGGTACGTAGACCAGTAGCAGGGAGACGTCCTTCTCCGTGCACTTGTCTCGCACGCGCTTCAGAACCTCCTGAGCGTTGCGCCAGCCGTCGTTTTGGTTCCAGGTCTCTTTGGTCCACGCTAGCTGGCGGAGGTTGTCCGGGAGAAACCAAACGGGCTGCATGCTGCCGTTCTTCAAACGAAACGGATAGCCGGGTAGCGGGGTTTGCAGTGCGGCCTGCGGCTTCTTTTCGAAGGCCAAGCGCACGAGGTCCGGGAGGAAGAAGCTCGGTGCGCGGCGCTCGGCATAGGCATCGGCCCAGCTCATGCGCCCGAAGTGCTCATGGATCAGAGGGTCGATGGAGAGGGTGGCGTCGTTGCCCGCGTAGAAGAACCAAACGATGCAGCGCGGCTTCAGGCCGAAGCCCATGCGGTCCAGGAGGAACTCCTCGCGCAGGGGGCCGATGCCAGCGATCGAGAGATTGAAGACCGTGCGTTCGGTCGCCTCGACGATCATCTTCTGCAGCCCCGGTGGCTCCTTCACGCCCGTGGCCACGCCGAACGAATCCCCGATCAAGACGAGCTCGGCCTGTTCAAGCTCCTCGGTGTTGGGAAAGCCCCGCGAGTCCGCGGGCAAGTGAACCCGCGGATAGCGCCTGGTGTCATAGTCATCCTCCGCAGGAGCGATGCCGAGCTCCTTCAAGTCCGCAGGCGGCGGACCGACATGCTCTTCCAAGACGAGTGGCAATGGCACCCCGCGGATCGGTGTGACCTCGAGGATTCCGCGGTGGAACAGCTCGACCCCGTGCATGGCAAAGCGTTCGCGATAGCTGGAGGGCAGCAGGCCAGGGGCGAGGTGAAATGCCAGTTCGACCCCGCCGAGGGCTGTCAATAGCGCGCCGCAGGCGAACAGTATCCGACGAAGCGAACGACCTCTCTTCGGTAGGGCTCCCACGGGCGGGATTCTAACCCCACTTCCGCCCTTCTTGGTGCGCGTCTATTGGCGCGTGAACGTATCGAAGATCGTCGACTGGGAGAGAGCCGCCACGGTGCCGCCTCCGGGCAGAAGCACGAAGCCCTGGAACAGCATCGGGAAGAGGCCGTGCCGCCCGGTCTGCATCTCCTGGTCGAGGCGCCAGGTGTTCGCGACCGGATCGTATACGTCGACGCGGTCGTAGACGTTCGTTCCTGGGGTCGCGTCCGGGTCGTTCAGTGTTTCGCCACCGAATACGTAGAACTCACCGCGGAGATAAATCGCCTTGCCCATGCCACCGCGGGCTTCGGGGATCCGCTCCAGGATCGACCCGCCGGCTCCGCTCCAATCCCACGTGTTCGCGCCGGGGTCATAGACGAAGGTTTCGTCTAATCCGTTGGCGACGAAATTGCCGCCCTTGCGTCCACCGAAGATGTAGAACTTCTCACCATCGGTTGCAGCGGCCGTGTGATTGCGTCCGCCATCAGGCATCTGCGCGCGCAGCGTCCAGGTGTCGAGGAGCGGGTCGTACACCCCGGCGGTTCCTACCGTGAAGGTGCCGACGATACCGCCTGCGGCATAGATCATGCCGTTGATCACCGAAGTGCTTGGAGAGCCCGCAGCCCAGGGCATGTCCATGCCCTCGGACCACGAGTCCATGACCGGGTCGTAGATCTGTACCTTGCCTTCCGAGCCACCGCTGATTCCACCGATCAGGTACAGCTTGCCGTCGTAGACCTCGGCCGCATGGTGGTGACCCGTGAACGTGCGCGGGGCGGCGTTGCTGATCCATTGACGGTTCACGCAGTCGAAGCGATAGGTGTTGCCGCTGCCCTCGCCGACGAGGTAGAGGAACCCGTCGATGATGCCACCGGCGACTTCACCGAGCGCTTCCGGCACCGCATTCAGCGATTCCCAGCGACCCGGTTCGAGGCCCGGGCCGTACAGATAACGGAAGGCATCGGGGAGCGTGTCGCAGATGCTGCCGACGGTCACGTCGATATCGACGAGATCGGTCGTCGGCGTGAGCTCGGCCGGTACCGTGCCACGGATGCGCTGCGAGGTGACCTCGCTCAAGACCGCGGCGTTGCCACCGATCGTGACGCTGGTGTCCATCAGGTCGCCAAAGCCGACTCCGGAGATGATGAAGGGGGTGCCACCGCTGGCCGGACCGCGCCAGGGGAACACGTCGTGCACGACGAGGCCCGAGGCGGAGAGATCATCGGGCTCGAAGACCTCGATCTGGTTGCTCTCGTAGTCGAGCGATATGACCACGCCACCGGGACACGTCACCGTGGAGAGGGCAGCGGTGTTGGGTTCGAAAGTGAACTGTCCGGTCAGACCCCTGCCGTTGGCCTTCAATCGCACCCGACGCATCTTGTTCAGGTACTCCTGGATGATCAGGTGCCCGCGAATCTGACCCTGGAAGGTATCGGAGCGGTACTCGTCGATGCCGTCACTGGAAGGCGGAGTCCAGCCGATCATCTGCATGAACGTCTCGGGGATGCTAGGAGGCCCGGCCAGGCCACCGTAGTAGATGTTCTGACGGGCGTCGTAGCGACCGCGGTTACGGTTGGGGCTCCCGTAGTAGCTGTTCCATTCGATGAGGTTGATCTCGTCGTCGTCGTACGGGCCTGGGTCCTGGGTCATCGGCCCGGTCGAGGCCTCGCCGAAAATGGCGTTGGGACCGTTGTCCGTGACATACAGCCGTGATTTCGTCGTGAAGGCTAGCCCGTATGCGTTGCGGATACCGTGACCCCAGGGTTCGACGTCCACGCCCGCATCGACATCGACGATGTCGCCGAAGCGCTGGTCATTGTTCGGAGCGCCGCCCATGGTTTCCGAGTACGTGATCGTGCCGTTGAAGCCCGGACGCGAGGTGTGAGCCTTCACGACCGCCGCGGAGAGAGGCGATTCCGGCAGGTCGCCGTGGTTGGGATGTTTGACTCCTGCGTTGGTCATGCTGCCCACGCTGATGAACAGGTCACCGTTGTTGTCGAAGGCAATCTGGTTGACCGCGTGGTCGTGGTTCGACACCGGTAGGCCCGTCACCACGGGAACCGGTGTGTCGAAGTTCGGGCCTTCGATGTAGCTGACCTGTCCCGAGTACGGTGAGAAACTGACCGGCGTCGTGCCACCATTGGCGTAGTGCTCTCCGTGTCCAACATACAAACGAACCGGGCTGGGCGCGTCGTAGGGGTTGAAGGCGATGCCGATCGCGTCCTTGTTCGTCAGGCCGGAAACGCCCACGTAGGTCGCCGAACCGATGAGCCCGTAGCCCTCGTCGAATTCGAAGGCGGTTATCTCGCCACCGAGGCGCAGTATATACAGCCGCCCGTCCGGGCCCCAGGCCGCGTTCGTCGGTGAATTCAGCGAGTAGACGTGGTTGCGCAAGAAGTTGATCGGCACCGGACCGTCGAGCTGGTAGGTGAAGGGCCGCGAGGTTGTCTCGCCATCGCCCGTTTCTACCGAGACGGGGATCAAGCCGCCGCCGGGGGGGGTTACGAACACGATGCTCGTCGACGAAAGGCTGACGAAGTCGTTCAGCGTGTAGTCACTCCCTCCCCAATGAAGCGTTACTTCACTGTAGGGGAAGAAGCCGAAACCGTTGATGGTCACGGTGTTGCCGCCGGCCGACGTGCCCGTGTTGGGCGAGATCGAGTGCAGCGAGGGCGGCATGTTCGACTCGTCGTGGCGCACGATTTCCCCATCGATCGGGTCGGCGGGGCCACCGTCCAGGGACAGCGTGACATCCAGTGGCAGGTCGGCCAGGAAGTCGACCGCGAAGCGCGCCTCAAGTGCGTACATTCCCGGCGTCAGCACCTGCGCACCTGCGATGGGCAAGCCATTGAGTTCGAGACGGGTACCGACGCCGCCGGTCGCCGTGAAGACGTAGGAACCCGACTGCGTGATCGTGATGTCACCCTCGACCTGGACCATGACATCCTGGGTATAGGGCGAAGCACCGACATTGCCACCGACCGATCCCACCGCGTAGGAGTCGCGACGTTCGCGGAAATTCGGTTCTCCGGGGACCGCGTCGAGTAGCAACGATGCTCCGACTTCCTGGGCGTCGTAGTATGTGGTCAGGGTGCCCGGGATGTTGTTGGTGGCCACGACTTCGACCCCGACGGTTTCCGTCAAAGTCTTGGGCGGAACATCGTCGTCGTAGATGCGCAAGAGCACGCTCTCGCTGCCGATGGGAAGGCTGGTTGTCAGCGAGTCGGCCGTTCCGACCAGCATGCCACCGATTTCCCATTCGTAGGCGCTGAGCGACATGCCGGGCTCGTGCGTGTGCGAGCCTGATCCATCGAACGTGACCGTTTCCATGCCGTCTTCGTCGTAGTCGGCGATCCACTCCTCGGAGTCGATGGTGACGTGCAGGTAGGGATCGCCCTCGTGACCTCCCAGCCCATCGACCTGGACCGTGGCAACGAAGAAGTTCGTGTTGCGCCAATTTCCCTTGAAGCGGAACAGGAACGAATCGAACTGCTGGCCCGTCGGGGAGAAGGTCACGCTGCCGATAATCGGGGCCTCGTCCACTCCCAGCGTGATCGGTGTGACCTGAATGACCTGATCCGCGTCCGAACCCGCGTACTGCTGGCCGTTGAAATCCAGTGTGAACGCCTCGGCTGTGCCGAAGGATCCGAGCCGGAACTCGATCGTGGTCAGCTGGACCGGATCCCAACCGGGGTTGAAGACCTGGAAGTTCAGCTGTGTACTGCTTCCCGATGCGACCGCACCGAAGTTCAGGATCGAAGGTGTGGCGGTGATCTTTGGAGAGCTGAGCTGGCGGTTGGCGTTGCCCCTGTTTTCGTTGACGCGCTTGATCGGCGGCGCGCGCCGGACGACGACGTATCCCGGCTTGGCCAGGGCATCGACACCGCCGGGCCCCGTAGTCTGCAGTGTCACCGAGTACGTCCCCTTGTTCGCGTAGACGTAGCTCGGGTGTTGCAGCGTCGATCCCGTGCCGTCACCGAAGTTCCACAGCCAGCTGGTGATTGGGCCTGTGCTTTGATCGGTGAAGGACACCGTCATGGGCACGGTACCCTCGGTCGGCGTGCCGACGAATTCGACCGCGGGCGGAGGATCGGACACCGTGATGTAGTCCGTCTTGAGCTCAGCGTCCGCTCCACCGGGTCCGGCAGCGCTCAGGGTCACGGAAAAGGTGCCTGCTGAGGCGTATGTATGGGTAGGGCTCTGCAGCGTCGAGCTGGACATATCCCCGAAGTCCCATGACCAAGCGCTCGTGTTGCCGGTCGTCGCATCGGTGAAGGTGACCAGGAGCGGCCAGTCTCCACCGAGCGGTGTGCCTACGAACTCGGCGACCGGCGGATCGGCCACGACGATGTAGTCCGACTTGATCTCGTCATCCGAACCACCCGGTCCCGCCACCGTCAACGTGATCGCGTAGGTCCCCACTGCCGTGTAGGTGTGGCTGGGGCTTTGAATCGTCGAGGAGTTGGTGTCGCCGAAGTCCCAATCCCATGACGTGATGTTGCCCGTCGATTGGTCCGTGAAGTCCACAAGCAGAGGCGGTGCGCCGTTTTGCGGGGTCCCGACGAAGGCGGCGAGGGGGGTGTCCGCTACCACGACGAATCCGCTCTTCAGCTCTTGGTCGGACCCACCGGGTCCGGCTGCGGTCAACGTGACCGAGTACGTGCCCGTGGCCGTGTACGTATGGCTGGGGCTCTGCAGCGTGGAGGTGTTCGTGTCACCGAAATCCCAGGCCCAGGAGGTGACGTCGCCCGTCGTCTGGTCCGTGAAGTTGACCACCAACGGCGGCGTACCGTTTTGCGGTGAGCCGATGAATTCGGCCACCGGCGGGTCGGCGACGACGATGTAGTCCGTCTTGACCTCGGGGTCGGAACCACCGGGGCCGGTTGCGGTCAGCGTGACGGTGTAC
>CBFIHP010000004.1:0-350555 GCA_965662355.1 Planctomycetota bacterium | reverse complement strand
CGTCTTGATCTCGGGATCCGAACCGCCGGGCCCCATGGCCGTCAGGGTCACGGTGTAGGTGCCCGCGGTGGTGTACGTGTGTGTCGGGCTCTGGATGCTCGATGAGCTCGAATCACCAAAGTCCCAGGACCAGGCCGTCACGGTTCCGGTCGTGGCGTCGGAGAACGTCACGGCCAGGGGGGCTTCTCCGGACAGCGGGGTTCCGGAGAAGTCCGCGACGGGAGCCTGAGCCTGCGCCGTGGCTGCAACTACAAAGATGCAAATGCAGCTGAAGGCCGGTCGCAAAAGGCCGCTAAAGGTCTTCTTCAACGGTGCGAGAACCAAGGGACTGGGAAGGGCAGTGCGCATGGGGTGGGGTGCACCCATGGGACGTAGGGGGCGGGAACGGACACTCCGCGAACGAGGCCCATGATACTGCGGTTTTTGGCGAATGAGGTCGTCCGCCTGGCCCTTCTCACGAGCCCCCCAGGCGGGCCCGCCGAGCGGTTCCGCCGCCTGAGAAAAAACCCACCAATAGCGTAAACGAGCTAGGACGATCCCTTCCCGGTCCGGGTTCCCTCCGGAAATCTCTTGCCGCAGTTTTTTCCGGCCCCGCGTTTTCCGGCCCTGCGTCAAAGACCGGGCGCGCGCCTACGGAGCCTCGAAAACGAGTCCGCCGTCCTCCCGGAGCAGCCGGATCAGGCCCGAGCCGTCGAAGTGGCTCGTGATCTCGAGGCGCGGGTTGCCGCGCTCGTCCTCGATGGCCAGCAGCGGCTTACCGGATTCGTCGACGAGGATTCCGGTCCGTCGTCGTCCCTCCTGGTCGAAGAAAAGCAGCGCGGGGATCTCGTGGGGGTCGATTCCGAGGCTCGTTCGGATGCGACCCTGGGGGTTGCGCAGGACGATGTTCGCGCCGCTGTTCTTGGAAGCCTCCAGCCCGAGTCGATCGCGCCCGTCCTGATCGAGCAGGTAGAGCCCCGCCGCTCCGTCGGGCTTGACGGCCAGCTTGACCCCATCGATCAAGCGCTCGCTCGTAAGCGAGAGCGTCGTCATGCCTCGGGTATCCATGCCCATGAAGGCGCTGCGCTTGCCATCGGCGCCACGCAGGAGAAGCCCCGGTCCGTTCAGCGTCATGATCGCGTGGGACTTGTCCTTGCGCATGATGAGCTGTGGGAAACCCTTGTTGTCCACGCCGATGACGCAGGCTTCCTCCCCATTCGCTCCCCGGAGGACGATGCGTTCCGCTTCCACGACGTCCGGGATCCCACCCATCTCGGCCCCGGGGCCGCTTTCGATCCAGGGGCTGGAGCCCGTGGCCGCGGCCAGGAAGAGTCCGAGGCCTCCGGCCAGGAGGCTGAAGCGAAGACGACGGTTCTGACGCTCCAGGCGCTCGACGCGCTGGAGAAGGGAGGATTCTTGCATGGCTCTTTGGACTCGCTCAGGCAGAGGCTTCGTCGCCTCCGGAAGCGGAAGGGTCTGGAAACTCGCCCGCCCGGAGCAACTCCTGTGCCGTTTGCTTCAGGCGCTCCATGGCTTCGGCATTGATGCGTTCCAGGCCTGTTTCGAAGGCCTGGGCCGTTTCGTCCGAGTACGAGCGCCGGTCGAAGCCATGGGACTGTCGGAAATCGCGCAGGAAGTGGTTGCGCTTTCGATCCATCGAGTCCTGGCGCTCGACCCAGCCCTGGAGCGCCGCGCGCACGCGCTCCACGGCGACCGGGCCGAGGGGGTTGGGCCAGACGGTGCGCAGGATCTCCGATCCACGCTCGGACAGCTCGAGATCGTGTTCCGGAGCCCCGCCGATGCCGCAACCACCGACCGGGGCGGGCTGGTCCAGCTGATGGCCGCTCAACCCGATACCCGCCGCCTGGCGGGCTCGGGCTTGGTAGACGGCTTCCTGGAGAAGGTTCTCCGCGGCCTGCAGGATCTTTTGGTTCATGAAAAAGGGGCCCTCGAGCCCACCCCGTCACGGACGCTCTAGCAGAACTCTTCGAACGCCTTCGTCAGGCTCTGGGCGATCGTGGCGGGGTCGCGGCCTTCGATGTCGTGCCGCTGCCACATCTTCACGACCTCGCCGTCTTTCATCAAGGCGATCTGCGGAGAGCTTGGTTGATAAGGCTTGAAGTATTCCCGGGCCCGGGCGACGGCCTCGCGCTCCATGCCGGCAAAAACTGTCACGACGTTGGCCGGCTTCTTGCTGCTCATCAGCGATAGCGCCAGCCCCGGGCGGGCCCCTGCGGCCGCGCAGCCGCAGACAGAATTGACAAAGACAAGGGTCGTTCCCGGCTGCTTGACGGCTGAATCGACCTCGTCAGGGGTGTGGAGCTCGTTGGCGCCGAGGCGGGTGACTTCGTCCCGCATCGGCTGCACCATGGTGGGGTCGTACATGTGTGGGGGTCTCTGAATGAGGGCCCACGAGGTGCGTTGGGCCCGGTTTTGGCGCAGCATCCTACTCGAACAGGGCCGCATGTTTTCAAGAAAGCGCATGGGCGGATTTCGAGTCGATTGCAAGGTACCCTCCTCCACCATGGACCTCGCCACTTTGCTGACCCCCCGAGCCGAGGGCTTTCTGGAGGCCCTGCGCGACATTCATTCCAAGCGCCCGGACCTCCAGGAGGCCTTCCCCGACCCGCTCGAGGGCGGAATGGCCCATTGGATGGGCGTGAACGGCGTTCGCGAGTACCCCGAGGCGCTCTCGTCCTACTATCCACCGATTCCGCCTGAGCACCTGCGTCACACGGCCTGCGGGGGGTTGAGCGAGCACTCCCATCTATACACGTCCGCGGAGGACTTCCGGGTGGTGTGTGAACTCTACGAGGTCTACACAGGGCGTCCCGTCGCGAGTATCGAGAGCGTGTACGACTTCGGATGCGGGTGCGGACGCTTGCTTCGCTGGTTCCCCATCGGGATCGAGGGGGTGCGTTGCGTGGGTTCGGACGTGCGCGCGGCCAGCATCGAGTGGTGCCAGAAGAATCTCTCGGGGCACTTCTTCACGAACGATGTCCAGCCGCCCCTGGAGCTCGAAACCGACTCACTCGATCTGGTCGTGAGCCTGTCGACCTTCTCCCACTTCAACAGGAAGTCGAACGAGGCCTGGATTCGCGAGCTCGCCCGCGTCTGCAAGCCCGACGGCCTGATCCTCGCCACGACCCACGGTGCTTTCGCTCTGGCCTTGATCTTGCGCAGCGCCGAGCACCAAAGGGGTCTGTACATGGAAGCCGAAAAGGCCGTCGACTACATGCGTCGACTCGCCCCCGAACGCTTCCTCTTCCACGCCGTTCCCGAGGAGCTGGTGGAGAAGCTGGACGGTCCGGAACCCGAGTATGGCCAGGCCTTCTTCAACGAGGCCTTCGTCGAGCACGAATGGGGCGGCATCGTCGAACTCCTGGGCGCCGTTCCCGTGGGGCTGAACCTGTTCCAGGACTTCTACGCCCTGCGGCCGGCCCGGTGATACCAACAGGGTCGGAGCCCGGCGCCCGGGTCTCCGTAGTCATGCCGACAACTAGAAGAGCGCAATGATGGTAAGGCCCGGCGTGGGCCTAGCTCGGTCGGTCGATCCCGTCCCCAGCCGCGCCCTTCAGGGCATGCAAGCGCTTGTGATACGCCGCCCCCAGGTTGTTCCGTGTCAGCATCGCCACGACTTCACTCGCGTTGTCGTCGGCGACGACCGGAATCTCGTGCAGCCCGTACTCGTTCAGCTTGAAGAGTGCGGCATTCAGATCCTCCGAGGGGCTTGTGGTCACGACTTCCTCGACCATGAAGTCGCGCACGATGACGAGGTCCGCGACCGTCGTCTCCTGGAAGATACGACGCACGTCCGAGAGCGAGAAGATCCCCACCATCCTGTCCTCGTCATCCACGACGGGGAAGTAATAGCCCTGGGCCTTCGAGACGATGTCGAGGGCCCGTCGCAGCGTGGCGTTCTCCGAGATCTTCTCGGGTTCGCGCGCACCGCTCAGGAGATCCCGGACTCGCATCCGCTCGAGCACGTCGACCACGAAGTCCCCGGCGTGGGCGGGGGAGTCGACCATGCCCTCGACCTGGGTGTCGTAGATCGTCCAGCTCTGGGCCAGCATCATGTGGATGACCGAGACCAGCATCAAAGGCGCCAGGAGCTCGTAGCTGCCCGTCATCTCGCACACGATGATCATCGAGGCGATCGGCGTCTTCGCTACCCCGGAGAAGAATCCGCCCATGCCGACCAGCGCATAGCACGAGGGATGGATCGGTAGATCGGGGAACATCTCCGCGCACAGTTGCCCGACGATGGCACCCAGGAGCGCGCCGATCGCAAGGGACGGAGCAAAGACGCCCCCGGACCCTCCCGTCGCGATCGAGAGCGAAGTGGCCAGGATCTTCGCCACGACCAAGACGGCCATCGTCTCGATAGCCAGATCGGAGGCAATGGCACCCTTCATCAGGTCGTAGCCCCCGTACAGAATGCCGTTCTCGCCGGCCATGGGCGCGATTGCTACCGCGATCACGGCCACCAGCAATCCGCCCAGGGCCGGGCGGAACATCTTCGGGATGGGCGTGAGGCGTGCGGAGAGATCGCGGATGCCATCGAAGGTGTGCACGTAGATGTAGCCGACCAGCGTGCAGAGGAGCGCCAAGAGGAAGTAGAAGGCGAGTTCCGCAGGATGGTGCAGCGAAAGAACCGCCAGGGTCTCCTGCGGAATCGTGATCGCTCGCTCGTCACCCCCGAAAGTGGTGAAGGTCGTGTAGGCGATGATCGAGGAGATGATGCACGGGATGATCGCATCGCCTTCGAACTCCGCCTTGCGATAGAGCACCTCGGGGGCGAAGAGCGCGCCGCCCAGGGGCGCGGTGAACAACGCGCCGATACCGGCGGACGATCCCGCCAGGAGGAAGATGCGTCGGTCGCGCTCCGAAAGGCGCATCGCATCCGACACGGCACTGCCCAGTCCGCTACCGACTTGCGCCACCGGACCCTCTTGCCCGGCGGAGCCGCCGGTTCCGATCGTGATGGCCGAGGTAAGAGCCTTGACCCAGATGACGCGGCGTCGGACCTTGCCGCCCAGCTCGTGAAAGGTCCGCACCAGCTGTTCGGTGCCGTGCCCCTCGGCTTCGGGAGCGAAGCGCTGTGTCAACCAGCCCACCAGGAGTCCGCCCGCGGGCAGGATGAGAAAGACCCAGAAGAGCGGGCTGCCGGTCAATTGGCCCAGGCCCTCTGCGGGGCTGTCGGTCGTGCGCTCGAGCAGGTTCTTCTTCAGGAAGTGCAGCAGGGCCTCGAAGCCGATCGCCGCAAGACCCCCGATGAGGCCGATGAGAATCGACATCCCGACCCATTTGCCCACGGAGCCCAGGCGCCGGCTGGAGAAGACCGGGCGCACGCGTCGCGCATGGGGAGGTTCCAAGCCGGGGGCCATTGGCCGGGAGGATAGCGAGGTTCTCCCCGGGTCGATCTAGCTTTAGGTCGCAAAGGCTTCATGCCGAAGCAAGTTCGGGCGTCCAGGTTGGGTCGCGGTCCTCTTTGCGGTCCGAATCGACGCCCCTGCCCGATGTCCAGCCCCGATTCCCCAGAGCTCCACAGCGATGGCCGCCACACTCGACTCCACGGACTCGGGCGACTCATGGCGCGCTTGGGGCGTTATCTCACGCACAGCCCACTGGGCATCTTTGCCCGGCGGCGGCTGCGTAGTCAGCTCGAAGAGCGTTCGGTGCGCATCGAATTCCTCGGGGGCCAAGGGCGCCTACCGAAGATCGCCTTCCTCTCGGACCTCCACGCGGGCTTCTTCAACACGCCGCGCGACCTCGATCGTATCGCCTGTCGAGCTGCGGCCTTCGAACCGGATCTGGTGATCCTCGGCGGGGACTTGATCGACTCGCACGGCGAGGAGGTCTTCCTCTTGGGCATGGCTCTTCAACGACTCAAGCCGCCGCTTGGTGTTTTCGCCGTGCGCGGAAACCACGAGTACTTTCACCCCGAAGAGCTCGGCCTCTGGACACGCTTCCTCGAGCACTCGGGTGTGCAGGTTCTCGTCAACCGCGGCGTGCGCGTGAGCTTCGAAGGGACGAGCCTCTGGATCGCGGGCATCGACGATTGGCGCGAGGGCACCCCCGACTTCAAGGCCGCCCTCGATGGCCGGCGCCCCGAGGATCTCACGGTGTTGGCCTCACATCACCCCGATGCCTTTCCCGAGGCAACGGACCACAAGATCGATCTGCAGCTGTCGGGGCACACCCACGGAGGCCAGGTGCGCTTCGGGTCGTGGACGCCGATGATGCATTCGAAGCATGGCTACTTCGACGGGCTCTACAAGAGCCTCGGAAGCCAGCTGTACGTCGGCCGCGGCGGAGGGACTACGCTCTTGCCGATCCGCATCGGTGCCCGGCCGGAGGTCGGGCTCTTGCAGCTGGCCTTTGCCGAATCGGTCACTCCGGATCGGGGCTCGGCTCTTCGGGAGTCCAGAGCCTCTCGCGTTCGTGCTCCATTTCCCATAACAGCCGGCGCAGAAGATCGTGACCGCTTTCTGACAGGAAGATCGCGTCGAAGTTGAGCTGACAGACCGAGCACACAGGGCGCTCGCTCTTGTAGCTCATGATGTCGAGTCGGGGGTCCAGGACCACGTCTTCGATCCCGTATTGATCGGCGTCGATCGGCGTGCCGTCCTCGTGGAAGCCGAAGAATGCTTTGACGTCCGAAGGTGTCCGACGACATAGAAAGCAGCGATCCTCGTTGTTCGAACGATCGAGAGCCTTGAAGTAGTCGTTGAATTCGTGATCCAGGGTCATTGTCCGGCCTCCAGGGCGTGGAAGACGCGCACATCGAGGAGGCCCTCACCGTCGCTGAGGGCGGTGGCGGACTCACGGTAGCGCAACAGCTGGATGTCTCCGCCGAAGGCAGCCTGAATCCGATCCAGCTCTTCTTCAAGGGTCTGCATGCCGGTTTCGTTGTGAATTGCGGCGACTCCTGAGCCGCTCTTCGTGCGCGCGAGCGCCTTGATCGTCGAACCCGAGAAGCGCCCGACTTCGACGATCTCCTCGCCGATGAGTTCCGCTGCTTGCGTACGCATGTGTTCCAACATGAAGTCGGTACGCGCATCATCGATCATGCGCTCGAGGTCGGGACGGATGTACTCTTCCAGGACCTGCGCACCTCGTCCAGCTTCGATCATCGATAAGTTGGGCTGGACGTGGCGGAAGTGGAAGGACAGAAAGCGATCGGAAATGCGATAAACACCGCGGCGCGAGCGCAGCGGGTCGGCATCGGTCAGGGGCACCGAGCGTTCGACGATGCGCAGCTCGCGTAGTACGTGCAGATACTTGTTCGCGGTGGGGGAGTCGACTCCGACGGTCAAGGCGATGTCACCGACGCGTTCTGCTTCGAGGGCCAGGGCGCCCAGAATGCTGTTGTAGGTCGCCGGGTTCTGCAGCTCCGTACGCAGCAGGTACTGCACCTCGTCGAAGAGGTAGCCCTCGGGGCGCAGTACCTCGCTCATGAGGTTCTCGTCCAGCGACTTGCGCTCGTCGAAGCGTCGCAAGTACGCAGGCATACCGCCCAGGATGGCGTAGGCCGCGAGGCGATCCTCACGCGTCCACTTGGGGAAGAACGCCAGCGCCTCCGAAGGTGCCAGCGGATCGAGGCGCCGTTGGGCCGTGCGCCTGCCGAACAAGGGGGAGCGTTCCGCGAGCACTTCGCGCTCCATGAAGGAGACCTGGCTACCGCACAGAATCAGCATCATGGAAGAGTCCTTTCCGTGCTGATCCCAGAAGCGTTGCAGGAGCGAGGGCAGGCCGCGGTTCGCTTCGCACAGATAGGGGAACTCGTCGAGGACCACGATCAGCCGTTCGTCACCGGCTCGCTGAGCGGCCACCGTTAGCGCCGCCGCCCAGTCCGGGAAGTCGACGTTCTCCAGCAGCGGATCCTGCAGGCCCTCCTGCAGCGCTCGCTGGAAGGCCTTCAGGTTGTCGCGGTCGCGAACCTGGGCCGCGAGGAAATAGACGGAGCGCCGTTCCTGGCACAGCCGCTGCAGGAGTTCCGTCTTGCCGACGCGCCGCCGCCCGAGCAGTACGAAGAGCTCGGCTCGGCCGGAGTCGGCAAGCTCGGCCAGGACCGCGAGTTCGCGTTCCCTGCCTATGAAGGGGGATGTGGTCGCCATGGCACGGAGTATACGTTCACGTATTATACTTTCCAGTATAAAGACGGCGCATGGTGCCCACCGGGGCCTGATGGGCGAGGCAGGGGCACGGAGACAGAGCGAAAGTCAGGAAGTGGTATTTGCGTTCAGGCCCTGGTTTTTCTTTGGCGCACAGTGCTCCTGGGTCCGCTCCGAACGCGCGTGCCCAAGCTGCTATCCTCCCGAGACCCTTCTCGCGTTTTCGGGACGGACAAGGGCAAACGAGCAGCGCTGGAGCGTCTCCTCACCAGCTGGCGAGCCCCGATCCTAAGCGATTCGCAGATCCTCCAGGGACCACGTTTGCTTGCGGACCTCATCGAGTCGGCTCAGTTCGCCATACGCGGGAACTGGACCGGGGATCCACTTCTCCGCAAAGCGCTTCCAGTTGCGCATCAAGAGCTCCGTATGTCGCTCCAGCTTCGGTCCGGAATAGGTCTCGTGGCGCACGAAAACATCCTTGGCCAAGCGCGTCCGAAAGCCCGCCAGATGGGCGCGGAAGGCGAAATCGTCGTCCTCGAAGCCCCACGGGGAGAAGCGCTCGTCGAAACCGCCGATGGCTTCGACGACCTTCTGGTGCACCAGCACACAGAACGAGGGGAAGAGGATCTTGTACTGCATCTGGCGGTGGAAGGCCTGGCCGCGTTCGCGTGCGAAGGCGTGGACCGATTCCAGATCGGTGCCGCCAGGGTAGGGAATTTCCTGTCCATGGGCTGCGCGATCGGACAGCGGACACACACAACCTACCTGCCCGTCGACCTCACCGTGAAAGCGCATGCGCTCGAGCCAGCCGGGCCCGACGAAGGCATCGTTGTCGAGAAAACAGATCCATGTGCCCTTCGCGTGGGGCAAGGCCTGGTTGCGTGCGGCCGGTGCGCCTGTGTTGTCGTCGTTGCGCAGGAACAGGATGTCGCTCTGGCTGGCGAGATACTCGACACTGCCGTCGCTCGAGCCGTTGTCCACGACGATGATCTGTTGCGGATGGCGCGGGTCCGCCGTGGTGCGCAAGGCCTCGACGCAACGGCGTGTCTTGTCCAGTGCGTTGTAGGAAACGACGATGATCGAAGTCAGTACGCCGGCTTCGGGGCCGTGCTCGAGGACGGATGCGGGATCGCTGCCGTTCCATTCCCGTACCAGTCCGCGCAGCGACGCCAGCGAACCGATCTGCGTGACGATCGTCTGCGCTTCATCCTGGAGCGTGCGAGGGATCGGACGATCGTGGTGTTTCTTTTCGAATTGCTCGAGATAGTGCCCCAGGGCCTTTGCATCGGCGTGCACCGACTCGACGGTCAGCTGCGTCGACAGCATGCGTGTCTCGAGGGAGTCCCCCGTCGTCTCTTGTGTACCGATTCCGAGGAGGGACTCGTCCTTGGTGTACTCGGCCAACCGTGCGCGTTTCTGGCCCATCTGAACGCCACGCTCCATGAAGCGCTGTACATCGATGGCCGTGTCGTGCTGCCCCCGGATTTTGGGATGGAATTGAATCGTCCAGCCTTGCTCCTGCAGGCGATAACCCAGCTCGATGTCCTCGAAACTCGAGAGCCGAGCACCCGTCGTGGTGAAGCCGCCCGCTGCGTGCAGAGCCTCGCTGGGGAGGCTGATGTTCCCCGTCCAGAAGTGACGCCAATCCAGTTCGCCCGCGGCTCGACCCTCCGGTTCGAAGAGGGTGGCCGTCGCACGTAGGAGCCGCATCAGGGGGCTGCGCAGCGCTTCCGCCGAGAAACGCGTATCACCCAGCACGATGGCCTGTCCGCTGGACTCCTCGTGTGCGCGAAGGTGGGCTTCCACGAGATCGCTCGCCGGGACGAAGCCTTCGTCGAAAAACAGGACCAACGGGGCCTTGCACCTCTGTACGGCCCGGTTGCGGGCCTCGCCGGCATCGATGCCCTCGGTGTCCTCGACGAAGAGCACCTCGAATCGCTCGCGAGCGAGAGTCGCTTGCTCGAGGGCGGTGCGGACCTTCGTCGCATGCTGCTCGGAAGAGCCGGGGGTGACGATGACCGAGATCGCGGGGGTGCTCATGCCGAGGCCTCTTTCTTCGTTCCAGCGATACGTTCCAGTCCAAGTTGGCTAGCCGTGTGTCCCGGTTCCATTTCGAGTGCCTGGTTGTAATAGGCGCGGGCTTCGTCGCCGTGTCCGAGGACCTCGCGTAGCACACCGAGGTTGTACGCGGGCGCGAAGGTTGAAGCCGACGGCGAGGTCGGCCCGCCCGCGGGAAGTGTGCCGGCTAGCTGCAGGCAACGGCGAAAGCCCGCATCCGCTCGTTCGACGTGCCCCATGTCCATCGACAGGAGCGCCTCCAGGAAAACGGTATCCGCACGGTCGCGAAAGCTCTCCGCGATGTTGCCGATGAGCTCCAGCGCCTCTTCGTAGCGTTCGAGCGCACGCAGGGAGTAGCACGTGGCCTCACACAAGCTCGCCAGAAAGGGAGCTTCGAGGGCGACCATGTCCGAGGCGCTGGTGAACGCGTCCAGGGCGCTTTCATGGTCGCCAGAGACGGCATGTGTGCGTCCCAGTTGCCACCAGAGATAGGGGTCCGCCTTGTTCTGGGCCAGGGCCTCGCTCAGCATACGCACGTTGCGCTTCAGCTTGTCTTTCGAGTCGATACCGGCCGCGGTGTAGCCATCGTGAAGTACGGTGACTTGCATGCGCGCCCGCATCGGTGGGCGTGAGTTCAGTTGTAGTTGTTCGTGGATGTGCCCCGTGAAGTTCGGGTTTTCCGAACGTTGAAAGAAGCGTGTCACCCAGCTCAAGCTCGCCTCCATTCCCGCTTCCGGATGCGGTGCATCGTCGATCCGGACTTGACCTGCGTGTCCCTTGCCGCCCTTGGCTTCGGCCGTGCGTGTGAACCGCTCCAGTTCCTCACGCGCGGAACCGGTGATGACCTCGTCCGCGTCGAGGACGAGAATCCAGTCCCCGGTTGCCAGTTTCAGGCTTGCATTGCGCGCCGCTGAGAAGTCATCGCACCATGCAAACTCCGCGAACTTGTCGGCCTTCGCCCGCGCGATTTCGAGCGTGCGGTCGCTCGATCCCGTGTCGACGATACAGATCTCGTCGACGACCTTGGAAGCGGCTTCGAGGCAACGTTCGAGGACGGCTTCCTCGTCCTTCACGATCATGCACAGCGAAATGGACACCATGCGTATCGTTTTCGGGACAAAGCCCGCTTTCCTTTAATGGAGGAACCTCAATGCGGCCTCAGGGCCGCTTGCCAGCACTCCATGGCGGACCCACGCAGTGTTCGCCGGACCTCGGCCTGTTCGGCGATGGCGGCCAGGTTTTGTCGCGAGGTCCTCATCTCCCTCCTGGCGTTCCGGACTTCCACGGCTCTTCAGCTATGCGAAGGCGACGAGTCTGACTCGGGATGAGTGACGCAGGCTGAGCTCAGTGGATATCCGCCAGCTGCGCACGCAGAGCGGCCATGGCGGGGGCGATCTCCTCTTCGAACTTCGACCAGCGGCACTCGATCGAGATGTTGCCCTTGTATCCGATCATCGCGAGTGCTCGAAGATACGGTCGGAAGTCATCGCCTGCGACACCCGGGGCCGTGCGCTTGGCCTTCTCTGCGATGTGCACGTGGTGGATGTACGCTCCGGCCTTGACGATCGAATCCGCAGGTTCGTCCTCGCACAACATGTGATAGATGTCAGCCGTGATGAGCACATTGGGATGGTCGACCTCGCGCACGATCGGTAGTGCTTGCGAGACGCGGTTCAGGAAGTTCGTCTCGGCCTTGCGCAGGGGCTCGACGGAAACGATGACGCCGTGCTTTGCGGCCAACGGAGCCATGCGCGCGAGAATGGCGGTGAATTCCCGGGTCGCATCGACCTGGCTGTAGCCCTCGGGCAGCGAACGTGCACCGCTGGAGCCGAAGGTGATCGTCTCGATGCCGGCGCGCGCTGCGCGCTCGAAGACGACTTCGGCGTACTTCAGCAGGGGCTCGGGATCGGCCTCGGGGCCGGTGCACTGCAGGCTTCCCGGCAGGAAGCTGTTCGCTGCCCTGACCGGAACCCTCGAGGCGCGCAGCTCTTCGAGCTTCTTTGCGAACTCGCTTTCCGGTTTGTCCGGGACGAGACTGCCGCGGCAGGCGACCTCGAGGAACTCGCCCCCGGCATCGTCCAGGGCCGGGCCGCGCGACAGGCCACCGGTACTTCCTAGAGTCGGAGCGAACTCGCGCGTGATGTCGAGCGCGCCAGGGAAGGCGGCAAGCGACAGAAAACTCGAGCTTCGAAGAACATCGCGCCGGGACAAACCGTTCATGAACACCTCGCTCCGCATGTTAGCAAAGAATCGCCTATGCTCTTCGGACCCATGAGAAAGACCCTCTCTTGCTGTGCTCTGCTCGCTGGCATGGCGAGCGGCTGTGCAACGCCCGAGGCCCCTGGCGAGCCGCGTGATTTCGCGTCCTTCACGGCCACGGTGCCCGGTTCTTCCGTCGACTTCGAGATGGTCCACGTACCCGAGGCGGAATGCTGGGTCGGACGCACCGAGGTCACGTGGGACGAATACCTCGTGTTCTGTGCTTTTCACGCGAAGCTGCCCGCAGGAGTGGACGCGGAGACGCGACCGTCGAAGCCGCTCGAAGTGCATCCCTACGATCGCCATTGGGGCACCGGGCGGCGCCCGGCGGTCGGCATGAGTCGCAATGGAGCGCAGGAGTATTGCCGCTGGCTCAGCGCCGAGCTCCCCGGGACCTATCGTCTCCCCACGGAGCGCGAATGGCTGGCCGCCTGTGGTGCCCAAGGCCCTGTGGTGCAGGCCTGTGGCTGGTCTGCGGCGAACAGCGGTGGGAAGACCCACGAGGTTGGGGGGAAGAAGCCCAACGCGAACGGTCTCTTCGATATGCTGGGCAACCTCTGGGAGTACTGCGCCGATGGCTTCGCCCCGAACGATCCGGAACGGGCCGTTTTGCGCGGAGGCTCCTGGAAGGAACCGATGACCGAGATCACGCCCAAGGCACGCTTGCGCTTCGACGATATGTGGTTGCTCGACGACCCGACCTTCCCTCCTGGAAGGTGGTGGGTGCCCGATGGCGATCATCTTGGTTTTCGCATGGTGTGGGTATCGGAAGAAGATGATGTAGACGCGGGCACGTAAGCACTCGAGAGACTGGAACCACCGTAATGTCGAACTTGAACCGCCGCAGATTTCTCGAAGACTCGTTGCTGATCGCCGCCTCCGCCGTGGGGGCGAGCGCGTGTCAAACCTCGACAGACGTGCGCTCCAGCGCTCGCAAGGACGGCAAGCTGAACGTTGCGGTTATCGGGCTGCGTGGGCGCGGCCGGGCGCACATAAAAGCCTTTCAGAACTCGCCCGATGCGCACGTTGCAACGATCTGTGACGTGGATGACGCCATCATCGAGCCGGCGGCTGCCGCGGTGCCCGGCGCCAAGTACGTGCGCGACATGCGCAAGATCTTCGACGATCCCGCTATCGATGCCGTGTCCTTCGCAACGCCCAACCACTGGCACGCACTGGGAACGATCTGGGCACTCGAGGCGGGGAAACACGTCTACGTCGAGAAGCCGATCAGCTACAACATCGAGGAAGGCAAGGCCGTCGTTCGTGCGGCGAAGGCCTCGGGCCTGGTCGTCCAGCACGGGACGCAGGCGCGCAGCCATCGCGCCACGCGCGAGGCCATCGAATGGATGCGGTCGGGAGGGCTTGGCAAGCCGACCCTTGCAGTAGGGCTTTGCTACAAGAAGCGCCCCAGCATCGGCAAGGTCACCGAGGATCAAGAGCCGCCCGCGACACTGGACTACGATCAGTGGATTGGTCCGGCGGACAAGCGTCCTCTTCGTCGCGAGAAACTGCACTACGACTGGCACTGGGACTACAACACCGGCAACGGGGATCTCGGCAATCAGGGTGTGCACCAGATGGACATCGCCCGTTGGGGCCTCGGACTGGATGCCTTGCCGAAACGGGTCATCAGCTGCGGCGGACGGCTGGGCTACGACGACGATGCGGACACCCCGAACACCCTGGTGTCGACCTTCGACTACGGAACCAGACAACTCGTTTTCGAGGTGCGGGGTTTGCGCACGGGCGCCTATCGCGATGTGACCATCGGTGTCGTCTTCCACTGCGAGGGTGGCTATCTCGCCATCGCCAGCTACGATCGCTGCACGGCTTTCGATACCTCGGGTCGCGAGATCCGGACGTTCCAGGGCGGAGGCAACCACTTCCAGAACTTCCTGGATGCGGTGAAGGCTGGTGATCCCGAGGCGGTCACCGCGAACAGCCGCGAAGGGCACCTATCCGCGGGGCTATGCCACATGGGCAATGTTTCCTATCGAATGGGCAAGCCGATGGACCTTGCGCGAGCGATCGATCCCTTCGGCTCCGATTGGCCCGCGGGCAACGAGGCGATGCTGCGCATGCGCAGCCACCTGGTTGGCAACTATGTGTCGCCCGCAGACTCGGTTCTGGTCGGGCCCGAGCTGGTCTTCGACCCTGCGACCGAGATGTTCGTGGGAGATCGGGCGGCAGAGGCCAATGCGCTTTCGGCTCGCAAGTATCGTTCGCGCTACGTTCCACCCTCGATCAGCTAATTGCCACGTTCCATGATTGCCGCGCTCATTCTCGCTACCGGTCTACTTCACTTTCCAGGGCCCTCGCACGACGGTCCCGACCCCATAGGTAGCTGGGACCTGGACCGCGCACACGTGGCCGGGGCGCCGGGTGCGACGACGGGGATGCTCGAAGCGCTCCTGGGGGCGAATGGCCGTTTGCTGGGCGACGTCAGCTTCGTCGGCGACCCCGCCGGCGAGAGCCTCTACTTCGATGGGAAGACGACGCGCGTGCTCCTGGCCGAGGATTTATCCACGGGCAAACAGGAGCTTCCGAAGCGTCATCTCACCGTCACGGCTTGGGTTTCGATCAACACGCCGCAGCCCTGGGGCGGAATCCTCGGCGTGCTCCAGGACAATGGCAACGCGGAGACAGGGTGGATCCTCGGGTACGGGGACAAGTCCTTCACTTTCGGGCTGTCTTCGGCCGGAGCGGATGATGGTGATGGGCGCATGAGCTATCTGCGCGGCAAGACGCAATACGAGGAAGGGCGCCTGTATCACGTTGCCGCAACCTACGACGGCCACGAGATGCGGCTCTACGTGAACGGCAAACTCGAAGCGACAGGCACCGAGCAGAGCGGGGACATTCTCTATCCCCGATCCGCACCCCTCGTCATCGGCGGCTATCTCGATAAGGACGAGAGCTTCTTTCACCACGGACGCATTCGCTCGGTACGACTCTACGAGCAAGCTGCCGAACCCAAGTGGATCGCCGGCTCCTTCGGGCACTCTTCCAGACTGACCCAGGCGGCCCCGTACTTCTGGTTGGATCCGGAGCACCGGTGGGTCGTTCATCCGTACCTGCAGATGGCAACGAGCGACAGCATTATCGTGCGCTGGGAAACATCCCGACCCAGCACGAGCGTCGTGCGTTTTGCCGAGGAGGTGCAGTTCGAGGGTCCTGAGGAAGAAAGGCGTCCGATTTTCTCCTTGGACCGCAGGGAATCGGACGAGGTCAAGTTGCACGAGCTAAAGCTGGATGGCCTGCAGCCCGACCGGGCTTACTACTACCAGGTCGAATCCCAGGACGATCTGGGGCGCGTACTTACCAGCCCGATCCTGAGCTTCCAAACAGCCCCTGGGAAGGGTGTTCCCTATGCGTTCTGCGTGATCAGCGACACGCAGGGAAACCCGGAGGTCTCGGGCAAGATCGCCCAGCATGCCTGGGCGCTGCGTCCGAATTTCCTCCTGCATCCCGGGGATCTCGTCTCCACCGGTGGCGACAAACGCCAGTGGGTCGAGGAATTCTTCGCCAGCATGAAGCCACTCCTCGAGCGCGTTCCGTTTTACCCCGTGCTCGGCAATCACGAGCAGGATGCGCGCTACTACTACGACTATGTGTCCTTGCCGGAACCCGAGTACCACTACACCTTCGAGTACGGCAATGCGCAGTTCTTCATCATCGATTCCAACCGCAAGGTGGAACGCGACTCGGAGCAATACCGCTGGTTGGACGAGGCCCTCGGCGATTCGAGGGCGCTGTGGAAAATCGTCAGTTACCACCATCCGGCATACTCCTCGGACGAGAACGACTACGGCGACACCTGGACCGGGCCTTCGACCCAAGGGGACTCTCGTACGCGCGAACTGGTGACGCTATTCGACTACCACGGTGTCGACATCGTCTGGAGCGGACACATCCATTCCTACGAGCGCACGTGGCCCCTGCGCGAAGGCAAGGCCGTCGATGCCGGACGCGGGACCTTGTACATGGTGACCGGCGGTGGTGGCGGGCCGTTGGAAACGCCCGGACCGATCCGCCCTTGGTTCCAGAACAACGTCCGTCGCGGGCATCACTTTTCGTTCGTCTCGGTCAATGGGCGGACGCTCGAGATCAAGTCCTTCGATGAGGAAGGCCATTTGTTTGATTTCCTGAAGGTCGAGAAGTTTGACTAAGCGGCACCGTATCGCTCTACGGAAACAGCTCCCGTACAGATTCCTGCTCTCTCTGCAGGCGCTCAAGGTAGCCCTCCCGGCTCACTTCGATCGCGCCCATCCGCTCCATGTGCGGAGTTAGCATCTGGATATCCAGCCACCCGAGGCCCTTCTCCCATAGGTGCTCCACCAGGTGCAAGAGGGCGAACTGCGATGCGTAGGATTCCAGGTGAAACATGCTCTCGGCGGAGAATGCGCCGCCGGAATCCACGCCGTAGGTGCCGCCGACCAAGCGCTCGCCTGACCAGGCTTCGACGCTGTGCGCGTGCCCCAGGACATGGAGTCGTTCATAGCCCCGTATCATCTCGTCGGTGATCCAGGTGCCATCTTGCTCCGGGCGCGGAGCCTCGGCGCAGGCGCGGATCACGCGTGAGAAGGCGCGGTCGATCGTGCAGTGGAAATCGAGCGTGCGGCGCGCGCGTCGCACCCGCCGCGCTATGTGCATGGACTCGAATTCGAGGATCGCCCTCTTTCTCGGGCAGAACCACAGGATAGGTACGCCGTCCGCAGGCCAGGGGAAGATACCCGAGTGGTAGGCTTCGAGAAGCGTGCTGGGTTCGAGGTCGCCTCCGACCGCGACGATGTCGTCGGCCTCCGTTGTCATGCGGCTTGCCCGTGGACCTTCAACATGGAATCCAAGCTACTCGCTCCCGTACTAGCGCGATAGCTGGGTGCCTTCCAAATCGTCGTGACGGCTCGTTACGATCTGCCAACCCTCGTCACCCTTCTCGAGATCGGCTTCGACACGAATGCGCCAGCCTTCTGTCCATTCGCCATCCCTGCGCCGCGAAAAAGCGGCACGCAGCTCGATGTTCGCCTGCGCTTCCGCGACGCTGATCACGAGCGAATCTTCGAGCAGCTCGACGCGGGAAGTGAGCTCTTTGGTTTCTCGATCGCGGTCCTGCATCGAAGCGCGTATGAGGGCTCCGCGGAGCAGCTCGCGATCGAGTTCGTAGGCCTCGTGGCGCCAATTCTTATGGAGATGGGCGACCCCCAGGCCTGCACGGCCCGTATTGTAGCCCTCGAACATCTGCTCGATTTTCCAGCGGATCTTCGTCTCGTCCGAGGCCAGCCCACGCAGTGCCGCTCGGCCGCCGAAGTAGACGAAGAGGATTGTGCCGAGGACGAGGATCACGCGTCTCATGGATTCACACTCTCCCGTGGGGGGGCCAGGTTTCCAAGGCTGGCGGCCTGGAAAATGGCAGCGGGACACTAGAATCTGCGCGATGAAAATCGCGTGCATCGGCGGCGGCCCGGCTGGGCTGTACTTCTCGATCTTGATGAAGAAGGCCTTCCCCGAGGTCCAGATCGACGTCTATGAGCGGAACCAGCCCGACGATACCTTCGGGTGGGGGGTCGTGTTCTCGGACGAGACGCTCGACAACTTTCAGAAGGCGGACCCCACGAGCTTTGAAGAGATCCAGAATGCTTTCGCGTACTGGACCGACATCGAGACCTACTTCGCGGACACGTGTGTGCGTTCGACGGGCCACGGGTTCTGTGGGCTGGCTCGCAAGCGTTTGTTGCAGATCTTCCACGATCGCTGTCGTGCGCTTGGCGTGAACCTGAAGTTCGAAAGCGAGGTGACCGACGAGGCGGATGTCGGCGACGCCGATCTCGTCCTGGCGGCCGATGGCATCAACAGTTTCCTGCGGGCCAAGCACGCCGACGTCTTTCAGCCAGACATCGACAACCGCCTCTGCAAGTTCGCGTGGTTCGGGACGACGCTGCCGCTCGAGGCCTTCACCTTCGTCTTTCGCGAGAACCAACACGGCCTCTTCCAGGTGCATGCGTATCCGTTCCAACGCGGCGAGGAAACGCTCTCGACCTGGATCGTCGAGTGCCGCGAAGAGGTGTGGAAGGCCGCGGGGTTGGACAAGGCCGACGAGGACGAAACCGTGGCCTACGTCAGCGAGCTCTTTGCTGACCATCTGGGCGAACACCCGCTGCTGACGAACCGTTCCGTCTGGCGTACCTTCCCGACCATCAAGTGCGAAACGTGGCGCAAGGGCAACATCTGCCTGATGGGCGATTCGGCACATACGGCGCACTTCTCGATCGGCTCGGGGACCAAGTTGGCGATGGAAGATGCGATTGCCCTGGTCGATGCGTTCAGGGATGTGGGACTGGACGACGTCGAGAAGGCTCTTCAGCGCTACGAAGACGAACGCTGGGTCGATGTGGTGAAGACCCAGAAGGCGGCGCAAACCAGTCTCGAATGGTTCGAGAACTCCGCACGCTACATGGATCAGGCACCGATTCAATTGACGTTCAACTTGATGACGCGTTCGAAGCGCATCACGTATGACAACTTGAAGCTGCGGGATCCAGAGCTCGTGCGGCGCCTGGATGAGTGGTACACCGACAGGCACGGCGTCCCGCGCGACTCGACGGGCAAGCCCCCGGCGCCGATGTTCGTTCCCCTCCAGCTGCGAGACATGCACCTGGACAATCGGGTCGTCGTTTCGCCCATGTGCCAGTACTCGGCCGTGGATGGGTTGGTCAACGATTGGCACCTGGTCCACCTCGCCGGGCGCGCGATCGGTGCGGCTGGTTTGGTATTCACCGAGATGACGAACATCTCAGCCGAGGGCCGGATCACGCAGGGCTGTACCGGGATCTACTCTGACGAACACGAGGCCGGCTGGAAGCGTATCGTCGAATTCATTCATGCGAACTCACGGGCCAAGGTGTGTCTTCAGCTGGGGCACGCGGGCCGCAAGGCCTCGTGCAGCCTGCCCTGGGAAGGCGATGTGCCTTTGCGCGACAACAGCGCCTGGAAGGCCCTCGGACCCTCGGCGCTTCCTTTCGACACCGACTGGCCGATGCCCGTCGAGATGTCGCGTGACGACATGCAGCGTGTCCTTGGCGAGTACGTCGATGCGACGCATCGAGCCCAGCGCGCCGGCTTCGACATGGTCGAAATCCACATGGCCCACGGCTATCTGCTCTCGAGTTTCTTGTCGCCGCTCAGCAACCAACGCGGCGACGATTACGGCGGCAGCCTCGAGAACCGCCTGCGCTATCCGCTGGAGGTCTTCGAAGCGGTGCGCAAGGCCTGGCCGAAAGGCAAGCCCGTGGCCGTGCGCGTCAGCGCGACCGATTGGCTGGGTGAAAGGGGGATGACGATCGAGGACACGGTGCAGGTCGCGCGCGCACTGCGCGATGCGGGCCTGGACCTGATCGACGTCTCGACCGCGGGCAATACCCCGCTTTCGAAACCCGACTTCGGCCGCATGTACCAGGTGCCGTTTGCCGAGCGGATTCGCTCCGAAGTGGGCATGCCCGTGATGGCGGTCGGTGCGATCCAGGGAGCCGACCACGTCAACACCCTGATCGCCTCCGGACGAGCGGATCTGTGCGCCATCGCGCGCGGTCATCTTTCTGATCCCTATCTGACCCTGCGTGCGACCGAAGCGTACGAGCACTTCGACTATCCCTGGCCGAAGCAGTACGAAGCCGCGAAGCCGCGACCTCGTCAAGAGGGTCGGCGTCGATGAGTGTAAGCCGGTCCGGTTGGCTCTTGGCCGCAGCGCTCTTCGCGGGCGCCCTGGTCGCTGGGGCAGTTTTATTGGATCGTGGCGGCAAGAAAGAGGATCCCGAGGTCGATAGCGAGCCTGTCGAGGCCCCGCCGCTCGTGCAGCAAGAACCGGCGCTTCCTCCCGGAACGATTCGGGTGTACTACGACGAGCTGCGCGCACCGCACATCTTTGCGGATACCGATGCCGATGTTTTCTACGGGCATGGCTACACGCAGATGCGCGACTTTCCCGTCGCGACCCTGGCCAACCTGTGGTCTACGACGGGCCGCTTCGCCGAAATCGCGGGCCCGCGCGTGCTCCGCCGTGACATTCGTGTGCGCATGTGGGGGATCGACGAGGTCGCTCGCCAGCAGGTCGAGGATGACAGCCGGCTCGACCCCGGGATCCGGCGTTTGCTCGATTCCTACGTCGCGGGGGTGAACGCCGGCCGGGCTTTTTGGCGCGAAAGACCGCAGATGATGCAGGCCTTGATGGGGGACGCGAAGCAGGTCTGGATCGACCCGGTCCCGCCCTGGATGAACCCGGCGTACACGGGCTACGACCCCCTCGTTCTCTTCCAGCACATGCTCGAAGCGGAGGTCCAGCTGTTCCACGTCCTGACCCTGGGCGTGGCCCTGAACGCCGGAACGGAGTTCTTCGGTGGGGGGTATGCGCTCGGCACGAACGTGTGGCTGGCTCGGAATCCTGCCAGCGATCCGGGCATGCTCGCCTTGATGGACGCCCACCAGCCGATCAACCGCGACGGTCTTCGCTCCTATCCGGTGCAGCTTCACGGGCCGCGCTTTCAGATGTCCGGTATCGGCATGCCGGGCTATCCGTGCATTTTCAGCGGCTTCTCGGACGAACTCTTCTTCGGCCTGTCCACGCCACCGAAGCAGCCCGGTCCGGTTCTGTACAACAAGCTTCCCTTCCGTTTGAGCGAGCGCATCCCCCAGACGACGATGCGCTGGGAGGCGGAATTGGAAGGCGACGCTCCGCCGCGCTTCGTGGTCGATGGCAACAAGCTCCAGGAGCTCGAGCACCATCAGGTTTCCCTGCGCGCCTTCGACCCCAAGAGCGGCAAGACCGTGAAGGACCCGAAAGGCGTGCGTCACTTCTACCGCGTGCCGACCCTGAAGGGCGAGCTCGCTGGGCAGGGCATCGGACATCCCGTCACGTCTCCCACGCCTGGCCAGGAGCTTCAGCCCGAAGAGGGAATGCGGATCGTCTTCGAGGGCCGTTCCTTCCTGTCGTCGCGCAACGCGATGGAGACCTTCCTGAACGTCGGCTACTCGAAACGCACGGGTGGCGGTAAAAAGGGAATCGACAAGGCCCTGGGCCCGGGTCGCCTTTCCTTCGGGCGTGCAGAGATCTTCCTTGCCGGGGACGTCGAGGGTGGCATGGAGTACGTCATGCTGACGCACGCCCCCCGGCCGGGTCGCGAGGCCCGCAAGGCGCGGACATGGATCGGTGATCCGCTGCTCGATGGCCACGACTCTGGCTTTCGCTGGCTTGGCTTTCATGAGTTCTCGGAGCTGGCGCAGCTGTCGCTCCAACCCGGGTACCTCGAACGCAACGATGTCTGGCTGAACTGCAACACCTCGCCGCACTACATTCGCCATCCGGACGACGAGCCGTTTGCCTTCGAGGGAGCACCCTGGATCTACGACAATCAAGCCTGGAAGACCCTGCGCCACGACCGCGCGCGCGCGCTCTTCGATCGGCTCGGGCGCAACAAGGTGCTCAGCCTGGAGGACATCCAGCGCATCGCGCTCGACAGCCAGGATGCGTGGGCCGAGCGCATGTGGCCCTGGATCGCCGTGATGCCGCAGGACGATACGCTCAGCCTCAATGGCCGCGATCTCGTCGATTGGTTCGAGGAGGAGCGCTTCCTCGACGCAAACCGAAAGCCTGGCAGGGATCAATTCCTGGCTCACAAGGGCTCGCGCATCATGCCCTTCGTTACCTTGTTGATGGGCTGGTTCGAGGATCGCATCGCCAGGTTGCCCAGTCCCAAGGCGCATGAAATCGCCTTCGCTTACGACCCCAGCTCGAAACTTCCCCAGCCCGATACCTTCATCACGGACCCGATCTGGGAACGTACGCGCAATACGCTACGCGAGACCCTGGGTGATGTCGGTTCCTTGTGGGTTGCCACGCGCGACAAAACAGCGGGAGGACTGGTCACGCATCGCTACCTGGCGCCGCGCAAGGCGTGCAACTCGGTCATTCCCGACCCGTGGCGGCGCAAGCCGAAGCTCGACAAGAACCCCGAGTTGCAATGGGGAGACGTCAACTACTACCTGATGACGCCCCACGTCTTGCCCAAGCCCAACATCAAGGCCCGCGAGTCCTGGTTGATCTCCCTGCTCGAGCCGTGCTCCTTCCAGCACTTGCCCCCGTACTTCAAAGAGCAACAGACCGCCGTGGCGCCCGTCCGCGGAACCCGGACCAGCATCTTCCACACGCACTCACAAAGCCTCTTTCAGACGGACGAAAAACTCTTCCCCACGGACGAGGGCCTCGTCTACTTCATCCCGGTCGATTTCGCTTCGCAGGTGATGATCGCAGTTGAGCTGCGACCCGAGAAGACAGCCAGAGCCCGCATGTTGCCCTCGATGGGGGCTACAGAGATCCTGATCGACTTGCCGGAGAACGGGACCAAGGCCGAGGACCACTTTGCTCCCTTCGCGAACTTCCTGAGGGGCAGGTGGACGGACTTCCCTCAGAACGAGCAAGCGCTGAAGTCAGCGAACCTCCGCTGGCACAACATCGAGCGCAACTAGCCTTCTTCCACTTCATGCAGCTCGCGGCTGAGGAAGGGGAGCTGCGTGGCGGTGAACCCAATGGTGAGCAGGATCATCCCGAAGACCTTGAAGTTGACGTAGGTCTCCCAGGTGACCTGCCGGCGCACGATTTCGTTGATTCCCGCGGTCGCCAGGAAGAAGAGTGCGTAGCGGACGGTCAGCTTGCGCCAGGCCGGGTCGCTCAATGGCAGGCTGTCGCCCAGGAGGGATTTCAGGGGCGATTTTCCGGCCAGCACTCCACCGAGAAGTCCCAAGCCCATGAGGACGTTGACGATGGTCAGCTTCATCTGGATGAAGGTCTCATCCTTCAGCCAGAGCGTGAGGCCGCCGAAGATGCCGACCCCGATGGCCGTATAGAGGGTCATTTTCGGGATCCGCCGCTCGATCTTCCAGGAGGCGAGAAGCGCGATCAGGACCGCGATCATCAGGCCACCGGTGGCCTGGAAGGGGTCCTTCGTCACGAGGTTGACGATGAAGAAGACCGCCAGCGGGCCATAGTCGATCCAGGCTCTGAAACCGCCGGGGCGCTTGGAGGGCCCAGCTGCCTCCTCGGAAGATCCGGAGGGCGCGGGGGGCTCTGTTTTTTCTGAGTTGGAATCCATCCTGTAGATCTCTTTCGCGCAGTAATCTATCCAGGTAGAGGCGCCCTTCGGCGGCCTACCTCAGAAGAACTTCGATTCGATGACACACGTGGGATCACAGGCACCGGAATTCGCCTACCGCAGGGCCGACGGCAGTCCAGGGTTGCTTTCGGACCATTGGTCGGAGGGGTTGGCGCTCCTTTTGTGGCTGCGCCACTGTGGCTGAATCTTCTTCGCCGAGATGCTCGCGCAGTTGCGCGAGAGCGCACCGCGAGTCCAGGCCAGAGGCGTTCGTTTGTCCTGCATCATCCAGGCGCGCTCCGAGAACGTGGAGGAGTTCTGCGGTGGGCTCGAGTACTCCCCCGGCTTGCCCCACTGGCCGCTGCTCGAGTGCGTGCCCGATCCCGAGCACAAGACCCACGACGAGTTCGGGCTTTCGCGCATGCCGTGGTGGAAAGCCTTCACGAAGCGCGATCTATGGCGGCGGCAGCGCGCGGCCAGCCAGCTCGGATTTCGGCAGAGCTGGCGGCGGACCTTCGCTCCTGAGAGCGACAAGCTTCGCAATCCGGGGGCGGCATTGGTCGATCCCAACGGTAAGATTCTGTGGCTCTACCACGGAGAGCACCCCGCCGACCTTCCTTCCTCCGAGGATTTTCTGGCGATCGCCTCGGAGTACGGCGTTTCGGTGCCTTCGTGAGCCGCCCCTCGTTGACCGAGGGCTCGAACCCTAGAAGTCCCGCTCCTCCAAATGAACGTCTACGCTGGGCTGATTCTGGCCGCGCTGTTTCTCGACTTCGTGCTCAACGCCGTCGCCGATGCCTTGAACCTGGGGGCGCTTCAGCCCGAGGCTCCGAAGGGATTCGAGGATGTCTATGATGCCGAGCGCTACTCAAAGTCCCAGGAGTACACGCGGGTGCGAACGCGCTTTGGGTTGATCCCGGCGACGTTCAATCTGCTCTTGCTCCTCTCTTTCTGGTGGCTGGGTGGGTTTTCCTGGCTGGACGAACAGGCGCGTGGCTTCGAGCGCGGCCCGGTCGTGACCGGCTTGATCTTCATCGGTTCGATGGCCATCGCCAAGACGCTCTTGAACCTGCCCTTCAGCTGGTATTCGACCTTCGTGATCGAGGAGAAGTTCGGTTTCAACAAGACGACACCGAAGACCTTCTTCACGGACCTGGTCAAGGGCTTGTTGCTGACGGTCATTCTGGGCGGTGGGCTCCTGTCCGTGATCCTGTGGTTCTTCGAGAGCACCGGATCGACGGCATGGATCTGGTGCTGGGCTATCACGACGCTCTTCATCCTCGTCCTTCAGTATGTAGCGCCGACCTGGATCATGCCGCTCTTCAACAAGTTCAAGCCGCTCGAGGAAGGCGAGCTGCGCAAGGCGGTGATGGACTACGCCAAGCAGGTGTCTTTCCCGCTGGAGGGGTTGTTCGTCATCGATGGTTCGCGTCGGTCGACGAAGGCAAACGCCTTCTTCACCGGTTTCGGCAAGCACAAGCGCGTCGCCTTGTACGACACCTTGATCGAGAAGCACACGACGGAAGAGCTCCTGGCGATCGTGGCCCATGAGATCGGTCACTACAAGTGCGGCCACATCCTGAAAGGCATGATCCTGGGTGTGCTCCAGTCCGGCGTCGTTTTCTTTCTGCTGTCGGTGTTCATCGCGCACCTGGGGCTGTTCGAGGCCTTCGGGTTGAGCGAGACCTCGGTGTACGCGGGGCTCGTCTTCTTCGGCATGCTCTATTCGCCGATCGATCTCATCCTGTCCTTCTGCATGCAGGCCTATTCGCGCAAGAACGAGTTCGAAGCGGATGCCTTCGCGAAGAGGACGACCGGCTCCGGCCAGCGCTTGATCACGGCCTTGAAGGCGCTCTCGGCGGACAGCCTTTCCAATCTCACGCCCCATCCCTTCTACGTGAAGCTGCACCACTCACATCCGCCGCTCGTGCAGCGTGTGGAGGCTCTGAATTCGTGAGATTTGCAAGTATGGGAATCCCGGCCAGCCGCGCCCAATTTCAGCCTCTCGCTGGGGTCCAGGGCAGTCGATAGGATGCCCTCTATGTCCGTTCCCGAGCCGCCTGCAGAGACGACCCCGACCTCGTCCAAGCCCGCTATTCAGCCGGCCCGCGGCCTGAAGCGTGTGCTGCTCGTTTCCCTTGGTTGGTTCTTCGTGGCCCTCGGAGCGCTCGGCGTTCCTCTCCCGGGCTTACCGACGACACCCTTCTTGATGCTCGCTGCGGCGTGCTTCGCGCGCTCGTCACCGCGCTTTCACAAGGCACTTCTGCAAAACCGGATCCTCGGTCCTTACCTCCGTCAGTGGGAGGCGGATCGGAGCATCCCCAGGGTCGCCAAGCAGCGCGCCTACATCGTCATCGCACTCACGTTCACGATTTCGATCGTGCTAGCACCCTTGAACTGGGTGCGCGTGCTTCTGGGGGTCATCGGGGTGTGCCTGTGCCTCTTTCTGCGCCAGCTACGCACGACAGAACCCGTGGCCCTCAAGGCGCCACTCGCCGATTCGACGAACGCCTAGCGGTTCTATTGGACCGGCAGGATTTCCAGCGCGCTGATCGAGACGAAGGCCTTGTCCTTCACGTGCACGAAGTCGATATCCAGCCAGCCGTCGGTGACGGTCGTCTCGAACGTACGTGACCCGGCCGTGGCGTAGCCCAGCTCCTTGGTCGCGTCGAAGTTCTCCATTACCTGAACGGTCTCGAGTTTGACGCTGAAGAGGCGCTTGTCCTCCTCGTTGAAGCGCGGGTCGGATTCTGCGAAGTGCATCGTGACCGAGTACTTCCCGTCCGGAATGGGCAGGTGGTAGAAGGAGGCCTTCGTGTGGCGTGTGGAGAAGCTGCGTTGGCTACGATAAAGCTCGTCGTCGTCCGTGTCTTTGATGGGCGGGCTGTCCTCGCCTTCGACGATGAAAGTGTTCGAGCCGTGGGCGAAGAAGCGGTCGCCGTGCCAGAGCTGGCCCGTGGCATCGGTGTATTCGCTTCCACCGCAGTTGATACGAATGGCGCCTTGGGCGAGCGTGCGCTGGATCCAGACGAGCAGTCCCAGGGGTTCCACGACACCAACGTCCCCGTTGCTCTGGTCCCAGATGTTAAAGGCGTAGAAGCCAACGAAGTTGTCGCCCTTCTGAAAGTTGCCCTTGCGCATCGGAACGATGTCGTAGCCGCTGGTACGGCCGCGTAGCCGGTGGGCAACGGTGCCGTTCAGGTACACGTCACCGGCGTCGTTCATCGAGACGCGGGCGTGGGGGTACAGGAGTCTTTTGCCGGGCAGGTTGAGCGGCGTACGCGCGTACATGACCGCCCCTTCCCAGGTCGTTTGCATGCTGGTGTCGCGGACCGATCCCCAACCCATCGGGGCGAGCCCGTCGAACCAGTCGAGTGCACCAAAAGAGGTCTGCGACCAGAGCACCGTGGGGGGCTGGCGCGGTAGGTAGCGCCAGGCGCGCGGTGCTTCCTCGGACGTGGGAAGCACGGCGAAGTACTCGGGCAGCTGGACGGGGAGTTGGGCCAGATCGGCGACGACTTCCCAGGGATCGCGATCGAGATCATCGAGGGCCATGCTGATCCACAGCCGCAAGAAGGCCGGTGTGATGGGCACGTCGCTCTCGACCGCGGTGCGCAGGATGTCCTCTGCTTCGGGAGCGAGGGCGGCCTCTTTCAAGCACTCGGCCATGCGCAAGAAGGGCTCAGGGTCGCTGTTGCCGGAGAACGCGAGTTCCTCGAAGATGATGGTCGCGTCGTCGAGTCGGCCGGCGCTCTGGTGGATCCGCCCCTCGAGGTAGAGCGCAACGAACTCCTCTCGCTCGTTGCTTGCCGCTTCGTTGGCGGCCCTGGCAATGAACGAGGCATCGACGCTGCGGCGAACGGCGAAGTCGTCGGCGGAAGCATATGTGAACAAGTTCGGGAGGAGGCTGTCACGCAGCGCTCCCAGTTGCTCTCGAGCTTCGATCGAAAACCCGGGAATGACCTCGGCTTGCTCGTAGGCGGCGAGAGCCTCCACGGGGTGATCCAGGCCCCGATGGGCTTCGGCTCTTTGAACGAGGGCGTAGGTGTCCTCGTTGCCACGCTCCTTCAACCAGCTGGTTGCCAGGGTCTGGAAACCCTCTGCATCCACCGGCCAAACTTCGATTCCGGCGATTGTGGCCTTCGTGTCGGTACGGGCGACAAGATCGATTTCGAGCCAGTTCGTATGCGTGCGCACGGGGATCGACACGTTGCCTTCGCGCATGGTGCGCCTGGCTCGTACGCCGTTGACCAGCACGTCCACCGCGTCGCTGGGCTCGAGCTGAAACGAGAGGCGCAGGTCATAGAAACCGGCGGGGACGGGAATACGATACAGCGCTCGACTCTGGCCCATCAGGCGCTCGGCGACGCGCACGAAACCCTCGCCAGCGGCAGCGGCAGCGGGCCTCCCGTAAGTGTGCAGGCGATCGCGACTCCAGGTCGAACCGTTCGAACCCCGATCGGTGTCGGCGCCACAGTCGATCCGCAAGGGCTCCTCGGCGAGCACGCGTTGCGCGGCCCACAGGCCGTCGGCGAAGTAGCCGTCGCTGGGAAGTTCCTCGGCTCCGTCAGCGAGCCTGGCCAGGCGTGCGGCTTGGTCGCCCAGGTCTTCGAGCACGAGTCGGGCATACGTATCCAGGAGAGCGACGCTCGTGACGCCTGCCTTGATCGTGGCTTCGAAGCTCTTCGCCAGGGCTTCCTGGAATCCATCCGCCTGGGCGCATTCGACCTGGCGTTGCCAGGGCGCGAGTTCCTCGGCGTCGGCGCGGGCGGCCTGCATGAAGAGGGCCGTGGCCTCCTGGTAACGCCCCAGGCGTTGGAGCAGGCGTGCATCGAGGTAGGCGTTCAACGGCTCGAGCCGGTCCCCCGCGAGACGCTTGCGCACACGCCGCCCGCGAAGTCTGTCCTCTTCCTCGTTTTTTCGAAACGTGCCATAGATCCGTGGGCGGACCTGGAAGCTCTCCCTGTCGTCCTTGTACACGAGCCCGATCAGGGCCAGCGGGTTCGGGCCGGCCTTCAAGGCTCCGTTCATTTCGTCTTCCGGGATCGGAAGGCGGTCGATCGTGCGCGGGCTACTGGCGGTTGTCTCGTTTGTGACGTGAAGCAGAATGCCTGCGTGTTGGCGATCCTGTTCCGAGCCGTTCACGAAGAAGACGTAGCCGTCGTCTATCTGGCAACGGAACTCGACGTCTTCGTACATCTCCGGGTCGTACACATCGAGGATGTGACGCATGTAGACGGTGGTCGCATTGCCTTCCATGCCCTCGATGGTCGTTGCCAACCCCTCGGCACCGTAGCCCATCGGGGTCGTACCCTCGGACCAATCGCTGTCGTAGTACTCGAGCTTGGTCCAGTCGAGATAGGGTTTCTTCTTGCTGGGCTCTTCGTTGATAGGCTCTTCGAGGCCTACCTGATAGCGCCAGACGGCACCGTCCGAGAGGAGGTACTCGCCGCGCAAGCGCTCGTCGATGGCGGCGTAGGATTCGACCGTGTCCTTCGGCGTGGGCTTACCGGGGAGTTCGGCCTGCCAAAGGGTGAGAAAAACGGCGGTGCAGAGGAGGGTGCTCACGGGTTCAGGCTCCCTGTTGCGGAGTCGGTTGCATGGCTTGTTTGGCGTCGGCTTCGGAGCCGAGGAAGATGGCGATCCAGCGGGTCTCGGCGTTGCTTTCCAGAGCGATCTTGATGGTCATGGTGAGGGGGACGGAAAGAAACATGCCGATCGGGCCGAAGACCCAGCCCCAGAAGACGAGAGAGATGAAGACGACCAGGGGAGAGATACCCAGGCCGCGCCCCATGACCCGGGGTTCGAGGAAATTGCCGATCAGTATATTCACGACGAAAAAGGCCAGGGCCACCGAGAGCATGGTCTCCCAACCGTTGTCCACCAGGGCCATCAAAATGGGGGGAAAGGCGGCCAGGACCGAGCCGACGTTGGGGATGAAGTTGAGGAGAAAGGCCAGAAGCCCCCAGAGGACGGGGTACTTGACTCCACAAAAGAAGAGCCAAAGTCCAATCAGGATACCCGTTGTCAGGCTGGTTGCGGTCTTGATGGCGATGTAGTTCCGGATGCTCTTTGTAAAGCGGCGGAGCGCCAGGCTTTCGCGTGTCGAGGGAAACACGATGTTGAACTTCAGCGGAAAGCTGGAGATCTCGAGCAGGATGAAGAACACCGTCAGGAAGATGAGCAGGGTCTTTCCCAGGGTGGCGGTCAAGCCTTGGAACAGGTCTCGGACGATGCCGAAGATGCCTCCGAAGTCCAAAAGGTCGTCGAAGGGGCTGTATGTGCTTTCCAGAGAGGTCTCCGGGGCACCGGGTGGCGCAGGATCCTCGGTGCTTTCCTGCGTGTCGCCTCGGCCCGTGACGTTCGGGAAGGCGATCCCCTGCTCATCGACCCAATCGAGAAACTGGTCGGTCCGGAGCTCCAGATTGGCCTCGAGGTGTTCGAGGTCTTTGTCCACGAAGCTCTGGGCCGAGTTGTAGACGACGCTACCGACGAAAGAGCCGGCACTGATGACGCCCAGGAACACGACCGCGATGGCGAGGGCCCGGGGCAGGCCCCTGCGCTCGAGATACAGCATCGGCGGCGCACCGACGATGGCCAGAAAGGCCGAGAGCAGGAACGGCAAAACGACCGGCGAGGCGATTTTCAGCCCGCCAACCACGATGCAGAAGGCGGCGAGTCCGAGCAGGACGTTCACCGACTTCCTGGGCTGAATTCTTTCCTTGAGGGTCTGGGGCACGCGCAAAAGGTGGTGTCGGTGGGGCCGATTTCGCCCCGGGCCGGCATGGCAAAGGGTGGAACCCCGAGGGATAAGGCCTCACAAGGCTCCAGATGCTACGTTAATGGATAGCTGGTGCCCCGATCGGTCGCGAAGAAGACCGCTGTGATGGGCTCCCCGTACGGCCATGCTCGCCTCAAGGCACTCCGGAGGGCCGGTCGATGGGGCGTAATCAAGAGGGTCCTCAGCGGACTGGCACGGAATCCCGGGTCCATGGGTACGGTCCTGGGCGATCACGATGGAAAAGGTCTCAGGAATGCGCATTACGAAGGCTCTCTTGCCGCTGCTGGCGGTCTCTCTCCTCGGCGGCTGTGAAAAGGCCCCCGAGTCCATGCGGCCGATCGAGGGGTCTCGCATCGTCGAGCGTTTCGGTCGCGACAGGCCGCGTACTATCGGCGCCCAGGATCGCTTCTTCATTCGCGAGCGCTCTGGCGAGATGACCCAGGCTCCCCAGGAATCGAGTGGTCTGATCTACGACGTGCCCCCCGGTTGGCTCGAGCGTCCGGCCCGCAGCATGCGCCAGATCGACTTCCAGGTTGGCGGCCACGCTGATGCGGAGTGCTACTTCTCCGTCCTGCCCGGTGGAGCCGGCGGCCTCGCCGCCAACGTGAACCGCTGGTACAAGCAGATGGGCCAGAGCGAGCTCTCCGCCGAGCAGGTCTCCAAGCTGCGCAAGGCTGACTTCCTCAGCTTCGATGCCACGCTCGTCGATATCGAGGGCACCTTCAGCGGTGGGCTCGAAAAGCGCGAGGACTGGCGGCTCGTCGGGTTGATCTGGTTCCACGAACAGGCCGGCATCTTCCTGAAGATGACGGGGCCGCGGAAGGTCCTGGCCGGCGAGTTCGAGAGTTTCTTGAAGCTCGCCCGGGACATGCGCTTGCCCGACAGCGCGCGTTCCGCTTCGAAGTCCGAAGGCAGCGAGCCGACGAAGAGCACGAGCGGCCGTCCACGTGGCACCACGCCGGCGAACGGCAATGGCGAGCTCGCCTGGGAGCTACCCCAGGGTTGGAACCCCGGCCCGAACCGCGCGATGCGCGTGGCGAACTTCCTGGTGGGCACGGGCGACCCCGTCGAGTGCTACATCACGTTCCTCGGTTCCATGGCCGGTCAAGAGTTGCCCAACGTCAACCGCTGGCGTTCGCAGCTCGGTCAGGAACCCCTGTCGGCGATCGAGGGCGAAACTCGCATACCGATGCTGGGGCAAAACGCCCTCTTCGTGGAAATCTCGGGATCCAGTGGAGACAGCGAGGGGATGATGCTGGCTGCCATGTGCACGCTGTCCGATCGCTCGGTCTTCGTGAAGATGCTGGGAGCGCGTGAAACCGTGGAGCCTCAAAAAGAGGCTTTCCTTTCGTTCTGCAAGTCCCTGCGACTCGGGGAGTAACGCCATGACTACCAATACCGCCACCATACCCGCCTCGAATGCTCAGAAGATCGACTCCGGGGTCCCCTGGGCGCTCCAGTGGCTTGTGAATTTCTTCTCGTCGCAGGGGCTGACGGTCGTGCTCCTGCTCTTCCTCGGTCTGTTGACGTTTCTGGGCACGCTCGAGCAACAGTACTCCGGGCTGTACGACGTGCAGAAACGGTACTTCGAATCGAAGTACCTCCTCGTTGACCTCGGAATCGTGGTGTTGCCCCTGCCCGGTGGCATGCTTGTTCAAGGCTTGCTCTTCATCAACATTCTGGTTGGTGGCATCGTGCGAATGAAGAAGAGCAACGTCGGGATCCTGATCACGCACGTGGGGATAGCTTTCCTGCTCTTCTCGGGCTTCTGGAAGCACAAGTTCTCCCAGGAGGGCCACGTCACGCTCTACGAAAACGAGAGCGCCAAGCACTACGAGTCGTACTACACCTGGGAGATCTCCATCAGCCGCCAGCTGGAGGACGGCAAGTACGAGGAGTACGTCATTCCCCACGAGAACTTGGTGGATGCGACCGGTTCCGAGAAGGTCACGCTTTTCTCGAGCGAGTTGCCCTTCGATCTGGAAGTTCACCGCTTCATGCGCAACGCCAGCCCCGAGGGCTTTGACGGTATGAAGGATCCGGGCGTGCCGGTCGTCGACGGCGTCTACCTCGGCGAGCTGAGGCCCGAGAAGGAATCCGAGCACAATCGCGCCGGCATCTACGCCGACGTCGTGGTCAAGAAGACCGGCCAGCGCCACGAAGGCGTTCTCTGGGGCTTCGACTTCCACAAAGCGACTCGTCGGCAGGCCGCCAACTGGGCGGTCGAGGTCGATGGGACGGAGTGGCTGATCGATCTGCGGCACACGCGTTTCCCGATGCCCTTCACTGTGACCCTCGACAAGTTCACCAAGGAGGAGCACGCACGCACGACCATGCCGCGCGTATTTTCCAGTGACGTTTCCGTGGCCCAGGTCGATGACAATCGCAAGATCAAGATCGAGATGAACGAGCCGCTTCGCGACGAAGGTCTTGTCCTCTATCAATCCGGGTGGGGGCCGCAAACGGCCGAACCCGGTGACCCGCTTTTCTCAACCCTCTCCGTCGTTCGCAATCGTGCGGACCACTGGCCCGAGTATTCGTGCTGGATCATCGCCGTCGGCCTTCTGATCCATTTTATAAAGAAGCTCTGGAAGTACATACAAGTCGAGGTGGCCAAGGCATGAAAGCTCCCATTCAGAAACTGACGCTTCTCGCAGGTCTCGCCTGCGCACCCTTCTTCGCTGGCTGTGCTCCCGTGGAGGAGGTCGATGTCGTCCGCCCCGAGTGGCCCGAGTCCATCGTCGAGTTGGCGGCATCGTTACCTGTCCAGGACGGCGGGCGCATCAAGCCGTTGCAGACCTATGCCAGCTTCGCGCTCCTGCCCATCCACGGCAAGCGCAGCATCACCTTCGCCGACAAGGAGAAGATGACGGCGATGGTCTGGTACCTGAACACCGTCTTTTTCCCCGAGCACTCCGACGACTACGAGATCTTCCAGGTGCGTGACTCCGCCGTGATCGATGCGATCGATCTGGAGCACGCGGACAAGAAGAAGTCCGATCGCTATTCCTTCAACGAATTGCGTCCGGGGATCAGTCGGCTCTTCCAGCTGTGGGAGCAATACGGCCGTATCGAGGAGCGCGACAACATTCAGCAGCAGATCGTCAACCTGGCCTCCAACGTCAGCAGCTACTACGACATCCGCAGTTCGCTGGATTTTGCGCGTTATGATCACGGCGTCGGGCATACCGACGAGGTCGCCAATCACCCCACGGTGACGACGCTTTTCGGGGACCCCAAGAACGTCACGTTCAGTCAGATCGCGGCGAAGCTGCCGGAGATCGTCAAGGCGCACAACGAGTTGCGTGCCGCTGGGGACAACGAAGTCGCGGACGAGCTGAACCACGTCTACCGCGATGCGGTCGATGCCGCTGCCGGGACCTCCCGCGTCGCGGCCATGTTCCCGCCGGGAATTTCTCCCGAAGAGGAGGATGAGTGGATGACGCCCAAGGACATCTCCGAGATCGGTTTGTTCCCGAAATACGAGATGCCCGAGGCGCACATAGCGGCCCTGGCCAGCTTCGAGACGCTCGTGAATTCGACGGACGACTTCGTAGCCTTCGAAGAAGAGCTGCAGAGCTTGCACGGGGCGCTCGTAGGCTTGGCCGAGGCACGGGGGGAATACAAGCACGTCCCCACGGAAATCCACTACTACAACTCGAACTACGTGATGAACAGCCTCGTGCTTTTCATCTTATCGTTCGTCCTGATGGCTTTCATGTGGCTCTTCCCGCGAGCCAAGATGCTGTACAGGAGCACGGTCGGCGCGGTCGCGGCGGCCCTCGTCTGCCTGATTACCGCTATCACCCTGCGTTGCATCATCCGCGAACGGCCGCCGATCAGCACCCTGTACGAGACGATCCTCTTCGTCACCGCCGGCTGGGCCCTGGTATCCCTGGTTGCCGAGTTCATCACCAAGAAGCGCGTCATGCTGTCCGCGGGTGCCTTCCTGGGAATGCTCGGAGTGTTCCTGGCGAACAAGTTCGAGCTGGTCGACAAGCAGGACACGATGCCCAGCCTCGTGGCCGTGCTCGACACGAACTTCTGGTTGGCGACGCACGTGACGGCGATCACGACCGGGTACTCGGCTGGGTTGTTGGCCGCTGCGATCTCGAGCTTCTACCTGCTTTCGAAGCTGGTCGGCTTCAAGAAAGGCGACAAGGCCTTCTATCGGAGCGTGGCACGCATGTCGTATGGGATCCTGTGCTTCGCCCTGATCTTTTCGCTGGTCGGGACGATCCTCGGCGGCGTCTGGGCCAACGACAGCTGGGGCCGTTTCTGGGGCTGGGACCCCAAGGAGAATGGAGCCCTTCTGATCTGCATCTCGCAGGTCGCGATTCTGCACGCACGTATGGGCGGCTATCTGCGCCAGCACAGCCTACAGATGGCGACGGCTCTCGCCGGCATGATCATCGCCTTCTCCTGGTTCGGTGTGAACCTCCTGGGCATCGGGCTGCACAGCTACGGCTTTACCGACGGCATACGGACTGCCTTGCGGACCTACTACGGCATCCAGACGTTCATCGTCATTCTCGGTGGCATCACAATGATTCAGGAATACAGCGCCAAGGAGGCCCTGCGAGCGGCAGCCCAGCAAGGCCAGTCAAAAGCTCAGTAGCACCCTACGACTGCACCGCAGGGGCGATCACGACCACGATCACGATGACGTGATCGTGGTCGTTTTTTTCGTGGTCGTCATCGTTTCCTACCCCCCCCCGCAGGGAAAGGACTTCTTTGCGCGTGCCCCCGTGATGGCCTCAAGAGCCGTCTTTCCCACGGTCGAAAATGACCCAGACGATCCATTTCTCAACGCCTGGAGGAGGTCTCTTTGAAGCGAACCATCGGTAAGTTCCTGGTCCCGACCATGTTGCTGGGACTCACTGCGAGCTGTGCTAGCACGAACAGTCTTTACTCGAGCCTGGTCGAGCGCAAGGCCGGGATGGGTGGCGTCGATCGCTTGCTCACCTACGTCGAGCACGTCCACATCGACACCGAGCTGTCCCAAGATCGTGCCGGTGCGGCGCTCGATGCCCTGCACGAAATGGTCTCGCGCGATTTCAGTGGCGACCCATTGGTGGCCTACTCCCACTTCGTCTCTGCCGTCGACGCTTGTGAGCTTCAGTCGGCATCGCTCTTCGAGAACATCGAGGGCATGAAGGTCACGGCCGACGTCGTCTTCGAGGCCTGGGCCCTGGACCTCGAGAACTATAGCAGCACCGAGATGCGCCTGCGCAGCCACGAGCGCATGGACCATTCCAAGATGATGTATCGCGACATCGTGCAAAAAGCCGAGCCGGCGCAGAAGCATCTGGTCGAGTACTGCACGAGCCTGCGTGATCACGCGTACTTCCTTTCGCACGACTTCAACGCGGCGGCCATCGCCAGCATCGAGCCCGACCTTCGGCGCCTCGGCTTGCAGGCCAACGATCTCGCCAAGCAGCTCCAGTCCGCGATGGACTCTCTCGAGGCGTACATCCACAGCACCTCCATGCCCGGCGCGGTCGGTATAGCGGAGGAAGTCGTGCCCGACGAGCCGCCCGTCGTGCAGCAGCGGAGCGTTGGGGCCCCGCCTCTGCGCTGACCCCATACCCTCCCCCTCCCCTTGTTCCCCACCTTTGAGCGGCCTGAAGCGGCGTAGCGCGCGATGAGTTGGATTCTCCTCGTAAGCGTCGGCTCAGCGCTCGGAGTAGCGATGCTCCTGGTCGCCGTGCGGCGGGCCGAGCTGGGCCGTATGCACCGCGCGGTGAAGAACCGCGAGGAGGCACGTCGTCTGGGTACGGACGCAGCGCAGCTTCAATATCCCGTCATCGACCTGTCGCGCTGTCTCGGTTGCGCGACCTGTGTGGCGGTATGTCCAGAGTCGGACGTGCTGGATATCGTGCACGGCCAGGCGGTCGTCGTGAACGGCTCGCGTTGCGAGGGCGTATCTGCCTGTGAGCGCGAATGCCCGTCGGGCGCGATCACGGTGACCATTGCCAACCTCGAGTCACGCACGGACGTGCCCATTCTCTTGGGCGAGATCGAGGCTTATGGAGCCCCCGGTTTGTTCCTCGCCGGAGAGGTTACGGCCCATGCGCTGATCCGTCGCGCGGTCGAGCACGGTACGGCGGTAGCTACCGAGGTCGCGCAGCGCGTGCGTGAAGGCAACGGCCAACCCGATGCCCTGGATCTCGTCATTGTCGGTGCCGGTCCCGCGGGGCTCGCGTGTGCCTTGGAGGCCAAGCGCAACGGACTGCGCTTTCTGATGGTCGATCAAGCGAACCAGCCGGGGGGTACAGTTGCCAAGTACCCACGTCGCAAGCTGGTGATGACGCAGCCCCTCGAGCTGCCGATCTACGGTCGCTTCAGCGAGACGACCTACACGAAGGAAGAGCTCGTTTCTCTGTGGCAACGCATCGCCTTCGAGCAAGGCCTCGACTTCCGCGGCGGGCAGGTCTTTCAGGGGTTGCGGCGTGGGGGCGATGGTTGTTTTGCCGTCGAGACCTCCGTCGAAACCTACCGTGCCAAGCACGTATGTCTTGCCATCGGCCGCCGCGGCGTTCCGCGCACCCTCGACGTGCCGGGCGAGAGTTTGCCCAAGGTTGCCTACAGCCTGCTGGATGCAGGCTCCTTCAGCGGGCGACGTGTCCTCGTCGTCGGTGGAGGGAACAGCGCCATCGAGGCGGCCCTCGGTCTGTCGGAGCAGGTCGGCAACATCGTCACGGTGTCCTACCGGCGTCCGCAGTTCTTCCGCTTGAAGGAGCGCAACCGCGAACACCTCGAGCAAGCGCTCGAAGCGGGCCGTATCGAGGTGCATTACAACAGTCGTGTGCGCGACATTCGCAATGACGAGGTCGAGCTACAGGTGGTCGACGGCGAGCAGGTCCGGTCAGTCACGCTAGCGAACGACGACGTCCTCATTCTCGCCGGCGGCGTGCCTCCCTTCGAGCTCTTGCAGAATTCCGGCGTCTCGTTCGATCCGAACCTGAGGCCGAAGACCGATCCACCGAAGGAAGAGGGCAGCGGTGTCGGGCGCGGGCTCTTCTTCGCCTTGCTCTGCGTCCTGGCGGCCCTGGGGTTCTACGCCTGGAACAGCGATTACTATCTGCTCGAGCCTGCGGAGCGCGCCACGCATCCCAAGCACGACATGCTGCGCCCGGGCCGTGGCCTGGGGTTGTACCTGGGCATCGCATCCGTCGTTCTTGTCGTCGTCAACCTGCTGTACCTGTGGCGCCGGTCGCCGCGCATGAAGCTCGGTTTGGGGACGCTTTCCGTGTGGATGACGAGTCACATCGCGACCGGAGTCCTGGCCTTTCTATGCGTGGCCTTGCATGGCGCCATGAACCCGCGCAACACACCCGGCGGGCATGCCTTCTGGTTGCTCTTCGCGCTCCTGATCACCGGGTCGATCGGGCGATATCTGTACGCGTGGGTTCCGCGTGCCGCCAACGGTCGGGAGCTGGAGCTGGACGAGTTGAAGGCGCGCTTTGGGGCTGGAGCAAACGCCAATCCCGGGGCGCGTGGCTTCCATGAGCGCGCTCGTACCGAGGTCGTTGCCCTGATCGAGGACAAGCGCTGGCGCGGTTCGTTCCTCGCGCGTGCCGGAGCGCTGTTCGGTGTGCATCGTGACCTGTCGCGGGTCTTGCGCGGTATCGAGGAGCGCGGTCGCAAGCAGGGTGTTCCCGATGAGGAGATCGCGGAGACCGTGCACTACTCGAAGCATACCCATCGCCAGGCGCTGCTCCTGGGGCACTTCGAGGATGTGCGTGCGCTGCTCTCCTCATGGCGTTTCTTTCACCGCTGGCTGGCGATCCTGATGGTCATCTTGGTGGTGTTGCACATCGCCTATGCGTTGAACTTCGGAACCCTGTCGGAATCGTTCAACACGCCGTACATCGCGCCACCGAACCCGGGATCCCTCGGAGGACCGTGAGTGAAGCTCGGCAATCCGCGTTTGTGGATCGCGCTCTTTTCGACGAGCGTGGTCGTCACCATCGCCATCGTCGACGTCGGTAAGACCTCGCCGGGACCGTTGTCCATGGTTCACGGCGTCGAAGCCGGGCTTGCGACGGGCTCCAGTTGTTCAGCCTGTCATGGTGGCTGGTTCGAATCGATGACGAATGCGTGCCTCGAGTGCCACCAGCGAATCGAGAATCAGATCGGTGGATCCTTCGGCTTGCACGGGGCGCAGGTCGGAATCGAGCACTGCTCACAATGTCATTCGGACCACCACGGGCTGAAGTTTCCCCTGATCAACGAGCGCAGCTTCGGACAGCTGGGCATTCCGAATCGAGAGGATTTCGATCACGCGCGTATCGGCTGGGAGATGGGTGGGGCGCACGCTGCTCTGGGGTGCGTCGATTGCCACGAGAACGCCGAAGCCAAGGTCCTCTCGAAGGGCGAGCTGCGCTTTCTGGGCCTGGAGAAGAACTGTGCCTCTTGCCACGAGGATCCTCACGGTGGAACCATGCTGGTTTCGTGTGCGAGTTGCCACGGACAGGAGTCATGGGCGCGTCTCGAGTCCCTCGGCCACGACAACTTCGTGCCGCTGGCTGGAGGACACGCGCGGATGCGTTGCGACGACTGTCACGCCGGGAACTCCTTCTTTTCGCTGGATGTCGAGGGTCGCGGGATGCGCAAGGGAGCCCCACGGCAGTGCGCTGATTGTCACGATTCACCTCACTCCGAAGGCTTCGTCGAGTCCGTTGCGGGCCTGGAGGGTATGACGCAGGAAGCGAGCTGTCGCGTCTGTCATCTGGGCGATCACGAGACCTTCCGGGACGAGGACATCCCGGTATCGACCGATCAACATGCGCTGACGGGTTTCCCGCTGGGGCGCCCCCACGACACGATCGAGTGCGCGGACTGCCACCGCCCGTACATGCCGCGTTTTCGCGATCGCTATCCAGGACGTACGAAGAACGAATGTCACCAGTGCCACGCGGACCCGCACGACGCTCAGTTCAAGGGCGAGACCTATCGTTCGCAGGACTGTCTGGCCTGCCACGAAGCGACGCATTTCGAACCGCATGCTTTTGATCAAGAGAAGCACGGGCACACGAAGTTTGCCCTGACCGGAATCCATCAGGAGCTCGATTGCGATGCCTGCCACGAGAAGGCATCGCTCCGCGGCGCGCGCCTCTTCAACGGTACAGACATGCGTTGCGAGGCCTGCCACGCAGACGCTCATGCAGGCTTTTTCGATCACCAACTCCTGCTGGAGGATTCGTTAGAGGAGGGCACCTGCGCTCACTGCCACGGAACGGAGGGCTTCGAGGTTTTCGAGTCTCTGACCGGGCGCCAGAGTTTCGATCACGAGCGCTGGACGGGTTTTGAGATCGATGGAGCGCATGCCGAGACCTCTTGCGAATTCTGTCACCCGCAGGCTGAGGCACCCGACGAGCTGGGCCGGCGTTTCGGGCGGGTCGCGGAGCACTTTGGCGATGTCGAGGGTTGTCTTACGTGTCACTCCGATCCACACGACGGTGCTTTCGAAGGATGGAACCACCCGCTCGAGGTCGAGGGGCGAAAAGACTGTGCGCGTTGCCACGCAACGAGCTCCTTCCGTGCATTCCCCGATGGCTTCGATCACCGCACATGGACCGGCTTCCCGTTGACCGGTACGCATCGAGCCGTCGATTGTTCGGCCTGCCATGCGCCGCTCCTCGAGCCGACCGAAGGCGGTCGTACCTGGGACCATGCTGTTGGAAATACCTGTGCCGCGTGCCACGTCGAACCCCACGCAGGTCAGTTTGCTTCGCGTAAAGGGGAAACGGATTGCCAGCGCTGCCACACCGCACGTGGAAGCTCTTTCTCGGAGTTGGTTTTTGATCACGATCGCCATTCTCGCTTTGCCCTGGGGGACGCGCATGCCGATCTGGGCTGCGCCGCTTGTCATTCAAGCTGGGACCTCGGTGGGGGAAACGAGGTCGTGCGCTATCGGCCCTTGAAGCACGAGTGCGTCGACTGCCACGGAACCCAGCTCACGCCCATGCGTAAAGGAGGACGACGGCGCTAACGGGAAGGGAAATTGAAAAGCGTCGCGCTTCTATTGGTCTGGCTCTTCGGGATCGCACCGAGCCTTGCGAGCCAGACGCAGGACACCGAACGTGTTTCCCTGCGTGTCATCTCGGTCGAGACGAGCGGCGATGTCATCATCGACCGAGGCGAGCGCGATCACGTGCAGGTCGGTGATCGCGTCATTCTACGGCCCCGCTCCGGTGGTGCTGTGCGCGGCAAGGTAAGTGAAGTGGCGGAACGCAGCGCCCGGGTCCAGGTCCTGAATTCCCTGACGAAGCCGGCCTTGGGCACGCGCGGCGAGGTCATGATCCCGCGCGTGCGCCTCGAGGCGAAGTCCCAGAAACCGCAGAAGAAGGCACCGGCGAAGGCGCCCGAGCACCCGCCGTGGGAGAACAAGGACGACGACTACTCCAAGGACAAGCCGTTGCTTGCCCAGGTCGGTTCGGTCAAACCCTCCGAGCGCCTGTCGGTCTTGCGGGGGCGCGTCTATGAGTACTCGCACCAGACCTGGACCACGATCGACGACCGCGGCGATTATTTTCACCGCCTGGGAACGGATCTCGAGTATTCGAACCCGTGGGGCCATGGCGGCTCGTTGAACTTCGATGGCGAGCTGAATCTGCGGCACGCCGATATTCCAGACAAACAAGACGAGAACGAAGTCGACGTACGTCTGGATCGTCTCTCCTATCGTTGGGGCGGACACCGCTTCGAGCGGGACTTCATCGAGGGCGGTCGCTTCCTTCAATCGGGTATGCCGGAATTCGGCGTCCTCGACGGAGTCGAGTGGATCCGTAGCACGGAGAACCACGACCGCTACGGCGCCAGCATGGGCTTCCTGCCCGAGTTGAACACCGACTACGCGACGCTCGAGGACTTCCAGTTTGCCAGCTTCTATGAATGGGTCGTCGATGCGGAGGAACGGCTGCGCGCGACGGCGGGAGTTCAAAAGAGCTTTCACCATGGAGACGCCGATCGGGACCTCCTCATCGGCAAGATTCAATACGACCCGGCCGAGGGGTGGAGCATCTACGGCAGCGCCTGGGTCGACTACTACACCGCTGGGGACCTGAAGGGCCCGGGCTTCGAGCTGACACAGGGCATCCTCTCGACGCGACGGACCTGGAAGAGTGGCGCCGGGCTCGATCTATCTTTCGAGCGGCTGCGGTTCGCCGACATCGATCGTTTCGAGTTCGTCCAGCCGTCGGATCCCGCGGATCTGATCAACGACCGCTATGATCGCATCGGTATCGAAGGGTGGCAGGACTTCGGAGACGAAGTGCGCCTGTCCTGCGACCTCGGGCTCTGGGACGACGAGGACGAGCAGGGCTTCGATGGCGAGCTTGCCGTCAGCCTCGAGGACTTCCTGTTCGACGAGGCCTACACCGACGTTGCGCTCTTTGGCACGATGGGGGAGTTCACCGATACGAAAGGCCTACGCCTCTCCCTCGGCAAGACGACCCAACGCGGCCGTTGGAGTCTGACGTATGAAGCCTTCGACAATCACCTCCAGGGCTTCGACTTCGATGACATCATCCAGCATCGTATCCGTATAGCTCGCGACCATTACTTCCAGAGCGGATGGTCCCTCTCGGCCTACGCCCAGGGTCACGTCTTCGACGAGGAAGGCGCTTGGACCGTGGGCATTGCGCTGGAGAAAGGCTTCTAGAGACACCATGCGCCACCGACGATTCAATGCTCCGGCTATCGCCCTGGTTTTTGCGGTTCTGGTCGCCGCCTGCTCGCTGACCGGCCCGGGACGTGGACAGCGCCACCGCTGGTGGTCGGGCCTGGGACCGGTGTTACCCCACGACACCTTTCCGAACGAGTGCTCTCAGTGTCACCTCGGAGACGGCTGGAACACGCTGCGCGACAACTTCGAATTCCAACATGGAGTGCTGACGGGCGTGGCCTTGAAGGGCGCGCACACGGAAGCCCAGTGCCTCCGTTGTCACAACGATCGCGGCCCGGTGGCGGTGTTCGCGGCGCAGGGCTGTGCCGGATGCCACGAAGACATTCACCTGGGCAAGCTCGATAACGACTGCACGAGCTGCCACAACGAGACCACATGGCGCCCCTCGGGTGGAATCGAGCTCCACCACAAAACCCGCTTCCCGCTGATCGGCGTGCACGCGGCCCTGGATTGCCGGCAGTGCCATGTCGGCGCAGAGATCGGCATTTTCGTGCCTACCGATACGGACTGCGAGACTTGCCACCAGGCGGACCTGGCCCGCACGACGAACCATGTGGGCCTGGGCTGGGTGAACGACTGCCAGCGCTGCCACATTCCCACGGCTTGGCCCCAGGCCGAGGTGAACTTCTAACATCAGAGGGTACGGGCTCGGACCTCCTCCTCGGTCAGCCCATAGAGCGCCGTGAACTTGCCCGTGGCATACGTCCACTCGAGATCTGCCGGCAGAATGCAGAGAACGACTCGCCTCGTGCGTTCCCGGATGCGTTGCACGTACTTCAGGAAGCTAGCGCTGGAGGGATTTCCATCTACGGAGCCGTCGACTCGTTTCCAAGCAGGTGGTTCTTGATGGCCTTCCACGTCAGGCGCCGGTCGAACTTGCGTTGGTCCTTGTCACGGATGCCGTGGCGGCTTTCGGGGTAGAACATCATCTCGAAGTCCTTGTCTGCCTTTTGCAGCGCATAGGCCAGCTGCATGGCGTTTTGGACGTGGACGTTGTCGTCCTTCGTGCCGTGCGTGATGATCAAGTGCCCGGACAGATTGGAGGCGGCCCCGATCACAGAGGTTTCGGCGTAGCCGTCCTTGTTCTTCTGGGGCGTGCTCATGTACCGCTCGGTGTAGATCGAGTCGTACATGCCCCAGTCGTACACGCCACCGCCGGCGACACCGAGGCGGAAGTCCTCGCTGTGGGTCAGTGCGTAGGCGGTCATGAAACCGCCGTAGCTATAGCCGGAGATGCCGACGCGTTTCGCGTCCGCCCAGCTGTTTTGCGTCAGCCAGTTCACAGCGTCCTGCAGGTCCAGGAGTTCTTGGGCTCCCAATCGCTTGTAGCACGTCGAGGTCGCCACGAGGCCTTTTCCACTGGCGCTGCGCACGTTGCAGTTGAGGATGATCACCCCGTTCTGTGCGAGGTACTGGAGCCACGTGCTCGGGCTCCAGCGATTGCGGATGGTCGGGGCGTTCGGGCCGGAGTAGGTGTTCAACCAGACGGGGTAGCTCTTGCGTTTGTCGAAGTTGGTGGGCTTCAGAACCGCGACGTCCAGGGCGTAGCCGTCCCGAGCCTTGATCTCCGAGAGTTCCCAGCTGCTGGTCTGGTACTCCTCGAGCGTCGGCACCTGCGTGCGCGCCAGCTCCTTGATGACGTTGCCCGAGAGATCGCACAGCTGCACGATCGGTGGCTGGCGCAGGTTGGAGTACGTATCCAGTGCCAAGGTCTTGGAAGCGTTGTAGCTGACCGTGTGCTGCCCATCGCCCGGAGTGATGCGGGTCAGCCCCTTGCCGTCCAGGCCGATCACGTAGACATTGCGGTTGATGGCGCCGTCCTTGGTGCCCGAGAAAGCCAGGAGTCCGCGCTTCTCATCGACCCACTCGATACCCGTGATCTGCCAGTTTCCCTGGGTGATGGCGCGCACCAGATCGCCAGAGGGCTGGTAGTGGTAAACGTGTCGATAGCCGGTGCGATCCGAGCTCCACAGGAACGTCCCGTCTTCGAGCCACCGCGGTTCCGGAAGACGGTAGGTCCACGAGTCGGACGTTTCCTGGATCAACGTGCGCGTGTTCTTCTTGTGCCGGTCGTACAGGTTCAAGTCCAACCAGGTCTGGATGCGATCCTGGACCATGTACAGGACCCTTTGGCTGTCAGGTGTCCAGCCCAGGCGCACGACCAGGGGTTCGACGTCCTTGTAGCGGCGCATGTCGATCCAATCGATCGCGCCGTTGGAAACATCGGCGACCGCGATGGCGACCGTCGGATTCGTGTCACCTGCCTTGGGGTACTTCGTCAGTTCCGACAGCGAACGGAAGTGGTCCTTTTCGACGTGGTCGACGACCGTGAAGATGTCGACGTCGCTTTCATCCAGGCGTAGAAAGGCGATGCTCTCGCTGTCCGGGCTCCACCAGAAGCCCTTGAACTTGTTGCGACCGTAGATCTCTTCCTGGTAGACCCAGTCCAGCTTGCCGTTGAAGACGTTTACGCCGCCGTCGTTGGTCAAGGCGCGCATCTTCCCCGAGGCGAGATCGATTACGTAGAGGTTGTTCGCGACGACGTAGCCTACGCGGCTGCTGTCCGGGCTGAGATCCGGCAGTTCGACCTTGCCTTCGGTCTCTAGCTTTCGCGCGCCCTTGCCCTGTTCGAAGACGAACAATTCGCCCTCCTCCTGGTACACGTGCAGCGAGCCGTCTTCGCTCTTCGAGCTTTCGCCGTCAGCGATGGCCTTGGCGCGCTCCTCGTCGATGCCTTTCAGCTTTCCGAAAGCCGCGATCAGCTCGTCCTCCGTCACCTTGTCGGACGTGCTCGTTTCGGGCGCCTTGTCGAGGCGCTTCAGCGTCTTCGCGTCGACCCAGTGCTTGTCTTTGCCCTTGCCTTCGATCAGATGCTCGCCGTCGGGGGCCCACTTCCACGGGGGCGTCTTGCCTCGAAAGCTGACGCCGCCGCGGTTCGTGTCTTCCAGTTTCAAGAGCTTCGGCGCGGTCTCTTGGGCCAGAAGCGGGGCGGAAAAGGCAACCAGCGTCGCGAGTAGGGGAAGGCGCATGGAACGAAATCGGTTTCGGGGAAAGAGTCGGCGGCATTCTATCAGGGATCGGCACTTTCTCCCGGCGAGGAGGTCGCGCGTCGGCCTCTCCGTACCAGACGCGTACGAAGCCCTTCCGTGTCGAGGGATTCAATTTCTTCCGCTTCCCCGAAGTCCCCTCCAGAAGGGCGGTGTCTCCAGGATGGAACGGGAGGTTCGATTGATGAAATTGTTGCTCGCAACGGCAGGAGTCTCGGTGTCACTTTCGTTTTCTGGCAGGAAAACGATGTCGATCACCGTGGGCTTCGCGCCGAGAGCACGATCGAGATCGATACGCGGACGAAGCTCCAACCCGAGGTCATCCTGGACCTGCGGTAGTCGACAAGCCGGGCGGGGCTCGTATGCTGTGGCGCCACACACGAGCCAGAGCCCATGTCGAACCTGAGTTACACGGATCCGAATTCTGCCCTGCAGAACGCCGAGACGCTCGTCGTCTGCGGCCTGAAGGAACGCCTTGGCGCCCAGGATGTCCGGGCGCTTCTCCCCAAGGGGGCCGAAGCTGTCTGGGAAGCGATGCTCGCGCGGCTCGAGCCTGGCGATACCGGCGCGAGTACCGAAACCTTCATCGAGGGTGGTGCCCCGAAGCGCCTGGTTGCCTGTGCGCTCCCAGAGGTCTGTTCGCGACACAACAGCCCGGCCCAACCCCACGCGATCGCGCAGCTCGTACCCAAGACGCTCGGTCGTACGGATCGCACCGCGATCCTCCTCGTGCTCGGGAAAGCCGAACACGCCTTCGCGACAGGCTGTGCCGTAGCTCGCGCCTTGCCGCTCTACGCGCGCAAGAGCGAAGGTGCGGACGATGCCGCGGGATCCACGAAGAAGGACGTTGCGGTCGCCTTTCTCGCGCCGGATTCATCCAGCTTCGATCACGAACAGATCTCCGCCACGGCCGAGGGCATCCGCTGGGCCGCGAGTCTGGTCGACATGCCGACCTCGGAGCTCCACACCGACGCCTATCTCGACAGGTTGCGCGCTCTGGCCAAGGACACCGGCGTGAAGCTCGAGATCCTGCGCGGAGACGAGCTCGAACAGAAGGGCTATGGGGGGTTGTGGAACGTCGGCAAGACGGCCATCCACCCGCCCGCGCTCGCTATCCTCAGTCACGAACCCGAGGGCGCCACCGAAACGATCTGCTGGGTCGGCAAGGGCATCGTCTATGACACCGGCGGACTCAGTATCAAGGGCAAGGAGCACATGCCCGGCATGAAGGCCGACATGGGGGGCTCGGCCGCGGTGGCGGGCGCCTTCTTCGCCGCGGTCCGGGCGGGCTACGGTCAAAGGCTTCACGCGCTTCTCTGTCTCGCCGAAAACGCGGTCGGTCCCGAAGCCGTTCGTCCCGACGACATCATCAAGCTCTACTCCGGCAAGACGATCGAGGTGAACAACACCGACGCCGAAGGTCGTCTGGTTCTCGCCGACGGCGTGGCCCATGCCGCCGCACACCTTACGCCCGATGTGATCGTCGATCTGGCCACGTTGACCGGTGCCCAGCTCGTCGCCACCGGTCGCCGTCACGCCGGCATCGTCGCCAACGAAGACGAGATCGAACAGCGCGCCATCCAGGCCGGTCGCCTCTCGGGCGACCTGGTCCACCCGCTTCCCTACGTCCCGGAGTTCTATCGCAAGGAGTTCGAAAGCAAGGTCGCCGACCTCAAGAACTCGGTCAAGGACCGCATGAACGCCCAATCCTCATGCGCCGCCCAGTTCATCGCCGAAAGCCTGGGTGATTACACCGGCCCCTGGCTCCACATCGACCTCGCCGGTCCCGCCACCACGGACGAACGTGGCACGGGCTTTGGCGTTGCGCTTCTGATCCAGATGTTCGTCCGCTAGCGCAGTGCGTGATACGCGAACCCGAGAGCTCGGAGTTCCGGGTTCTGTCCGGATTCGATGTTGTTGAAAAAGGTCATGCGGATCTGGAAGAAGCGGGCGCCGTCGATGGTGTGGATGTCGCGGGACCAGGTGGGGGTGTCGTTCACGAAGCGGATGGTGCCGACGTGTTGGTGACGGTTCATGTTGTCCACGCGGAACATCTCACCGTAGGGGTCGAGGGCGCGGGCGTTGAAGGGGCTGTTGCCGTCTTCGGAGGAGACGAAGGAGAAGCCCGTGGCACCGCGGTACTCGAGGACGACATCGGTTCCCGGGGGCTGTTCCGAGCGGGGCGGTTGAACGACGGGCTCGAAAAAGCGTGCTGTGGCGGAGGACGTGTCGACCCATACGGTGTGGGCTCGGCTGATGCGCGTGACGAAGTCGAGCTGGCCCGGGTAGAGGCTGTTGTCATTGGCGGGTGTCGCACGGCCGGTGGGAGTGGAGAGAGGATCGAAGCCGCCCCGGGGGCGATCCTCGAGGTCGGGGTGGCGCGTGATCAATTGCTGGGCCGTGTTCGTGCCGCCCGTAGAGAAGGAGCGCATGGCCGGTATGGCTGCAGAGTTGATGGCCAGGGCCACGCGGAAGCCGTTCAAGCCCAGCGAACCGCCGTTGGGGAACGTGCGGAATTCCATCAACAAGGGCAGTCCGTAGGAGGGCACGTCATTCGCTCGCGCGTAGCGGCCGGCCGGACCGGGTTCCAAGCTGAGAGGCGTTCCGACTTCCCGGCTCATGGGAATGCCGTTTCCGCCGGGACCACCGCGAGCGAGCACGGCCGTGTCGCGCCAGGTGAAGGAGGTCAAGGATCCCGCCCCTTGATTCATCGGGTACGGCATCAACGTCTTGCCCGAGGAGGAGAGAAAGAGGTTCGCGGGATCGACGATGTAGCCGAGCGAGCGGGGATGGACGATCTTCGGTGGCGACAGCGGGTCGTTGAGAATGTTGTCGGTGAAGAAGTTGTTGCTCCCGACCAATCCCGAGTTTGGGTGTCGTGGGAGGTTGGCGCCATCGACAGCCTCGTCCGGCAAGCGGCGTGAATGGGACAGGACGATTTCGAACTCGGGAAAGATGTCCGAGATGACGAGCCCATCGAGTGGAGTCCAGTTCAGGCCGACGACGTCGATGTTGTGGCGCGTTTCATCCGCGACTTGCCAGCCGAGATCGGCATAGCGCCAAACAGCCTGGAGTTTGCTGCCGAAGGCAGATAGCGGGGTCTGGATCGGCCGCGCGAAGGGCACCATGATCGAAGGCACAGGATTCGAGTCATCCACGGGCTTGCCGAAGAAGGTGACGGGGCGCGGTCGAATGGTGCCCCGCTGTGAGTCGTGAAAGAACTGGCCGCGCAGGTCGTCGAAGCCGATCGGCGCAACCTCGTCGAGCTCGTTGAAGCGAAAAACGGTGCCCGCGCTCTGTTGAGAGCTGGCCTCGGAATCCACATGAAGGTCGATGAAGGACAGACGGTTCAGGAGCGGGTTGCCCGCGAAGTCCGTGGCTCCATCGATGCGCACGCTGTAGGTCTCGATCTGGCCCTGGACGTGGGTCAGCTCCAACACCGGGGAGTAAGAGAACGAACGCAGGTCCTCGGCTGCTGCGATGCGCCCTACGATGATGTTCGACGGTTGCGGGGGAACCGAAGAGCTACCCTTGATCAACATGAAGCTCTGGAAGGGCGTCACCGACCCGGGCCGCATCGGTTCGGTGAAGCGCACGCCGATTTGAGGTTGTGTGGAGACTCCGCCGCTCGGGAAGTTTTTGGGCTGGGGCGTCACGTCGATCCAGCACGCCCGCGGAATGGGCAGGTTGCCGTCCAGCGTCGAGAGATAGACGCCCCCGGAGATCAGGGCCAACGGGTTGTCCAACACCTGATCCGTGACGCTTCGCACGAGGATCCCTTTGACGGCCCCGTTCGCGCCCGGAGATTGCCCCGGTCGACGCACCTCCAGCAAGCGCCCCGAGTTGATCTGCAGGATGTCCCCTTCCGAAGGAGCTCGCTGGCAGACCGTATCGAAACGCATGTCGAGGATGAAATCGAACCCCGCACTACCGCCCGGGTCGTCCGCGGCGCCCATGATCCGCATGGGCCAGGTTCCCACGACCTCGGGTAGAGCGAAGTCCGACATCACGCCGCGGTTCACGTCATCATCGTTACCCGAACGGAAGGCGCGCACGAGATCGCGCGTGGCCCCGATCCGGTCGCTGGGTTCGGTAGGCTCGGTTCCTATGGGAGCGCCCGAGAGCGCGCGCAACACGTGGAACTGTCCCATCCCCATGGCGACTTCGGTCGGGATTCGAATCGACACGTTCGGGGCCGGAGCATTGGGTAGGCTGGGCGGCAGTCCAGTCGGGTTCAGTGCCAGTGAACCGGGGTCGACCGAGGCTTCCGCCTCCGAGACGGTGAGATCGACGATGATGCGCGTCGGATGCACGACACCCCGGACGAGAGCGCCGTGGTTGCGATCGAAGAAGGTACGGCCAGCAAAGGGCGTTTCCGGCGGATAGCCGACCTTGATGCGAACCAGCTCCGAGAGGTTCCGCTCGACGTCAGAGCTGGCATCTAGCACGTCGTTGAAGCGCAACACGAGCGCGGCGTTCCGTGCGACCAGGGAAAAGGGCGGGGCCGAGCTGCCATCGTCGTTGAGCGGCCGCACGGGCGACATCGGGTCACTCGCGAGGTCCAGTTCGCGATCGAAGGCTTGCGGGTTGTCGGCTCGCGTTCGCTTCACGATGAGACGCGTCTTCTGTGTGATCGGGTTCGTTTCGAGCTCGAGGTTTTGCCCATCTCCGATCAACGACTCTCGTACGACGAAGTCGCGATAGATGGGTTCGGGGTTGCGCTGACCGCTCGCATCGACGTCATGAACATCGACCAGCCGGCCCCAGGACGTCTCGACCAGCCGCAGGGCCGTGGTCGCCCCTCCCTCGCTGTTGTCGGGCAGGAAGGGAAGGGACTCACCGTCCGGTCCCGTGGGGGAGTCGACGCTGCTCGCGCCACCGCCGCTACATCCAAGGGCGAGAAAAAGCGTGACCAGGGAAAGGGCGAGGATCGTTCGATCTGTGGTTCTCATGCGCGCATTGCCGGGAGTTTTCGGGGGCTTTCGAAGGGGGTCTGTGCGCGTACTGTTCAAAGCTCGTGCCTGTTGGAGAGCGCTCGTCCTGGACAGGGCGAGCGCTGTCGCACGCTCCTGGCTGGCGTTGATTGCCGCGGGAAGGACCGAACTTCTCCGTGCTGCGATCGCTATCGCTCGATGCTGGACAGGGCTCTTGCGCTCGAACGCCGCGCGTTTTCAGCCTGGGCCTTGGAGCGGGTTCGAGACATGCGGGCAACATCGCACGTGCCTTCCTTTCCCGACCGAGCCGCACCGAAACATGCCCTTCACAAGCGAGCTCGTATTGAGGAAAGCCCTTCCTCGTATTTTTCCGTCACTCAAGTTCCACCCGTGGGAACCTCGATTATGGCCCCGAACGCTTGTCGTGCATCCAGAGGGAAGGGGAATACGCCGTGGGGGAATGGAAGAGAGATTCATTGGATCTGCGAGTGCCGCGCAGGATCCTGGAGTCGAGCCGGATGTTCTCTATTGTCCTGGGAGTCTCAGGACTGTGGCTCAGCTCGTGTTCGAGCGGGGATGATCGACTGACCGCGGCGTCCGGCGCGGAGTCGTGCATGACCTGTCACAATGGTTCGCAGGCCGACGACTACGCGGGTCCTGGGCTCGAGAACCCCCACCCGTTCGGTGCGGCCGCGAATCTCACCTGCTCGGCGTGCCACGGAGGTAATCCCGACGGTGAATCCAAGGACGAGAGCCACGTGCCTCCTCCGCCCGAGATCGGCGATCGTGCAAACTTGATTGCCGACACCAAGGCGTACTTCAACCGCCTGACGCTGACCGGGATCGATCGCTTTCCCGACTACACGGTCAACGGTACGACGCATACGTCGCTCGAGTACCTGCAGTTCATCAATCCTGGCGATCTGCGTGTGACCCAAGTAGGTCAGAGCTGTGGCCAGTGCCACGGGGTTCACTCGGATCTCGTTTCGCAGAGCCTGTTGGCCACCTCGGCTGGCATCCTGTCGGGTGCCAAGTACGCCATCGGTGCTCAGAACGAGGTCGCTGCGAATCAGAACCTCTATCAAGACACCGCGGCGGATTTTGGCTTCCGGCCGATGGTCGACCCGACCTTCAGCTTCGACCCCAACGCGGTCGGGGAAGTCGGCGAGCTGGTCGAGTTTCCGGTCTACAGTATTCGCAACCAGACCGCTCCGGATCAGATCTTCAACAACGACCTCTACGATGCGACGCTTCTTCCGGGCCACTTGAACGCGGACGGCACGGTCGTAAGCGGTTCCCCCCTGGCCAACCTGTTCCACGAGCAGATCGCCTTCACCTGCGGCGATTGCCACCTGGGCAGTGCCGGGGCGAACAATCGCTACGGTGATTTTCGCTCCTCTGGCTGCACGGCCTGCCACATGCGCAAGAGCCTCGACGGACGCAGTCGCAGCGGCGATCCGAACATCGTGTTGAACGAGCCCCTGGATCCCGATGACATCGACGAGCCCGAGACGTCGCATCTCGATCGTCACCTGATTCGCAGCGTTGCACAGACCCTGCCGTCGGGTGAGTTCGTGACCGGCATCGACGACTACGCCTGCGCCGGTTGCCACCAGGGCTCGAACCGTACGGTCATGCAGTACTGGGGCATCCGTCTCGATCAGAACGAGGATGTGCGCCGTGGTCGACAGTACCCGGCGAACCCCGATTCGTTCCTGCGTACGACCGGGGATGCGCGACTCTTCGATCCGCTGGTCGGCAATCACACCTTTAATGGTCGCGATCGGGATCAGTACCTCCTCGAAGAGGACTACGACGCCGACGGACGCGACGACACGCCGCCGGATGTGCACTATGAAGCTGGCCTGGGCTGCATCGATTGCCACGGCAGCTACGATCTACACGGCGGGAACACGGCCACCGGTGATGGCGCCATCGCCAGCCGCATGGAGCATGGTGTTGCCATTCGGTGTGAGAGCTGTCACGGCGCCGCGAATGCCTATGCCGCGACGATGAGCGGCACAGCCTACGACGGAACGAACGCCGACCTTGGCATGGACGCCGAGGGCAATCCGCTAGCGCACGTGATTCGTAGCGGTACCGGTCAGTATTACCTGTTCAGCAAGCTGACGGGGCAGGCGCACTACATCAAGCAGACACTCGACACGGTCGTCGACTCGGGGGGCAACGATCCACGCGACGGATCGCCCCTGTACTCGTCGCTGGCGTCCTATGCGATGGGCCGCGACGACAACCAGGCGACCACGGGCATCGGTCCGCAACAGACGGGCAATCCGCACGCTGGCTTCAGCCACATGGACAGTATGAGCTGCGCCTCATGCCATGCTTCGTGGACGAACAATTGCATCGGCTGCCACCTCGAGGGCGAATACAACGGCGGTACCAACAACTTCTCGAACATCACCGGTGACCGGATCGTCTTCCGCGAGGATGAAGCCGATTTCGTCTATCAGTCACCCGTGTTCTTCCAGCTGGGTATCGGTCCTAACAACAAGATCGAGCCGATCGCTCCGAACACGGACACGTTCTTCCGCTGGCGCGACCGCCAGGGGGACCGCTCGGCCGTCTTCGCCTTCAGCGATCGAAACGGCAAGGGCAACAACCGGCTCGAGACGGCCTATCCGTCTTTGAGCCACAACGTGATGATGCCCCACTCGATCCGTGGCAAGGTCAATACACAGTATGAGGGGCCGCGCTATTGTGTCTCATGTCACCTCACGACCAGTGTGAACGATGCGGTCAAGGGGCCCCAATATCAGGCGTTGCGCACGGCGATGCAGACGGGCGACTACTCGACGCTCGACACCAGCGTGTTCAATGTCCTGCGCGACGACATCGGCTTGAATACCGGCAACCAGAAGAACTCACCCTTGTGGGTGCATATGGTGGCCGGATTGGGCACGGGCCTGTTCCTCTTCGACGAGAACGGTTGCCCGACGAATCCGCTGGACAATGACACCCTACGCAAGGGCTGCGAGGGGGTCTCGCCCGCGAGCATCTTCGACATCTCGAACGCGCGCTTCAACATCGATCGCATCGTCGACGAGAACGGTGTGGAGCAGGGCTCGAACAATCACCCGATGACGCAGCCGATCGTGGGGCCCAACCGCCGGGATGGCTCGCCCAATCCAAACCTGTCGGGACCCTTGGGGGCGGCCCTGGCTCAACGGCTGACCGATCCGTTCACCGGTATCGTCTTGAACTCCTGGATCGATGCGGACGGCATGCCACAGGGCAACGCGGCCGGCTTCCTCGGTCCGTAGAGCGCCTGGTTTGGGAGGCGACCTAGCGCGGAATGCCCTTCCGTGCCAGCTCGTCGGCCCTTTCGTTCCAGCGGTTGCCGGCGTGCCCCTTGACCCAGCGGAAGGTGACGGCTCGCGGCTCGGTCAACTGCAGCATTTCGCGCCACAGATCATCGTTCTTGACGGGCTGGCCCGCGGAGGTTTTCCAGCCGTTGCGCTTCCACTTGTGGATCCAGCTCGTGATGCCGTTCTTCAAGTAGGTCGAGTCGGTGTAGATCGTCACTTCCTCGCCTTTGCGCAGCGCACGTAGCGCCTCGATCACCGCCTGCATCTCCATGCGGTTGTTCGTCGTCTTGCGCTCGCCCCCGCAACGCTCCGCACCCGCGGTTCCGTCGTCGAGGATCACGTAGCCCCAGCCACCGGGGCCGGGATTGCCCTGGCAGGCTCCATCGGTGTAAATGAGCCGGCCCTTCGTTGCTTGATCTGTCGCTACCACGCGCTCAGGCTACAAACGGACGCAGCGGAAGAGTACGGTTCGTCCATGTTCGACGAGCACGTTGTGCGGGAACTGGACCGGTGGGGTGGAATCGGGGTCTATACGCGACGAGTTCCCGAGCTGGATGCCTGGATCTTCTGTGCATTGCACGACGAGCGCCTCGGCCATCCGACGGGAGGGACGCGCTTGAAGGTCTACGAGCGCCCGCAGGATGGTCTGATCGATGCCCTGCGCCTATCAAAGGGTATGACGCATAAGTGGGCCTCGGTCGATCTGCCTTTTGGTGGAGGCAAGGCGGTCCTGTGTCTTTCGCGACCGCTGGAGAGCGGTGAGCGCAAGGTGCTCCTCGGGAACTATGCCGAGGCCTTGAAGACGCTCGAGGGCAAGTTTGGAACGGGCCAGGATCTCGGAACGACCCCCGAGGACATGCGCTTTCTCGCCGGACTCTGCGCCAGCGTGCATGGCATCGATGCGGAGTCCGGAACGGTGGAAGACCCGGGACCATACACGGCCTTCGGTGTGCATACGGCGCTGAAGAGCACCCTTGCCCGGCGCTTCGAAAACGACGCGGTGGAAGGCCGAACGATCGTTATCGAGGGCGTGGGGGATGTGGGGGAACCCCTCGCGCGTCGGTTGGCGGCGGAAGGCGCCCGGCTCGTGCTGGTGGATCTCGATCGCGAGCGTGCTGATCGATTGGCAGCGGAACTCGGGGCCCGCACGGTCGCCGTGGGCGAGCACATGGCGACCGCATGCGACGTGTACGCTCCGTGCGCCATCGGCGCCACCTTGAATTCCGAGACGATCCCGGACCTGGGCTGCCAAACCGTCTGCGGCTCCGCGAACAACCAGCTCCTGGAAACCAACGATGCGAAGCGCTTGCACGCGCGGGGCATCCTGTACGCCCCCGACTTCATCGCCAACGCGGGTGGCGCAGCCTATTGTTCGGGACTCGGTACGGGGGTTGCGCGTTCCGAACTCGAGGCGCGCGTACTTCGCATCGGTACCATCCTGACGGAGGTCTTCAACGAAGCCCGCGAAGGAGACGAGTCTCCGCTCCTGGCCGCAGAGCGGCGCGTGGAACGGGTTCTGGGGAGGTAGTCCGGTTACTTCCGCCGGGAGCGGCTGCGTCCCGGGCCGGCGCCCTTCGGGCGGTGGGCGCGGGTGCGACGCTTCGGCGGACCGTCATGGATGCCGGAGCCCCAGGACGCAGTGCGGGATTCGGGGCGCTTCGACTCCGGGCGTTTCGTTCCGGAGCCTTCGGACTTCGGAGCCGAGACCTGGGATTGTCGACGTCGAGCCGGCTTGGATCCACCGGGGCCGCCCGGCTTCGGGCCGTCGCTCTTGCGTCGTTGGCGCTTGGGACCCCCGGGTCTGTGCCCGCCCGGCTTCGGGACGGGTGCGTTGTTCTCCGAAGACCTCTCGTAGTCGAAGTTGCGCCACGGGATCCTCGCACCGAGCTTCTTCTCGATGCCCTTGACCCCGTCCTTGTCATCCGGCGTGACGAAGGTGATGGCCTTGCCCGCGACTTCGGCACGACCCGTGCGTCCGATGCGGTGCGTGTACGCGTCCGGTGTGTTGGGCAAGTCGTAGTTGATCACGTGCGAGACATCGGCCACGTCGATCCCGCGGGCTGCGATATCCGTGGCAACCAGGATGTTGTGGCGACCGCTGCGGAAGCCCTTCATGGCCCGGTCGCGCTGGTCCTGGGACATGTTGCCCTCGAGCGCGACGGCGCGGAAGTCCTTGCGTCCCAGGTCACGAGCCGTGCGCCGGGCGCGGTACTTGGTCCGCAGAAACACGATGGCCGAGGAGAAGTCATCCTGGGACAAGATGTGGCGCAAGAGCGCACCCTTGTCGTGGTGATCGACTGCGCTCATGAAGTGCTCGATCGTTTCGGCCGGTTGCGAGTGATTCAGTTCGACCACGTGGGGTCGAACCAGCACACGATCCGCGAGCTTGCGAATCTCGCGCGGCATCGTCGCCGAGAAGAGCAGGTTCTGCCGGTCTTCGGGCAGGGCGGTGAGTATGCGTCGAATGTCGGGCAGGAAGCCCATGTCGAGCATGTGGTCCGCTTCGTCGAGCACGAGCGTCTCGATGCGCGACAAGTTGCAGTGGCCGGACCTGTAGAGATCCAGAAGTCGACCCGGGCAGGCGATGAGTATGTCCGGCCGGGCCTTCAGCGTGCGTATGTGCTTGTTCATCGCCACGCCGCCGTAGATGGTGGCCATCTTCAGCGTGGTGAAACGACCGAGCAGTTCGAGCTCGGCGTGGATCTGCATGGCCAGCTCGCGCGTCGGAGCGACGATCAAAGCCGTGGGGCCCGGACGGCGGCGTGCCAGGATTTTTTCGATGATCGGGATGCCGAAGGCCGCGGTCTTGCCGGTGCCTGTTTGCGCGAGTCCGAGAACGTCGTGTTCGCGAATGGCAGCGGGCAGGGTCTTGGCCTGGATCGGACGCGGAGCTTTGAAGCCCATCGCATCCAGAGCGCGCAGCACCGGCTCGGTCAGTTGAAAGGTGCGGAAGCTCGTTTTCGGTTTTCCTTCGCTGGGACGTTCGGAATGACGCTCTGGGTCACGCTCCGGCGCGGTAAGGGTTGCTGTGTCGGAGTGCGAGGGATTGGACTTTCGGCGTCCGCCACTTCTGTGAGAGCGCGGACGTGTCGTTAGATTCGGAATGGAAGTTCTCTTTCGTGGGCAGCACGTTTCCGTGCAAACACCGTGAGGCGCCTAGTGCAACAGAGACAAGGCGGGACGGTGAAACGGGCGCGATCCAAGGGATGGATACTGTTGCGCGCCTCCGCGCGCCGCTCATTCGGGCGCTGCGGGCGGCCTCTCGGGGCCGGCTATAGCTGGAAGAATCGGTTGATAGGGGTCGATGCGCAACCCCTCGTACGGGATTCTCGAGCATTTTCCGGTGCTTCACCGACCCCTCCAGGGTTGTTCCGGGAGAAAAAAGCGCCCTAGAACAGGGAAAGCGGCCCGCCGAAGGAGCCTACGGGCATGGGCAAACTGGATAGATCGTCGGGTATCTCGTCCGAAATCTCGTCACCGCCGCGGTCCTTGTAGATGTGCAGGATGCGGGCGCGACCGAGGTCTTCGTAGTCCGGTTCGGGATAGCCCTTGGCCTGGAAGGGCTTCTCGATATGAAAATCGTGGATCATGACACGCACGCCCACGATCCCGGCGAAGTGTCGACCATCCTCGAGCTGGCGATCCGCGAAGAGGTCGTGGAACTCGAAGATCGCGGCCATCACGCGCCGGAAGGATGGGAAGCGCACCCCGTCCTCCAGGAATACGAGGTCGATATCCACGGCCTTCATGACCTCCCAGAGGTGGTTCAGGGCTGCGCGCGGGATCACATCGCGATACGCGGGGCCGATCGCGGCCCGTGAATCTTCGTCGGTGTCGCGCGTCAAGTGGGTGGCGAACCACAGGTGCGGGGCGATCCAGTAGCCCTCGCCCCGTTCGTACTTGCGGCTGCGGGCGTGCTTGAGGATGTTCTTCAGCCGCCGAAAGAGAATGCGCCGATACTGCAGATGGCCCCGCCGCCGCATGCTCTCGTGCAGCTCTATCGAAGCGACCTCCTCGAGCGTTACCCGTCGTGGCCAACCGGCGAAGAAGTTCGAGAACATGTCCTCGGGTTCACGCTGATCATCGATCACGATCGACACATCGGTGATCGAGGGTTCCAGCGGAGCGAACGACGTTTCGAAACCAGCCTGGGTCAACTCGGCGGCGATGCGCTGGCAGCGCGAGTCGTCCAGGGCACCTCCGATGTGGACCTGCAGGGTCGCCTTGCGGGCAGGGTCAGCATTCCATGCTCCCCGTAGCCGGGTCGCCACGTATCCGAGACAGGCCGGTGTGAAGAGAGCCAAGGACCAGGCGAAGCAACCGCCCAAGAACGAGCTGAGCGAGGCATCCGCGAAGGGAACGGCTGCGAGGCGCTGGCCCATCGAGAGCACGATAGGCACGCAAAGAACCATGCTGAGCCCGAAGATCAACGCGATGTCCCAGAAGACCCAGCGGCTCGTATACGGCCCCTCGTCACGCCCCGTGTACTTCCAGATCATGTTCAGCGAACAGCCCGGAGCGTACACGGTGCAGATGTAGACCAGTACGGTGGCGAACACCATGGCGATCGGAATCCAGGGCGGCAGGAAGAGCCCGGCCAAGGAGACCAGCATGAACGCTCCGAAACCGAGCGTTCCATACATCGAACGGCGTTTCTCGATCCAGCGATGCTTGTGGCGCAGTTTCTCGAGTTTGTCGTCCACGGCCGCGAAACTAGCGATCCACAGCGTCAGTGTGCCCAGCCCCAGGAATGACCACAGCCCGCAGAGCAGGATCAGGTAAACGAGACCACTGACGCGCTGCAGGGCCGTGCGCGCGCCACCGGGCCAAAAGGAGCTGGTGAAAAACAGCGCGGCCAGGACGACGCCCACGACCAACACCAGAACGCCATAGCGCCAGGGCTGCTCGCGCGGCAGCGGCGGGTCGCCGCGAAGGTCCAATCCTGAACGCAAACGCCACGCGGAGAGGCGCTGCTTCAGCTTCGCGCGCGCACGCCGGAACCAGCCCTTGCGGACGTCTTCATCCACACGGCCGAGGGCGATCGTCAGTCCGAGCGTGATCCCGAGCACCCCGAGCGCATCCACCCACTCATTGGGGGATGTCCGCCCGAGCACTTCGAGCGCTCCCCCGAGGACTCCCCAGGCGAAAAGGCGCAACAGCCTCGTGCCCGAGATGGCGCGCCAAGGGCGCGTGCGGATCCAGGTCTGCAGCCGGTGATTGTGAGAGAGAAAGGACAAGGCTCCATCCGTTCTAACCCAACATGCGGTTTCTTACGTCCGAGGCTCCTGAAAAAAAAACCGGTGGGTTGCGCACGCGCTTCCCAAAGGCGGTGCCACTACACATGCGACGCAACTCTCTCGCCTGGGCGAGAGTGACATCTTGTTCCTCTTCCCATCGGGGTCGGTCGTCGGCAGGGTTCTTGGACGGCCGGCCCCTCTTCCTCTTCCTTGACGTTCCACGGATGTTGGTCGAAATCAATCCCTTCATGAGCTCCGCGCGGTTCGACAGGACCGGCCAGGCATCCGAAGACTCCGCACTTGGTGATTGGGTCCTGGCTCACCAAAGGGACCGGGCGCTCTTTCTTCCCGAGCGCCGGGTCGTCGCGCGCTTCATCGTGCACATGACGCGCACGATCCGAACCCGCCGAAGAGCCATGACGACAAGAGGCATCAGCGAGGTCGACGCCCGCCAATGGAACCCGCGATTGCTTCGCTGTGCACGCCAGGCGACCTGGGAACTCCTGGCCGAACAGGACGAAGCCGAGAAAGGCTGTGCCGCCTTCGATGCGCTCGAAACCGACTACTACGGCAAACTGGGCGAGCGACTGGGGCTCGATACGTTTCGGGCCCGGCGGGCAGCGATCCGCTTGAACGAAGAGTCACTGGCAATCCGCCAGCGTATTCAAGAGATCCTGTTTCACGGGACGCAGCCTCTGCCCGGTGAGTCGCTCGAAGGGCAACGGACGGCGGAGGCCTATCGAGCGATTCGTCGGGCGGGCCATTCCGGGTGCTGCCCGTAGTGAACAAGGCGCAATAGAGATCGGGATCCGGCTCCGGATTCGAAAGCACGTCGCTCCAGCGGTACCCTGATCCGTCCCTTGAACGACCCCCTGCCCCCCGAGCTGCCGCTAGGTAAGCCAACCGCGATTCCTGAGTCCTATGCGCCCGAGGTGCTCGTGGCGCTTCCCCGGGCGCTGGCGCGTGCGCGTCTCGAAATAACGGAGACGCCCTTCATAGGAATGGATCGCTGGGAAGCGCCGGAGCTCTCGTGGCTGGACGGCTCGGGCAAGCCCTGCGTTGCACTGGGCGAATTTCGCTTTGCATCGACGTCCGAGATGCTGATCGAGTCGAAGTCGTTGAAGCTCTATCTGCATTCGTTGAACCAGGATCGCTTCGGTAGCGATGCGGACTTTCGCGCCAGGATCGTGCGCGATCTCTCGGGTTGTGCGGGCTGTGACGTCGAGGTCCTGTTGCATCCCGTGGGCAAGGCTCTCGAGCACGCGCGCGGGTGCATGCCTGGTACCTGCATCGATACCGAGACGCTCGAGAATGTGGACTACACGCTTCGATCCGATCTCCTGGAGGGAGCCGCAGAGGGGGATTCGATCGAGGAAACCCTGACCACCCATCTCTTTCGCAGCCTGTGCCCAGTGACTCGCCAACCGGACTGGGCCAGTCTGGCGTTGACGTATCGTGGGCCGCGCATCGCCCGCGACAAGCTCTTGCGGTACTGGATTTCCTTCCGTTCGACGCAGGCCTTTCACGAGAGTTGCGTCGAGCGCATGTTCATGGACCTGGATCGCTACTGCCGCCCTGAGTGGGTCGAACTCGACGCGCGCTTTGCCTTGCGCGGAGGTCTGGCGATACACCCGCTACGGAAAAGCTTGCAGCGGACCTAGCGGAAGTGCTATTCGGGGGCATGCCCCAGCGAATCGAAGCCCCTACTGTCGTGCCGGCCGTCGGTACTCCGCCCAAACGCATCGAAGAGTACGTTGGTCGTGTCAACTCCGGCCATGAGACCATCAGCGTTGCGCGCATGAAGTCGCCCACCGGTTGGGCCGAGCCCGGCCAGCGCCCTGAGTTCGAAGAGATCACGGTCGTGTTGGCTGGCATGCTGCTCGTCGAACACGAGGGCGGTCGCTTCGAGGTGCACGCCGGGCAAGCCGTCGTCACAAGACCAGGCGAATGGGTGCGCTACAGCACGCCCGGCCCCGAGGGTGCGGAGTACGTGGCCATTTGCTTGCCCGCCTTCACACCCGATACCGTCCATCGCGACAAATGAGTCCGGCGTCCGTCGGTGAAGGGCCTCCAGCCCAAGTGAAACGTCGTTGGCTACGGCGTTGCGCCTTCGCGATGGGGCTCTTGCTCCTGGCACTCGTCAGCGCGGCTGTGTGGTTCCTTGCCGGTTTCGGTCCGGTCGCGGCTGGGTACACGGCGACGATGGGCGCCACGCAGGTATACGGCACGGGCGACTCCATCGAGGTCGTCGTGGCTGAGCGTGTGCGCTTGCCGTTTGGGCTCGGGCGCTTCCTGCATCTGGAAGTCATCGAGGAAGATCGTCCGCTTGTGCGTGCGCGAGCCTTCGGATTGTTCGAGGCAGATGCAACCTGGCGTGCGGGGCTCGGGGCCACACGCGTGATGGACGGCACGCTCGCGTTGCCTCGATCGATTCCCGATCTCGTACCACCGCTTTCGGACACCGAGCTCTGGCCGAGGGGGGATTCCCCCGAACTGGCTCCTTTGCCCACGGAAGTGCGCGCCGGTGTGGAAGCCGCTTTCGATCGCGTCTTTCGCGATGCGGAGGGCAATTCGAACGGAACGCATGCGGCCTGCCTGATCGTCGAGGGCATGCTTGTCGCCGAGCGATATCGCGAGGGCTATGATCGCTTCACGCCCATCTTGGGTTGGTCGATGACGAAGAGTGTCACGGCCGCGCTCATCGGGCGCTCGATCGCTCTTGGGCGATTGTCGAGCGTCGACATGCCTGCTCCGGTACCCGAGTGGAGCACCGAGGGTGACCCGCGCGCAGCCATTACGCTCGAGCATCTACTTCGTATGCAAAGCGGGCTCGAGTTCTTCGCAAACTACGACTTGCCGTGGGCCGACAGTGTGCAGATGCTCTTCATCGAGGACGACTTCGCTGCCTACGCGGCGGCCAAGCCCTTGGCTCACCCGCCCGGAAGCACGTGGTACTACTCGGACGGCACCGCCAACATCCTCGCCCGCATCGTTCGCCGACATGCGGGAGACACGCTCGACGAGCAGCTCTCTTTTCCCCAACGCGAGCTCTTCGCCCACTTGCACATGTCGACGGCGATCCTCAGTGTCGATCCCTCGGGCACGTGGGTCGGCAGCAGCTTGATGCTGGCCTCGGCTCGCGACTGGGCGCGTTTTGGGCAGCTCTACATCGAGGACGGCAAGGTCGACGGTGTGCGAATTCTCCCACCAGGCTGGGTCGACTTCGCGGCGAGTGCGACGCCCGCGAGCGACGGCCGTAGCTACGGTGGTGCCCAGATATGGCGATTCGACGAGGAAGATCTGGTTGATGTCCGCGGGAATCCCGTGCCCGGTGAGCTTGGCGGCATCCTGTACGCGGCGGGACACGATGGCCAATACGTCTGGATCGACCGCGCCCGCCACCTGGTGCTCGTGCGGCTCGGGATCCTGGAGCCAGGCTTCGACCCGGTCGAATTCCTCACCGAGATCGTGGGGCAATTCCCGAAGAAATGACCGTCCGGCTAGGTGGTGGTGGGCCATGGGCGAGGTTCCGGTACGTGTCGAGGTTGGACGCGACTAGTGCCCAATGCGCCGCTGGTTTCCCAGGCCTTTTGGTTCTTGGGGACCAAGGGGCGCCTTGACTAGCCTGGTCAAAACGATGTGGATGAGGCACTACGAGGCCCCGTGCGAACCCCCGCCCTGGGTCGTCGGTGGGCACGGCCAGACCCTCTGGGGTCACCTCCTTCCCTCGCGCGCGCCGCGCATCTCCGGGGGCCGTGGCTACGCCCCGCGCGAGATCCAGCTCGACGACGGCGAACGCCTGCTCGCCCACACGAGCGAAGGACGAAGCGGTGTCTGCGTGTACCTCTTCCACGGGCTCAGCGGAGACGCTGACTCGGATTACATCCGTCGCACTGCAGCAGCCCTTCGCGCTCGAGGGCACGGAGTCTGGGCCGTCAATCATCGTGGTTGTGGCGCCGGAGCCGGACTGGCCTGGCGTCCATATCACTCGGGCAGCTACTTCGATCTCGCGGCGGTCGTCCGGGATGGGCGACGAATGGCCCCCGATCTGACCCATGTCATCGTTGGCTTTTCATTGAGCGGAAACGCGGGCCTTCTCCTGGCTGCGAAGGAGGAAGCCGGTCGTCCCGATGCTCTCGTGTCCATCAATCCGCCCATCGACCTCGCCACCTCGTCCAGGCTGATTCACACCGGCTTGAGCCGGCTCTACGAACGCCGCTTCCTCTGGCGTCTCCGACGCGCCATTCATCGTCGCGTGCGCGATGGCAAGACGAAGCACGCCTACCATATTCCCTTCCTCGCCTCTCTCTGCGAACTGGACGATCTCTTCACCGCCCCCGAAGCCGGCTTTGAGGACGGTGCCGACTACTACCAGAGGTGTTCCTCGCAGGCTCACCTTAAACACGTCCACATTCCGACCGTCATCATCACCGCCGCCGACGACCCCTTCGTACATCCTGAGGCCTTCGAGCGCGTAGAGATATCGAACCTCGTTCACCTGCACCTCGAACCCCACGGAGGCCATGTCGGCTATCTCGCCCAAAAGGGCCTGGGTTGGCAGCGCTGGTTGGACGGAGCCATCGTCCACTACGTCAACGAGCTCACTGGCTCCATTGGGTAGAGGCCTACTCGGCACACGCCCCCGAGCTCGGAACCCGCAAGACACCAGGAAGAGCACCCACGCGCCACGGGACAGTCCTAGGCCACGTCGCCGAAGCGTTCGGGGTCGATCTCGGCGAAGTGTTCGAGGACCGCTCCAGCTGTGGCCCTCGCGATCCGCACGATCGCGTTTCGCTTCCATGAGCCGTGGGGCTGGAACCAGCCCTCGTCCGTGCTCCAACCCTCGACCAGCAGGTCTTTTCTGTACTCGATCACGAGGGCCGTGGGGCGGCGTCGTGGATGACAGGGGCGCAGGCCAGGCTCCTCCTGCTGTGCCCGCTCGAACATCCAGTTCAACGCCGGTATTTCCAGTCCGCCCATCGGCAGCATGTACGGATCGTTGTGAACGGTCGCTATCCCGCGCTCTCGGAAGGTGCGATCGAGCCGTTTCACCAGTCCGGGATCACTCGTATCGCGCAGCGCCTCTCCATGTGTGTGCTTGGGAACGGGCTCCTTCCCGCGAGCCCGGTACACGAGGCTGATAGGAGCGCGCTCTCTGTTCGCGTCGAGGCGGTCGTACGTATGGATGGCGAGAAAGAGCGCGCCGCTATCGAGCACGCGGCGGCCGGAACGCTCCAACGTGCGTTCGAGCACTCCTCCGAAAGCGTCTCCAAAGGCACAGCGCTCCTTGAGCAGTCCATCCCGCAAATCGGGCGGTGTTACCTTTCCCGCGATCGAGTAGGGCACAGCCTTCGTGTCCAATCCACGCTCGTGCTGCGCGCTGAATCCCCGAGGCCGGCCACAGTCGAGAAAAGCGCGCGCCGTGGTGACTCGGTGATAACTCGGTAGGCCCAGCAGGCCTGCCACGGTCGAGGCCATGGCGTCCGCCCCCCAATCGCGCTCGCGCGTGAAGCTCCTCTCCAGCTCTCGGGGGTCGAGCCCACTGGCAAAACTCTCGGCGCAGGCGGGTACCCGATGGCCGTCGTGAACCGTGACGAGGGCGATCGGAAGATCCCAAGTATTGGTGCGGTAGAGCGGTACCCGAACCTCCTCGAACACCTCTCCCGGCTCGCCAAAGACGAGGTTTGCGGGTGCGGGAAGGAGTATCGAGCGGGCGGAACGCGGAGCCACGAGGATACATCGACGCAAAGCGCCATCCTCTAGAGGGGCAGCTGGGGTCGGAATCCGACCGATCCCATCCCTCTCAGTTACGCCCCCAACAAGATCCCCGCCAACCTACGCTCGAGCGAAGACGAGTCGTAATCCTCACTATTCGAGATCACCGCAATCGATAGCTCCGCCTCCGGGTAATACACCAGGATCGAATTGAACCCAAAGATACCGCCGCCGTGGGACACGCGTTGGTGTCCCTGGCTCTCACCCAACTGGAGGCCGAACCCATATCCAGTGTCCCGGTTGCTGGGCAGGAGGAAAGGCGTCGTCATTTCCTCGTAGCTCACGGCCCCCACCACCTTTCTCCCGACGAGGGCCAATTGCCAGCGCACCAGGTCTCCCGCAGTCGATAGGAGGGCGCCCGCCGCGCCGGGTTGGCTCATGCCGATCAGGCCGTCGTTGTGGAGGACGCCTTGGATCAGGCGGTAACCCTGGGCGCGGTTCTTGATGATGGCTTCGTTGGAGCCGTTCCGTGTGCGCGTAAGTCCCAGGGGTCGGAAGAGGGTGTCGGCGAGATGGGTGCCATAGTCTTGGCCGCTTTGGGCCTCGATGATCATTCCCAGGAGGTAGTAGCCGGAGTTGTTGTAGTTCCACTTCGTGCCCGGTGAGAACTCGAGTGCTAGGTGCTCGAAGAGGGAGAGGAGTTCTTCGTGGGCGAGTTCGTGGGCAACCGTTGCCTGCCAGCTCGGTCCGAGGCCTGTGTAGCTGGGAATTCCCGAGGTGTGCGTGAGGAGGTGGCGGACCGTGATGACCTCTTCTGTTTCGGGATAGTCGGGTAGGTATGCGCGGAAGTCTTCGTCGATTTCGAGCGTGCCCTCTTCAGCGAAGCGCACAATGGCCGCGGCGGTGAACTGCTTGGTCACGGAGCCGATGCGGAACATGGTCTGGGCGTTGGCTTCGACATCGTGTTCCACCTCGGCGAGGCCGGCCCCTTCTTCGAAGATCATCGTGGTTCCGCGGGCGACGGCGATGGAGAGCCCGACGGCTCCCGGGGACTCCAGGGCGGCCTGGACTTCGCCGCGGATCTGCTCGAGCTCCGATTGTGCGCTCGCGCTGCTCCAGGTCAGCGCAAGGGACATCAACAGGGAAGCAGCGGGGGCTTTCATCGGCATTGTCTCTGGATTGCGCGATTCGGAAACGGGAGGGAAGGAATCCTACCACCGGATAAGCTACTGCGATGAGCCAACAACGTCCGTCGACCCTTGGAGCCCTGAGGGAGAGCACCTATCGCCCGCGCACGGTGCACGAAGAGATGCGCGCCAACTTGATCGTTCGGTTGAAGGAGAAATCGAATCCCTTCCCCGGTGTCATCGGCTTCGAGCGCACCGTCTTGCCGCAGATGTACAACGCGATCCTGTCGCGGCACGACTTCATACTCCTGGGCCTGCGGGGACAGGCGAAGACGCGGCTCTTGCGAGCGCTGGAGGGATTGCTGGACGAATTCGTGCCGGCGGTTCTCGATTCGCCTCTGAACGAGGACCCGTTCGTGCCCTTGACCTCGGAAACGCGGCGGCGGATCGAAACGGAAGGAGACGCGTTGCCGATCCGCTGGATCCCGAGGGCCGATCGCTATCGCGAGAAGCTGGCCACGCCCGACGTGACGGTGTCCGACCTGATCGGGGATATCGATCCCATCAAGGCCGCGACCCAGAAGCTCTCTCTCGATGATCCGCGCGTCATTCACTACGGCATCATCCCGCGCACGAACCGAGGTATTTTCGCGATCAACGAACTTCCCGACCTGCAGTCGCGGATTCAGGTGGGCCTCTTGAACATTCTGGAGGAAGGCGACATTCAGATCCGAGGCTTCCCGGTGCGCCTTCCCCTGGATCTCGTGATGGTGTTTTCCGCCAACCCCGAGGACTACACGAATCGCGGGAACATCATTACCCCGTTACGGGATCGGATCTCCTCGCAGATCCTCACGCACTATCCGCGTACCCTCGAAGACGCGTTGGCGATCACGCGCCAAGAGGCTTGGAGCGAACGCGACGGGGAGGTCGCCGTGCATCTGCCGAGCTTCGTCGAGGAATTGATCGAGGAGACCGCGTTCCAGGGGCGTCAGTCCGAGCACGTCGATCAGAACTCGGGTATCAGTGCGCGGATGACGATCTCTCTGCGCGAGAACGTCATCTCGAATGCCGAGCGCCGCGCGTTGTCTCTGGGCGAGCCCTCGACCACGGCACGTCTGTCCGATGTCTTCTCGGCCCTGGCGGCCATCACCGGCAAGGTCGAGCTCGTCTACGAGGGCGAACAGGAGGGGCCGCAAAAGGTCGCTCTGGTCCTGATCGGGCGTGCCGTGCAGGTCATGTTCGATAGGCAGGTTCCCAAGGACGAGCGGCCCCAGGCCGGGACCGAGGAAACGCCCTCCGCGTTCCAACCGATCCTCACGTGGTTCGGCAGCGGCAAGCACGTCGATCTAGCAGACGATCTGTCCGATGCCGAGCTGCAGCAACGGCTGGGGGCCATACCGGCCCTCGCCGACATGGCCCAGCGTTATCTGGCGCCTGCCCCCGCAGCGCTTCCGGACAACGAACTGCCCGCCGCGATGGAGTTCCTCCTCGAGGCCCTACACCAGCATTCGTTCCTCTCACGTGGTGAGCTCGTGCATGGCCACGTGTATCGCGACGTCTTCGAAGAGATGGCGCGCAGCCTGAACTCCTGAGGCACCCGTGGACCTTCGCTACTTCGAATTCGACCCGGCCTTCGAGAGCCTGAAGCAGTTGATCTCCAAGCTGCGCAAGCTCTTCGACCAGCTCTTGATGCGCACCCAGGGCGATGTGAACGAGGCCCTGCGCTGGCTGGCCGCTCTGGGCGAACAGCACGGTCTCTTCGAGCACGGCTTCACCCTGGAGGACTTCAAGCAGCTCCTCGAAAAGGAACGCTCGATCGCGCGTGACCGGCGCACGGGGAACTACAAGCTGACCGGCAAGGGCGAACGTGGTCTGCAGAGGTCATCGCTCGAGGCCATTTTTCAGGGCCTGCGCTCCGACGTCGCCGGCGATCACCGTGTCGCGGCCGCGGGGATCGGCCCCGAGCGCCTGCCCGAAACACGCCCCTTCGAGTTTGGCGATCCCGTCGAGGGGCTGGCCGTCAACGAGACCTTGCGCAATGCACTGCGCCGCGGCGGTCCGGGCGACCTTTCGATCGCACAGGAGGACCTCGAGGTCTACCTGACCGACCACCACTCCTCCTGCGCGACGGTGCTCTTGATCGACGTCAGCCACAGCATGATCCTGTACGGCGAGGACCGCATCACACCAGCCAAGCAAGTCGCTCTGGCCATGACCGAGCTGATCCAGACGCGTTATCCGAAGGACAGCCTGGATGTCGTTCTATTCGGGGACGAGGCCTGGCGCGTGCCCACCGATCGCCTGCCCTATCTGGATTGCGGTCCCTTCCACACGAACACCCGCGCCGGATTGCGCATGGCCCGCGACCTGTTGCGGACCCGGCGCCAGGCGAACCGCCAGATCTTCATGATCACCGACGGCAAGCCCTCCGCGCTGACCGAACGCAACGGGGACATCTACAAGAACCCCTTCGGGCTGGATCGGCGCATCGTGAACAAGACCCTCGAGGAGGCCGACGGGTGCCGCCGAGCGGGCATACCGATCACGAGCTTCATGCTGACCGACGATCCCACCCTGGTCGATTTCATCGAGACCCTGACGCGGACCAATCGGGGCAGGGCTTACTACGCCTCCGCAGATAGGGTCGGTAGCTTCGTGCTGGTGGACTACGTGCGCAACCGCCGCCGCCGCAGCTGAGAGGGGGGCCGCAGTGCTACCTGGCATTTTGTTCAGTGGCCCCATGGCTTTGGCCCGGCATTTGCAACTTAGAAAGTCCCCCTTGGGGGATTTCCCCCAGAGTGACCCTCGGGAAGGTTGACGGGCGGCGCCCTGTCGACCTTCCTTTTTTTAACTCCAGCCCGTTTCGAGCAGTTGTTGGCCCGTTATGGGCACAAGCAGAGCCTTCTTGGCTGTTCTCTGGCTCGGAAGGGCCCCGTCCAGCGTTCACTCTCCAGGGTTCAGTCCCGTCGAAGATCGGGCGATTTCTTCCAGGTTCTGGATGAAACGTCTGTCCTCTCCCCCGAACTCTCGAGGAGCTCTGCGGGGCTGGCTCAATTCACCTGAAAACGCAGGGCCAGGGGGGCCGCGTTCTGAATTCCCCTGTCGGAGCGAACCCCACCCAGGATCTCGACCCACAGTACGCCGTTCGGCCAACCGCCCATGGGCGGGGCCAGGACGAGGGTCTCACCGAAGCCGTCCAGGGTTTCCGACACCTCGGCCCCGGCATCCGTGAGGACGCGGACCGTCATGTCGTTGATCGAGGAGGGCTCGAGGAGCTCGCTGAAGGCGATCTCGATGGCCGTGGTCGGGGCGAGGGGCAGCGAGGGGGCCGGAGTCACGGTGAGCACGTGAAAGAGCTCTTTCTTGGCCTCTGCGGCGAAGCCCGGCACGCCGGGGACCGGTGATCCGAAGACCCCGCTGTCGACGATGCCGCCGGCTCCTGCCAGGCCGGTGCCTTCCGCGGCCGAGCCCTGGACCAGGCGGTAGTCCTCGACCACGTCCTCGCCGCTGAAGTAGGAGAAGAGATCCGGTGCGATGACCAGAGCCGCCGCTGGATCGACTTGAACCCCGGGTCCATCCACGTTGGTGACGAGCAACGCGTCGCCATCATCGGCGACCTCGACGGTCGTGCCGGCATCAAAGGGAGCCGCGTCGCCCGAGAGCATCAGAGTCCCTTCCTTGGTCACGCCCACGATCGTCGCGAAACCACTGGCGGCATTAATGAACAGGTTCTCGCTCGCGGAGTTCGACAGATGGGAGGCGCGGAACTCGGTCTCGATGCCGTTCACCTCTTGCAGGTGCGAAATCGTCGACGAGGCCATGATCAGCTTGTTCTCGCTGGCGATCCCGGCTCCGGCGTTACCGGCCACGACACAGTGCGTGACGACGAGGCTGCGGTTGCCGATGCCGATGATGGGATTGATCGCCTGAATCCCCGGGCCCTGGTTTCCGACGGCAACCGAGGAGGAGACGATGCTCGTGCCCGGCACGCTCTCCGAACCGATGACAATGCCCCCCGCGCCGTTTCCGGCCGCCACGACGCGATGCAGGATGGCTGAGCTGGGCCCATCGAGGTCTAACTGGAAGCCGACCATGCCGTTCGCGCGCGCGAGGCTCTCGCGAATGATGATCTTCGTATCCCATTGGGGGAAGAAGTCGTATTCGATGTCGATCAGGCATCCGTCGAGTCGGTTGCGCTCGAACGAGCACCCGTGGATCTCGATGGAGAAGGTCCCGCCGGAGAGATCCAGCACGCCCAGGGGCACGTTGAGATCGACGTCGAGTCCCTCACTGCCATTGCCGAAGAAGCGCGAGCCTGTAACCCGCAGGGTGACACTCTCGCCCGGGGGCGCGATCCAATCGTCCAGATCGAGGCCCTCGGTCCCGTTGGAGTTGAACACGCAACCGTCGATGATGAGGTCGAAGGGGCCGTCGCCGTCCAGGCCCTCGCCGATATTGCCGGAGAAGTTCGAGCCCGTTACCACGACGTCGTACTCCACGTTGTCCGAGTTTTGCATCCTCAATCCACTACCGCGGAAGCCGGAGAAGTCCACCGCTCGGAATTCGGCCGCGGTATTCGTGATCTCGATGCCACGGAACGTTTGGCCGTTTCCGGCGAACGTCAATCCGTCGACGATCGCGATCGGATCGAGGATCGGGATCGAGGCCAGGGCCTGCATCTCGATCATCAAGGTCGGCGTCCCTGTGCCGTCCGGTGCGCCGTTGAGAACGGTCGTTCCAGGAGTCGTGTCTCGCGTCGCGAGGTCGTAGGTTTCGTCGAAACCGCCATAGACATGGATGCCCGAGCCCTGGGCCACGAAACCGACGTTTTCGTAGTCGCCGGCCTTGAGCCACACGTTGCCCCCATTCAGCTGGAAGCCCGCCACGAGAATCGCGAGGCGCGGATCGGGAAAGGCCGTCTCGGGGGTCATGCCATTCGCGCCGGTGGCCTCGGCCTCGGCGTCGACGTAGACCACAGGTCCGGGGGTCACGGACAGGATTCCGCCGGTCCGTTCATAAGCAGCAGCGCCAGAGAAAACGGGATCGCCCATGCTGGGATCACCCATGCCGGGATCGCCCATGCCCGTGTTCTCGGTCTCGCGAATACCGAGACCGAAGAAGAGTCGCTCACCATCGGCCAGCGAGCTCAAGAGCAAGCTGGTTCCCGAGAGCGGAGCCGCGAAGGGCGCCGCGTCGTAAACGGTCCGGCGGTCGTTCGACATGAACAGCGCCAGCCCGAAGGTCTTCGTGTCGGATTCACGCGGAAGTCGCCAATCGATCCGCGCCATGCCGGGGCCGGCTGCGGCGGAAACGAGCCCCGCCAGCGGAGCGAAGTCCGTCGGTCCCGGGGGCGGCTCGACCGGATCACCACCGTCACCGGGCGGCCCCGCGCCGGGGTTGAGATTCGCCTCGGTACCACGCGCGCAACCTCCGCTCAGAACGAAACCACAGACGAGTCCGGCGAGAAGCGAACCGCGTCGAGAGGAGAGGAGATCGTCGGTGTGCATCATGGGGTGTGTCGGATGACGAAACGAATCGCGTCGCTGAGTGCGAAGCCGTACTCGCCGCCGGAATCCTGGACCAGGAACTGGCAATAGACTCGCAGGCCCAACGCCGAGATCGGCAGCTGGCCGGCCACAAACTCGGCGGAGCCCACACCGGGCTCGCCGGGCAGGCCGTCGAGGTAGAGGGGAATGTCGACGAACGGCGTGAAGGGCTCGACCAGGATATAGCCGCCCGCGATGGGAAGCAGGTCCGGCCGCAGTGCGCTGGCCAGGAAGGCGACGCCGCCGCCGACGCAGCCCTCGACGAAGAGCCGGAACTGGTTGTCCACGATCGAGGGCTGGGGGCCTTCGAACGCGATGCGCGGAACGACCCCACCGGTTCCGGAGACGCCGATGCCATACGTGATCGTTTCAGCCAGATAGGGATCCACGTACAGGCTCGTGTTCGAGCCCGGCGCCGCGCCCCGTGTGCCTCCACATGGTCCACAGGGCTGTAGTTCGACGTTCAGGACGAGATCATCTACCAGCGTGACGTTGCGCTGGGCGCGTTCGAAACGCGTGCGCGCGCCCGGCGGTGAGTAGGTGATCGCCAAGGTGTCGTGGGGCAGCACGACCTGATAAAAGCCCAGCGCATTGGTGTCGTCCCCGCAGGTAACGACCGAAGTGCCGTTCGCGCGCAGCACATCCAGGTCGACGGCCTGGGCAGGCGTACCGTCGTCATAGAACACGGCCCCGGAGAAGAGGCTGCCTGCCTCGGTCACGAACGTCCCGAGGGGGACGTCGGCCGCGACGACGACGCCTTCGACGTCATGGGCGACCAAGCGCGAGGCGATCGGAGGGCACCATTCGACATCGAACGTGCCAGCCGGCAGAACGAGATCGAAGGCTCCAGTGAGGCTCGTGTTGTCGCCCGGTGTGAAGATCTTCACCCCGCTAGCCGAGTTGAAGACGTCGAGGTCGACTTGAGCGAGCCCGGCTCCGCCGGGTTGGGTCAGCTTTCCTGTGACGTGGAAGCCCGGGTCCAGGGTGATCGTTCCGAGATCGAGGTTGGTCGAGGTCTGCAGATCGAATCTGCGGGGCACCAGGGTTTCCAGGAACACCGTGTGTGTCAGGAGCTCGAGCGTCGAGGCGCCGGCGGGGACGGTGACGAGGAAGTTGCCGAAGAGATCGCTGCGGTCGTTACGGACGATCTGGTTGGCCCCGTTCGCGTCACGCACGTCGATGTTCACACTCGAAACCGGCAGGCCCGAGGAATTCAGGAGCGTGCCGCCGACGGAAACACCCGGAGGGAGCGTAATCACGCCCAGATCCGTCGTGCCGATCACCAGTACGTCGTGCAAGCGAATCGGTACCGCCGTCGATGTCGGGGGCGGCGGAGGGGTCAGGACGATGTCGTAGAGGCCGGCGCCGACGATGGTCGTCGTAAAGTTCCCGGCCGCGTCCGTGCCATCGTTGAAGATGTCGGGGTCGCCACCGCTGCCGAGGTTGTCGACGTCGATATCAACGCCCGCAACCGGGTTGCCCGCGGCATCCAGGATGGTGCCGGTGATCGTCTCCGCGAAGGGCAGCGGGGCGCAGAAGAGGAGGGCGAGGGGGGCCCATTGCGTAAGAAAGTTCAAAGCTGCAGATTTTCAGGTGGGGAGGATCCTAACCGTATAAGGCAATTGCGGTGCCAAAGGGTTCCCATGGGTGGATTCCGCTTCTTCTGGCCCGGGGGGGGTGTTTTTTGGAACCACATCCACGCACTAGACTCTCCGTTCCAGATCGTAGACCACGCTTCCCGGGCCTGGGGATTGCAAGTTTGTCACCTGTGTCCATTTCCACATGGCGGCTGCCTGGCTTTCCCTCCGACGGGCCGTCTTCAACGCGATCTCGATGGTGATCCCGTCTTCGCTCGGGACATCCCGGCGCGTATCGCCGCCGCTCTGGCATTGCGCTTGCTCCACCCGGGACTCTCCCCAATAGCACCCATGGTTTCACCCCGCCTCGACTCCGCACCGCGCTTTCTGCTCTACAGCCACGACTCGTTTGGGCTGGGGCACCTTCGCCGCACTCTGACCCTATGCGAAGGTTTGCGAGAGCGCTTCCCCGAAGCCGAGTTGCTCTGCGTGACGGGTTCTCCGTGCTCGAGCCTGTTCCCGCTCCCTAAGGGCGTGGACCTCGTGAAGCTGCCTTCGGTGACGAAGGACGAGCGCGGTCACTATATTCCGCGGACCCTCGGGAGTTCATTCAGGCGACTACTGAAGCTTCGCGAGGGCCTACTCCTCGAGGCGTATCGTGCGTTCCGTCCCCATCTGGTCATCGTCGACAGCAAGGTCATCGGACTCGAAGGCGAGGCACTTTCGCTCCTTGAGGCGACGCGCACCGATGGAGTGCGGACGGTGCTCGGCATTCGCGACATCATCGACGAGCCGGCCGTCGTGGGCGGGGAATGGAGCGACGACAAGAGCCGCTGGGCGCTTTCCGAGGGCTATGACCGGGTCTGCGTGTACGGCACGCCGGGGGTTTTCGATGTGCGCAGTGAGTATCCAATCCCCGCCGAGCTCGCCCCTCGCGTGGAGTATACGGGCTATGTGGTGCGCGAGCGCAACATCGCCCATCACCAATCCGTTCCGTCCATGCTCCCCCAGGTGCTCGTCACCATGGGTGGCGGCGAGGATGGAGAGCAGCGCATCGGGAACTATCTGGCTTGCCTCGAGCTCAGCCGCGCCCCGTGGAGGACCGTTCTCATCGGCGGGCCGCTTCTGGACGACAGCTCAGCCCGACGTCTGCGCCGGCGGGCGCGCATGATCGGAAATGTCGATGTGCGCCGCTTCTACGCCGATCTCACGCGTCTGCTTTCCGAATGCAGCGCAGTCGTCTCGATGGGGGGCTACAACACCTGCAGCGAGGTCCTCCAGAGCCAAAAGCCGTGGGTTATCTTGCCGCGGACGCAACCGCGCATGGAACAAGCCCTCCGGGCGGAGCGCATGAGCGCCCTCGGGTTGGCCAGTTATCTGATCGATCCGCGTCCGGGAGAGCTCCGCCGAGCCGTTGCGAATGCACTGGATCGCGGGTCGATGCCCGCGGGCCGGATTCCCTCTCTCGATGGCGTGGCCAGGGTGTGTACGATCGTCGCCGAGATGCTCGAGGTTTCCCCGCTCCTGCCGCGCCCCGCGGACGAGGTTCCCACCCAGAAGACCGTTTCATGAGCGCTTGCTTAGCCTACCTACTGAAGAAATTCCCGCGGACGTCGGAGACCTTCATCCTGAACGAGCTGCTCGCGCAGGAAAACCTCGGACGCAAGCTCCATATTCTCTCGCGGCGCGAGCCCGACGACGAACCGCGTCATCCCCAGCTCGCCGAGCTGAAGGCCGACGTCGAGAACCTGCCCGACAAGCGCGAGCTGGATCCCTGGGAGATTCTCTTTCTCGGCCCCGACCCCGACGACGTGTTCGCACGCGTAGGCCCCGTTGTGCGGGAAGGACGCGCGTGGGGCCACCCGCGCTTTCCCAGCCTGTTGACCGAAGCGCTCTGGATGTGGCACCGCACACGCGAGCTCGGGATCGAACACATCCACACCCATTTCGCGACGGATTCCGCTGTCGTGGCCCTGCTCCTGAAGCTCCTGGGCGGCCCAAGCTACAGCATGACGATGCACGCGAAGGACATCTATCGCAGCACGGTCGTCGCCGAGATGTTCGATCGGCTGATCGCCGAGTCCGAATTCTCCGTGACGGTCTGCGATGCGAACGTGGAGTGGATCGCCGAACGCGTCGGTGACAAGGCGCGCTCGAAGGTGCGCCGACTCTACAACGGCATCGACCTCGCGAACTTCCAGTACCACGAGGGGCCGCGCGACGAAAAACACATCCTCTCGGTCGGTCGCGTCGTCGAGAAGAAAGGCTTCGATATCCTCGTGGATGCCGTTCATCTGCTGAAGAAAAAGGGCGGCTACGATGACCTGCGGGTCACTTTCATCGGCGACGGAGACTGCCGAGAGGCCGTCGAGAAGCAGATTGCGGATCTGGGACTCGGGGACACGATCGACATGCTCGGTGCGCAGGATTCCGAAGCCGTTCGACAGTACATGGAGCGTGCGACTGTGATGTGCGCTCCCTGCGTCATTGGAGAAGATGGGAACCGCGATGCTCTCCCAACGGTGCTACTGGAATCCCTCGCAAGGGGACTTCCTTGTATCTCGACGCCCGTGACCGGTATCCCCGAAATCCTCGACCAGGGGGATTGTGGGATCATCGTTCCCGAGCACGACGCCTCAGCGACAGCGCAGGCTCTCGAAACGTTGTTGGTCGACCCCGGGCGACGGGAGGAGATCGCCCGGGCCGGTCGATCGCGTGCCGAAAAGCTCTTTGATCGGCGGGAGACCTCCGCCATTCTCGATTCATGGTTCGGCGAGGTGATCAGCGACAGGGGCTCCGCGTGCGCGTCGCCTGCGTAAACCAAGACAGCGGGATACAGCCTGAGAGGAAGAAGGGCGCCGCCGTACACTTGCGGGAGATGCGTCGTAGCTTTGCTTCCCTCGGAGCCGAGGTCGTCGCGATCGACGAGGGCGATGGCTTCGAAATGCGCGCTGCGCTCGAGCGCGCCTGGGAAGAGGGCGCCATCGACTTCGTTTACGAGCGCTACGCCCTCGGCGCGACGTCCGGGGCTGAGTTTGCGACGGATCGCAACATTCCCTACATCCTCGAGGTCAATACGCCTCTGATCGACGAAGAAGAGCGCTGGCGTGGCCCGGTTTCCGAGGAAGTGCGCGAGCTCGAACGGGTGCTCTTCAGGAACGCCTCGATGATCGTCGTAGTCTCGACGGAGGTGGCTGCCTACGTTGGCCGCCACGGCGTGGATCCCGGGCGGATCTTCGTTTTCGCGAACGGTGTCGACAACGATCGCTTTCGACCGCGTTCCGCGGGAGATCCCCTGCGGGCCGAGCTGGTCCCCGAAGGACGCTTCGTTCTCGGGTTTCATGGGCGTCTGCGCGGTTGGCACGGCTTCGACCGCCTGGCGCAGGCCGCGGGCAAGCTGCTTTCAGCGGGTCTTCCGATTCACTTGCTCCTGGTGGGCGAAGGTGACTTCGAAGAGGCCTTGGAGGATCACGTCGACCTGGACAACGTGACCCGCGTCCCCTGGGTCGATCACGAGGACATTCCCAAGTACGTGGCTTGTTTTGACGCTCTCCCGCTGACGTACCACCCCGACACACCCTGCTACTTCTCGCCTCTGAAACTGGCCGAGGCCATGGCCTGCGGTGTGGTGCCCATTGTCCCGAACATGGGGGATCTCACGGACGTCGTCCAGGACAAGAAGAACGGGCTCGTCTTTTCTGGCGAGGACCTCGATGCCTTCAGCAAGGCAGTGAAAGTCCTCGTCGAGGACGAAGAGACGCGCATTAGGCTGTCTCAGGGGGCCGTCGAGGCGGCGGCATCGATGTCCTGGAAGCGGATCGCGGGCTTCATTCTGGAAAAGGCCGCGTTGGAGAAGGCAGGACCCCAGTGAGCGACGTGAGCTACTCGCGCAACGACCCCCTGGACACGGCGATCAACGAGCTGAAGCAGGTCTTTCCTGGATCGCGGCTCGAGATCGAACGCGTCGACGTCGACGCCTCCGGGTGTTTGCAATTCACGGCCATCACGAAAGATGGTTCGCGTTGGTTCACCCATGACGACCGCGGGCTCGTCGAGCAGACGCCCCTCGACGACGCTGAGATTCCGCTCTCGTCACGTCTTGCACATGGAAAATCAGCGAAGCTCGAGACGATCTCCTATCGCCCGGGAAGGCGCATGGTGATCCAGGAATGCCTGGATGGCTCGCTTTCGATCTTGAAGGGCTATCGCAAGAAGAAGTCGACCGCGGCCATGTTCAATCACCGCGTGGCCGAGGATGCAGCCGACGCCGGCAGTTTCCAGGTGCCGCGGTTGATTCGTCAGGAGAAGCAGCTCGAGACCCTGGTCTTCGAGCACCTCGAGGGCACGCCGTTCCACGTCGATGAATCGGCTACCGAGACATGTTTTCGCATCGGTTCGCTCTTGAAACGCTTTCAAGACGTCGATCGCACCTCCGATTTGAAGATTCACCGCGCCGAAGACGAGCTAGGTGTGATCGATGCCTGGCGGCGCAAGGCGCTGGCGGGAACGGGCAAACTTCCGTCGGGGTTCGACGCCGCCCGCGGAAAGCTCGACAAGGCCATGGACAGGCTGCCCGAGCCTGAATGGGGTCTCTGCCATCGCGACCTGCACGACGGTCAGATTCTCATGGTCGGGGGCAAGCCGGCCCTCATGGACTTCGACCTGCTGTGCAAGGGCGACACCGCGCTCGACCCTGCCAATCTCCTGGCTCATTTCAGTTTGCGCAGCTTGCAGGGCTTCCGTGGTGCGGACGAACGCACTGCCGAAGCCTGTGGAAATGCGCTCCTGGATGGTCTGGACCACAAGGCCGACGCCTTCTGGAACAGACTACGTTTCTACCAGGGAACCGCATTTCTACGGCTCTCCCTCGTCTACCTCTTGCGCCCTCGTTGGGTCTCGGTAACGCCTTCGCTCGTCGAGCTGGCAAAGAGGTGTCTGGAAGAGCAGATCCGAATCGGATAGACCAACCGCATAGACCTCCCATGATCAGTGCGTGGCTACTCACAGGTGTCGGGCTTCTTACGACCCCGACTCAGGAAACTACCGAAGCGCTCAAAGTCGGTCACTGGATGCAAGTCCGGGGCCGATTCGATGACGAGGGGCGCCTGGTCGCCTCACGCGCGATCATCGCCAAGCCCGAGCGCTATGAGACGATCATCGGTACGCTCGACAAGGACGAGCGTAGCCGGGAGGGCTTCAGGCTGCACGGCCAGCCGGTCATTATCGATGCAGATGTCGACTACGACGACATCCGGCCTGGCAAGTGGGGCGGAAAGCGCATCAAACTGCAAGGCCGCTGGCGCAACCAGAACAAGTTCTCGGCCCGCAAGATCCAGCTGCGGAGCGGTTCGGGCCGCGATCGACTCGAGGGACGGATCGATGAGATCGAGCCCGCTGAAGGCGGCTACGTGGCCCGCATCATGGTCTACGAGATCTTTCTCCCCGTCGATCTGAAGATCGAACACGAAGGCGTTTTCGCGAAGATTCCGCTTTCCCCCGAACGCGGGGCCATGACCAACGAAGCCACGACAGGCAGAGAGCGCAATGACGACCTCGACGATTCCTTCGGCGGTGGCACCCTGCTGACCGAGGACATCGGCTTGTTTGGGCAGGCGGTCGTGGGAAGCGCCTACGAGGAGAATTACAACCTTGACGACGCCGACGACGAGGACGAGCTCAAATTCGCCACGCGGCTGCGGATGCGCTTGCACTGGTTCGTCAGGGACGACCTGGTTTTCGTAACGGAGGGCAATTGGGTCACTGCCGTCACTTTCGACGACGGCAGCAGTCCTCGTCAGGACGAGGACATGGCTGTCCGATTCGGCGAGACCTTCGCCTATTGGACCGATGCCTTTGGCGTGCGAAATCTCGACTTGCAGTTCGGCCGCCAGGACTTCGATGACCAACGCGAGTGGATCTACGACGAGAACCTGGACGCTCTCCGCGTTTTCTGGTCGCAGCCCGCGTTCGCGATCGAGGCCTCCTTGGCCACGCAGATCGGCGGCAACTCCAATCCTCGTAACCGAGAGCAGTTGGTCAGCTCGCTCTATCTTTCTAACAACAGTCGCAAGAAACACCTCGCGGGCTATCTTTTCTACCGCGACATCGATGCCTACGCGACGGGCAGCGACTCCTTCATGGACGAGGATGCCTTGCACGTCGGTGTGCGCGCCTTGGGTGAGTGGATCCCGGACACGAAGACCTGGGCCGAGGCCGCGTATCTCGTTGGCGAACGTGAGGGACGTGACGTTCAAGCCTTTGCCTACGACATAGGCACGACCTGGGAACCCGGGTTCGCCGATCCGTTCTACATGACGGTTGGCTACGCCCTGGGCAGCGGTGAAAGCTCCGCTTCGGGAACCGACGGTCGCTTTCGGCAAACAGGCTTCCAGGACAACTCCGCCCGGTTTGGCGGGATCAGCTCCTTCCGCTACTACGGCGAGCTCCTGCGCCCTGAGCTTACCAACCTGGGAATTCTCACGACCGGTCTTGGTGCGCGCATCACCAAGAACATGTCCGTGGATCTGGTGTTCCACGACTACCGCTTTGACGTCACGACCAACGATCTGGACTTCTTCGACCCCGAAGACTACACCGACATCAAGCCCGGCTCGATCGCGGCCGATCCGAACCTGGGTTGGGAGCTCGACTTGATCCTGGGCTATCGCGCCTACAACCGCTGGGACTTCAAGTTGATCGGTGCGTACTTCGAGCCCGGAGACGCCCTACCTGGTCAAGAGGGCGCTCTGTTCGCTCGTTTCCAGATCAGGTATCGCTTCTGAGCGAGTGGACGGCCGAAGGCTCGTCCAGCACGAGGCGTCTCGCTAGGGCGAGAGAACCTCGATGATCCGCTGCTTGACCTTCGCGCTCAACTTGCGAGCGCTGGTCCCCTTCAGGTGGAGAAGGTCCGTGAAGTCCTTCTCGACGAACGGCCCCGTTTCCTCCAGCCGCTGGAAGTGCACGCCGTGCTTCTCTTTCATTTCGTCTACGAAGCTCAGGAATTCCGCCCGCGTGCTTTCCTCGTCGTAGAGCAGGTTCGTCAGCGGATTCAAAGGCCCCTCGACGATCAGTATCTTGCTGCCGGCCTGGGTGAGAATTTCGATCGTCTTCTCGATCAAGCCCATCTGTGTTTGTGCATGGGGGCCCTTCTGGATGGCGTAGCCGATGTTCAAGGTCGAGTTCCGTACGCGCTTGCGTTTGAAGAACTTCTCGAACTCGGCGCGGATCTCGTCCAGGTTCTCGATAGGGGGAGGCTCGATGTCGCGTTCCTCGATGCGGCGAGGACGGTAGCGCGCATTCTCGGATTCGACTTCTAGTTGCTTGCGAGGGACCGGACGATTGCGGCGGCCCTTGGGCTTCTTCTTGCCTCCCAAGGCTCCGGTTCCGGCCTCTGGCTCTTGCGTTCGAATCTCGCGGAAGTCATTCAGGTACGAGCGATCGAGCACGTCTCCGTTCAAGTAGGACTGAAGGACCGTGCCGATGGTCACCTGCTCCAGCTTCTGGCGCTGCTTCCACAAGAGCGACGGCTCCGTGCGCAGGAGCTGCCACAGCGCATCGGGGCTCTGGAAGCAGGCGCTGGGGACGAGCTCGACGGGCCGGTGCGTGTCGATCTCCGAGAGCATCAGCACCACGAGGTCGGGTTGGGCGGCCGCAATGTCGCGCGCCATGGTGCGCATCACGTAGGGCGATACCGCCGCATGGGCCAGCTTTGCCAGCTGGATGTCCACGTCCTCGAGGTCGCGGAGGTTCAAGCCGACGCGGGCGCGGCTGTTGCCCAGGACCACCAGTCGTCGTAGCTCCGGAGCGGTTTCCGCCAGATTGCCCAGCTGGAGCACGTCCTTGGCCTTACCAATTTCGACGCGCACCACCGGCTCCGGCAGGGCCTCGAGACGGTCACGAATGTCCATCCAGCGCTCGCGATCGGCGACGGACGTGCGGTCCACGTACACCACGATTCCAAGCGCGATCAGCGCGGCCCAGGGTGCGTTCGTGATCCTCGACATGCGGGTTTCGGGTGTGGTTACGGTCGCTGGTCAGAACTGGAAGTAGATGAACGGCTCGCCGTGGTCTTCGCCCAGGAAGATGATGGCGAGGAACATGGCCGCGTACAGGAGCGCTCGGACAGGCATAGGCCAGCGTAGAACGATTTCGAGGTCCTTGGTGGCCGCCTGGACAATTTGTACGAGGACGAGCGGGGCCGTGAAGAGCACCAGGCGCGGCAACCAGTCGTAGACGAAGCCGGCGTCGGTGTTCGTGAACAGGATGAAACCGAGGTCCGCGGCCTGGCCGAAACTGACAGCGCGGAAGAGTAGTAGCCCAAGCAGCCACAGGTGGAAGAAGCACGCGACGCGAAAGAGCCACCAGGCGGAGCGCGAAGCCCAGGACCTGGGCTGCACCTTGCTCAGAAGCGGTTTGACCTCGCGGTGAATCGCCAGCAGTGCCCCGTGATACGCGCCGAAGGCCACGTAGGTCCACGAAGCCCCATGCCACAAGCCTGCCCACAACATGGTCAGGAACAGGTTCCGGTTCTGCTTCCAGCGCCCACCGGTGTTGCCGCCCAGCGGGATGTAGACGTAATCCCGCAACCACGTCGAGAGGCTGATGTGCCAGCGTCGCCAGACCTCCTGGGGATTGGTGGCGAAGTAGGGCAGGTTGAAGTTGAGCATCAGGTCATAGCCGAACAACCGTGCCGCACCCCGGGACATATCCGAGTAGCCGGAGAAATCGCAGTAGATCTGCACGGCGAAGGCCCACAGCGCGATCAAGACCTCGGGTCCCGTCGGATCGGCGCCCTCGCTATAGACCGTGTCGACGATGCGCGCCACGTTGTCGGAGATGTAGACCTTCTTGAACCAACCCCAAAAGAGCAACCAGACCCCGCTCTGGATCATGGCCCATGAGACGGCCCGCTTCTCGGCGATCTGTGGCAGGATGCGCCTGGCGCGTTCGATCGGTCCCGCGACCAACTGTGGAAACAGCGACACGAACAGAGCGAAGTCCCAGAACTTGTCCGTGTGCTTCATGTCGCCCCGGTACACGTCGATCGTGTAGCTGAGCGTTTGGAAGGTGTAGAACGAAATCCCGACCGGTAGAGCAACGTCGATGGCGTAGTCGGGAATGCTCCAGCCGATCGTCTCGGCCAACACCTTGAAGCTGTCGATGAACCAGTTGCAGTACTTGAAGAAGCCTAGAATCGAGAGATTCACACCCAGGCTTATCCAGAGGAAGTGCTTTTTCTGACGCGGGTCGGTTGCGGCGGCGATGCGCGGGGCGACCCAAAAGTCGACCACCGTCGAGAGCAGCAACAGACCGCAGAACTTCCAGTTCCAGAATCCGTAGAACGCATAACTCGCGACCAGCAAGAACGGATTCCGTAAGCCGCGCGGAAGGGCATGGAAAACCGCCAGGCTGACGATGAGAAAGACGGCGAAGTCGAGAGTGTTGAAAAGCATCGAGAGCCGGCTGAGCGGCACATGCTACTAATCCACAGCGCTTCCAGGGAGCCTTGTTGCTAGACTCTCGCTTGGCGAAAGAGATGGATTCCCGAGAAACCCGTCAGGCCTACTGGGCGGCCAACCTGCGCCTGCTCGGCGTTCTCTTGTCGATCTGGGCCTTTGTGTCCTACGGCCTGGGCATCGTCTTCGCGGACGCGTTGAATCAGTACCGGATCCCGGGGACCGGCTTTCGCCTGGGCTTTTGGTTCGCGCAACAGGGCTCTATCTACGCGTTCTGCATCCTTGTGTTCGTCTACGCTTGGCGCATGAACGCCCTCGAGCGCCGCTTCGGATTCTCCGAACAGGAAGGCTCGTCAGTTGGAGGTTCCCCCGAAGAAGAGCCGGCGGAGGAGGGCGCTTGAGCATCCAGGCGTGGACCTTCCTTCTCGTCGGAGCGAGTTTCGCGCTCTACATCGGAATCGCCTTCCTGTCGCGAGCTGCATCGACGCGTGATTTCTACGTCGCGGGCGGCGGTGTGCCGCCTCTCGCAAACGGCATGGCCACGGCTGCGGACTGGATGTCGGCAGCGTCCTTCATCTCGATGGCGGGCTTGATTTCCGCCCAGGGATACGACGGATCCGTCTACCTCATGGGCTGGACGGGGGGCTATGTGCTGCTCGCCCTGTTGCTGGCTCCTTACCTGCGAAAGTTCGGCAAGTTCACGGTCCCGGACTTCATCGGTGACCGGTACTACTCGCAGACGGCGCGCATCGTGGCTGTGATCTGCGCCATCTTCGTCTCGTTCACGTACATCGCCGGTCAGATGCGCGGCGTCGGCATCGTCTTCTCACGCTTCCTCGAGGTCAGTATCGACAGCGGTGTGATGATCGGAATGGGGATTGTCTTTCTCTATGCCGTGATGGGGGGCATGAAGGGCATCACGTACACGCAAGTCGCTCAGTATTGCGTGTTGATCTTCGCCTACCTCGTCCCGGCCATCTTCCTCGCGATTCAGATGTCGGGCAACCCCCTGCCGCAGCTGGGTTTCGGTGGAAGTGGGGCGGATGGCGTGTTCCTGCTGGACAAGCTGGATGGCCTGCATGCCCAGCTCGGGTTCGCGTCCTACACGGACGGTTCCAAACCCCTGATCGACGTGCTCTTCATCACGGCGGCGTTGATGGTGGGCACCGCAGGTTTGCCACACGTCATCGTACGTTTCTATACCGTGCCGCGCGTTCGCGACGCGCGTCTCTCCGTGGGCTTCGCGCTCGTGTTCATTGCCCTGCTCTACACCACGGCACCGGCGGTGGCCGTGTTCGCGCGTACGAATCTCCTGGACACCGTCTCGGGCCAACCCTACGCCGAGATGCCGGACTGGTTCACTCGTTGGGAGGAGACCCAGTTGGTCGCCTTCGACGACAAGAACGGTGACGGGCTCATTCAATATGTAGGAGCCAGCTCGCAGTTCGAGAACGAGCTCTCGATCAATCCCGACATCATGGTCCTCGCCAATCCGGAGATCGCCCATCTCCCGAACTGGGTCGTCGGACTCGTCGCAGCGGGCGGTCTTGCGGCGGCTCTGTCGACGGCGGCGGGTCTTCTCCTGGTGATCTCGTCGGCGATCAGCCACGACCTCCTCAAGCGCGCGATCATGCCGAGCATCTCAGCCAAGGGCGAGCTGCGGGCGGCGCGTTGGAGCGCCGCCGCCGGCGTGTTGATTGCGGGCTACTTCGGTATCAATCCGCCGGACTTCGTCGCCTCGGTGGTGGCCTTTGCCTTCGGGCTAGCGGCATCGACGTTCTTCCCTGCCATTCTGCTCGGGATCTTCTGGAAGCGCACGACCCGCGAGGGTGCCGTCACGGGCATGATCCTCGGGCTGCTCTTCACGGCCTCGTACATCGTGTACTTCAAGTTCCTGCACCCCGAGTCGAACTCAGCGGAGAACTGGTGGTTCGGGATCTCGCCCGAGGGCATCGGAACGGTCGGGATGCTCTTGAACCTTGCCGTGACCCTGGGGCTGTCGCGCGTGACGAAGCCACCGCCGAAGGAGATTCAGGCGATGGTCGAGAGAATCCGCGTTCCCGCAGACTGACTCGCCTTAGCTGCCGAAGGCGTATCCGTACGCCACCAGCATCTCGATGCCCTGTAGTGCGGAATACGACAGTTCATCCGATGCGAACCCGAGCAATCCAATCAGGATGGCGGGTTGGATGAGGATGAACGATACGAGCACCAGAGCTTCGAGGAAGAAGCGCGTCGTATCGCTGGACTGCTGAGCGCGGTTGAGGCGTCCGAAGACGTCGAACTTGAACATCTTCAGGAGCGACAACTCCATCATGGTGAAGAGTGCGGTGCCGAAGACTGCGATGATTGCATATGCCATGGTATTCCCTCGCCAGGGGTGGGCGATGACCCAAGGGATCGGCCCATGCCGGCGCCTATCCTGAGCAAGTTGCAGGCTTCCTGATATGAAGCAATAAAGGTCACAGTCACGAGCCGGAAAAGACTTCCGGCTCGGGCCGGCTACCTGCCTTCGAGCGCGATGTGACGATGCTCCATCCGACCCTCGTAGACGAGAATCTCGGCCACCGAGATCGGCAGGGTGAACCTCCTTGGTCCGGCACTGCCTGGATTCAGGAACAGAACTCCGTTGCGTGTTTCGGCCTTGGGGCGGTGCGAGTGTCCGCTGATCACCGCGGACATTTCGGCGGCCTCGGGATCCAGATCCAGCTGGGCCACATCGTGCAGAAGGTAGAAGTGGCGTTGGCCCACCGTGACGACCTCGGTCTGGGGAATCGTCTCGGCCCAGGCGCCCTCGTCGTTGTTGCCGCGCACGGCGTGCAAGGGTGCGAGCGTGCGTAGCTGTTCCAACACCTCCACGCCACCGATGTCGCCTGCGTGGACGATCACATCACATCCGCGCAAGGCATCCATCAACTGTGGTCGCACGAGCCCATGGGTGTCGGAGACGACTCCGACACGGATCGGTTTGGCGGACATCAGCGACCTGTTTGGATGGGGAGTCCCGATTGCACCAGCGGATCTTCGATGACCCACGCGTTGGACAGGGAGTTTCCGAAACGCTCGAAGTCACGGAACTGCCACACGAGCTTCTTGTCGCGTGTGATCTCGATCAGCTGGGGTTGTTCCGGACCCGCGTGGCAGTTGCCGATCACCAGGTTGCCATTGCGGAGTTCCTGCAGCGTCGTGACCCAGGCCAGGCGGACGCCCTCGATGTCGTTCTGTTTCAGATGCCAGACCACGTCCTTCGCCGGCGTCACTTCTAGCACCGAGTGCCCATTGCCCGTGGCGATCAGCGTGTTGCCATTGGTTAGCCGTTCGGCCGCGAAAACCTGGTTGCCCCAGGCCTCCAGTCCGTGACCGCCTGCGCGCTCGCGTTCGAAGAGCGGGACGTCAAAGGACCAGATGAGCTTGCCCTGTGAATCGTATTCGCGCACCGCACCATCGGCCTCGTGAGCGACAAGGTACGTATTCGCAGGTGTCTTGCGCACCAGGCGCGTGTCGTGATGGTGATGCGGGTTTTCGACGGTCAAGGGGACGGTGATACGGATCTCGCCGGCGCGATCGACCTCCAAGATGCGCGCGGGACCCGACTCGGCGATCATCGTCAGGCCTCCTCGCAACTGTCGGAAGGCATGAATCTCGACGCGTTCTTCAGGACTCTCGCGATTGAACTTCTGTGCGTCGTAGCTCCAGACGAGGTCCTTTGTGCGCGGATCGATTTCGACGAGCCGGGTCCAGCTCTCCTGGAAGAGAATGTTGCCGTTCTCGAGCACCTGCAGATCATGGATCTGTTGAATGGGGTGCTCCCAGACCAGGTCGAAGTGTCGGATCGCATTTTCACGCAGGAGCGCGATGCGTTGTTTCGAAGCATCCGCGGCCAGCACCATGCGCGGTCCGCGGTTGTTGGAAGCGGGACCAAAAGGACTCTCGGAGAGGCTTGCGGTACCCGTGACATTGACTCCGGGATGCGCCTTCTGAAAAGCCTCCACGGAAGCCTCATCGATCTCGGTGCCGAACAGAACGAGTCGCTCCAGCCGCGCCAGGTGCTGCAGGGCGAGGCACGATTTCGCCGTGATCTGCGTCGAGTGCAGGTTCAAGTAACGGACATTCGGCGCACGCTGCACGAGCCGTGGCATGCCCGCGTCGCTGATCGTCGTGCGCTCCATATGCAACCGCTCAAGGTTCAACATCAAAGGGAAGGCCTCGACCTCCGCATCACCGATGGACCGGCCGGCCAGGGATAGTTCGACGATTTCCTTGCCCGCGCGGCCGAGTGCGCCGAGGTTGCGCTTTCCGATCTTGCCCTGCGTGAGGGAGAAGTCCACGCGCAGGCGTGTCCCGAAGTCATCCAGCTCGACGACCCTGGCACGGCTGCTTCTGCGCACCTGTTCCAGGAGCAAGTGTCGTTGCGCCTCCTTCCGAGCGCTGTTCTCTGCTCCCCTCTCGAACGCGCCGGTGGGCGCACCCTCGTCGATCCAGCGCTTCAGAGTCGCGATCTCTTCGGCCTTCAGTCGCGCCCCGTCGGGGGGCATCGCGTCTTCGGCATCCTCGTGCAGTGAGACGCGGCGGAGCAACTCGCTCTCCGTCGGGGAGCGGGGTTCGACCACCGACAGGACCCCCTCCTTGTTGTCCAGCCGCAATTCACCCCGCTGTTTCTTTGGGCCGTGGCAGCGCAGGCAACGCTCCGTGAAGATGCGTGCGACCAGATCGCTGGTATCCGGCTCCATGCCCTGCGCGTTGGCAGAAGGAGCGATCCGGAGCGCAAACCCGAAGACGAACAGCAGGGCGAACACTCGGTGCCAGCTCACGCGAGGACCTGCCCAATTGGCTCCGCGCCCTCGACCCCGACCAGCTTTTGATCGAGTCCATTGAAGAAATATGTCAGGCCGTTCGGGTCGAGTCCCATGAGATGCAGGATGGTTGCGTGGAGGTTCTTCACGTGGAAGCGATCTTCGACTGCTTTCGCGCCCAGCTCGTCTGTTCGGCCGACGCTGACACCGCCCTTGATGCCGCCGCCCGCCATCCACATGGTGAAGCCCCACGAGTTGTGGTCGCGGCCCGTGCCTTCGGCGTATTCAGCCGTAGGCTGACGGCCGAACTCGCCGCCCCAGACGACCAGCGTCTCTTCGAGCAAACCACGCTGCTTCAGGTCCTTGAGCAGCCCCGCGATCGGTCGGTCCGTTCGGCCGGCGTGATACGAGTGGTTCTTGACCAAATCGCCGTGGGCGTCCCAGTTGTCGTCGTTGTGGCCGCCACCCCCATAAATCTGAATGAAGCGCACGCCGCGCTCGACCAGGCGGCGCGCGAAGAGGCACTTGCGTCCGAAGGTCTCCGTACGCGGATTGTCCAGGCCGTAGAGGTGTTGGATCGAATCCGGCTCCTGCGATAATTCGACGGCCTCGGGCGCGGAGGCTTGCATGCGGTACGCGAGTTCGAATTGCTCGATGCGCGCCTGTAGCTCGGGGTTGCCGGGATGGGCGCGCGCGTGGGCGAGGTTCTCGCTCTTCAGGTGATCCAGGAAGCTTCGCTGCAGGTCACCGCGCAGGTGCGGCGGCGGTTCGAGATCGAGAATTGGAGCTCCCTGCGAGCGCACCTGCACACCTTGTAATGACGCAGGCATGTAGCCGCTGGTCCAGTTCTTCGCGCCGTTGATGGGTCCCCCGGGCTCGTCCAGCATCACGACATAGCCCGGTAGGTTCTTGTTGACGCTTCCCAGGCCGTAATTGATCCACGAGCCGAGGCTGGGATGTCCGCTGAGGAGGCGCCCGCAATTCATGTTCAACAGCGCCGAGCCGTGGATCGGGCTCTCGGCGTACATCGAATGCAGAAAGGCGATGTCATCGACACAGCTTCCTAGATGCGGAAACAGGTCCGAAACCATCTTGCCGCACTGGCCGTAGGGCCGGAAATGCCACTTAGGTCCCACGATCCGGCCCCCCGGCCGTTTGCCTTGGCGCCCGAACGTGGGCACGTCGATGGTCTTGCCGTCGAAGGCGTACAGCTCTGGCTTGTGATCGAAGGTGTCGACCTGGCTGGGCCCTCCATACATGAAGAGGAAGATGACGCTCTTCGCCTTCGTCTTCGGCAGAAGCGGACGCATGCCTGCCAAGGGGTTTGCCGCGCCGCCCGCCGCCAGGGGCTGGTTGGCGAGCCAGCTGGACCCCAGGAGTCCCGATAGGGCGACCGCCCCGAAGCCGTTGCCGGTTTGCCACAGAAACTCACGTCGCGTCTGGCCGCAGAAGTTCTTTTGTCCGGCGTTCATTTGGAGAGCGGGTCGTGGAACGAGTCAATCGAGCCAGAGGAACTCGTTACGGTTGTATAGGTTCAGGCAAAACACCGCGAGGGCAGCGTTGGTCGTCTGATCGTGGCGGTGGCGCAATTCGTTGACGAAAGTCACGTTGCGTGCGAGCTCGTCCGGCTCTGGGCGTCTTCCGAGGGCCAGGCGGATGCCGAGCGCGATCGCTTGCTCGAGATCGGGATCCGTCTGCAGAAGCCTCTCGGCCAGGCGCTCGGCATTCTGATTAACGAACGCACCGTTCATCGTGATCAGGGCCTGTGTCGGTACGTTCGTCTGGAAGCGAGCAGGGCAGGGGAGATCCGGATCGGGCTGATCGAGGCTCTCCAAAAGCGGCGGGCGCAACGAGCGCTTGACGAATACGTAGATGCTGCGTCGGACTTCCTGTTCCGGTGGCGAATACCGCCAGGCGTCGTGCGGGCGTGAAGCGGTCGCGAGCACCTCGCGCGCCAGGGTGGGGAACACGCTGGGACCGAACAGCTCTTTGTTCAATGAGGCGTTGGTCGCCAGAACACCATCGCGGTACTGCTCGGCCGTGAGGCGCTGCGGATCGAAACGCCAATACAGGTTGTTGCGCGGGTCGAGCGTGTGGGCTGTCTGGCTCCCGACCGATGACATGCGGTAGGTTCGACTGGCCATCAGATAGCGGTGCATGGCCTTCAGCGACCACTTGCGATCGATCAGCTGTGCTGCCAGGTGATCGAGCAGCAGCGGGTGCGTCGGCTCGACTCCAAGCCGCCCGAAATCACCCGGGCTCGCACACAACCCGCGTCCGAAGTGAAACTGCCAGAGCCGGTTGGCCATCACGCGCGCGGTGAGAAACTTGCCTTCATCGAACAGCCAACGCGCGAAGGCCAAACGCCGCCCCGTCGAACTCTCGAGCGTCTCGGTGGCGGAGAAGTCGGTTGGACTCGAAGCGCGGAAGACCAAAGGCACGTTGGCCTCGACCGGATCGGCGGGTGCATGCACGCTGCCGCGCAGCAGGATGTGCTGCTGGGGAGCCTCCACGCCGTACTCGGCAGCGATGAGGGCTGGATAGGGCGTGGTGCTGGGGCTCGCGTACGCGCGTTCCCGTCGTCCAGCGAGGGCGCGTACCGCGCCGGCGTCCGGGTGGTCGGGCTGCGCACGTATCTTCTTCTGGAGTTCCTGGAGCCAGTCGGCTTTGGGTTTCTGCGAGAGGCCGACACGCAGGCCGACATCGATGAACTGGCCACCGCCGGTTTGGCGGCATACGACGGCTAGCAGATTGCTGCCGACGACGAGGTGCTGACGAGCCTCGCCATCGAGTTGTATCTCGGTGTAGTCACTGCGATGGCCACCACGCGCGAGGATCTCCTGGCCGTTCAAGTAGATCGATACGTCCTCGTCGTGGTGAAACGACAGCGCGACGTGCGCGGGGATCTCGGTCAGGCGGAAGCGCGTGCGCAGCTGAATGCGCTTGGATTTCCATTCCGTACCCACCTTGGATCCCGGCGTGAATGCCGTGCCGAATCCTCCGTGGCCCTCCACCCATTCCGAATCGTCGAAACCAGGCGTGTGCCAGCCGAGAGGGCTCTCACCTTCGAGGTACTTCCATGTAGCGCTGCCGGTTGCAGTATCGGCCTGGCGGGCATCCGCGACCAGCACCCGTTCTTGGATCGGCGTGTCGCTCGGCAGCGCGATGTCGAGCCGTTCGGCGTAGCCAAGCAGGGCCTCGTCGAGCTCGCGGACGTATTCGTCGCGCGCTTCTGGACCCAGAACGCCCTGACCGGCCGCATCCGCCAGGTCGCGGTGCATTCCAGCGCCCAGGTGTTGGCCGAAGGCTCCGCCGCCATAGCTCTTCAGGTTGTTGAAGAAGGCGGTCAGCGCGTAATAATCGCTCTGGCGAATCGGATCTGCCTTGTGATCGTGACAGCGAGCGCAGCCGACGGTCGTTCCGAGGAAAACCTGCCCGGTCGTGTCCACGATGTCTGCCAGCTCGTCAGCCAGGGCCTGCTTCGGATCGGAGGGCTCGTCGTCCCAGACGCCCAGGCGGAAGTACCCGGTGCCCAGTATGGCCTCGGCCTGTTCCTCGGTGAGCCCCTCGTTGTCGTGCTTGGCCTGATCGGCCAGGGCGAGCTCGTCACCGGCGAGCTGTTCGATCGTGAAGCGGTCGTAGGGCTTGTCGGCGTTGAGAGAGCGAATGACCCAGTCGCGGTAGCGCCAGGCGTTGCGCTTCGTTCCATCCCGCTCGTAACCGTTCGTATCCGCGTAGCGCACGAGATCCAGCCAATGCCGACCCCAGTGCTCGCCGTAGTGGGGACTCTCGAGCAAGCGCTCGACGAGCTCGTTCCAGGCTGCATCCAGACCGATGGCTGCGATGCGCGCGGCGAACGCATCTTGCTGTTCAAGCGTCGGCGGCAGTCCCAGTAGGTCGTACGTCGCGCGGCGCAGGAGTGTTTCGGGACTGGCGGGTTCGGCGGCCTGGATATTTTCGCGTTGGCGACGGCTCTCGATGAAGGCGTCGATAGGGTGCTGGCTCCAGTGCGCGTTGGCCACGCTAGGGACTTCAGGCGGCACGAGGGGGAGGTATGCCCACCAATCTCTGGCGTCATCGAACGCGTTTGGTGAGTGCTGCTCTTGCTGGAACAGCGCGGGATTCGCGAGTTGTCCCGAGAGAGGATCCTCGGGCCACGGTGCACCACCGAGAACCCAGCGTTGCAACGCGTCGATTTCATGCGCCTGTAGTTGCCCCCCGGGAGGCATGGCCAGCTCGGGGTTCTCGTAACCGATGACCTCGAGCAAGCGACTGCTGTCCGGCGTTGTCGTGTTGACGACCGGCCCTCGGTTGCCGCCGCGACGGAATGTCTCGAAGTCCGAGAAGCGCAAACCACTCTTGACTCGTTCGCCGCCGTGGCACCCGAGACAACGCTTCTCGATGACATCCCGCGCTGCATCCCACAGTCCGTCACCCCGCTTCTCATCAGGACGCGGGTCTTGCGGACCCCAAGCCGTGAACGAAACGGAGGTGCCCAGGGCGCTAGAGAGGGCGAATAGTGCGGTTCCCAGGTGCATCGAGAGTCGTGGTAGATTATCCGCGTCTGTTACGCTGCGCCACCAGCGTGCACTCCGAATCACCGATGGGCCGTTGCGGTAAGCCGAGTTGACTACGGAAAAGAACAAGCTACGCCCTAAAATGCGCCTCGGGCGCTACCGCCTAGAGGGCAAGCTGGGGGAGGGGGGGATGGGAGTCGTTTGGCTTGCCACCGACATCGTCCTCGAGGCCGATGTCGCCTTGAAATTCATTGCCCCCGATCTGGCCGAGGATACGTCCGCCATGGGCGATCTGAGGGAAGAGGCCAAGGTGCTGTTCAAGCTGAACCACCAGAACATCGTGCGCCTCTTTACGTTTCACGCCGTGGACGGGCACTTCTTCCTGGTCCAGGAGTATCTCCGCGGCGGCAACCTTCACAACCACCTGAACTGTTACGACGTGGTCACTCCTGGCGAGGTCCGGTGGGCCCTGGAGCAGATCAGTCCGGCATTGGACTACGCCCATGGCGAGGGGATCACACACAGCGACATCAAGCCTGCGAACCTGCTGCTGTCGAAGCCTCCGGAGCAGCGACTCGGTGCTAGCGGCGAAATGCTGAAGATCGCGGACTTCGGACTGGCCTACGTCGCCAAGAACATACGTTCGAGCAGTTCCAACTATCGTCCCTCGGGCACGGTGGCCTACATGGCTCCCGAGGTCCTCATGGGCGAGCAGCCGACTCCCGCCGCAGACGTCTACAGCGTTGGGATTTCCATGTTCGAGTTGATACACGGAGCGCCGCCCTTCGACTCCGGTGACGTCGCTCTCCAGCATCGCGAGAAGAAAGTCCCACCCTTGCGCTCCGGCTCGACTCGGTTGGATGCGCTCGTGCAAGCCATGTTGGCGAAGGAGCCGGGCGAGCGCCCCGCGTCGTTGGGCGAAGCGCTAGCCTGGCTCGATGGCATTTCCAGGGTACCCCCGGATCCGCCTGGTGTGCGTGCAAGGACGGCTGTCGGGAAAGGCCGACGAAGTCGGACAGCCTCGAGGTGGATCGTCGCCTCTGCGGTGGTCTTCTTCGGGCTCGTCGGATGGAAGCTGTTTGCTCCTGCGGGAGACGAAGGGCCGCGGGCTGCGATCCCGCAGGTGATCGCCCTGGATACCGAATTCCCCGAGCTGACGATCACGCGTGAACCCAGGTTGCGAATCGTGGGCAGCGTCACACCCGCGGAGGAAGTGGGCTTGCATGTTCGCTCCTCGGATGGGGCGCAGTTCGACATCCCCACCGATTCGTTCGGGGCCTTCGACAAGGAGATCGAGCTCCTAACTGGCCAGCACGTGTACATGCTGGAAAGCGGTACGGCACAGCTTGAATTTTCCATCTTGCGCGACGATCAACCACCCCGCATCGAGCTGCTCTCCCACCCGGAGCCATCGATCGAAACCGATGCCATGGAGTTGACCATCGAGTTCCGCGCTCAGGACGAGCATCTCGACCGGGTGGAGGGCCACTTTCGGGGCCAGGAGCTGCGCTTGAGCGAAGCCAGTCCCGGGACGTGGCGCACCAAGCTCGATCTGTCTCGGCCTGCTTTTGATGGATCCTCTTCAGGCGCGTCATCGGAAGCTGTCGCCGAAGAGGTGCTTCTCGCGGCCATGGATCTTGCCGGCAACCGTAGCGAACATACGCTATCGGTGACGCATTATCGGCGACCACAACTCATCGGGTTGCTGCCGGCGAACGCGCAGCGTATCTCCAGGTACGACCCCCTCAAGCTGCGCTGGCAGTTCGACCAGCCGATCGAGGGCCTGCGCACGAATGTAGGTGAGCCGGTTCTTGATACCGCGGGGCGAGAGGCCACGTTGACCGTGGCCCCACCCTTCGAAGGCGAGAGCTTCGAATTCGAGTGGGTCGCGAGTGACTCCAGAGGCCTCTTCGTGAATTCGAAGATCTCCTACGAGGTCGAACGAACCTCACGCCACGTGCCGGGTTTCACAAAGCTCGACGATGCACCTGGAGTCGGCGATTGGCCGCGAATGATCCAGCACACGGAGACGGGCATCGAATTCGTACTCGAGGCCCCCGGAGTCTTCGTGATGGGGACGAGCCGCAATAGCTTCGGGGAACCCGGTGCGGCGCGTCGAATCGAATTGACTCGACCCTTCTACCTTTCGATCTTCGAGACGACGCGCAAGCAGTGGGCCGGGTTCACCGCGGCCCATGGCTACGTCACCACGACCGAGCGATACAAGCTGAGTGCTCTCACGCTCGCCGCGAACGTGTGGAAAGAGAAGCGGGGTGAGAACTGGAGAAGTCCGATCCCTGGAGTTTCCTCCGTGGAACGACCGGACCACCCGGTCACCCTGGTCAGCTGGGTGGATGCCCAGGCTTTTTGCGACGCCTACGGCTTTCGATTGCCGACCGAAGCCGAATGGGAGTACGTTGCACAGACTCTGGCCGAGCAGGGCAACTTGGCCGGAAAGGACGGCATGGCCTACACGGCGCCCGTCGGGACATTCGAGCGCGATGGCATCGAGGTCTATGACCTTCACGGCAACGTGTCCGAGTGGGTGCAGGATGTCTTCGACCCTGAAGGCGTCTCGCGAATGGAGGCCCGAGACCCCGTTACGGTATGGGAAAATCTCGAGCCCGAAGACCGTGCTCAACCCGTCGTCATACGTGGCTCCAGCTGGCGCACGCTTCCAGGGAGCCGTTTCGCCGCTACCGACCGCGAGTTCGACCATCCCTTGCGCGCCACGGCCGATCGAGGCTTTCGCGTCGCCTTTTCGCCGGAGGAGAGCGAGCGACCGCCAACGATCGACGAGGCGCAGGTGAAGCTGCTCGGATCCAGCTCGAATTTCTCCAGCGTCACAGAACTGAATAACTTCGCCCTCTACTTCCCGATCAAGGACGGCAAACGTCCCAAGGTGTTGTGGAACGCTAAGTGGTGTTCCGATGCCGGGTTCAAGATGGTCGATCAGTATCGCCCGCATTATCTGAGCGACCGAAAGTATCGCAAACTCCCGGAGCCCTCCGAAGTCTGTGGGGAGCCTTGGCAACACTCGCAGGTGTCCACGGCGAATGACAAGGCGGAGCCCAAGGCGCGGACCAAGCCCGTTCCTCGAGAAGCCAAGCCGGCCGCCAAGAAGTACGTCGAGCTCGACATGAGGAAGTACAAGGTTCTCAGCAAGCAGCGCAAGGGCTGGAACAGCGCGGGGTCGGGCGTCTACTACGAAATCGTCCTGAGGAGCAAGGCCGACGAGATCATGAAGAGCCTCAAGGTGAGGCTGACATGCAACGGCCTGAATGGGCCCGTGGAGTTCGCGGAGCGCGAGCTGGCGGCTATCGGGCCCAAGGAAGAGCTGACGATCAAGTTCACCGTCTTCATGAACAAGGATCAGAAGGCCAGCTACAAGAGCGGCGCGCCGGTCACCGTAGAGGTGTTTCTGCTTCAATAGCTGGCCCGCGAAACCAGCAAGGGAAATCCCACTTCGTGGAGGAGTGGTAGAATCCGCCGGGCCCCATCGCCACGCGCATGAAACCTCACCACGACTCCACCGTGCCCTCTCCCCTCAAACATCACATCGAAGACCGGCGCCGCTTCCTCCGCAACGGAACGCTCGGCTTTGCCGCCGCTGTGCAGGGCTTGAATGCCTTCGCGGATGGAGGCGGCCTCCCCCTGGAGCGCTTTCCGCAATACGGGCCGTTGCGTCCAATCAAGGACCTCAACACGGGGCTCGAACTTCTGCGCTTACCCAAGGACTTTCAGTATGTGAGTTTCGGATGGCGGGATGATCCGTTGACGATAGGTGGGGGGCCCACGCCCAGCACGCACGATGGGATGGGGGTCGTCGACGTGGACGCGAATGGGATCGTGACGTTGATTCGGAACCACGAACGGCGCAATCCCGGAACGTCGATCGGGCCGCCAGAGATGAGCTACGACAACTCCGGGCGTGGCGGAACGACGCGGTTGCGCTTCGATTCGCTGGCGGGCGTCTGGCTATCGAGCGAGATCGTGCTCGCCGGAACAGCCGCCAATTGCGCGGGGGGTGTCACGCCTTGGGGGACCTGGTTGACTTGCGAGGAGGAGATCTCCGGACCCCCGGACGGATACGACCGCACCCACGGTTGGATCTTCGAGGTGCCTGCGTTCGGCGCGGCCAATCCCATACCTTTGCGAGACATGGGGCGTTTCTCGCACGAGGCCGTCGCCATCGACTCCGTGACCGGCTACGTCTACGAAACCGAGGACGATCGTTACACCTCGGGCTTCTACCGTTTCCGTCCGCGGGAGAAAGGGGCAGTTCTGGCTTTCGCTTCCGGCGGACTGCTCGAGATGCTGAAGGTCAAGGACGTGCAGAACGCCGATCTCCAGCGGATCAACTGCGGTGACACCTTCGAGGTCGAGTGGGTGCCTATCGACGATCCGCGCCTCGGTTTGCAAACCGGCGTGGGGCCGTACGGATCCACCGACGGTCAGACAACTGCTGCCTCGGGGCCGTTCTACCAGGGCCATCTCGAGGGTGGCGCTCAGTTCCGTCGGCTAGAAGGCTGCTGGTACGACGACTTCAATCGACTCATCTACTTCACCGACACGGAGGGTGGCTTCTCGCGCCAGGGAGCTGTCTGGTGTTACGACCCGGCCGCCGAAACGCTGCGTGCGGTCTTCACGTCTCCCAGCTCCTTAACCCTCGACAACCCAGACAACATCGTCGTCAGCCCGCGCGGGGGCATTCTCCTGTGTGAGGATGGTGGTCAGCGGCGCGAGCGTATGCACGCGCTGACACCTGCCGGCCAGCGAACACTCTTCGCTCAGAACGACATCGTGCTGAACGGCGAGGTCAACGGAATCTCGGGCAACTTCCGGGGCTCCGAATGGTGTGGAGCGACGTTCGATCCGACCGGCCGTTGGCTCTTCGTGAACATCCAGGCGCCTGGCGTAACCTTCGCCATCACAGGACCCTGGCGGCGTGGGCCCTTGTAGCGAGAAAAGGCCGGGACCAAGGTGAAAAGGGCTCCGGGGTTTGGCCCCGAAGCCCTCTTCGATCTTTGCATCCCCAGCGATCACGCACCGTCCACGATTTGCGGCGAGTTCACATTGGGGGTTCCGTATGCACTGTGATTCTAGTCTGGAAACCCGTTCCCTGACCGCCCCCCTTTACTAGGTTTTCGCATCCTGGGGCCTCTTCTTCCCAGCAGGCGTCTCCCGGAGACCCAATTGTTCGCTTTCGCGGGCCTACTACCCGTGCCAGGCCTGTCCCAGGCTGGAAATGGCCTCCGGAGGGGGAGGCTGGGCCGTTGCTGGCGGCCCGGAACTCCGGGCTCCGTAGGAAGGACTTTACCCGCCCCGCGTGCTCGGTCAGAATTCGCTCCGAACGCTCGCGCAGAGCCGTTTCTCCTTCGAAGCCGACGCGGTCGGCCTCGGGGTGATAGCTGACGTTCTTGAGCTTGATCCTGCGTGGAGGCTCCTCCCCCAGGAAAGTGTTTTGCCGTCGGCTCGTTCCGAAACGAAGATCTCCCCATGACGCCCAATTTCCAGCCCAGGGATCCTGATTTCGAGGCGCGCGTGCGTTCCAGCTTCGAACGTCAACGCGTGATGAAAACGATCGGAGCCGAGCTGACCAAGGTCGAGGCTGGGTGGGTCGAGATCGAGCTACCGTTCCGTGAAGACCTGACGCAACAACACGGCTACCTGCACGCAGGTATTTCTACGACCATCGCCGACAGCGCGGGCGGGTATGCGGCCTACTCGCTGATGCCGTCGGGTGCCTCCGTGCTGGCGGTGGAGTTCAAGATCAACTTGCTCAACCCCGCGAAGGGCCAGCTCTTTCGGGCGCGCGGACGTGTTGCCAAGCCGGGGCGGCGTTTGACGATTACGGAGATCGAGGTGGATGCCATCGATGGCGATAACGTGATCATGTGCCTCATGGGCCTGCAGACGTCCATGTGCTTGCCAGGAGAGAGCGACACACCCGAGCGCGGCTGAGCTTCGGGCCACTCCGCGCGACCCTGGGGTCTTGATTTCGAGGCTTCCACGCCCCTGCCGCACCAGGACAAGAGCGCGTTCCCAGATCTGATCCACGGGCCACGAAGCTCGTAGCTAGGGACCGGCCTCACCGGTTCCGAAAGTTATGCTTGGGGGTGTTCAGTGTCTCGCCAGGCGCTTCTCGTGGTCGGATCTGTCGACCGCTTTCCGATCCGCCTGCCGGATCCAGGGCTCGGCATCGAAAGAGTGAAAAAAGCCTGATTCGACTTCCCAATTAGAGAGCCGTTTTCGCTTTGGGGATGGGGAGCACGGAGTTCGAACCGAGGTCTCTTGGTGGCCTCGCCGGTGAAGATCAGGTTCTCGACGTATCCCGGAGAACCGTAACGCAGGAGTGGGGGATGGCTAGGGCATGGCTGCGGAGGGAGCTTGCGAAGAAATAGGGCCTTGACCCCTTCTTCGTCGGTCCGTGGCGACACGAAACAACGCGAATCAAGAAGGCCCCGAAGTGTCTGGGGGGATGTTTTGGTCCTTCTCGTGTTTTCGCCTGCTCTAGCCTCCCCCGCATTTTCCTCGGGGGTTTGAGACCCTACCGCAGACCCGAGTCCTCCTGGGCTCGGGTCTGCTTCTTTGCGAGCCGGTCCACGTGGCGCTGTTTTTTTGTGATCCTGACGTAAGCCCGCGCGGAGGGTCTTGCTTCCTCAGGTCCAGGAAAGCATTGCGCTCAACCCGACAGCGCTTCCCCGCCGATGCAGCCGCGCGCTCGGTGGAGCGCCATCATGGGGAAGAACACGAGACAGACCGCCGCCCTTGTTGGGCTCCTTGCCGCCTGTAGCTCCGGATCCGCGTCGCTGGTGGGGGCTCCACCGCCGGCGGGGATCACGCTGGATTCCGCGGGCGGCTCTCTGCGGATCGACTGGGATCCCGTGGCGGATGCTCTCTACTACCGGATCTACTTCAGCACGACCCCGGGAATCGATCCCGATATCGATTCCAGCGTCGTGCGCCTGAGCGGACCCTATGTCATTCCGAGCGTCACGGGTACCTATTACATGGCCATCGCCACGGCCGATGAGCAGGGAGAGGGGTCGCTCTCGGGTGTGATGAGTGTCGAGGTTGCCACGGGCAGTCCCGAGAAGTACTTCCCGACCTGGGCCCTGGTCGCCCCGACGAATGTGATCTCGTTCGATTACGACGGCGGGATCAGCTCGTCCCAGAATGCCTCGAATCTGCAATCGCTGATCAACTCCTTGCAGCCCGGGGACAAGGTCGAGATAGGCTCGGGAACCTACAGTTCGAACTCGGCCTTCACGCTGAACCCCGTCGGCACCGAAGAAGCCCCGATCTGGATCGTGGCGAAGGAGGGTGCCAACCCGATCATCACGCGGTCGGACAACTCGCAAAACACGTTGAACCTGGGGGTCGGTGGGGCGGCTCGCTACGTTTGCTTGCGCGGCCTCGAAGTGACGGGAGGGGACATCGCCGTGCGCATCAACGACTGCGAGAACGTGTGGATGGACCAGTGCGAAATCCACCATTGTGCGCAGAATGCGATCGCAGCGAATACGCTGCCGACCGCGTATCTCTACTTCACACGCAACGAGGTCCATTCGACCTCGGGAACGGGAGAGGGCTTCTACATCGGAGGCAACTTTTCGAGTCCCGTTGCGAACAATGTCGTCATTGCCCTGAACCACGTTCACGACACGGCAGGTAGCCAGGGGGATGGAATCGAGATCAAGCAGGGGTCCTGGGGCTGCTGGGTGGCCGAGAACACCGTGCACGACACGAACTACCCGTGCATCCTCGTCTATGGCACCGATGGGAATCCTCCCAATCTGATCGAGCGCAACGTCTGCTGGAACTCCGGTGACAACGTCATGCAGATCCAGGGCGAGGCCATCGTTCGTAACAACGTGGCCATGAACGGTCTGAACGCTTTTCTCAGTAGCGATCACCAGGGCACGTCGCGCGACCTGGTCCTGGTGCACAACACCTTCATCAACTCCGGCAATGCCGTGGCCCTGACCTCGTGGAACGGCCGTTCGGGGATGCAGTTCGCGAACAACGCCGTGTACAGCCAATTCGGTAACGCCCTGATCTTCAGCGGAGGATCGTCCGGCGTGGAGATCAGCGGCAACGTCGTCTTCGGGCCGGTCTCGGGCGCCGGTTCCGGGTTCACCAACGGCGCCGGGCTTCTGGACTTCATCAACGTCAGCTGGAATGCGAGCACACGCGATGTGACGCCGAGCGCCATGGGGGCTCTCGACGGCGCCGCCGATCCGGCCTACGCGGCTCTGGACGAACTCGACGGTGACCTACGCGTGCCCCCGTATGACGCGGGCGCCGCAGAGACCCCCTGAGTACCGCCAACTAGCGCGATGTTTCGAGCTCAGGCTGGGTCCCGGCGTTGCAGAGCGGGATGGTCAGTCCCTGCTCCGCGAAATCCAGAAAGGCTCGCCCCACGAGGCCCGAGTCCGTGTGAGCGGACAGATAGAGCGGGCCATCGGGCAACGTTTCCGAGAGAGCCAGAGATCCAGAGCCCAGGTCCGCGGGGATGCGGACGGTGAAGTCGGAGCGGTGGCTGTTGTTCCAGACTTCGATGTACAGGGTGTCCGAACCGGAGAATGCGCGTTGGGGTTGGAAACGCAGGGCCCGGTTCCGGCCCCGGACGAGCTCGAGTTCACCGGAGGCTTCGTGATCGGCGATGACATCGACGTCCGTGATCGAGGACGCGAAGCCCTGGGCAAAGATGCCGATCTTCCACTGGCCTGCGGGGATCTCGTCGGCGATGACATAGCCGTTCTCGAGCCGGTAGTTGTGCGTGTTCGCCCCCACCACCTTGAACACCGTCCAGGAGTCGTAGGTTGCCACAAGGTTGACGCGCTTCGGCAATTCGGCTTCAGAAGCGTCGAGTCGTAGGCGCAGGGAGCCGAAGAACTTGATGATCAATTCGCCGAGTTCGACCCTCTCCCCGGCGCCGATCTTGGCGAAGCCGATGATCTGGGTGGGGCGCTGGATGCGCTTGCAGATCAGCCGGTAGGAACCGGGCAGCAAGCGAGCGATTTCGAAGCGACTGTCGTCGTCGACCGTGAACGGGAGCGGCTCGTGCAGGCTGTCAGAGTCAACGAACAAGTCCAGGCTGATGCACTCCTTGGCGTTGCCTACCGTCCCGGCAATCGTCCCCGCAGCCTGGGCGTCCGCGGCGCGTAGAGTGATCCGTGTACCCCGCTTGGGTTCGACCTGCATGTGTGCGAAGACCCGTTTGGCGTTGTCGCGTGGGTCGATCAGCGTGAGCTGTTGCGTGCCCTCCGGGCAGTGCTCGAAGCGGAAGTGCCCGTCCCTATCGGTGCGCATCGCCCGCCGGCCCGTCGGCTCGAGGCGAATGACACGGCTGAGCGGCTCGTTGTGCTGATTCGGGGTCAGATAGACATCCCAGCCATCGAGAGGAGACCCGTGCGGATCGACGGCGACACCCTCGACTGCGTAGTTCTCTGCGAGCGTGCCCTGGTTGCGGTCGAGGACAATGATGAAATCGCGGGACTGGCGCGTGGACAGAATCTGGGCCTGGGGCAAGAAACCGTCGGCTGTCGCGACGACCTCCATCACGTGTCCCCACCAGGGGAGTTCGAAGGCACCGTTTTCATCGGTTGCCGTTGTGCTGGGTAGGCTGCTGAGGCTGATGTTCTCCGTTCGGTGGCGAACGCCCTCGGAGTTCGACGAGGTCTGAACCCGGGCTCCGACGATCGGTTCACCGGCGCTGTCCTGTACCCTTCCGGTGATGAGCGACGGAGACTGAGGGACGCTGAGCGTTACCGTGGGTGTGCTTTGATAGAGAATGGTGTCGGACGCGACCCCTTCGTATTGCGCGGCCAGCCAGGAGCCTTCCGCCAGGCTGTTTGTCACGAGACGACCGTTCTCGTCGGTTTCTCCCACGAAACGGCCCTTCCCGGGAGATCCAGGGTACGAGACCCAGATGGCCGCGTTGGGCAGAGGTCGGCGGCGGCTCTCGGCGCTGATCACGACGTCTTTCCTGGAGGGAAGGACGAGTCGCACCCAGACAACCCCGGCCTGGACCTCGACGATGCGCGCTCTACCGAGCTCGGGACGAATGCGCCACGTACCGGGGGTCAGATCTTGATGGGCCAGGCCGTCTGTGTTCGTCTCGAGCTCGAAGCGCACGGAGCCGGCATTGCCATCCGCCGATTCGATCATCAAGCGCACCCCATCCGCGGCTCCACCCTCTTTCCATTCGCACTCGACGCTGAGAGCGGAGACGGGCACGGGCGCCGTGGGGTCCGACACCAGCGTGCGTTCGAGGCGCGGACCCTCGTTCATCACCGGCGCTGAATCGACGGTCTCGACCGTGACAACGCTCGGCGTATCGCGCTCTGAGACGCCACCGAGGATGCGCCACGGAGTGAGCACTGCGGCAACACAGCCAACGGCCAGGGCGAGTTTCACTCCAAGCCGAGCGAAGCTCAACTTGCCCCCGAACCGATCCCAGAGAACCAGGGCCCAGCCGTTGAAACGGGATCCACGACCGCGATCCCAGCGATCCTTCAACTGGAGACGCGCGCGGTGAAGATGGGTGCGAATCGTCGCTGCGCTGGTCTCGCGACGGTCGGCAATCTCGGCGATCGAGAGTCCTTCCAGATAACGAAGCTGGAGCACCTTTCGATACGGATCCTCGAGCCTGTCGATGTGTCGCAACAACAGCGCAAGCGTGTCGTTGCTGTCGGGAAGCTCGTCCGCGGCGGGCGAGATGTCTGGCCGTGCACTCAGTGCCTCGCGTGCCTTTTGGTTGGCCGTGCTGCGGTGGAAACGCAGGGCCCGAAGGCGCGCGACGCCGGACAGCCAATGATCCAGACGCTCGATTCGTCCTCGCTCCTGTTCGAGGGCGACGAGCCACGTGTCCTGAACGATGTCCTCGACGTCTTGGCCATCGCGTACCCAGCGGCGAACGACCTTCTCCATCGAGGCACTCCGGGTGTGGATGTCGTGATCGGTGAGTTCGCGGAGTTCCATGGGATGTGGACGCGTGAAGGCGGGGGAGGGGCCGGGGATCCAGAAGTCGAAAGCCCATTTTAGCCCAATAGGCGCGGTTTATCGTTGATTCTACGGGTTCTCAGAAAAGTCGTATTTCATGAAACAAAGCCCTTCGCAAGGGAACTAGCGGGCTTCCTTGAGCCCCAAACACATAAGAGCCGCGGCCTGCCCCGGCTGGGTATTCCCGAGGATAAGCCTCCGCATGGTCGCGCGCGTCCGCGTCCGCGTCAACGAGCGCTGGACCGGCATTCAAGTCAAGCAGTTCCGGGACTGTGCGGCACGCGTGGGCCGAAGAAGTAAGACCTGAACGGGAGTATCGAGAGGCAAAAGGGAGATTCCAGAAACGGTGGTGGTGGCGCTGGCACTGCCCTTGTCCCCGAGAGGGTTCCCCCGCGCCGGAGACACCTATCTCGCAAAAACGATTCCACGACATCCCTCGACATGCACCTTACTCCACGCTTTCTCATGTTCCACGGGCTCACAGGAGCCCTCCTTGCCCTGGCCGCGCTTCCCGCGTCTGGCCAGACCCCCCGTGGACCGAGAACGGTCGCTGGTGGTGGGGGGGATGTCGTCGACCTGAGACTCGCAACCGGCGCGGGGCGAATCCTCTTTCGAGCGGAAGGTGCGCAAGCAGGAACGCTCGATCTCTACTCGGTTCCCACGGGGGGCGGAAGCTCCGCGCAGCTCAACCCGACTCTGCCCCAGGGCGGTCGCGTGGCCGCGGACTACAGGATCTCGCCCGACGGGAACACCGTCTACTTCCGCGCGGACGCCGATGCGCAGGGGCAGTGGAATCTGTACGCGAGTCCCGTCGATGGCAGCAGCGCTCCCGTGCGCTTGAACAACGCGCTCGGCTCGGACGAGACCATCGCCTACTTCGATGTCACTCCCGATGGATCGCGCGTCGTCTATCTCGGCGGACTGGACCTTGGCTTCGACTACGAGCTGCGCAGCGCTCCGGCCGATGGTAGTGGTGCTCCGGTGACGATCGCCGGCGCTACCGTTAGCGGGCGTGTACTTGCTTTCGAAATTACGCCCGATAGCCAGACGGCGGTTTTTCAGGGATGGTTGCCCCCGCAGTTACTGATCGCCGCGGTACCCCTCGATGGCTCCAGCTCCTCGGTGAACTTGACCGAATACACGAACCAGGGGCTGAATTTCGAGCTGGGCGTCGGGCTGGCCTCCGTGGACATCGCACCGGACAGCAACACTGTCGCGATCGTCGGCGGACTCGTGAACGAGGACGTGTTCGAGATCTTCCGCGTCGAGATAACGAACCACCTCGTGCGCACGAAGATCACCGGACCGATGATCGGCGGCGGAGACGTGTATTCCCTGGGGATTGCTCCGGATGGCGTGCGTGTCGTGTACACGGCGGATCAGGTTCGCGACGGAACGATCGAACTGTTCTCCGTACCGCTGGACGGCAGCATGTTCCCATCGCGCATCAACGGGTTCGGTACGCCGGTCGGAACGATCATCAGCGACTTCATCATCCGTTCGGATTCACAGATGATCCTGTACCGCGGTAGTCCGACCAGCACCGTAACGCACTTCTACAGTACGCCGATTCTGGGCGGCGTGCAGCCGAAGCAGTTGCACGGCGTGCTCGAGTACGTGGAAGAATCCTACGATTTCACCGCCGATGGCCTCGGCGCCATCTTCCTGGCGCGCACCGACATCACCCAGAACACGCAGCTGTACTCGGTACCCATCGACCTCAGCACGCCCGCCTTGCTCTTGACGCCGGGTATGGACGTGAATGCGAATGTGGAGGCGTACACGCTAACCACGAGCGAGGTCGTCTTCCGTGGCGATCCGACGCCCGGGCAGAGCGAACTCCTGGTCGTGCCCCAGGACGGAAGCATGAATCCGCTGGTCCTGAATGCTCGGCTACCGATCGACGCGGACGTCCTGCAGTTTGCTTGTGACGGTATCTTCGCGTACTTCGTGGCCGACGCGCTCTTGGAGAGCCACTTCGAGCTCTTCCGCGTGCCGCTAGACGGCAGCAGCGCGCCCGTGAAGCTGAATGGTCCCCTCGCGCCCCCGGGGCCGGTCGAGATTCTCACGCGCTCCGTGGATTCGACGACGGGCTAGCCCCGGTCTGTGGCGCGTCCGCGCCCTTACCTCCCGAACATGTACGTCACGCCCAGGAGCCCAATTGCGCCTTCACCCACGTCCTCGCCGTCCGTGTGGATGTTGATCTCGACCCCGAAGGTGGCGGTCAGTTCGATTCGGCCTCCCCCGAGGTTCCAGCCGTAGCCGCCTTCGATGGCGGGCTGGAGAACCACGATGTCGGAGGCGTTGCTCCGCATGGGATCCTCCCAGTCGATCTCGAGGAAGAACAGATCCATTCGGGCACCGTACAGCCAACCCTCGTCCGCGCCCGGTGACACGTTCCGGCGCCAGCCGATGCCGAGGCCCGGGCCATCGCCTTCTTCGTTCTCGTGTTCACCGAAGCCCTGGCGATCCGTGATGTTGTAACCGGCGCGGAGATAGAGCGAGTCCGTTTCGGAAATCGTGTGGCGAGCATGGCCGGTCACGATGACTCCCGCCGGGTAGACCTGTAGTTCCGCACCAAAGCTCATGGGGCGTTCGCTGGACGTTCCATCCCGTGCTTCCGTGGCCGCGCAGGAGTAAAAGGAGGTCAGGAGGAGGGCAAGACCGATCAGGCGTTTCATCCCCCGAGCTTACTTCTGCGGCGAGGACGAAGCCACGAGAGCGTTGTTGGTGCCTCTGGACTCGACGAGCGCTTTTTCGGCGGCGGCTCGCTTGCCCGGAGGAAGGCTGGCGTCCTCTTCGCGCGACGGACAGGCTTCGTTCAGGGGGCATTCCGCGCAGCGTGGCGCCCGCGCCAGGCAGACGTAGCGTCCGTGTAGGACCAGGCGGTGCCCCGAATCGATCCACTGCTTGGGAGGGAAGATCTCGCACAGCTCCGCCTCGACCTTTTTGGGGTCCGTCTGTTCGGTCAACTCGAGCCGTCGGGCGACACGACCAGCGTGGGTGTCGACCACGATGCCAGTCGTGATGCGATAGGCGGTACCGAGGACGACGTTGGCCGTTTTACGCGCCACTCCAGGAAGCTTGACGAGCTCGTCGAGCGTGTGCGGTACTTCGCCTCCATGATCTTCGACAATGCGACGGCTGGCACCCTGAATGGACTTCGTCTTGTTCCGGAAGAAACCCGTGCTCTTGACCAGAGCCTCGATCTCGCCCGGCGGAGCCTCGGCCAAGGACGCCGGCGTCGGGTGCAGTCGGAAGAGCTCCGGCGCGACCTCGTTCACTTTCTTGTCGGTGCTCTGGGCGGAGAGAATCGTGGCGATAAGGAGTTGCCAACCGTTCTTGTGATCCAGTTCACACTTCGGCTCGGGGATCGCCTGGGCCAGGCGGCGCTTCAAGAGGCGCAGGCGTTCCGGATCGATCTTCTTCTGGTTCAGCTTCTTTTTGACTCTGCCCGTCATGATTCATCCAAGGTCCACTTGCGGAGATCCGGAACGATACCCGAGGTGCCGTCGGACCCTGCGCTTTTCTCGATGCTCTCTTGGGCGTGGAGGGGACCCTGATTCATGCCGGGGCAACCCTCGGCCGCGGACTTCCAGTGAGCTGGAGTTGCGATGTTGCCACGCCAGAATGGCCATGTCCGACATTGTCGTGGCCGAACGGTGTAGATCGTGCAGCCCTCTTCGCGGTCGAGAAAGATGCAGTCCGTACTCGGCTTGTCGATCAGGCTGTATTCGCCATCGGGCAGACGTCGCAGGTATCGGGCACGAAACGCATCCAGCGAGAGCTCCAGGTGCTGGGCCACCTGTGCCTCTTCGGCATCGTCGAACCGCACCGTTCCCGCGCCGGTGCAGCAGTTGCCGCAACGGGTGCACGCGAAGCGTAGACCTCCCTCGAACCAGCGCTTCGGTTCGCTGCTGGGTTCGGTCAACGAATTCTTAGCTGGGCCGCGGAGGAGTAGATGGCTCCCAGTGGGTTCACACCTGGTGCGAGAACCAACCACTGCGCCCCGAAATTGCTGCCGATGAGGGCCGGGTTGAGCGGTACGGGTAGGGGAACCATGGCGTTGCCGTTCCCCGGGCCGCTGCCGCTGACAGCGCGCACGAAGTTGAACTGGGGGATCACGAGAAGAGTACACCCTGGAGCGCCGAGAAGGCCGAGGTCGAAGGGCAGAATCGAGTCCTCGTGGGGACCGAGCAACAGCGCCGCGATGGAACCACCGAGGGCGCCGCTGAGCGTGACTGCGAAATCGTGGGTTCCTGCCAGCGGTTGATCCAGCAGGCCGAGTTGTGCATTCCAGCCGGCGGCGTCCAGGCACGGCGAGCCGATTTGGGGATGCGTCACCACGAGTTCGTTCACGACGACATCGACCTCCGAGGAGGTGCTAGCCGAGCCCTCGCCGCGAATGCAGAGCCCGGCCCGCTGATATTGATCCAGGTCGATTCCGGCGCCTGCAGCATCGAAGACCCCCAGGGTGCGTCGTAGCCCTGCTTCGGAGCGCTCGACTTCCATGGTCAGTTTCGTCCCGTTCCGGGTGAGGAAGAGCCCGAACTCCGCGTTGCGCTGGTTGGGGTCGATCGAAAAGAGCGGTTCGACCTCGGCAGAGGAAGAGCCGGGTAAGTAGGCGCCCGCATGCACGACGGGGCCGTCGGAGATCAACCACAGTTCGATGCGCGCGTCGCTAGATGACACGGGGTCGCGCAAGAGCACGATTCCGAACCCGGTGCGATCCTCGAAACCCGTTTGTGCGATGGCGCCGCGAATGCACAACCGACTCCCATCGACGAATAGCTCGGGTGCATCGTGGGGCATGATGTAGGTGCGCTCCGGCGCCGATTCGCCAAAGCTCAGGGTCAGGTCGCGACAGCCGTCATTGAAGGCCAATCCGTCGGGATAGCTCTCGCCGCTGACCGAGCCGAAGGCATCATTGTCATACAGATCCGGTTCGAGGGCCAGGTTCGAGGGTGTCGTCGCGTCGATCACGAGCGTGCTGTAGGAAGAAGCCACGTTGCCGAAGGCATCGCTGGCATCTGCTCGAATGACGTGGGGTCCCGGGGCCAGTCCATCCAGACGCAGTTGACAGTCATAGGAGTCGTCCTCGTCGGAAACGACGTCGCGTCCCACCAGTTGGCCATCCAGATAAAATCGCACGTCGGTGACACCCGAGTCGTCACTGGCGTCGGCCATGATTGTCAACGAGCCGGGCTCGCGGACGATCATCAGTTCGCTGGGTTGGCGCAGCGCGATCGTGGGTGCCTGCGTATCCGTAGTCGAGCTGGGTTCGACCAGCAGCAAACGAGTGTTGACCTGTACGTCGCTATATACCTCGGTCTCACCGCTCGGCCAGGTGACCTTTGCGATGGCGCGAGTTGCGGCACCGACACCGAAGTGGAGCACGCCCTCGTTGCTGGAGGCACAGTTGCTGCCCCCGCGTATGAATTCGCGAAGGTCCCGTTCGTTGGGTCCCAGCACCGAATCGCCATCGAAATCAGCGAAGATTTCCACGCGCGTTCCCAGAGCCTCCCGCGTCGTCTTCGGAGCCGTGCCTTGGAGTGCGAAGCACACGTAGTTCCTGTCGAGGGTCTCGCTGCTCGTGTTCCGAAAGAGCGTCGGAGCACTGAAGATGTTCATCACCAGGAAATCGATCCACCCATCCTTGTCATAGTCCAACCACACATCGCCCCGCGAGTCGAGATTCTGCTGGATGCCGGAGCTGGCCGAGACATCGGTGAAGGTTCCATCATCGTTGCGATACATGTGGTCGACGTAGAACTGCTCGGTCGCGACGTGGAGATCCGAATCCCCGTCGTTGTCGATGTCCCCGAACCAGGTGCCCCACGAGAAGACCGCCGGGGCTTCGGCCAGAAGCGACATGTCGAAAATGCCTTCGTTCTCGATCAAGTCGTTCCTCCACAGGTCGTTCTGGCCGGGGTTGCCTCCACTGCTGATGTCGGTGATGTAGACGTCCAGGTCGCCATCCTTGTCTATGTCCGCCACACTGACACCCATCGCAGCATTGCTGGCGTCGCCCAGGTCAAGATCCGCGGCAACGGCCTGGAATCCAAGCCATTCACCCGCGGCACTTGCTCCCCGGTTCAGGTAGATCGCATCGCGGTCAAGGGGACCGCCGATCTTGTTGGTTACGTACAGATCCGGCCAGCGATCGTTGTTGAGATCGCAAAAGATCGCGGCGTTGGAAGAGCTGTAGAGCTGGTACGCAGTGTCGCCGCCGCCCAGATCGCAATCCCATCCGGGAACCCCGGCGCTGTCGGAGATGTCGAGGAAGGTGCCGTCAGCCTGTTGGCGGTAGAGAACGTCACGTTCCCCGGCGCGCATCCCGGTGCCGTCGGCGAGAAAGCCGTTGTGGTTGGCGACGTACAGGTCGACCCGTCCATCGCGATCGATGTCCGCAAAGCACACGCCGAGTGTCTTGTGCAGGGCATTGCCCAGCTGGTCCATGCCGATGCCGAGTCCTTCCTGCTGGTCTCCGGGAGGGTCCTCCGGGGTCGGGTCCGTCAGGTCCGTGATGTCGACGAAGACGGCTTTGCCGAGGGGAATGAGCTCGTTGCGTAGGAGTGTGTTGCGATCTTCGAAGTTGGCGACGTACAGATCCTGGTCGCCATCGTTGTCGATGTCGATGAACACCGCACCGGTGCTCTCGCGCGGGTCGTAGGCACCCGCCCCCGTGTCGAGCTCGAACGAACGGCCACCTGGCGCTGTCGCACTCTCGACGTTCTTGTACAGCTTCCCGCCGCCGCCGAAAGCTTCGCTGAGATAGAGGTCCACCCAGCCGTCACCGTTGTAGTCGCCGCAGGCAGCACCGGGGCCGTGATCGTCCCCCGTGGTGACGAAGTGGCCACCGAGTCCGGCTGGGGTCGTGACGTTCTGAAATGTCTGACCACTAGCCAGGCTCGCTAGGGCCAACGGGCATGCGCACAGAGGGAGAATGTACCTCTCCTTATTCATGCTCTCTTTCCCTCGGGTGAAGGGATACCGGTGGGGGGGTGCAATCGGGGTGCGCACCAAGGCTATGAGATGTTCCCGAGAGCGGGGGAAGAATGAGCGCAAAACTCGAAGCCCAAACCCCTCGGCGGCAGCCCGCGTCAGCTTGCAGGCATGAACCGTTGCCGATATCGTCCTAGCAACACCCGCACTTCTGTCGCGAGGGGTCCTTCTAAGCCGGGGCGGGGTACGGACTTGGACTATCGCCCCCGGGGAGCTCATGAGGATTTCTAACGGAGTTGTTTTTCGACTTGCTTGTGTGGGGATCGCTCTACAAACGACCTCAAAGGCCTTTGCGATCACCGAAGATTGGCCCAACTGGCTGGGGCCGGATCGCAACAACATCTCGAAAGAGAACGATTGGAGTCCAGGCGGCAAGTCCGAAGCGCTCTGGCACGCACAGATTGGGATGGGTTACTCGAGTCCATCGATCGCCGCGGGCAGATTGTTCATCGTTGGTTTCTTTCCCGAAGAAGGTGCTCCTGAGCATGGCGTGAGCGAAGCCATGGGGCCGGGCGTGGACCGGGTGTCTTGTCTCGAGGTGGCCACGGGGAAGGAGCTCTGGAAGTTCGAGTTTCCGGCCCTGGCGTATGCGAACGAGCATGGTGGAGGTGCGCTCGGTTCGCCCACCGTGCACGATGGCATCGTCTACGTGGCGTCGCGGGTGGGGGAGGTTCACGCTCTGCAGGCCGAAGACGGCACGCTCTTGTGGAAGGTAGATCTCGTCGAACGCCATCAAGTCGATCCAGGGCGTTATGGCTTCGCGAGTTCGCCCTACGTGCTAGGACAAAAGCTGGTCTTGAACGCGGATCGGACCGTCGTTCTGGAGCGAGCCACCGGAGAGACCGCCTGGATCTCCGCGAGCCACGAGGCCAACTACGCCAGTGTGGCTTCGATACAACTAGGGCAGCGACTCGGGCTCGCAGTATTCGGCGGCAAGGGCCTGTCCATCCTCGACACCGGGGATGGCAGCGAAATCTACAAGTATGAGTTTCGAACCTCGCCTAGAAACGTCGAGGCCTGCACGCCGATCGTCGTCGGAACCAAGGTCTTCGTGTCGACGGGATACGAACAGGGTGCGGCCCTCATCGACTTCGGCGGCGAGTCGCCCGTCGAGCTGTGGCGCACCCGCAAGATGCGCAACAAGATGGCTGGATGCACGCTCTGGGAAGGGCACTTCTACGGCTTCGACGAATCGATGTTGAAATGCCTCGACATGGCGGGCGAGGAGCAGTGGCGCGTACGCGGGTTGGGTCAAGGAGCATTGTCGATCGCGGGCGGGCGACTGCTCTCGACGACCTCGAAGGGCCAGCTGGTCGTTGCGTCGGCATCGCCAGAGAGCATGGAGGAGACGTTCCGCTCCGGGCGCATGATCGAGGATGGCGTGTTCTGGACTGCGCCGGTTCTTTCCGATGGCCTCATCTTCCTGCGCGGAAGCCTTGGGCATCTGGTTTGCCGTGACCACCGCAGCAGCGTCACCCCCCTGGTTGCGAGCGGCTCGAACATGGCCGACGACGACCTGCCCGACGTGGCAGCTCTTATTGCCAAGTACGAGACGTTCATGGGCACCAAGAAACGGCCATTGACCCAATTGCGTATGAGCGGGCGGCTTGACGTGCACTCGATGGGGCTTTCCGATGTCGAGGCCGTCTGGGAGAACCAGGCACCAAGCTTGTGGCACGTCAAGTTCGGATTGCCGCCCGGAATCGGCGGTCACATCGAGCAGTTCTACAACGGCGAGATTGCCTGGGAGGTCAACCCCTATCGCGGTGACAGCTTGATCGACGACTATCGCCTGGACGAGCTACGGCAAACCCAGGGGCGGCGTGTACTCCTGCGCCCGATCGTGGATCCAAAGCAAGCCATGGTCTCCGGAAGGACGCTCTTCGAAGGCCGGCCGTGCATCCGCGTCGATGTCGAAATCCGAGAGAACGTCTATCGACAGCTTTTCTTCGATCAGGGAACCGGGGCTCTCGCAGGGCGCTCAGGAGCGGACGAGTCGACAGTCGTCTACGAACAATGGCGTGAGGTGGAAGGTGTGCGGCTGCCTTTTCTCGTCAAGATCTTCGACGCGGACACCGGGCTGGAGCAGCGCTGGCGCTTTTCGGAGGCTTCCTTCGAAGCCCTCTCCGCGGATGAGTTTATGATTCCGGAGAGCCTCATGGAGAAGTTCTAGCCCGGAGAATGAGATGACCCTGCGTTTCGGAGCGGTACTCGCACTCGCTCTCTTCGTGAGCGTTGTCTCCGCGCAACAGCGCGGAGACGTCCTGCCCTTTCCCAAGAAGAGCGCCACCTACAAGACCGATGGACTGAAGTTCCAGGTGGCGGGGCGCACGGCTATCCCTCGCAACGCCGACGTCATCAGCCTGCGACACGGAAGAATCGTCGGGAAGTCGGACGCTGTGATCGAAGTCTCGGGCTACCTCGAGTTGAAGTGTGTCACGGGCGGCAACATGGTCATCAAGGACGTGTGGCTGGAGCTGACGCCCGAGTGCAAGGAGATCTATCTCTCCGGGGTGGTCTTCGAGGGCAAGGGAGGCATCCGTCCCAGTGAATCAGGACCTTCGAAAGCCCGCGTCTACATGGAGGCTACGACCTTCAAGCCGGGCACCTCGCTCCAGTTCGAATCGACTTCCGGCAAGTTGACTTTCAGCGGTGTCACAGCCCGTGACGGTTTTGCCATCCAAGGCCGCGCGAAGGACAAGAACGGGGGGAACAGGACGGAACTTCAGGTCTTGAGCATGAAAGCGTACGGAGGAATCTCCATCGAAAACGTACGCAAGTCGATCGTGACCATGTCGATGCTGGGCGGCAAGGAATCCACTTTCAAGGATTGTGAGACGCTCGACTTCCTCACCAATCACGCCAAGTCCGAGACGTTCACGTTCACGCAATCCGAACCCAAGAAGTTCGGCAAGACCAAGATCAAGAACTCGGATTTCTTCGCGAAGAACATTCTCTTTTCAGCTCCTGCCAACAAGCCCGGACAGGCCGAGCGCGTGCGCTTCGAGGTCTGTTACTTCGAGAATGCGAGGACGCCAGAGGCGGTACGCGAATTCGTCATCATGGATGTCGGCAAGGACGAGAACATCGCCGTCCTGGCAACCTTCAAGAAGCTCCAGAAGCGTCCCCTCGGCCTCGTGAAGTACTCGCCCCCAAAGGACTAGATAGTCGAGTGAACCCTGCTTCTCGTTTCACTCGCGGCTGCGTTCGCATTCCTGCCCCCTTCGGCGGCGGTGGGAGGGCCCTGCAGAACCGACACGAATCACTCCTCGCTAGGATTCACGGTTCCGATTCTGGGTGGCATGTCCCTGGTTACGGGCAAGTTCAGCCGCTTCGAAGTTCAGGCTGAACTACGATCCCGAAGTCCCCGAGAGCTCCAGCGTGCTGGTAAGGATCGATGCCGCGAGCATCGATACCGGCATCGATAGAGCATTCGTGAGGGGTCGGTGATGAGGTCACGCTGCAGCTACACATGCTCTCGCATCCAAGGTCCGAGAGGACCAAAAAATAAGGGCCGGCACTCCCCGGGGGGAATACCGGCCCTCGTCTAAAGAGGAGTTGGTCGATTCCTGATAGGGCCCCGGAGCTCAGAAGGCCTCGTCGAAGGCCACTTCTCCGCTGACGCCCATCTGATAGGCGGAAACGCGGCGCTCGAAGAAGTTGGACAGCTCTTGCACGTCCTGTAGGTCCAGGAAGCCGAAGGGGTTCTTGGATCCATAACGGGCAGGCATGCCGAGGTTGGCAAGGCGTTGGTCCGCGACGAATTCCAGGTACGAGCGCATGTCCTGCGTCGAGAGGCCGGGCACGCCTTGACCCAGCAGGTCTTCGGCGAAGGCCAGTTCGCAGGCCACGGCCTCTTCGAGCATGGTGTTGACGTTGCGCTGCAGGGAGTCGTCGAAGAGCCCGGGCTCTTCACGGCGCACGGTTTCGACCACCTCGAGGGCGAATTGCATGTGCATGCTCTCGTCGCGGAAGACCCAGTTCGTACCGGAGGCGAGGCCGTTCAACAGACCCTTCGAGCGCAGGAAGTAGACGTAGGCGAAGGCCGCGAAGAAGAACAGTCCCTCGATGCAGCAGGCGAAGGCGATCATGTTCATCAAGAACTTGCGCTTGTCTTCCACCGTGCGGCACTCGTCGATCGATTGCACCGAGTCGATCCAGCGGAAGCAGAAGTCTGCCTTCTTCTTGATCGAAGGGATGTTGTGGATGGCAGCGAATGCCTTTTCTCGTTCACGCACATCGGGGATGTAGTTATCGAGCAGCGTGAGATAGAACTGCACGTGCAGCGCTTCCTCGTATAGCTGTCGCGAGAGGTACATCCGCGCTTCGGGGGCGTTGAGGTGCTTGTAGAGGTTCAGCACCAGGTTGTTGGCCACGATCGAGTCGCCCGTGGCGAAAAAGGCCACGAGGCGGTGAATCAGGTGCTTTTCCGCCGGCAACAGCCGGCTGTGAAGGTCGACCAAGTCCGTGGAGAAGTCGACTTCTTCGACGGTCCACGTGTTCTTGATCGCGTCCTTGTACATCTCATAGAACTGCGGATACCGCATGGGCCGCAGGGTCAGATCCATCCCCGGGTCGAGAAGTGAGGTGGACGTGGAAGTTCCGGTAACCGGTGCATCCAGAATGGCTTGAGACATATTGGGCTACTGACAGGCTTCGCAGCTTTCGGGGTTTTCCAAGGAGCAGGCCACGGCCTCCGCATCCGTGACGCCGTTGGCGTCACTCTCGTTGGGGGCAGCAGCATCCGTAACGGTCGTCTGGCGAATGCGAGTCGCCGGACGCGAGCGTAGGTAGTAGGTCGTCTTGAGACCCTTTTCCCACGCATAGAGGTACATAGAGGAGAGCTTGCCGATGGTCGGCGTCTCCATGAACAGATTCAACGACTGGCTCTGATCGAGGAACGGTCCGCGGGCGGCCGCCATATCGATGATCGAGCGCATCGGGATTTCCCAGGCCGTGCGATAGAGCAGGCGCAGATCTGCGGGGATCTCTTCGATCTCCTGGATCGATCCCTCAGCGCGCTTGATCTTCTCACGGATGTTCTCGGTCCAGAGCCCGCGCTTTTGCAGGTCGGTGACGAGGTAGCGGTTGATGATCAGGAAGTCACCCGAGAGTGTTTCGCGCTTGAAGAGGTTCGATACCTGGGGCTCGATGCACTCGTAGCAGCCGGCGATCGACGAGATCGTCGCGGTGGGGGCGATGGCCAGGAGCAACGAGTTGCGCAGGCCGTGTTCCTTGATCCGTGCGCGCAGCGCGTCCCAGCGTTCGAGCCCGATCGGTCCGTCCGCGGCGGGCTTCACCTTCCACAGGTCGAACTGCAAGTCGCCCTTCTTCACCCGGGTTTCCTCGTAGTTCGGGTGCGCGCCACGTTCCTTGGCCAGCTCGCACGAGGTCGTCAAAGCGTGGAAGTAGATCGCTTCCTGGATCTGGGCGGTCAACTTGCAGGCTTCCTCTGAATCGAAGGGGAGTCCAAGCTGGAACATGACATCCGCCAAGCCCATCTCGCCCAATCCCACCGGGCGCCAGGCCTCGTTGGAGGAGTGGGCTTCGTCGGTCGGGTAGAAGTTGATGTCGATGACGCGGTCGAGAAACCTCACCGCCGTCTCGGCGATTTCGCCCAGGCGCTCGAAGTCGAAGGCACCGTCGCGCACGAGGCGCCCCAGGTTGACCGAGCCCAGGTTGCAAACCGCGGTCTCGTCGTTCGAGGTGACCTCGAGGATCTCAGTGCACAGGTTCGAGAGGTGCACGACGCGGTTCTTGCCGTCCTTGGCCGCACTGGTCTGGTTGCACTTCTCGTTGGAGGCGTCCTTGTAGGTCATCCAGCCGTTACCGGTCTGGGCCAGTGTGCGCATCATCTTGGAGTAGAGTTCGCGTGCCATTACCTGGCGCACGAACAATCCGTCCGCCTCGGCCTGCAGGTAGGCCTCTTCGAACTCCTTGCCGTAGAGGTCGCACAGGTGCGGGACGATCTTGGGGTCGAACAAGGACCACGTGTCGTCGCTCTTGACCCGCCGCATGAACATGTCGGGGATCCAGTTCGCGAGGTTGATGTTGTGCGTGCGCCGTGCACCGTCGCCCGTGTTGTCGCGCAGCTCGAGGAAATCCTCGATGTCTGCGTGCCAGCTCTCCAGATACACGCAACAGGCACCCTTGCGCCGTCCACCCTGGTTGACGGCTGCGACCGAGGAATCGAGCGTCTTCAGCCAGGGAACGATGCCGTTCGAGTGGCCGTTCGTGCCGCGGATCAGCGAACCCTTGGCCCGGATCCGGTGGTAGGCCAACCCGATGCCTCCGGCGTACTTCGACAGCTTGGCGACGTCCGCGTACTTGTCATAGATCGCGATGAGGTCGTCCTTGGGCGAATCCAGGAGGTAGCAGGACGAGAGCTGCGAGCGTGTGCTGGCCGAGTTGAAGAGCGTCGGCGAGCTGGGCAGGTACTCGAGGGACGAGATCAAGCGGTAGAACTCGATGGCCTCGTGCGGGTCCTTCGAGAGGCCACAGGCGACTCGCATGAAGAAGTACTGGGGCGTCTCGAGGGCCTTCCTGCTTTTGGGGTGCACCAGCAGGTAGCGGTCGTAGACCGTGCGGATGCCCAGGTACTCGAAGTGATCGTTGCGTTGTCCCTCGATGGCGTCGTTCAGCTTGCGCGCATTCTTCTGGACGAAGTCGTTCGTCTCGTCCGAAAGAAGGCCGCTTTCGTGGCTGAGCCGGATCGCCTGGCTGAACGAGTGGATGTCCTGGTTCTGGACCTCCTTGTCGATGTACATCGCGAGCAGCCGCGCCGCCAACCTGGAGTACGCGGGTTCCTCTGCAATAAGGGAGGAGGCGGTCTGGATCGAGAGCCGGTCCAGCTCGGCGGTCGTGGCCCCGTCGTAGAGTCCCGATATCGTGCGGGTGGCGATGCGCATCGAGTCGACGCCCTCGAGCCCAGCGCAGGAGCGCTCGACGGCGCGCACGATCTTCATCACGTCGACCGACTCGAGCCGGCCATCACGCTTCTTCACCCCCATCCGGGTGGCGGTGTTCTCGGACGCATCGCCGGGGCCACCGGCGTTGCTGGCCGAGGAATGGGGCACGACCTCAACCGTTCGCTCGCTGGCGTCGGCGGCGGTCTGGGGCGGATTGTTGACGGTATCCGAGGGCGTCACGGGAAGCGTGGGCATCTCTTTGTGTGGACGTTCTTGAAGCTGGATCGAGGCGGACTGGGGTGAGTTTTGGGTGGGAAGAGGACGCGAGGAGCCTCGGGTGGCTCTCCCGGTTGAACCCCTCCCCGGAGAGCCGCTGCGGAGAACTCCTCCTCCCCACCGCGGCCGAGCAGACTAGGACCCTAGGGATAGGGTCTCAAGCAAGCTGGACCACAAAATCTTGTGGTTTGTGAGAGAAGTCTATCCTGCCCCTAATTACACCCTATCCGACCCCGTCGAGGCCACCGCCGGCGGGAAAAGCCCTGGCGGTTTGGGGCCTGAAACCGCTTGACTATCCCCCCCGGGTATGCATCTCCAGGTGGGGATCCGAGTGCAAGTCCCCCGCGGCCAAGCTGGTCCGATCGGCCAGTTGGAGGCGCTCTTCCGCGCTCCGATCGGTGCGCTGGCCCCAGGCCCTGGCGATTTGCCCGGCAATCTCGGCCCGTGGGGTCCCAGAGCGTAGCCAGCCCCGTAGATCGGTGCCGATACGAGCGTAGAGGCAGTGGTACCACATGCCGTCCGCGGTCACCCGCGAGCGGTCGCAGGCTCCGCAAAACGGCGCCGTTTGGGAGGCGATGATTCCGAAGCGCGTGCCGTTCGAAAGCTGGAAGCGATCGGCGGGGGCGGCCCGCATCTCGCGTCCTACGGGCAAGAGGGGAGTGGGCTCTCCATGACGTTCGGCGATACGTTGCAACATCTCTGCACGAGTCACGACCGCATCCGAGTGCCATTTCGTCGCGCCACCGACGTCCATGTATTCGATGAAGCGCACCTCGAGATCACGTTCCCGTCCGAAGTCGAGGAGATCGAACAGCTCGTCGTCATTCGCGCCCCGCATGAGCACGGTATTCAGCTTGGTGCCTTCGAAACCCGCTCGTTGTGCGGCCTCGATGCCGCGTAGCACACGCTCCAGTTCGTCGCGTCGCGTCAGTTCGCGGAAGCGGTCCTTGCGTAGCGTGTCGAGGCTGATCGTCAGTCGACCGAGTCCCGCACGCATCAACGTGTCGGCCTTGTCGCCAAGGAGAATTGCGTTGGTTGTCAGTGCGAGGTCTCGCACGAGTGGCTTTGCTGCCAGCAACGCCACGAGCCGCTCCAGATCGCGCCGTAGCAGGGGTTCCCCGCCGGTGAGGCGCACCTTGCGCACGCCCGCGTCACAAAAGGCATCGACAAGTTGGGAGCTCTCCTCGAAGCGCAGGATGTCGCTGCGTTCGAGCCAGGTGTACTCCTTCTCGGGCATGCAGTAGGAGCAGCGGAGGTTGCACCTGTCGGTCACGGACAGGCGCAGGTTGAAGAGCGGCCTGCCCGCCCGATCCAGCACGGGGGCTGAGGCCTGGGCCGGCTCCGGGGCACGGTTCGGGAGGGGGTTTTCGCTGGGGTTTTCCACGGGGCTCACCAACCCTCCATTATGCCCTTTCGTCTCACCCGCCAGCTTCGAGAGCCTGCAGTTTCTTGGCGTAGAAACGAGCACGTTCCAGGTCTTTCCTGTCGCGCAGGAGCGGAATGAGGGCGCGCAGGGTGTTCGCCTTGGGCGAGAGGTTCGCCGAGCGTTCGTAGGCCTCGATGGCGGCGTCGATGTGCTGGGCAGATTGCTCGGCGAAGCCCAGCTTGAACCACATCTCGGGGGGCTGCGTGGGGCTCTTTTCCAGGAGCCGGCGCAGGGTCTCCGCGGCCTCGTCGAAACGTTGCAACTGGAACTGGCACGTGGCCAGGTGATCGAGCACGAAGTAGTTCTGCGGGTTCTTGGCCAGGATCTCTCGGAAGACCTTCTCGGCGTCCCCGAGGCGGCCCTGCTTGCCCAGCTCGACGCCGGCAAGGGCGCGTGCGTGCAAGGGCGCCACGAGCTCGGGGTTCGGGAGACCCGTGTTCTCGAGCGGGTGGGGGAAGCTGGCCTCGCTGCCGCCCATCGAGGCATAGCCCAGCCCGCGGATGCTCTCCAGCAGCTCATCGCCCGCGCCGGTGTCCTCGTCGGCCTTCAGCGTTCTTCGCTTCGCCAGGCGAGCGATACTTGCGCGGTGTGAGCGCACGCGTGCGTCGTCTTCTGCAAAGAGATCCGTGGTTTCCCCCGGATCGTCTCCCACTGCGAAGAAGCGCGGTCGAGTGCCATGGAGGTACTTGCCCTGCTTGTCGATCCAGCCTGTCAGGGGGCTCCAGCCGAAGGAGAAGTAGCCGTAGTAGGACTCGAAATAGACGCCGCGATCCTCCGGTATTGGCGCGTTCCAAAAGCTGTGTCCGTCCAGATCCTCAGCAGCCTTCCAACCCATGGCTTCGATGATGGTCGGGTGCAGATCGACCAAGCTGATCAGTTCGTCCGAACGCGTGCCCGGTTGGAGGTGCCCCTTTGCGGAGGCGGGTGGGCGCACGATGAGTGGTACGCGCAGGGTGGTTTCAAAACAGAAGATGCTGTGCCCGTCTTCGTCGTGCTCGCCGAAGCCCTCGCCATGATCGGCGACGACGACACTCAGCGTGTCTTCCAGCGCGCCATCGCTCCGCAGCCGGGCCAACAAGCGCTCGAGCTCGCGATCGACGTAGGTCAGCTCGGCCGCGTAGTCCTTGCGCGGGTCACCCGTCCGGAGATCCTTGGGGGGTGCGTAAGGCGTGTGCGGATCGTAGAAGTGGACCCACAGGAAAAAGGGCTTGCCGCGATCACGTTGCTTCCACCAGGCGAGGGCCGCATCGACCACCTCCGTCGCCGAACGCTCGGCGTGGTCCTTGCCCGGAGGCGGCCCGTCATACACGTCGAAACCCTGATCCAATCCGAAGGCCGCGTCCAGCACCACCGCACCGACAAAGGCAGCCGTGTCACAACCGGATGCGCGAGCCGCTTCGGCCAGCGTGGAGGCCTCCTCGGGCAATGGAAGCAAGCCGTTGTCCCGCACGCCGTGCCGCGGTGGATAGAGTCCCGAGAACAGGCTCGCGTGGGACGGCAAGGTCAATGGAATCGGCGAGTAGGCGTTGTCGAACACCACGCCCTCGGCGGCCAACCGATCGAGGTTCGGCGTCCTTCTGTGAGCGTCACTGCCCAGAGCATCGACACGCGTCGTGTCCAGGGTCACAAGGAGACAGGAAGCGGCGCCCTGCGACGTTCCGGGTCCACCGGACCCACAGGCGCTGGCTCCGGTCAGGACGAGGGTCAGAGCCCAGCTCCAGAGAGTGGGGATCGGGCGACCGGCGCTTGCGAGATGTTCGGGCATTCTTCCGTCTACGGAGCAAGCAAACTACTTGCGGGCGGCATTCTACCGATCCACATCAAAGCCCGTCGTTTTTTCGCCTGCACCGTGCACCACTCGGTGTTTATAGTCGCGCTCCATCGCTCCCTCCGTTTATAGAATCGCTTCCATTGTCGCATTGGTAGCGGCTGCCCTGATCCATTGGCCTCCACCGAGCGCCGAGTTCACGTACGACGACCATGATTTTGTCGCCTCCAATGGCAGCATCCGCTCACTGCCCGAGGCGTGGAGCAATTTCGGGGCACCGTTTCCTCCCGAGCAATCCGAACGCGGACTCTATCGCCCCCTGACGAGTCTTTCCTACGCGCTCGATTACAAGTTCTTCGGCCTGGATGCGCATGCCTTTCACCGTACGAACGCGGTGCTCTATGCACTTCTTGTACTAGCCGTTCTGGGGGTGTATCGAGCGACGCTGACCTCGCGAGGGCTTGCGCTGGGGGCGGCGCTACTCTTTGCCTTGCATCCGGTTCATTGCGGGGTCGTGGACAGCGTGTCGGGTCGTAGTGAGGTGCTTGCGCTTCTGTTTGCAGCGCTGGCTTTTGCTGTCTTTGAGCGCTCGCGGCTTCATGCGGGGATGGGGCAATTCGGCCTTTCCCTTGCGACGGCTCTGCTCTACGCGTTGGCTTGTTTATCGAAGGAAACAGGGGTTCCGCTATTGGGGATACTCGTTCTTCGCTTTGCTCTCCTCGAGTGGCGTCGCCCGGGCTCGATCCTCCAGGGGGTGCGCCTGCTGCTTCCCAGCCTCGTCGTGCTCGCCGGCTACATGGTGTTGCGCTTCAACGCGCTCGGAAGCTTCGGACCGTCCGAACACACGCTTTCCGAGACTTCCGTGATTGGGCGCGCGCTGACTGGCGGGGCGGTCTTTGCAGAGTATGTCCGCTTGCTCGTCGCGCCATTCACACTGCAGCTCGATTTCTACTATCAACGGGCGGTCGGCATCCATGAGGCGCCCTCTCTACAGGCGATCATCGGCTTGGTGCTCGCAGTGGCGGCCATCACGACGTTCCTGTGGGGATTGGTGGGGCATTTCCGACAGGCTCGGGTGGAAGACGACAGTGGCAAGTCGCGTCTGGCGGCGCTCACGCAGGCTTCCATCGCTCTGATTTTCCTCTTCCCGGTCTCGCACGTGATCGGGATCGATGCACTGATGTCCGAGCGCTTCTTGTTCGCTCCTTCGCTCGGCGCGATCGGGCTCGCCGTGCTCATGGCCAATCGCATGAACGAGGGCTTTATGAAGAGCCAGGGGCAACGTCGAGTCGCGATCGGGGCCCTGTCGGTGATCGCAGCACTCTTTGCTCTGCGCACCATGGCGCGTGCCAAGGAGTGGCGCGACGGAGTCCTCTTGTGGGAGGCCGTCGTCGAGAAGATCCAGGATGATTTCCGCCCGTACTCGAATCTGGGTGAGATACACCTTTCACGCAATCAGCTCGAGGAAGCCAGGCTGAATTTCGAGCGCGCGCTAGAGTTGTCCCCCGGCGAGTATCCGCCGCAGGTCAACCTCGCCATCGTGCACGAGCGTTTGGGAAACAAGCAGCATGCGGCCTCGATTTATCGACGGCTTCTGCGATCCTATCCGAACAACGCCACGATCTGGGGCAACCTAGGAGTCATGGAGTATGCCCTCGGCAATGTCGAGCGAGCCGTCGAGTGCCTGCGGCGCTCGCTATCCTTGAATCCGAATCACGCGCAGGTGCAGGCGAATCTGCAACGTGCTCTGGCGTCTCTTCGGGACCATCCCGATAACGAGGACCCCGTCAAACAGATGCGCGTGGATCGCTCTGAACCCTGGAAGAGCTTTGGTCTGACCGAGGAGGAGTGGCCGGACTTCAAGAAGAAGTTCCAACTCGAAGACAAGTAGCTTTTCGTATTCGACTACAAGTAGCCAAGTGCCTTGAGCCTCTCGAGTTCCTCCTCGCTCAAGTCTGCCTCGCCATCCGAATCGAATAGCTCTCGACTGAGATCCATCTCCTCGGACCAGGACCGCAGTGCTTTGCGGAGATTTTGTGCCGCAGGAGGGTGGCGGGGTGCCAGTAACAGGTTCTTGGTTTCGCCAGGATCAGCCCGGATGTCGTAGAGCATGCGCTTGCCGTCAGGATTGACTTCGAGCAGCTTGAAACGCCCCTTGCGTACGCCGAGCCATTGCTTGCTCTGGGTCCGGACATTGCCTTCAGAGTCCTGTACGTACCAGATGGACAGCAGCTCGTAGAAGATCGAGCGGTCCGCCGCAGGTTTTGCTTCCAGGAGGGAGCGACCGTGTAGGGGCGTGGCGAGAGAGGCTCCGACAACCTGAAGCACCGTGGGGAAGATGTCCACCAAGCTCACGAGGCGCTTGTCCCGTCCCGTCTTTCTCGAATGCGGGTACTTGACCACGAGCGGCACGTGCACGGATTCAGCGTGCAGGTTGTTCTTGTGTCCCTTCGAGCCATGTTCGAAGAACTCCTCGCCGTGGTCGGACGTGACGATGACCAGCGTATCTTCCCATAGGCCGCGCTCGCGTAAGGCCTTGAAGAGGGCCCCAAGCGTTTCGTCCGTCCACGCTATCTCCCCATTGTATTGGGAGAGCGTGTAGGCAAGCATGCCAGGTGGAGAGTCCAGCTTGAGACGGTTCTCCTGTTCGTACGCCTGAAGATCGAACGGTGTGCATTCCGGTCCGACGAAGCGCTTGTTCCAGGGCGGCGGGGGCACGTAGTCATAGTGCGGGTCCCAGAAGTAGCCAAAGAGCAGAAAGGGCCGGGTGGGATCTCGCTCCTCGTCGAGAAAGCGAAGCATCCGCTCCAGCATTCCCGGGTTCGTCCGGTCGCTGTGTGCCTTGACGTGCGTCGGCGACGAAAGCGAGTCATCGTAGTGCTCGAATCCTCGGTGCAGCCCATGCGCGGTCCGCAGATATGGCCCACTGGACACTCCGGCCGTTTGGTACCCCTCGTCACGGAGGGCGCCCGCCAGGGTCGGGTACGATTCCCCCAGAGCATCGGTCGGTCCTATGGTCGCATGCGCGCGCGGATACAGCCCCGTAAACAGGCTTGCATGTGATGCGAGCGTCCAGCTCGTCACCGAATGCGCGTCCTCGTAAACAACTCCTTCACGTGCCAAGGCGTCCAGGACGGGCGTGGTTGGCAGCGTGCCGTCTTGGAACTTGACGTGGTCGGTGCGTAGCGACTCGAGCGTGATGAGGAGCACGTTCGGTCGGGGTGAGCCGGTGTTAGAAGAGCACCCCACCACAAGAAAAAGCAGGAGCAGAGGACGCCGCATGGGGATGAAGCCTAGCACGCTTGAAGGCTAGCGTTGCTCGGTTCCCTGGGTGTCGAGTCTTCGCTCGGTTGCTTGCGGCATACAGCTTGGGTAGTGTTGAGGCGCGGCAGTTTGGATATAGACTCCGCCGAATCATGCAAGTTTCTTTCAATCTGCTCCTGTCCAGTTTCCTTCTGGCCTCCTGTGGTGGCGAGAAAGCTCCCCCTGACTCCGCTCCGAATGCGCCCTCCTCGGAAGCCGCAAAAGACCAGGGCCCGCCCCCGACCATTGTTCCAGAGGTACCGCAGAACATGGATCCGGTCTTGGCCATGTATTCGATTGTGGACGCACTCTTCGAGCGGCCGGAACACGGGGCAACAAGCGTCGTTGTTCAGAACTGCCTCATCGGAATTGGACGCGAATACTCCAGTCGAGCACCGAGCGACGCGGAGAAGCTCGTGGCCAAGCTGCTGCAGGACCTCGCCGGAGGCGCGAAGTTCGAAGACATCCTCAGGGACAACAGCAACGCGAGTCCTCCCGGCATCTACACCGTTGTCACCTCAGGCCAAAGCGACATGAAGACGCAGACGTTCCTGCGCGGGGACATGCCCAAGGCGTTCGGCGACGCTGCCTGGCGCCTGAAGGTCGGCGAGGTCGGCATCACCGCCTACGACCCCAATTCCCAGGTTGCCCACGGAACCGGAACGAGTCCGTTGGGCATGCACATCATCAAACGGCTGAAGTGAAGTCGCGGGCCTGCGTGAAGCGAACCGGAGTATTCATAGGGCTTCTTGCCCTGCTCGCCTCTTGCGGGGGTGCGCCCTCCACGCCCCCGAACATCTTGTTGGTGTCCATCGACACCCTGCGATCGGATCGGCTTGGGTGCTATGGCTATGGCCGCAACACGAGTCCCGCACTCGACGAATTCGCTCGCACCCGAGCGGTCCGTTTCGAGCGAGCGATCTCCGAGAGTTCATGGACGCTGCCCAGTCACGTCAGCATGCTGACTGGTCTCTATCCACTGACGCACGGCGCCACGCTTCCACACCTGTTTCCGAGCGATGATGTCGAATTCTTCGCTGAGACTCTTGGGCGCAATGGCTACCAGTGCTTCGGGCGGACGGATGGAGGATGGATGTCAGAGCACTGGGGCTTTGGTCGTGGGTTCCATTCTTTCGACGCAACCGATACGACGTTGGCCGAGTCCATTGAGGACACAAAGCAGTTCATTCGCGGGAGTTCCGACAAGGGGCCTTGGTTCGCTTTTCTGCACACCTATGACGTGCACTGCCCATACGACCCGCCGGAACCTTGGTTCTCGATGTTCAGCTCGAAGGAAGCCGAGGCTTTGGATGTCGCTGGCAAGTGCGGCAATCCACACTACAACGGCGTAGAGCTCAATTCAGATCAGGTTCGCTATCTCTCCGACCGCTATGACGGTGGGGTCCGTTGGGCCGACGACGCACTCGCCCAGCTGTTCGCCTTCCTCGAGGAGACGGACTCCTGGAAGAACACCATCGTGATCGTGACCTCGGACCACGGCGAGGAGTTCAAGGAGCATGGCCAGATAGGCCACGAACGAACCTTGCACCGCGAGACCCTGATGATCCCGCTCTTGGTGGCAGCGCCTGGAATCAAGTCGGCTGTCGTTTCCACACCCGCTGGATTGACCGATATCGTTCCGACGCTGCTCGAATGGATCGGCATCGAAGCCCACGACGAGTTTGACGGATACTCACAGGTCAAGACGCTCCGGGGAAAGACGGACGATTCTCTTCCGACGGAGCGCTTTTCACATCTTGCGAGGCAGCGTGTACTCTTCTCGCGAATCGATTCCGAGCAGCACCATATTCTCTCCGTCGTGGATGAGAGCTTGCAGGCCTTCGACTTGAAGACCGACCTGGGCGAAACCACGAACCTGTGTTCTCAAGGATCCTGCAAGGGCGTGGCCGAGAGCCTGCAAGCCGAGCTGGTACGTCAACGCAGCCGGCGGCGTACAACGAGGGTGATCGAATCCCTGCGGGGTCAGTGAAAGGCCGACTAGTCTCGTTCTTCGCCGATACGAGCGGCGCGTAGAGCGTTGTAGCGTTCGACAAAGGCGTTGGCTTCCTGCCCCGGTCGTTTCAGCTCGCGCAGATAGCGCATCAACGTGTCCATGAACAGGAACTTCGGATCCAGTTCGATGGCTCTCCAGTATGAGGCGATGGCCTCGTCCGTTTGCCCGGCGTCGCGCAGGCAACTCGCGTAGTTGTAGTGCGAGCCTGCGAACATCGGACGTTCTTGCACAAGGCGCTGCAGGTGGGGAAGGGCCGCCGCGGATCGCTTGCTTTGCATCAAGCAGTTCGCGAGCTTCTCGCGGGCGACGTAGCTGTCGGGGTTGCGAGCAATGACCTTGGAGAGAATCGCCTCCGCCTGGTCCAGATGCCCCTCGTTCAAGTGTGCCAACCCGATCAAGGTGTCGGTGTAGTTCTGTGACTCCTCGGCCGGTGCAGGTAGGTCGACCTTGGCTAGCGGCGGTGGCAACGCGGCTTCGATGCCTGGAGTCGTGACGTAGCCCAGGCCCGCGATGCCCTGTGCGAGCTCCGTGTCGATTCCCTGGCCTCTCCGCGCCTCCAGGGCCGGGGCCTCGCTGATGGCCGCGATCGCGCGCCGATATCGTTCGAGGCTGGGCGCTCGTTCCTCGGCGAGGTTGGTCGTCTCGCCCGGGTCGTTGTGTGTGTCGAAGAGCTCCGGCGAGGAGCTGTGAATGTACTTTCCGTCCGTGTCGAGCCAACCGGTGAGGGGGCTCATGCCGAAGGACAGATAGCCCGAGTACGACTCGAAGTACGTGCCGCGATCGCTGTCCGGGGTCGACCAGAGATCGAGGCCGTCGATGGAGCTCGACTGGAGTCCCATGCCACGCGCCAGGGTCGGATAGACATCGACTACCGATACGATCGCCTGGGAACGCTCTCCCGCGCGCCAACCGTTCGGAAAGAGCAGGATCCACGGCACGCGCAGGACAGACTCGTAGCAGTACACCGCGTGGCTCAACTCCCCGTGCTCGCCCAGGGACTCGCCGTGATCTCCGACGAGCGCAATCAGGCTCTTGTCGAGAACCCCGAGCTGCTCGAGCCCATCGATGAACGTGCCGATGTGCTGATCCATGGCCGCTACCTCGGCCAGGTACGGATCCTTGGCGGCATCGACGTGCTTGCTAGCGGCTTCGTAGGGTTGGTGCGGTTCGAAGAAGTGAACCCACAGGAAAAACGGTCGGTTCGGATCGCGTGCGCCCAGCCAGGCCAACGCGCTCTTCACCACCTCGGCACCCGAGCGCTCCGTGTAGTGGCTCGAGGCCGATTGCTGCGGCACCGAGGGGCCCTCGTAGGTGTCGAAGCCTTGTGCGAGCCCGAAGGTCTCGTCCAGCACCACAGCCGCCACGAACGCCCCGGTTTGATATCCGACGGCCCGAGCCCTTTCGGCCAACGTATCTGCCTCGGCGGGCAACGGCCACAGCCCGTTCTCACGTAACGAATGTCGTACGGGATACAACCCCGTCAACATCGACGCGTGGGACGGCAACGTCAACGGCGCCACCGTGTATGCTCGCTCGAACACGATCCCCTTCGCGGCCAGATCGTCGATGTTCGGCGTCACCGCCGGCGATCTCCCATAGCACCCGAGCGCATCCGCCCGCGTGGTGTCCATGGTGATCAACACCGTATGCAGCGGCCCAATGGGAGGGGCCTCGGCCCCTCCGTTTTGGGAGCAGCCGAGTAAGAGGGCCGTCATCGAGATGGGGATCGCGCGCGTGAGTGTGCTCACGCCAGGAACCCTAGCGTTCCCGATGCACGGAGTCAGAACTAATTCTGTCTATAGCCCGTTCCTCCGGCACCGTATTCTCAGTCCGGTTTCCCTACACCGTTCTCCCCGAGCCAGTGTTCGAGGTCGGCCTTTGAGAGTGAGCCGTTGCTCGTGGCGATGATCTCGCCGTTCTTGAATAGTCGCAGTGCGGGAATCGATTGGATTTCGTAGCGCGCGCCGAGCTCCGGTTGATCGTCCACATTGACGAAGACGGTCCGCAGGCTGTGCTCCCGGGCCACGGCTTCGACCGTGGGTTTCAAGGCGCGACACGGGCCGCACCAGGTGGCCCAGAAATCGACGAGGACGGGGGCGTCAGAGCCGAGGACGTCGCTGTCGAAATTGATCTCGGTTGCGTCGGAGAGGATCGGGTTCTCGAGGGGGCTCATGGTGATTTCTTGTTCTCTACCTGTTCTCTAGATATGCGTGCGTCCGGGCTTTGAGCCCGAACGGGTGTGTGACGGCCTCGCCGTTGGTTTCGCCCCTGAGACGCAACCCGACGAGATTTCGTGCGACGACTGGGTGCACCGCGTCGGCGAGTACGTCGAGGCCCAGCGCCGTGGCGATCCCCTGGACGAGCGTCTGCTGGTCGTGGACAAGCACACGGAAGAGTGCACGTCGTGTGCCGAGGAGCTAGACGCTCTCCGGGGAATGCTCGACGAGGACTAACGCGGGTGAGCGGTGTCTACCGCAGCGGTTGGAGATCGACCCATCCAACGACGTGCAAGACGAAGTCATCCACGTCGCCATCGCCATTCAGATCCTCGCCCTCCTGCGCCTCGTCCACCAGCACAAGGGCTTCGGTCGGTGATACCAGGCGCGCGTCGAGGAAAGCGAGGCCCAGTTCATGGACCTCCTTGGTTTGCAGGTCGATGAAGTTCAGAACCGAGTCCTGGGAGTCGCCGTCGCCATTCAGATCGCGACTCACGCTGCCCTCCAGGGTAGATATCAGGACCTGAGCGCCGTTTGTGTCGATCGTGCCTGTGCTGCTCCAGGTGGTGGGAAAGAGCTCGTCGGTGCAACTGTTCCAGAGTCCGAGGATCGGGTCGTCCGTGTCACCGTCACCGTTCAAGTCAACGTTCAGGAGAACTTCGCTCTGCAAAAACAAGAGGTGCTGGTCCGCGGCGCGAAACTCCAGAGCGTCGAATCCGGCGTTGGTCGCCATTCCCGTCAGTGGATCGAAGGTGTGGAAGACTGCATCGGCGATGTCGCCGTCGCCGTTCAGATCTCGTGCGCCTTGCTGAGCCTCGGAAACAGCGATCCCGACGGCGCACTCGAACAGGAATTGATCGAACTGGAAGCCGCGCGTGGCCAGTCGCGTGTTTTGAAGCTCCTGCGTGTGAGCGTCGAAGAGGAAGATGACGACGTCTTCCATGTCCCCGTCGGCGTTCAAGTCGGAGGCCATCGAGGTTTCCTCGATCGGAAGCAACGCACGGTTGGCATCGATGGCGGAGAAGCTGCCTCGGCGAGACGAAACACCGAGGTTCCTTATCTCCCCGTTCGTGGCATCGAATGTGTGGAAAACCAGATCGTTCGCGTCGCCGTCGCCGTTGCGGTCCAGTCGACCGTCGTCGTGTTCGTTGACGAGGACCAACCACAAGTCACCGAGCTTGTAGAGCAGGCCCAGATCCGTGGCCAGCCCAGACGGAACGACCGCGTCCAGTCCGGCGTCGTAGACATGGAAGACAGAGAAATCGTTGCGATCGCCGTCACCATTCAGGTCGCCGGTGAATTCTGGCTTCATGAAGCCCACGTGGCCTTGTGAAGTTTTCAGCGTTGGGAGTGCCGCTTCTCGGGTGTTGCGCAGTTCTCCGCTGGGCGCGCGCAGGTGCAGCACCTGGGTGTTCGGGATGCCATCGTCGTTCAGGTCTGTGCGACCATGGTCTTCTTCACTGACCAGAAAGGCTGCTAGGTCGTCCTCCAATTCGAAGCCGCGTCGATCGAAGGCCAGCACGCCGAGTTCCGTGCTGGATAGCTGGCCTGTAGCGAAGTCATAGAAGTAAAGGACGGTGTCACTCGCGTCGCCGTCTCCATTGAGATCCGTTGCGCCTTGCAGTACCTCATCGACGAAGAAGGCCGCGAGAGAATGATCGAAGCGCGTAGCCGGCGGAGGTACGAGGTTGCCTGGAATTGCCGGGCGTTTGCTGGCCGCGAGGCCGAGGTTGATCAGTTGGCGCGTCGCGAGATCGAGTGCGTGGTAGACCACATCCGTCGTGTCACCGTCGTTGTTCAGATCGCGTCCCTGCCCGTCTTCGGAAACCAAGACGAGCCAATTCTTGCCCATCCCCTCGAGTTCCAGCACGGCGGTCGCGAAGTTGTGCGTCAGCGACTCAGAGGGATCGGGCGGGGCAATCGGCGGTTCGAGGTTGCCTCCCGATCCGCCACATCCGCTGAGAGCAAACTCTGCGAACGCGAAGGTCGCCGTGATGAAGAGGGTTTCACGAATTCGGTTCATGGAATCAGCCGCGAGGAGAGGTTGGAAGGCGAGCGGGTACCCTTAGCCGCTGATCGGGCTGAAGGCTTGCGAACACGATATCTTTCTCCGGAAAGGGCCCGGATCCATTGATCCCGGTGAAGTCCCACTCCCTAGTCTCCTCGGAGGACGCGGTAACCGATTCTATTACATTGGGCGTTTCTGCACGGCCGCACACTTGTGCGCGAATGAGGCAACAGTGCGGGCGAAGGTGCTCATCGAGCACTGAGCGAAAGAGTACACATCCCCTTCCCGCAGCTTGGGCTCGGTGCATCTCGTCCCGGCACCTCGTGGGCACGAGGTTTGAAACATGGGGTATACGATGCAACAAAGACTCGCGCTATTTTTCCTTCTGAGCCCGTCCCTCTTGTGCCTCTCCTGTTCGTCCGGCGGCGCACCAACCGGTTCGTCACCTATCGGTTTTCAGGTTACGAACATTTCGGTTCGCGACAACTCGATCTGGGAGATCAACCGTCCGATCGAATTCGTCTTCACCGAGGCTGTCGACTTTTCGACCGTCAGCAACAACTCCATTCGGATCCACACGCCCACTGGTGAACCGGCTACCGGCGTATTCTCCATGCCGAATGCGATGACGATCGTCTATCAACCCAACTGCCCGCGCCGCGCGGATCTTGCCGATGCCGGGTTGCGCCCCGATGGCCAGGAGTACTTTCTGACGGTGCTCGGGCTCACCAGCGGTGAGAGCAACAGCGTGCGCTCCACGAACGGCAGGCCCCTCCAGACGACACAACGCCGTAACTTTCGGACTCCCGATTCGTTCCAGGCCTCCGAGGTTTTTCAGGACACGGTTCTCGGCCCGCCGCGCCCCAAGTTGGACGATCCCGCCTCGCCGGGCCGCGAAGGTAGCTATCTCGAACTGGGTGGCGATTCGGAGACGCGCGTGTACTTCCACGCCCTCGCCGGAGTGGTCGAGCCGGTGAACGCGAATTTTGCGTCTGACTTGAACCTCTACAGCGACACCGCTTCGGGGGTAGCACTTGTCATCGAATTCAATCAGCCGGTGAACCCAGCGGCGGAGAACATCTCCTCCGAGCGAATCCAGCTCCAGTATCGCGATGCCTCGGGGGGATGGGTGGACATGCAAACGCGGGTCGAGCTGGTCCGTAACTGCTCGGGCGAGGGAGCCGCGGTCCGTGTGCAACCGGTGGGCGTTTTCCCTTCGGATAGCCGCGTGCGCGCGAACCTGAGTGATGGCTTCGAAGACCTCGCTCAAAATCGCACGCTCTCCGATCAGACCGGTTTCGTCAGCTGGCCGACAAAGCGTATCGAGTTCACGAGCCTGCCGGATCCGGACCGGCTCGCAGATGGTTTCGTCGAGGGCTTCGAGCAAGATCTGTTCCTCGATCCCGAGGCGCTCTTTGTCACACCGCCGGCCGAGTGGCGTGGAGGTAAGCTGAAAGCTGGCTTCGCCTTCGAGGGCGACGGCGGACCCGGTGGGGCGTTCGACTGGGTGATCGAAGGTCTCGTGCGCCTCGATACGACCACCTCGACCATCATCGATGAAGCGATGACCTTCCAGCAGACCGTTGTCAACGGCGTCGTGAACGTGCGCAATTTCGAAGTGCGACCCGGCGGGCGGCTGGACATCATCGGGCCCAATCCGGCGAGGATTCGTGCTACGGGCGATGTCATCATCGAGGGCCTGATCGATATCTCGGGCAATCGGCCGGCGGATGTCGATTCGCCGAAGACGGCGAACCAGCCCGAACCCGGAGCCCTCGGCAACGGCGGTGGCGGGCGCGGTGGAACGGCAAGTCAGCTGACGACAAACTCCACCCTGAGAGCATTGGAAGGCGACGGAGCCTTCCGCCTGCGACGCGCTGGTGGTGAAGGCGGCGAGAGTGCTTATTCCCCCGTCAGTTCCGTCACACGCCGACCGGGCGGTGGCGGAGGCGGACGCTTCCAGCAGGACGAGGTTCTGGCAGACGGCGAAGAAGCGCACGTGGGTGGTCCTGGCCACATGAACGGAACAGGGGCGGTCTCCATGAACGGCCCCGCCGCTGGCGGGCGGCCCGGCCCGTCGATCTTTAGCGACGACGATCTCACGAACAATTTCTGGGGTCTGATGCCCATCGTCGATGCGGACGGACGTTTGATCGACATCGTACGCGGAGAATTGAATCGACTCTACGCCGGCAGCGGTGGTGGAGGTGGGGGGGATGCCATTCCACGATCGTCTCCGGTTTCGAACAACTGGGGCCCGGGTAGTGATCAAAAAGGCGGCGCCGGTGGCGGTGGAGGTGGAGGTATCCACATCCAAGCCCTGGGCCGGATCGTCTTCGGCGAGCTGGGTTTGATCCGCAGCAACGGTGGCCCCGGTGCACGGGGCGAACAGGATCCCAGCAACAGCAACTCCATCGGTGCTTGCGGCGGATCCGGTTCCGGCGGGCATATCGTGCTCGAGTCCGCGACCCAGATCGACTTCTCCGGCAACGGGGTCGTTGGCGATCTCCGCAACCACATCGAAGCGCTCGGTGCCCTGGGGACACGGCGTTTCAGCTCGGGCAGTGATCCGGTTGCCCAGGGCGGACGCGGCGGTGGGGGTGTCATTCAGTTGCACGTGCCCGATCCACTCGGCGGTGTCGGAACCGACGCCGATGCAGCGATTCGGGTCCCTACCGTGGCGCTCGGTGTCGAGGATCCGCTGGATGAACTCTCGTCACCGAGGCCCTTCGTTCTGATACCTACCTTCGGACCGCGCTCGCAGGCGCGTTCCAGGTGGATTCCGATCGCGGGTGCTGATCAGAACGCAGCCAATGGTTCGACGAACCTCGTTCGCTTTCGCTTCGGGGGCACCGATGCTGACGGTCTGGTTCGCGTTCAAGGCGATAGCGTCCAGGAGAATGCTCCGCTGCTCTCGGGAACCCTGGGTGATTTCGCTTTCATCGACAGTTCGGGCTCGACGCTGGTCCTCGAGCGCAGTTCGCTCGGAGAACTGTTTGTCTCCCAGGATGGGCTCTCGAATGACTTCTATCTGCGGACTACTGCGCTTTTCGAGGGCTTTCTGCTACGGCTCGAGACTTCGGCGGTCGGCGGCGTGAGTCGTGACTTCCTCATCTCCAGAGCGGAGTATGACGAGGGCAATGCCCTGCTGCCGGACGAGCGGCTATTCCTTCACACCATGCTCGACGGTGGCGACCTGCTGGCGGATCTCGAAGCCCAGGGTGCCACGAACTACCGCCTGATTCCGCGCTTCTTCCGCGCGGTGACCGAAGACCTCCCCGATCTCATTCCGACAGGCTCTTCCGTGCGGATCCTGTTCGAGGCCACGGGAGCGAATGCCCTCGGTCAGCCGGATACGGACAACATCCTGATCACGGAGACCCCGGATATCTCGCTCTTCAACGGGCTGAACGCGGGGGATCTACGCTTCTTCCGCTTCCAGGTTGAATTCCAGCTGGTCGAGCCGGGCCAACCGCTGACTCCTGACGCGAAGGCGATCGGTCTGGACTTCCTGAAGGTGCCCTTCGTGTTTTGACTCTTGGTGAGGATCCACTCCTGGGTGACGTCTGGAATGGTCTCGGGGTGTCTTATAACGCAGCTCTCTTCGTCATGTCAGACAGTGTCTCTCATAGCCCCTCGAAGTGTCTTCCTATCGAGCTTGGATTTCTGGGGCCAATGCTGCCGCCAGGTGTTGTGTCCAGGACTGCTTCGAGAGAGTCTCCGTTGAAACGAGGAGTAGCTTGCCGGATCTCATGCTGGATTCATCCGGCAGGTCGATTTCGTAATCCACGATGACCGGATCCTCGCCCTTGCGGACCCATAGCTCGCCGCCCCGGTCATTCAGCCCGGGGCCGTCGAGGTTGTAGTGGCGGCAAGGCACGCCGGCACGCTTCTCGTCTCCAAGGTAGAACAGTTCCACAAAGCCCTTGTCTGTGAACAGGCCACGGACCTGGTCGATCATGTTGACCTGTACCGACCCTTCGGGGTCCGTAAGGTATCGCAGCGAGACATTGAGACTGGCGAGATCGAAGTCGTACGTGTGCCACGGAAAACTCTTCACCTCGACGATGAAGCTCGAACTGTTGAGCTTGCCGTGCAGGCGTGAGCCCTTGGCTTGAAGCGTCCCAAGTTTGCGTCGCGTACCGTCCGCCTGGAGTTTGTGCGTGGTGAAAGTCCCGACGGAGAACGTCTTCCAGTCCATCTCCGCGGTGACCAGCGTGGCTTCCGAGCCACCCTCGTGGTACTTGAAGGATTCGATCCGTGTCTCGGAAGCGATGTAGAGATCCACGTGACTCGGAGTGCTGCCGTCTATGTTGGACTTCTTGTAGTGATAGACGGTACCGACGCTCTGCTTTCCCGGGGTGAAGCGGAATCCGTCGATGTTGAGATCGACTTGGTCGGGTGTTTCCTGGAACGGCAGAAAGGCGAGGAGCAGGGCTGCGTACATGCTCCGATCCTAGCCTATCTCGCCGTCCGCCACGGCTGGATCAGGCTGCGAAGGGGCTTGGCGAGCTCCTCCGAGGCCTTGACGAAGCTGGCGAAACGCACTCGACATCGTGATCGGTGATTAGGGGTTGGAGCCCCAAGGTGGTGCCTAGCATCCCCGCTCCTACTTCTGGTTCTCTCTCGGCCTAACCGTCACCCGTGTGACGCACGCCGCCCGTCCCGATGCGTCCGCCCGAGGACCCACCCTGCAGGCCGCCACCCGACGGCTTGGTCTTGCCGCTGTCGAGAATCTCGATGTCGCCGGCATCCACGAGGGCTTTCAAGGGTGGGTGATCCGCCGCCTTCGAGGCGACCTGTCCCGTGCGGCCAGGGCCGAGGAAGAGTTTTTTTCCTCCGGGGAGGGGCACGGTCAGGGGGCGTTTTGTTTTGTTGAGGAGTTCCATCGCGAGCCGAATATACACGAGTGCGGATCAATCAGGAGTCGCGGCATGTTGAAACGACGCGCATTGGTTGCTCCAAGCCAAGCCGTCCAGGAGGACTCTCGGTTCGTTGCCGGTGCCTTTGCCGTGTACCTTGCAACTTGCTAGCGTGCCCGGCCTATGTCATTCCATCCCGCCAGCCGTTTCGTGGCCTCCTTCGCCCTACTGACGGCAATGCTGCCCTCCTGTGCTTCCTGGGAAAGGACGGAGCGCGAGATCGTGACGCCCCTCAACCAGCTGGTGCACTTCGACTATCCGGCCGCGCTGAAAAATGGCGACCCCGCGCAGGTGTCACTCTTGTTTGCGCCGGAACTGCAGGAATGGGCGGCACACGATGCACTTCGACTCAGCGGTAATTTTTCGAGGATCGATCGGTCGCGCTGTGTGATTTTCGACTCGCGAGCACCGGACAAGGAAGGCGCCGTGCGAACGGAGTGCGTCGTTCGTCTCGATGGGATCAGTTCCGGTGAGCGGGTGACATGGCAGCAGAAACGCTACATCACGGCAAAGCCCATCGACGCTGCCTGGAAGATCGTCAAGGTCGAGGAAGAAGAACCGATACTGGTCGACAACTCGCCGGTCTTCCTCGAGGAAGCGAGCCAGCGCGGGCTGATCGCGCCCAATCATTCGCGTGGGACGCCAAATCGAACGGGAACGGTGCAGGTCTATCTTGGATCCTCGGGCCTTGCGGTAGGTGACGTCGACGGGGACCGCGTCGACGACCTGTTGATGATCAGTGGCGACAAGCTGCGCTTGTTTCTGAATCGAGACGGGCAGTTCGAGGACGTGACTGCGGCATCCGGACTGGTGACGCCCGAGGAAGGTGAGTGCCGCTGCGGGTATTTTGCGGACATCGACAACGACGGCGACCAGGATCTATTCGTGGCCATGCTCTTGGGCGAGAACATGTTGTTCGAGAACGATGGGCGCGGCGTGTTTCGACGAGTTTCCGATCTTGAATCGGGCCTCCTGACGGCCCACGGCCAGACATCGTCGGCCTGTTTCGGCGACTTCGACCAGGACGGCGATCTGGATCTGGTCTTGGCGAACGGCAACCACATTTACGTGACGGATCCAAAGCCGGAGCGCAATGCTCGCAATGGCTATCCCGATCAATACTTCCGCAACAATGGCGACGGAACGTTCGTCGACGCGACGAAGGAAGTCGGGTTGGGTGAGACAGGCTGGGCCCTTGCCTGTGGCGTATCGGACTACGACCGCGACGGCGATCTGGACCTGTACATCGGCAACGACGTCGGCATCGACGTGCTCTACCGCAACCGTGGAGATGGCACCTTCGAGGATGTCACCGAGGACGCCGGTGTCGTTTTCCCCGGTGCCAGCATGTCGGTCGACTTTGGTGACGTGAACGGCGATGGTTGGCCGGATCTCTATGTTTCGGGAATGGCCTCCAACTCGCGCTGGGCGATGCGGCAACCCGGGTTTCCGATTCCGGTGCCCTTTCCCTTCGACCCGATCTTCCGCAGCTTCGTGCTCGATGTGATGTGGCAGATGTTTCACGGCAACCGCCTCTACCTGAGCAACCAGGACGGCACCTTCCGTGAAGAATCGAAGTCGGCCGGGTGCGATTGGCTCGGCTGGGCCTGGTCGGCGATGTTGTTGGACTACGACAACGACACGCACATGGACATCTATTGCGCCAACGGATTCTGGACAGGACGCGAAGAGATAGATTGCTGAATGGACTTCCTGGTGGGGGCTGGTCAAGCCGCCAGAGTCGACGGAGAGATCGTCAGCTGGGTCCGCGTGGGGGACCGTTCCTTGAACGGCAACGAAAACAATGTGCTGCTTCGCAATGTCGGCGAATCGACCCCGAAGTTTGTGCCAAGCGCCTACGTGGCCGGCGTCGACCGTATAGAGGACAGCCGTGGAGTCGGCGTGATCGACATCGATATGGATGGCGACCTGGACCTGGTCGTGCAGGGCGTCGAGAGGCCTGCCGTTCTCCTGGTCAACCAGGGAGCTGTCGGGAACTACCTCGAGGTTCGCCTACGAGGGACGCTAAGCAATCGCGATGGCATCGGGGCCCGCATCGAGGCTCGTATTGGCGAGCGCACGCTCTTGCGCGAGGTCACCACGACAGGCGGCTACATCACCGGCCGCTCGTTGATGACCCACTTCGGCCTGGGCGATGCGGAGGTCGTGGATGTCCTCACGGTCCACTGGCCCAGTGGTCGTGCGTCGAGAATGCGTAACGTGAAAGCCAACCAGCAGCTCTACATCGAGGAATCCTCGGTGATCGAAGCGACTTACAAACCTGAAGTGCCCGGGACCACTCGCTGATTCGCGATGAGGAGGGGCGAAACTCGCCCCACCAGGGCACGGATTTGCTGGGATTGGATTTCCTGCCTTCGCCCCGGGTGTTCTCAGCACCGCCCGTGCGTAGACTGACGGGCTAGGGAGGGCTTCATGGGCTTTGATTTCGAACGCGATTACGGTGTCAACGCAGGCTACGTCCAGGCGTTGTTCGAGGATTGGAAGCGAGATGCTTCCAGCGTCGACGAATCCTGGCAACGGATTTTCGAGCGGGTCGATGGCCGCGCCGGAGGCTCGGGAGGTGGGGGGTCTACAAGTGCGCGCGGGGTGCCAACGGTCCGTGAGCCCCAGGCGGCATTGCCCCATAAAGAGGTAAGGGAAGCGGCGAGCGCCACGCCAAAGCGCCAGGAGGACTCGGAGCTCGAGCTTCTCAGGGGGATCGCCGGACGCATCGTCTCCAATATGGAGGACAGCCTGACCCTTCCGACGGCCACCTCCGTCCGGACCATTCCGGCCAAGGTGCTGGCCGAGAACAGGGCCGTGATGAACGAGCACATGGCGGTTCGCGCCCTGGGCAAGACCTCGTACACGCACATCATTGCCTACGCCCTGGCGAAGGCCCTGGGCGAGACGCCGCGCATGGTGGCGTCGTTCGTCGAGCACGAGGGGCGCCCATACCGCCGTGTGCCCGAGCACATCAATCTGGGGTTGGCGATCGACGTGCCCAGTCCGAAGGGGCGCATGCTGGTCGTGCCGAACATCAAGGCCGCGGAGACCATGGACTTCGCGACGTTCCGTGCGACGTACGAGGATCTCGTGCGTCGCGGACGCGAAGGCAAACTGGAGGCCTCGGACTATCAGGACACGAACATCACGCTGACGAATCCCGGTGGCTTCGGCACCGAGATGAGCGTGCCCCGCTTGATGAAGGGCCAGGGGCTGATCGTGGCCACGGGATCGATCGGCGTGCCGCCCCAGATGGCCGGTGCGTCCCCGGCTACCCTGGCCGAGGTGGCGGTGGGCCCGGTCATGACCATGACTTCGACCTACGACCACCGCGTGATTCAGGGCGCGGAGTCGGGGCTTTTCCTGAAGCGCGTCGAAGAATACCTCACGGGTCAGCACGGCTTTTTCGAGGACATCTTCTCCGCGTACCGCGTTCCCTGGCAGCCGTACGCCCTGGCGACGGACATTCACGCACCTGGCGACGAGACGACGAAGCAGGGCGAGGTCTGGAACTTGATCAACGCCTACCGCGTGCGCGGGTGGCGCCTGGCTGATCTCGATCCTCTGGCGTACAACCCCGAGGTGTTGAAGACGATGGATCCGGCGACGTACGGATTCACGGTCTGGGACCTCGAGCGCACGTTCCTCTGTTCCGGTATGGCCGGCAAGCAGGAAATGACCCTGCGCGAGATCCTGGCCGTCCTGCGCCGTGGGTATTGTCGGCGCTGGTCCGTCGAGTTCATGCACATCGTCGATCGCGACAAGAAGCGTTGGGTGCGTGAGCGTGTCGAAGAGCAGACGGAGCTCATCCAGTTCGATCACGAGTTGCGCCTGTCGCTCCTGGAGCGGTTGTATCGCGCGGAGAACTTCGAGCGCTTTCTGCACACCCAGTTCGTTGGCAACAAGCGCTTTTCACTGGAGGGTGCCGACACGTTGATCCCGACCGTATCGGAGATCATCGAGCGTGCAGCGGAGCGCGGCGTCGAGCGCGTCGTGATCGGTATGGCCCACCGTGGACGCTTGAACGTCCTGGCCAACATCCTGGGCAAGTCCTACGAATCGATCTTCCGCGAGTTCCAAGGCGTGCTGCTACCGCTCTCGACCGAGGGGTCCGGCGACGTGAAGTACCACCTGGGCCAGCGCGGGCTGTACCACACACGCAACGGCCGCACGGTCGACGTTTTCCTGTCCCCCAACCCAAGCCACCTCGAAGCGGTCGATCCGGTCGTATGCGGGATGTCCAGGGCCTACCAGGACGCGATGCGCGATATCGATCGCAAGAAAGTCCTGGCGGTCTTGATCCATGGCGACGCGGCCTTCAGTGGTCAGGGGGTCGTCGCGGAGACCTTGCAGATGTCTCAGTTGCCCGCCTTTCGCAACGGCGGCACGGTCCACATTGTCGTCAACAATCAGATCGGCTTCACGGCGGGGCCGCGTTCCCTGCGCTCGACATATTCGTGTACCGACATCGCGAAGAGCGTCCAGGCCTTGATCTTGAAGGCCAACGGCGATTACCCCGAATCGGTCGTTCGCGCGGGGCGACTGGCCGTCGATTATCAGCGCGAGTTCGGCGAAGACGCGGTGCTGGACATGGTTTGCTATCGGCGTTGGGGCCACAACGAAGGCGACGAGCCGGCGTACACCCAGCCGATCCTCTACGGCAAGATTCGCAGCCACCCGACGGTAGTCGAGACGTACAGCGAACTCCTGCGTCGGCGCGGGGATATCGAGGAACACGAGATCGAGAAGATCCGCGAACGCTTCGCAGGCGAGCTGTCCGAGGCGCGGGCCAAGATCAAGGTCGAGGAAACGGATCTGCCGATGGTCGAGCGCATCGATCTCGACGACGACGAGCCCGCGGATTACGTGCAAGAAGAATCGCCCGTCACCGGCGTGCCCGAGAACGACCTCGTCGGCATCATCGACGCCTGCAACAAGATCCCGGAGGGCCACGTCGTTCATCCCAACCTCCTGCGCCAACTGCGCCGCCGCGAGGACATGGTCCGCGGCGAACGCGGCATCGACTGGGGCTGCGCCGAGGCTTTGGCTTTCGGTACGCTCCTTCGCGAAGCCGTTTCAATCCGGCTTTGCGGCCAGGATTCGGGACGCGGAACCTTCAGTCACCGACACGCGATCATTCGAGATCAGGTAACCGAAAACGACTACGTGCCGCTGCGCAGCGTCAGCCGCGGAGGGGCCGAGTTCGAGGCCTGGGATTCGTTCCTCTCCGAGGAGGCGGTGCTGGGGTTCGAGTACGGCTACTCGTTGACGCGTCCCGATGCTCTCGTCCTGTGGGAGGCGCAGTTTGGCGACTTCGTCAATGGTGCCCAGATTGCCATCGATCAGTTCATCGTTTCGGGCGAGGCGAAGTGGAAGGAGAAGAGCGGTGTCATTCTCCTGCTTCCCCACGGCTACGACGGCCAGGGCCCCGAGCACTCCAGCGCTCGCCCCGAGCGCTTTCTGGCGCTCTGCTCGAACGGCAACATCACGGTGGCCAACTGCACGAACTCGGCGCAGTACTTCCACCTGTTGCGGCGCCAGGGTTTGGCTGCCGAGAAGCGCCCCTTGATCATCTTCACGCCCAAGTCGCTGTTGCGCGATAAGCGTGCGGCCAGCAGCATCGAGGACTTCACGAAGGGCGGGTTCCATGAGCTCCTATCGGATCCAAATCCCCCCGAGCGTGCCGCACGCATCGTGTTGTGCACAGGTCAGGTGTACTACGAACTCGTGGCCTATCGCGACAAGCACGAGGTCACCGATGTCGAGATCGTGCGCCTCGAGCAGCTCTACCCCATGCCCCTGACGGCATTGAACAAGACCTTCGCCAGACATCCCGGCGCACGGGTGTTCTGGTGCCAGGAAGAGCCGCGCAACATGGGTGCCTGGAGCTTCGTCTTCCAGCGCTTCCACGATCAGAACATCGGGATCGACTACTGCGGACGTCCCGAATCCTCGAGCCCGGCGACCGGCTCCTACCACCGCCACAATGCCGAAGAGGAGTACCTGATCCAGCGCGCTTTCACGTCGTAGAGGAGCGCGTCGCGATGAGTGAGCCGCTCGAAGCGTACACCGACAGAGCAGGTCGCCCGTGCCCTGCGGCAGGGCCATGGCACGCGCATGAAGGACCTCCTCATGCGTTGCTGTAGACAGTTTGGGTACCACCACGTCGTGGCGAAGATCGTGGCCACGAACGAAGCCGCGATTCGTTACAACGAACGCCTGGGTTACGAGCTCGTCGGCACCCAAGAACGCATCGGGCGGGTGAGTGAAGGTTTCGTTGATGTTTGCATCATGCAACGCCTCCTGGACTGATCTCCACAGGGCCGCGCTCGCCTGCGCTCGATACGGGGTCATGGGAGGAGAAAACTCGCGTCCGATCCACTATCATTCCTCCCCCGTTTTTCCCTGGCAGGACCCGAAGCCATGAGCGAAACCGCTCCCACGCCCGTTTATCGCAAGGACTACTCGGCGCCCGATTTCTGGATCGATCGAGTGGATCTGACCTTCCGCCTTGGCGAGCGCAAGACGCGTGTCGTGGCACGTATCCATGGCACTCGCAACCGCGACGTCAATTCCGGCGGCAACCCTCTCGTGCTCAATGGCGAGGACGTGGATCTCGTCGGCTTGAAGCTGAACGGAACCCCGCTGGTGATCGGTGAATTCACGCTCGCCGAAGAGCTCCTTACGATTCCGGAAGTGCCTGACGAGTTCGATCTCGAAACCGAAGTCGAGATCGATCCGAAGGCGAACACGCAGCTTTCTGGGCTCTATCTCTCCGATGGGATCTTCTGCACGCAGTGCGAAGCCGAGGGGTTTAGGCGTATCACCTTCTTCCTGGATCGTCCGGATGTGATGGCGCGCTATTCGGTGCGCATCGAAGCCGAGAAGGAACGCTGCCCCGTTATGCTTTCGAACGGCAACCGCGTCGAGAGCGGCGAGTTGCCCGACGGCAAGCATTTCGTGCGTTGGGAGGATCCTTATCCCAAGCCCAGCTACCTTTTCGCCCTCGTCGCCGGGGACCTTGCCTGCCACCCGGGTTCGTTCACTACACGCTCGGGCCGCGAGGTCAGCCTCGAAATCTGGGTCGAACATCAGAACGCCGACAAGTGTGAGCACGCTCTCTTGTCGCTGCAAAAGTCGATGAAATGGGATGAGGAGCGCTTCGGGCTCGAGTACGACCTGGACATCTACATGATCGTCGCCGTCAGTGCCTTCAACATGGGGGCGATGGAGAACAAGGGGCTGAACGTCTTCAACTCGAAGTACGTCCTGGCCAAACCGGAAACGGCGACAGACGCCGACTACGAGGCCATCGAAGGCGTCATCGGCCACGAGTACTTCCATAACTGGACCGGCAACCGGGTCACGTGCAAGGACTGGTTCCAGCTGACCCTGAAGGAGGGGCTGACCGTCTTCCGCGACCAGGAATTCTCGGCTGACATGAACTCCGCGGCGGTCCAGCGAATCGCCGACGTGCGCATGCTGCGCACGATGCAGTTCACCGAGGACGCCGGACCGATGGCCCACCCGATTCGGCCCGAGTCCTACGTGTCGATGGACAACTTCTACACGGTGACCGTGTATGAAAAGGGGGCCGAGGTCGTGCGGATGTATCAGACCCTCTTGGGGCGCGAAGGCTTCCGCAAGGGCATGGATCTGTACTTCGAGCGCCACGACGGATCGGCCGTTTCGTGTGACGACTTCCGCAGTGCGATGGCGGATGCCAACGGCCGTGACCTGACGCAGTTCGAGCGTTGGTACTCGCAGGGGGGGACACCCCTGCTCGAAGCCAGCGGTGCGTACGATCCAGAGACCAGCTCGTACACGCTGACCCTGCGCCAGAGTTCGCCCAAGATTGGTGATGCGGAGCCCAAGCCGTTGCACGTACCGGTACGCATGGGGCTCCTGGGGCCGGATGGCACGGACATGCCGCTTCTCTTCGAGGGCGAATCGGCGACCAGTTCGCCGACGACGCGCGTGATCGAGTTGACGGAGGAAGAAGAGACGTTCACGTTCACGCACCTTCCGCAGGCTCCGATTCCTTCGCTGCTGCGGGGTTTCTCGGCCCCGGTCAAGCTCGAGCTGGAGCGGGGGCGGGAAGAGCTGGCCTTCCTGATGGGCCATGATTCCGATCCCTTACGTCGCTGGGACGCCGGTTTCGAGCTCGGGACGCGCATCCTCTTGGGGCTGGCCGAAGATCATCAAAACGGGCGCCAGCTGAACCTCGATCCGCTGTTCGTCGAAGCGTTCCGCCGACTGCTGGCAGACGAGGCCCTCGACGGCTCCTTGAAGTCCCTGGCGTTAACCCTGCCCGACGAGATCTTCCTTGGCCAGCAGATGGAGGTCATCGATCCCGATGCGGTCTTCGCTGCCCGGAACTTCGTTATCGAAGGGTTGGCCACTTCGTTGAAGGGGCTCTGGGAAGAGACGTACGCAACGCACGTCGACGAGGGGCCGTATTCGGCCACCAAGAACGCGATCGACCGGCGCCGCATCAAGAATCGCGCCCTCGCCTATCTGGTGCATTGCCGCCAGCAGGATTGCACGGACCTGGCTGCCAAGCAGTTCGATGCTGCGAATAACATGACCGATCGCGAGGCCGCACTATCGTGTCTGACCTACGTGGAATGCCCCGAACAACATATTGCGCTGGAGCGTTTCTATGAACTCTTCGAGAACGATCCCCTGGTGATGGACAAATGGTTCCGTCTTCAAGCCGTCGCGCCCCTGAAGGATCCCCTGGAGCGTGTGCTGGAGTTGGAGAAGCACAAGGACTTCACTATCGAAAATCCGAACCGAGTCTATTCGCTGATCCGCGCCTTCGCGGGGGCCAACCCGGTGGGTTTTCACTGCGCCGACGGCAAGGCGTACGAGTGGATCGCGGACAAGACGTTGCAGCTCGATGCCTTGAATCCACAGGTTGCCTCACGAGTCGTTTCGTCCTTCAACGTGTGGAAGCGCTACGATGAAGGTCGCAGGGGCTTGATGAAGACGCAGCTTGAGCGCATAGCCGCTCATCCGGGGCTGTCGAAGGACACCCGCGAAATCGTTGGACGCGCGCTTGGCTAAAAGACTGACGCGGCGGTGTCCAAAGAACACACGCCGCGTCAGTTCAGAGGTCTCTTCAGGCCTACGCCGGAAGCGTTTAATTCCGGAAGGCGAGCCGGGAATAGGGTCGTGGCGAACTCACTCGTGACCCAATCGAAAGAGTGCAAGAGGGATTGACGTAAGGACTCGACTCTCCATCAAAGCCGAGGTTCTTACGACCAAGAAGCAGACTGATAGACGGCTCCTTCATCATTGCGCCTCCAGTTATCCCGCACTTTCGAGGTTTGGGACACCGAGTGGGTTTTGAGCAAGTTCGCCAACATGGAAACACCGCAAGAGGGGGCAGCGATGTCTCCGGACCGCTCGAGAAAGAAAGAGGAAAGCCCGGGGTTGCCGGGCCAGAAGCACCCTGCATCGACGCCAGGCATCGATGGGAGTTCGGTTGGAGTCCGACCGCGAACTTTGAGAAAAGGTGCGCACCCGGATCCTGGGCACCAAGCTCCAGGATCCGGACGCGACCCATGTGCCCGCCCAAGAGCATGTTTTCCCGCGTGGCAAGTGCAGGGAGGCGTGCTCGTAGAAGAGTGTAGGGCGTGCGTTGCGGTCATGGCCATCACCCCTTTCGGGGGTCAAGTGCAAAGGAGATCGCAATTGCTATGCCAGGTTTCTCTAGGTCAAGTGGGAGATTCCTCCGCGAGGCCAAGACCGAGCTTGGTGGGGCCGAGCAATGGGTTTCTGGAGCGCAAAGAGCTCGGCCCGCTCTAGCTCCTCAAACGGTCGATCAGTGCCCGCAGTCCATAATCCAGACGGGCCATGACGTTGGGTAGCGCGAATCCGACGCTGAGAAAGGCCTCGGGCTGCCCGCCCCAGTCACGTTTATGCCGGGAGTCCCCCGCCAGGAAGTCGTAACGCTGAACGCCTTCGCGAATCAGGGCCTGGGTCGCCAGGCCGCGCAGGGCCACGCCGACCCGCTGGGTGGCGCGTTCCGGGTCGTAACCCTCCTGCAGCTGGTAATACGTTCCACCCTGCACGATTCCCAGCTGGCTCGCGAGCACCCCGTCCACGCTCGCGAGGCGCGAGAGACGCAGCTCTCCCCGTTCCAGAAAACCCGCGGCCATTCCTTTATAAAAGCGGCGTCGACGCTCGTCCCCGAAGCTGCCCGCCTCGCCTGCCGAACGCCATCTCCGGCCGTGGAGTGTGAAGAGTTCTTCGAGGTAGCCCCCGAGCTCATCCGGTCGAGAGCAGACGCTGAGCTCGGCTCCGAGTTCCTCCGCGTTTCGCAGAGCACCGCGCACTTTCGTTCGCATGCGCGGCTTCAGGGCTTTCAGGTACTCGTCGAAACTCGACGGTAGCTCGAGGGCCAGGCTGGCCACCGGATGTTCGCGGGAGGGCAGTCGCTGGCACTTCAAGGCCGTTCGCAGGGCTTCCAGAAACGCCGAGCGCTCGGGGAGCGCTGTCAAGACAGCAGCTTTCAGTCCGCGTCTCGAGGCCAGCAGGCCAAGCAACGCCGTGGCCACCTCCGTCTCGAAACCCGTACGGACCAGCGGCTCGCAATAGTCGGAGTCGAAGGTACCGTCCGCGGCCGTGATGGCCCGTTGCAGGGTGAAGCGGCCGCGGCTGGGCTCCTTGCGAAAGGCGAAGAGCGCTACCGGCTCACTGTCCTGGGAGAGCGTCCATCCAAAGACATCGGTTTCGGGGGTGAACGCTCGGATGTGGGCGCAAACCCAGGTCGGGCCGTTGAAGAGCTTGTCCGCGCGCGAGACGTCCAGGAGCTCGTTCCAGGCTTCGAGTTGGTCCTCGAGCCCGGTCAGCCCTTCGAAAGCAGTGGTTTGGAGGTCGGTTTGCGGTTTGGACTTCAAAGCCCCAGTCCAGGGCGCAGTTCGCGTCCTGCTTGGGCCAGCGTAGCCGGTCGCGCCCCGTATTCCTCGAGGCAATGCTTCAGGATCCCACGGATTTTTGCAAACACGCGATCGACGTCATCCTGGGTCTTCACGCGCCCGGAAGCCCCCGCCACGAGCTCGCTCGAGTGGCAGAAGACGTTGAAGACCTCAGCGTTCTGCGAATGCAAGGAGCGGGCCGTGCGGCACATCAGCTCCAGCTCGAAGCGCGCCGGGTACAGCCATGCGAAGTCGATCACCCGCAGATAGTCCTTCGACAGCAAACCCCGGACGCGGGTCAGTTTGGGGATACGCACGTAGGCCTGTGCGAACAGCCGCGGCAGCCTCCGCGTCAGGCCGACCGAGACGGGGATCTCGACGATAGGCAGGTCGCCCTTGCGCGTGATGTTCGAGCCGTGGGGTCGGTAGGGGTGCTGCGGCGCCGAGCGAAAATCCGGCCCTTCGTCCGCCAGGTGTTCTTCCAGGGGCGTGACCGAGCTATCGACCTCGTAGCCTTTCTCGATCAGCTCCTTCAGCGTCGCGGCATCGATTCCGAAGCGTCCTGCGCGGAAGGAAACAGGCCTCTCGCCACTGAGCTCACCGATCACCTCATGCAGGTTGTCGAGCTTGGGACGGAAGCGCTCGCGCCCCAGTTCGTACTGGTAATAGGTGACGTTGCGCTCGTCGACGCCGTTGCGACCGGGGACACCCGCATAAGGGGGAGTATTCCACGGATGCAGGTGCGTACCGATTTCGCAGCCGCCGCTCCTGTGCAGCGTGCGTAGGATCCCGGCCGATTCCGGCTGGGTGGCGACGGGGTACGTGCAGAGGTACGTCGGTTGGACCCCTAGCTTCTCGCACATGGCCGCAAGTCGTGGAAGAGCAGCGCAGTTGTTCACCGTTGTCGGATAGGAGATCTTCCAATCCGGCATGTCTTCTTCGACATCGATCGTGAACAGAAGGAGTGGGCGCGTCATCGACATCGATTGGGGGGGCGATCAATACCCAAGGGCGCGCAGGCTGGCCTCAATGTCGGACGAGAGTGCGGCCGGTTCGATGTCTCGAAAGCCACTCTCGGCGAGGAACTTCGCGTGCTCGCGCAGGCGGTTCAGGAGCTCCTCGACGAGCGCTCGCCGTTCCACGTCGGTGATGCAGTTTTGCAACTCCCTGGGGTCGGTTTCGACATTGTACAAGGCTTCCCTTCCGATGCGGGGATTGGAGGGGGGGAAGAAGGCGTTCTCCTCGGTGAGAACAAGTTTCCATGGGCCAGAGCGAACACCGTTCAGTACGAAGGCACGTTGCTGTGTGCCATCTTTTCCGAACTCGTTCTCGAGGAAGTAGTGGCGCGGTGAAACCCAGTCCGGATCCTGCATCGCCGCGGCGAACGAGCTGCCGTCCCCGAAACTCGTCACGCCCGCTGGATCGGCCAAGTCCAGAACCGTGGCAGCCAGGTCGACGATCTGGACAGGCCTGGTGACGGCCGTCGCCTTCGGGATGCCCGGGCCGTGGAAGACCAGGGGCACGTGGATCACACCCTGATAGAGCGAATAGCCGTGGCCCAGGACGCCGTGCTCGAAGAACTCCTCGCCGTGGTCGGACGTGACGAGGAAGATCGTCTCGTCCCAAATGCCTTGGGCTTTCAGTGCACCCACGAGCTCCTTCAGCCCATCGTCCGCAAAGCGCACCTCCGCATCGTAGCGATCCACGCCGACGCGCTCCTTGCGGTCGTTGAAGACCACTAACCCGTGATCCCGAGCAAACTCGTCGCGGTACTTCGTGGGGGGCGAATAGGGGATGTGGGGATCGATGTAGTGGACGTACAAGAAGAAGCCCTGATGCGCGTTGTTCGCGAGCCACGGCATGACGTGCTGGTTCATGTCGAGTGCGTCGTTTTCATACTTCCAGTTGAACTGGTGGCGCAAGAGCCGCATCAGCACGTTGCCGAAGAGCGTGCCGCGGATGCAGGCCAGGGTGACCGTGTCCTTGACGGGTGAGTCGAAGAACAGGTCGAATCCGCGGTCGAAGTCGAAGACCTGTTTGATGTTCGGATTACTGACGAAGCCCGCGGTGACGTAGCCACGATCCTGGAAGGCCTCGGCGAGGGTCTGCAGGCCTTCAGGAATCTGCAGCTTGCTCCCGTGGTACAGCGCGCCGTGGCGCGAGGGATACAGACCGGTCAGAAGCGTTCCCGTCGATGGCTTCGTCCATGCCGCCGGTGCCGACGTGTCTTTGAACAGCGTGCCATCCTTCGCGATCGAGTCGAGAAAGGGCGATGTGTCGCGCTCGTATCCATAGCAACCCAGGTGATCGGCGCGCAGGGTATCGATGGTGACGAAGACCACGTTGGGGCCCTTTGGCGTGCCCCGTGCGGGCAGCTCGGGGTAGTCGATGTCCCTGGGGATGGGCGACAAGGAGAAGTCGTTGGCCGTGACTCCGAAGCAGGCCACCAGCAGCCCGATCAAGACGTATTGCACAGCCAGCGGCAAGCCACGCAGGTTGGCGCGGACGGACAGCAGGCGCCTCCAGTACGACTCCAGCCTGTCCCCGAAGAAGCGCTGAACGAGCCAGGCCGCGAGCAACAATCCGAGCCCGGCCAAGAGGATCGCCACCACGTTCAACCAGAGCAGCTCGTGGGGCATGAGGAAGGGCAGCGCTTCATCGGCCAGCTTGGCGAAGCGGACCCACAGAAAGAACCCGCCGGCGAGGCACAGGAAGTTGACCGTGAAGCGCGTTCCGCTGCGGTCCTTGGCGAGCCTGCAGACGAGCAGCGCCAGTAGTCCGAATACAAGCCCGATCAAACCGAAGCCAAGGCCCTCGATCCACGCGCTTTGTGCGATGGCGGCGAGCTTCTCCTGCAGCGTGGAACCCGAACCGGCCTGGAACTCGAGCACCCAGCGCCGCCCGAGAACCTCCTTGGCGGATAACGCTCCACCGACGAGGAAGCCGAACAAAAGCGACCAGCGCGTCGTGGTCCAGAGGTGTCTTTTGAGGCTCAAGGCGTCGTGGGCTCCAGCGGCGAGGCCATTGCATCGTCGAGTATGCCCGAGCGGGGCGTCGTTTCCGGGAAGTAGCAGGCCAGATCTCGCGAGACCCGTGTCCAGACGATCCCGGGGCCACGAAACTGGCGGACCAGCCCGATGCTCTCGAAGGAAAGGCGGGCGAGGCCCTTGCGCGAGATGCGCTTTTTCACGTGGGCGTAGCCGATCAGTTCGGTCTTGCCGGCGGCGCGCATCTCGGCCAGGACGAAGCGCATTCCGTTTTCGTAGAGCTTGCGCCCGCGGTGCTCCGGCGACGTGTAGGCCTTGTAGATGAACCACTGGTGATCGCCCAGCTTGCGCTTCATCAACCTGGGGACGTTCACGTGCCGCGGGTTGGCCCACATGGTGAACACCGGGGTTTCGCCGTGAAAGGCGACGACGACGCGATGTCCAAGGCCCAGGCGCCGGATTCCGAGCTCTCGTTCGCCTTGATCGAGCTCTGTGTGGTGCTCGGTGCAGGTGGCAATGTCCTCCGCGCGACCCCAGGCAAAGCGATAGTCCGTAGTTTCCAGGGGAGCCGAGTCCTGCGGTACGACACGGCGAAAGACATCGTAGATGTCGATCCCGAAGAGCCGCCGCACACGACCGGCCAGCTTGCGCAGCGGTGTCCACCAGGATTGCGTGGGAGCTCTTTCCTCGGTCTGTTTCACGCCTTCACCGTACCCGAGTCGTCCCGGCATCGCTCGGTCGAGAAACCGGAATCAACGCAGCTTTCGACGCGATCCTGGCCCTGTCAGGGGCCCCGGAGCGGAGGCCCGGAAAGCCGCGGAGTTGTCGATGAAGGTGGGGCCGGGTCCGGGAGATTCGGGCCGCTCCGAGATGCGGTTCCACTCGCTGACGTAAAGGCTCCACCCGGTCGAGCTGGTAACCCCGTCGGAGCTCGGGGCGATGACCAGCCCCGAGATGTGATTGACGTAGTCCGAACCGATGCGTTCGATGTTGAGCTGGCCAGGTATGTAGCGTGCCAGGGACCAGTCGTCCTCGGACACGGTGTAGATTGCTCCCGTGGCGTCGACCAGGATGTCGCCATCGCCCCATACCGGACCGTTGGTGTAGTTGATGTGCCGGAAGCCCGGCGGATCGAAGTACGAGTTCGATCCGAGATCGATCGAAACCACGCCGCCTTCGAACCCGGTACCGTTCCACTCGGTGGCGTAGATCCCCCCGGCGGGGTTGGGGGCGATTCCACGCGATTCGGACATCGTGATGATGCGTGTGGAGGAGAAGCCGTTCATCGGATCGACCTCGACGATGCCTCCAAGGCCCCATCCGGCGCGTTCGGCAATGTAGAAGCGGCCGTCGACACCGATCCCCAGGTCCTTGGCAGCGTTGATCTGATCCCCGGGATCGCTGAAGAGCGTCGTGATCGTGAACGGGTTTTCCGTGATGGCCTGGATCTCGCCTTCGCGGGTCAAGAGGTAGATCGTGCCGTCCATGCCGGCCACGAGCCCTTCGATGATGCCGAGGATGCCCATCGTGTCGTCAGCGATGACGGAGACGTTCTTGGACGGCAACTCGACGCGCTGCAAATGGAAGGTCGTCGAGAACAAGGCGCCGCCGATCAGCAGGTGCCCATCGTTGTCGGCGGCCATTTCGAAGACCTGAAAGTCCGGCGTAATGCCGGTGTTGAAACCCCTGCCCGGAACCCATCCCTGATTCGAGGCCACTCGGGGTCCGGGGAAGCCGTGTTCCGGGAACTCGTAGACGACCGTGCGCACTCCCACCGAGGCCACGTACAAGCTGAAACCCGAGGGCGTTGGGGTGGAGGTCGGGATGTGTCCACTGGACCCGGCGAGGGCGATGGCCGTCACCGTGCCGTCGAATTCGCGAAAGAGCGTCGTCTGGCCCGTGGCGCGCTCGTGCAGGTAGACCCGGTTGCCCGTGGCCCAGTAGTAGTCACCAGCTTGCTTGAAGACGATGTCTCCGTCGTCCAGATCCGACTCGACGCCGGGTTGGGTCGTCGTGTTAAAGCCCACGATGGGGCGCGTGCTGTCTCCGGGGAGGACCCGGTGTATCGAGCCGCCGCCGGTTTCGTCCGAGAAGACGATGCTCGTGGTCACTGGGTCGTAGGCCAGTTGTACCGGCATGTGGAGCTGGTGGCGGACGAAGTAGTAGGCCCACCGCGATCCATCGGCGGAGATCCAGTTCACTGCGCGCTGCCCGTTCGAGGGGGAGGAGCTGGCAAGAATGAAGTTGCCCGCGTCGTCACAGATCATGTCCGTGGGATCCAGGACCATGTACACGTCGTCGTAGACGAGGTTCGCGGGTAGTGTGCCGCCATTCATCACGAAGATGTCGCCGACCGAGCAGAGGACCGCGACGTCATCGCCCGGAGTCGCGGCCACGGCCCGGGGCGTTTGATTGATGAAAGTGCCGATGGGAGCCAGGACCTGGGATGCGCCTCCCTGGCCGATCGGGATGGTTCCCACCTCGCCCTCGTCCGTGCAGTAGACGAGGTCGCCCGAGGCGCGCACGGCGAAGTCCAGCACCGTGCCATCGATGACCGTGACGATGTCATCACGTGCGTCCTGGGATCCGCCGCCCATGGGGGGGGGCGTCGCGCGCTCGGTGGACTGGGCCGTCAAGTTCGACGGACCGGCCGCGGCGAGAGCGAGAATGAAACCGGGGACACCTAGGAGCAAGGACATGGCGAAGTCTCCTCTGGAGAGAGCTAGTATACCTCTATACCTCGGATTGCGAGGCCCCTGAGCCTTCCCATGGTTCCTGATGTGCTCCCAATGACACTCCCTTCGCAGCCATGACGAACGTCGACCAATTCGAAAGCGTATTTCGCTCCGCAGCCAAGGAGATCTACGTCCCTCGCCCCATCGAGGTGCGCAACGTCCTTTGCCTGCACGACCTCGATGCCGAGCGCTATCCGGCCTTCGAGCGTGCCATGCTGCGGTTTCTCGGGGTCCTGGGCCCTGGGATCCAGATGACGCCGCTCGCGGCGGGGGACGTCACCGATCTCGAGGCGCTGTTGCAGGCGACTCTGCGTGCCGAGCCGGACCTGATCTGCACCTATCGCGGATTGCTCAGCGAGGGCTGGCGCCACCCGTTCAGCTTGGGGGAACGGCTGGATGTGGTGACCCAGGCCACTCCGTTTCCGGTGCTGGTCGTGCCCCATCCGGGCAACGAAAAGGCCTGGGCCGGTGGGCCGCCGGAGCTGGATCGCGTCATGGCCATCACCGACCACCTGGCCACCGAGGCCGGCATGATCGATTGGGCCCACCGATTCACCAAGATCGAGGGCGGCATGCTGCTCCTGGCCCACGTCGAGGATGAATACACGTTCGAGCGCTACATCGACGCGATCTCGAAGGTGCCGACCATCGACACCGACGTCGCCCGCGAGACACTGCACGCCCAGCTTCTGAAAGAGCCGAGCGACTACATCGATTCCTGTCGCAAGGCTCTTCAGGCACAGGGCGAACACATCGACGTGCGCGGGGTTGTGAACATGGGGCAACGCCTGGGTGATATACGGGGCCTCATCTCCGAGCACGAGGTGGACCTTCTGGTCATGAACACGAAGAACGAAGATCAACTGGCCATGCACGGCCTCGCCTATCCGCTGGCCGTCGAACTGCGCGAAGTCGCGATCCTGATGCTGTGATGGAGTCCCTACACATGACGGTATCTTCGCTCGTGGCGTTGCCTTTGGGTGCGGAAACGGGGCACGAAGTCTCGCTCGGGACGACGCTGTTCTTCACAGCGCTGCTCGTGGGGTTGATCTCTTGCCTGGCGCTCGAAGAGAAGCTGCACGCCAAGAAGTCGGTCATCGTGGGCGCCTTCGCCGCGGTGAGTCTCTTCTTGGGCGCCTGGTTCGATCTTCTGCCCTACGGCCCGTACGAGATCGGGGGGCACTCGATCGACCTACCGGTCTACATTCCTGCGATCGACTGGAACGTCGTTGCGATCATCCTGGGCTCGAGCCTGTTCGTCGACATCACCTCCAAGTCGGGGCTCTTCACGTGGATCGCTGTCAAACTGACCAAGGCCTCGGGCGGTGATCCCAAGAAGCTGCTGATCTACTACGGGTTGATGACCGTGCTGTTCTCGGCCGTGCTGAACAACGTCACGGCCATGATCATCGTCGGTTCGCTGACCGGCGTGTCGTTGAAGAAGCTGAAGCGCGAGGGGTTGCTTCTGGGTTTCCTTCTGACCGAGGGCTTACTGACGAATATCGGGGGGCTCTTGACCCTGATCAGCTCGGTTCCGAACATCCTCGTGGGCACGGCGGCGAATATAGGCTTCGTGACCTTCTTCGTGAAGGCCGGTCCCTACGTCCTTGTGGCCACGGCCCTGACGTTGTGGATGGGCTCCAGGCGCTTTGCCATCACGGGGCTCGCCACCGACGCCGAACGCGAGGAAGCGCAGCAGCTCGTCGCCGGTTTCGACGAGAACGACGGTATCGAGAGCAAGGGCTTCTTCTGGTTCGGCGCGATCATGTTGTTGCTCTTCATCGCCACGATCGCCTCGACGTCCTATCTACCCGTGCTGCGCGACCTGAAGATGGGCTACGTGGCCCTGCTCTTCGCCGTCATCATGCTGGTGCGCTACAAATCGGTGGCTGATCGCTTCTATCAGGCCGTCGACTGGGACCTGCTGGGATTCTTCGCCGGGTTGTTCGTCGTCATCAATGTGATGGAGCACGCGCTCGTGCTCGAGCTGATCGGTGGAGGGCTGCAACGGATCATCGGCCTGGGCGAGACCACCGGAGCCGGGCTGATCCTGCTGGCCTCGGCGGGGGCCAGCTCGGTCACCGACAACATCCCCCTGGCCGCCATGCTGGCCAAGATCCTCGCCGGCACCGAAGGCGTCGCCGGCGACCCCACATCGCCCTTTTGGTGGTCGGTCATCTTCGGTGCGAACCTGGGGGGGAACCTGACGCCGATCGGCTCGGCCTCGACCCTGGTGGCCGTCACGATCATCCACAAGTTCGACCTGAAGCTCTCCTTCATGGACTTCGTCAAGACCGCTCTGCCCTTCGCCGCGGCCCATATCGCGCTTGCGACCGTGTATGTGCTCCTGGTGCTGGGGTAGGGGGTTCCCCTGCCCCGGCCGCTTCGGTTAGTTTCCCCGCCCCGCGAGAACCTGAAAGCCACCTATGAGACTCTTCACCGCCCTGTCCCTCGCTTCGCTCTTTCTCTCCAGCTGTGCTGGGCCGGCACCTCCGCGTCTCAAGCCTCCGATCGAGGAAGCCAGCGTCAAGCCGGGGATCAATGAGAGCTTTCTCAGCGACGACCTGGAGGTGGGCGACTTCATCTCGCGCTTCGAAGTAGAAACCCGCGACGTCGCGGCGGCCCGGGATGCCATCATCAACGCTCTTGGGCTACGCAAGGGCATGGATGTCGCCGACGTGGGTTCGGGTACCGGGCTCTTTCTTCAAGGCATCGCCGAGAGGATCGGTCAATCGGGCCACCTCTACGCGCTCGACATCGCACCGGGCTTCATCGATCACCTCGAAAACCGAGTCAACGACGAAGGCCTCGACCCCCCCGTCATGGTGCGCCTGTCCAAGGAACGCACGGTCGACCTCGAGACCCGTACCATCGACTTGGCCTTCGTGTGCGACACGTATCACCACTTCGAATACCCCAAGTCGATGCTCTGGAGCATGTTCCGCGCGCTCCGCCCGGGCGGCTCGCTCGTCATCGTCGACTTCGAACGCATCCCGGGGGAAACGCGTGAGTGGCTACTGGGCCACCTCCGCGCGGACAAGAAGACCTTCCGCGCGGAAGTGGAGGAAGCGGGCTTCGAATTCGTCGAAGAGGTCAAGATCGAAGGGCTGCAGGAAAACTACTTCCTGCGCTTCCGCCGACCCTGAGCAGCACGCCTATCGCAGGTGTTCCTTCAGGAATGCCAGATAGGCCTCCGAGGCCGCGATGCGGTTTTCCTTCTTGCGAAACCCGTGACCCTCGTCGGGGAACAGGACGTACTCGACGGGGACTCCGTTGGAGCGTACTGCGCTGACCATCTCGTCGCTCTCCGGTTGAAGGACACGCGGATCGTTGGCGCCCTGGACGACGAGTAGTGGCCGGCGGATTTTGTCCGCGTGAATCAACGGCGAGCGTGCCATGAGTCGTTCGCGATCCTCCTTCGGGTCCCCCAGCTCGGCGTAGAGTGCCTCGCGGAAGTCGGCCCACCAGGCCGGGATGTTCTCGAGCGTGCGAATCCAGTTCGTCACGCCGAAGATGTCGATCCCGAGCTCGAAGGCGTCCGGTTGGAAGGCCAGCGCGGCGCACACCATGTATCCGCCGTAGCTTCCGCCGATGATGCCGATCCGCTCGCCATCGACCCACTTGAGACTTTCCAGGTACGTGCGGCCGTGGATGCAGTCTTGCAGGTCGCCGCCGCCGTGGTCGCGGTCGTCCAGGTGGTTGAAGCGCTTTCCGTAGCCCGAAGATCCGCGGTTGTTGACAGCGAGGACGGCATAACCGTGGTTGACCAGGTGCTGGATCGTCGCACGATAGCCCGTTCGGCTTTGTCCGCCCGGGCCGCCGTGGACCCAGACCAAGGCCGCAACCTTGTTCTTCTTCGAGGCTTGCAACGGCCGGTACAGGAGGGCGGGGATCTTCTCGCCGTCGAAACTCGCGTAGCGAACGACGGTCGAACTGACGAGATACTGGGGATCGATCTCGGGTGAGAGCGTCGAGGAGAGCTTGTCGAGCTCGCGACTCTCGAGGTCCATCACGTACAGATTCGAAGGGGAAGCGTCGCCGTTCACGTAGAAGGCGACCTTCGAGCCGTTGTCCTGGAAGTTCATCCCTGTGATGTCGCCCGCCGGAACCTCCGGGAGACGAAGCTTCTTGCCGCTCTTGGCATCGAAGAGCCGTACGTCGGTGCTGGCGTCTTCGTTTACGCCGATCATCAAGTAGCGGCCATCGCGCGAGAAGCGATAGAACTGCACGTCCCAGTCGTCCTCGTAGACGAGTTCCCGCCCACGGGATTCGAGGTCGTAGGACCAGATGCGCGTGAACTCACTGTCCTCGTCGCTCGAGTAGAAGAAGCGCTTGCCGTCCGGCGAAAAGGCCTGCGAGCCGTGGGAGATGTTGCCTTCGTGGGGCGTCACGTGGACCGGATCGGCACCGGAGGCGATGTTCAGCAGGTAGATGTCGGAATCCGCGTTGTTACGGACCTTGCCCAGGGCGATCCAGCGCCCATCTGGGCTGATATCGCTGATGTCCAAGCCACCGGGATTCTCGTAGGCGAGCTGACGACGATAGCCCTCGATGAACTCCGTGCCCTTCGGCGCGGAGGCCGGCGTGATGGGCGCTACGCGTTCGACGTCGTAGCGATAGAGGTCGAAGGCCTCTGGATTGCGTGCGTTGGTGACAATGAAGAACGAACGATTGTCCGCTGTCCAGCCCGCGAACGAGGCCTTCAACTCCTTGCCCGGGGTCAAGTCGATGATCTGCCCTGTGGTCTCCCGAACGTAGACGTGGTTGCGCTCGTTGCCGCCCTGATCGTGCGTGAAGAGAAAGCGTCGGTCGTTCGGGAAGTAGCCCAACGAGATCGTCGCATCGGTATCCGAGTGGGTCAGCGGACGCATGGCCCCACCCTGGACGGGGATGTCGTACACGTTGAAAACGCCGCTCTCGTCGCTCGTCAAGAGAATCTTCTCGCCGTCGGGCGAAAACGAGGCGCCGGTGAGGCTGGTCGTGGCGTAGAACGTCGCGGCGTCGTACGCCGGGACCGTGTCGAAGTGCCGGGGGGCGCTCTGGCACGAGGCGAGTGCGATGGCGACCAGTAGCGGGATCGAGGTGAAGAGAGAGCGGTGTTTCACGTGCATGACAGGGGCGTAGAATCCTTGGGATGGGAGCACGCAGGGTAGCAGCGGAGTGCCCGAAACAGGGCAACCGCATGTTAGGGTTCGCCTAGGTATGTCTGACCGCTGGAAAAGCTGGCTCTCTAGCAAGGGCCGCGAGCTCTGGGGGATCGATCCGCGTTCCCTCGCGCTGTTCCGCATTGGACTCGGGATCATGTTGATCTCCGATCTGGTGAAGCGTTCTATTTCCCTGCGCGAGCACTACACCGGCGAGGGCGTCTTTCCCCTGGAAGCAGCCCGGTCGCTCGAGCCTGATTCGGTGCTGTTTCGCCTGTACCTCTTCAGCGACTCCTTCTACGTTCAGGCCTCGCTCTTTTGCGTTGCCGGCGCTCTGGCCCTGCTCTTGATCGTCGGCTATCGGACGAGGCTCGTTTCGGTCCTCTCGATGGTCTTTCTGGTGTCGCTCGTGCGGCGCAATCCCTACTGCACGCATACCGGCGATGTTCTGCTGCAGGCGATGATGTTCTGGGCCATGTTCCTGCCTCTGGGGGCCACCTTTTCCCTGGACCGAAAACAGGGACGCGTATTCGCTCCGCACGTAGGAAGGCTCGGCACGGTGCTGTCCGTCGCGACGGTGGCCGTGCTCCTGCAGCTGGTGGCCTTTTACTTCTACGCCGGGCTCTTCAAGCACCGCTACGACGTGTGGATGCGCGGCGATGCACTGTGGGTCTTCACTAATATCGAGGAGTACACGCGCTCGTTCGGGTTGTTCCTCAAGGACTACCCCACGTTGTGCGCCGTGTTGACGTTCTTCACGCTGGTGCTCGAGCTGGGAGGGCCGCTGCTGCTCTTTCTGCCGTGGTTCACGGGGCCGATTCGCACCTTGATGGTGTGCGTGCTCGCGGGGTTCCATATCGGGATCCAGTTGACCGTGTATATCGGGATCTTCGAGATTCTCTCCATCGTGGCCGTGTCCCTGTTCCTGCCTCCGTGGTTCTGGGATCGTTTGGCTGCCTTTCTCCCGCGAGCCTGGACGGCACCACGGGACGCCTTCGGAAAGCGCCTGTTGCATGTGACCGCGGCTCCGTTCTCGCCGAAATCGACTTCGTGGGGCCGAGCCTTGCGCCGAGGCGGGCAGTTGGCTTGCGGAGCGGCCCTGGGGCTCATGCTGTATGGCAACTGGAACAGCACGCGTGACGAGTCTCTGCCGCCGCTGCCGAAGTGGATCGAGGGGTACGGCAAGCAACTGGCCCTGCTCCAGAACTGGAACATCTTCAGCGATATCGAGAACACCTTTTACGGTTGGTATCTCGTGGTCGGCCAGCTGGATGACGGTCGTTTCGTCGACGTGCTGCACGACAAGGACTTCGGCATCGTCGAGCAACCCGAGCACTTCGCCAGGTACTTTCCAAATCACAATACCCGGCGCTTCTGGCGGCTCATGTCGCGCTCTCCGAACGCCTGGCTGCGCGAGGGCCTCGGGCACTATCTGGTCGAGGGTTGGAACCGTACGCACGAGTCGCGGATCTTGCGTGTGCACGCCTACCACGTCGGTTCGGTGCCTGGCCGTGGACAGGACTATCAGGAGCTGAAACCGCTCTTTCACTATCCTTCACAATCGATCGATGTGTCCTCGCTGCCCAGGGATGAGCGTGCCGCATTCCGCGAGGGTTTGATCGCGTGGCGGGACTTCCTGGAAGGCATGCCCGAGCAGCTCTTCAGCTCGAATGACGCTGGAGTTGGCCTGGTCCACCGTCTCGAAGAGAAGATGGGCGGCCGCACCGCCTGGGAGCGACTGCGCCACCTCGCCTGGGTCTACCCGGGTCCGCATCGGCACGTCTGGGACAAGCTCACGGGGGACGTGCGTATCGAAACCGACGAGCTCACCCTCTTGATGAACATCGAGACACGCGAGGGCCGCGCCTTCGAAAGCGGAGTCGAAGTCAGCGACCCCGACCGCTTACAAGAGTTGCTCGATGAGGGCTATCGCCGCTGGCAAAACGACTCGTACTGGGTCGTCATGCCCTGGAAGCTGCGTGATCCTGGCGTGGTCGTGCGGCACCTGGGTGAGGAGGTGTTGGCGGACGGGCGCGTCGTAGACATTCTCGGAGTGCGTTTCAACGGCGTCGGCAGTACCCCCGACAATCGCTACATGCTGGCGCTCGACAGCGAGAGCGGTTTGCTCGAGCAATGGGCCTTCTTCCGTCGGCGCAAGGACAAGAAGCCGAACTTCACCCGGCTCTGGAGCGGATGGAAGGAATTCGACGGCGTGTTCCTGGCGACCGACAAGCGGCGCGTGAACGAGACCCAGGAACACGACTGGCACATCGTGACGGCGCGAGAGTTACCGGAGTCGATGTATCACGATCCGCAAGCCTCGCTGCAGGTGATTCTCGAAACCCACGCATCGCGCTGAGCCTTCAGCCGAGGCGTCGATCCACCTGGCTGGTGTCAGCTGACTCACACCCCATGTCACCTGTCGCTCTCGAAGCGACTCTCGAAGTCCTTGGCCAGCCGAGGTCCGGTGCCTTCCTCTTCATGCTTGAAGAAGCAGAAGATCTCCTTCCAGCCGCTCTCCTTCAACCTGTCGGCCCAGATGTCGAGGTCCTCGGGCGTGTAGTTTTCGCGCCGCAGGCGGAGATAGCCCCAGTCGCACAGGGGCTCCAGGGACGGCGCAGGTTCGTCGTCGACATCGGAAACGACGAGCGCGCAACGGTGCTTGCTCAGACAAGCGTAAACCTCTTCGTCGAACCACGTCGCGTGGCGAAACTCGAAGGCCGCGCGCGTGCCTTCCGGCAAGAGCTCGAGGAAGCCGTCCAGGCGTGCGAGGTCCTTCTTGAAGTTCGGTGGTAGTTGATACAGAACTGCACCCAGGCGACCTTCCATGGCGGAGAACACACGGGTCATGAACGCCAGGGTTTCACCTGCTTCCTTCAGGCGCTGGCGATGGGTGAGGCGCATGTTCGCCTTGAGCACGAAACGAAAGCCCTCGGGCACCGTGTCGCGCCAGGCGGCAACGACCTCCGCCTTCGGCATGCGGTAGAAGGTGTTGTTGACTTCGACCGAGCTGAAGTGCCGGGAGTAGTACTCCAGCATCTTGGTCGCCGGGAGGTCGTTTGGGTAGAAATACCCTTTCCATGCCTTGTAGCTGTAACCACTGGTGCCGAGGTAGAGCATCATGGGACGCACCATCGTAGCGCTTCGAGAATAGGGTGCGCTATTCTGCGCAGGTCCCGGAGAGAATCCTGATGCCCATGCAAGCATTTCTATCGCTCTCTCTCCTGTTGCTCGGTGGAGCCAATACCGCTTGCGATGGTTCGGCGACCGCGGCCACCGTTGCTCAAGACGACGAGCATTTCGATCACGCGACCGCGCGAGCCGCCTTCGAAAAGGCCTGGAAAGCGGTTGACGAAACGCACTTCGATCCTGACTTCAACGGGGTCGATTGGGCGGCCATCCGCGAGGAGATGGCGCCCCGCATCGACGCGGCCAAGTCGGAAGCCGAGGTGCGCGCGATCTTGTCCGAGATGCTCAACAAGCTGGGGCAGTCCCATTTCGTGGTGATTCCATCGGGATCCCTGCCGGACTACGCCGCGTCATTCGAGATTCCCGAGGTCGATGTCGCCGGTGGCGTCGGGTTCGACTTTCGTCTGCGCGATGGAGCGATGCTCGTGACGGAGCTCGACCCGGGTGGCGGCCCGGACGGTGCAGGAATTCTACTCACTGGATTCGGGGCTCTTGGTCGGCAAGCGCACCGTCTTCCCCTCGCCCATGGGCGATGTCCCCGTCACCACCATCTTCCGCGGGTACAAGGCCTTCGAAGGGCTCATGGTGCCCACGGATACCCGCCAGTTGATCCCCAGCGGCGAGGTCAAGATCAGCGTCGATTCGGTCGAATTCGACACCGTGAAGCCTCAGATATTCGACCTTCCCAAGGACATCGCAAAACTCGCGGAGCGTCGGGACGCGAAGCAGGCCAAAAAGGACGCGGCGAAGAAGAAGACGGAGTAGCCAGTGAACGAGTTTCCGCCCTCCGGGATCGGGGTGCATCGGTCGATAGCTGTCCTCGACCCTGCTCCCCGTACCCATGACGACGTTTGCCTCCGTTCTCCAGGCGCTACAAGAGCGCGATCCGCGAGTCGAAGCCCATCGCTCCGAGATCACCGATCTCGTGCTCGAGCTGCGCAACACTCTCGAAAGCGGCCCCGATGTCCGCCTGTCCCTGAGCCTCGATGCCGCCCTGCATCTCACACGCCTGTGGGACCGCATCGACGACGTCTCGCGTGACGAACTCCACGGCATGATCTACTCCCTGGTCGCCTTCACAGAGCGAACCGTCATGCGCAAGGGAGGTGTCGACGTCCCGGCCGAATTCGAGAGCGCCCAGCCACTCCAAACGAGCTCCCCGTCTCTAGCCGAGGACCCCAATCCCACTCCGGTACCGTCACAGGCTCCGGCGATTGCGGTTGGAAGTGGTGCGAAGGCCGCGGGTGGGATCGACGAAGCCTATGGGGAGCTGGACAAGCAGGCTGATTTCATGCTGGGCGAGCTCTTGGTCGAGCTCGGTCTCGTCGCCAAGGAGGCCGTCAATCTCGCCTGCGAAGCCCAGGCCAGCCATGGGGAGCGCCTCGGCGAGGTCCTCGTCAACACGGGACTGATCCGCGAATCCGATCTGCAGATGGCGCTCAGCCTGCAAGCCCACGTCTCCCGGGTGTCGCTCACCGAGGCCAAGAAAAAGGGCTATGTCGACCAGTGGTCCCTGGGGCAGCTGCTTGTCAGCAAGGGTGTCATCGACAAGGACATGCTCGAGCAGGGCCTTGCGCATCACCGCAGTGAAGGCATCAAGCTGGGTGAATCCCTGGTGGATCTCGCCGCGATAACGTGGGACGACGTGGCAGAGGCGATCCGCTTCCAGAAGGAAGCGCGCTAGAGCCAGAGGTAGCGAGCGACGGCCGCCGAGGCCCGGCAAGCATATCGAAGGCGGAACGGCCGTTCAGGGCACGAAAAAAGGCGAGGCCCAGATGGACCTCGCCCGATACGAGTTGGACTCGCTTTACGCGATCACGGAGCCTGGATCGTTCCGCCGTCTTGAGGACCGCCCTTGGGGTCACGCCTGACTTTGATGCGCCCGATATACATCACCGCGCTGTATTGCTCGTCGACTCCGGTGCCGGCGAAATCGTCATACATGCCGTCTTGGTCGACGTCGTAGGTGATGCTGGCGTTCAGCACGATACCGCCGAGGTTGCGGTTGTCGCGCGAGCCGATGCCGGAGTTGTCGATATCGTTCCAGGCCATCTGGCTGACGTTGCCCGACCACAGGGTCGAGCTGGCGACCGAGTTGCCGTCGGCGATCGAGATGAAGCTGATCTGGTAGCGTCGGCCCGAGTTGCGGCCGCGGAAGGTCTGTCCGAGCTCGACGATGCACTCCAGGTTGTAGCTGAAGGTCGCCGGGTCGTAGACGGCGCGGAGCAGAGCGTTGTCGAAGTCGCTCGTCTCTAAGCTGCCGTTCATGTCGAGGTCGATGCGGTTGAAGAGCTCGACCGCGCCGACGAACCAGATGTTGCCCGCGGCATCGATGGCCGGAGACGACATCGAAGGACCGATGGGGTTCATGGCCGGGACGCCGCCCGTGACGTCGAGGAGTTCGGCCATTTGACCGATATGGCGACCCTGTGCGTTCAGGATCGGCTTGCGAGCCGTGGCATCGACGTACGTGGCCGTCGTCCAGCCCTGGAGCGCGCCGAGCGAGGAGATCTTGGCAACCACGATCGCATTGCGCGGGTTGTCGGAGACGCCCGTACCCTGACCCAGGTAGTTCGGGTCGGCTTCGATGGTGAACGCGGCGAGGAAGTTACCGCTCGTGTCGCGACCGAAGGCGGTCTGGCCGTTGCCACCCTGGAAAGCCGTCTGGCTGCGGTGGTGAATGGACTCGCCGCTGGTATCGACAACGTGGCCGGTGGCGTTGTCCGTGACCGCCATCGGGGCTTCGAGGAACAAGGAGCTCAACGGAGCGCCGTCGAAGTCGAGGCCGAAGACCAGCACGCCGCGGGTCAGGCCCGTACCGCCCTGGGCGAGCATCGTGCCCGTGCCGGCACTGCCCGGAACGACCGCGTGACGCGAGAAGGCGACGCCACCGCGGTGGTCCGCGGCGCCGGCCAGGTTGATGTGATCCATCGTGGCCGTCGTGGTGGCGAAGAACTCCTCGTAGACGTATTCGCTGAGGAAGTTCGTGCCCATCAGGACCGGACGGCCACTGATGGAGCAGGGGATGATGCTGGGCGGGTTGTGCGTGTCGGGAACCTCGTTGAGCAGGTGCTCGGTCGCCGGGCCGTCAGAACCTCCGAAGAGGTCGATGACGTTCTGCGAACCGGCGCTGCGCACGAGCGAGTTGACCCGGAACCAGTTGTTGGCCACCAGGTTGTTCGGGCCCACGGCTCCGAAGCCGTCTGCGCGGAAGTGGACCGTGCCAACGTCGTCGACCGACCCCATGGAGACCGCGGAGCGGGATTCCGTGCCGTTGGCGCCGTTCTGGGCGATGCCGTAGCGCGACACGTACAAGCGGTCGGGCTGCGAGGGCAGGTAGTTGACGACCGCCGAGACGATGTTGTCGTTGAAGATGCCTGGGGAGTCCGTGCCACCGAATTCGTCGAAGGCCACGCCGAACTGCGTGGAGTTCGAGCCAGCGACCATGATGGTCCCGGGGGCATCGTTGGCTCCGTTACCGTTGATACCGGCACCGGCCTGGTTCTCCCACAGCGAGTAGCTGGAGGAGGGGAACGGCTGGTTCTTCAGCAGCGTAGAGCTGAGCGCCTGGGCCGTGATGCCGTTGTTCGAGAAGGTCGAAGACACGCCCACACCGCGGCTGGACTTGATGAGGGGTGCGATACCGAAGAAAGTACCGCCCGAGGACTTGAACAGCGTCAGGTCGACAACGTAGGTATTGACTTGCTCTGTGGTGTCGTAGGGAGAGACAGCGTCACCCGGCAAGCTCGTGCCGAGCCTCGAGACGCTGTCTTGTGCTAGGACGGGCGCTGCAACAACGATCGCTCCTGCAAGAAGGTTTGTGAAAGCCTTCATGGCCATGGTCACTCCGATTTTCGTTTACTTGGGTGGCTAGAATAGGGAAAGGGCCCCGAGCGCGGTCAGAGACTGGATGTGGGAGACCGGTGCGCAGGGAGATCGGAGGTCCCTACATGGCGCTCCTACCATTCCTGCCCCACCGCCTGGCGTACATCCTCGCGTCCCGGATAATCCTCGTCGGCTGCATCCCAAATGGTCGCTATTTCGCGGAAAACTGCCAGTGCCCTTTTGGTTTTACCTGCTCTTTCGAGGGCCCGAGCCAGTCCAAGTTGCATGCGGGCCCTTCTGGGAGCGCGCCGCAACCCCGCCTCGAATTCGAGGACGGCCTCCGCCGGCCGGCCCCGGCCGAGGAGCAGCTCGCCCAGAAGCTCGTGGGCGGGCTTCGTGACGATCGGAGGACCGAAGTCGAAGCCCATCGCGTCCTCGAGCTCGCAGGCCACCCGGGCGTGATCCAGGGCCACTTCGGGCTCGCGCCTGGCCAGGGCCACAAATGCGGCCAGCTCCTCAGCGAGGACCAGGGCCGCCTTGCGCCGGGGCGAGGCTTCGCCGAAACCCTCGAGGGGCGCGGCGCAGCAGCCGGCGAGGTCATCGGCGAGCGGCGCGGTCGGCAGCCCGAGGGCCGTGTGCAGATCCGTGAGGGCTGCCTCCGCGCCTTTCGCATCCCGCTGCCGCGCCCGGACAACCCCGCGCACGAAGTACTCGGTGGCCTTGCTCGAGATGCTCAGTCCCTCCACGTCGACTTCGAACTGTGCCTCCTCGCTCTTCCAGGCGTCGAGAGCGATGACGTGATGGGCGCGCATGCTCACCAGGTGATAGCGCGAGCGGCTGGAGGAACCGCTCTCTTTCACGTCGGCCTGCATGTCGTGCATGAGCTCGAGGGACTTCTGGCCCTGGCCTAGTTGAAGGTAGGAGTAGGCCAGCCAGGAGAGGGAGTGGTAGCCGCGATCGTCGACCGGGAGGCCTTTGCGCGCGCGTCGCTCGTCCGCAGCGGCCGCCGCGTCGATGTTGGAATTCACGGAAGCCTGCCATTCCCCCAGGGCCACATAGATATGTGAGGGCATGTGCAAGGCGTGCTGGGCAGCGGCGGCGACCTTCCTATAGCGATTGGCCATGCGCCGACCGAGCGGCGCGTGCACCGGGTCGTCGTACGAGTGGATCGCGTAGTGCAGCGCACCGGGGTGATCTGGGTTCGCGATGAAGACCTCCTCCGCGATCGCGGCGGCTCTCATGTACGTCGGAATGTCGCGTCCGTTCGTCGCGGTTCCGAGGATCGAAAGCGAGTGAAAGGCGGCGATCTCGAGGTCCTTGGGATACGCGGCCTGCAGTTCCGCCAGCTTGCGTTCGTATGCGCGATTGCGTTTCGGGCGTTCGCCCTCGCCATAGAGGATTTCAAGGCTCTCCAGCAGCCCACGCTCGCGGTCGGTCTTGGCTTTCGCTGCCCGGCCCGCGGGGCTCGGAGCGAGGCGCGCGAGAATCGCCCTGGCCTTCTTGGGGTCGTCCTCTTGCCAGATCGGATGGCTGTGCGTCAGCGCTTCGCCCCAGTACGCCAGGGCGAAGTCCGGGTCGATCTTCTGGGCCTCCTGGAACTCCCCGGCCGCGTCCTCGTACTCGAAGCTGTGCAATAGCAGCACACCGCGCCGAAAGGCCTCTTGTGCGTCCGGTGCGCCTGAGTTGGGGAAGTCGATCTTGCCCAGGCCCACGATCGTGCCCAGGTCGGAGTTCCCGGTGCCTTGCCCAGGGGAGATGGTCGCAAGCGCCACGAGGGCGCCGGCGAGGAGCATCGAACGAATGTCGCAGGGTTCCATCTCAGCACGATACCCGAGTCTGGGGTAGCGGCCCTCCCCAGCCGTGCTACGCTAGGAAGATATTGCGATATCGTAGACCAAAGCAGCGATTTCAGGACTGGAGCGGGGTTCTGGCGGCCCTCTCCCTCCTCGTCCCGGCCCTCCCGGCGGCTCCCCAGAAGGTCCGCTCCGATCGGTTGGCGGTCCCGACGATGGTGCGCATGGGAGCCACCGCGTCCGGCCTTTCCCAGGCGGTGGGAGCGAATTACCACCAGTCCTCGGCGAAGCACAGCCTCGAGCACTGGGCCAGCTACAATCCGCTCGAGGTGGAGAGCCAGGTCAGTTTCCTGCGTGCCCACGGCTTCAACACCCTGCGGACCTTCCTGAACTTCGATCTGTACGAAGCGGACCCGACGGGCTTCCTCGAGACGTTGCACCACTACGCGCACACGCTGGCGACCGAGCGCATGCTCTTCCTTCCGGTGTTGTTCGATTCTTTCGGTAGCGAACCCAGTGGGGATCTGCTGGCGGACCTGGCTTCGGAGGTGTGGATCAAGAGTCCCGCCCTGGAGACCATTGCGCAACCGGACTTCATGGTCCGCGCGAACCTCTACGTGGCGAGTGTAGTGCAGACCGTGAACCAGGCCATTGCCGAGGTCGGTGACCCGGAAGTCTGGTGGATCGCGGATGTATGGAACGAGCCGTCGGTGGCCTCCGTCGGACTCTGGCGCCTGGCCGAGCTGCTCGAAACGGTGCGCGCCCAGCAGAACGCACCGTGCACGACCGTCGGGTTCGCGAGCTTCGCAGACAATCAGGGACTGCTTTCCACGCTGGCGGATCACACGTCGCTATCCGTTCTTTCGGGTCATCCGTACGGGATGTTCGCGGACATCATCCGGACCCAGGTAGAGCTTGCGACGGAGATTGGCGATGCCTACGGCGGCAAGCCCATATTCGTGTCCGAGGTCGGTTTGCCCGGGCTGTTTCAGTACTACGGAAACGTGCTTCAGTGGCTCGACACGGCGCAGGTAGGCTTCACGTTGTGGGAGGCCTACATCGGTAGGAACCAGTTTCGCAACCTCACGGGAATCTTCTATCCCGAACCTGCGGCTCATGGCTTCGCCTCGGTGCGCTCGAGCACGTCGGCAAACGCGCTCTGGTCTCTGGCGACCAAACGCGATCCAACCTTCCAAACGCCCAGCATCGCCAAGGTGAAGACCTTATCGCCCCAGTTCGTGATTCTCGCGCCCGCCGATGTGGACTTGAGCACGGGGGCGTATCACGAGCTCTTGCGCAACCATGAACTGCTCTACGGTACAGAGCAGTACCCGCTGCTCGATGTCACCCGTCCAATCACGCACACGCTTTATCTCAAGCTAATGACCTGGACTTTCCTGAGTCTGGGCAAGTCCTTCGATCTCGGTCCAGTACGAGGAGCGGCCATCGTGGGCGCCCTGATCGAGTTCGACGAGCAATACCTCTTGGGAAACGAGGCCGCAGCCGAGGTGGCCTTGATCGAACTGTTCACGCTGGCCTCGAGTGTGATGCTCGAGACCGGTGCGGGGGAGCCCACGAATTACGCTCCCGAAGTACTCGACACGGAGTTTCGTGTGCGGACGAGTTCGCCCGGGACGATCGATGTCCATTTCGAGGCCGTGGTCTTCGATGTCGACAATGAGGAATTGTCGGTGCAGGTCTTCGTCTACGACGACGCCCAGGGCACCTTGACCGAGTTGCCTCTGACCCCCATACCGCAAACCAGCGCCTTCCAGCTGAGCATTCTCGGCATCCCACGGACGAATGGCGCCAGCTACAAACTCGCCGTCTTCGTGAGGGATGCCGCCGGCGCGCACGATCTTCTCGTGCTGCCGGTGACGCTGCCCTGATGCTTCCGGGAAAAGGGGAATCGGGGAAGATACGCCCGGAAGTGGCGTCCGTGGGGGGTCCATCCAGGGACCACCTACGGCCACTTCGTGGGCTCGGTACGCCCTCCCTGCCACGTACATGGTTTTTCGGTGGATCTGGAATCACAGGAAGGGTCGTATTCCCGGCAGGAATTCCTCTATGCACGTCAAACCGATCGTCCTCCTCTTCTTCTCGAGCTTCGCGGGGGCACCGGTTTCCTTCGGTCAATCCGACGCCGCGCCCAGCGCATCCGATCGGGCGATTCACAAACTGAGTTTGCCTAGCGTCTTCGGAGCGACCCTGTTTGCGGCCGAACCGGTGATCACTCATCCGGTCGCGATCGCCTGGGACGCGGGGCGCCGCGCGTGGGTGGCGAATACGGGTGGAGCCCTTTTCGAGAGCAAGGGCGCGACGGAAGCGAGCGATTCGATCGTCGTCCTCGAGGACTCCGATCACGACGGGCGGGCTGACGAGGCGCGGGTTTTCGCGGACAAGCTCGTGGGCGTGCGCAGTTTCGTGTTGTATCGAGGCGGTGTGATCCTGGCCCAATCAGGCTCGATCGTGAGGCTTCACGATGATGACGAGGATGGCACGTCGGACACGCGCACGGTGCTCTACGAGGGCTTCGGCGCGGATGCCGTGGTGGACGATCTCGACCTCGGTCTCGATGGATGGATCTATGCGAGACACAGCTCGAGTAGCGGAGCCTCCACTTCCGTGCGCGACGGTAAGGAGCGCAAGCTCGCCTCGATCGAGAACGGTGTGATTCGCTTTCAGGCCGATGGCTCGGTGTTGGAGGTCGTCTCGCGCAGTGGCGCCGCGCTGGGAGGACTCGACATCGATGCCGATGGCGAGGTGTTTTTCAGTACCTCCTACGGCGAATTGCGCCACGTCGTGCTCGACGAGCAGCAGCTCGCAGCCGGTCGAATTGGCGCGACCGAGAGCTGGTCGAGTCTCGATGAGGGGGCGTTGCGTCGTGTGCTCGACTCCAGCGATGCTCCGCCGCCGACGGCCACGGGCGGAGATGTCTTCGTCGGCGTGGGATCGTTGCTCTATTCCGGAGCGACATGGCCTTCGGACTATGACGGCAACTACTTTACCTGCGATCCGGTGGGCGGGAGCGTGGCGCGCAACACGCTGCGGCCGAAGGGCGTGAGCTTCACCGCGACCCCGGACGAGGCGTCGTTTCTCATCTCGAGCGACCCGTGGTTCCGTCCTGTGCATCTCGCCACGGGCCCGGATGGAGCGCTCTACGTGCTGGACTATTGCCAGGGCGCGCTCGATTCGCCCCGAGGCTACGGCCGCATCTTCCGTGTCGAACACGACCAGTCGCTGCCGCTTCCCACGGTGTCGCTCGAAGGCGCCGAGACCTCGCTCTTGATCGCCGCGCTGGAGCATCCTGGGGTCTGGCATCGAGATACCGCACAGCGACTGCTCCTGGAAAGGGAGCTGAGTGCTCTCGATCTCGGGTTGGTCTTGAAGACCGCCCTGAACTCCCTCGAAGGCCGCGGCCGGATTCACACCCTGTGGACCTTGGCTGCGACGTCTCCACGGCTGATGCAAAAGGCCGGGGAGGCCTTGTTGCGAGACTTCCGCCCGAACGTGCGCCGTAATGCACTGCGTGCCTCCGCCGCCGCGGAGGACTGGGATGTTCTACGCCTGCGCAAGATCACGGTCAGTCTGCTCGGAGATGCCAGTCCGCACGTGCGCTTGGCAGCCCTGGTCGCCTTGCCCGGAGCCTTTGGCAAGCGCATGCGTACCCAGCTACTGCAGATGTACCGCCGCGCCAAGGATGATTGGACCCGCTCCGCGATCTTTGGGGTCAGCGCCGAAACGACGACCGACTTTGTCGAGAGCGCGTTTTCCTGGGGCGATCCACGGCTCGATGACCTGGTTCAGGCGCTCATTGCCCGCGCCGGTGATCGCGGTGACATCAAGAATGCGGTCGGCATCGTCGTGGCGGCGGATCGCTTCCAGGACAAGTCGCCGCTGATGGTTGCGGAGGGTTTGAACACGTTGAACGCCAAGTTGCACCGGGATCTGAAACCCTGGAGTTCGCCGACCATGCGCAGCACCCTGCGTGGTTTGCTTCGCAGCGGAAGTGTCGAGGTCGCCATCGCTGCCCTGCCCTTCGCCGAGCGCTGGATCCGTTCCGGCGAGCTGACCACCGACATCGAGGCCCTGTCCATGAGATTGAGGGATACGGTCGCGAGCCCGGATGGGGCGAGACGGGTTTCACGCTCGTTCCTCGAGCGACTCGCGGAGCATCCGGACGAAGAGATCGCCAGGAAGGCGCGCCAGCGTATGCGTGAACTGGGGAGCGAGAAACCTCAGTAGGCGTTGGTGTCTAGCTGGTCCCCTGTTGAGCTTCTTGTGGGCTCATCCGGGGGAGAGGTGATGCTCTTCTTGCGCAAGCACCAGTGGACGAGCTTTTCCTTGATGGCCTCGGCCCGTGCGGGCTTTGCGAGGTAGTCGTCCATGCCAGCCCCCAGCGCCTTCTCCCTGTCTCCGGGTAGTGCGTGGGAGGTCAGGGCGATGACGGGCAGGTTGTTGCTCTTCCTGTCGGGTAGGGCCCGAATCGAGCGCGTGGCTTCGTAGCCATCCATGACCGGCATCTGGCAGTCCATCAAGACCGCGTCCACGACATTCTTCTGTATGCGTTCGAGGGCTTCCGCGCCGTTCCAGGCTACCAAGACCTTGCAACCGAACTTCTCCAGCGTACGGACGATGATCTTCTGGTTGATCGCGTTGTCCTCGACCACGAGGACGCGGATGCCGCGGATGCGTTCGGCCAGCTCTATGCTGATAGCGCTTCGGTTCTTGGGCTTCGGCAGGACGGGGGATGGGGCATCGACGCTGCACCAGGTCGGCAGCTGCAGTTCGAAGGAGAAGCGGCTGCCCTTCTCTGGTTCGCTGTCGAGCTGGATCTCTCCCCCGAGGAGCTTGACGAGCTTACGACAGATGGACAACCCCAGGCCGATGCCGCCGTAACTGCGTGTCATGGAGCCATCGACTTGCTGGAAGCTCTGGAAGATCTTCTCGCGATCTTCTGCATGGATGCCAATCCCGGTGTCGGCAACCTCGAAGCGCAGCGTGTTGGTCGAGCCTCCTTCGCCCGAGAGGCACACGTTGACCGAGACCGATCCGGCATTGGTGAACTTGACGGCGTTGGCCGTCAGGTGTCCCAGAAGCTGACCCAGCTTGTTGGCATCGGCCTCGACCGCGATCGGAACCCGGGGGTCGATGTGTGCTTCCAGGGTGAGGCCTTTGAGCGAGGCCTCCATGCGAAGCAGGTCGAGGCTACTCTGAACGAGCCTGCGAACGTCGACACGGTCCTTGGTAATCCCCGATGACTCACTGAGCTCTGAGTATTGCAGAATGTCGCTGAGTAGTGTCGCCAAGGTCTCTCCCGAGCGATGCATCGTCATGGCGAGGTCTTTCTGCTCCTCGTCCAGTTGCGTCGTCTCCAGGAGCTGGAGAGTGCCCACGATGCCGTTCATCGGCGTGCGGATTTCGTGGCTCATGTTGGCCAGGAACTCCGACTTCGCTCGCGAACCGGCCTCGGCCTTGTCGAGCGCTTCGCGGATCTCGAGCGTACGTTGACGCACCTTGCCGTCCAGCTCGCTGTTCCACTTCAAGAGTTCAGCCCTGTGTCGCGACGTGATCAGGTGCACGGCCAGCACGGTGAGCCCAGTGATAAGGAAACCGACCAAGAGGGTCTGCAGGATCAGCCCGTGCGTGATGTGCTCACTGGCAGCCGTCAATCCGGACACAGGCTGGTGAACGAGAAGGCGCACGCCGTCGTCGTTGATCAACTGGGTCGCGATGTAGTGCATGCCATCGAAAAGAAAGCGCATGACACCTGTTTGGACGCCCTCTTCCTTCGTATGCCTCAGTGTCGTCGCGGCCAGGGTTTCTTGATCGACGAAGGTGTGCTCCGAGAGCTGGATTTCTCGTAGTGACGGATTATCTCGAATCTCGGGGTGGCAGACGATCAAGCCGTCCGCATCGATGATGCACGCGAAGCCACCACTGCTGAGCTCGACCTTCTCGATGATGGCCTGTGCGCGCTCCCATTCTTCCGTTTCGAACTCGAGATTCCCCTGCACGACGTCGAGAGCATCGATGATCGAAGTGGCCATCCGTTCATTGTTCTGAAGGATGATCTCCTCGACCCCATCGGCGATCTTCTCATGCGTCGTGTGGTACAGCGAATACCACCCGACGCCGATGACGATGACCTGGACCCCCGCAACGAGCAGGCCTACTCTGCGACCGCGTCGCGGGAGCGAATGGATACGGGGGTCGGACACCTTGAGCTCATCGGGAACCGTTTTTGCGCGACTTGAATCTGTGTCTGAATTGAGACGATCTTCTCCCTAAATTCAGTTCTACCCGCGCTGTTGCTTGGTTCGTACGAGGTTGGGCGAGTGAAGGGCAGGCTATGGGAGATCGAGGGTGAGCAGAAATCGCCCTCGGGGCTACCCAATGGAGTGGGGTGCCAGCCCCAAGATGGGAAGATTTCGCGAGGGCGCCGTAGTGTCTCTTCTGCGCACAATGTGCACCCGGTGATCACGATGAATGCTGGGGGCTCTACGCCGAGAGCCTGGGGCGCGAGCTGGGTCTCTATCAAGACCCCCATCAGGAGGTTGCACGGTATTACTCCGAGATGTTCCGTGCCTTGCGACTCGTGTGGGACGTCGGCATCCATTCCCTCGGGTGGTCGCTGGAGGAGTGTGCGAACTACGCGAAACCGTATGGGTTTTCGCTAGGGGACCTTCGCTGGGAACTCGAACGCTACGTGGCCTGGCCTGGTCAGGCCTTGTCGTACAAGATCGGCGAGCAACGCATCATCGGCTTGCGGGAGAGGGCGCGCGATGAGCTGGGGGAGGCTTTTGACCTACGGGCTTTCCACCGTCTTGTTCTCGAGACGGGAGCGGTGCCGCTCGAGCTGCTGGACGAGAGGGTTGCGGCGTGGATTGGGAAACGGGGAGGTTAGGTGGCTCGGTACCCACCTCACCTACCCCTGACGCGACCGTAGCTAGCGCTGTCGACTGAGCCGGCGGTAGTAGGCGTCGATCCACTCTCGATACTGCACCGGGAGATCGTCCTTGCCCTGGTTGCGGAAGGTGGCGCGTACGCGTGAGGGGAGTTCGCCCCAGCGCTCGGCGTCCATCGAAGCGGGGATTGCGGTGCCCTTCTTGTTCTCGGGCTTGTTCTCGGGGTCCGCGTCGGGGCTGTTCTGCCCGGTGAGCGGGTTCTTCTCCGGGCTCTCGGGTTTGCCTTCGCCGGGCTTCTTTTGTTCTTTTTGCGGCTCAGGCTTCTTCGCCTTCTGCTGCTCTTCTTGCTTGGGACTGTCGGGCGTGTTCTCGGGTTGCTGCGGCGTTTGATCACGGGGTTGATCGAGTTCGCCGGGCTTTCCTTGTTGTGGCTGACCAGCCATCGCGGAGGACATTCATGTTCCGCCGAGCTGTTCGGTGATCTCCAGAATGCGATCGATGTCGGCCACGACCTGGTTGCTCTTGTCCTTCTGTGAGCGCAGGAGCTTGTCGATTCCGGAATCCGCTACCGCGCCGAGCTCGATCTCACCGGCGCCGGCCATTGCCAGTTCGTCATCGATGGCCAGCAGGTTCTGCTCGACCTCTATGAAGAGGCGAGCCATTTCGGCGCGCAGGTCGTCACCTTCGGCGGCCCCGAACTGCGGCGCGAGCTCTTCGAGGACGCTGGGCTTTTTCTTGCGCTCCTCTTTGGTCTCTTGGGCCTCTTTGGTTTTCGACTCCTGGACGGCCGGCTTGGCCTTGCCGTGGGGGTCGTCAGTGGGTCCGTTTTGGGGCGCCGCCTGTTTCTGGGCGCTCTGGGCAGCGAGGGAGATCGTTGCCACGGCGAGGAGGAGGGGAGTCGTGAGCATTTTCAGCATGGGAGCCTCTCGGGCCAGCAAGCCCCATCTTAGACCAAGGTCCGGGGCTCTTGGGCACGTGAATCTGCTAGTTTGCCGCGCCATGGGACGAGCTCTCACACCGCTCATACGAGCGCTTCACGGCGCTCGATTGGTGCCGCATAGGGCCGTGGGGCGCTTTTTGGCCCTGGGGGCTCTCGGGCTGGCGTCCGGATGCGGTGCGGGGGCCGTGGCGCCGCCCACGAGCGTGCTCCTGATCACCCTCGATACGACCCGGGCGGACGTGCTCTCGTGTCGCGGTGAGTCGGCGAGCCTGTTCCCGACGATCTGTGGGCTGTCCGCGGAGGGGGTGCGCTTCCCGATCGCCTACACGGTCGCCCCGCTGACCCTGCCGGCCCACGCCTCGATATTGAGCGGGCTCTACCCGCCGCGCCACGGTGTGCGCGACAACGGCTTGCAAGCGCTGCCCTCCTCGGCCGAGACGATCGCCGAGTACGCGGGCCGCTCCGGACGCCGGACCGCGGCCTTCGTTTCGACGGCCATCCTCGATCGAGCCTACGGTCTCGACCAGGGCTTCGAGGTGTATGACCAACCGCTGTTGGCTGCTCGCGAGCAGGACAATTTCTATCTGGAGCGCGATGCGTTCACGACGGCGAAGCGCTTTGTCGCATGGCTTTCCGAGATCGAATCGGAGCGCGGCTTCTTCGCCTGGTTGCACTTCTACGATCCGCACCTGCCCTACGCGCCGCCCGAGGATGTTCAGGAGCAGACGGGTGGCAATGCCTACCTGGGTGAGATTGCTCTCGTCGATCGTGCGCTTCGTGATGTGTTCTCGGCACTGGACGCCTGCGGTCGCAATGCCACCACGTGGGTGGTATTGACCGCGGACCACGGGGAAGCGCTGGGTGAACACGGCGAGCCGACCCACGGGGCGCTCTGTTACGAGGCAACCATGCGGGTGCCGCTTCTCTTCCGCCCTCCGCCCGGGACGACGAAAACACCCGGCTCCATGAAGTACGCCAGCGTCGTCGATATCCACCCGACCATCCTTCGGCTTCTCGGGTTGACCCCGCCGCCCGGCGTGGATGGATTCGATCTATTTCGAGCCGACCCCGAGTCGCAAGCGTCCGACTCCACCCGCGGTGTCTATTTCGAGTCGTACTCGGGATACCTGTACTACGGTTGGAGCCCGCTCGTCGGCTGGGTCGATGGTTTCGGTAAGTACCTGCACAGCTCGACACCGGAGTTGTACTTGCGGAGCGATCCTGCGGAAGAGCGCAACGTCGCCGTGGGGCGTGAGCGCGAGACGAACCACGCGCGAGAGCGTATCGCTGATGTTCTGGGCCGCCCGCAACTCGAAACCGACCGTTTCGAAGCCGACGGGGAGTTGCAGCGCGCGCTCTGGACGCTGGGCTATGCCGGCGGTGTGGCCACGCACGAGGATTTCCCCTCGCCGCTCGCGGGTAGCGATCGCCCCGCTCCTCTCGAACGGCTCCACGAGCTCGACCTTCTTCATCGCGCCGAGGCGTTGTACCGGACTGGGCGAATCGCGGAAGCCTTGCCGCTGGTGGCGAGTATCGTGGAGGAGAACCCGAAGCACCTCCTGGCTCTGGACCTCTTCGCGCTTTGCTCGATGCACGCCAGTCGCTTTGGAGAGGCCGAAGAGGCCTTGCGTGCTCGCTTGAGATACGGTCCCGAGAAGTCGGACGCCCACGTCAATCTGGCCCTGTGTCTCGAGGCCCGGGGCGAGCTACAGGGGGCCCTCACCGAGCTCGAGCGAGCCGCCGAACTGAACCCGCATGAAACGGTGATCGCGGACGAGCTTTCGCGCATCCGGGCGTTGGCGCAAGGGAAGCAAGTGCGATGAGCATTCTCCTGGAGGCATGTGTCGAGACGATCGAGGATGCCTGCGTCGCCGCGGAGCTTGGCGCGCAGCGTCTGGAGCTCTGCAGTGCCCTCAGCGTCGGAGGCGTGACTCCGAGTCTCGGGATGGCCCAGGCAGCCGTGGAAGAGACCGCTCTTCCGTGCATCGCCCTGATTCGCCCGCGCGGCGGTGACTTTCTCTACTCCGAGCGCGAGGCAGGGGCCATGTTGCGCGATGTTGAGCGACTGCGGGAGGTCGGTTGTGCCGGCATCGCCATCGGGGCGTTGACCTCCGAAGCGCAGTTGGCTCACGGGCTGTTGCGCGAGATGGTGGACGCGGCCGGTGAGATGCACGCCTGCTTGCATCGGGCCTTCGACGCCACCACGAATCTCGAGGATGCACTCGAAACGGCGGTTCAGCTGGGCCTGCGACGGATCCTGACCTCCGGCGGGGCCGCGGACGCAGCGGCAGGGAAGGAGCGGATCGCGGCGCTTGTGGCCTTGGCCCAGGGCCGGATCGAGATCCTCCCCGGCGGGGGGGTCCGCTCGTCGAATGCCGCACAGCTGGTGCGCACGAGTGGCGTGGACCAGGTGCACTCGAGCTGCGGGGGCTTCGTGGCGAGCGAGATGCGAGAGCGGCCCGCTCACCTGGTCCTCGGTCGAGGAGAAACGGGCGATTCCGGAAACTGGCGCGTGGATCCATTGGAACTTCGTGCCCTGCTCGAAGTCCTCGGCGGGCTTCCCTGAGAACCTCCTGCGTTCTCGCCTTGCCGGATACTGCCCGGGCGGTCATTCTTTGATCCTGGGCACTCCATAACGCGCCCCAACCACAAGCATGGCCAGAGTCACCGTACGCGAGACTCCGACCTCGGGCGCGAACGTCCCGGATCGGATCGCCTTCTCCTGTTTCTTTCTGTCCGGCTTGCTCGGGTTGATCTACGAGATCGCCTGGATCAAGAAGGCTTCGCTGGTCTTCGGTAGTGCGTCCTATGCGCTCAGCACCGTGGTCGCCGTCTTTTTCGGCGGGCTCGCCCTCGGCAGCTTCGTCTTCGGACGCGCCTCGGCAGGGATCGATCGTCCCTTGCGGCTCTATGCGAAGCTCGAGATCGCCCTCGGGGCACTCGCCTTGGCGACTCCGACGCTGTTCGCGTTGTGCGACCTTGCCTACGGATCGGTCTATCCGGCGGCGTACGAGAGCTTCTCCTCGATGACGCTCCTGCGCTTGGCTTTGACCTCGATCGCGATTCTTCCCGCAACCTTTCTGATGGGCGCGACCCTGCCGCTCTTCTGTCGTCAGTACGTGACCCAGGCCACGGGCATTTCGCGCAGCGTCGGCTTTCTGTACGGCCTGAACACCCTCGGGGCGGCTGTCGGTTGCTTTCTTGCAGGCTTCATTCTGTTGCCGATGCTGGGGGTCAATACTTCGATCTACGCGGCCGGTGTGTTGAACGTCGGCATCGGTGTCGTGATCTGGAGCCTCGCCCGGGACACGCGCGCGCAGGGCTCGACGCAGAAGAAGACCGCGAAGCATTCGCAGGGCAAGCGGGAAGCGAGTACCGGCGGGAACGAGACCGCTGCCGCGACGGCGCGCCAACGTGGTGTCGTGGCCTTTCTGTTCTTTGTTTCGGGTGCGGTCATCCTCGCCAACGAGATCCTGTGGGCCCGTTTTCTCACGTTGCTGACGCGCAACACGGTGTACACCTACACCTTGACCCTGGGGGTGATCCTGTTGGGCATCGTCATCGGTTCCTGGGTGATGGCCAGGCACTTCGATGACTCCGAAAAGCGTGCCCAACACTTCGGGAGCGTTCAGATTCTGACCGGCTTGAGTGTGCTCCTGGTCCTGCTCTTGCCTGCATCCTGGTGGCGCACGAATTTGATAGGCGCCGATGGCGAAGCCGGTCTCTTGACCTTCGGTTTCGTGCTGCTCGGCCCCGCCATCCTCTCGGGTATCGCCTTCCCCTTGGCCGTGCGCATGGTCGTCGACCAGCCCTGGCTGGCCTCGGTGGGCGTGGGCAAGATGACCGCCTTGAACACCTTCGGTGGCATCGTCGGTTCGCTGCTCGCGGGCTTCGTGATGTTGCCGACCCTGGGGCTCCACGCCAGCGTGCGAGTCACCACAGGAGCCAGCCTGGTCCTTGGTCTGGCGGCATGGTTTCTTATCGACGGCGCACGCGACCGACCGAAGAAGCTCTTCCTGTCGGCCGTCAGCCTGGGCGCCTGGTTCCTGTTGCCGAACGCAATGGGTACGCGATTGCCCGACGACTTCCTGCTCAAGCCCGGCGACAGGGCCATCGCCGTGGCCGAAGGCCGCAACGCCAACCTGGCGGTGCTCGAGCGCAACGGCGTGCGCATCCTCGAGATCGATCGGTTGTGGCAGGGCGAGGCGCGCAAGACCCACCAGATCATGGCGGCCCACATTCCCATGCTGGTGCATCCCTCTCCCAAGGACATTGCCGTCATCGGCCTGGGCACCGGTCAGACGGCCAGTCGCTTTCTCTACTACGACATCGCGCGGCTGGACTGCGTCGACATCGAAAGCGAACTACCGGGCATCGTGCGCGAGTACTTCGACGCGGACTGGTTGGACGATTCGCGCGTGCGTTTTCTGGCCGAGGATGGCCGCAACTATCTCAGCTATACGGATCAACAGTACGACGTGATCTCGGTCGAAGTGGGCCAGACGTTCCGCCCAGGGGTGGGCTCGTTCTACACCCGCGAGTTCTACGAGCACGCCCGTCAGCGCCTGAGCCCCGACGGGCTCTTGTGCCAGTTCGTTCCGATCATGTTCCTCAGTCAGGACGAGTGCCGTGGCGTCGTCAACACCTTCATCGACGTCTTTCCCGAAGCTTCGCTTTGGTACAACACCGGCGAGTTGCTCCTGGTCGGAACAAACGCCTCTTCCTTCCGCATTTCCGGCGAGCGCTTGAAGCAGGCCATCGCGCGTCCTCTGGTCAATGAGGATCTCGAATGGGCCCACTGGGGTGGTCGTCGAGAACGCCTGAACACCCCCGACACGTTCCTTGGCGCCTACCTGATGGGGGCCGGAGGCCTTTTCAAGATCGGCGAGGGGGGCGAGATCTTCCGCGACGACCTGCCGCTCCTGGACTATTCCGTATCCGGCATCCGCGCTCCACGTGATGAGATCCTGATCACGGATCGCATCGCCGAGCTTGTGGAGCCGGTCACCGATGTCCTCGATTCGGCCCTGGGTCTGGACTTGAACCGCATCCAGGGGATGCGCGATGCCAACCTGCAGGACGTGCGCGGCACGTCGATAGGGCGCGCCGGTTTCGGGCTCTTCGCGACCGGGAAGTACGCGCAAGCCCGCGAGGTCTTACGCCGTGCCTTGCGCGTCAGCACACGCAACGTGGCCATTCGTCTGTATCTCGGCGACACGCACATGGCGCTCGGGAGGACGAACGATGCCCTACGTGAATACCAGACGGCGCTCGGCGTGGATCCCGACCGGATCCCGACCCACCAGCGACTGGCACAGGCCTACGAGAAACAAGACAACAAGCTCCTTGCCCTGCGGCACTACCAGTCGCTGTCCGAGCTCCAACCCGAGAGCTACGATGCCGCCTTGGCCTACGGTCGCATGCGGATCGATGCCGGGGATCCCGCCGGTGGTATCGAGGTGCTTCGCCCATGGTCCGAGTGGGAAGACGCCGAGTTGGAGTTCCAGCTGGGTCGCGCGTACTACGCTCGACGGAACCGCGAGGACGCGCGCGTGCATTACCAACGCTGCCTGGAGCTGGCCCCGGAACGGGTCGAAGCCCGCGTGAACCTGGGCAACCTGTATCGCGATCTCGGCAAGACCGAGGAGGCCATCGAGGAGTACCAGCTGGCCATCCGCGTCCGTCCGACCCTGATCCAGGCCCACTACAACCTCTCGGTCGCCTTCTCGCGTGAGGAGCGTTACGACGAAGCCATCGAGTCCGGTCAGAATGTGCTGCGCCTCGACGACGAGTTCTACGCCGGGTACGACCACCTGGGGACCATGTACTACCGCACGGGCTCCTACAAGAAGGCCGTGCAGATGTACGAACGGGCGATCGAGATCAAACCCGACTTCTCCAACGCAGTGAACAACCTGGCCCGGGCGAAGGCCAAGCTGGGCGGTTGAGCCCCGCTGGCGTCTCTCAGGCTTCTGTCGTTTTGGAGGTCTTGGGCGCTTCGGGCAGCACTGTTTCCTCGGTCGTGACGAGCGTCGGTGTCGGTGTCAGCTCGATGCCGTCGTCGAGGAATTCCTTGCGCAAGCCGTGCAGCGTTCCCTTGGCGGAAGCGGCGCTGTCCTGGAGCTGGTCGAACAGGGCGAGCACCTTGCGGTGGGATTGGGCGAGGGTCTCCCAGCGGTCCCGTTCGTTGGCCATGCCTTCGGTGTGCTGCAGCAGGCTCTCGGCGACTCGTTCCTTCAGCAACCCGATGTAGTGCTGCACCAGGGTCCGCTCGATCGAGGCCTGAACTTCAAGTAGGTGCGTGCGCGCCTTCTTGCCCAGCGAGATCTTCATCGCCTCGAGCGCGTTGGCGCCCATGCGGCTCTGCTTTTCGGCGCGCGTGATGATGCGCTCGGGTTGCGGTGCTCCGAAGAGCTTGTTGCGGATCGTCGAGAAGGAACGGAAGAAGATCCAGTCCAGGAAGCGCTTCCTGACCGGGATGTCCTCGGGCGTGAAGAGCTGGTCCGGACGTTTCCAGTCGATCGAGCCGCTGGCGCTTTCGATGGCCCTTTCCGCCAAAGAGCCCATCGGGAATTCGATGACCGCCACGTCGTCGGTCAACGTGTGGTCCAGCTGCAGGCCGACGAACGGCTCGGGAATCTGGGCCTGGATCATCTCGCGCGTATGGCGAACGAGGTCCTCGCGGTGTTCTTGCAGAAGCGGGGTCAGTTGCCGCTCGCAGAGCTCGGCCAGGCTGGAGTCGGCGTCGAACCAACGTGCCAAGGCACTCTCGAGGGAGGCCAGGACCTTGATCGAGGTCTTTTCGGCGTGGGCGCGGACGTTCTCGGACAGCAGTGCTCCGAGCTGGTCGAAGGCTCCGTTCCAGTCGCTCTTCATGAGCCGCTGGCCGGCCTCGTGCTTGCTGCTGGCTGCGGCGAACGAAGCTTCGATGTCCGCCAGCGTGCCACGCAAGGCGGGGACCTCGGGCTTGTCCTCGAGCACCGTGCGCAGGTCGCACAGGAGCGTCTCGCCGCGGTGGATGCTGTCGGTCATGAAGGCGGTCAGGTACTCCGCGCTGTTCAGGTAATCCGTCAGGTCGTGCTGGAAGTCGTCGAAGCGCGCGTCGACGCCGTTCACGGCTTCGGTGACCCCGTTGTCGGGATCCGTGTCTCCGTTTGCGTTCTGGGCGTCTTGGGCCTCGCGCAGCTTGCGTTGCGCCGCGCGCATGAGGTCGATCGGGTAGATATGCAGGCGCCCCTCGGCCGCGGCGGCCTTCAGGGGCGCGCTCATGGCGAAGTCCTCGAAGGCCGTGACGACCCGTTGCGGTTCGCGCTGCTCGAGGCTGGGGATCAACTCGCCGGTGTTGCTGAGGTCACGCTTGGTCGTGTCGATGTTGACGACGAGGAAGATGCGGCTGAACAGACCGAGCAGTTCGTTGAACTCGTCGAAGACCTGCTCGAGGAACAGGTTGTCCGTCTTGACCACGAATACCGCACAGGCAGCAGAGTTGCGGAAGTCGCGCGTCATGCGGTCGTAGCCGAAGCGCATGCGGCTGTAGAGCCCGGGCGTGTCGACCAGGATCGAGCCCGACTCGGCGAGTCCGATCGCGGGCAGGCGCACATCGATGCAGCGGATGGCCTCGGGCAGGTGTTGGGAGGGGTCGAAATCCTCGCCGTGTTCCTCGGCTTCGCGCAGCGAGGAGGCCAACCGCGCGTGGTCGTGGTCGAGCATGCGCTGCAGAGCGGCCCCGTCACGGGCGGACTGGGTGCGCCCGTTGTAGCGCGTGACCTCGAACGAGCGTTCCTTGCCATCACCGACGTAGACCAGGCAGGGATAGGCCGGCAGGGCGGAAACCTCGCTGACGTACGCGCCGGCGAGGGCGTTCATCAGGGTCGACTTGCCGCTCTTCAGGGGGCCGAAGATCAGGACGAAGGCGTGCTGGTTCTCGACTTTCTCGACCAGCTGATCGAACTGGTGTTCGATGTCGCGCAAGAGTGGCAGCGATTCGGCCACAGATTCCTTGAAGGCCGTGTCGGCCAGACCATCGAGCACCGAATCCAGCGGCCCGAGCAGGGGTTTCAGCGATTGGGTGAAGTCCTCGGAGAAGCGCTTGAGGCGTGTACGCATGGCTCAGAACCCCTGATTGCGAAATGCGGTTACGTGCAAACGGCTGGATACGATCGACCTGCCTGATAGCACCACGGGCCCGCGAGGCCCGGAAGGAGCAGTGAAAGGAACAGTAAGCTGGCCTGCTTCCAGCTTTCTTTCAAGTGTGTCGATGTTCGTCATGTTGCGTGTTGTTTCAGCCGTCGTATGCGAGCTTATCGCTGTGGATTCGCGAGGCCAAGCGTGGCGCGCTGAACGCGAGGCAATTCTCGAAAGCCGTGCGAATTCAACTGCGCCGGGATCGAGCGAGTTAGCCTGGGGAGTTCCATGCGCAGCCCTCTTTCTGTTTTCCTCCTCTCCGCCCTCAGCCTGCTGCCCGCGGCCCAGGCGTCCCGTGTGGAACGGGGGCGTTCGATTTCTGTTTCAGCCCGCGCCCAGCACGCGCCCCAGCCGGTTCTGGGCGACTTGCCCGGCGATCTCCCCGAGCGTTTCGAGGTGCGTGTAAAGCACGGCAGCGAGCCCGTGCTGCTGATCCTGGAGAGGCACGCGCTGCGCCGCCCCGGGGCGCGCGTTCGGGTCCACGGGACGAAGGGCGCTCTCGGCGCCGCTTTCGGCGAGCGGGAGCTCCCTGCGGTACGTACGTATCGCGGCCACCTGGCGGGCGACCCCGCGAGCACCGTGCTGGCCAGTCTGGGGACGGAGGGCCTGAGCGCCGAGGTCCTGTCCGGCTCCGGTGAGGCCTGGTCGATTCGACCCGGCGTCGGTCCGACGCATGCCCGGGGCCACGTGATCGCTCCCTCAGGGCTCTTCGGTGGGGGCAAACCGGGGCTCCCCGAGCCCTGCGGTGTGGCCGACGACAGCATTCCCCTGCCGACGGTACAGAGCCTGCTCGTCGAGCCGCTCGATCCCGGTTGCTTGAAGCTGTGCGAGATCGCCTACGACGCCGACTTCGAGTACTTCCAGGGCAAGGGCTCGTCCGTGCCCAACGTGGTGGCCGCGATCGACGCCATCATGAACCAGGTCGACTTCTTCTATGCGCGCGACCTCAACGTCACCTTCGTCATCACCGACTATGTCGTGCGTACCGCTCCGTTCTACACCCCGACCAGTGGTGGGGATCTCCTGAACCAGTTCCGCGACGAGTGGAACGGTCCGCTCGCCGGAATCCAGCGTGACATCGCCCACCTGATGACATCCAAGCCCGGTAGCCTGATCGAGTTCGGGGGGCTGGCCTATGTCGGCGTGACGTGCAACCAGAGCTTCGGCTACGGCTGGAGCATGGATGGCGCGAACATCGTCGGCCATGAGGTCGGCCACAATTTTGGTTCTGGCCACTGCCACGATGTGACGCCGTGCAACAACATGTGCGGTGCGTGCTTTTTCATCGGTCCCAACACGCGCAGGATCAAGTTCAACTACATGTCGAGCATCGCCTGCCTGGACGATGTGGCGAACTATCCGACCCCGTTGCCTCCCTACGCCACGCCGGACAGCGCCTATCTTCGCAAGGACGAAAGCGACGAAGCGACGTTGGTCTTCGACGTGCTCGAGAACGACTCGGACGGGAACTGCAACCTGCTCTATCTCGCCACTTTCGATGCAACCTCGCAAAAGGGCGGCAGCATCGAGCTGATCCCGAGCTCGCCCCTGCTGGCGGACCGGCTTCGCTACACGCCTCCGGAAACACCGTTCGTTGGCCTCGATAGCTTCAACTACGGTGTCAGCGACGGCAAGCATACGACCCTGGGCACCGTGACGGTCGAAATCGACGCTCTGGTCATGAAGGCGACCTGGAAGCTGGACGACGGCGTCGGCTCCAGCGCAGCGGACGCCACGGCCAACAACCTGGATGGCACGTTGCAGGGCGCGCCGATCTGGACCAGCGGAAACCACGACGGTGCGCTTGCCTTCGACGGTATCGACGACTCCGTGGCGATACCCGCTCTCGGCCTGAACTCGAATCGTGCGACGATCACCGCCTGGGTACGACGCGCCGCCAACCAGACCTCCTTCGCCGGCCTCGTCTTCAGTCGTGCCGGCAACACGGTCGCTGGCTTGCACTTAGGCAACGCCAACGAACTGCGCTACACCTGGAACGGCGCGGGCAGCACCTTCAACTGGAACTCGGGGCTCGTCCTCCCCAACAATCAGTGGGCCTTCGTCGCGCTCGTGATCGAGCCCGACCGCGCGCGCATCGTCATGAACTCCGTCGAGTCCACGAACTTCGTCTCCCACGGCGCCGAGGAGTTCGACGGTGTGACCATGCTGGGCCTCGACGACCCCGGACGCTACTTCGACGGCGACCTGGACGAGGTGCGCATCTACGACTACGCGTTGACGAGCGAAGAGCTGGCCTTCCTCAGCGTCCTCGGTGGCTACGCCGAGGCTCCCTTCCCGCCCGATGGGGGCAAACTGGGAGATGCCGCGGGTTCGCTGCGCTGGGTCTCGGGTCTCGAGAGCCTGTCCCACGACGTGTACTTCGGCAGCGACTACAGCGCCGTGCGCGATGCGACGCCCGCGTCACCGGAATACGTCGGCAACCTCCTCACCGAGAGCTTCGTGCCTGGCGGGCTGGCCCAGGACACGATGTACTTCTGGCGCGTTGACGAGAACACGCCCCTGTCGCAACTGGAAGGCCGGATCTGGCAGTTCGAGCTGGCGCGCTTGAATCACTGGCCCCTGGACGAGCCCAGCGGATCGACCGCGAACGACGTCACCGGTGGTGTGGACGGCGTGTACTTCGGGGCGCCGCTCTTGAACCAACCTGGAGCCAAAGCGGATACGGCCAGCGCGGTCTACTTCGACGGAATCAACGATCGCGTGCAGATTCCAGCCCTCGATCTCGACACCGACAATGCCACGCTGACCTCCTGGATCCGCCGCGACGGTGACCAGCTCGACTGGGCCGGGTTGATCTTCAGCCGCGAGCAATCCACCGTCGCCGGATTGAACTTCGGCACCGACAACGAGCTGCGCTATCACTGGAACGGCTCCAGTGCGACATGGGGCTGGGATTCGGGCCTCCTCGTCCCGGACGACACGTGGGTCTTCGTGGCGCTCGCCGTCGAAGCGCATCGAGCTACCATCTACCTCGGCGAGGGGGGCGTTTTGACCACGGCGACCAACACGGTCTCCCATCCCGTCGAGGCCTTCGACGGCCAGACCTTCATCGGGCGCGACCCCCTGAACTCCGCGCGATCCTTTCGTGGCCTGGTGGACGATGTGCGTATCTACGACGCAGCCCTGAGCCCGGCCGAGATCCTGTCCATCTTTCTGGCGCCATGATCTCCCGCTCCTCGTGAGCGCTGTTAGCTTCGAGGGATCGTCTCGCCATGGTCTGTCCTTTGAAAATCCCTGCACTTCTCGCGCTTCTCGGTGCAATCGGAGCCTGCGCGTCGCCCTCGAGCGTGCCGAGTTCCGAAACGCCGCAAACCCACGCTCTGTTCGAGGATCGGGTCATCCCGTACGCGGAACAGGACGCCGCGACGCGCGAAGCCAACGCCCGCTTGAAGGGCTATTTCCCGAACCACACGCTGACGACCCAGGATGGCGAAGAGGTCCGCTTCTTCGATGACCTGGTCCTGGACAAGCAGGTCCTGATCAACTTCATGTACGTCGACTGCGACGGGCTCTGACCCCGGACGACGGCGAGCCTCGTGGGGGTTCAAAAGGAATTGGGCGATGCGCTCGGTCGCGACATCCACATGTATTCGATCAGCCTCGACGGTGACTCCCCCGCGGACTTGAAGGAGTACGCCGAGCTCTACGAGGTCCAACCCGGCTGGACCTTCCTCACCGGCGACGAGCACGACGTGACCGAGATCCGCCACCGCCTCGGCGCTTTCGACCCCGATCCAATCGTCGACCAGGACAAAACCCAACACGCCGGCGTCGTCGTCTTCGGCGACGACCCCAAGGGCCGCTGGTGCATCTTTCCGGGCCAGATGAAACCCCGTGTGCTCGCGCGGTATATCAAGCGGGTGATGTACCTCTAGCCGGAACAGGAATACGTGCCCCCGTCGGTGGGGACTCGGTTTTCGGGCATGCAGCCCCCATGATGGCCATGCAGCCCCCATGATAAGGAAGAAGTCGCGAATTCCCCTCGCACTCCTCTCCGCACCGGGAATCCACCTCTGATGGATGGAAACACGCCTCACGATGCTGAAGCGCTGCTCGCGGACCTGAGCTGGGTCCAGGGGCTGGCCCGTTCGCTCCTGCGAGATGCCGGGGCGGGGGACGATGTGGCTCAAGAGGCGTGGTTGGCTGCGTTGCGCCGGGAAGAGCCGCCTTCGCGGGCGTGGCTCGCGGGGACCGTCAGGAATCTCGCGGCTCGCTGGTGGCGCGATCAGGGGCGCCGTGGTCGGCGCGAGCTCGAATCGGCGAGGAGCGAGGCCCTGCCCTCGACGTCGGAGTTGATCGAGAAGAACGAGTTGCAACAGGTCGTGGCCCAGGAGGTGCTCGAGCTGGACGAGCCGTTCCGCACGAGCTTGTTGTTGCGCTATCAAGAGGGGCTGAAACCCAATCGTATCGCCGCACGCCAGGGCGTGCCGGCGGACACGGTGCGTTGGCGCCTGCGCAAAGGGGAGCGCCTCTTGCGCGAGCGTTTCGAGCGCCGCGTTGGCGATGACTGGCGTCGTTCGTTGGCGGTCGTGGCGGTGCAATCTCTGTCGAAGAACCCCTGGTGGACAGGCCTGTCCACCCTCGGGACGAATGCGGCTCTGAACGTAGGCTTGTTGGCGGGCGCAGTCGCGGTCGTGATAACCGGCGCGTATTGGTTCACGAGCGAAGCCAATGCGGCCGAGCGCATATCGGCCAACGTTTCTTCGGCAACCTTCGATCGAACGGATACCGAGCGCTTGGCCGGGCCGGACAGCACGCGGAACAAGCAACGCGTGCTTCTCGTGGGCCAGCTCGAGAACGAGGTTTTCACGGAAGATACGGCTTCGTTCACCGATGAGCCGATTGCAGAGTGCGTTCTTCTAGGGCTCGTCATCGACGAGCACGGTGAGCCCCTGGTTGGTGCACGCGTGCAATTAACGACGATTCGCTGGGGGCGTTCCACGACCACGCGTGAGAACGGAGAGTTCCGCCTGGAGACCGACCTGCCACCCGGTCACGCCACTCTGCGCATCACGGCGGATCCGTTCCACGAGAAGCTGCTCCTCACCGTGGGTTCCGGGCGAGGCTTCAAGCTCGCGCGCTTCGTTCCTGGCCAGCAGGACCTCGGAGTCTTCTCGCTGGGAGTGGCCGGTGTCGTCACCGGTCGCGTCGCGAGCACCACGGGTGAGGCCCTGGCCGCCAACGTGCGTCCGGTCTCGGACCAAGGGCAAGTTCCGCAGGAGATCGCGGATGCCTTTGGGTTGTTCGAGATCGGGCATATCCCGCCTGGAGATTGGCAACTGGGCGTCACGCATCCGGGCATGGCCAGCCTCACGCGTTCAGTCGAGATCAAGGGCGGCGAGGTTACCAACGTGGATGTGCTCCTGGAACGGGGCCCCACGGTCGCGGGCATCGTCATCGACGAGAAGGGCGAGCCCCTCGAAGGTGTGCAGCTCTTTCCCGTCGCTGGATTGGCGGAGTGGTCGGTTCGTTCCGGCCCCGACGGTCGCTTCGAGGTCACCTTGTCCTCCAACGAGCCCCACGAAATTCGCGCGCGCGCCCGCGGCTACGAACCTGCCCTACGCCGACGAATCCGCGCGCGACCCGGAGATACGAACCTGCGCATCCTCATGCGTCCGACCACATTGAGCACACTGCGTGTGGTCGATGACGGCAGCGGATACCCGATCGAGTTTTATTGGTTGGCGATCGAACGCGGGGGTACGCGGGAGATTCCGGGTGAACTCCCGGGGCATCCCGACCCGCGCATGCATGAGGATGGTGTGGTGTTTCGCAACGCGCGCCCCGGGAGCGACTGGGTCACGGTCGTCGCCCCCGACTATCTCCAGAAACGCTTCCTTGTCGAGAGCGAAACGATGGACCTGCGCTTGTCGCGGGGACCCGCCTTGACCGGGCGTCTGTTGTTCGACGGAGAACCGGTCGCCGGTGCGGAGTTGCGTTTGAAGCAGCAAGAACGCGTACCCATGCATGGCGAGAACGACCGCATCGCCGGACGGTTCGGTAAGCGCATCGTGCCCGACATCCACGCGCTCGACCCCGATCCACCCGAGCACGATCCCCACCTGCTCGTCGGGGAAGTGCGAATGGACGGACGCACGGACAGCGAAGGGCGCTTTCGTATCACGGGCATCCCAGCTGGGCGCTGGCGTTTCCTCTGTCGACCCCAGTCCTCCCACGATGGCATTGCGCCGGTCCTTCTGGACTTCGAAATGGGCGAGGAAGAGGGGGTCGACCTTGGCGACCTCGAGCTGCCGCGCAGCGCAACGATTCAGGGTCGCGTGCGACTTGAAGACAACGAACTCGCGGGTCATAGCGTCTCCAGCGGAGGTGTGAAGAACACGAGGACCGATGCCCAAGGTGGGTTCGTGTTGAAAGACGTTCCTCCCGGTGATTGCTGGCTGCGACTGCAACCCTCCCCCGATGTCGTGGCACCTCCGCAGCTGTTCTACTTGCGCATTGTCGAGGGGGAAGTGCGCAACGTGGAGTTGACCCTTCCCGTCCGCCCCGCGGTGCGCTTCGAACTTTCACTGCGCTTGAATGGCAAAGCGCTGGAAGGTGTGCAAAACCTGCGTTTCCTGCCGGTATCGAAATCCAGCGACGTTGCGAAGGCCGGTTCATCGCGCTCCGCCCAGAGTGCCCATGGCGTGCTCAATCTGAGAGACGCTTTCGACGCCAGCGGCACGGCGTCGATGGCACTTCCCGAGCTGGGCCTCACCATGGTCGAGCTCGAACTCGAGAGCACGCGCCTGCGCGCCACGCTAGCGCTCGACCTGCGTGACGACTTCCCGCCCGAGATCACCGTGGACTTCCACGCTGGAGCGATCGAGGTGCATTTGCCCCAGGCACTCGACCTTCGCACAATGACCCAGGTCGGCCTTCGAGTTCAACAACGCGGAGAGGCCGGTGCAACGACCACCATCGTCCGCACCATCGAGAACGGGCATCTCCTCAGTTCCTCTGGAATCATCCTCGACGAATCGAGCGACGGGCGTATTCTGTTTGAACCGGTTCCGGCCGGTTCCCTCGACGTGACTGTTCTCGTTTTCGAGGGTGAAGTCGAAGCCGCTCTTCCTGGTGGCTTCAAGAGAGCGCTCCTGGTTTCGCCCGCAGGGTTGACCCCCCTACACCTGCGGTAACGAGACGGGAGCGCTCGTTTTATTGTGCCCCTGCCCTCTAGTGCTTGTGGCCCGGATCGATCGCCTTCGGATCATCCACTAGCGGCAGCACCACCTTGTACAAGGCCGCGATCTCTTCATTCTCCGGCGCCAGCTCCGCCGCTCGCTGCAGCGCGTAGAAGGCCCCCTTCGCGTTGCCCACGTGGTGCATCAGCTGGCCTTTCATGAACAACGCCTCGACGTTGTTCGGATCCCGCTTCAGGACCATTTGCAGACCGACCATGGCCGATGCCGGTTCGCCGCGTTCCAGATGTAGCTTTGAGCGTTCGAAGTAGGGCTCGATGAAATTCGGCTTCAGAATCGTGGCGCGTTCATAAGCCACCAGCGCCTCGTCCGAGCGGTCGAGTTTCGCCAAGGCGAAGCCGCGTGCGGAGTGAGCTCCGGCATGCTTGGGATTGGCCGCAATGGCACGGTCGAAGGCGTCGAGGGCTTCCTGCCACCGTTCCAGCCGCGACAGTGCCTGGCCTTGTTCGAAGGCGCCTTCCGCGTTCCCCGGATCGAGCTCGGCCGCGAGCTTGTGCGCCGCGAGACCGGCTTCCCAGTGGCCCAGACTGCTGAGGGTCACGGCCCGATTGGCCGTGATGCGCCACTCATCGGGCTCGAGCTCGTTCGCGCGATCCAGATACGCGAGTGCTTCCGCGTGTCGCCCCAATTGTTCGAGCAGTCCACCCAACCCGACCAGCGCCAGCAGGTCATCGGGGCTCCTTCGGAGACATTCCTCCATGATCTCGACGGCCTTTTGCTTGTCGCCGAGGGCCACGTGCACGTGCGCGCATTGAAAACGGTAACGCAGCGAATCGGGATGTCTCTCGACCAGTCTCTCCAGTCGTTGCAGCGCTTCCTCCGGCCGCCCGCGGGACTGGAGTCGAATGCAATCGACGAACTCCTCCGCGTCGACCTGGATCTTCGCCTTGTAGTGGTAGAGGTCGCGCTGGGCCGTGGCCTCGTCGCTGCGCGACAGCTTCGAGAGCACCATGCAACGATCGAAGTTCAAAAGAGCGTCCTCGATGCCGGCGGCGAGGGCCCTGTCGAGGTGGACGATGCTCTTCTCGTGATTGGCTTGATCCAGGAAGTACAGGCCGCGCCGGTACGGGTCCATACCGTTTTGTTCGGGAGCGGCTTGCGTCTCCTGCGAACACCCGCTCAGGGACAGGGCCAGGCCAAGGAGGAGCGCGGACGTAAATCGATCGATGCGTAGCTTCATGCGTCGAGTGGGTGGGTAGGGAAGCGCGCAGGCTTCCGTACACCGATTATCAAGGCTGCCGGGGCCTGTCGGTGGGTGCTTCTCATGAAAACGCGCCGGAGCCCCGGACGATGGCCCAAGCGGGTGCTGCCTTCACCCGGCAATTCCTTCCGGATCGACGTGGGGGAATCCGAGCAACTGGGAGCATGCAGGCCCCCGTAAAGTAGGCCACACACCTAAGAAGCGACCCTCAAGGGCCGACAAACACGGAATCGCTCCGAATCAGCAGGCGCGCATCTTCGAATCCTTCTCCCAGATCGACCAGACCGCCACGCGCCCGCACTCAGGAACAGGCCTGGGCCTCGCCATCCAATCCGCCGTGGGCCAAGGCTCCACCTTTTGGTTCAGCATCACGTTCGACAAGCTCGAGCCCAAGCTCTCAGAAATCCCCCACGCACCGCTGGCCACAGCTCCCCCGCCCACATCGTCGCCCTCACCGCCAACGCCATGACTGGCGACCGCGAACGCTGCCTCGCAGCCGGCATGAACGACTACCTTTCCAAGCCCGTCCAACCCGAGGCCCTCATCTCCATCCTTCAAGTCCTCGAGTCCTCCCGCCACAGCAACCAGACCCGCAACGTCCCCTCCTGAGCCGCCAAGAATCCTCCCCAGGGATCACACCAAAAACCCCCCGCGGAATGCCCTTGATGAACTCCGCAGCCGAGACCTAAGCTACCCGACTCCCAGGGGCCCTTAGCTCAGTCGGTTAGAGCAGTTGACTCATAATCAATTGGTCGCAGGTTCGAGTCCTGCAGGGCCCACTCTCAGGTGCGCAAACGCTGATTTCCAAAGGCATGGACAGCCAGGAGTGACTGTGTTTTGGACTGAGACTGTGCAAATCACTGTGCTTTCCAAAGGTGTTCTCGACGGTCTCGCGTAGCTCATCATCCCCTGTGTGCGTGTAGGTGCCGAAGGAGAGGTCGTACGAGGAGTGTCTGGCCGCTGTCGAAGAGTGCACCGTGGATACGCCTGCCCTACTCAGCGAGGAAGGCGACCAGGTCTCTCAGGTCATCCACCGTCAACGCGTTTTCGAATCCGTCGGGCATGATCGACAAGTCGCTAACGTACCGGTCCTCGACTTCGTCGGCGCGCAGCGTGAAACGATGGCCGTTCGTCCCCATATAAGTCTCCTGGCCGTTGTCGCCGGACTGGGGCAAGAGAAAGCCGGTGTGTAGCGCACCATCGGAGGTCGTGAGTACCCACGGCTCGTAGCGCGGAGCGATTTCCGCGCTTGGCCGAAGGATCGAGGTCACGATTCGCGCACGCGATTGCTGGTTCCCGACCCGAGTGAGATCGGGGCCGACAGCCGCGCCACGTCCTGAATGGCGGTGGCAAGCCGCGCAATTCGGTCCCGTTGTCGTCAAGAACAAGCGCCGGCCGGAATCGACGTCACCTCCGTGCTCGAGAAGCTCGATCCAGGCGTTCAGGTCGTTCGACGCTGGTCGCTCTTCAGCCATGGGTTTGGACAGACCCGCCAGGCGCAGGATCCGCGATGCTTCGCGTGCGACGGAGGGTTCGGGATCCTCAACGAGCGATTCCAGAGCGGTCCTTCGACGTTCCACGTCGAGCGCCAGGCCAGACACAGCGATGGCGCGAATTTCAGGCGCCTCGCGGGGGTCGGTGGCAAGTCCCGCGAGGCGCTCGAAACGTCCTTCGCTCGACTGCAGTGCGAGCGTCCACACGGCTTCGGCGCGGAGTACGGGATGTTCGGAACGGAGTAGCTCCGTCAAGAAATCGCCTCGCAAGACGTCGTGGTCCGGCGGAGTGTTGCGCAGCGCGATCGCCTGCAACACGAAAGAGAGTCCTTCGTCGGCGAGGTGCCGCGCCATGAGCTCGCCGGTCGAGGTCGCGGACCGTTGCTCAGGGTCGAGCCACTCGAGCGCGGCGACGAGCGCCATGTACTCGCGCGGGTCGCTGATCGTCGGCTGGATCAAGCGCCGGACATCGTCTCCAAGGTCATCCGCGCGCATATCCGCTGCGTAGCGAACGGCGCAGAGACGCAGCGCCGCGTCCTCGCTCTCGAGTGCACGACGAAGCAGATCGACGCTCAACCTCTCCTCCTCTCGAGCGACACGCAGCTCGCCGTATGGGTTCAGCGCGGATCCGTCCGGGCCAAGCAGCCGAGCTCGAAGGGACCGTTGCCTGGCCGCGGGGAGCGGCTCGATAGACTCCGACTCCGGAAGCTCGAGACGCCACAGCCGCCCCTTGCCGTGAACTGGGTAACTGCGGCTGACCCAATCACCGAAGTACAGGGCACCATCCAAGCCGACTGCGATGCCTGTCGGGCGGAAGTCAGAAAGCCCTTGCACGACGACTTCGCGATCGGCCTTCACAACGCCGTCGACCAGGCGCAATCGGTAGCGCTCGATCCGATGCTCGCCCCAGCTCGTCACCCATAGCCAGCCGCGGTGTGCGACGATCCCCGTTGGCGCCTCGCCCACGCCGGAGACCATACCTTTGGTCCCGGGCAACTCGCCGTCCCACGCTTGGAGCGGATGGAGGCCCGCACGGTGATACTCAAAGCGATAGCCAAAGTCATCGCCAGCTTGCACTTCGAGCAACCGGCACGGTGGACTCGCGTCGGGGTCGTTGTCGATGCAGTAGACACGCCCGCTCGCTGCGCACAACCCGAACGGGTTCCAAAACCCCGAGGCGTACTTCCTTAGCTTCGATCCGTCGGGCTGGCATACGAAAACGCGCCCACACCCTCCTTCGTCGCTGAAAGACGAGCCGTCGGAGCCAATGAGCGCATAGCGCCCCCCGAAGTTCTCCCCCATCCCGAGGTAGAGCTGATTACCGGAGAGCCAGATGCCGCCCAACGCGTTGTGGGGGTAGTCGACATCCGATTCCAGGCGAACGATGACCTCGTCGAGCTCTGCCTTTCCGTCGCCGTCACGATCGGAGAGCAAGCGCACGTCGCGGCGCGTCACCAGGTAGACCGCACCGTCGGGGCGAGCTGCGACGTTGAGTGCGTGACGATACCCCGACGCAAAGTCGTCCACCCAGCGATCAGGCACGCCGTCCCCATCGGAGTCCGCAAAGCGACGCACACGATCACTCTCAGGGCCGGAGTAATCCTTATCGCGCTGGTGCGTGTGGGACTCGAGGACCAGCAGGTCGCCGTTCGCAAGAGCGGCCATGCCAACCGGCGTCGCGATGTCGGGTTCTCTTGCGAGTAGGGACAAGCGATGGCCCTTCACTCGAACCTCGGGTTCGTCGCCCGCGGTGGGGGACGAGACGGATGGTCCTGTCAGCAAGCAAAGCAGGGCGATGCTCGCGCTCGTTCGAAGCATCGTTTTCCTGTGGCACATAGGGGCACGTCCTTCGCCCGGAGGTTCTCTTGCGAGAGCATAGCAGCGTCGCTGCGGTTGAGGTCGGTCGCGTGACCAATGGGCAGCGCTTTGATACGGCTCATGACCGCGGCTTTGACGGGGCTCAGGTCGAGTTTTGGGGCCCGTCCTGTCCACTTATCGGGCCGTGACGTAACCCGTTGCGAATCAAGGGCCTTGGCAACGGCTACAAGGGCGAGGTACTGGCCGACACATTCCCGCTGAAGTTGCTTCTCCTGGCCGTTTCCGGCTGGGTTCATCGCCAGGTTCCGGCAGTGCGGAGCCGTCTTTTCGCTGGATAATTGCGATACTCTCCCGCCGGTAGCGCAATGGGCTACAACGTCCAGCGAGCAGGAGGACTCTTTGCGGTTTCAGCGAATTCACGAGTGGTTTCCCGTCCTGGGGCGATCCGCACTTGCGGCAGCCCTTTGTCTGACGGTGTCGTCGGCCGTCCTTGGCCAGGACGACCGCGCGGTTCACCTGCAGACCTTCGACAAGGTGTGGACGCTCGTGCGCGATACGCACTTCGATCCCGAGCTCGGCGGACTCGACTGGCAGAAGGTCCGCGACGAGCTGCGGCCCCGTGCAGAGAAGGCCAGCTCGAAGGCGGCATTGAGGGGCATCCTCAACGAGATGCTCGGCCGTCTCGGACAATCCCACTTCTCGGTCATACCCGGTGGCGGATCCGCGGCGCCGGAGAGCGAGCGCAAGCTCACGCCTCCCGGCCAGCAAACGTGGGACAGCGGCCTGGGATTTGCGGTGCACCTCGTCGAGGGCGAGCCCCGCGTCGCAACGGTCACTCCTGGCTCGGCGGTTGCGCGTGCCGGCGTTCAGGTGGGCTGGCGTATCGTCCGGGTAGGGGAGACGCCCGTTCCTGCCAGGTGCGAGACCACGTGCGAGGTCAACTTCCCCTTGTTGAAGGCGAGCGGTGAGGAGGTCGTCGTGGAATTCAGGGGACCAGGTTCCGAGGCTCGCGAGGTGGGCCTTCCGCTCGAGGCTCGTCGTTCGCGTCTCTATGAGTTCGAAGGCATGCCGGCCCAGAACGTCTGGATCGAGGACCAAGTCCTGGACGGAGACATCGGCTACATCGCGTTCAACGCTTTCTTCGATCCCGTTCTCGTGATCAGTCAGTTCGAACGAGCGCTCCGGTCCTTTGGAGACACGGAAGGGCTCGTCATCGACGTGCGTGGAAACGGCGGCGGCATGGGGGAGATGGCCCTGACGATGATCGGGTATTTCACCGGCGGCAAGCAGACACTCGTCGGCTCCATGATCATGCGCGACTGTGAGCTCGTGTGGTATGCCGGTCCGCGTCAGTTCCACTACGACCGTCGGGTCGCCGTCTTGACCGACCGCGCTTCGGGATCCTCCGCCGAGGTCTTCGCTGCGGGCATGCGCGACGCGGGAGGTGCACGCCTCTTCGGGCAGGCCACCGCCGGGGCCGTGCTCCCCTCGGTATTCGACCGGCTCCCCAACGGAGATTCGCTTCTGCACGCCATTGGCAACTACGTCACGGCCGAAGGCGTCGAGCTCGAAGGGCCCGGCGTTGTGCCCGACGTCGAGACCGAACCGCGACGGGGAACGGACATGCTCGAGGATGAAGCGCTCCTCTTTGCCATCGACTGGATCCGGGGGAACAACTGAGCATGAAGATTCGCGCGCTCCTTCTCGTCTCGATGCTCACGTTCCTGGCTTGCCGTACCGTTCCGCTCAAGGCACCCGATCTCGATGCCGCCGCGGTCCTCGACCGTCACGTCGCGGCCACCGGTGGTCCGGAGGCCTACGCCCACAACTTCCGGATCTCGAAGGGCACGGTTCTCTACAAGAGTCTGAACACCCTCTGCAACCTCACCGTCCACGAGACCCGTTCCACGGACCGTCGCTGGTTTTCCCGTTCCGAGGCGACGGGCGACCAGGAAGAGGGGAGCTTCGAGGAGGTCGCCTGGTCCTACGCCCTCATGTCCGGCGTCCTGCTCCCCGAAGGGGAAGACCTGGATCAGGCCTTGCGCGATGCCCCGATCGACGCGGCGGTACGCTGGCGCGAGCAATTCGAGAGTGTGAAGCTCCTCCCCGATCGCATTCTCGACAGCCGAGCCGTGCACGCGGTCGAGCTCACACCCGCATCGGGAACGAGCGAGGTGCGTTTCTTCGACGTCGAAACCGGTCTCCACGTCCGCACGGAGGGGCGCCGTATCTACTACGGCAACCTCCTACCCGTGGTCTTCACGTACGGTGACTATCGATCCGTGGATGGCGTGTTGCTGTCCCATTCGATCCGCAGGGCCTACGCGAGCATCGAAGAGCTGATCATCGAGTTGCACGAGGTCGATCATGTCGAGAATCTGCCCCCGACGACCTTCGATCCTCCCGCAGAGGTCGCTGCGTTGCTGCGCCAGTGAGCTGCCCTGCTTTCGGCGCCGATATTCTGCACTTTTCGTGACGAGTCGTCCGTGGCTGACTCAAGCCTGGAGCTCCTGTTGCCCCACTGTCGCCCTACGTGGCTACGCGCGCTATCGCCTCGGCGACTACGAGCAGGCCCTCGCAACAGGACGCTCGGGATAAACCGACCGGACCAGGGGCGATTCGATGCTCAACGCAAGCTCCTGACCGAGGCCGAGACCCTGCTCGAGGAAGACTAACGTACCGCGGTACGGAACCGACCGCGGTGAGCGTGGTGCTGGCAAGACTTCTGCGATGTCGGAATCGGGCTTGCGGACACGCCTTCGCAGCGTGTGTGAAGGGAATCATCGATTCCTTGTTAGAATCCCCAAGTCTTGATCGAGATGGATAGCAACAAAGGAGGGCCGCCATGATTCTGTCCGCTGTATTGGGTTTCGCTCTTGGGATGGCTGTCTTCCTCTTGGGATGGGCGACGCTGACGGGCTTCTACACGATTCGTCCCGACGAGCGAGCTGTGCTCAGCAGCTGCGGAAGAGCACAGCGCAAGGCGAGTGTCGCGGTCCCTTCCGACGAGTTGTCGGACGACGAGCGCGAGCGCTACCGGTATCCAGACGTGCAGGTCATTGGACCAGGTGGTCCCTACTTCAAGTGGCCCTGGCAAAAGGTGCACAGAGTCTCCGTAGCCACCAAGTCGACCGAATTGACGTGGGATCCGACGAAAGCGCAGGAGACCATCGAAGCGGTGACGAAGGACAACCTGACGACCGGCGTCAACGGCCAGATCCGATACCGCGTGAGCGAAGGCAATCTGTATCCCTACCTGTTCGCTGTGGAGAGTCCACTGGAGCACATCATGGGCTACTTCGTTTCCGTGTTGCGCGAGAGGATTGCCAACTTCGTCGATCCGCAAGGACAGAACCTGGTGGGCGAGGCCGAGATCAGGGGTGAGGAGACCAGCGCCGTGGAGCCGTCCGAGGGCGTGTCGATTAACGATCTCCGGAAGAACCTTCCACAGCTCAATCAGTTCATGGAAGAGCAATGTCGTTCGACACCAGGCCGATATGGAATCGAGCTGGAGGCGGCCCTGATCACCGAGATCGACCCACCGTCGGAGGTGGATAGAGCTCTTTCCGCGATCAACAGTACGCGCAACCAAGTAGCCGCTGATATCAGTACGGCGCGTGCCGACGCAGAGCAGCAGATTACAATGAGCAAGCGGGCCGTCGAGATCGCCCGCAACAACGCACAGGCTGAGGTGGCTCCCCTGCGCGAGCTCGGCACGACGCTATCGAAAATCAAGGACGAGGCTGGCTCTGCCGGTCTGGCCGCGTACTTGAGGAACATGCGCCTGTCGCTCCTCGCACGGACCCGGCGCATTGTGATGAACGAATCAGACCACGCTGCCAGCGTAGAAGGAGGCCAAAGTGTTTGAGATCGAAGCCACGCCCTTCTTTTTCGGACTCTTCGCTGGGCTCGTCGCCGTAAGAGGCCTCCTCAAACTGTTCAGAGTCTTCGGTATTCACACGATCGTCAATGAATCCCAGACCCTGGTGTACACCCTCTTTGGAAAGGTGCTCGGCACCATCGATGAGGCCGGCTTGCACTTCCCTATTCTCCGCTTCGGCCCGCGAGCAATGCTCTGCCCATTCTTCGGGAAGTCCTACTCCGTCAACACCGGGTTGCGACAGCATTACCTGCGCGACCAGATGGTCAACTCCGGAGAGGGGACCCCGATGGGCGTCGGCATCTGGTATGAGATGCAGGTCAATGACCCGGAAGCCTACCTCTTTCGGAACACGAATCCCGAGGGCTCCCTGCAGGCGAACGTATCTAGTTCCACCGTGTCCGTGCTGAGTAACCTCGAGATGGAAAAGATGCTCGAGGATAGGCACAGCCTGAGTCGGACCGTCCGCGGCGCCGTCTCTCCACTCTCGGAAAAATGGGGTTACCGTCTCGGTTCGGTGTACATCCGCAAGGTCGGCTTCACCGATCGCGCGATGGTGGACAACATCACCGACAAGGTGGTCAAGCGCCTGGTTCAGGTCACCAGCGCCATGCGCCAAGATGGCGAGAACCGTGTTGGCCTGATCCGCAGTGAGACGGCCAATAAAGTCTCACAGCAGATGGCCGAGGCCTCCTCCATGCGGCCTGGCGTCGTCGGCGGGGCGCTGAACGAGATCGGGCGTAGGGACCCGGAGATTCTCAAGGCCGTGCTCGAGGTGATGGAGACCGAGAAGCTCTTGGACTCCGGTGCCCCGGTGGAGTGGATCCCGAGCCGCGTTTCCGTTCTCGTTGAGCTGGGAAACGAGTAGCTATGGGCTCGATCAGCATGGTTCTTCGAATCGCAAGCATGACCGCACTGCTCCCGGCGTTCTTCCTCGGGGCGTGCTCGCCTGAGTCTTCCACGCCCACCCCCTCCGCCGCTACCGGAGAGCAGCCTCCCGCGCCCAGCACCCGTGTCAGCGACGACGATCACCCCGTCTTGAATGCTGAGAAGGAGGGGAGCGAGGCGGACGAGCTCGAGATTGCGACGGAACCCTCAGCCGCCGTCACCCCCCCGGATCCGATCCCGCTCGAGGTCACAGACCGACGGCGGCGAGGACGCACTGAAGCGCTCTTCGGCGAGGTCATGAATTCTCTCAGCGAGGCCGCCGAGGCCCACGACGAGCACGGCCAACTCGACGAGAGCACCTGGTTTGGGCGCGACCAGGACGACAACAGAAAACGCATCGACGATCTTCTCGATGAAGCGATCGCCGTGCTCCGAGTCTCCGAGATCGAGACGACCCGCGCGGAGCTCCGCCGGCTCGAAGGCGAGATCGATCAGCTCGAGGCTCAGCGGATCATGGACCGCGAGGCGAGCGTCAGCGCGCCCCTGGAGCAGGAGCTCAACCAACTCCAGCGCACGTATACCACCAGCCGCGAGGACCTCGACCAGCGCATCCAGGAAGCCGCGCGGGGCATCGCCGAACGCCGGGACCAGACCCGGGACCTGCAGCTGGAATTCGTGAGGCAGATGAATGCGATCGGCGTCAAGCTCGACCTCACGGCAGCCCAGAGCCTGCTCTCGACCGTTACCGGGGACGACTTCGTCGAGATGTGCGTGGTCTTTGACAACGTCCGGGGCGTGACGATCCAGCTCCAGGAGCTCACGGAGAAATCGGGCGAGTCCCTGGAGGCCGCCCAGCGCTATTACGGCTCGTTCGTGGTCCTGATCCGCCTGATGGACAAGGTCCAGCAAGACTTTGTGCGGCGCGTGACCGAGGAGATGATCCCACGGCTCGAGGAGCTAGCCGCGGAAGCAGGCCGTATCATCCAGGGAGCCGAAGAGAACATGGCCCGCGGCGGAGATAGGTCGATCGGCGAGCAGAACATCCGTTCGAACCAGCTGACGATCCAGGCGACGGGTCTCTACGTCGATTACCTGCGTGGCCAGGCCGCCGAGATCCGGGCCCGCAACACCGGCCTGCAGATCAGCCTGCGCGACGCGGAGAACACGTACGCCACGGTCACGCTCTCCAGCGAAGTGGCGACTCTCCTGCGGGAGGGCCAGCGCAATTTTGCGGCCCTTTTGAAGCTCGACTTGCCCAGCCTGCGTGGTTTCGAGAACGCAGAGCTCAAGGCCGAATTCGAGCACTTGACGGCGAAGATGACCCACCTGGACTGACGTCCTTCCGACGACTCGTACACGATCATTGCGTCTTCAGCCACGCGAGCGATCGCGCCGTCCGTCGGCGCGCAGGGACTCTTCTCAGGGAACAGCGATCAAGTCGATCCGGCCTCCGCGGCCCAGCTCGTTGGCGTGAAGCGCCTTGCTTCCGACCACGACCCACGCCCCGTCGAGGGACATATCGATATCGAAGGCTGACCCTGGGAGGTTCCTGGTTTTTATTGGCGTGTTCGAATGGGCGTCGTAGATGCGTACTTCCTCAACCAGGGGGAAGATCTCTTCGTCGCCGAACAAGGCTGCTGCGAGGCGTTCCCCAGTGGCGGAAATGGCCACGTCGTACACAGCATTCTGATACTGGTTCGGGCCTGGAACAGACACGAGTGTATCTCCCATGAGCCATCCTCCGCTGGCGACATCGATGGCCTCGATACGTGTCACCGTGCTGGGAAAGGGGAGCGAGATGCCCGCCGCAAGCGTAGAGCCGTCGTTGGATAGCTCGAGCGCTGAATAGTTGCCCCCGATCGGTGAGAACACGTGATAGAGAGTGTTGTAGATGGTGCCATTCCAGCGCATTACACGCACCGCGCTGACTCCGGATCCAAGGCTATAGGCGAGGATGGACCCATCTCCTGAGATGGTCAGGTCCTTGGCGCTAATGGCGCTCGCTAGATCCTGGCTATATCGCACAACACCGGTGTTCACCTCGACGACATAGATGGTCGTGTCGATACCAAGGGCGAGAAGGCTTCCATCAGCGGAGAGATCAAACCGCCAAACAGGGCCGCTGGGAAGCTCGTGCCTCAACCGAGGCGTGCCGTGGGAGCGTGTGAACACGAGAATATCGTTTTGATCCCGCAGCGGGTTATGGGCTGTCGCCACGATCGTCTCTCCATCGTCCGACACTCCGATGTGGCTCGCGGATGTGCTGGTCGCTTGATCCGTCGAATGGGGGTAGCGGTAGGTCCAGACCAATCGGCCCCCGAGCGAGTATCGTTGGATGTCGACGAAACGAAGCCGTGGATTCCAGCGATCCGGAGTCTCGACGATACTCACGTAAACGTCTGCGAGCTTGGCTGCGCCAACACCGTGGGGCTGGGATGGATTGTAAGGATCGGAATAGAGCTCCCAAACCTCTTGGGGTGGGTTCACATTCAGAACTGGAAAGAGCGCCGCGGCTGTGTTGTTGAGATCGTAGAAGGAAAAGGCATGCCGTCCCCCGTTCCCAACACACGCAAACGAACCGATCCAACCCAGAGCACCAGCGAACTTCGTCCATCCGCCCTGGCCCCGGTTGCGTTTGGGACTCAGAGCATTCTGTTGTGCTAGCGCGTAGGCCGTGTCGTCGCCTGCATGCTTCGTTGTGTACACCCGATCGTTGTCGATCCAGGTTCGCTTCTCTTCCGCGAGCCCATCCCGAGAGAAAGCAACGAACACCAAGACCAAGAGCGAAACCTCTCGCATGAATTCAAACCCCCTTGGGGATTGAATCTCCATAGTCCCCGTCGTGGATCAAGTTGCCATCAACGGAGAATGCGGCGAGAGGTGCCTTGCTCCATGAAATCGCGATATGCAACCTGGTAGATAAGGTGCATGGCTATGTTCGATTCCCAGGCAGAGCGACCCTCTAAGTTCCGTTCCCACGCGCGGGAAATTGCCGTCACTAGCGGAGTCAGCGAGCTCGTTGAGGCTCGTGTCGGTCCGGGACAAAGTTCGCCTTCCTCTGAAATGAGTTTTGAAACGGGCGAGGCTGGATCGACGTGGAGTCTGTAGTGATCCGTCGTGATACCCATTCGAGATATCACAAGAGACTGCAGAATCCCTGCTGGTTGCTTGCGGTGTTCTCGAGTGTCCCACTCAGCGGATGTTTCGCGACGGCCCCACCACCCGATGGGAGAGTGCTCTCGGTTGCAAGGCGGCGCTTCATCGACGTCCTGCCCAGCCGTGAGGCCTTCGGCGCTGGGTTTCCCCCTGAGTGGGGCATGTGTCATCATGAAAATCATGATCTCGTTCCTCAGCTTGCTTTTCGGGTTCCTTGTTGCGTCGCCCCAGGGCGATGACGCCGCCGCCCTGCTCGCCCGAGCCGGTGACAACCGGGAGGAGATCGCCGCCGCTCTGGAACGTGTGCCGGATGATCAGCGTGCTGGGATGCGCTGGCTCGTCGAGAGGATGCCGGAGAGAGATCTGCGCTCGCTCGACGCCGAGTTTCTCCTCGAGAATTGCGAGCAAGCCTTTCGGGCCTGGAACGAGGCTCCCTGGGGCGGGACCGTTTCCGAGGAGATCTTCCTCGACGCTGTCCTGCCGTACGCCAGTATCAACGAGCGTCGCGATCGCTGGCGTGCGGAATTTCGTACACGCTTCGGCCCGCTGGTCGCCAAGGCGAAGTCGCCCTCGGAGGCGGCGGCGATCTTGAACAACGAGGTCTTCGGGCTCCTCGACGTGAAGTATTCGACCCGGCGCCCGAAGGCCGATCAGAGCCCGCTCGAGAGCATGGAGGCGGGGCTGGCGTCGTGCACTGGATTGACGGTGATCCTCGTCGATGCCTGCCGCGCCGTCGGGGTGCCGGCGCGCTTCGTCGGAACCCCGCTGTGGTCCGACGGAAGTGGAAACCACTCGTGGGTCGAGGTCTGGGATGACGGCTGGCACTTCACCGGTGCTGCCGAGCCCAGTGGCATGAAGCTGGACCAGGCATGGTTCACCGGGCGTGCGGCGACCGCGCGTAACGACGATCCGCGCCATGCCATTTACGCCACGACCTGGCGCCGAGCGCCGCTTCACTTCCCGATGGTGTGGGCCGCGGAGGATCAGTCCGTGCGTGCGGTGGATATCACCACCCGCTACACAAGGCGGCCTGGCAACGTGGCGGATGGTATGGCGCGCGTTCGCTTCCGTGTGCGCGACGCCGTCACGGGGGAGCGCTGTGCCGCCGACCTGCGAGTCACGAATGCAGCGGGCGAGAGTCTCTTCGGGGGGATTTCCAACGACGAGCGCTTCGACAGCAATGACCACCTGATGGCCGAGTTCCCACTCGGGGCCAAGCTCGTGGTCATCGGGCAGCTGGGAGAACGTCGTGTGCAGCTGGCAATCGAGGTCGAGCGCGATGAACAGCTCGTGGATCTAACGCTTGCGGCCACGCCGGTCATGGCCTCCGGCGAAGCACTGGAGGCTCTGCGCAAGCACCTGGATGTCGAGGGGGTGCTCGACGGCGTGGGAGTTCCGTCTTTCGCCCGCGCCCCACTCGCGGCCGAGGACGCAGCGCTCGCGGCGCAGCTCCTCTGGGATGTCCACATCGAGCGTGTCTACCTGGAACACGAGGCTGCATTCGAGTCGCGCAAACTCACTCTGGGAGACAAGCAACTGGCCTTCTGGTACGAGGTCTTCGGGGAGAAGCCAGAGGGCGGGCGCAGTCTCTATATTTCCATGCACGGTGGGGGAGGCGCGGCCCCAGCCGTCAACGATCAGCAGTGGCGTAACCAGATGCGTCTCTACAAGCCTGCCGAGGGCGTGTACCTCGCGCCGCGTGCGGCGACGGATACCTGGAATCTCTGGCACCAGGCTCACATCGATGGCTTTTTCGACCGTTTGATCGCCGACCTGCAAGTCTTCGAGGACGTCGATCCCGATCGTGTATTCCTGATGGGCTACAGCGCCGGCGGGGACGGCGTGTATCAGCTGGCGCCCCGGATGGCGGACCGCTTTGCCGCCGCGGCCATGATGGCGGGGCATCCGAACGAAACGCAACCCGATGGCCTGCGCAACCTACCGTTCACGTTGCACATGGGTGGCAAGGACGACGCCTATGATCGCAATACGATCGCGGGCCAGTGGAAAGCAAAGCTCGCGGCCCTGAACGTCGCGGATCCGGGGGGCTACGTGAGCTGGGTCGAGATCTACTCGGGAAAGGGCCACTGGATGGACGGCGAGGACAAAGCGGCCCTGCCCTGGATGGCCAAGTACACGCGCAACCTGCGCTCGGAGCGCATCGTTTGGTTGCAGGATGACGTGACACACAAGCGCTTCTACTGGCTTGCCGTCGACGAGCCGAAAGCGCGCAGCCGCGTGGTGGTCGAGCGCAAGGGGCAGACGATCCGCGTCGTCGAGTCCGGGGGCCTCGAGAGCTTGCGCTTGCGACTGGACGACGAGATGTTCGACCTGGACAAGGAGATCGTCGTCGTCTCCGGAGACCGCGAGCTCTTTCGCGGAGTCGTTCCGCGCAGGATCGACACGCTCACACGGACCCTCGAGGAGCGCGAAGATCGCAAGGGCCTATTCCCGGCCGAAATCGTCTGCGAGCTCTAGCGTGTCGCTCGTGCCCAAGACCGCGTCGAAGCGGGACACACGGTCAAGGGCACTGCTCGGCGACGCCCGCGATGCTGCTGGCGAAGCTGAAGTCGAAGGGGCGCTCGAGTCAATACAACGCCTACGCTCCGCGAGTACGCCGTAGCTTTCGACCGCGATTCCCAGTGGCTCAGCCATCGCCCTTGGTTTCGTCGCCATCTCCGCGCTGCACCTTGTCTTCCAGAGCAACATCCAGGCGAGCCACGAAGGCCGTCGGATCCTTCGTGACATCTTTCACGCAGGCCTTGCAGCACAGGCGGATGAGGCGCTCCTCGACGACATGCTCGATGATTTCGCCCATGTCTCCGAGCTTTTCACCCGAGACGAGGCATGTTTCGATGGGGTAATCGCGGCGTTGCGCTTCCAGGGAGGCATCGGCGAGTTTCTCTTCAGCCTTTCCCTCGGCATCGGAGGATTCATGAGCGGCGTCTCCGTCCTCATGCGAATGATCACCGTTATGCGAATGATCACCGTCATGCGAATGATCACCGTTGAGGACGTAATCGTGGCCGCAGGCGCTGGCGAAGAGCAGGCTGCTCAGGAGCAGGGACAGGTTTGTGAACGTCTTGGTTTTCATGATCGATCTGTGCTTTGGCTTTGTGTCGAGGGATCTACGTAGACCCTAGGCGCTTTGTAGGCCCCATCCATACTCTTCACTTGATTTCTGAAGGCAACTCCAGGCCCCGTGCGTACCCCGTACGTGTGCGGATAGCCCAACGGGGTTAGTATACGTGCTGTTTTCGGAGCCCGAGCCCTTTCATGATTCACGCCCTCGCCGTTTTACTTTGGGCCCTTCCCGGTGACGAGCCTGCGACGATTGACTTCAGCAGGGACGTCCAGCCGATACTCTCCCAGCATTGTTTCGTCTGCCACGGCCCCGATGCGGGGACGCGCGAGGCCCGCTTGCGCCTGGACTTGCCCGGTGTGGTGGGGGAACGCAAGGGAGTCGTCATTCCGGGGAATCCAGCGGACAGCGAGCTGGTCTACCGCATCATTACCCTGGACGAGGACGAGCGCATGCCGCCGCCGGAGGCCGGCGACGTGCTCACCGCGGACCAAATCGAAACGCTCACGCGTTGGGTCGAGCAGGGCGCGAAGTACGAGCAGCACTGGTCTTTCCGTCCGATTGCAAAAGTTGCGCAATCCGAGCTGGAACTGGCGAAGTGGGCGCGCAATTCGATCGATCCTTTCGTGCTCGAGCGTCTGGGACAGATGGACATGCTGCCCTCGCCCGAGGCCGATCGCGCGACGTTGATCCGCCGCCTGAGTCTGGACCTATGTGGCATGCCTCCAACCCTCGAAGAGGTTCAGGCCTTTGTTGCGGATGAGCGACCGGAGGCGTATGGCGAGCTGGTGGATCGTCTGCTGGCGAGCGAAGCCTATGCGGAGCGGATGACGCTGGCCTGGATGGACGCTGCGCGCTACGGCGACACCTCGGTCCACCATGCGGACGGGCCCCGTGACATGTGGCTTTGGCGCGACTGGGTCATCGACGCCTACCGGACCAACAAGCGCTTCGACGAGTTCACGATCGAGCAGCTGGCTGGCGATCTCTTGCCGAATCCCACCCAGGATCAGTTCGTTGCCTCCGGCTTCCACCGCAACACTCCCACGTCGGACGAGGGCGGTGCGATCGACGAGGAACTGCGGGTCAAGTACATGGTCGACCGCGTGAAGACGACCGCCAATGTATGGCTGGGGCTCAGCATGGAGTGCGCCCAGTGCCACGACCACAAGTACGACGCCGTCACGCAGCGTGACTACTACCGGTTCTACGCATACTTCAACCAGAGCGTCGAGAAAGGCTTCCAGACGCGCGACGGGAACGCGGAGCCGCTGATCTCGGTCCCGTCGCCGACGGCGAGCGCGGAGCAAGCCGAGTTGAAGGACTCGATTCGTGCGATCGACGCATTCCTCACCGAGACGGAGCCACCGGGCCTCGAGCTTGCGGCTTGGTGCGAAGAACAGCGACATGAGCTTCTCGAGCGGAATGAGCCCGAGCTCGGAGCCTGGTACGGCCTGGGACCGTTCGAGGGCGCCGACAAGGGCGAGGCCTATCGCACGGACTATGGCCCCGAGTCGGGCGAAATCGATCTCGACGAACCGATCGATGGTGTGGCCTGGTCGCAGCGCCCAGATGCCGACGGCGAGGTGCACTTGTTCGACCCGAGTGACAACTCGGCCAACTACCTGACGCGCACGATCCGTTGCGACCAGGCCCAAGCGGTGTTGGTTTCGCTTGGCAGCGATGACAGTATCGCCGTCTGGTTGAATGGGGAGAAGGTCTTCGAGAATGACGCCGCCCGCGCTGTCGCGGCGGATCAGGACCAAGCCACGCTGGAGCTTCCAGCCGGGGAGAGTCGGCTCCTGATCAAGATCGTCAATGGCGGCGGGCCCACGGGCTACTACTTCAAGATGAAGGGCGTCGACCTGCCCGAGGCGGTGCTCGCGGCATTGCGTGTCGAAGAGGGTACGCGCGGCGAACCCGAGCGCGCAGCCCTCCGCGCACATTACGTCCGTCGAGTGTGGGACGAAGGCGTGGCGCAGAGCGGTCTCCTGGAGACGACCCGGAAGCGTGAGGAAGAGCTCGCAATGAGCATTCCGACGGTGATGGTGATGGAGGATCTGCCCGAGAAACGCGAGACCTACATTCTCGAGCGCGGACAGTACGACGCGCCCAAGCTGGACGAGTCCGTCGAACCGGGAGTCCTCACCCACGTCCTGCCATTACCCGAGGACGCGCAAGCGACCCGCCTGGGCCTTGCCCGCTGGTTGATGCATACCGATCACCCGCTCACGGCGCGCGTCACGGTCAATCGTTACTGGGCCATGCTCTTTGGACACGGACTGGTTTCCACCGTGATGGACTTCGGCTCCCAAGGTGCGCGACCGAGCCACCCCGCGCTCCTCGATTGGCTGGCCCGGGACTTCATTGACAGCGGCTGGGATGTGAAGCGCACGCTACGCCAGATCGTCATGAGTGCCACCTACCGCCAGTCGTCGCGCAGCGACCCCGCGCGTGACACGGTGGATCCGGAAAACGCGCTGCTCGGGCGGGCGTCGCGCTTTCGCTTGCACGGGGAGTTCCTGCGCGATCTGGCCCTCGCCACCAGCGGGTTGCTCGTGGACGAAGTCGGCGGTCCGAGCGTGAAGCCGTACCAACCGCCGGGACTGTGGAACGAGGTCTCGCTCAACGGAAACCTGCGCTTCGAACAGGACGAGGGCGACAAGCTCTACCGCAAGTCCATGTACATCTACTGGAAGCGCTCTGCGCCCATGCCGGTGATGACGACCTTCGACACGCCGATTCGGGATACCTGCGTTGTTCAACGGCAACGAACGAACACCCCCCTGCAAGCCCTCGTGATCCTCAATGACGTGCAGTTCGTCGAGGCCGCGCGGCACCTCGCCCAGCGACTGATGGCCAACGCGGAGAGTTTTGACGAGCGGCTGGATCTGGGCTTTCTCCTGTGCACGGCGCGGCCGCCAGACGACTTGCGGCGGCGCGTGATGCGAGGGGTCCTGGATGCGCAACTTGCGGTTTTCGGCGCGGATCCGGAGGCCGCGCGTGCGCTCTTGTCCGTGGGGGAGAGTGCGCTCGATCCGGAGCTGGACCCCGTGGAGCTGGCCAGCTGGACCCTGATTGCTTCGATGCTCTTCAACCTCGACGAGACCCTGAACCGCGAGTGACCATGGACCCTCTCCTGGAACGGAAGCGCCTGATGACACGCCGCTCCCTGCTCACCAAGGGGGGCCGCGGCCTGGGCGCCATGGCTCTCGCGAGCATGCTGCGGACCGATACCCTCGCGGATGTCGGCCAGAGCTCCTTGCCCGATTTCAAGCCGCGTGCGAAACGCGTGATCTATCTGTTCATGTCCGGGGGCCCCTCGCATATTGATCTGTTCGACTACAAGCCGGCGATGCGCGAGATCCACGGCATCGAGCTCCCCGAGTCCATACGCCAGGGACAGCGCCTGACGACCATGACCAGTGGTCAGACGAGCTTTCCCTGCGTCGCACCGATGTTCGATTTCCAGCGCCACGGGAAGCAGCGCACATGGGTCAGCGAACTCCTCCCGAACATTGCCGGCATCGTCGATGACATCACGATCATCAAGTCGATGAATACGGAGGCGATCAATCACGACCCGGCGATTACCTATATCAACACGGGCAACCAGCAACCCGGGAAGCCCAGCCTGGGCTCCTGGCTCAGCTACGGGTTGGGATCGCTGAACCGCGATCTGCCGGACTACGTTGTGATGATCTCACGCGGCAAGGGCAACCTGCAGGCGCTGTACTCACGCCTCTGGGGTTCCGGCTTCCTGCCTTCGCAGCACCAAGGGGTGAAGTTCCGTAGCGGAAGCGATCCGGTGCTCTACCTCTCGAACCCCGCCGGCGTGGATCAGGCGACGCGTCGGCGCATGCTCGACGGCATCGCTGCCATCAACCAGGCGAAGTACGAGGAAACGGGGGACGCAGAGATCCACGCGCGCATCTCGCAATACGAGATGGCCTACAACATGCAAACCTCCGTGCCGGGGTTGATGGACCTTTCGGACGAACCCGAATCGACCTTCGAGCTGTATGGCGAGGATTCCCGCACACCCGGGACCTTCGCCGCGAACTGCATCCTGGCCCGACGTATGGCGGAACGGGACGTGCGCTTCGTACAGCTCTTCCACCGCGGCTGGGACGGCCACAACAACCTGCCGAATGAAATTCGCGGTCAGGCGAAGGACACGGATCAAGCCTCGGCTGCGCTCGTGAGGGATCTCCAGCGCCGGGGCCTTCTGGAGGATACGCTGGTCATCTGGGGCGGGGAATTCGGACGCACGATCTATTCTCAAGGCACGCTGACCGAAGACAACCACGGTCGGGACCACCACGGCCGTTGCTTCTCGGTGTGGATGGCGGGTGCCGGCATCCGGCGCGGCTTCGAGTTCGGCGAGACGGACGATTTCGCCTACAACATCGTCCGCGACCCGGTGCACATCAACGACCTGAACGCCACCATCCTCAACCAGCTCGGCATCGACCACGAGCACTTCACCTTCCCGTACCAAGGTCTGGATCAGCGCCTGACCGGCGTCGAGGGCGCGCGCGTGGTAACGGAAGTGATCGCCTAGAAGGAGAGCGCGGGGGGTAGGCTGTCCAACGTGCAATGCCGTTATCAGGTGCTCCGTCGGCAACGCCCGAAAGCGGGGGACAGACGATGCTGGAAACGCAGTACGAAACCCAAAGCGAAATGACGGAACCGGCCATGGCCAGAGCTCCTGGCGAGGGGACTTGAAGTGGAGGCGTCGAGCTCTACTCGAAGTCGCTCGGGGGGCGCGGCTTGACACCGAGCCGTCCATAGTCGAAGCCGCTTGCAAGCGGGTCGTAGGTTCCGACGACATCGACGCTCGAAGTGGGGGACACTTGCTCTTCCAGACCGAGACACCAGTACGCCGCATTGATGATCAAGCGCCTGAGATCGGCGCTCTCGAGGTCGCGGGCGCTGCCCATGGTCGAGTGAAAGACCCGGGCGGTCTTGCCCGAGTTTCCCGTCCAGGTCTTGACCCAGGCCACCGGCAGCGGAGCGAGCCCGGGGTTGGGCGGGTCCAGCGGATTGCGGCCGGTCAAGGGCTGTCCCAGGATCAACGGCAGGCAGCCCTGCGGCAAACCGCTCCCCTCTGCATAAGTCCGGTAGACGTCGGAGGGGCCCCAGATGTCGTTCACACCGATCAAGATCGGGTGCCCGCGGTTTTCGTCCACGAGGATTCCGCGCGTGGAGTCCTGGTGCCAGCGGCCGTGATGGTTTCGAAACGAGCCTCCCAGGACATCCTCTCCAAAGCGCACGCGCTGGCCGTCTTTCTCGTATTCGAAGCCGAGAAAGCCGTGATTGGCGGTGCGTAGCCCGATAATGGGCTTGCCCGAATCGAGATACCTGTAGATGTGATCTAGCTGCTCTTCGGGCAGCGTGATCAGCCGGTTGAAGAACACGACCAGGCTCGCGCTCTCGAGATGCTCCAGGCCGGGGATGTCGTGCATCACCGTCTCGTCCTGCCAGCGGATCTTCTGCGTGGGGTCCACCAGGTGTTCTTCGTTCAGAGCGAAGAGCACGCTCGTGTGGAAGCCGTGGTGTTTCGACAGCGTCTTCGCCAGCATGGGCATCGACTGCTCGCTGCGGTACTCCTGATCGGCGGCGATCAAGACGATGTGCTTGCCCTGACCCGGCCCCTCACCGCCTTCATAGCTCAACCACCGCGGGCTCTTGGGCACCGGATGCGCAGCTCGCTTCCGTGGTCGTGTGGCAGGCTTGGCGATGTCTGCCTCTGGGATTGCATTCGCCTCAGGAATTTCATTCACCGTGTAGTAGGCGTCCTGATGCAGGAGCTGCTCACCATCGCGCGCACGAAGTCCTTCGAAGTTCAGTTCGTGAACATGTCCGCGAACGAGGCCGTCCAGAACCAGGCTTACCTTCAAGCCGTCATCGGAAACGTGCGCGGCGAGCACCTTGGGCTTCGTCCGGTCGACCTCCGGCCCGCCATAGCCCGCGTGGTAGATGTGCGTGAACGTCCCGATCCGATAGGAGCTCGTGTCTTCGGCGAAGCTACGCTTACAAGGTTTGGTGAACGTGACGTTGAAGCCCGTCGGTGTGATACTGACGCGTTCGACCTCGAACGGGAGTGCGCCCGTCCAATCCAGGCGCTCCAGAGCGAAGGGTTGGATGCCACGCACCGGCCATCCGCGATTGGTGCCTCCGCACAGCAAGCTACCACCGGGCGTGAACTGTACGTCCAGGATGCCCGTGGACAGGCCCTCGCGGAAGGGATAGCAGGCCCCCTGCCAGACCCCGTTCACGAGCTCCGTGGTCGCGCGCATGATTAGCGATAGCGTGAAATCGCCGACGAAGATCTGATTCTCGAAAGGCCCGAAGCTGCCGCCCGTTCGATCCAGGCTGAAGCCCGAGATCGAACGCCCCATGCGGATGTAAGGAAAGATCACCGCATACGGCACCAGCTCGGGTACACGCGCGACCTCAGTAAGTACGCGCGAACCGCTTTGTGGTTGCGCTGGCTGGGGGCCCATGTTGGGGGCGTGCTCATACCAATTGAAACTGATCGGATGCCCCATGAACCCTCCGGTGCGCACCGCTTTCAAGCTGCAGGAGGAATTCCAGGGGCCCTGGCTTTCGGTATAGAACAGGCTGCCGTGTTCGTTCGGCCCGATACCGGCGGGGCTGCGCAGGCCACTTGCGATCGGGATGCTTTCGCCCTCTGCCGTGACCTGCAGTACCCAACCGCGAAACAAGGCTCGGGAGTTGTAGGACTGCGAGAGCCCCAGGGCCACGTACAGGTTGCCATCAGCGTCGTGCTTGGAGCCGAAAGCGTACTCGTGATAGTTCTCGTAACCCCATGCATCGGAAAAAGTGTCGAAGCGATCCGCACGCCCGTCACCGTCCGTGTCGCTGACCCGCGTCAGTTCGCAGCTCTGGGTCACGTAAAGAGCGCCATCGCGGTAGGCCAATCCGAAGATCTCGTCGAGCCCCGTGGCGAAGAGCTCGTAGTTTGGCTCGGGTTTCTGGACGTCGAAGTCGCTGACGAGGTAGATGTCGCCCCGTCGTGTTCCGATGGCAATCCGATCGTCGGGTAGGACCGCAAAGGCGCCGGCCTCGATGACCACATCTGCTGGCGTGGGCAGTTCGACAATGCGGTAGAAGGTACGCTCGCGTGCGGCCGTGCCCCAACGCGCGCCGAGTTCCTGCGCGCCCACGTTCGCGGTGAGACCCATCCACGCGAGAACGAAGGCCTGCGTGCAAGGCCTAGTCAAGAAGCTCATAATGCAGGGTGAAGCTCGAGTCGTCGGCGGGCAGGTTGAGCTCGAGCAGCAGCTCGGAGGGTAGATCTTCACCCTCCGGTGTGCGCAGCACATAGGGGACGTCGGGTAGGGTTAGGCGCAGTCCGGGCGTGGCCATCTCACGCGCCGAGAGCACTTCCAGATCGCCCGTTAGAACCCGAAAGAAGAGCTGCTCCCGCCTCGGCGCGGAAAAGCGCAACGTGCGTCGCAGGACCGGTCGGTCCCCGCCCATGATCGCCGCGCTGCAGTCTTCGATGGAAACCGTGTTACTCGCATAGCGGAACGTCGGGGTTGCGTTCTGGTCGAGAACGTAGCCCAGGAACCGATAGCCATGGTTGCGCGGATAGAGCGGGTCGGGGTTCACCGGGTTCTCTTCATCCATGCGCGGCCGCATGGGCCACGCCGCTTCGTTGTCCAGAAGTTTGCAGAAGGAGACGTCCTGGGCCAGCTTGATCGGCCTGCCCAACGGGTTGAACCCCCCAGCGCCCTGCCCATCCCAACGGACGGAGACGAACTCTCCCTGCCATATCGCCGACAGCGTGCCCGTTTGCGCATTGAAGGCATAGTTCAAGCCGCCCGGATAGCCCACCGCGATCCCACGGAAGCCTGCGACCTGGCTTCTGCCACGGTAGGTTCGTGGCATGTCGGTCACCTCGAGCTTGGAAGCAATGGGCCGGATGCCTTCGGGATCCCGCGCGGTACGACCCTGGGACAGGAAGTACCAGAGCGCTTGAATTTGAGCCTCGGTATCACCGCCCAGGATCTCGGTATGGGAAGCGACACCCCCGGACCAGGATTCCGGCATGACGATCCCGGGGCGGTAGGCCTGCGGGTCGATGAGGAAGCGCGCGAACCAGCTTGGTTGCAAGCGCTCCGGCGAGTTGATCAGATCCACTCCGCCATAGAGGAGTGAGGGTTTGTGATTGAAGTCGTGGCAGGACACGCACGACAAGCCCCGAACCCCCATCAGTTCGCGACCGGCATCCCGTGCGATGCGGGCCTGTTCGCCCTCAGGTGCCGACATCTCGAAGGGCTCGATCCGTTCCGCATCCTCGCGCTCGAACAGCTCGGGCAAATGCGCCAGGTTGGCTTCACCGAAGCGTGGCATGCGCGTGTGCATGTACTTGCGCACACTTGCGCGGTCGAAGAGCACCTTGCGCATCCAATCACGCTGCAGTTTCGCACCTGCTAGCGTGAGTTGTGGAGGAATGCGTGCTTCGTCCCCGAGATCGTGCTGATCTGTTTCGAAGTAGGCGTTGATCGCTGGGCGTATTCCGCCGTAGTCGCCTCGGACATGACAGGCGACACAGTTGAAGGCGGTCAGTGTCATCCCGATCCGATCGCCGTCCGAGAGCTGAGAATCCGTATCCGTTAACGCCTGCACGATCGCCACTCGTTGTTCCGATCCAAGCTGGAAACGCGGGGCCCCCGAGGCGGGTTCACCCAGGCAGCCAGCGTTTGGATCCATGGGTTTCGTCAAACGCGCATGGGCCGTCGCGCCTTGTGTCTCGAGCGGGTGGCAGGCGACGCAATTCAGATCTGCGAAGTATTGCTTGCCGAGGTCGACGAGCATGGGTTGCACGGCCAGAGCAGGCTTTTCGGGCGGGTTGGAGCCGATCAGGTAGCTCGCCAAAGCCCGGGCCTCTGCTCGGTCGAGCCCCATGTCCGGCATGCGGCCCGATGGACGAACCAGGAGCGGTTGAAACAGAAACTCCGTCAGGGACTCCAGGCTGTACTTGGCGGGTACGTGTCCGAGTTTCACGGCTCCCGGACCAGCTGCCGGAGTCTCCATGGAGTGGCGTGCGGGCCTGCGCGGAGCGTGGCAGGCCACACATCCGATCGTGTGGAACAGCTCTTCTCCAGCATCGATCGCAGGCGCTACCCGTTCGCCCGGAGACCAGGAGCGACTCGACCTTGCGACGAGGAAGTGCGTGATGGCCTCCGCGATGTCATCGCGTTCGCTAGCGTCCAGCGAATGCAAGAGGCTCGGCATCTTCGTCCCATGCTGGGCCAGAGCCGGTGCGGCGATGAAGCGCTTCAGGTAGTCGGGTGCAACACGCCAACCGATATGCTCCAGATTCGGCCCCAACGGTCGCTGGCCGTCGAGCCCGATTCCATCGTGGCAAGCGGCGCAGCGCAGCTCGCCCATCAAGAGCCTGCCCACGGAAGCCCTACCGTTCAGCGGATGCCGTTCATGTATCCCGGGGATGGTCGCAGCGCTTTCCTGAACGCCACCCCAAACCGGGGTCGCGAAGAGCAGGGTCAACAAAGGCAGCCGAAACACGAGCGGAACGTAGCAAAATGCCCACGCGGGCACGGGAGGTTTCTGTTGCAGGGGCTTCAGAGGTGGCGTGACAGCTGTCCTCCGAGAAAGCGCAGTTTAGGACTCTCATGCGCCGTATCATCAGCATGCGATCATGTCTCTGCACGCGGGCGGCCCGCTTCTCGTAAGAGCGCCCGTGGCCTACTCCACGTCGAGCCGGGTGAGGCGGTTCGTGAGGTCCAGGTGCAGCACATGCCTCGACAAGAACCCCGCACCGAGGACGAGCCAACCGGAGCCGAGTTCGGAGACGATCGTTGCCTCGCTGCGCTTGAAGTCGTTACCGAAGACGTTGTCCATGCGTACCTTGCGGCTGCCTTCGAGCAATGGCTCTAGACCGCGGGGGCCGATGGGAAGCAGCTCGGGGCCCTTGTGCGTTTGAATGACGGTGGAGCGGGAAGGCCCGACGATCAGCGTGCCGTCCAGGGCCGAAGCGGCCACGACCTGGATGCTGGCCAGGAAACGACTGGCTGTCACCGCGGACGGTCCCCAGAACATCTCCAGGTCCAGGCGCTCGCTCTTGGAGCCTTTCTCACGGAGATCAGGAAGGCGCCCGAGTCGAATGCGCAGCTCGCGTCGGGGTCCGTCAAGGGAGACGATGGTGTTCGGGAAAGCGTCCGGTGTCAGGACGACGTCGATGCCCTCCGGGAGTTCCTCGACCACCATGGGCAGGCCTTCGACTACGAGTTCACCGACCTTGAGCCGCGGTAGCCGCACGACATCGCGAACGACCGCGACGATTTTGCTGGCCTCGCCGGCCTCGCCAGCCTTGCGCTCCGGAAGGCTCAGTTCGCCTTCGACCATGCACCCCTTTGGCAGGGCGGACGGAGCGATCGAGTGCCTTGCGCGGCGCGTGGAGAGGAGTGCTCGTAGGGGGCGATCCTCGGCATGCGCCAAGACGATCGGCAGGGTGCCGGACTTCGGATCGTAGCTGAGCGTTACACCGGTCTCAGGCACGACGATCCGCCGGGGAGCGGTGTCAAAGTGTGGCGCCGGGTAGATGTAGTCCTCCAAGGAGGTGCATCCGAGGGTTGAGCAGCCCAGTAGCAGTAGAAGTGTGCGAAGCAAGAGAGCGGGGGGTGATTGGGTCTTGATCATGCGTCATGCGACTACGCATCTAGCTGCCGATTGTTTCCCCAGTCTTCTCCCGGGCTCGATCCACGGCCCCCCAGGGGGGGATGTGAGCGCGGACACACATACGTAGGGGTCTTGCAGAACCACCCCGAAACGAACGGGCCCGACCCCGAGCTCGCGAATGGGATAGGTTTGCCTTGGCGGCGCTGCGGCCTAGCGAGGTGGTCCTCTAGCCCTTTCCGCGTGCCGTCAATCCGCGAGGTCGAGCTCCGGGTGACAACCGGCCTCGCAATCGGTGCTGGCTTATGTGCCACTGGCATATGGGCGCAGTTGTTTCCCCCTCTCTACTGCAACTTGAGGGACGACGACTGAGCACGACCCCTCGTCTCCTTGGGTTGGCCTAGGTTGGCGGGGGGTTTTTTCTTTCCATGACCAGCGCTATCCCGGGGTGAGGTCTGATGGGCCAGCGGTCCCCGTTCCTCCCTGCCGGAGGCGTTGCAGAGCCTGGTGGGCGACATAAGTGCTTTATTCGTAGCATCTTGATGGGGTCTTGGCGCAAAACAGAACATGATTCTGTTTTGCGCCGTAATACCCCCCATGTACGCCCCTGCTCCCCCCGTCCGCGAGCCTCGTCAGGAGCGAGCTCGAAAGACGCTGGTCCGCATCCTCGACGTGACCGAGCGAATGCTCGAAGAGCGTCGCTTCGAGGAGATCTCCGTGAGCGCGATCGTGCGCGCGGCGGGCACCTCGGTCGGAGCCTTTTACGCGCGTTTTCGTGACAAAGACGCATTGCTCCCTGCGCTCTATGCGCGTTATGACGAGTGGATCCGCGAACGTGCACTCGGGCTGGAATCCGAGCAGCCTTGGCAGGGGCGGAATCTCGAAGGCACCGTGCGTTGGTTGGTCGGCGAGCTAGTCGAGCTCTTTCGAACGCGTCGTTATCTGTTGCGAGCGATGACACTTCACGCGCGCCTGCGGCCCGAGAAGATCGACGCGGAAACTCGGGCGCGGCGGGAGAATCAAATGCGATTCCTGCGTGTCGCACTTCTCGAATGCAAGCACGAGATCCAGCACCCCGATCCCGAACGTGCGGTCGAGCTGGCCATTTTCATGGCCGCATCTCTCTGCCGCGAATGGCTCCTGTTCCACGATGCTCCACACGCCGCGACCACGGGAGTCGACGAATCCGAAGTCGCGCGCGAACTCGAGCGGCAAATGCTCGGGTATCTCTGCTGTCCCCGATAAACGGCTAACGGTGTTAGCCACGACCCATTCCCTTGAAACTCCCATGCTGTCCGCATTCGCGTTGATCCTTCTCCCGGCCCCCCAGGCCGATTCCCTCGCCAGCCTCGAGCCTGCGACAATTCAGGGACGTGGCGTGCAATATGAAGCCGAGGTCGGCCGACTCCGTGTTCCACGAGTCCGTTCCAGAGAGGACTCGGGGACGATCGAACTGACCTTCGTGCGCATGTTCTCCACTGCCGACGAGCCCGGTCCGCCCGTGTTCTTCTTGCCCGGAGGTCCCGGAAACGCTGCCACCCCGATGGCACCGAGTTCCGTCTGGAGTTCCTTTCTGGAGCTGGGTGACGTCGTGCTGATGGACCCGCGCGGAGTGGGGCGTTCGCAGCCGGACCTCGAATGGTCCTCGGACGACATACACCCCGAGTTGTTCTTTGGCGATCGTGAAAGCGCTGTCGGTCACATGGCCAAGATGTGCAAGCTCGCCGCGGGAGAACTGGCGCAAAAGGGGGTCGATCTCGGCGGGCTCAGCAGCATCGACATGGCCGACGACATCAATGCGCTGCGTGAATGCCTGGAATACGAACAGATCCACCTGATGGGGCACAGCTATGGAACCATGTTAGGGCTCTCCATCCTGCGCCGTCACCCCAACACGGTGGCACGCTTCGTCTCCGCCGGCACCGCCGGTCCCGGGGACATGATGAAGCTCCCGAGCGATCTCAACCGCAGTTTGGCGACACTTGCCAAAGCGGTCGCCGCCGACCCGAGAATCGGCGCGGACATGCCCGACCTCGCGGAGGACTTCGCTTCCGTCGTCGAGGATCTCGAGGAGGATCCGCTACCTGTGATTCTCCGCGACCCGCGCACGAACAAGGAGCTCGAAGTCCTCCTCGGTCCCTTCGGATTCCAGCTCCTGGTCGTGGCCGACCTCGGCGACACCAATGACCTGCCCGTCATTCCGCGCCTGATACGTTCGGTCCAGGAGCGCAACCCGTCCGTCGTGCGCTGGTTCCTTCAAAAGCGAGTCGATCAGTTCACTTCGTTGCCCATCATGACGCTGGCCGTCCGCGGAGCGCAGGGAGCCTCGCCGCGGCGCTGGAAGCAGATCCAGAAGGAAGCGAAGAAGAGCCCGTTCGGACTGGCACGGTGTCTCTTCTCCCCCGAGTCGGATGCTGCCCTCGACGTCGCCGACGTGGGCAACGCCTTTCGTGTCGCCGTCAAGAGCGACGTACCGACGCTCTTCATCAGCGGGACCCTCGATGCAGCAACGCCCCCCTTCCAGGCCGAGCGCGTTCGCAAGGGCCTGCCAAACTCGGGGCACGTGATCCTGGAGTACGCCGGGCACGAAGACCTGCTACCGGATCGGCGCGTTCAAGAGCACATCCTCGCCTTCCTCGCGGGCGGGGAACCCAAGGATGCCACGCTTCCGGGAAAGCCCCTGCGCTTCGCTCTGCTCGAAGGTGGGGCTGGAGGCGTGGATCACCCTGCCCTGGACCACGCTCAATAGCGGACCGAGACCAGTGCAACGCCGTTTTGCTAGTCCCCGCTGGAGAAGAAATCATCGAGGGCGTGGATCTGGGCTGCACTGGGATTCTCGAGCACCTCGACGGCTCCTCCATCGTCCCGCCGGACAGTGCAACCAATGGTATCGAGGTGTTTCTCCAGATCAGGATTGCCGGCCCCGAGTATGTAGCGTTCGTAGAAGTCGTCGAGTTCGCCCCCGGCGATTTCTTCGAGGATCTCCAGGACACCATCTTCCGGGAAGCCTCGCCCCACTGCATCGTACTCACGCATCATGTGGCGTAGAAAGTCGACGATTCCACGTTCTCCATCCGATGCTCGACGCATCTCCATGTCGAGGGCCAGGATGATGCGGGGTCCATGTTGGTACATCTTGGCTGCGAAGGCTCCGAGATCACGCATCGACTCCCAGCTTGCTGCTTGCAAGGACACCTCGACGGGTGCTCCGAGGCGCGCCGCCATTTGATCGATGCGAGCGTTTGGACCGACTTCGCGGAAGAACTCCTCGCGGCTCAGCATCCCGGCCTGCAGTAGGACGTGTTGGGACATGTACTCCGTCATGCACTCGTTGACCCAGATCGTGCTCGTTTCGAAGCGTTGGGTGAAATCCGGCTTGCGAATTCCCTCGACGTGAATGCGCTCGGCGCACCACAGGTGAAAGAACTCGTGGGCCACCAGGCCGCGGATCGACTCGGGCCGGGCCTGTGCCCCGGTGAGAATCAGCGTTGAGTCGGAGTGCTCCAGCCCGGAGCCGCTGCCCTCGGCGACATACCCGATGAGAAAGTGATAGCTCTCGTAGGGTGCACCACCCATCAAGGCGATGGCTCCCTCCGCGATGCGCACGCAGTCTTCGACCTGTTGTTCGAGCTGGTTACCGCTCTTGCCGTGCACGCTGACAAAGAGCTCCTTGCCGCCCGCCTCGGTCTTTACCGTATGCAGCTCGGGCGAGAAGAACAGCGGTGAGTCCTCGAAGCGCTCGAAGGACTTGGCGTGATAGATTCCCTCGTCATCCTGTCGCAACGCGGTGCCCGTCTTCCATCCCTCCGGCAAGCGCACTCGCAGAGAGAAAGGCTCCTGTGTGCGTTGAGCTACGAAGCCGAAGAGGGAGACAGGAGTGACATAGGCGTATTCGTCGCGGATCCGGTTCGACTCGACATCGATGACGGCGCCGTGCGAGACGACCCCCGAGGAGATCGAATCCGCTTCGTAGCTCACGACGATATTCTCGGCACCGTTCGCCGCGATCACGAACTCGGCGTCGTCGACTCGCTCCACGGCCAGGGCCTTGCCTGCCCCGTCCGTCGCGGACAGCTCGTGGACGAAGCGACCGAAGTCGGCGACGTGGTAGGCCCCGGGAGTCCAGCGAGCGAACCAGTAGTGAACCTCGCGTCCCCCGGGGTTCGCGAAGCGACCCTCGACGTGCCAGGTCCGCGATTCCGTGTCGAGCTCGAGCGAGTATTCGAACTGTGCGGAGAGAGGGCTTGCCAGGAGCAGGAGCAGGGCGATTCTGCCAGGAGTACGGAGCATGTCGTGTCGCGAGTGGATGTTGGGCCGGAGCCGGGGTTCGAAGGGCGAGGAGGGGACGAGAGTCCCTTTGCGCGGAGTCCCCGAATTATTGACGACTCATCGGTGTGTTTTTGTGCCCAACGATGGACGTGGGGGCAAGAGATGGAGACCAGGCGCAGTGTTTCCAGGTCCTGATCACTCCAGGGGAGCCAGCGGATCCCGAATCGCTTCACAAAGGCCCCCTAGGGCGTCCTTCCCGAGGATTCGGCGGGGAAAGCCCTCCCTGATGTCGGGGGCTCGGTACGATGGGCACCTGGGGTGAGTTCCGCTCCCGATTTTCGTCAAAGCGGATTCTAGGAGGAAGTGATGCTGAGGGCTCCTATCGGTTGTCTCGCGCTGTGCGTGCTCTCCACTTCCGCTACGGGGCAGGCCCCTTTCACGGAGGAAAGCCTGCAGCGCGGGATCGCTTACTTCACGACGTCGCTGGGCGCGTTTTCGGGCTATGGCGTGATGCTCGTGGATGCGGATGGGGATGGGGACTCGGATGCAGTAACCATGGGGGGCTTCGAGGATGTCATCGGGGTGTACGCGAACAATGGAAGCGGGCAGTTCGCCGATGTCGGTGGGGCTAGTGGTATTCCCCCCTTGGCAGGTGGTTCGGGGGCTTTGGCTTTCGACTATGACGCCGATGGGGATCTGGACTTCTTCTTCAGCGGGTACTCGACGCCGAACCTGCTGATGCGCAACGAGGGCGGGTTTGTCTTCTTCAACGATACTTCGCGTGCCGGCCTGGAGGACACCTCGGCCAGCAACGGCTGCGCAGCGGGTGACGTGGACGGGGACGGTTGGCAGGACCTGCACGTGCCCAACTATGGCGAGCCCGACTGCTTCTACGTCAACTCGGCCGGTACGTTCCATGAGGTCGGGGCCGCGATGGGAGTCGATGACGACTCTCGGGGTTATCAGTCTTGCTTCTTCGATTTCGACAATGACGGCGACCTGGATCTGTACGTCTCGAACGACAAGAAGATCCAGGAAGAGCTCGAGATGCACAACCACCTGTATGAGAACGTGAACGGCACGTTGGTGGACATATCCGCGGACTCGGATGCGGATGTGAACATCTACTCGATGGGATGCGCGGTCGGGGACTTCGATGGTGACGGACTGCAGGATCTCTTTCCCTCGAACCTGAACGTCGAGGGCAATCCGCTGCTGATCAATCAGGGCAAAGGGCGTTTCCGCGAACTTTCCATGGAGTACGGGGTCGAGTCCTTCCGCACGGCGTGGGCCGCGATCTTTTTCGACTACGACAACGACACGAACATGGACCTGTACGTGTGCAACATGCCGGATGCTGGAGGTGATCCGCGCAATCGGTTGTACGTCCATGGGGGCGCGTCGTCGTGTGTGGATATCGCCGGTCCGCTGGGCCTGGCCAGCATCGAGGCGTCGTATGGAGCCGCGGTGGGGGACATCGACAACGACGGTGACCTGGACATCATCGGCCAGGAGACGAACAACTGGGTGCAGCTCTACATCAATCGCGAGGGCGAGCAGCGGAACTGGATCAAGTTCCGTCTCGTCGGGAGCGGTGTGAACACCCATGCCGTTGGAGCGCGGGTCACCGCGCGGGTCGGCTCGCAGGTCCAGTTGCGTCAGGTGATGGCCGGTGGCAACACCTACAAGTCTCAGAACGACTACATCGTTCATTTCGGACTCGACACTGCCCAGTTCGTCGACGAGGTCCGGGTGCTCTGGCCCGAAGGCAACTCGACGCGTCTACGGAATCTGAGCGTCAACCAGACCTACGTCGTGCGCCAGGCCAAGATCAGCTTGCCCGATGACCTGGATGACGGCGGCCAGGTTCCGATCTCCGGCCGGTAGCCCGGCCGGTAGATAGGAGAAGCCCTGGATAGGGAAGTCGGTAGGGCGATTGCTACGATGCTGGCGTGAGATCCTGGAGCCCGCACCGTTGGTTCGTCTTGGCGCTAGTCGTCGGCCTCGTCGTTTCGCTCGGCGTGTGGTGGGAGCGCCAGGACATCCTGCCCAGTACGCTGCGCGTGGCGACCGCCGAAGAGGGGGGACTGTACCACCGCTTCGGGAGTCGTCTTGGCGAAGAGCTGGCCGAGCTCACGGGACATCGGGTCGAGGTCGTTCCGACCCACGGTTCACTCGACAACTTGGCTCTCTTGAAGGCTGGCGAGGTTCATCTCGCGATCCTGCAGGCGACGGCTGTCGAGCTCGATCAGGTGTCGGTCTTGGCCCCCTTGTATCGCGAGGTCGTGCATGTGATTGTGCGCTCGGACGCCGGGGTGGAGAGGCTCGTGGATCTGGTGGATAAGCGCGTCAGCGTTGGGCTCCGCGGGTCGGGCATGCGCGAGAGTTCCAAGCGACTCCTGGGGCACTACCGGATCGGGCTCGACGACATCCAGGACAACGAGACCTACTTCACCGATCTCGAGCAGGGCAAGTGCGATGCCGCGATCGTGACGACGGGGATCGACAACCCCGACCTGTTGCGTTTGATGGCCACGGGTTCCTACCGCTTGCTGCCTGTCCTGGACGGCGATGCGATCTCGATGCGCCAGCCGCTGTTCACGCCTTTTCGGATTCCGCGTAGCCTTTACCACGAGCGACCCGCGGTACCGCCCGAGGCGCTGCAGACCATTGCGACGACAGCCGTGCTGGTGGCGGGCGAGGACTGTGGAAACCGCCTGGTCGTGCGGGCCTTGAACGCTCTGTATTCGGATCGACTGCGCGTGGAGTTTCCGGCGATGGTTCCCAAACGCGAAGCCCTGACGTTCGCACCGGCGCCGCTGCATGCCCGGGCGCAGGACTATCTCGACCCGTACGGCGGGATCGATGTGCTCAGCCAGGCGATCGAAGCCATGTCGGGGGCCAAGGAGCTCTTGTTCGGACTTGGGGCCCTGGGGTATCTGATCTGGGACCTCGTGAATTCGCGCAGGCGCGCCAAGGGCGAAAGGGAGATGATCTCGCAGCGCAAGCGTCTGGACGATTATCTGAGGCGCACCATGGCCATCGAACGCGCCCAGATGGACACCGTCGACGTCGACGAGCTGGAGCGCTTCCTGGACGATGTGACCGAGCTGAAGCTGGAGGCGCTGGACGAGCTGACCCACGAGGATCTACGGGGCAACCGCATGTTCCTCATCTATCTGACGCAGTGCGCGAACCTGATCCGCAAGATCCAGACGAAGATCCTCACCGCGCGCGCTCGAGAGCGCCGGGGGGATGAGTTGGCCATGGAGCAGGCGACGGAAGGCGACGCATAGCCGCTCAGCGGAGTGACTTCGGCGGTCCCATCAGCGCGGGGTCCAGCTCGCTATCACTCAAGGAATCCAGAAAGGCCAACAGAGCCTCGGTTTCCGCAGCGGAGAGCCTCAGGGCCTGTAGCAGTTTGTCACCGCCCTTGTGGGCCGGTTGCGCGTTCTCGAGGGTCGAGTAGAAATGCAACGCGTCCTCCAACGTCGCCATCGATCCGTCGTGCATGTAGGGGGCGGTCAAGGCCACGTTACGGAGCGACGGCGTCTTGAACTCGCCCCAGTTGTGAACATTGCGGAAGAGGTAAGCGATCTTCGCGTGGGGCGTGCCGGTGATCTGATCGGAGAAGAGTCCGATGGCGTTGAAGGGGTCCTCCTTCAGGAAACCGATGCCTTCGTGGCGCCCGCGGTCTTCGGGAGCACGCTCGACGAGGGGTAGCCGGTTGGCATGGAACTCCAAGTCGGTGAAGTTCGGACCCGCATGGCAGATATGGCAATTGCCGCGCCCGAGAAAGAGCTGCAATCCGCGACGCGCTAGCGGCGGTAGTGCGGCTCGCTTTTCCGCGTCGTTCTCGCGCACGCCTTCGACGAAGGTGTCGAACGGAGCGTGTCGGGAAAGGAGCTTGCGCTGGTACGCGGCGAGCGCCTTGCCCATGTTGGCGAAGACACGATCGATCGGTGCTCGGTGCTTGACGGGAATGGCGTGCCAGGCCACGGAGTGGGGGTGATCGGGGTCTCCGGGAATCGGTCGACCCTCGGCGGCGTACAGCGCGGCGTCGGACAGATCCGGCAACGGCCCGAAGATCGCTTCGTACGCGGGACGGTAGGCTGCGTCCGCGCACAGAAGATGCGCGTATTGCAGGCGCGAGCCCCCATGCTCACGCGGATCCTCCAGGGGCAAGAGGGCCTGTGACCACAGGGAATCCTTGCGTCCATCCCAGGTGAACCAGCGGTTGTACGCGACATTCCAGAGAGCGGGTGTGTTGCGTGTCAGCCGCCCGATGGCTTGCCCTACAGATCGCCCGTCGGTCCAGGAGCGCTCTGGTTCATGGCACGTGGAACAGGAAACCTCGCCCTTGCCGGAGAAGCGCTTGTCGTAGAAGAGCGCTTGGCCCAAACGCGCTGCACGTTCGTCGTCCGCAAAGCGGTTGGTCGGATCCGGGGGAGGTGCCGGAAGCGGTGACAGTTCGAGAATTCGCGCGCGTTCCGCGTCCGTGAAGACGACGCCGGTGCCGTCTTCCTGGGCCGCGATCGAGGCAAGGAGAACGAGAGCGAGAAGGCTCATGGCCTACACGCTGGCAGCAGACGTTCTAGAAACCAACCAGAAACTCGAGCCCTTCGGTCAGTCCAATCTGGTTTCCGGGGCCGCCGCCGCCGTCGTTCATGACGCCCTGCAGGAAGACGGTCTCACCCACGAGGTTCAGATTCATCGGAATCATCGTGTTGAAGACCGAAGGGTTGCCGGGTCCACCCCAGAGCGAACCCAGGAGGAAGGCGCCGGTTTGGCTGTCGTACTCGTTGACGCGACGGTTGCCGAAGGCGGTTGCGAACAGGTTGCCGCTACCCGAACTGACGAAGGTCGACACAAAGGCGCCCGTCTGCCCGTCGTAACGCAGGACGCTCGAGTTGTTCCAGCTGGTGACCAGAAAGTCCCGGGCCTGGGCCGACAGCTCGATACTGGGGAGGACGAGGGCAGTGAGGAGGAGCGGGGCAAGGCGATGCATGTGGCGAGGTTCCTGGCGAGACCTGGTGAAGCGCGCTTCCTAGCGTACCCATCCGCCCTCAGTCGGCGTCGTGGCTCCCGTGACTCACCGCGAACGCTTACGGAAGGCACACCGGGTTCGCCGCGAATGCAGCCGATGGACAGGTGACCGAGCAAGATCCTGAAAGTCGCTCGTCAAAACACCCCGAGCTCTTTCCTGTTCCAGCCCATCTTCGCCGGCGGCGGGACCTCGATGCGCTCGATGCGGTAGGCCAGCCAGTGCCAGGAAGCCCCAATCAAGAGCACCACCAGAAACATCCAGATGGCTGCATGGGAGCCGAGGGCAGTATCGATCGAGCGATGAACGATCGCCCCCAGGGTCTTGAAGGGCACGGGGTCCATATTGTCGAGAACGAATACGCTCACCAGCAAACCGATCACCACGGTGAGGATCACGCTGCGTCTGATGATGCGGCCTTTCCACTCAGAGCGCGTACGCGGAGGCTGGTTGGGGCGCAAGAGGAAGGTCATCACGCCGAGCCAGACGAGCGTCACGAGAACGGCCTGATTCCAGGAGAGGTTCGCGACAGGGAGCGTTGGCGCCGGATCGGGCTCGTGTCGGTACTCGCAGAACGGGCGCTGGAGGAAGGCCATTTCGCCCGCGAGAGCACGGCCTTCGTCATGCAGAGAACTGCAGGTGCGCAAACGGAGATCTTCGACCCGCTCCGCCTGGGCGCCATTGGAGTTCTCGGCGTTCACGCGGGTGATGATCTCCTCGAAGTCCTCCGCCGGGCGTGGGACACCTGTCGCACGTTCATGGGCGCGAGCGAGTTGCCAGGCAAGAAACCGCGGGCTGCTGGTCGCTGCGACGTCATAGGGGTTGTACGCGACCAGCGTCGAACCCGGATAGAAGGGATGTGTCTCGGCTTCTATGCCCTCCCCCCAGGGTGACACGATCTCCAGCGGCTCGTCTCCGAGATGAAGCTCCCAGAGTTGCGCCGGAACCTCGACTCGCAGTCGGTACTCGCCATCGTCCCCGATGCGGCGTGCGCTGGCCGTATCGACCCGAACGCTGGGTGAGATCAGATCCCAGGCGAAGTGCTGCGGTTGTTCGAACATGCCGGCCATCACGGAACCGAGGAACAGCGAGACGAGGGGCGGGAAGACCGCGTATCCCAATATCTTTCTGCGCGGGATGGGGAGCGGGTCGAGTCCCCGCAGGACATGAATGGCCGTACGCCCGTACTGCCAGGGGAAGAACACACCGAAGTAGACGTAGAGGGTGTAGTTCTTCCCGATCCCGGCGATGGACATGATGAAGACGAGTGCAATCAGGGCCATGATTCCCTGGGGGCGCAGAAGCGTGCTGCGCAGCAGCGTCAACGTCAGCGGGGCAAAGAGCCCCTGACCCTGCTTGGTTCCGAGCCTCAGCGACAAACGTTGTTTCGAGACGCTCGTGTCCTGTACGGGGAGGTCGGGAATGCCAAGGCCCGCACGAGATCGGATACCGATAAAACAGGCCGTTCCAGCTACGAGATAGAAGGGCCACAGCCAGGCCAACCTGAGAACGATGGGCACCGCAGCGATCGCGATGCCGAGCACGGCCAGCAGGATGATTTCGAAGACCGACAGGCTCACGCGTCGTGGTCGCCACCGGAAAGTGAGTCCTGCGAACAAGAGCCCTGACGCGATCCCGGTGAGACCGAAGAGCAAATGCGCAGCGAGCGGCGCCTTTCCCTCCAGAAAGGGGAGCGATGCGAGCATGATGACCAAAACCGGTATCGCGATCGAGAGGAACACGCCGAAGGCACGCGTGGTCACCAGGTCGCGATAGCTGATGGGCAAGGCCAGCTCGTGATCGGCGATCCGATACCGCAGTGGAAGGAGAAACAGAAGGCTCATTGACAATTGAAGGGGTATCAACAGCAGCATGAAGTAGTCCATGCCCAGGTCTTTCCAGCTCCAGCTCCATGACGAGATCGCAGGCACGGCCGTAGCCGGATCCAGGGCGATCTCATCGCCGATCTGGGTGATAAGCAGGCCCCAGGCAAGCGTGGCGACGAGCAAGCCCACGGCGTACCAACGTAGCCATTGGATGTTCTTTTCGCAGCGCAGGATGGCGTAGCTCATCTCCGCCCCTCCACGACCTCGACGAAGAAGTCCTCGAGGTTGACGGATTCGCAACGCGGTGTGTGCGAGGTCGAAAGCTCGTTCAGACGAGCACTGACGGTTTCCGGACGGCCACGGAAAACGCCGCGCAGCTCGTCTTGAACGATGCGGGAGCCCAGGCAGCCCTCCAGCTTGCGCAGATCCCGGGGCGCGACACCGTTGTCGGCGGGCAGAATGACGAAGGTCGTTTCTTCACGCAGCTCGTCCAGTTCGGTGTCGAGTAGCTTCCTGCCCTTGTGCAGGAAGCACACGCGGCTGGCGATACGCTCGACGTCGCTCATGTGGTGGGACGAGAAGAGAATGGCGCTTCCGTCCTCGCTCAGGAGTTGCAGAGCCGTTTCCAGGAACTCGCGCCTGGCCGCCGGATCGAAGCCGCCCGCCGGCTCGTCCAGCAGCAACAACTCGGGACGGTGCGCGATGGCGCACAAGACGGCCACGCGGCGAGCCTGGCCCTTGCTGACCTTGCCGAGTCTTTCCTTGCCCGTGAATTCGAAGCGCTCGCACAGATCGCGCTCTAGTTTCGAATCCCACTGTTCGAAGAGTGCGCGGTGCATCTCGATGATGTCCCGGATGCGCAGGTACCCCGGAAGCGACTGGTTTTCGGACACATATCCCAGGCGCTTCTTGACGGCCACGGGTTCTTTCCGGGGATCCATTCCAAACACACGCACGCTGCCTTCGTGGGGGTGGAGCATCCCGAGGGCGATCTTGATCAGGGTCGTCTTGCCGGCGCCGTTTTCGCCCAACAGCCCGACGACCTCACCCGGTTGCAGCTCGAGATCGACGCCGTGTAGAACGGGGACGCCCTTGTCGTAGCTCCTGTGGATGTTCTTCAGTTCCAGTATGTTCATCGTGCGTCCTCGCGTTCCTTGCGCTCGCGCATCAGCGCGTCGCGTTCTTCGCTCAACAGCGAGCTCAATTGGGTTTCGTCGATGCCGCCGACTTCCGCTTCGAGGAGTAGGCGTCGGGCGAGCGGCCGCAGGCGTTCCGTCGCTCGCACATCCGAGCGCCCGACGTCGGCGCGTACGAAAGTGCCCTGACCGCGACGGGTTTCGATCACGCCCTGGCCCTCGAGTTCGTCGTAGCCCTTCTTCACGGTGAGCGGGGCAACCACGAGTTTCTTGGAGAGCTCCCGAATGGAAGGGAGGCGGACCCCGGGTTCGAGGGAACCCGAGGCCACGCCTTCAACCACCTGCCGAACGATCTGCCGATAGATCGGTGCCTCGTCCCCGGGCGTGATGTAGATGTGGAATGACGTCGTCATTGGTGTAGAGGTGTTATAGAGTTCTATAACACTTATCGTCAAGCCCCTTTTCCAAGTTGAGTATTTTTTCTGTCCTGGCGGGGTCAAGAGGGCGGTATTAGCCCATCCTGGGACAAGCCCCGGCTGCCCCATGACCCCCGAGACGACCCGAATCGAGCGCTTTTCCTACGTGGCGGAGCGCGTGATTCCCTCGACGTGCCTCCTGTGGGTCTTCTTCCTGGCCTGCCACCACGTCTGGAGCTACGAGCTCTTCGGCCACGTTCGCATCGGAGAGCTCCTCATCGAAGGGGGTGCGATTCCGGCGCACGATCCGCTGACCACGGCCGAAGAGGCGTCCCCATGGACCGACGTACGCTGGCTCTTCCAGGTCCTGGCCGCCTGGGTGTACGGACTGTCTGGATTGAAGTTCGTCTCGGTCGCCAAGGCGGCTTCGCTCACCCTGGTCTTCTTGCTGTTGTGGTCCGCCTCGGGTACAGGAGTCGCGCGGGCGTGGAAGGCCCTCTTCTGGATCTTGCCGGCCATCTGCCTGACAGGTCGCGCGGTCGAAGGCCCGGAGCTCGTCTCGTGGGTCTGCCTGGCGTTGCAGTTGCATCTTCTGCTTCGCGCAACGGCTCGACCGGGAACCCTGTGGATGGTTCCGGTAGTGCAGATCGTTTGGGCGAACGGCCACGAGCTGCAGCTCTTCGGACCGTTTGTCGTTGGCGCTCTGCTGCTGGATCCCAGCCTTCGTGCGCGCTTCGGGGTTCGGCGCTCGACAACGGTGTTGCTGGCCACCGTCGTGGCCACGCTCGCGAACCCCTTCGGTTGGAGGGGCGTGCTCTTTCCATTCGAGCGTTGGGGAGCGATCGCGCGCGAGGGCACGTTCTACACCGAACGCGTGGCCTCGTTGCGTTCGTATGTGGGTTACTACTCCGGCCACGCGATCGATGTGTACCTGTTGGCCGACCTCCTGCTCCTGCTCGTCACGCTGGCGAGCTTCGTCGCCGCGGTTTCCAGGAGCCGGTTCGTTCCCGCTCGGCTTCTCCTCTTTCTGGGCGCCTTGGCCCTGGCCGCCGCGCGGGTCGAGTATGCGGCTGTTTTTTCGATTGTCGCGGGGGTCGTCTTTGTTTCGAACCTGACCGACGCGTACGGCTCTCAGCTCGCCGCGAACCTGCGCCGCGACCGCTTCAATTGCGCGGTTCTGGCGCTCTACTTTGTGCTCATCGTGGCCGTACCCACCCAGTTGTGGTCCGAATTCGCCGGGCGCCAACACCGCTTCGGTTTTGGCGAGGATCCCAAGGCCGAGCGCTTTCCCGAGGCGGCTGCTCGCTTTGCGGGTGAAGCGCACATGCCGCAATGCGCTTTCGTCGCTCCTCTGCCAGGTGCTTCGGTCTACGCCTACTACAACGCGCCTGATCGAGACGTTTTTGCCTCCCCGCGTATCGGGCTCACGTCGCGCGCCACCCTTGAGCGCTACTTCGAGCTCCTCGATCGCATGGACATCCGCTCGCCGGATTTCCAACTGAGTGCTCCGTGGGAGGAGGAGTTGCGTCTCGACGACGGTGACTACGCGGCGGTCTTGCTCGAGCGCCGAACCCAGCTGATGCAGATTCGGGGGCTATTGGTCATCCCCACGTGGATACTCGCTTATGCGGACCGGAAGGCGGCGGTTTTCGTCCACGAGGAGACTGCCGAGCGGCTGGGACTGGACGCCGCTGACACGGCATCTCTTTTTCTTCCGATTGAATAGTCCGGGGGGATCGGCCCGTGGTGAAGGACTGCCTCGGACCGACGGCCTCTAGAAGGCCGCGCCGACCTCGAAGGTCTCTGCGTTGCAGAGCACCGTTTGCGAGAGGCTGAAGGTGAAGCCCTGGGCCGTGCCTTGGGCGCCGAAGAAGCTGGGGTCGGCGGGCGGAGCAGTGCTGTGGATGTCGATGCCGCCGCTGGAAGAGGAGAGCAGAAGACCGTAGGCCGTGCTGGTCAGGTCCACGAGTAGCTCGCCCGAGGCGATGATCGTGCCTTGGGAAGAGCCCGCGTAGATCAGGACGCCACTGAAGCCTGCGCCACCGGGGTGGCCCGAGGCGTCGACGCTCATGTTGAAGGGCTGGCCCAGTTGCGGGTTCGTCAGGGTCTGGAAGCACGTCGGGTTGCCGCCGAGGCCATTGTGGAAGGCCGTGGAGCCGAAGAGCGGCTCGCCGAGTGTCGTCGGATAGGCGTTGGACAGATCGGAGTGGGACGTACCGTTGTTCTTGACCATGATCTCGCCCGGTCCGGCGTTGGCCGGGATCGAAACCGTGATCGAGGTGCCGCCGCCGGTGGCCGCGACGCTGAAGACGCGTACGCGCGGGTCCGTGCTGGTCCCGGTCGTGTTGCGGTTGCTGAACCAGACGTCGTTCGTCGCGCTGCCGTCGAAATTCGAGCCCGTGATCGTCACCGTGCCCGCGCCCGTGTTGACGGAGACGTCCGTGATGAGCGGCTTGCTGCCGGACATGGAGCCGTAGATGCACTGCAGGCCGGCGCGGTCGTCCGCTTCGATCGAGCGAGAGCTTTCCGCCCCGGAGCCGATCGAGGGCCACATGGTGCTGCCGTTGACGTTGCTGTGCCCCAGTCCCAGCGCGTGTCCGTACTCGTGGGTCATGACGCCCTGTAGGTCGTATGTGCCACCACCGATGTTCGCCGGGCCGTCGGCCCAGAACCAGGTCTCGCAGAAGCGAATCCGCCAGCCGTCGGAGATGGGCGACTCGAGGTAGGCCAGAACCCCGCTGCTGCAGGAGCTGATGGGGGAAACGGTGTTGTGGTTCGTGGTTCCCACGCCGGTCGAGTTGCCGTGCCACTGCGGATCGAAGTTGGCCAGGCCGTTGCCGATCTCCGACTGCGAGATGTCACCGTGGTCCGTACGCGGTGCGCTACCCCATTCCGCGGCACCCTTCCAGATGGCCTGCTCGGCACCCAGCGCGTGGGGGAAATCCAGGAACCCGCGCACGTTGTTGTTCGAGATCGTGTCCACGAAGTTGTTGAACAGACGCACGTCGCGCTGGTTGACCGAGAGCGATCCGCCGATCTTGCTGAACGCTCCCGCATCCTGGGCGGGTAGCAGGAGAAGCGACGCCAGGCCGAGGCAGAGCGTGGGGGCGAGGATGGACTTTCGGTACATGGAATTGGCGGGGGGGGGCTTTTGGGAAGGGCCTGGGGGGGGCAAGAGCCTTGGGCTCCGAAGAGTGATTGCGCCTGGGGGAGAGATGTTCCGTCTTTTCCAGGAGTTCCTGGCTCAGAATCCAAGAACGAGGTCGATCGCATTGCAGAGCGTTGCGCCGTCCCCCAAGACAACCCCCTGTGCATAGGCGGCGAAACCCACGAGAGCGGGATCTGAAGGCACGCTGATGGCGTGCGTATCGACTCCACCCGAGCTCGTTTGGCGGGTGGTGAAGAGCGACGTACCCCCCAGTCTCGGGAAGTCAACCAGCAGTTCCCCGATGGGCGTCGGCAGTCCGCTGAGGGGTTGGTCGACGCCTACGATCCAGGTTGTCTGGGGGTTGGGACGCACCGCGCCATCGATCTCTGCGGTCCACGTACTCCCCAGCACGGGAGTCGCCGAGCTGGTCAGGCACACCGGGTTCGTTCCGGAGCCATTGCGTTCCGTGGCGCTCGCGAGCGTGATCACGGGGCAGCCGAAGCGCTGGGCGTGAAATTCATCGATCCCGGCCTCGGTGATCGAGTTGTTCGGTTGGTCCGATGCGTTGAAGCGCACGACGACCTGGTTCGTCGGGGCGACGAAATCCGAGACGCGGAACGTGTTCTGGATCCAACCGCCAGCGAGGGCCGTGACGGTTTCCACCGTTACCCACGAGCCGCCGTTGTCGTTGGAGACCTCGACCACGATGTTGTCCGCGTCGACGTCGTCGTTGAAGAGCCAGCGCGAGTAGGAAATGACACCGTCCGCTCCAGCGTAGTCGAGCGCGGGGGAGATCAGGCTGGTCGGACCGCCATCGAGGTCCGCGGCGCCGATCGAGCCTCCGACCGTGCCCTGGGCGGTGACGTAGCAGAAGGGCCCGGAACCTCCGCTTGTCCCGGCGGCGCCAGGAGCACCTTCCCCCGGTTGCGCGCCGGTTTCGTTCGGATCGACGCGCACCCAGGCGCCGGTACCGACGCTCGTGTTCTGCACGGTCCAGCCCAGGTCGCTCTCGAAGTCGTCGTAGAGGAGCGTCGTCAAGCCCTCGGTCGCCCAGGTCGAGAAAACCTCGCTGGGGGCGTTCGTCGGCTTGATGAAGCTCGCGGCGAGCGTGTCGTCCGCGGAGTAGTAGTAGTCGATGCGGCTGGCGCAAGGAGCCGCGGGTAGATCCGCGCGGAACGTATCGCCGCCCATGTGCGTCATGGCGATCGTGGCGAACGCTCCACCGTCGATGCTGGCATGCAAGGACACGCCCAGGTCGTCGCGCTGAAGGCCCAGCTGGGCAACCGCGACCTCGACGGAATAGGGCATGTTCGGCAGGACGCGTGTCGGACGTCCGCCAGGGGTCGTCAGATCCAGGGCGCGCATGTCGAGCATGTGTAGACCGTTCTCGATGTCGGAGACGGCGATCGCATCCTCGCCCAGTGTCGGATAGACACCCCAGCAGCCGGCGAAGCCCGAAGGCGACAGGGTCGTCGTGTCGTACGAGGCAACGATCTCGAAGGTCTTCGACGTGCGATCGATCTGGAAGACCACGATGCCGGCGGAGTAATTCGAAATGTAGATGCGGTCGCCCACCATCACCGGGTTGTGTGAACTGTAGGTGCTGTTCGCACCCGAGCGCGGGCTGGCGAACGAGTCGCGTTGCACCAACCGCACGTTGGCGCCGTCATCGAAGACCTCGTACAGCCGAATCGCGCCACCGGCACGTTCTTCGGTGCTGACGACGAACTTGCCGTCGTCCGTGGGCCAAACGGCATGGGCGTTGTGTCCCAACGCTTGCCCCATGAACACCGGAGCTTGGGTTCCGAGGTTCGAGATGTCGAAGACTTGCGTCGAATCCCATGCCGATACCCACAATCGACCGTTCGCGACCGTGATGTCGTGTACGAAGCTGCCTCCGACCCCGGTCAACTCGTACGCCCAGCTGGTGATCGTGCCCGGGGCAGCATCGGGGTCGTAGCTACGCAGGTCGATGATCGAGATGTTGGGGTTCGACGAATCGCACAGATACAACCAGCCCGCGTCGTACGAGGTGTTGTGGATGAACTCATACGGTCCCGGTTCCGCATCGATGCGTGTCAAGAGCGTGGGGGAGGCGGGATTGCGGACGTCGATGACCTCGACTCCGTCGTTGCCGCCGCTCTCGCTCGAGATGAAGAGCAATCCGGGTCCGGTCTTCACGTCCTGGGCGCTGGAAGACGCGTTGCCTGCGGACAGCGTGTACGTCGATAGCAGTGTCGGGTTTGCTGGGTTCGAGACATCGAGGATGTCGATCTCGCCTTGCCCGAAGTGTCCGAGGTACACCAGATTGCCTTCGCCCCAGATGTCGGCGTACTGGGCACCGCCCTCGAAGAAGCTACCGACTTCCGTGGCGTGCAGTGCGGGGTCCTGGGCTGCGGTCAGCGAGCAGAACGCGAGAAGGGTGAGGGGGGTGAGGGGGGTTTTCAACGCTCGGCTCCTACTTTCGCGTCGTCCGCGCTGTTCAAGTCCGGGGCGTCAAGCTCTTGGGAGTCAGGCTGGGGAGCCGTTTCGCCGGCGGAACCGCTGGGTGCTGATGAAGTGCCTGTGCGATTGCGGTCGGCAACGATACTCGATGTTACGGAAACGTGGCCGACTTTGATCTCGGAGTCGTATCCGTGAAGTCCTTCGACCACGAGCGAGACCGTGTAGTTGCCCGGCGCCGTGTAGGTGTGTGCTGGGTTCTGCACGGTCGAGGAGTTGCCATCACCGAAGTTCCATGTCCAGCTCGTTACCGAACCGCTGCTGAGGTCGGAGAAGTTGACGGACAGGGGAGCCACGCCGCTGGTGGGTGTCACACTGAAATCAGCCGCGGGCAGCGGGAACGAGGGCGTGTACCCGACGAGCAGACTCGCCCCGTTGCAGAACTGCGCGGTCGTTCCGTTGACGTACACCATGGCCTGCGTCTCGGCCATGCGACCGACGAGGGCCGGGTCGTTCGGCAGAACAAAGGTGTGCGTGTCGATACCACCGGCCGAGACACGGATGCTATCGAACAGGAAGGAACCGGGGTCGATGAGGAGCTCGCCGAAGATCGTGTTCAAGGGCGCGATGGCGTTCAAGCGTCCGAAGACGATCGTCACCAGCGCTCCCGGCAGGACGGTCGAGTCCACTCCGGCCGTCCAGGTGGTTCCGATCACGGGAGCGGTCGCCGAGAAGCAAGCCGGGTTCACTCCCGTGCCGTTGCGATAGGTGACCGTGGCCGCCGGGTTCACGAGAATGTAGTCGATCTTCGTCTCGAGATCCGCGCCACCGGCACCGCTCGCGGTCAGCGACACGGTGTAGGTACCCGCGTTCGCATAGTTGTGAGTCGGGTTCTGGAGCGTCGAACTACCGGTGTCGCCGAAGTCCCAGGACCACGAGGTGGCCGAGGGGGTCGTCGCATCGGTGAAGGTGACGCCCAGGGGGGCCGTGCCCGTCGTCGGGATCGCGCTGAAGTTCGCGACGGTCGCTTCCAGCACCGTGATGTAGTCGAGTTTCGTCTCGGTATCCATGCCACCGGGTCCCGCAACCGTTCGGGAGACGGTGTAGATGCCCGGTCCATAGACGTGCGTCGGGTTTTGTAGTGTCGACATGCCACCGTCGCCGAAGCTCCAGCTGGTGGTCGTGATCGATCCGGTCGAGGTGTCCGTGAACGTGACGGTCAGGCTTCCGATGCCCGACGTGGGCGAGCCGATGAAGTCGGCCACCGGCGCGGCGTGGCCTACGTTGATGTAGTCGAGCTTGGTCTCGGTGCTGACTCCGCCCGGACCCGTGACGGTCTGGGCGACGGTGTACGTGCCCGCACTCGCGTAGGTGTGCGTCGGGTTTTGCAGGGCCGAGGTGCTCATGTCCCCGAAGTTCCAGGCCCAGCTCGTGATCGGTCCGCTCGATAGATCGGTGAAGCTGACACTCAAGGGCTCGGTGCCCGTCGTCGGGGTACCGGAGAACATGGCCACCGGCGCGGGTTCGTCGACGGTGATGAAGTTGGCCTTGATCTCGCTGTCGATTCCCCCCGGACCGGTCGCCGTCAACGACACGGTGTACGTGCCCACCGCGGCATAGGTGTGCGAGGGGTTCTGTGCCGAGGACACACCGCCGTCGCCAAAGGTCCAGCTCCACGAGCTGGCCGCGGGCATCGTCGCATCGGTGAAGGCAACCGCCAGCGGTACGATGCCCGTCGTGGGCGTTGCATTGAAGTCCGCGACGGTCGAGCCGACCACCGTGATGTAGTTCGTCTTCGTTAGCGTATCGGATCCACCGGGTCCCGTCGCGGTCATGGAGACCGTGTACATACCCGACGTGGCATAGATGTGGGTCGGGTTTTGCAGCGACGAGCTGTTGCCGTCACCGAAGCTCCAGGAGCTCGCGCTTCCAGCGCTGGTGAGATCGGTGAAGCTGACACTCAACGGTGCAACGCCGGAAGTGGGCGTTCCGGAAAAGTCGGCCACGACCGCATCGAGGACGGTGATGTAGCCGGTTTTGGTCATCAAGTTGGAGCCACCCGGGCCGTTCGCCGTCAGCGACACCGTGTACGTTCCGGATGCTGCGTACGTGTGACTCGGGTTCTGAGCGCTCGAGCTAGCACCGTCACCGAAGACCCAGCTCCAGGTGCTGGGCGAGCCGGTCGAGAGATCCGTGAAGTTGACGGACAGGGGGGCGACTCCGTTGGTCGGGATGGCGGAGAATTCCGCCGCCGTCGGTTCGAGAACCGTGACGTAGCCCAGCTTGGTTTCGGTGGCTGGGCCCCCGGGGCCCGTGACCGTCAGGGCGACGGTATACGTGCCCACCGCGCTGTAGGTGTGCACGGGGCTCTGCGTGATGGACGTTCCGCCGTCGCCAAAGCTCCAGCTGTGCGAGCTGATCAGGCCGCTGGAAAGATCCGTGAAGGAGACCGGACCGCCCCCGATCAGGGTCGTCGGCGTGCCCGAGAACTCCGCGACCGGAGGCGCGTTGTTGACGGTGATGTAGTCGAGCTTGGTCTCGCCATCGGAGCCGCCGGGGCCCGTGGCTGTCAGGGTCACCGTGTACGTTCCAGCACCTGCATAGGTGTGCGCGGGGTTCTGCACACTGGAGCTGCTCGCGTCGCCGAAGCTCCAGGACCAGCCCGTGATCGGGCCGCTCGAGAGATCAGTGAAGGCGACGCTCAACGGCTCGACACCGCTGGTCGGCGTGCCCGCGAAGTTCGCGACCGGGGGCGGCTCGCTGACGACGATATAGCCCGCCTTGGTGGCCGTATCGGAGCCACCGGGACCGCCGGCGTTCATGCTGACCGTGTATGTCCCGGCACTCGCGTACGTGTGCATCGGGTTCTGACTGCTCGCCGAGCCACCATCACCGAAGGTCCAGCTCCAGGTGCTGGGCGATCCCGTGCTGAGATCGCTGAAGGCGACCGCCAGCGGTGATACGCCGCTGGTCGGCGTACCCGAGAAGTCGGCCACAGTCGCTTCGATGACCGTGATGTAGCCCACCTTCGTCTCCGTGCTGGAACCGCCGGGGCCGGCAACCGTCAGCGCGACCGTGTACGTTCCAACCGCGTTGTAGGTGTGTGCGGGGCTCTGCGTGATGGACGTTCCGCCGTCGCCAAAGCTCCAGCTGTGCGAGCTGATCAGGCCGCTGGAAAGATCCGTGAAGGAGACCGGGCCGCCCCCGATCAGGGTCGTCGGCGTGCCCGAGAACTCCGCGACCGGAGGCGCGTTGTTGACGGTGATGTAGTCGAGCTTGGTCTCGCCATCGGAGCCGCCGGGGCCCGTGGCTGTCAGGGTCACCGTGTACGTTCCAGCACCTGCATAGGTGTGCGCGGGGTTCTGCACACTGGAGCTGCTCGCGTCACCGAAGTTCCAGGACCAGCCCGTGACCGGACCGCTGGAGAGATCCGTGAAGGCCACGGTCAAGGGCTCGACACCGCTCAATGGCAAGCCCGAGAACTGGGCCACCGGAGGCGGGTCGTTGACGGTGATGTAGTCGAGCTTGGCCTCGCTGTGCGAGCCGCCGGGGCCCGTTGCCGTCAGCGACACCGTGTACGTGCCGGCCGCGACGTAGGTGTGGCTCGGGCTCTGCAGAGTGGACGCTCCGGCGTCACCGAAGTTCCAGGACCAGCCCGTGACCGCACCGCTCGTGAGGTCCGTGAACGCGACAGCCAGGGGGACGATGCCGCTGGTCGGCGTACCGGAGAAGTTGGCCACAGGAGCCGGTGGCGTGACCGTGATGTAGCCCGCTTTCATCTCGGGATCGGACCCGAGGGGGCCGGTGGCCGTCAGCGACACGGTATAGGTTCCCACCGCGGTGTAGCTGTGGCTCGGGTTCTGTAGCGTCGAGCTGCCGCCGTCGCCGAAGGTCCAGGCCCAGGCCGTGACCGTGCCCGTCGATAGGTCCGCGAAGGCCACGCTCAACGGAACGGCGCCGTTGGTCGGCGCGCCCGAGAAGTTGGCCGTGGGGGCCGAGGCCGTGGTGGTGAAGCGGAAGTTGTCGACGTAGCCCTTCGAGGGCTGCAGTCCGTCGTTGCCGTTGCCGACCTGGATCGTGACGGTGAAGAGCGTCGCTGTCGTCGATGCGGGGAAGAGTACGCTGAGATCCGCGGTCGCGGTCTCGATGGCCGTCATGGCGAAGCCGTACTTGAGCGAGGCAGCGCCGACGGGGGAGAACGTGTCCTTGTGGAAGACGTTGATCGTCGTCGCTCCGTCGCTGACGTCGACGGACATCCAGTCGTTGAACGTCGCCTGGTTCGCGTTCTCGTTACGCAGGAAGGAGGCGTCGAATTCCAGCTGGGCCTGGCCTGCTGGATAGGTGAAGTCCTGCGAGATGCCGGCGCCGCCGACCGCAGGTGTGGTCACGCCGCCGGGGTTGCTGGGCGGCGTCGCGCCGTTGGTGCTGTCCGCCGCGACCTCGGCCCATTTCGAGCCGTGGCTGGCGAAGCCGTTGTCGCTGGCCGTGCCGGCGGGGTTGACGACGTGGCCGCTACCGAAGAAGACGCTCCAGGGGGTCGTCGGGGCGCTGGCCGCGGTCTGCGCTTCGAAACTGTTGTCGGAAATACCGGGGGGCGGCGGGGCCTGGGCGTCGATGTAGGCGAGCTTCGTGTTCGTATCGGGGCCGTCGGGGCCGTTCACGGTCAGCGAAACGTCGTATATGCCGATGGCCGTGTACGTGTGCGCGGGGTCTTGCAGAGTGGAGGTGCCACCGTCGCCGAAGGTCCACGACCAGCTGGTGATGATGCCGGTCGAGAAGTCGCTGAAGGAGACCGCGAGCGGAGAGATGCCGCTCGTCGGCGAGCCGCCGAACTGCGCGTTCGGTCCGGTGCCCTGGGTTCCGTTGTAGATGTAGAGCGCGAAGTCCTGATCCGTGCTGTCGCCGTTGCCAGGCACGCCGTCGCCGCCGATGCTTGCGCCGTTGACGGTGACCGTGAAAGCGCCGGAGACGCCCGCGGGGATGAAGACCGATTCGGTGTTGTTCTTGAAGTCCGCGGAGCCGCCGGTCGCGGAGTTCGCGCCCAGGAAGACGTTGCCGAGATACGTCGAGCCGCCGACGTTCACGGTCAGGTTCAGGTCGTTGACGTACGGCGCCCCCGTGGTCGGCCCAGGCGCGTCGGTCCACACCAGGCTGACGCGGAAGGGTTGGGCGATGTCGGCGACGTCGCCACCGACGGCAAAGCTAGTGCCCGTCGAGGTCAGGAGCTGGCTCTGATCGACGAAGATCTTCGGCACCGTGTCGAAGGCGCGCTCGAGGTACATGCGACCCATGCCCTGCGAGTTGCTGGGGAGCGTGTCGTTCGCACCCGTGCCGTTCATGTAGTCCGCCGTGTTGACCAGGATGGCTTTCGCCAAGGCCGGGCTGGGCAAGGGCTGGGACTGGTTCAGGAACCATTGGTAGACCAGCGCCGCTCCACCCGCCAAGGCCGGCGTCGAGTGGCTGGTGCCGCTGGACCAACCGTACAAGCTGGAGCCCGGGGGCCAGGAGCCGTTGCAGACGCTCGAGCCGCCGTCGAAGTTGCTCTGCGGAACTCCGGCCTGAACGTGGGTGCCCGGGGCGACGATCTCGGGTTTCCAGCGACCGTCACCGCCGGCGCTGTTGACCGGCCCACGGCTCGAGAAGGACGCCATATCGTTGGCGCTGTTGGCACCGGAGTTGGGCACACCGCATCCGTCCGTACCCGTCTGGCGCACGTTTTCCGAAGCGCCCACCGTGATGATGTTCTTGGCCGTACCGGGCGTCGAGAGCGTGTTCGATCCGGACCCGTCGTTGCCGGCGGCGAAGAGCACCAGGTACTCCTGGTTGCCGCCCGTGCCGCTCTGCACGTCACGCGTCAGAAAGTCGTACTGCTGGGAGTTCGAGTCGTAGTCGGGAATCGGCGCGCCGCCGCTCGTCTGGAAGCCCCACGAGTTCGTGCTGATGCGAGCCCCGAAGCCGTAGGCGGACGACTCGTAGCTGGAGGGGTTCGAACCCCCGGGACCGAAGATGGCCGTCGAACCGACGTGCGCCCAAGGAGCGACGCCGAGGCCATAGTTGAAGCCACTGCCGTCCTCGACGGTCGAGCCCGTGCCGTTGTTGAAACCGCCGACGATGTGGGCGTTCAGGAAGCCGTGGCCCCCCTGTAGGCCGCTCTGGCTCGAAGGGTTCAGCGTGAATTCCACGCGCCCGCTGGGCACGTCGGGGTGTCCTGTCAGCGAGGTCGCATCGTCGACGACGTTCACGGAGAACGAGTTGAACTGCGCCGAGGTGAAGCCCTTGCCCGCCAGCCACGCGAGATAGCCCGGCCCCGAGGGAGAGTTCCCCGCGAGGTTGCCGGCGACGATCTGGTCTTGTGCTTCATCGAGGCGACGGCGTACACCGCGCTCTTCGATGCCGAACACAGTCCCCCTGGCGGCGATGGTGGGCAGCGCTGCTGGGTCGATGGTCAATGATGCGTTCAAGTAGGGACCGACACGCACGTATCCAAGCCACGCGCTGGCCTCGCGCTGGAGCGCCTCGAGCTCGGCGCGCACTCCCGGGCCTTCGACCAGCTGCACCGTGACGTCCATCGCTGAACCAGCCTCGTCTATCCAGGCCTTGCGCAAGCGCGGCGCCATGCGGAATACCGGCTCGTAGACACCGACGTACTGGATCTCTTCCCGCTCGCGAGCCAGGCTCTCCAGCGTGGCCGTGTTCTCGGGGGCGATGCGCGCCACATAGGCGTTCCACGGCACGGCTTGGAAGCAGTCGGCGCCCGCGGCCTCGACCTCGGTCAGCCACTCGTCCTTGACGGGTCCGATGAACTGCACGATGTAGAGCCCCGCATCCGGATCCATCGCCGGCGCACCACTGATACCGATGCGCAGCGCGCGATCGAGCTTCCCCAGAGTCTCGTCAGCGCGTGTCGTGTCCAGCGGCAACCCGTCGAAGAGCACCCGGTTCTGGTCGTCGCGGATATTCCATCCCTGAGCTAGCAATGCAAAGCGACCGCCGACGAAGCTCTCGTCGATCATGGCCATGACGCGCATGCCATAGTCGACTTCTTTCAAGACGGCGCCACGCTCGCGAAGCCACTGCAGCTCGCTCGTATCGGAGGCGTCGAAGAAAACCCTGTGGAACGAACCTTGCGCCAGCCAGCCTTCGGGGCGGGCTGCGTTCAGCGGTTGCTGAACGGGGCGTAGGTTGCCGACAGTGAAGAAGGAAAGGAAGAGAGCGAAGAGGCGTGTGAGAACGGCCATGGGACGGAAAAGGATTCCGAAGACACTCCCGGCCGACACGGACCGTTCTTTTGGGGGGCAAAACAGTCCTGGCGGCTACGTGGAGGGGTGAGTAGCAGGGGAGGGGGCCAGGATGGACCCCTTCGATCTTACCCCGCTTCGCGCATTCTCACCGGGGCCTGTCGGGACGGTACTTATGGCCTTTCCCGGCTGTTCCGCGCCGATTCCATCGAGCTCGGGGCAACGGACCGGGACAGGGGAACAGGCCCGCTGCCCTCCGCATGCACGAAACCGTAGTCATGCGGAGCCAGCAACCCAGGCCGGTCCGGGCGCGGCTAGGTGCCAGAATTAGAACCGTGCCCTTCCATACACGCCCTAGAACATCGCGCGGCTGCGTAAGGAAACGGCGCGGACCCTACCCAGAAGATGCCTCGGCTCCCATGTGTGTCGCGAGCATCCCCGAAGCCTGCTCGAGATGACTACCGAGACGGTCAGGTGGATGTTCTTTGGCCGTTAGGTGGTGCAATTCCCATCGGGTAGGCTGACGAGCCCGTGTCCTTCTCCCCAAGAGACAAGCAGCGCCGCCGCCGCCGAATTCTTGCTGTCGCAGCTCTGAGTCTCATTGTTTCCGTGGCGCTGGGCGAGCTGGCCCTGCGCACCTTGCTTTTCAGCGAGAGCCCGACCTGGGCCAAGCTCGGACAGTCCCTGCGCGTACCGGGCCGATTCAGCTGCTACAACACCCCCGAGAATTGGAAGCTGCGCGTGCTCTTCGCCAAGGAGCGCCGCGCTCAGCGCTCGGCCCGCCGCAAGCATCCGCACTATCATCCGATCCTCGGCACGCGGCGCAAAACCATCTCGCTCGACTATCACCACGATTCGGAACCAAGGCTCGCCGGGCGCCGCCCGATCCTCCTGTTCGGGGACTCCTTTGGGCAATGTGTCGCCGCCATCGACAAGTGCTGGGAAGACCTACTCGAGGAAACCGAATTGGCCCGGGAGCACTATCTCCTGAACTACGCCGTCGGTGGCTACGGTTTCGATCAGATCAGCCTGTTGCTCGAACATACCCTGCCGCTCTACATCGAAGAAAACCCGATCGTCATCGTCAGCCTCCTGGTCGACGACGATATCGATCGCTGCTATCTTCCGATGCGCACCTACCCGAAGCCTTTCTTCACCATTGGAAGGGAAAGAGAAGGTGAAGGAGGGCATGGCGATGGGGAGGTCGTCTACCACGCCGCGCCGCACCTGACTCCCCTCGACTTCATCGCTGCAAACCCCCCGGCGATCCGCTCCTATCTTTGGCGCTATATTCTCTTCGGTCTGCCCAATATTTCTGGGCATACGCTTCATTCCTGGAGCGGTCACGGGGATCACGTCGAACAGAAGAAGCGCATTGCGCTGTACCTCTTGGACAAGGATATTTCCTTGCTGGAAGGCGCGGGAGTGGACTACTTCTTCTTTCTCTTCCACGGTCCCGTAGCCGCACGCGAGGATGTTCACGACTGGGAGGACGGCTTCCTACGCGAATACTTTCGAGCCAGGGACGTCCCGTTCATCGCGTCCGATGAGTATCTGCGCAAGGCCCAGCAGGAAGAGGGAGCGGAACTGCTCGACTATTTCTTCACGGAAGGCACCGCATTGAGCCACTACAACGACCGCGGCAACCGGGTGGTTTTTGAGGGAATTCTCAGCGGACTCCGCGGAGAGTTTTGAAAGCAGTGGAGAGATAGGCTCTCTTGGAATGCTCCGACGGAGATGCCCGGATCCCGAACGCACTGCGTCCGTCGAGGCAATTTCCGGGCAGTAGGTGGCCGTCGTTCTCGCCGCCCAGGGAGGCCGCCCGAAGCCGGTGGTCCAATACACTGGCCGACACTCAAATCGGACGCACCCGTTTCTACCTCGGCTTACTCCGGATACGTGATCGTCGCCGCCTCCCGAAGCGTTTTCATATGCGCTTGGCGCAGCGGTTCGATCTTCTCGGCGAAGAGTTCCGCCTCGATGTACTTCTTCACCTCCTCGAGCAGAACGACGCCTCCCTCCGTGCGGCCCGTCACCTTGATGATGTGATAGCCGAACTGGGTTTCGACGACGCCGCTGACTCCGTCGACCTCGAGCTCGAAGGCCGCCTTCGCGAACGGTTCGACCATCTTGCCCGTGCGGGGAAACGAGCCCAGGCTTCCACCGGTTGGGCCCGAGGGGCCGGTGGAGTGTTCCTTGGCGAGGGCGGCGAAGTCGGCTCCGTCGGCCTGGCATAGCGTCAGGACCCGCTGGGCTTCGGTTTTCTTGGCTGCCTTCGCCTCGTCCGTCGTGGCTCCGTCGAAACCGATCAGGATGTGGCTGGCTTCGACCTGCACTTGCTTCGTGTAGACGCCTTCCTTGTCGCGGTCGTAGCGCGCCTGGATTTCCTCGGCCGAGACCGCGGATTCCTTTGGGTAGCGTTTTGCGAGCAGCTTGTGATGGTTGACCCACGTGCGGAATTCCGGCGAGGCTGATTCGCGGATGATGTAGGCCTCGAGGCTGATCTTTTCGTTCGTCTGCACCGCTTGTTCGACGTCGGCGCGGGACATGCCGCCGCGCATCAACTGTGCTTCGAAGGTTGTCTCGTAGAACTTGCGGTAGGCTTCGTCGGGGACCTCGAGCTGGGCGGCTTTCATGTCCTCCCCCATGAGTATCTCCTCGATCATCTGCTCGAGGAGCGCCGGCAAGGCTTGCAGCCGCGCCGCCTCGAGCTGTTCCTTCGGGATCTGCATGCCCCGCGTGCGCTGCTGGATCAGAGCCTGGAACTTCTCCTCGATACTGGTGTCGAAGATCTTCTGTCCGTTGACCGTGACCTTCAGAACCGGCTCCGCCGGGGTGGCAGGGGGGGCCGGTTCCTCGACGGGAGCGGGGTCCTGGGCGCAGGTGCTGCCCATCAGGGCGAGGAGACCGAATGCGGCGAGAGGTGTGAGCAGAAAACGGGTCGAGGCGGTACGCATGTGGGGGATTGGAGAAGCAGCTGGGGCGGCTAGCGGCTCAACGGAGGGCCGCGAATGGGGGGGGGAAGCCTAGCGTTCCGCTGACTCTCGATCCTTGCAAAGCAGAGAAAGCGGCCACCATTCACCATTTTTTCCCACTCCCGTCCCCTGCATAGCTCGAGACCTCGGGCGCCGTCGAGGATCGGACAGGACCTGCAGGAGACCATCGAGTCCGATGGAGTCGTCACACCGCACTCGCTTCCGCGGGCGGACGGTAAGAGCCTTCCGGAACGTGAGAACTCTCGAGTACAAGCTAGGAAAGGGTTCTATGGGGGCTGCGTCGTTCGCGGCTCTTTGCGGCGTGAACCAAGAAAAAAGCTCGGGCGTTTTACAAGCGGCAGTGAATCCGTCGTTTATCGAGAGCCTGTCGAATGTCCGATGTAGGCACCATGAACAAGCAGCATTTCAACTGCCCTGGGGGGTGTGGTTTCTCATTGGCGATTCGTTTCGATGCGTCGACCGATGCGGTCTACCGCGTGTGTTCGAATCCCGCATGTCCGAAGAAGGCGGACTGCGTGTCATGTGGGCGCCCGCTGCAACCTCTCACGGACCTACGACTCGGTATTCGATTGATCAAGGATCCCAAGGCACGCTGCACTTTCAACGAGTGCGACATGTTCAAGAAGCTGGTCGATGACGGCTGGCCGAAGCGCTACGCGGCATAGGTTGTCATCCCGGTGGTCTCGTCTCCAGCGAGGCATCGCAGGCTTTGCGCGAGTTCCAGTTGGCCTGGGGCACGCGCAGCCTCGAGTCGGTAGGCTATTGGCCCACGCACGGACCAGCCCCGATACGCATCGATGTCCCCGAAGTACGTCGCCATCACCGGAGGCCCCGGATCCGGAAAGACCACCGTCGTCGAAGCCCTTGCCGCGCGGGGGTACGTCACCGTGCCCGAAGCCGCGATTCAGGTGATTGGCGAGCTGAACGGCCAGCTGGGGCTAGACGGGCAACAGCGCTGGCGGAGGGCGAATAGCGAGGCTTTCCAGGAGCTCGTGCTGCAGCGCCAGATCCAGCTCGAGCAGGCTTGCGCCGGCGAACCTGGCCTGGTCTTTCTCGATCGAGGGCGACTCGACGGTTTGGGCTATCTGCGGCACTTTGGCGTGCAGCCCTCCGACCGGCTCTTGGAGCAACTGCTCGCCTGCCCTTACGAGCACGTCGTCCTCCTGGAGACGCTCCGTTCGTTCGCCGACCGACGTGAGAGCGGCCGGATGAGCAGGCATGAGGATTCGCTTGCCATCGCTGCGTGTATCGCCAGCGCCTACACCGAGTGTGGGCACGTTGTTCACACCGCGCCAGAGATGGCTGTCGAGGAGCGTGTGCGCCTGATTCTCGAAATCGTTGGCGCCGAATAGACGCTGGCCGGTTCAGTCGCTGAAGTCGAGGCGCTTGGAGACGATGCGTCACTGTAGCGTGCGTTGCACGCGCAGAACCTCCCGGTCGCTGATCGCAGCCTCTCCGTCCTCACCGATCACCAAGGCCGCGTACACGAATTCGCCCCCGCCCAGTCCGAGGCCGTTGTATATCTGCGACTCCATGAGGAACTCGCTGTGTTCGTTCAGGATGCCCTGGGCCACGGGCCAGGCCGTGGGGACGCCGTTGACCTCGACGAGGTACAGAGCGACCAGGTCGCCCGGCTGTCCGCCGATGACGGACACGCTGAAGGTGTTGCCGGCCACCTCGTCCTCGAAGTCCACATCGAGCTGGGGGGGCGAGATCAGGGTTGCGGGCAGGTCGAAGCAGTTCGGAGGAACCGCTGCATCGAAGCGTAGCGACTGGTCGTCGTCGTCGTCATCGTCATCGCCGTCATCGCCGTCATCGTCGTCTTCCTCGCGGATGGCGACGATGGTCTGCGACGCGAGACCCGTGTTACTGAAGTCGAGTTCGATAGTGAGTTCGTTTCCGTCGATGGAATCGATGTCCACATCGTCGACACGCATCTCGATGTCGCGGTCGTCCACATCGATCTCAATGCGCAGGCTACCTGCCCGGAACTCGAATTCGTTCTCGTCGTCCAGGACGAATCCCCCGGCGGGAACCGTGAAGGAGAGCAGGCTCCCGTCGATGACGTCGATGACACGGATCACCAAGCTCTCGGCAGTGGGGTCGAATCCCTCACCCGCGAAGAACGCAGCGCGTAACCGCATCTCGTGCTCGTCCCGCGCTCGGAAGCGGTCGATCATGAAGCAGATGTCCCCCATGGGAGGGGGATCGTCGATGCAGGGGGGCGTGGGCGTGCAGGCGCCGGCGCTCGTGCTGGTGTCAAGTCGGATCATGCCCACGTCACCCTCCTGGGCCCCTCCGATCGTGACGAGGTAGTCCGCGTTCGCTTGGCTGCACCAGGTGACCTCCGCGAGGCCCGTTGCGACGCAACTGTTGTCGTCGCCGGCGACGCAGGGCAGGCTGACATCGTCACAGAAGACGCTGATACGCGTGTCGACCGTGCCCGGCGCCGTGTCGCAGGTGCGAGCCGTGATCTGCATTCCGTTGCCAGAAACGCGATACCAGACGTTGTTAAACGGTCCGGATGGAACGCCACAAGCGGTGCCAATGTCGCTCGTAGCAGCCGTCGTGTCAGCAGTGATCGAAGCGGGCACGCCCAATTGCACCGGGTTCCCAGGGCTGTCATTGGCCGGGGGCATGGGCGGGTCGATACAGAAGACCGTGGGCGTGCACGTGCCCCCGATCGCGTCTAGCGTGATCCGAACCTGCCCTACGAGCCCCTCAGCGGCACTTCCGACCGCTATCAGATAACTGGCCGTGGATTGGGAACACCACTGAACCGTCGAGGCCGTGTTCGGGCCTGTGGGGCAGTCGTTTTCGTTGCCCGCGACGCATGGGAAATTCGCGAGGTCCTCACAGAACACGCTGATGCGTGTATCGATCTGTGTATCCGTCGAGCAGGTGGTGACGTTCAACATCCCACCGGTGCCCTGGACGCGATACCAGACTTCGTTGAACGGCCCCGATTGCACCCCGCAGGGCACACCGACATCACTCATGGCTCCGGCCGTATCCACGAGTTCCGTATGTGGGAAGTTCGCCACGGTCGTGGCGTTCGCTGGAGCATCGTTGGGCGGTGCCATCGGAGGATCGACACACAGCACGATCGGTGTGCATGGCGTGCCATCGGTTTGGATGTCTAGCCGGAAGGTACCCATCGCACCCTCTTCGGAACCCCCGACCGTAATCAGATACGTGGAGTTCGCCTGGGAACACCATTCCACAGTGGAAGCGGGCTTGGGCATCGGACAGTCATCGTCGTTGCCACCGACACACGGCAAGGTCACCTCATCGCAGAAGACACTAATTTTCGTGTCGAAGTCGGTCAGCAGCGAGCAGGTGGTCGCCGTCATGGTCTCGCCCGTCCCCTGAACGCGGTACCAGACGTTGTTGAACGGCCCGGAGGCGACCACGCATGGCGGTCCGAGGATGTCACTGGTCGCGTCGATGTTGTTGCCGATCACCCCCCCGGGCACGCCAAGGGGGGCCGCGTCTTGCTGGTCATCGTTGGGGGGAGGATTCGGGGGGTTGCTGCAATTGACGGTCAGCATGAATTCGCCCTGTAGGGAGAACGCGACCGTGGACGCCTGAATGAAGTAGGTGGTTCCGGTAACCAGCGTGTTGATGCTCAACATCGAGTACGTACCATCGCCGCCGTCGTCGTCGCACCCGATTTCGATCAAGCCCCCGACGGCTCCGAACTCGACCGAAGCTGGGCAGCTGCCGGAATAGAGCCCGATGAGCGTATCGGTCGCGATCGGAGCGTTCGTGCCGGCGCTGGTCGAGATGGTGGCCTGCGAGCCGGAGGCCACGAATGAGTACCAGATCGAGCCGGTCCCGTTCCTCGGGCCCCCTATGGGGCAGCTGTAGACAGGATCCGTGACCGAATCCGTTGCCGTGTCGTTGATGGCGAGGACGCTGCTGTCGCAGGGAATCGAGATTGCCGTGAAACAGTCATCGTTCTCCGGCGGTAGGACCCCGCTGGTAACCATGATCAGGCCGGTCATCGTGGGGTCCGCGGTCGCCATCTGGACCAGGTAGGTCTGGCCCGGCGTCAAGCCGCTCGCAACCAGGCTCACGGTCACGTTGGGGGTACCCGAGACGCAGGCGATCTCGGTGAGTACACCTCCACACGTTCCCTCGTACATGGCCATCAGTATGGGATAGGAGGCCGTGCCCTGAATGAAGATCGACGTCACGTCGGGAGTGACCGTGAACCAAGCCGTGCGGAAGCCCTGGCTCCCGGAACAGGTGAAGACCGGATCGCTGGGGTTCTCGCCCAACCCCGTCGAATTGTCGAAGCTCGACGTGCCTCCGATAACGATCGTTCCCGGGTCCGTGCATTCATCGAAGGGGAAGCCGCCTAGCGAAGTGCCCGGCAGTCGATCGCGGTTGCCACGTCGGGGAGTGCGCGGCGCGGAAGCGGTGACGGGATAGGCCAGAGCCTTCTTCTCACCGAGAACGATGCGAATGCCCACACAATCGGAGCCGGGGCTGATGCTTGCAGCCCGGAGCCCGAACTCACCGGCGAGCTCGAACTTGAATCGCGTGCCGGGGATGCCCGAGATCCGCACGGGATCGGGCGGCGCGTAGTTCAGAGCCAACGGCCCATACCCATCGAAGGAGTAGGTCAAACCGACCGGCCCCAGGGGCAGGCCGTACTTGTTCTCGATCGTGAGATCGAAGTCTCTGTAGGAGTGCGTCTGGGCAGACGGGGGGACCGTAACCAGTGCGAGTGCGCACAAAAGCCAAGCGGCTTTTGCAAGATTCAACATCACCTTCTCCTGAGCCGAATGGGCGCACGAGGTCGGGCGCCCGGGAGCTCGACTAGGATAGCGCAAACTCGCAATCGAGGTTTCCTAACCTCCAAAAGCCCGAAATTGCGGCAAAAAACTTACGCTCAGAGGCGTATTTGGGGCCCTCTTTCAGCGCGAGAGCTGATCGAGGCGGACCCCGTTGAGGAGTCGCAACAGAGGATCTCGCCGCAGGAGTGGGCGGTAGGCGAGCAGGCCGACCACCAATCCAAAGAGTGCCCCCCCTACGTGGCCCAGCCACGAAACCAACCCTGACTCGAGTACCAGCCCGGCCAGATTGAATCCCATCCAGATCCCCACCCAGATGGCTACCGGGAACTTGAGCTGGAGGATCACCACCATGAACGAGAGCCGCGCGTGGCGAAACAGGACCGCGTAGCTCAGGAGGATGGCCGAGACGATGCCGCTGAAGCCGATCGTGGGAACGTCCGGCTGATAGGCGAGGCATGTTTCGGCGAGGCCCGAGGCCAGTGCAGCTCCCGTGCAGAAAGCGATGAAGCGTGCCCGACCGAACAGATCCTCGATGTTGTCGCCGAGGATCCAGAGGAAGTACATGTTCCCCAAGAGGTGGATCCAGCCTCCGTGTAGAAAGTTGTGGGCGACCAGGCCAATCCACCAGGACGCTCCGAAGGCGCGCTCCGGATACAGGGCGTAGTCGGCGTAGATCGCGGCCTGGTTGCCGCCCAGTTGCGCCAGAAAGATGGCGAGGTTGAGGGCGATCAGGCTGATCGTGACCATCGGCACGCGGCGCGGCCTGAAGTTGAACTCGACGGGCAACTGCGTCGCGAACTGAAACAGCCAGGTCCCGATGCTTTTCTTGCGCTCGATCGATTCCAGAGCCTCGTGCACAGCGTTGCCGGCCTGAATGTGGGCGAGTTCCTCGCGATCCAACCAGACCCCCGAGCATCGAGCACACAGATCGATCTCGACCGTGGTCTCCTGGCCCCATCGATGCTCGTTCAAAGCACAATGACACCTCGGGCAATCCTTTTTGGCAGGCCCGCGAGCATCCCCTAGATCAGCGGCGAAGGCACCGCGCTCCAGGCTGGGCTCGTAGTTCTGCATGGCCTCTTCGAGCTCGCCGCCATCGAACCAGAGCCCTGCGCAACGCTCGCAGAACTCCACATCGACGCCGTTCTGCTCGATCGTCCGGAATTTGCTGGAGCGGCAGCTAGGGCAGCGGGAAACCCGGAATCGCGGTGCGGGGGCCAAGCTCGAAGAATAGGGCTTCCGGCTTTTCGAATCCAATCGCCCGAGTCCGGGGGGCTATTGCCCGGGAAACACTCCGCCGCGCGGCGGCCGAGGTAACGGTGTGGGGTCCGTCGCTTCGGTCGGCTTCATGGGCAGGCGCAAGTCGACGATCACCGGACGGTGATCGGATGCTCGGATCGAGGCGTTGTTCGGAAAGGGGAAGTGCATCAGCTCCGGCGGATAGGCCGTATTGCACCCGGAAGGAATCCAGCCCGAATGGAAGATGAACTCCAGATCACGCACGGCGATCGAGTCCTGCCAGATGATGTAGTCCAGGGTCGAGTTGTTGCCCTGCGTCGCGTCGTCCACCGGGTTGCATTGATTCACGGCCAGGTCGTACGTCGAATCGCCGCGGTCGCGATCGGGGCCATCGAGTACCGGGTGATCGAACTCGGCATTGGCAATCCACTCCGCCGGGCCCTTGCGGAAGTTGGTCGATTCGTCCTCATTGAGATCGCCTCCCAGAATGACCGGCGTCAACGAGTCGAGAACCGACGTGGCGGCGGGGGACTCGAAGATGACGTTACTCGGATCGGGAATACCCGAACCCGCTCCGCAATACCAGTAGTCGATCATGTAGGCGATGTTCTTTCCGGCGGCCAGGCGTTCGGATAGGTCGCTCGACTGTCCCCCCGCGCGTAAGTGGCAGTTCATCACGACCAGATCCCCCAGATAGCGCGAATCCGGCAGGTCGAGCTCGGCCATCTGCAAGCCACGGATGATGGGGTTGCCGACCGTACCCGGAGCGTAGGCGTCGGCTTGCATGAAGAACAGGTTGTTGTACTGCGAGATCCCATCACCGTTCAGATCCTTGAAAGGGAAGCGGCTGAGGATCACGTTGCGGTTGAAGCCGTCGGTCTGGAAGCTGACGAAGACATGGGGGAGGACGTAGCCGGGGGCATATTTCGTCACGTACGACTCTACGTTTCCACCGACGAATGGGTCGGCCCCGCCGTGGAAGAAGAGGTCGAACACCGTGAGCATGTCAGGCACCGAATCCACGAAGCCGTTGTCGGCTGTCTCTTGTAGAAGCAGGATGTCCGGACGCAACGACGCGACGATCGTCACCACCGCGTGCCAGCTCAGGTTGCCCTCGAGCTTGCTCTCCCCCGTGCGAATGTTGTCCTGGATGTTCCATGTCATGACCCGCACGTTGCCCGGATCACGCTTTTTCCAGCGTCCATTGTTCGGGTCGAACTGGGCCGAGACGGTGCTGGTGAGGCAAAGCGTCCCGAGAAGAAGTGTCGCGGCCGACGGGATGCTCTTTGAAGGAAGTGAAAACATGATGCGTGACGGTGGAAGGGTGGGCGCTCCTGACGAGCAGAGCATATCCTAAGGCCCTCGAGGCCGCGCCCTGCTACGCGGCGGTTCTCGGAGCCCAGCTTGACGATGCGTTCGACTCGTGCAGACCAGAGACCTCGGCTTCGCGCCAAGTTGGGGTGCTCCTTCGCCGTCCTGGTCGGATTCCTCGGTGCGATCGAAATCGTCCTGCGCGTCGCCGGATACGACCCCTTTGGGCGCATGTTTTCCGATGCTCCCGAGGCCTCCCGTGAGGGGCTGGAGCTGGGATTGATGCGGGTCGTCGACGGTGAGGACATCCTCGTTTACGACCTGAACCCCGGAGCTCGTGGGTACGCATGGCAGGCGGACATCCAGGTCAATGCACATGGCTTTCGAGACCGCGACTTTCGTCCGAAGGAGCCCGGCACCCTTCGCATCCTGGCCCTGGGCGACTCGGCGACCTTTGGAGTCAAGTTGCCTCGCGAGGTGCTCTGGCCGGCCGAGATCGAGCGCGCGCTACGAAAAGAAGGGCGTAAGGTCGAGGTCTTCAACCTGGGTATCGTCGGCTACGACGTTCTCGAAGAAGTCGCTCTCCTTGAAAAGCACGTCGAGGGACTATCGCCCGACAAGGTGGTCGTCGCGTACCACCCCAACGACATCGGGCACGTCTCGGCGACGCGGACATACATCCATCGTTTGCAGAGCTACGGGTCGGCGTGGTACCGCATTCGCCTTCTGCAATATCTGCGTTCCCGTTTGGATATGTCCGAGCTCAATCGCGAGTTCCATATGGTCAACACCGATAGCTACTTCCTCGAGAGGAACGCAGGATACATCGCGGACCTTGGAGACGACCCGACGACCCGACGATTGGTCAGCGAGCTGCAGGCACGTACGGCCGATCGAGAGGATGTGAAGAAGCTGAAGCACCGCTACCTCGAGTGGTACATGAATCTCGATCGACTCGGAAAGCTGCGCTATTCGCTCGAGCGGTTGAAGGAACTCGCCGAAGCACGCGACTTCGATGTGGCCTTGTTCGTCGTCCCCTGGTTGGGGGATCAGGGACTGGAAGGGGCTTACGACCAGCTGTACGAGATCGTGAAGTACGAAACGGAGCGAAGCGGCTTCACCTACATCCCCATGGCCGACGCGACCCGCGCCCTCGGGCACGGCAAGCTACTGATCGAGAAACGCGATTTCGGACATCCGAACTCCACGGGGCATCGGGTGATGGCGGAACGGCTCGCGAACGCTCTGCAGTGGTGAGGGCTAGCGGTACTTGGGAGTTCCGAGCACCTGGATCTTCTCCACTCCTGATTCCTCGAAACCACCCGCGGTCCAGAGCCCCAACATGCCCTCGAGTTCGCCATTGAGCTCGTCGTAGTCGCAGACGGGTTTGCTGTTGATGTGGAGTGCGATACGTCTCCCGTAGCAGGCGATGGTCAGTTCGTTCTCGCCATCTTTGTGGTGGGCCGCGAGTGCATCGTGGAAGGGGTCGAACGACCAGCCTGCGTTGGTGCCCGTATGTCGATACAGCCCCGGAGCGCGCAGCTCTCCTGTTCCTGACGGTGCGGCGCTCTCGGCGGTGCGTAGGCTGACACGGAAGGGCTTCGCGGCATCGAACGAAAGGCGCACAGCGAAGTCGCGCCAGACCTCGACGCGCGAGGGCGAGAGCAGCAACCGGCCGCCTGTGGTCGGTGCGCCGATCACGTCTTCCCACGAGCGGATTCCCAGGTCGTGCATGCGCAGGTTCGCCCAGCGAACGCGCGTGTTGTTTCCCGAGTGGACCTGAAGGCCAAGTACCCCTTCCATGTCCTGGCAGTCGAGGTAGTCCGCGGTCGGAATACCGTTCACCCAGGCCTTGATCGAGGGGCCAAGGCACTCGATGCGATAGCGGTTCCACTCGTTGTACCTGTAGGCCACGCGGCCCGCGGGGTTGTCCTCCAGGTTGTCGAGCCACCCGCGCCGAGCTTCGTCATAGAGACCGCCGGACCAGGCCCGTTCCGAGGAATCGATCTCGATCTGGTAGCCGTAGAGGCGCGCCTTGCGCGTGCCGGGGTTTCGTATGTTGCTGCGCACCTGGATACCGGAGTTGCCGGGCAGCTCGGGCTTGACGTCGACTTCGAAGATGAAGTCGCCGAAGGTGCGCTTGGTGATGAGAAAGCTTTGCCCGCCGCCACCGATTTCGCCGAGGATGCTGTCCTCGAAGGGCCGGTAGATGGCGTCGCCGAGGTCACGCCAGGCATCGAGATCGTCGCCGTCGAACAAGTCGACCCGCCTACCGGGCAGGCTGTTCCAGTCGCGGAAGCGCAGATTGCGAAACCAGGCCTCGTCGCCGTGGTCTTGCAGTCCTATGTGACCCGCGCCCAGCGCGAAGCCTTCGCGCTTCGAGAACTTGCTATTGGCGATGCCCTGGGTCCAATCGGAGGAGGTCAAGTCAGCGAACAGGAGACGCTCGCCGTTCAGCCAGTGCTCGATGATGTTGTCGCGAGCCACGATCCGCGCCAGGTTGAAGCCGCCCGTGGGCGCGAGCTCCTTCCATCCGGCGGGAATCACGTCGTAGAGGGCGCCGGCGGCGTGTTTCTTGTTCTCGGACTCCTTCGTTCCCGGGTCGTCGAGAATCTGATATTCGGGGCCCAGCATCGAACCCGATGTCGCGGGTCCTACGCGATATTTCACACCGCTATTGGCACCGTTCGCGACACGCCATTCGAGTTCGAGTTCGAAGTTCTCGTACAGCGAAGTCGTGACGATGTCTCCACCGCCACCGCCTTTCTCGTGCACGAGGCTCCCGTCGCGAAGTACCCAGCCCTTCTCCGGGAAGGAGTTGCCCGTAAACTTGCGCCAGCCCTGCGTGTCGTTCCCGTTGAAGAGCAATTGCCACCCGGCTTGTACCTCGAGCGCGTTCAACGGATCGGGTTGAGCGGTCTGCGGGAGGGCGACCGCGAGAAGGCTGAGGGTGATGGGGTTCATGCTTCGTCTTCGAGCTCGCTCAAGGTCACGCGTCTGCCCGTGCGGGCGGATAGATAGCCTGCATAGATGACCTTGGTTACCTCCAGGCCGATCTCGCCGGTCGATTCGGATTCGCGGTTCTCGACGGCAGCCTCGGCAACGCCCTGGCAAAGGCCTTGCTGGCCCGAGGTCCAATCCTCGTCGGGCATGGCCGTGGACCAGCCCGCCTGGCCGTGTAGTTTTTCCATCATGTACTCGTCGCCGAAGGCTCCATCCTCGGTCGCGTACGTGCGTAGAAGATCATTGGGGCTGAGGTTGCACTCAAGCTGATGGTCGCTGGCGAGCACTCGCAGGTGGCTTTGCATGCCGCCCAAGAGCACGTCCGAACCGTGAGCCACTCCGCGCGAGCCATCCTCGAAGTTGAGGAAGATCGCACCCCAGTTCTCGACCTCGTTCCAATCGGAAGCGACCTCGGTGTTGCCCTCGTTCAGACCGGGGTTCCTGGTCAAGTCCGCGACTTCGGCCGTGACCGAGGCGACGCGAATCGGAGCGCCATTCCGGCGCAGGCCCTCACGGAGCTTCAGCCAGATCATGGCGCCGATGGGGTGTGCGGCCAGCCGGATCAAGGCGCCGCCACCGGCGTTGCGCCACATGCGACTGTAGGCAGCGTGGGAGCCCGAGTGCGCTTCCCACCCGTGCATCTCGAGGATCACTCCCGCGGCGCTCGCACCGAGTTGGGCCGCGCGTTGAATCGAAGGGGCATAGATCCAGTTCTCGCCGTAGTGCAGCGGAGCATTGGACTGCTTGGCTGCCGTGACCATGGCGCGCGCATCGGCCACGGCGACGCGGTACATCTGCGCGGGATCCTGCGATGCGGCGTACTTGGGGTCGGGCAGGTCTTGGCCGACGTACGCGGTCAAGGGCTTGGTGCAGAGCACCTGCTTGCCGGCGTTCGAGGCGCTCTCGGAGAGTGATCGATGCAGGTTGTTCGGAACGCAAAGATCGACCAGGTCGATTTCGTCACTTTCGATCAACGCTGCCGCGTCGAGGCAGCGGGGGATGTCCCATTGCTTGGCGAAGGCATCCGCGTTCGCCTTCGAGCTTGCAGCGACCGCGTTCAAGCGGACGTCGACACCGTGAACCTTGCGCCAGCATCGTGCGCGGGTGCGCGCGAGAAAGCCCGCGCCGACCAGGCCGACGCGCAGAGTGGGGCGAGTAGGCATGGGCTCTTGCTACGCGTGCGAGTTCATGAATCGTTCGGCCTAGGCGCGATCCGTGATCTCGAGCAGGTGAAAGCCGAACTGCGTCTTGACCGGGCCTTGCACCTGGTTCAGCGGTGCGCTGAAGACGACCTCGTCGAACTCCTTCACCATCTGTCCGGGACCGAACTCACCCAGGTTGCCGCCCTGTTGGCCCGAGGGGCACGTCGAGTGCTGTTCTGCGAGGTCGGCGAAGTTCTCGCCGCCTTCGATCTTGGTCTTCAGCTCTTGGCAGAGCTGCTCGGAAGGCACGAGGATGTGGCGGGCGGATGCTTTGGGCATATCAGGGCTCCTGAGCGCAGGCGTTTTCGGTGGGGCGTAGGGGAGACGGGGCAGGCGCCAGGCCCAGCCCGCCGCTGCGGGCCATTCTGCAGCACCGGGTGGGGCGCCGTCGACCGAAAGGCCGTGTTTCGTGGCTACAGCCCCAGCCGCTCCAGGAATCCGGGCCCCTTGGTCAAGAGGTACCAGCCGAGGAACGCGACCATCACCGTCGTGGCCAGGACCATTCCACCCAGCCACACAACCCCTCGGCCTCCACGAGGCATGTCCTCGCCGAGATACGCGCGATTGCGTTGCAGCTTGATGAAGCCGAGATACGCCAGGGGAAGCATGAAGCCCGCGATGACGCTGGTCGGGACCGCGAGCCACACACTCATCTCGCTCCAGAAGAAGCATCCGAGCAAGCCGGGTGTCGGTATCAGCACGGCCAGGCGGTACTTCATGCTGCCGAACTCCCAGCCGAACATCTCGCTGCAGCAGAAGCCGGCGCAGATCATGTGCATCGTGATCGTCGTCAGCACCATGCTGAGGATGCCGAAGTGGAAGATGATGCGGCCCCAGGCGGGGCCGATGATGCTGGCCAGCGTATTGGCCGCTTCGACCGGGCTGAGGCGCGTGCCCGAAAAATCCGTGTGAATCGTCGCGGCGGCGGCGATGACGATCAGGGCGGTAGCGAAGATGTACGGCACCAACATGCCGAACACGAGATCGAACCGTGCGAGCCGCCGATGTTCCTTGCCCCAGCCCCGCGCCAAGAGTGTGTAGGGATAGAGAAACACCATGTTGACGCCGACCGCCGCCGCGAGTCCGCTGATGATCAACGCCGCCGACGTAACGTCACCGCGGTCATCGGGAAACTCGAAGGCGAAGAAGCCACGCAGGATTGCACCGGGGTTATCGATGCCCGCCTTGACCGCGACTAACCCGAAGGAGAGAACGATCATCCAGATCATGACCTTCAGGAAGCGATCGAAACGCGCTGTCCACTTCGAGCGGCTACCGTAGAGCTGGGCGGTTATCACGGCCCAGATCAGGATGAGAACCCCGGCCATGCCCCGCGGGATCGTCGTGTCGACCACCGCACCCATGTCGACGATCACCGCCGAGGCCAGCGAGTACTGTGCGAAGTGCCACACGATCGAAGCCAGCAAGGCCCCGATCGCCCAACCCCAGGCAAAGACGCCACCCGCATGCACGCGCATGGCTTCGAAGGGGCGCAACCCGGTCGAGAGCGTCTGATGGGCGACGGCGGCCATCATGATCGTGCCGATGATCATCCCGAGTGGCGCCACCCACAGGAGGTCGTACCCGAAGGCCGCACCGGCCAGGAGGCTGGCCGAGGCGGATCCGCCGCCCAGGGTCATGGCGCTCTGCAGGTAGCCCGGGCCGCCCCGCGAAAGCAAAGCGAACGAGCGCGAGAGAACGCCCTTCTTCTCGACCTCCGCGAGCCAACGCCGCTCCTCTTCTAGAACCAGAGGATCGGGGGGGTGGACCATCGGGAATCCACGCGCTTTCGAGCGTTCGTTTTCAGACAAGGCGCTGGTTTCGAGGGGGAGGGGCGCGGAATGCTGTGAAATACCCCCTCAGGCGGGGGAATTCCCTTCGGAGAGAGGATAGCAACGGGAAGCAGCGTTTCTTCTCAACCCACGGACTTCGATGTTTCGATGCGGTCTTCGAGGGTGCCTCGCAGGCCCGCACAAGCGATCCGCCGCATTGTGGCCCGCTCACCCCGCGACTAATCTCCTCCTAATGCACTCGATCGAGACCTTTGCCCACGCGCGTGTGGGCCTCCTGGGCAACCCCTCGGACATCTATGCCGGCAAGGGCATCGGGTTCGCGGTACGCCAGTTGAAGGCCACCGTGCGCCTTCGCTCCGATGAGCAGAAGCCGCTGGAGGGGGACATCTTGCAGGCAGGTTGGCGTGTTGCCGAGCCGGTCCTGCGCGAGTCGGGGGCCCAGCTCCACGGCCAGGACTTTGCCCTCGAGGTCGAAACGAACATTCCCTTGCGCTCGGGGCTGTCCGGATCCAGCGCGGTTCTGACGGCCGCCTTCCGCGCGTGGCAGCGCTGGTTCGACGTCTCCTGGTCCCGCGCCCGCGTGGCCCAGCTGGTCCTCCAGACCGAGGTCGACGAGCTCGGGATCCGCGCCGGTGCTCTCGATCGGCTGGTGCAATCGTTCGAGGGGCTTGTGGCCATGGACTTTTCGCGCCCCTTTGCGCCCAGTTCCACGCAGCGGCTCGATCCGGGTCTCTTGCCCGAGTTCCTTCTCGTATGGTCCGGCGAACCGGGTCTCAGCTCGGGCGATGTTCACGGCCCGATCTATGAGCGCTTCCTGGAAGGTGACGAGTCGATCCGAACCGTCGTCGAGGAGCTGGGAGAGCTTGCCGAGCAGGGCCGACGCGCGCTAGAGGCACGCGATCGCGCGCACTTGCATGGCTTGATCGATCGCAACTTCGATCTGCGGGCCCAGCTCTTCGAAATCCAGCCGGTCGATCGAGCGATGATCGAGATCGGCCGGGACATGGGAGCCGCGACGAAGTTCTGCGGCTCGGGAGGTTCGATTCTGGCCCTGCCCGATCGCCCCGAACACATGGACGAGCTTCGCCGCGTGTTCGAGGACCAAGGCTACAAGACCTTGATCCCGGGCGTTGCCGAGCCGCGACCGTGACGGACGCAAGGGACGGGGGATTGCGAGCTGTCTTCCTTGCCGCTGGGTTTGGAACCCGGATGTATCCCCTGACCCGCGACAAGGCCAAGCCGCTGCTCGAGGTCGGTGGCGCACCGCTCCTGACGCGACTCGTCCAGCAGGTGGAGGCCTGCAACCATGTGAGCGATGGCATCGTCGTCGCCAATGGCCGCTTCCACGCTGATTTCGTGCAGTGGCGCGAAACCCTCGGCGCGCACCTCTCCTTGACGCTCGTCAACGACGGTGTGACCGACGATCAAGCGCCCCTGGGCGCGATTCGTGACTTGCAGCTGGCGCTGCGCGAAGCGCCACAGCGCGACGTGAGCGGTCACGTCGTCGTCGCCGGTGACAATCTGTTCGACTTCGATCTAGCCCCGTTCGAGGAGCGCTTTCTCGCCAGTGGCCGAGGCCAGCTGATGCTGCGTCACATCCCCGAACCGGTTCCGCCCAAGCGCTACAACGAGGTCACCATCGACGCAAAGGGCCGGGTCACGTCGTTCCGCGAGAAACCCACTCAGCCGAAGACCAATCTGGCAGCGATTGCGGTGTACTTCCTGCCGGCCGAGCTACCCGGCCTGCTCGACGAGTATCTCGCCTCCGGTGCCCATCACGATGCTCCGGGCTATCTGATGGAATGGCTGCACCAGCGTGTACCGATGGAAGGCTCGCTCTTCGAGGGCACCTGGTTCGACATCGGCAACAAGGAGAGTTTCGCCGAGGCCCGGGCGGCCTTCGCGTGACCCTTAGCTGACCGCGACGGTCTCGCTGGACTTTTGGTTGGTGTTCAGCGGGACGCGTTTCTCGCGCGGTCCGCCGTTACCGTTCGTAGCGCGTGAGTCGTGGGAGCTCGCGGCACGCAGCGGGTAGGGAGCCAAGACGGCTTCGGACTGGTTCGCAGGATGCGGAACGCCGGCCAGATCCAGGACGCGCTCCACCAGTCGGATGCGCTCTTGCATGGCCAGCGAGGCGACCGGGATGTAGGGCACGTCGAACATCTCGAGCAGCAGCTTGACCATGCCGTCGATACGCAGCACCTCTTCCCAGTCGAGCTTCTCGCGCACGCCGTCGCACTTCAACAGCTCGGGATGGGGCCGCAGGAACATCACGATGCCGTGGCGTACGGTCTCCATGTAATCGCGCAGACGCGGATCGGCGAAGATGTCGGACGTGATCGTCGCGTGCTGGGCCGCGTAGGCCAGGTTGCAGAAGGCCCGATCGGATACGAAAGAGCCCGCGCAGTTGGCCTCGGCCTCGAGCTGGCGCAGGTAGACTTCGCGTTGGTAGCGATCCACCAGGGCGATGTCCGTGCGCAGCGAATCGAGCTGGGCCTCCATCTCCGCCAGAACAAGCCGGGCGACCTCCGAGATCATCGGGATCGAATAGGTGTCGCGGATCCAGCGCGCCAGGGTGGTCTTGCCGGTGGAATGGGCGCCGACGAGGTAGATGCGGTGGGGCTCTTTCATGGGGGCGGACACCATATCTTGGGGGTGGTCCCGCATCAAGTACCCCCGGTGGGGGTTGATCCCGAACGGGGCTCTGACACACCAGAGGGGCCGATTCTGGCAGGATGGTGACCATGAGACTCCACCCGACGCGCGCTTTCCTCGCCACCCTTCTCAGCGCCCTGGCTTTCGGGATCGCTCCCCAGGACTCCTCCGCCCAGGAGGGTGCGGGTCTCGAAGAGGTCCAGCCGAACCCCGGTTTGCAGTCTCGCTCCGACGGGGCCTTTGCGGGCTACACCCTGATCAACCCACTCAGCTCGACCAAGACGGTGCTCGTCGACATGGGGGGTGAGATCGTCCACACGTGGGACTCGGGAGAGAACGCGGGCGGTTTGTCGTACCTCCTGGAGGATGGCAGTCTCGTGCGCTCCGCACTCGTACCCGACAACCCGCGTTTCAACGGTGGCGGCATGAGCGGGCGTTTGCAGCGATTTTCCTGGGACGGCGAGCTGGTCTGGGATTACGTCATGGCGGATGACTATCAAACGTTGCACCACGATATCGCGGTGTTGCCGAACGGCAACTTTCTCGCCATCGCCTGGGAGCATCGCTATCGCGAGGACGCGATCGAATTTGGCCGCGACCCGAAGGCGATCACCGACAAGGGCATGTGGACCGATGCCGTCTACGAGTTGCGTCCGATCTTGCCCGACGACGCCGAGATCGTCTGGGAATGGCACGCCTGGGATCACCTGATCCAGGACTTCGATCCCGACAAGGAAAACTTTGGCTCGATCTCCGATCACCCCGAGCTGATCGACATCAACGCCGATCACCGTGGCCAACCCGCGATGAGCGCGGAGGAGAAGAAGAGCAAGGAGGAGATCGAGGATCAGATGCGCGCCACGGGCTACGCTGGCGAAGAGGAGGAAGAGGAAGAGAAAGAAAAGGACGGCGCGCCCGCGCAGAACTCGCGTTCGACCCTTCCCGACTGGTTGCACACGAACGCGGTGAACTACCACCCGGATCTGGATCTCATCGTGCTGAGTACCCCGAACCTGAACGAGGTCTGGGTGATCGACCATTCACTCTCCACGGATGACACGGCCTACAACTCGGGAGGGCGCTTCGGAAAAGGCGGCGGGCTTCTCTATCGCTGGGGCAACCCACGCAACTACGGAACGGGCGGCCTCGGAGACCGTGCTCTCTTCTACCAGCACGACCCCTCTTGGCTGGGGGGAGCGGATGACCTGCGGCTCTTGCTCTTCAACAACGGTAGTGGACGGGACGGAAGCTACTCATCGGTCGAGGAACTGCATCTGCCCTTCGATGCGAAGGAGGGCTTCGAGCGCCAACCGGGTCAGTCCTTCGGCCCCGACCAGCCCTCTTGGATCTATGTGGATCGTGGGAATTTCTTCAGCGCCTTCATCTCCGGCGCGCAACGGCTTCCCAACGGCAACACCCTGATCTGCGAGGGTGCGAAGGGGCGGGTTTTCGAGGTGACATCCGAGTACGAGATCGTGTGGGATTTCATCAACCCGGTCGGTGGAGATGCACCGACCAAGAAGGGGCAGCCTTCCGTGCCGCCCCAGTCCCTCTTCCGTGCAACGCGCGTTGCCCTGGACCACCCAGCCGTACGCAACCTCGTTTCCAAGTGAGTCGGCGCTCCGTCACGCTCCTCGGCGCACCGTCCGACGCGAACTCATCCTTTCTCCGCGGAGCGGCCCAGGCTCCCGCGGCGATTCGAGCCGCACTACATAGCGAGTCAGCCAATCTCTGGAGCGAATCCGGAGTGGATCTCGGTGCGCAGGGCGTGTTGCGGGATGGAGGAGATCTCGACCTCGGGCCCGAGGGTGATGATTGGCAGCGTCTGGAAGAAGGAGTGCGCGCGCGCCTGGAGCAGGGCGAGCGCCTACTCGTTCTCGGCGGCGACCACGCCATCACCTATCCCGTCGTGCAAGCCCATCAACGCGTCCACGGCGAGTTCACGATTCTGCACTTCGACGCCCATTCCGATCTCTACGACGAATTTGATGGCAACCCCCATTCCCATGCCAGCCCGTTCGCGCGGATCATGGAACAAGGGTTGGCGACACGGCTCGTGCAGATAGGTATCCGCACCCTGACCGATCACCTGCGCGAACAGAGCGCGCGTTTCGGCGTCGAAGTCATCGAGATGGAGCAGTGGGATCGCATCCGCGGCATGGACTTCGAAGGAGCTTTGTATGTCTCCGTGGATCTCGACGTGCTGGACCCGGCCTTCGCGCCCGGGGTCTCGCACTGGGAACCCGGGGGGGCGTCCACGCGCCAGGTGCTGGAGGTCTTGCACACCCTGGGGCGGGATTCGGTGTCGCTCATCGGCGCCGATGTCGTCGAGCTGAATCCGGTTCGCGATCCGAGCGGCATGACCGCGATGGTCGCGGCCAGGATCGCGCGGGAGATCGCCGGCGTCATGCTCTCGTAGGGTCGCCTCAAAAAATGAAGCCGAACCGGTCTCGATAGATCGGTTCGGCCGGATGGACTCGTGAGTTCATGCGGAGATGTTCACGCACCCATCTTGGCCTTGGCCACCGTCTCGACTGCTCCTCGATTACAACCAAGCGGCCCGAAAGGGTTCCAAGAGCCAAGAGGGCGCTGTAGTGGACGCTCTCTCCGTTCTCTTCGTCGGTGAAGGATTTCTGAATGGCTGCCAAGAGGGCCCCATTGGGCTCCAAGATCGTGGGGCAGGCCGAGGGCTGGAGGGGGTCGCAAAAGCTGAGCTTGGAACACCTATGCTCGGCGGTGTGGGAGAAGGGCGTGCAGTGATGTGTGCGTGGGCGCGAATTTCCGCTTCTGAGCCTCTCAAAGCGCCCCTTCCAGACCAGGTCCTAGCACGTCTGGCATAGAAGGCTCTGCCCGGAGCATGAAGGCTTCCTAGCGCGCGCGCAGCACGCGATCCCCGCTCACGGCCTCGATGGCCATCAGGCCACGTCCTTCGTCCGCGATCCAAGCGATGCGCCGAATGGCGTCATAGGAAAGACTGTTCGGTTTGACGAAGGACGGTCCTCCACCACGTTCCGGTCCCGACATGACCTCGCGCTTTCCCGTATCGAGATCGATCGCGATCAATCGATCGGCTGTGAGCACTTGAGCCCTGTTGGATCCACGATCGAAACGCAGATCGACGGTTTCCACCAGCGACGGCCCCTGGCCCGGGCTCGACAGAGCGATTCGATCTCCCGTATCCGGGTCGATGGTCACCAAAAGATCCGTGGCTGTATCCACGATCAAGATGCGCAGCGCCAGCGTGTCAAATACGAGGGCGGCCGGATCGACCAAAGGCGCTCCGCGTCCGATTCCGCGGCCGGACAGAATCTGTCGCGCACCATCTTCCAGGGCCACGCCGAGAACCGCCGGTCCGTCATTGCCATTGCCACGATCCGCGACATAGGCCTCGAGTGCCGAGGGTGGAAAGAGGATCGTCGTACGCGTATCCATATCGCTGGGCCGGACCAACGCGGGCCCGCTGCCCGTTGCAGAACCGGTCACCACGCTGCGTTCACCCGTCGACGTGCGCACGCGCACCGCGGCGTTTTTTCCATCGTCGAGCAGCATCAGGTTCCCCCCAGGCAGTCCAAAGGCTTCCGCAACCAACGCGCGCGGTTGGACCAGTTGAAGGCCCGATCCCATCGAGGGTCCAGAAACGAGCGAACGCTGACCATCGGAGGGCCGCACGTTGTAGATCGATTTTGTTTCCGCGTCGATGACGAACAATGTGTTGAGCTCTTCTAGCTTCGCCACTCCGGTCAGGCGTGTCAGGGACGGCCCGGCGCCGACGGCGGATCCGAAGATCGAGATGCGGTTGCCGGTTCCCAGATCCACCGAGACCAAGGAACGGGCGGCGGGATCGCTGACCCAGAGACGGCCAGCCGCTTGATCGACCCTGACGGACACGGGGAAGACCAGATCCGGCCCGACACCGTCGGCAACGATCCGGCGGTCACCGCTCAACAGATCGACCTCGAAGATGGCTTTGCGGCCGACATCGGTGACGAAAGCGCGTCGCGACGCAAAGTGAACGGTGACTCCATGGGGGCTGCCGAAAGCGGGACCTGTGCCGCGCGTGGGCCCGGACAGCTCCTCGCGCGCTCCGGTGTTGGTGTCGAAAGAGACCAGCTTGCCCGTGGCATCGCTCAAGAGCAGCTGCCCCGTCACGGTATGGAATGCGACACCTCTGGGCTGGGTCAGGCTTGCGTCCGAGCTGGTGAGCACAGTTACGACACCCGTGTCGTCGGTTGTATTCAGCTGTACCGCCAAGAGCCTGTTTGCGACAGGATCGACGACATAGGCACCGTTTGAAATGGTGCTGTAGGCCAGGTCCCCAAAGGTCCCTGAGTAGTTGGTCGTAAACCTCGTGCGCCGTCCATCGACGAGCTGGACTCGCCAAAGATCACCATCGGCGCCGGTGATCACCGCTTCATCCAAAGTGATGGAGTAGTCGAGACCACCGAGCGCTCCGAAGGAAGGGCCAAGCCCGGAGCCATCGCCAGAAACCAGATTGCAGGCCGCACCGGCGATCGTCGACATCCGATAGAGCGCTCCCCCCGCCTCATCGATGGAGAGGATCCGATTGCGAACGGTGTCAAAGAAGATCCCGCCTAGACGAGCGGGAATGCAGGCACGTCGCTCCACCTGAACCTGGGCCGCGGTCAGATCCACCGCCCCAAGCTGGTCCTCCGTTCGGACCGTAAGCATGCGTACGCCGCCGATGCTGAGCGGAACCTTTGCGCTCCAATTGGAGAAGCCATCCGTGGTGCTGGCCAAGACACCGTTGACACGCACGGAGGCGACTCCATTCAAGTCAAACGCACTCCCCGTAACGGTGATCTCCGGAGCATCCGTCACGATATCGGTCATCGGGAATTGAACGATGGCCTGGGGAGGCAGGTTCGGGGGTGTTCCGGGCTCGTCTACGACGCCATTACCGCTCGGACCACAGGCGAACGTACCCAGCGCAATACCGCAAACGACAGCATTCCATCCAATCCAACTCTTCATCACTGTTCTCTCCAGATCAGGTGACAGGGGAGAAGCCCCCACGAGGCTCGCACACTCTCCAGTCCCTACTGAGCAAGGGCTGTTCCCACGAAGAGAAAAACGAAGCAGCGCTTCGTTGGCCCCGCCGGCTCTTTTAGGCCTTCCGGGGTTTTCACAGTGTTCTTCGCCGTTCCGGGGCCCGAAAAAAACAGGCTCCTTTCGATCCCGAAGCGAGGCAACCCTGGCCGGATGCACAGCAGGGGTGTGCGATTGCGCACCAGTGCTCTGGTGGCCCTTCTCCCGCTTTCAAGGAGTTCCCATTGGATCCGATGGGCCTTTTTGAGCGGTGCTATAAGCCATCGCCGTCATCTTTAGGGTCGGCGTTGCTGTCTTGCCCGAAGGCTTGAAGTCAGCCCTTGCACCGCACCTCGCCCATTCCCAGACGTTGCCATGCACGTCGTGCAGCCCGAAGTTGTTCGCTTGATAGGAGCTCCACCTCGTCGATCCGAGCGGCATGACCGCGATGGTCGCGGCCAGGATCGCGCGGGAGATCGCCGGCGTCATGCTCTCGTAGGGTCGCCTCAAAAAATGAAGCCGAACCGGTCTCGATAGATCGGTTCGGCCCTGGCCACACGGGCTTATGCGAACCCGCCGGGAGGTGTGCCCCAAGCTGCACTCTCGACTCTGCAAGCTGCACTCTCGACTCCGGCTTCTCCTACCGCCACCGTCTAAACGTCGGATTAGCCTTTGTCTGGAGTCTAGGGGGGAAAGGCATTGGGGTGAAAACGCGGCCTGCGAGCAACTTCCCGAGGCCAGTCTCTTTGGTAAACCGTCAGCAAGGGGGGAATTGCTGACAGAGAGAGATCCGAATGGAGCGTGTGGATGCCTTGGTGAAAGTAGTTAATTCTACGCGTCGGACCTGGCTGCTATGCTCCCGCCCCGATGGCTGTGCATGCCCTGGCAACCTTTCTGGGAGCGTTCCTGCTCTTCTTCTGTCAACCGATGATGGGGCGCTTCCTCTTGCCCTGGTTCGGGGGTGGGGCGGCGGTGTGGACGGTAAGCCTGCTCTTCTTCCAGGTGGGGTTGGTCGCGGGATATGCTTATGCCCACGTGCTGTCGCGCCTGAGCGGGAAACTCCAGGTGGGCGTGCACTGTAGTCTCCTGGTTCTGACGGCCGTGACGCAGAACGTCGTGCCCGGGGAAGCGTGGCGTCCTGAAGGTGGCGAGGATCCGACCTGGGCGGCGTTGCGCATCCTGGCTGCCCATATCGGTTTGCCGTACCTGCTCCTGTCCGCGACGGCGCCGCTGATTCAAAGCTGGTTTGCGCGGGTCCATCCGGGCGAGTCTCCCTATCGGTTGTATGCGACGTCGAACCTGGCCGCGTTGATCGCGCTGTTCGGCTATCCCTTCTTGTTCGAGCCCGCGCTCAGGCGAGGTGAGCAGGCGTTCGCCTGGCAGATGGGCTTCGGTCTCCTGGTGGTGTGTTTTCTCGTTGCGGGGCGAGGCATGCGACGTGCAGGTGTACCGGATGTGAGGGAGAGCTCCGCTTCCGTGGGCGGGTGGCATCCCCTGTGGTTGATCCTGCCGGGTCTTTCGAGCGCCTTGCTCCTGGCCGTGACGAACCGGCTTTCGGAGAACGTGCCGCCCTTTCCGTTCCTGTGGGTGTTGCCCCTCAGTCTGCACTTGCTCTCGTTCGTCCTGTGCTTTCGAGAGCGCCCCCTCTATCACAGGGGTCTGTTCGTACGCCTTCTCGGTGTGGGCGCATTGCTCCTGGCGGGGCAGCTGCACCTCCAAACCCCGAGCTTCCGTTGGCACCTGGTTCTACAGAACACGGTTCTTTTCTGTGCGTGCATGGTCATGCACGGCGAGCTGTATCGCCGTCGGCCCCGGGCTGATGGTCTGACCGGGTACTACCTCGCGATCGCGACAGGCGGTGCGCTGGGAGGTGTTCTGGTGGCGATCGTCTCGCCCGCGGTCTTCGAGCGGCTCAGCGAGTTTCCGTTGCTATTGATCGCGACCACGGCGGTCGCCTTCTGGACCGGGAGGCGCGACCCCCGGCCCCCGTCGAGCTTGTGGGCCAGCGTCAAGCTGGAATCAGGGCTCGTGCCGGTGGTGCTCCTCGGCTATCTCGGCCTGCAAGCCTTCAACGAAGAGGAGGGGGTGATCCATCGATCGCGCAACTTCTTCGGCACACAGACCGTCAAGGTGATCGAGGAGGGGACGCCTCGCGCTCGCTATGAGTATGGGCATGGCGTGATCGTGCATGGAATGCAGTACCTGGGCGACGGCTTCCGTCATTTGCCGACCGCGTACTTCACGCCGATCAGCGGAATTGGACTTGCGTGGAACGATCTGGCGCAGGATCGACCGCGGCACGTGGGTGTCATCGGGCTGGGCGTGGGAACTCTGGCGGCCTATGGCCGGCCGGGCGATCGCATTCGTTTCTACGAAATCGATCCCAAGGTGATAGCCGTCGCGAACGAGCTGTTCTTCTATCTGAAGGAGAGCAAAGCCGATGTCGAGGTGATCCTCGGCGATGGTCGATCCAGCCTCGAGGCGGAAAGCGAAAAGGGCTTCGATCTACTCGTGCTCGATGCCTTCAGCGGAGACGCGCCGCCAGCCCACTTGCTGACGCAGGAAGCCTTCGAGCTGTATCGCGACCATCTCGCCCCCGGTGGGATCATCGCGGTCAACGTGACGAACGTATACCTCGACCTGCTCGATCTCGTCGCGACCCAAGCACGCGAGCTGGGTCTCGCGGGGGTATGGATCTCCCAGGGGGAAGACCCGACCCACGCGGCCTTGAAGTCGACATGGGTCTTGCTCGCGGAAAGGCCGTCCGCCTTCGGCCCCGGTGTGTTGCGCCAAGCCAATCGACTCGATGGTTTCGGTGAGCGGGCGTCGATATGGACGGACGAGTTTTCGGCGCCCAAAGAGATCCTCAACTGGTAGTCGATGTACGGCGTCTGATTCGGAGTCGCACACCACCCCCAGTTCTTGCTCTCGAAGCTGCCGCACCAACGTATCGACGACCCGCGATCGCTCAGGATGAGAGCGAAACGGCTGATCTTGAGACCAAGGGGTCTACCTCATTCCTCGCGGCGAACATCCACGATCTTACCCGCTGAGTAGGTCCCGAGCGCCTGCTGCGTGCCATCGGCCCAGGTGACCATGACATCGGACACCTGCGTGGCCTCTCCAAGGCCGATGTGGATGGTCGGATCGTTCGCGGCACAGTAGCTGAATGCACTACGTGCTCGGCGGGTCAGCGTGCGTTCGCCCATGCGACAGCTCAGAGTTGCCCCCAGGGCCGGGCGACCGCTCCTTTCGAGCAGACGAAAGCCGACCCAACGTCCCTGCACGCCGATCCGGTTGATCAATAGGTAGGCGCGCGAGTCGCGGTTGACCACCAGGATGTCGACGCCACCATCGCCGTCGACATCGCCAAAGGCCGCAGCGCGACTGGTGGCGCGCAGGGTCTTGGCGCTGCCCCCGCGCGGGGTGACTTCCTCGAAGCGCCCCCGGGGCGTCCCCCGAAAGAGCAGGTTCTCCTCATCGAAGGGGCGCGGACCCGTGACCTCCGGGGCGCGCGTGACGCGTCCGTTGGCCTGGTAGATATCGAGGTAGCCGTTGTTGTCGAAGTCGGCCATTCCGAGGCCAAAGCGCGTGAACGGTCGCGAAACGCTCGCGAGCCCGATCAGCGGGGTGCGATCCGCGAAGAACTCGCCGTCGTTGCGAAAGAAGGAGTCCGGCTCGCCGGCGAGGTTGACGACCAGGAGATCCTCGTCGCCGTCGTCATCGATGTCCGCTGCCGTCGTTCCCATGCCGGCCTTCTCGCGACCGTCCTGGTCGACGGCACATCCCATGTGCGCTGCAATGTCCTCGAAGCGCTTTCCATCGACGTTGTGCCAGAGCTGATTCTTCATCCCGTCGTTAGCGACGAAGATGTCGACGCGACCATCGTTGTCGAAATCCGAGAAGACACACCCCAGCCCGTTTCCCCGGCTGGCCTGAAGTCCGACTTGTGCGGACACATCCTCGAAAGTTCCGTCGCCCTTGTTCTCGAACAGTGAATCACGAGCCGGAGCGTCGTAGGACTTGGGACTGCAATAGTCCGAAGGATGGGGCTTCGAATAGCACGAAATCTCTTCGGCGGCGGACCAGTAGATGTAGTTCACAGCGTAGAGGTCCAGATCCCCGTCCGCGTCGTAATCCACGAATCCGGCGCTGGCTGTCCATACCGGATCGCCCACCCCGGCCGTTTGCGTGACGTCCTCGAAGTGCATGTCGCCGGCGTTCCGCAAGAGCACGTTGGCCTGCACGTTCGTGACGTAGAGATCCACGCGCCCGTCGTCATCGAAGTCGCCGGCCGCGACGCCCATTCCATAGCCGCGATCGCCGGCGCCGCTCTCCGCGGTGATGTTCGCGAAGCGCCCCGCATCGACCGGACCCTGGTTTTCGTACAGCTGGTTGGGCGGCCGTTCTTCTTCGTCGATGCGCCCGGCCTGGACCAGGTAGATATCCAGGTCGCCGTCGGTATCCATGTCGAAGAGCGCCGCACCGCCGCCCATGATCTCCGGGAAGTAGAAACGCTCGTTATGTCCCGACACCCATTCGAAATCGATGCCACGCGCCTGGGCACTCTCCTCGAACCAGCCTTTTTCCGTGGGGGCTTCCGCGTGCTCACCACAGCCGGCGAATACGAGGATGAGGCCCACGCCCGACATCAGCGGCTTCCTCATCCGCCCTGGACTCCTCTTGCTGCTGCCCGTTGGCGAGCGCGTTGAAGCGATCCGGTGACTTGTTTGATCATCTGTTCGTCTGCAAAGCCCTTGGCCTTGGCCGTTTCGAGCGCTCTCTCGGCTTTGTCGAGGCGACGCAACTTGAGGTTCGTGCGCGCGAAGCCAAACCAGCCGTCCGCATGGTCCGGCTCGGCCTCCAGCAATTCCATGAAGCACGCCTCCGCGGCTTCCCAGTTTTTTTCGCCGAAACGGGACATGCTCAGGAGGTAGAGAATGCCCGTGCTGTCCTTGTCGTAGGCGCGCACTTTTTCGAAGGCCTCCGCCGCTTCCGCAAAGAGCGTGGCCTTGTAGTAGATTCTCCCCGCTTGGCGATACCCGGGCGCATAGTTGGGGTTCAACTCGAGCGCCTTGCGCATGGCTTGCACGGCGTTCGGAAGCTCGCCCTTCTTCTCATAGACCTCGGCCAGGCTAAGTAGAACCTGAGAGTTCTCGGGTTGGATCTGCAACAACCGCCGGTAGGCCGTTTCGGCATCCCGCATGCGCTCGAGCGAAAGGTAGATGCCCGCGAGCTGTGAAAGGTAGGCGCGTTCGTCGTCGGGCGACTGGGCCTTGTCGCGTAATTTCTCGAGCACCGCGAGGGCCTCGAGTTGCTTGCCCTCCATGAGAAATTTAGTGACCCTGCGCAGCGCCGGATCGTCTTGATGTGCGCGCACTTCTTCCGCCCAGGGGTCCGGCCAGCGTTCTGTCTTGGGGCTCGCGTCGTCCGGGAGTTCCAGTTCGCCGGGGCGCCCCGCCTGACGATAGGCGCCGACGAGCACGCGCTTGACCAGGAGGTCCTGGGGACGTTCCTCCAGCACGCGTTCGAGAATCTCGATCGCGGCTTCGGTTTCGTCCATCTGCAATTGCACTCGCGCCAGCCCGACCCATCCTCCGGGATAGGTGGTGTCGACTTCAATCGAGTGCTCATAGGCGGCACGCGCTTCGTCGAGGTAGCCGGCTTCGAACTTGAAGTTGCCAAGGCGCGCGTGGCTGGGAGCGTAGTCCGCGTGCAATCCCAGCGACGTCTCGATGGCTTCGATCGCCTCGTCGTTGCGATCGATCTTGCTCAACGCGCCGGCCATGTGAAACCACCAACGAGCTTCATCGGGATCCATGCGGGCGGCTTCTGCGTAGCATTCGACCGCTCGACCCCGCATTCGTTCGTTCTCGAAGATCATCCCGAGGGCAGCCCAGGTGCGCGGGTCGTCGGGGCGCTGGAGCACGGCCTGGCGGGCCTCGTCGATCCGCTCGACGACTCGCTGGTCGAGCTCTTCGGGGTTACCTATGCGGGGCGGTTCGCGTCGCCCGGAGGTGCCGTCGGCAGCGCCGCCGGGACCGCAGGCGGATCCGAACAAGAGTAGCGGCGCGAAAAAGGCCACGAGCAGGCCCCCGGCGGGGGCGCGGGGGTGACATCGACGGGGCAGGGGCATGGGGCAAAGAGAGTACGGCAGCGGGGCTTGTCTGCGAGTCCCAAGCCGGGGCCGGGAGGTTTTTTCCTGGCCCATGTGCCGGCCCGGTGGGGCTCTTTCGGATTTCGCCTGCGAGCAGGCCCAGGCAACTTCGGACCGGGCATCAGCTTCCGCGTGGACGGGGCCGAAGAGTCCCTGGAACCCGACCCCCGAGGCCACGCATGCATTCGATTCGCCCCACGCTTCCCCAGGTTTTGGCACGACTCGCCCTGATCCTCCTCGCCTTCCTTCCCGTGGCCTGCGCCTCTGCAGCCTCGTACTACGAGAAGGGCGAAGCCGCGTACCTCGAGGGCGACTTCGAAGCGGCGAGCAAGTACTACCGCTCAGCAAAGCGCAAGGATCCCGAGTTGGTCGGCATCGACGAGAGGATCCGGATCACGGAGATTCGCCTTTTCATGAAGCGCGGTGATCAGGCGGTCGCTCGGCTGGATTGGGTGGGCGCGGAAAACGCGTACGAGGAAGTGAAGTATCGGGACTCGCATAACCCCGATCTTCCGGGGCGCCTGCGCGACATGACACTCGCTCGCGCCGAGCACCACTACCTCAAGGGTTCGCGGCTCCTGGATAGCGGTGACCCGTTCGGGGCAATTCCCGAGCTGGAGCGCGCCCTCGCCTTCCAACCCGAGCATCCGCATGCCAAGACCATTCTGAACAAGGCACGCGTCGAGAAACGCGAGCGCGAAGCGCACGCGGAGCGCCGCTATCAAGAAGGGCGCACGGCCCTCGCCCTGGGTGAGCGCGAGCAAGCCCTCGAGCTGTTCGCCAAGGCGCTGCAGATGAACCCCAAGCACACCAAGGCTCGAGAGGAGTTGTCCCTCGTCAATTCGCAGATCGCCAACGAGCTCGTGGCCCTGGGGGACGGGTTCATGACAAACGGACACTGGGATCTCGCGATCCAAAAGTTCCAGGAAGCTGCCGAATACGATTCGAACCACTACGGCCTGGACGAGCGCATGCAGCGCGCACAGAACGAAGTCCATGCGGACATCCTCCTGGTCGACGCCCAACGCGCCTTTGAAGTCGGCGACTGGCCGAGCGCCTTCGCCATCTTCGATGAGGCCTGGCAGCTGACGGACGCCCGCGAGGAGTTCCGCACGCGTTACGAAACATCGCGCCGTGAGTACGCAGAGGATCTGTACTCCCGTTCACAGGCCTTCGAACTCGAGGGGCGCGTGGACGATGCGCTCCAATGCCTCGAGACGATCGAGGGCTTGTTCGTCGAATTCCGCGATACTCGCCAGTTCCGCGTGCGTCTCGTACAGCGCAAACAGGACGTCGCGCGTTTCTACGCCTCGGGCACGCGGGCCCAGGCCGTCTGTGACCTGGTTTCGGCCCGTGATTTCTTCACGGCCTGTAGCATCGCCATCGAGAACTACAAGGACGTGTACGCACGTCTACAAGTGATAAGCACAAGTCTCGAGCAGGCCGAACAACTCTACGCACGCGCCCTGGCGGCGGAACGGGTCCGCGACTACCCGCGCGCGCGGATCCTCTTCGAGGAGTGCCTCCGCGTGGCCAAGCCGTACCGCGATGCGGTCCAGAGGCTGGCGGGATTGCCGAGTGGTAGCTCAGGCGATGGAGGAAATGGCTAGTTGGCAAGGGCGCTCGACTTCGCGTTTCGCCAAGCCGGTCCGTTTCATGGGGCAATTGCGCTAGCGCAGCCGCTTGGGCTCTAGCTTCAGCGAACCACCCTTTCGTTCGAACGGAATTCCGAGGGCGGTGATGCGTGGAATCTGACCCGTCTCCACGTTGGCGGTGAAACTGATACGCATTTGTAGATAGCGAGCTCCGTCGATCGCATCGATGCTCGATTGCCATTCGGCGGACTCGTCGTGGAACTGAACGACGCCGGTATCCAGCTCGCCATATGGATCCAAGAAGCGTGCGTCGAACGGCTCGTCCAGCAACTGGAAGCTGTTGGCGCCGCGGTATTCGATCTGGATCTCGGTGCCTTCGGGCTGCAGGCTCGGTTCGAGGACGGGATCGAGGTAATCGGGATCGCCACTGCGTGTGTCGAACCACGCAGTGTGGACGCGCGAGACGCGTACGACGTAATCGAGCTGGCCGATATAGAAGGTGTTGTCGCCACTGCCTGTGCGTTTGCCCGGTGGCGAGGAGTTCGGGTTGAAACCGCCCAGCGGCCGGTTTTCGAACTCGGGTTCGACGTTGACGATCATGTTGGACGTATTCGTCCCCCCGGTCGAATAGACGCGGAAGTTGGGACGGGATGAGGCGTTCGTGGCCAGCGAGACCGCGAAGCTGTTCTGGGCCAGGGCGGTCGAGTCGGGGAAGCAGCGGAATTCCATCAGCAAGGGCAAGCCGAAGCTCGGCACTTCGCGACGCGGCGCCACCGAGCCGGCTTCCCCTGGCTCGAGGAGCAGAGGTTCGTTGACTTCGATCGCCATGGGAACTCCAGGACCGGCGTTGCCGCCGACATCCAGGAGCGTGGTGTCGCGCCACGTATAGGTGACCAGCGGTCCCGAGCCGCGATTCAGAGGCCAGGGCATCAGGCGCAGCCCCGTCGAAGTCTGAAAGATGCGGGCGGGATTGATGCGATAGCCCAGATCCTTGTGATGCACGACCTTCTGCGGGTCCAACGAGTTGTCGGTGAACCGGAAGGCGGTCAACCCGGAATTTCGATATTGCGGAAGTAAGCCGGGGTTCAGGGCTTCGTCTGGCAAGCGCTCGCTGTGCGAGAGGCGAATCTCGAGGCGATCGAAGAAGTCGCTGATCACTTGCCCATCGGCAGGTGCCCAGTTCAATCCGACGACGTCGATGTTGTACTTCGTCTCGTCCCTGACGGACCAACCGAAGTCGGCATAACGCCAGACCGTCTGTAGCTTGCTACCCAGGTTGGACAAAGGCGTGATCGGAGACGACGGTGAAGGCGTCATGATCGACGGTACGGGATTCGACGGATCGGCGTTGGCCGAGGTGAAGGACACTGCACGCGGACGAATTCCACCCTCTTCCTGTTCGAAGAAGAACTGCCCGCGCAGGTCGTGGCTGCCCTCCGGTCCGACCTCATCGGGCTTCTCGAAGCGCATGACGATGCCGCGGCTTTCCGTAGGAGCAGCGTTGGAAGCCACCAAGAAGGGGATCGAATCCGGTCGAGCAATTAGGCGATTGCCCGAGAGGTCGGTGTAGTCCGAAAGAACAACGCGGTGTTGCGGGCGGGATGCGTCGAGGGAAGTCACGGATGTGTAACGGAATGAACGCAGGTCTGGCGCTGCTGCCACGCGACCGACCACGATCGCGCGCGGTTTGACCTCGCCCGTGTCTGGACCGCGCAGTACCTGAAAGCCCTCGAGTGGACCGAGTTGGGTCGGCTCCATCGCTTCGGTGAAGGTGAGTTCGAAGAGCGAGTCGGGGTCGACGACGTTGCGCTCGGGGCCGCTGGGCTGTGGCGACACCACGATCCAGCAAAGCTCGGGAACCGCCTCGTCGCCGGAATACGTGGTTTGGTAGCGCGCGCCCCCGAGCAGTGCCTGGGCGGGAGCTGGCGCCGCGCCCAGGACCCGTACGCGAAGATCGCGGACCTGGCCCAGGGCATCGACTTCCGAAACCGAGATCACTTCGAGCAGCCGGTTGCCCACCCCGATCGTGTCGCCGATGCGCGTGTCCCGGGCGCAGCGTGAAGAGAAGCGGAGCGCAAGCAGGACCTCTCCATTGTCCGTTTCTTCTGCAGTGACCACCTGGGATGGCCAGGTCCCGACGATTTCGGGCGCGCGCAGGTCGAGCAGGAAGCCAGCATTGATGTTCGTTTCGTTGCCCGAGCGCATGGCCCGCACGACATCCTGTGTCGGACTCTGGAAATCGGCTGGGCCGTGGCTCGAGATATCGAGGGCGGCTCCACCGAGACCGCGCAGGACCCGACTCTGCAGGCCGATGACCTGGCGGGTCGGGATCTTCAGAACGATATTCGCGCCGGGGATGGCGTTGTCGCTCTCGGGTAGTCCGAGCGGGTTCAAGCCCAGGGACTGCTGCATGTCGAGCGCTTCGACCTCCGAGATCGTCAGGTCGATCAGTACGCGGGTCGAATGGAACTCGCCAGCGATTTCGGCGCCGTGGTTCGAGTCGAAGATCACTCGCCCTTCGAGCGGTCTCGGTGCTGGACCACTGGTCGACAGCCGGAGCATCTCCTGGAGGAACTGACTCGCGCTTTCGTCATCATCGAGCAGGTCGTCGAAGCGCAGGATCAAGCAAGCGTTCCGGGCGATCAGCGAGAACGGACCCGCGTCGTTTTCGCCCTTGGGCAGGATATTGGGCAGGTTGCGCTCTGCGCGTTTCAAGAGGTCCTTGTACGTGCCGCGGTTGCCAACCTCCTCCGCGCCTTCCGTGCGGTGGATGATCAGGCGCGAACCCTGCGTCAGGGGATTGGTCTCGAGCGTGTAGTCGATCCCATCCGTCAAGAGGTTCTCGTTGATGACGAAGTCGCGATTGACGGGCAGTGCTGATACGCGGTTCTGGTCATCGACGTCGTGCACATCGACAAGACGTCCGAACGTGATCTCCAAGAGCTGGGGAGGTTCCGGTGACCCACTCTTGTGCGGATCGACCAGAAAGCCGTCGCCTTCACCTGTCCGGATCGGGGTCCCTAGACCGTCGCCTCCACCACCGGCGCACCCGACGATGAGCGAGAGGGCGAGGCAACCTGTTGAGACGCTGAGGATCGAGTACGACATGGAACGCTCCAATGGCCGGGGCCGGGTTCTGGAGCGCTCCTGTCCCTCCGCCATCTCCTGCTGTGGCAGTGCCTGACGGACGCCGCCCGTGGTGCAGGCAGGTAGTCCGTCGTTCTCTGTGTGGCGGGTCGGTCTGGCAGGCTCGTTCCCAAGTCCCCGATGCTGTTGGCCCGTATGGGGGTTTGGCTATGCCCGGTTAGCGGCTTGGCGTGCGGTACCGAACGTCCAAAAGGAATTGCCGAGATTGTCGTTCAAAAACGCTCGAAAACCGTTACCCAGGCCCCGAGACGGCCTACGGGCGCGGGCCGCTGAGATCGGGATTCGTCCGGCCCATATAGCCGTGGCGCTCGAGCAGTGTCTTCGGCCGCGTGCTCGTAGACGACTTGTGTGCACGCTCTTTCGGATGGCTTTGCGACCAGGCCCAGTCGGCTCGATAGCTCCAGCGATCCTCGCCAATCTCGGAGACGAGTTGCTTCCAGGTCTCGCGTGCGAGCTCGGTTTCCTCGCTGTGGTAGTACGCCAGTCCTTCGTAGTAGCGGGCTTCCGAGTACCTTCCGCTCGAAGTCGGGAACTGCGCCAGGAGATCGACGATGTCGGCGTAGCGCTCTTCGTTCCACGCCCAGAGGGCTTGTTCCATACGGACCTCGTGCTCGTGGCTCTTTCCGTCCAGCTTGGCGAGTTCGCGCGCGTGTTCGGTCCAGTTGCGTTCATGGCGCGCCAGGCGTGCTAGCAGCAAATGCGCGCTTGGTTCGTCTTGGCCCTCGAGCAAGCGCCGGGCGCCGGCGTGGTCTCCGAGATCCACGCGGAGTCGCGCCTTCTGGATCACGGGCCAGTTGGCCTCCTCTTCGGAGGGGGCCGCGAGGTCCCCGTTCTCCGCCAGAACCAAACGCAGCTTGCGCAGCACGGTCTCTTCGTCGGCGTAGTTGCTGATCTCCGCTACCAGCTCGCCCTCGACGGTGATGATCAGAATCGGTGGTGTCGGCACGGGGGATCCGCCCAGCTCCTCTTTGATCGCGACGCAGAACTCCTTCGCCTCGGCATCGCCCGCGGGGCTGCCGACGGCCAGGTCGAAGTAGAACGGCACGAAACGGGCGTTGAGGAGTCCAACGATCCGCTCGTCACTGAAGGGCCCCGCCCGGAGCACCTCGGCGGCAGGTCACCAACATCCGTTCGACGTGGTGCCGAAGGCCACCGGCTTGATGGCCAGGAGGCGTTTCTCCGCGGCGGCCTTATCGAGGGCAAGAGAGAAGGGGATCTGCCATTCGATCCCGGTGCGGTCGTGGGACACGGGGTGTTGAAGCGGCTCCTCTTGGGCGCTGCAGAGCCCTGCGAGAAGGAGAGGGAGCATGCTGGCGAGCATGGGCACGAGCATAGGCATCTCCCGCTCCTTTCGCTCTTCTTGGGCTACCTGAGGCGTTTGCGGGGCCCGACGATCTCGGGGTCCGAGTTATTCGGGTCGGCCTCGCGCTCGAAGTGGAAGTTGTCCACCGCACCTGAGCCGGAGAGCTCGATATCGATGCGTACGACTTCGCCGGGAATGAACTCGTCGTCACCCGTGGCCGTGGCCGTGGCGAGGAACCCAGGCTGGGGGTCGAGGGTCGTGAGATCCAGGGTGCCGAAGCCCGGCGGCCCATCCGTGTTGACCTCGGACGTCCAGCCCGGAGGCACGGAGTAGATGACCTGGCTGCCCAAAACGTCGGTCAGCGTCACGGTGCTACCGTTGTTGGCGCCGAGGCACATGTCGATGAGATCGATGCTGGTCATCATCGCGTGGCGTGCGAACTGCAGCTCGCCGAAGTCGAAGCTCAGGGTGCCGCCGAAGGCCGAGTCGTCCGGGTTGTTGAAGATTCCAGGGGTCGATTGGTTGCTGTTGCCCTGCAGGATCAGTGCATTGCCCGTATCGACCAACAGGTCCTGGTCGGACGAGAATTGGTTCGGTCCACTCGGATCCGTGTCGAAGATCGCAGGACCGAAGTGGTCGGTGCCCGCGGAGAGGATGTCGAACTGGTTGCCAAACTCGGGCGGTGTCGAGATGTCCTGGCCGTTGACGAGCGGAGTCGTGAAATCGTCCTCGGTCTGGAAGTCGATCTCGAAGGTCTCGGCATCGGCTTCGTAGAGGATGTCCAGGTAGGCGACGTTCGAGAGTCCCTCGAGCTTGCCCGTCTCCAGGTTGAAGACGGCTCCCTGGACGAAGCGTTCACGGGTGAATTCCGTAATCGGGTTGCGCTCCGGCCCCAGATACACGGGCGTTTCGACGGTCGAGGGGACCTCGAGGATACCGATGAAGTTCGGGGGTTGGGCCGGGGAATCGAAGGGCGTCGGATCGAACGAGATATAGAGGAAGGCCGCGACCTTTTCGGGAGTCGTGCCGGCAAAGACCTCCCCCGTGACCGTGAAGCCAAGGGTGGACAGATCACCCCGTCTCCATTGGCGCTTCTTGAACTCGATCATCACGGTGGCGATGCGGGGCGTCACGGCAGCTGCGCTGCCGGATCCGCTTCCGAGGACCACGGAGCCACTCAGCATCATGGATGCCGAGACGATTCCGAGGAGGGCCAACAGGTTGAGTTTTCTCAGCATCGGGTAGGCTGTCTACGCGGGGTGACGGAACCCAGAATTCCGCGCGAGTCATTCTGCGACAGTGCATTTCTAGGGCGGGGGGGCCCAACCAAAACCGAGGTGGATTTTACGTGATGGACGCTGAGAAGAGGGACAAAGACGAGGATCTAGATTCTCAAGCGACGATTCGGCCCATGCCCAATGTCGCGCCCTCGGGGGGAGCCGAGACGACGGGTGCTTCGAGGGAGATTCTCGATCGATTGCAGTCGCGTGGCGGGGAAAATCAGCGATACGAACTCAGAGAAGAGCTCGCCCGTGGAGGCATGGGAGTGATCTTCAAAGTTCGTGACAACGATCTGCGGCGGGACCTGGCCATGAAGGTCGTCCTCGGCTTCAACAACAGGGTTGCGGATGCGACAAAGGATGTCGCTCCCAAGACTCTCGGGCGGTTCCTCGAGGAGGCCCAGGTCACGGGCCAACTGGATCACCCGGGGGTGGTCCCCGTCCATCACTTGGGGGTCGATGATGAGAACCGGGTCTTCTTCACGATGCGGCTCGTCAAGGGCCAGAACCTCCACGAGATCTTCAGCGCACTGCACGCGGGCGAGGAAAAATGGAGCCTGACGGGGCTCCTGTGGAACATGCTGAAGGTCTGCGACGCCATGGCCTATGCCCACAGCAAGCAGGTCGTGCACCGGGATCTCAAGCCGGCCAACGTCATGGTGGGGCGCTTCGGCGAGGTCTACGTCATGGACTGGGGACTCGCCAGGATCATCGGCGAGGAGGACAAGCATGGTCTGTACGCCGGGCCGACGGCCCCCATGGCGGTGGTCGAGAGCGATCGGCGCGAGGAGGCCACCGCCTCTCAATACCCCGATTCGCACCTCTTTACGGTTGATGGGGACGTTGTCGGCACGCCGGCATACATGGCTCCCGAGCAGGCTCGTGGAGAGATCGACCGGTTGGGGGCGCGTTCCGACGTCTATTCAGCCGGGGCGATGATCTACCACCTTCTGACCGGCAGCCCGCCGTACTCGACTCCGGAGGCCAACCTCTCCCAGCACGTCGTGCTGCGTTGGGTTCTCGAAGGCCCGCCGAAGCCGCTACACCAGCTGGTTCCTGACTCCCCACTCGAGCTGATCGCTATCTGTGAAAAGGCCATGGCTCGCCAGCCGGGGGATCGCTATGCCGACATGGAGGAGCTGGCGGAGGACCTGCGGGCGTATCTCGAGAACCGAGTGGTCAGTGCCTATCAGACCGGCGCCATGGCAGAGCTGAAGTCCTGGGTCCGTCGCAATCGCCCCCTCGCAATCGCCTCGGCGGTGGCCTTCCTCTCGACGATCGTCGGGTTGGCCTCGGTCGGCTACGTGCAGTCGGAGGAGCGCAAGGTGGCCGAAACCGAAAGGACTCGGGCTGAGGACAACGAACGCTTGGCTCAGACGAGCTTGGGCGAAGCTCGGCGTCAAGAGGGCATCGCTAACCGTGAGCGGGCGAACGTGCTACGACTCTCCGCGTTTCAGCAATTGCTCGACTTGCGCGAGGAGGCGGATGGGCTCTGGCCGATCGATCCGGAACGCATTCCTGGGCTCGAGGCGTGGCTCGTCAAAGCCAAGCTCTTGGTCGCCGGGCTAAGCCCAAGTGCGGATGGGCAAGACCATGGTCACCATCGCCAGCTGGAGCTCCTTCGCTCGCGCGGCCGCAAGGTCGAAGCACCCGCCACGGACACGGAGCCGCCCCAGGTCTTCTTCGCATTTGAAACGGACAACGACAAGTGGTGGTACAACCGCCTCGTCCAGTTGATTTCCGAGATCGAGGCCTTCAGCCACCCCGAAGGAGGATTGATCGATGGACTCTCCAGCCACGGTTGGGGAGTGCGTCGCCGCCTGGCTGCGCTACGGCGCATCGAGGAGGAAACCTTGACCAGCAGCCTCGCACAGGAGCGCTGGACCCAGGCCATTGCTTCGATTCGCGATGTCGAGCAGTGTCCACTCTACGGCGGTCTTGTCATTCGGCCGCAGCGGGGGCTCCTGCCCATCAAGCGCAACGAGGACACGGGGCTATGGGAGTTCTGCCACATCGCATCGGGCGTAGCACCGGATCCCGAGACCCCGGACTACGACATGGTAGGTGAGGCAAGCGGCGTCGTCCTGGTGCTTCTTCCCGAGGGAGACTTTCTCATGGGCACCTCGCCAGCGCCCTCTCGTAACAACTACGACCGGCAATCGAAGACCGACGAGCAACCCGTTCGACGGGTCAATCTCGACGCCTTCTTCATTTCGAAATTCGAACTGACCCAGGGGCAATGGGCCCGGATGTGTGGCGCGCGGCCGAGTCGCTTTCAGGCCGGAGAGGTTGACTCGGGTAGGCAAATCACCGATCGCAATCCGGTCGAGACGATTTCCTGGTACGACGCCACGACCCAGCTCTTCCGCCTGGGGCTCTCCGTACCGACGGAAGCCCAATGGGAATACGCCGCCCGTGCCGGCGCGGAATCCGCATGGTGGAGTGGCGAAGACGAGCGCTCGTTGGCGGGAGTGGCCAACTTGAATGACTCGTTTGCGAAGCGAAACGGTGCTCCATGGCTCGGCACGATGGCATGGCTCGACGATGAGCACCTGTGTCACGCGCCCGTTGGAACCTACGCTCCGAACGACTTTGGTCTCTTCGAGGTTCACGGCAACGTTTTCGAATGGTGCCGTGACGTCTTCCTTCGCTACGACGTCAACCCTCAGTCCGGAACGGGTGAGCGGCTGGGCAAGGACGTTACACGTGTGACGCGCGGTGGATCCTTTGTCAACAACGCTTCCATGGCTCGGCTCGGATCGCGCGACAACGCCTACCCGGAGGTCAGCAGTCCGTGGATGGGCGTGCGGCCCGCGCGCGTCCTTTCCCCGTAGTCACTCGCCGAGACTAGGCCGCTTCGACGACGGCCGGCAGCCCCACGCGTGAGGAGGCGAGGGGGAGGCGGATCACGAAGGTGGTTCCCTCTCCCTCCCCGGTCTCGAAGCTCACGGCGCCGCCGTGCCCCTTGACGATGACGTTGTAGACGATCGCCAGGCCCTGGCCCGTGCCCTTGCCGACTTCCTTGGTCGTGTAGAAGGGCGTGAAGATCTTGGGCCGCACGTCCTCGGGGATACCGGTGCCCGTGTCGCGGACGAAGATCTCGATGTCCTCCTGCGCGCGGCGTGTACCCAGGGTGATCGTTCCCTTGCGATCAGGTGTTCGGGCATTGGCCTCGCCGATGGCGTGCGCCGCATTCACGATCAGGTTCAACACGGCCTGGTTGATCTGTCCTGGGTCACACGTCACCGCCGGCAGGTCCACGTCGAGTGCAAGCTCGAGATCGGCGACGTACTTCCATTCGCTGCGTGCGACCAGGGCTGTGTTTTGCACCGATGCGTTCAGGTCGGTGGCAACCAGAGTACTGCGGCTTTCGTGGGAGAAGGTCTTCATGGCTCGCACGATGGTCGCGACCCGGTTAATGCCCTCGAGGGATTGCTTGATTGCGGAGGGCGTTTCCTCGAGGACGAATTCGAGATCCGCGGTCTCTTGCAAGGCGTCGATCTCCTTCAAGGACTCTGCCGTTGACTCACCCGAGTGCAGCTGCGCCAACAGGGTCTCGATCGCGGCAAGGTAGTCGGAGACTCCTTCGAATCCTCCCTCGAGAAAATGGATGTTGTCACTGACGAATTGGATCGGTGTGTTGATCTCGTGGGCGATTCCAGCGGCGAGTTGGCCGATGGCTTCGAGCTTGTGTGCGTGGGTAAGTTCCGTTTCAAGCTGCTCGCGCAGGCTTAAATCCTTCTCTAGCCGGTCGTTGACCTCTTTCAGTTCCGCGGTTCGAGATACGACTTTCTCCTCGAGCGTGCCGTTTGCCGTTTCCAGGCCGCTCGCGAAGGTGTGCAAGCTGCGGACGAGGACACGCACCTCTTCCGGCCCCTGTTCTCGAACCTGGAACTTAGCGCCGCCCTCCGAGGCTCTTTGTGCGCTGTTGGCCAGGTGGAGGATGGGTCGGATCGTGCTCTTCACACTCCAGCGCCACACCGCGAAGATCAGGCCGATGTATAGCACGCTGGCAACGATGGCAGTGCTTTCGAGCGCAAGCCGTGCCGCCCTCTCGGCTATTATGTGCTTGTCGAGATCGGACTCTCCGATGGCGATCAGCTCTTCCAGCTCGCCATGAATGTGGATCATCTCGTCGTCGATGGCATCGACGCTTCGATCATCGACGAGCTCTTGGGGCTCCGGCCCCGAGTCGATGATCCGTTCGAGGTTCGCCATCAGTCTATCTATCGAAGCGGGCATCGCCGCGAGGATCTCCCGCGTGCGCTTGTCCTTCGATTTTTCGTGGAGGGTCTGGATAGAACCCTGGAGAGCATCCGCTTGCCCTCGGGCGACCGTACCCAGGTACTTGCTGCCGCTATTGATCGCCTGATCGAGAGTTGTTTCGAGGTGCAAGGCCAGCGAGTGGAGTCGCATGTGATCCACCTCCAAGCGAAGCTCGGTGGTCTGAGCAGCGACGCTGGCTTCCCCCAGGTTCGCTGCGTAGTTCCACAGCGTCGTGGCAACGCCTAGACCCCCAAGCGTACAGGCCGCAACCAGGTAACCGAGTTGATGTCCGATGCGCATGGGGGTGCCGGACCGCCTGGCCCATGGCGCGTATCGACCACATGCGCGATCTTCGAAACGAGGAACTCCTCCTTGTGTGTAGGTCTTCTCTCAGAGTGTCAGAAGCGTCCCCTGAAGTTCGGGGCGCCGCCACCAACAGGCAGCTGAGGTTTCTCCCAATTATGGCTCCAGGCGCCTCCTGGGGCCGTCGATAGCGATCCCTGCTAGGAATAAAGGGCCGGCACAAAGAACGAACTGCCCAGCACCACGAGTCCAACGGATGAAAACGCTCTTCGCAATCCAAGTTGCCGGTGCCCTTTCACTCTGTGCACCGACCTTCGCCCAGGACGAGAGCAGGCGTGAGGACGAATCCCTGGCGGAAGAACTCGAGGAAGGCTACGAAGACTTCGGGCTCCTCGAGGAAGAAGAGGGTCTCCTCAACCGCATTCGCTTTAACGCTTTCGCGGACCTTACCCTGGGGAGCGAATGGGGTGGGCCGGTTGACGCGGGGCAGCGTGCCTTGTTCGATTCATTCGGAACCGACCCGCACCCGCTGAACACCTACGGGGATGGCTTCAACATCGGCGGCGCGGACTTCGTCGTCACGATGGACCTGACGGACAACATCGTCTTTCAGAGTGAGGTCAATTTCCAGGTTGCGCGCGGCGTCGAATCCGACTTTGAGGTTGATCCCGAACGCTTCTTCATCGATTACCGCCACACAGATCTCTTCAATCTACAAGCGGGTCTGTTCTTTACACCGATCGGGTATCACAACCGCTTTCTCTACTCGCGCGCCTGGCTCATGCACTCGATTCAGGTGCCGGACCTCTTCGAGGAAGAGCTGAATCTTGTTCCGACCCACACCATCGGCGTCAATGTTCACGGACGGTTCGATCTGAGTGGCCTCGAATTTGGCTATGCCCTTGGTGTCGGTAACGGCCGGTCGGTGACTCCCACCGAAAACCAATTCGCGCGCGACTCCGACGGCAAGGAGATCACCGCACTGATCGAGTGGTTGGTGCCGGGATTCGACGAATTCACAATCGGGCTCAGTGGCTGGACCGACGAAATCGACACCTTTCAGGTCGGGGCGATCGGAAATTCGGTTGACACGACGACAGCTCCCGCCATTTCCGAACGCGAATGGGGTTTCGTCCCCTACATCACGTACTTCGGGGATTGCTTCAATGTCCTGGCGGAGTTCGTCTCTTCATCGATCGGATCCGACGATCTTCTCGGAGGGACGTTCGAGCTTTCGCTGAACCTCAAGGAGAACAAAGTACATCCCTACGTGCGCTACGACTTCACCGATCTACCACCAGGTGACCAAGGAGACTACTACGGGCTGCGCCTCGACGGGACGACTCTGACCAAGCACTACATTCCTGAATTCAGTGCCGGAATGATCGGAGTCAACTATGACTTGAGCCCCAACACCCGCCTGAAGGCGGAGTACGTACGGCATTTCGACGGGGTTCGCGAAGAAAACGCGATCGTCATCCAGGTTGCCTGGGGATTCTGAGGGCGCCAAGATGCAGATCATCAATACGTGGCTGACGAGCGCATGCTTGGGGCTCCTGAGTCTGGCTTCGACGCCATCCATTGTCGAGCCCACATCTGCTCTCGAGAAGAAGACGAAGATCCTGGTGATCGTCAACAAGTCGAACCCCATAGATGCACTGAGCATCGCCCAGGTAAGGCACCTCTTCTTGCGTAAGGACCTGACATGGGAGCGAGTCCTCACCAAGGCCAGGGGCAAGAAAAAGAAGGGCTCCTTCAGCTACGCAGAGAAGGTCCGTCCCATCGAGTTCACGCGAACCGTGGAGAACAGGCTGTTTCTCAAGCATGTCCTCGAAAAGGACAAGGACGCCCTCGAACGTCACTGGATCAAGCTTCAGTACCAATCGGCCATTCGCAGGCCCAAGCGTGTCGGTACTCCCGAGCGGGTCCTCAAGTACACCTCGGCGCTGAAGGGGTGCATCGGCTTCATCAACGCCGACGCTCTCAGGGAGGTCGACAAGAAGCGCGTCAAGGTCGTTTTGGTGTTGGAACTCTAAACCCCCGATCCGCGTCCAACGGCGATGTACGCAACTCGAGCACTGGTGAACGTGGCCTTGGTCGGGATCCCGGCATTCCTGTTTGCCTGTGCTCCGTCCTCGACGATCGCCCACGGGCTCCGCGTTAGCAAATGGAAGGAGAAGATCGAGCTGGGGGATCCTGCTCGAGTGGTGCTTGGACGTGCACTGTTCTTCGACGCGGGCCTGTCCTCTAGCGGCAAAATGTCGTGTTCCACGTGTCACGACCCTGCCTTGGGTTTTGGAGATGGGCGGCGCCTGGCGGTCGGGAAGGGGGGGGAGCAGCTGCGCAGGCACGCCCCCTCGCTCTTCAACTTGGCCCTGGGCGAGCACTTCTTCTGGGATGGTCGCTCAGAGAGTCTCGAGAAGCAAGCTCTCGAGGTCATCGAGAATCCGCTCGAGTTCGACACGACGCTCGAGGCGATCGTGAACACACTGCGTGCGGACCCGAACTATCAGCGGGCCTTCCAGAAGGCCTTCCGCGAAGGCTTGACTGGCCAGAACGTGCTGCGGGCCATCGCTGATTTCGAGCGCAGCCTCGTGGCGTTCGATTCTCCGTTCGACCGCTATCTGTCGGGTGACACCCAAGCTTTGTCTTCTTCGGCCAAGCGCGGGTACGCGCTCTTCGAGGGTCAGGCCGGTTGTGTGAACTGCCACAGCGGGGCGAACTTCAGTGACGGCGACTTCCACAACACCGGCGTGCCTACATCGGACAAGGGCCGGCTCGAAGTCGATAGGAACGTGCGCTTTCGCATGCGTCCCTATCCCTTCCTTGGCCACTACAAGGCTTTCAAGACGCCTACTCTGCGCAACGTCGCGCTGTCTCCACCCTATTTTCACAACGGCATCGCGGCGACCTTGCGAGATGTGGTGAACTTCTACCGGGTGGGTGGTCTGGCTCGGGACGAATACGGCCGTTCGCCGGACGTTCATCCACTGGATCTTTCGCAGGATGATGTGGCCGACCTCGTGGCTTTTCTGGAGTCGCTTACGGAGTCGGAAGCCCTACACTAGGGCTGCATGTCAACGCCCGTACTCTTCGCCCATCGCGAGTACCTGATCCAAGCCCTTGCCGCGGATCTGGTCGCCCTGCGCCCGGACAATTTTCTCGATGTCGGCTGTGGCGAGGGATACCTGCTCTCGCTGCTCGACGCGGGCGGGATCGTGAACGAGGGGATCGAGCGCAATCCCAGGCGCGTCGCCGTGGCAAAGGAAAAGGGCCGAGCGGTGCGCGAAGGCCTAGCACACGAATTGCCCTTTCCCGATGACGCCTTCGACACGGTTCTCATCAGGCACGTGCTGCACCATCTGGACGATCCAGGGCGCACCGTGGCCGAAGCCCAGCGCGTCGCTCGCTCGCGCGTGTTTCTGGCCGAGCCGACGGCCGAGCCATCGATTCCCTCGCAGGTAGGGATGACGCGACTCGATGTCTTTCTGTCGGATCTCGCGGCGCGCGGCGGGCACATCCACCATCCCTTCCTCACGGCAGGGGAATTGATCGCACTCTCTTCCAGCGAACCGAAGTGCGTCGACATCCGCGTCTATGGTCGCCTGAGCCGCGCCACCGCGGACGAGCTGCGGGCCATGATCGACGAGGACGCCTACGGTCTGGAACTGACTGAAGAGGACGTCAGCAAGCGCGAAGCGCTGATCCACGAGGCGGAGCTTGGGGGTATCAGCTACAACGGCTCGTTGACGGTTTGCCTGTCCACTTGAAGAGCGCGCGCTCGTAGGGCGGTGAGATCCTCCGCGACGATCTCCTGGGCCAGGCTGGAATAACGCGCCAACCGCAAGCGCAGTCGTTCCGGGAGAGGGACTGCGCTGAGCAGTCGAGCTAGCGAACCGCAAGGTCGATGGCGACCCAGGAACGTCTCCAACGAGGCGGTATCGCGCCGCCCCAGGAAACGCTCTCGATGACGGGAGTAGCGGCTGTGCGGGTTTTCGTCGAGCTCGTAGTTCGCGAACCCAAAGCCACGTTTCAGGTACTTCAGGTGCCAGTAAGCCATCCCGTGATAGCGGCGCTGGAACTCCTCGTAGCGCAAGCGTTCGAACTTGCGACCGTGTTCGAAGTAGGTCTTGCGCGTGACTTCGAAGTAGCCGTGGTCTCCGTTTCCTGCGAATGGGGCAGCCAGGTGAACTCCCAGTGTGCCGTCACGGTGTCGATCCAGGTTCAATCCGGAGATGCACCACATGGCGCCCTTCAGCGATCCCTTGCGCCGGATCGCCTCAGTCAGCCGGGCGACGTTGCGTTCCACGGCGATGTGGTCGTCGTCGAGCAATGCCACGATGCGATGCGTGGATTGGGCCAGTGCGAAGTTCGAGTAGTTGACGAGGCTATGCGGACTATCCGCCGGCTCGGCGATGTGCTCGGGTGTGCCCGAAGGAAACACGCGCGGTTCGTAGTGGGTGATCTTCAGCTTGCCCGGGAAGCGCTCGTCTAGAGCGGCGAGGATCGCCGGGGTTGCATCCGTGCACTGGTTGTACACAGCCACGATCTCGTCGAAGTAGGGAGCGTGGCTCTCGACGACGGCCTCGAGAAAATCCTCGCTGTTGCGCAGGCGCATGATTGCGCTGATCCCTGGTGCGCGGCTCTCCGGCGCCAGCTGATCGGGGTGGAAGCAATACTCGTCCATGCGCTGAGAGTGTCGCCCGACGGCCCTGGTCGCGTCCACGGGGGGCGCTTGATTTCAGGTGCTCGGGACTTCGACTTCGAGGAGGGTTGTGCCTGCCGAGGCGGTCATCGAGTGCGCCTGGCCACCAGGAACCGTGAACGCATCACCACGGTCGAGTTGCAGCTCCTCTTGGTCATCGAGGCGAAGCTGGAGCTTTCCCTCGAGGACGACGCGGAACAGGAGTTCGTTTGCGTGCTTCGAGACGCTTGTCGAGACATCGGACGAACAACGCAGAACTCGCGCTTCGAGAAGCCCCTCGGTCGCCTGACCGAGCCCGATGGTCCGTGCTTCGAAACCGGCGTATGCGGCCGGGTCCCACGCCGCCTTCTCTGCAACGTGGTGCAGAAAGCCCTGACCATCAAATCGCCGCCCCGGTACGGGAGTTCCATTCGGAAGTTCGAGCTGCAGATCACCGAGGGTTTCGTGTTCAGCGGGAGAGCTGAGTTCGACGACTTCCAGTCCCGCGGAACTCTCGAGCACCCGGTGGCGGATCTCCGGCGGCTGCAGGACGCAGTCGCCGGCTTGCATCACGAACTCCGGTCCCTGGTCCTCGTAGGCCAGCCGGACCCAACCGCGGTAGCAGTAGATGATCTGAAAGCGCACACGGTGGTAGTGGACGTAGTCGGGAACCGGCCCGCCCTTTTCGATCTGGATGTGTGCTGCTCCGAAGCGCCCGCCTTGACGCGCGGGAATCAGGTCGCGATAGCGCATGCCTGCGCGGCCGGTGACCCACTGCCCCTCGGAGTACCTCGCGATGGCGAGCTCCGGCTGTAGCGCGGGGAGCTCGATGGGGGGGCGCGATGAAACCAGCTCGATGCGGGTTGCATTGGGCGCTTCGATAGTGATGGGTGTTTCAAGGTCACGACAGGCGAGACGGATCGTCCCCGGCGGCGTTGCGCAGTCGCGCAAGAGTCGCAGGCGCGTGCCGTGCCCAACCACGACCGCACAGGCCGGATTGTTTGCGGGGAAGATGGCCGCGACGCGAAAACCGAGTCGTTCGGTGAAGAACGACAGGGTTTCGTCAAAGGGCTGCGCGGGCACGATGACCTCGGCCTCTTCGATATTGGGTATCTCGACGCTGGCCTCGATCGCGGCGGGGAGTGTCTCCTCGATATTCATCCTGTTCCGGCTAGCTCGTTCAAGCGTGGTGAGTAGCGTTGCGAAATCGGACACTCGGGCCCCAGGAAGACGAACACCGTCGTCTGTGCGCACTGTGCCCCGCCCAGCCTGTGCACGGTGCCATCGATATCAACTACGCGCGTGCCGAGCAGATCGGGGGAGGGCGTGAGGAGCAGGGAGAGAGAGAGGAAAAGCGGCGTCATGGAGAGTCTCAAACGTGTCTCACGGGAGACAATTCTTCACGCGAGACCGTTTCGAGGGCCGAAAAGACGAGGCGAGGTTCTACTCCTCGCATCCTAGCCGGGAATCCTGGGGGAGCGTGACCCCCGGCACGATTCCAGGGTTCTTTGGCTCAATCTCTACCTTCTACCTTCCGCCGCGAAGTCTCTCAGCGCGTCGCAACGTCGCCTGGAGATCGGAGAGATCGGCATGGGCTGCGAAGCGTGCTTGCGGTGGAGAATGACTTTGGGCACCGAGTGTGCTGGGACGACGACCGTCGATGTCTACTTCAGCTTGACGGGCGCGCCTGTGGTGTGGAGTTCCTGAGTTACCGAATGGTGTGCGTTGGACCTTGGGCCTTCAGGTGTTGCCCCAGACTGCAGAGGCCTCCACTGATCCCGGAGATCCTGCTTTCTCGGTAACCCGCAAACCGCCATATGCTTCCAGGCTATTTTTGCCACAAAGCCCGGAACCAACCGAGCGTCGCGGTGTTCTTGGAATAGCTCGAGCGTCACCGATTCCCTCCCAAGGGATCATCCAAGCTCACCCCACGTGTCCCTTCATGAAAACGAGCCTTCTCGCCTTCTGCGTAGCGTCCAGTTTCGCCCCAGCACTCTCCTCCCAAGGCTTCCCATCCGTTCCCGTCCCCCCGGGAAATCCCATCACCCTGGAGAAAACGAACCTTGGTCAGGCTCTCTTCTGGGATGAACAACTCTCCACGACATCCACGATCGCGTGTGGAACCTGTCACATCTTCAGCGCCGGCGGATCGGATCCCAGGACCGCGCAAGACCCTGCTTCCTTGGCCCCCGGTCCCGATGGAATCCTGGGTACGCCCGATGATGTACACGGATCACCGGGTGTCATTCGCAACCTCGGCAATGGCACGCTCGAAAAGGACGCCATCTTTGACTTGCGACCCCAGGTGACCGATCGCAAGACGCCTTCGATGATCAATGCCGCCTTCGCGAGAGAGCTTTTCTGGGATGGCCGCGCCAGCGACGATTTCGATGATCCGGTCACTGGAGATCCGATCCTGCCCTTCAACGCGGCCCTCGAAAGCCAAGCCGCCGATCCGCCAGTCAGCACGGTCGAGATGGGGCACGAGGCTATCGCCTGGGCGGATATCGAAGGGCGACTCGGTGCCTTGCAGCCGTTACGTCTGGCCCAGTCTGTCCCGACCGACCTCGGGAACTGGATCGCTGGGCGCAATTATTCGGCCTTGTTCGAGGAAGCCTTCGGCACGCCCGATGTGACCGCGGCACGGGTGGCGATGTCGATCGCCACCTACGAGCGTTCTTTGATCTCCGATCAATCGCCCTTCGATGCGGGAGCGTTGAATGCGCAAGAGATGCGTGGGCGGAACGTCTTCTTCGGGCCTGGTCGTTGCTTTCTTTGTCATTCCGGACCGCTCTTCACGGACCAGGGCTTCCATAACATCGGGCTCATCTTTGCGCCGGATGACCCGGGACGATTCGCGGTGACGGGCAACCTGCCAGATAGAGGCCGATTCAAGACGCCTTCGCTGCGGAACGTGGCTCTTCGGGCGCCGTATTTCCACACCGGTGCCATGCCAAATCTGGCCGACGTGGTTGCTTTCTACAACCGGGGAGGGGACTTCGGGTTCAATCAGGATCCCGCGATCCAGCCGTTGGGGCTCGCCCCGGGGCAGCGTCAGGACCTCATCGCATTCCTCGGAGCGCTTACCGACCCGCGGGTCGCGAATGGACTGGTGCCCTTCGACCGCCCGCTGCTCTACTCCGAATCTGGGGTCGTTCCGTCGCCCTTCGGTGGGGGCACTCCGGGCACCGCTGGGTTCACCCCGCTTCACGTCGCCCTCGAGCCTGCTCACATCAACAATCCGAGTCTCACCGTCGGTATGGACGGCGGCCTCGCCGGTGCCCCCGCGCTGCTGCTGTTCGATCTCGTGCCGGACGTGGCGGGATTCCAGGCCTTCGGGGCGACCTTCCATCTCGCCTTCACACCCGCTTCGGGCGTACTGTTTCAAAGCGCATTGCAGGGAGCGGGCCCTGGGGATGGATGGACGTCGGTTTCCATCCCGGTCCCGAACGCCATCGGGTTGATCGGCAAGCAGGCCTTCATGCAGTGGATCGTCCTTGATCAGGCGGCCTCGGGCGTGTTGTCGGCGACCCCGGGGCTGGCTCTCTCCGTGTTCTGAATCGCCTCGGTGATCGCCCCGTTTCTCGGGGCGATCCGGTTCGTGGGACAATCGGAAGTCCTTTCTGCAATGCGGGTCTGGAGCCTCAAGCAATGGGCCAGTCGACCCGATGTTTGCGCTTGGGAGATGGTGGTCATCGGTCCTGTGCTTGTATGAAGAATATTGCTGACCGTTCGCTTGAGCTCTCCGTGGTCGTTCCCACTTTTGGCCGCCCCGATGCGGTGCAGAAACTCCTGGAGAGTCTTCGGGCACAGACCCTGGAGTCAACGAGGTTCGAAGTCGTTATCGTCGACGATGGCTCGCCGACGCCCATTCAGCTCGAGGCCAGCTCCTACCCGTTTCGAGTCGTCCTCTTGCGTCAAGACAATCAGGGCCCGGGGGCGGCCCGCAACCTGGCTTTCGAGCATTGTCAGGCAGCCTTGGTGCTGATTCTGAACGACGATGCGGTGCCCGCGTCGAAGTTGCTCGAAACGCACCTCGCGGCGCATGCGGATGCACCTCCGAAGACCGCGGTCCTGGGTTCGTTTCACTTCACCGAGGAGGCCTTGCGGAGCCCCTTCGTGCAGCTTCTCGATGACTCGAACCTGCTGTTCGCATTTCGAACGTTGCGTCACGGCGAGCTGTCGAACTGGACCTGTTTTTGGACCTGCAACATCAGCTTGCCGCTGGCCGCGATCCAGGAGGTTGGCGGGTTCGATGCGGAGACATTTCCGGAAGCCATTTGCGAGGATGTCGAGCTCGGCTACAGGCTCGAGCGAGAAGGTTGGAGCGTGCTCTATCGCTCCGATGCGGAGTGTCACCATGACCACGAGTTGACCTCCGCGGCCTACCTGAAGCGGGGGGAGAGTCTCGGGCGTAACCAATGGCGCATGGCGCGCAAACACCCCGGTATCCAGGTTCTCGGGCGTCATCTGAGTGAGTGCCAAGAGTCGATCCTTCAGTCGGCTCATGTGAGCTACGAGGCGTATCACGACATCGCCGTGCGTTTCGCCGAACAGATGCGTTTGATCGAACTCGAGTATCACGGAAAGAGCCTCCCGGTGCAGATCGAAGCCCAGATGAACGCGATTCTGCCCCATGCCCATATGTGCCGCATGCTCAAGGGCATCATCGGCGAAGTCGAAGGCCATGATCCCGATCCGATCATGCGGGATGGAGCTCCCACAGGCGTTTTGACCTCGATTGTCATCGTCTCCCATGGCGCTCTCGAGCGCACGCGCAAGTGTCTGGAGGCGATCCGGCTCTGTGCGGACGAGTGCTTTCCGATGGAGATCATCGTTGTCGACAACGGCTCGACAGATGGCAGTGCTGAGTTCCTCGCGGCACAGGTGGACGTCCAGCTGGTGCGAAACGAGGAGAATCTCGGGGCTCCGGTAGCCAGGAATCAGGCCCTTGCGCTTGTCCAGGGGGCCTGGATCTGCTTCATGGACAATGACGCCATCGCCTCGCCAGGCTGGCTCGAGCGCATGCACTTCCACGGGAGCGTCGATTCCAAGGTGGGTTGCGTCTGTCCGGTCTCGGATCGGGCCGCCCACGGCCAGCAGATTCCTTATGGAGGTGGAGACGACCTCGAATCGGTGCACGCCTTCGCCCGACAACGGAGCCGAACAGAGCATCGGAAGACGACTTACAAGATGCTCTTTCCATCGTTCTGTGTGCTGGTGAAGCGCGAGGTTATCGACACCATCGGCGGCTTCGATCCGATTTTCACGCCCTGGGGTTTCGAAGACGACGACTTTGCCTTGCGGGCCTTCCTGGCGGGGTTTCGGGCACGCATGGCGCGGGATGTCTTCATCCGCCATGAGAGCTATGGGGGAGCCAAGAGCCTGGAGCACCGGGAACTGCTTCTGGCCAACTGGCAGCGCTTCGCACAGAAGTGGATTCCCGGGCCTGTGCCACCCTACGGGGAGCTATGTGCCCTGGGGGAGCTCAGCGAGGCTTCGTGGACTACCGAGGAGCTCTACGTGCCCATCGAGGTGAGCGGCCGGGCGGGCGCGTATGCAGGAGCGAATACGGACGCCGGCGGGGGGGGTGAGACGTCGCCGATCCCGGCGACTTCGGCCTAGGCGAGAATCACGGGCGCCGGAACGAGGCGGGGGAGGCTTTTTCCCCCCATTACGAGGAATCCGCCTAGAATTGGCCCAGGTCTCCCCCCCCCCTCAATTAGAGGATCGCCATGTTCGCCCCCCACAGTGGCCTCCGGAAGCTTCTGGTTTGCTTTTCTATCGCCTTGGTTTCGGCCACGACCGTGCAAGCGCAGGCACCGGTCGCCGAATTTTCAGCGACACCCACAACCGGTTTCGTCCCCATGGCGGTCAGCTTCACCGACCTCAGTACCGGTAGCGTTACCGGTTGGGTTTGGTCCTTCGGTGACACGAACGGTTCGCTTCTGCAGAACCCGCTGCACACCTACCTTGCACCGGGTACGTACTCGGTGACTCTCACGGCATCAGGCCCGGGGGGAAGCGATCCGGAAACGAAGGTGGACTACATCGTGGCGATCGGTCCGACCAACGCAGACTTCGTTGGTTCCCCCCTGAACGGCACGGCTCCCCTGTCAGTTTCCTTCACGGACACGACTTCGCCTCCCGCGAGTGCTTGGGCTTGGGACTTCGGTGATGGCAACTCGTCCACGGCGCAGAACCCCACGCACACATACGCGGCGGTTGGAGACTACACGGTCAGCTTGACCGCGACGTCGGTAGGTGGACCGGATCTTGAGACCAAGACGGACTACATCAGCGCGACTCAATCAGCGCTCGCCAGCTATCGCAACGGAGGCACGTTCATCAACCCCGCGGCCTACTCCGCCGCCGCCCCCGTGGTCGGCCAATTGTGGACCGCAGAGGTGGATTCGACCGCGTTCCCCGGGACGATTGCTACGATCATCTACGGACGCATGACGCCGATCGCTGGCGTTAGCACGATGTTCGGCCGTCTCCTCATCAACATCGGCTCGGGCATTCTCTTCGACAGCGTCAAGTTGTCGTCCGGGGGGATCGACACTCACTCCTTCCCGCTGCCGAACGATCCGGGTCTCATCGGGTTGACTGGCTACACACAAGCCTTTTGCTTCGTGAACGCCTCGACGGGGCAGTTCCTCAACGCCGTCGACCTGATCGCGGGAACGGCACCGGTCGTGGCGCGACCCACGGCATCGTTCACGGCGGCCTCGACCACAGGTGGTCCCGCGCCTCTGAGCGTGGCCTTTATCGACAACAGCACCGGGCCGATCACGGCCTGGACCTGGGATTTCGGTGATGGCACGGCTTCGACCAGCGCCAACCCCTCCCACACATACACCACTGGCGGCACGTTCTCCGTCTCGCTGGTCGTCGAGGGGCCGGGTGGTTTCGATCTCGAATTCCGCGGTGACTACATCGTCGTGGTCGATCCCGTTCCGGACTTCATGGGCACACCCTTGACCGGTCTATCGCCGCTCTCGGTGGCATTCATGGATCTGACCTCCGGCTCCGTCACGGCCTGGAGCTGGGACTTCGGGGACGGCGGCAGCTCGAGCCTCCAGAATCCGACGCACTCCTACGCTCTGGAGGGCACGTACACGGTCAGTCTCACCTCCACGGGACCGGGTGGCGCGAACACCGAAACGAAGGCCGACTTCATCACGGTCATGCCGGGGCCCCCGGTGACCGATTTCATTGGAACTCCGACCGCTGGCGCCACGCCCTTGAACGTGACTTTCACGGATCTATCCGTGGGAACGATCACCGCATGGGCCTGGGACTTCGGTGATCTCGGCACGTCCTCCTTGCAGAACCCGACGAACATCTACATCGGTGTCGGAACGTACACGGTCAGCTTGACGACGACCGGTCCGGGAGGAGTCGGTAGCGACACGAAGACCGACTATGTCGTCGTTACCCCGCCGGTTCCCGTGCCGGACTTTGCGGGCGCGCCGCTCTCCGGAACGGAGCCCTTGCTGGTCACGTTCACCGATGCGACCACGGGTATCGTCAGTGGCTGGAGCTGGAGCTTCGGCGACCTGGGTACCTCGACCCTGCAAAACCCGACGCACACCTACGCAGCCGCGGGCACGTACACGGTCAGTCTGACGGCGACCGGGCCTGGCGGCATGTTGACGGAGACGAAGACCGACTACGTCATGGTCGCGTTCGCTCCACCGGTCGCAGACTTCACCGGTTTTCCGACCTTGGGCAACGCTCCCATGAACGTCGCCTTCAGCGACGCTTCCGTGGGGAGCGTCAGCAGCTGGAGCTGGGACTTCGGTGACGCGGGTTCGTCGACGATGCAAAATCCGACGCACACGTACGCGCTCGCCGGTACCTACACCGTTACCCTGAACGTGACCGGCCCTGGTGGAATCGATGGCGAATCCAAGCTCGGTTATGTCGTCGTCTTGCCTCCGGCTCCGGTGGCGGATTTTGCGGGTACGCCGCTCTCGGGCAACGAGCCTCTCGGGGTGACCTTCACGGATCTCAGCAGCGGAATGATCAGTGACTGGAGCTGGGACTTCGGTGATCTCGGCAGCTCGACGCTGCAGAGCCCGACCCATTTGTACGCGACTGCGGGGACGTACACGGTCGTTTTGACCGCGACGGGGCCCGGAGGTGTGGACAGCGAGACGAAGACGGACTACGTCGTTGTGCTACCCCCGGCACCGGTGGCTTCCTTCGGGGGCACGCCGCTCACGGGGAACGAGCCCCTGGTTGTGAACTTCAGCGACACGTCGAGCGGACCGATTTCCGTGTGGAGCTGGGACTTCGGCGATCTCGGTACGTCGACCTTGCAGAACCCCTCGCACAGCTACGCCGCGGGGACGTACACGGTCTCCATGACCGTGACGGGTCCGGGCGGCATGGATGCTGCGACGATCGTCGACTACATCACGGTGCTGCCTCCGGCTCCGCTGGCCGATTTTGCTGGCATGCCGACCACAGGCACCGAGCCGTTGACCGTCACGTTCACGGACGCGACGTCGAACACGGTCACGTCCTGGAGCTGGAGCTTCGGGGACGGTGGAGTGGCGACGGTTCAGAACCCGAGCTACACATACGTGGCTCCGGGAACCTATGCCGTTTCTCTGACATCGACCGGGCCCGGTGGCCTGGACACGATTACCAAGTCGGACTACGTGACCGTTTCCTTCGCTGCTCCCGTAGCGGCTCTTTCGGGCACGCCGCTCAGCGGCAACGAGCCCTTGACGGTCAACTTCAGCGACGATTCCACGAACACGGTCACGGCCTGGGCGTGGACTTTCGGTGACGGTGGAGTATCGGCCCTGGAAAACCCCTCGCACACCTACCTCGCTGCGGGCACCTTCACTGTCGGGCTCACGGCAACGGGCCCCGGTGGCTCGGATCTCGTGACGGTAACGGACTATGTGACGGTCCTGCCCCCATCCCCCGTGGCGGAGTTTGCTGGTTCGCCGCTAGCGGGTGTCGTGCCCTTGGTCGTGACCTTCACGGACATGACGACGAACACGGTTACGGCCTGGAGCTGGGACTTCGGTGATGGTGGATCCTCGACGATTCAGAACCCGAGCTACAGCTACCTCGCGGCTGGTACCTACACCGTCTCGCTGACGGCGACCGGACCGGGTGGTTCGGACCTGGAAACGAAGGCGGACTACGTCGTCGCCACCCCGTTTGTGCCCACCGCCCAGTTCGTTGGTTCGCCGACGACGGGCATCGAGCCGCTCACGGTGAACTTCACCGATCAAAGCACGGGCGTCGTTACGGGCTGGCTCTGGAACTTCGGCGACGCTTCGACCTCGACCCTGCAGAACCCCTCCAAGACGTATGCCTTCGTGGGAACGTACACCGTCACGTTGACGGCGATGGGACCGGGTGGCAACGACATCGAAGTGAAGGCGGACTATGTGACCGTGAGCGACGCCGCACCCTCGGCGGCCTTCGCCGGTTCGCCCCTGAACGGCAACCAGCCCTTGGTCGTGAACTTCACGGATCAATCATTGGGCATCGTGACGGCCTGGATGTGGACCTTCGGTGACGGTGGTTCTTCGACGGTGCAGAACCCGAGCTACACGTACGTGCTGTTCGGTACGTATACGGTCAGCCTGACGGCCAGCGGGCCCGGCGGTACGGACACGCACGTCGAGACGGGCTACGTAACGGTGCTTCCTCCGCCGCCTGTGGCCGACTTTGTCGGTTCCCCGACGGCCGGCTCGGCTCCCTTGAACGTGGCCTTCACGGACTTGAGCAGCGGGCTCGTGAGCTCGTGGAACTGGGACTTCGGTGATGTGAACTTCTCGTCGATTCAGAACCCGACACACACCTACTCGTTCCCCGGTACCTACACGGTCAGCTTGACCGCTTCGGGAGCCGGTGGACCCGCCACCGAGACGAAGCCCTCCTATGTGATCGTCACGCCGGGGGCGCTTCTCGACGGTAGCTTCGAGCTGCAATCCCCGGGGAATGCACCCTCGTCGCCCTGGCCCGCGATCGGTGGAAGTTCCCACGTCGTCCTTCCGGATACGGCCGTTGTCCTCGACAACGGGATGCCTGCGCACGGATCGAACTGGCTCGGGCTTTCCGCGGATGGTTCAAATGCGGCGACGCCGCCTTCCAACCCCGGTGGAGCCGGTCTTGCCCCCGTGGGCGCGTCCGGTGTCGCCCAGAGCTTCTTCTTCGATCCGTTGGGTCCGGCGCTGGTGTTCAGTGCGGCGTTCATCCTGAACGACGACCTGGCTTCCGTCGCGACGAACGACTTCATGTCGGTCGACATCTCGGACGGTTTGGCGACCCACAACCTGTACTACGCCGACTCGTTCTCCGCGTTCCCCAACGCGTCGAACCGCTACGGCCTGCCGATGACCGACGTCGATCAGGTGGGGACGAACCTCGCTCTCCTGTATCCCTCGGCGACCGCCGGCACGCTCCTGACACTGACCGTTCAGGTCGGTAATGGTGGTGACGGCCTGGATTCGTCGCTCGGTTACTTCGACAGGGTCGTGGATCGCAACCTCTCGTCCCTCACCTGGCGCAACGGCAACGAAATCAACCCCTGGTGTTATGTCGCCTCTCCGCCGGTTCTCGGCCAAACCTGGGAGGCCTTCATCGATCACCGCGATCGGCCTGCGGCCACGGTTGTCCTCCTGCTCGTTCGTGGTTCGCCCAGCATTCCGATCAATTCTGGCTTCGGGGAGGTGCTGGTTGGCCTACCGACGATCTTCGATGTGCCGTTGAGTGCCCATCCGAGCGGTATCACGACCTTTGCATCCCCCCTTCCGGCGGATCTCTCGATGATGGGGATGGCGGCCTCACAGGGCTTGATCCTCGGCGTTCCGGACCAGACATTCTGTAACGCCATCGACCTGTCGATCGGCTTCGAACTTCCGGATCCAATCCCCGCTGCCGACTTCTCGGCATCGACGACCCTCGGTCCGGCTCCCCTGTCCGTGTCCTTCAGCGATACGAGCATCGGAACGATCACCAGCTGGGAATGGGACTTCGGCGACGGCTCGTCCTCGACCGTGCAGAACCCCTCCCACACCTACAATGCGGTGGCGACGTACTCCGTCGGCCTCCGCGTTCAGGGGCCGGGTGGCCTGGACGTCGAGCGTAAGTTCGACCACATCCAGGCGCAGTAGGATCCGCGCACGTTTCTCGGACCCAGGGTCCCGCTGAGGGTGGGACCCTGGGATTTTTATTGGCTGAGGACCTCGAAGAGCTCCCGCGCGAGCAGCGTGTGTCCGGCGAGACCCAGGTGATAATCCTGTGTCCAGTAGAGAGGCTCTTCATGGGCCGCCATCACGTCGGTGGGATCGAAGCAATGGATACCTGCCGCCCGCACCGTCTCTGCAAAACGATCGCCCAGCTGGCGGTTCAGACCAACGTCCTCGGGCGTCATTCCAAGCACCTCACGAATGGCCTCGCGGGCCTCCATGTCATCGGAATCCACGTCCATCTTGGTCGGGAGGACGACGGCCAAGAAGGTGATCCCGTTCTCCGTGCAGAGAGTCTGGATGTTCCGGTAAGACTGGACGACGACTTCGAGAGAGCGTTCCATTTCCCGAGGGAAGTGCTTCCATCGAACCGCCTGGTTGAAGCCCTGGTAAAGCCCGGCGGGATGTTGTTCGGTTGCCGTTCTTAGCTGCTCGCGATACTTGCCCCCGGCACGTGGCAACGACCATCCATCGAGAACATAGCGCAGTCGCAGGTCATCGACGAAATCGTTACCCGTGAAGAGAACTGCAATGAAGACATCGGGCTTCAGGTAGAGGTACTTCTTCAGGATCCCGAGATAGCACGAAGGGCCCGTGAAGGGGACTCCGGCATTCACGACATCGACGTCTTTCCAGCCTTCCGCGGCAGCTAGCGTGACTTCCAGTTGATTGGCGAATGTCTCGGAGTTGTTGACGAGTCCCCCGGTATGGGAATCACCGGCAACCAGGATGCGCGGGCCCCGTTTGTCGGGCGTGACGGAAGCGTCTTCGCGCAGGCCAAGATCGTTCGTCACGATCCTAAATCTGCCGGCGGGGTGCTCGGGCCAGTCCCAATTCGAGGTCTGATTCGGTTTCGGAATCAGGTAGGCGAGTGGGTCGTAGATGAACTTGTTGCCGATGCGGTTGAGATCGAAGAAGTTGATCGCTGTTCGGGCATCGAGCTCGCCGGTGGGCCCAATGGGATTCTTGAATGTGCTCTTGATCCACATCTTGCCCACGCTCGACGACCAGACGAGATAGCCCGCCGTGCCCGCCACGGCCAGGGTCAGGCTGGATACCAAAAGGCCAAGGACGAGCCGGCGTTTGCGGGGAGTGGGCATCGGATAGGGAAGGGTGGCAAACGAGCGTGGCGTGTAGGCCTCCGGTAACCCTGGAGGTTCGGGTAGCTTCGCTCGCCCAGGCTCCGGGCCTGTCGTATAGATTGTGATGCATGATCGCGAGACAGGCGAGCGGTTCCAGGGAGATCCGAGGAGCGAGTCGACCGGCGCCGGTACTCCTGGCCGTGCTGCTAGGCCTTGGCGCCATCGCAATCGTGACGGGGGGGCTGCTGCTCCTTGGGAACGGCAAGCGCGAGTCAGCCCAGGTGAGTTCGAAGTTGGCGATCGAAGAATCCGTGCGCAATGCCGCCTTGGGAGCCTTGACTGCAATACCTCGCGAGCGGCCCGAGCTCTTGCCTGTCGAGCGAGTCGTGGCGGATTCCGAAGAGGTAGAACAAGAGGCCCCCGAGCCCCCGGCCAAACGGGCCTATCTGGACGTGGTCGTCATCGACGTGGACACGGGAAAGACGCGTCGAGACGTTATGGTCAACGTGCTGCGTCCACGGAAGCGTGCTGGGCGGGTCGGCTGGGAGCTCGAAGATCAGCACTCCAGCGATGAGAACGGTTGCGCACACTTCGCCCTGCGAGCCGGCGTTGACTACAGCGTTTACACCTCCAAGTCCTTCCGTTTCTTCAGCGCCGGAATGCACGTCCGACTCGAGCCAGGGGAGCGCCGCGAGCTGGACCTGGCCTTTCGCTCGTATCAGGGCGGGCGTTTCGTGGGGCTCGTGGTCGATGCGAATGGGCGGGCCATTCCCGAGGCGCGCATCAAAGTGCTCGATGTCATGATCCAGGCCGGCGACTTCGGCCGTGATCTCGGGCGCTCGACATACTTCGAGATGGAGGTCGATCCGACCGGAATTTTCGAGTTTCACTGCGACCCCGGACGCAACGTGACCGGTTTCGCTTCGGCGTCCGGATACGTCCGCCGGCCCTTTGTGGTGCACGGTGCCTGGGACCTTTCGAAGCCTTTCATCGTCCGCCTCGCCCGAGAGGTCCGGGCAGAGTTCTCCGTCGTCAGCCAGCACGGCGAAGCGCTCTCGAATGTCGAGGTTACCATGATGGTCGAATTCCTCGACTTGTTGCAAGAGCCCGCTCCCCACGAGCCGAGTCTACGGGCCAAGCCGCGCTGGAAGGCCGTGACCGACCACCGTGGACGCTGCCTTGTCGAAGGGCTGCCTCCGGAGACACCGATCTACATTCTCTTGCATCCCCTTCCGGATCGCAGCAAATGGTCATGGCAACCCGCTGCGAAGAAACTCTCACCCGGTCGCGACTCGCAGCTCGAGATCGTTGTCGAGATCTAAGCTGGAACGAGGTTTCGTCTCGGATCGGCGAACAAGAGCCTCTCGGTTCGGGCGTGTCCGCCCTGCTCTGGCGTCCTGGAGTGCGGAAGAAATTGCTCGATTCCGCAGCGTGCGGAAGAAATAGCCAGGTTTCCGAAGGGTTCGCTCGCGCGCCTCCCGGCCTTCCATGGTGGGCTGGAGATAACCCCAGAGTTCGACACCATGATCAAGAAAAGCGTTCCTCTAGTACTCAGCTTGCTGTCTCTGGCAGTGCCCGCCCAGGTGCGCGCCCTGTCCTCCGTGCGTACCGGCTGTACCCTACCGGCCGCACCCAGGAGTCTTCAGCCTGCTCCCGTCGAGCCCCTGCGCTTCCTTCCCGACGCACGCGGCGTGGTCAACATCGAGACCGAGTCCATCGGTCCGCGCGGTTCCTGGGTTCTCGAGAGTGATATCGAGGGCTATCGGGGGACGGGATACCTGCGCTGGGCCGGCCACAACCTCTTCGACAAGCCCGCGGTCGATCAGCTCTCCTTCCGCTTTACCCTCGACGTGGCGACGACGTATCTCATCCGACTACGCAACCGACACGACCACCCGGATCCGACTGCCGAGAACGACTGCTGGATCCGACTCGATGGGGGAGCGTGGTTGAAGCTCGTGGACAGCTGGGGGTCGGAAGGTGTGGCCAAGTGGTCCTTCAACGCCTACCTGCATTCGACCGGTGCCTTCGCGGAATACGACCTCGAGCCCGGAGAGCACGTGATCGACATCTCACCTCGCTCGGCCAACTTCAAGATCGATAGCCTTCACGTTTTGCCCCGCTCGGTCTGGTTCGCGAACGAGACGGACCCCGAGTCGGAACGCGAGCGCCAACGCCCGATCCTCGGTCGACCCTTTACATTCCTCGTCGATGATCCCGAGGATCACTGGGGCTTTCCCGCCTTCGGAACCATGGTCGTCCCCGTTCTCTCTCGACCCGGTGCCTACGCGACGTGTGGGAGCGTGTTCGGTTTGGTCGGGGAGCTCTTGCTGGATCCCTATGGGGGCCTGGTCGTTCTGGGGAGCCGGACGTGGGCTGGGCAGGGAAATCCCTCGGTCTTCACGAATACCATCCCCGTCGAGCCTGGATACGTGGGGGAGTCATTCACCGTACAGGCGGTGTTCTCCGATCCGGGACGGATCCGGTTGACGGATGGGTTGGATCTGGTGATCGGGGATCACTAGGGCTTCCGTCGCCCTCGTGCCTGACGGCGTACATTCGCGAGAGGTCGTTTAGAGCCATACCGCTTGCGGGGCCAAACCCCTACACTCGCCCCATGTCTCGACCCCTGATCGCCCTCTCTCTTCTCACCGCCCTGGGCGTCGCGTCCTTCCGACAGCAAGAGCAAGCTGCCCCGAAGCTGGGCACCGGCGACTACACCTTCGCGTGGGTTCCCGGCTGGGCGAAGCTGCCCGAGAGCATGGGATTCGGGAATACCCACGGCTGCATTATCGTGGACTCGCAGGACCGCATCTACGTCAACACCGATACCGAGAACGCGGTGATGATGTTCGAAGCCGATGGGACCTATCTCGGCTCGTGGGGGAAGGAGCTCAAAGGTGGGCTGCATGGGATGGCCATCGTCAAGGAAGGCGATACCGAGTATCTCTACCTGACCCACATCGGCCAATCCAAGGTCTTCAAGGCCACGCTCGAGGGCGAGATACTCTGGTCCATGGGTTATCCCGAGGAGTCCAAGCTGTACGAAGCGTCGAACCAGTTCCGCCCGACGAGCATCGCTGTTGGTCCGAATGGCGACCTCTACGTCGCTGATGGATACGGTCGCTCCTACGTCCACCGCTACGACAAGGATCGCAACTACATCTCGTCTTTCGGGGGCGGCGGGACGAAGGAGCCCGGCAAGATGCGCACGCCCCATGGCATCTGGCTCGAGACGACCCAGGGCGAGCCACACCTCGTCGTTTCCGATCGTGGAAACCAGCGCCTCCAGCGCTTCGATCTCGAGGGCAAGTTCATCGAGGTCATCGAGGGGCATCTGCGTCGGCCTTGCCACACGCACGGATACAAGGATGCCCTCGTCGTCGCCGATCTGGATGGGCGCGTCACGCTCCTGGATCGCAAGGGTGAGCTCTTGGCTCATCTTGGAGAGAACCCCGATCCCAAGCTGCGCGGACGAAACCCCGTGCCGCCTTCCGCATGGCGCCCCGGAGAGTTCCTCGCGCCGCACTGCGCGAACTGGGATTCCGAGGGGAACCTCTATGTCATGGATTGGAACGCGACCGGGCGGGTCAACAAGCTCGCGCGGACTGGGTCCGATCGATAAAGTCGCCAGTCGTGTCCCCACGACTCACCCCCCTTCGAGACCGCGCCCACGCGAACATTGCCCCAGATGAAATCGATTCTCGCTGTTCTTGCCGGTTTGTCCCTGACCCTCTACGCCTGCTCGGCTGCCGGTACGCAGAGCAATGCGCCCAGTTCCAACGATGCGCGCGTATCCGGCACGCATCCGAAGGCCCAGTCGGGTATTCCGGGGACCCTTCCGATCGAGGAGATCCAGAAGCTCCTCGCCAATCGGGAATCGCATACGCCGTTTGTCCCCGAGGCGCCCTTGGGACTCTCGGGTCTTGGAGACTTCATCCCGAGCGACAATCCGATGACCCTGGCGAAGGTCGAGCTGGGGCGTCAGCTGTACTTCGATCCGCGGCTCTCCCTGGATGGGACGATTTCCTGTGCCACATGTCACCACCCGGCTCTCGGTTGGACGGACAACATGCCCGTCTCCGCCGGCATCGAGGGACAAACTGGCGGCCGTAGTGCGCCGACGGTTTTGAACCGCCTGTTGGGCAAGTCACAGTTCTGGGATGGTCGTGCGGGCACGCTCGAAGATCAGGCGCTGGGCCCGATCGGCAACCCGATCGAGATGGGCTTTTCCCCCGAACAGGCCGTCGAACGCTTGAAGGGCATCGAGGGCTACGCCCTGCAGTTCCGCGCAGTCTTCGGAGGCGCCCCGACGCCAGATCGCTTGGCCAAGGCCATCGCTACCTTCGAGCGTACCGTGATCACAGGTGGCGCCAAGAACGACTACTACGAACAGGCACTACCCTTCTTCGAATACGAGCCTGAGGAAGGGGACGAACCGGAATTCCTCGCGCGCATGGACCGCGTGCTCGACCTCGAGAAGGAGCATCGCATGAGCGATTCCGCCGAGCGTGGACGCGAGCTCTTTTTCGGTAAGGCCCAGTGCAGCGCCTGCCATGCCGGTCAAGACCTCAGTGACGAGGACTTCCACAACCTCGGCATCGGCTTCGAGAACGGCGAGAGCGCGGATACTGGCCGCGAACAGCACACGGGCAGGCTGGAGGATCGGGGCAAGTTCCGCACGCCATCGGTGCGCAGCATCACGTCGAGCGCACCGTACATGCACGACGGCAGCCTGAAGACGCTGATGGAGGTCGTCGAGCACTACGACAAGGGCGGCACGCCCAACAAGTGGCTGTCCGACAAGATCTTCCCGCTGAAGCTCTCCGTACAGGAGAAACAGGACCTCGTGGCCTTCATGGAAGACGCTCTCTCCGGCGAGATGCCGCAGATCGAGGTTCCGCGCTTGCCCTAGGTTCGGCTAGTCCGAGCTGTCCGGAGTCGAGCTCGGAGTCGAAGAATCGCCCGCAGTGGAATCCTCGGAGTCTCCCGATTGCTGGATGAGGTTGTCCACCAAGATCGTGAACTCCCTGCCGATATCCGCCTGGTAGGGTTCATCCGGAATATTCGCATTCTCGACGGCTTCCTGCATCTGGCGGACCGTGCTCTGAATGGAATCGATGTCCCAGTGCTCGTCGCCGTTTCTGCGCTGCAGATTGACGTTGTCCAGGTCATGTTCCATATCCAGCTTGCGCTCGTTGATGCCACGCGCGAAGCGCTGCACCGTGCGCCTGGCGGCTTCCGCTTCCTCGGGCTCCATGCCTGCGTCGTCGATCGCGCTGTGCTCGAACCATTCGAGAAAACCCAGCGAGAGTACGCGTTCGATCTCCTCGTCGAGGGCCTCGACGCGTTCCATGACGACTCGCTTCTCGATGACCGCATCGCGCAATCGCCCCAGGTCATTCTTGATCGAAGCGACTTGTTCTTCCGGCAAGTACGACTCCTCGATGGCCTCGACCATGACGCCGTGAATCTTATCGACGGCAAAGCCCATGATCCTGTCCGCAGCTAGCCAGCAACCTCCCGCGCAGAGGACGGCGATGGCGACCAGGGCGACGAGACACCCCAGGAACCAGGACATTGCTTGGGAGCGCTGCGGTTTTTCTTCCATGCGGGGAGCCTAATCGATGACCTGTGCCGGTTGCCACTGCTTCGAGCGGTCTCTGCGACCGCGAGCACGATCGAGCCTTTCTGTATGCTCTGACCATGGACCGAGAAGCGCCGGATTACCTTTTCATGGTCATGAAGGAGCATCCGTTTGGATGCGAGATGCTGGCCCAGCTGCTCGCCGCGGGGTTGCCTCCGCGGGCGATCCTTCAAGAGGACAGCCCCGCCGCCGCGACTGAGAGGGGGAAGTTCCTGAGGCGGATCGAAGGCCACACACTTGCCCCTTCGATTGCCGAGCAGGCACAGCTCGCGAAGATCGATGTGCACGATGTACCCGAACACACGGACGAACATTGCATCGATTGGATCCGCGCGCTCGCTCCGAATCTGATCGTCTTTGGTGGTACGCGTATCATCCGCGGAGAAATCCTGTCCTACCCACGGGATGGTGTGTTGAACGCGCATCCCGGTCTGCTTCCGGAGTGTCGCGGGTCGGCTTCGCCGGCCTGGTCGGTCTACTACGACATCCCTATCGGAAGCAGTTGCCACTATTGCTCGGCGGGGATCGACGAGGGCGATCTCGTTGGTCGGCGCGAAGTCGACGTCTATCGGGGAGACACGTACGAGGATCTCTGCTTCAAGACGCTCCAGCTTGCCGGAACGCTGATGAGGGAGGCCATCGAAGCCTACGCGGAGCGCCGCCTGGACACGCTTCGCCAACAACAAGGCCCAAGCGCACGCCCGACCCTGAAGAACATACCGAATGGCCTGCTGCGCGAGGTGCATCTCAAGCTGCGGGAGGAGAGCTACGCCCACTATTGCGACTGAGACGCTCTCTTCGAGGTGTATTCCCGCACTTTTTCAGGCGCGAACGGCCGAAGTAGCGTACTCCTATGGATATGCGCATGCTTCTCGGATCCCTCACGGTGACCAGTTTCGCCACCGGCGTCTACCTCAAGTTGACCAGCTGCTGAGGCGCGGCTCAGGACACGATCGGTACGGTCGTGCTCGTCGGTTCGGTGTTGTTGGGGGTCTTCCTGTTCGACCGCAAGAGCAGCGTTCCGTAGACGAGTAGCGTCCCGAGGCCCAGCAAGCCGGCTTCGCCCAGCGCGGTGTTCTTTCCGACGAAGTGCAGGGTCGATAGCGCGAAGAACAAGCCGAGGATCCAGGCCACGTACGGCTCTCGGCGCCGCATGACCAGCAGATAGAGTGCAGGCCACAGGAGCACGTGATGGTGGTGCCAGGCCACAGGGCTCAGCAAGAGCGTGGCTGCAAGCGCGAGTCCCCAGGCTTCGGCATGAGGGAGTGCGCGACGCTGAAGAGCGACGAACAACGGCGCCAGGATCCCGAGCGATAAGAGGAGCAGGAGCGCTTTCTGTAGCCTCCCCTGCGTGCGTCGGATGACCTGGCTCGCGAGCGATTGGTTGGTGGTGATGTGGATGTCCAGCTGGCTCGTCTCGGTCAACTGCGCGGCTTCGGGTTCGCGCGCATAGCGCAGGAGCGTCTGGTCGCTCTGGTGATATGCGGCGTCCACGGCGCCTTTAACACCCAGATAGGGAGCCGGGATCAGAACCAACCACATTCCCAAGGCCAGGAGGGTCGCACCCAGCGTCCTCATGCGTCGCGAAGCGGCGATGGCGACCAGCAAGAGCCCGGGAGTCGTCTTGATGGCGGTGGCCAAACCGACGGTCAGGGCACAGGCGATTCTCCGATGCTTCTGAAAGGCCCCGAAGCCGAGCCCACATAGCCCGAGGAGCAATGCACCTACCTGCCCGCGCTCGAGGCAACTGGCTATCGGCAGGATCACGAAGAGAAGTGGGAGGCCATCGGCGATCCAACCAAAGCCGCCTCGCTCACCACACGCCTTGCGAAAGGCCAGCATGCCCGCGACCATCAATGCGAGGGAGATCCAAAACCAGATCCCGGCGGCGACGCGTTGGGGTAACGATGTCAGCGGGGTCAACAGCACCGCCAATGTCGGCGGGTATACGTACGGCCAACCGCGTTCACTTTGCACACCAAAGGGATCCGCTCCCTCTTGCACGACGCGGGCTGCGGCCAGATAGACGGGCAAGTCGCTGCGGGCCACCGTGCGTGTTTCGGTCGGGCCCGCACGATGCAGCGTGCTCGTGAAGAGCCACGCCACCAGCGCCAGGCCCAGGGCCAACGCTCCGTATCGCGACGTACGCGCGTTCACGAGTTGGCTTTCGAGCGCAGCACCAGCCGCTCTGTCGCGTCGAGCAGTTCCAGCGCCGTCTCGGGATCGAGCTCGCCGTCCACGACGAGAGGACGTAGCTCCTCATAGATCCCGAGGGCTATTTCGAGCTCGGACTGTGCTCGAGCACCGAGCGATGTCGGTGCCAGAGCGATCATCAGAGCGCCCGCCAGAGCGATTGGACGGGCGAGACGATAGAGCCTCATCACGGCCCTGAGTCTGGGGACACCGTAGCTCGCCTACAAGCCCAGCGTGATCAGCTCGGCGTTACAGAGCTGAATCTGGTTGCCGTCGACATCGTAGAGGAAGCCCTGGATGATGCCGGGCCGGCCCAGAAGAGCCGGGCTGGCCGGGAGGTCCAAGGTTATCTCGTCGAAGAATCCGTTGGAGGCCTTGGTGAGCGTCCCATAGTAGTTGCTGGCCGGATTCACGAGGTACTCGCCGAACATAGTCGGGATCGGGACCATCTGGGCCGACTCGTAGGCCAGGACTCCGGACACGTCGTTGCCGGGGAGTTGCGTCGGGTTCAGTCCGATACGCCACGTCGTGCCGAGGATGGGCAGCGTCGTGCTGCCCAGGCAAAGAGGATTCGTGCCCGAGCCGTTGAACAGCGTGGCCGATGCCAGGGGCCCCATCGCATCGACGGGATCGAGTGGCCAGCTGTTCGATAGGCTGTAGTGGCCCGTGTCGTCGATGCGTACGTGGAAGGCTCCGGGGCCGGCGTCGTCGGGAACCTGCACCACGATGCGCGTGCCACCGTTCGTCGAATCCAGCCCCGAAACGATCACGCGCGGATCCGCGCCGGTGGGGGTGTCGTTCTCGGGGGTAAACCACACATCGTTGTCGTTCGAACTGAAGAAGGTCCCGTCGATCGTCAGGAAGCGGCCGATCGCTTGATAGCTCGCGCCCGTGACCGTTGGCTTGTTGGCGGAGCGTGTGCCGTAGATGCACTGCAGTCCCGCGATGTCGTCGGAGTTGATCGAGCGCTCGCCTGTCGAGCCGCTGCTTGCCGAGGGAAACATCGTCGCTGATCCGTTGCCCGAATGACCCAGTCCCAGGGCGTGGCCGTATTCGTGGGTCATGATCCCCTGGAGGTCGAACTGTCCGCCGGGAATGCCGCCGGGGCCATCGCTCCACGTCCAGTTTTCACAGAAGCGAATCCGCCAGCCGATCTGGAAGTTGATCTCGGTGAAGGCCAGTGTGCCACCGCCGCACGCGCCGATCGCGGAGGTGATGTTGTCGACCGAGTTGCCAATGCCGCTCGTCCTGCCCATCCAGGCGGGTTCGAAATCGGCATTGCCACTACCGAGGAAAGCCTGCGTGGGGTCGCCACTTCCGTCGCCGTGACCGGTGCCCCATTCGACCACTCCCTTCCATATGGCGAGCTCGAGCCCGGTCGAGCCGGGGAAGTTCGCGTCGGGGGTCCCGTTGTCGTGCGCGGTCCCATCCGCGAAGTTGTCGAAGATGCGAAAGTCGCGCTCGTTGACGTTCAGGTTGCCGCCAAGCTTGGAGAAGGCATTGGCTTCGCGGGCGGGGCCCAGGAGCAACGAGGCCGTCGCGAGGGCGGATCCGGCCAGCAAGAAACGAGTGAGTGAGGTGGTCTTCACTGGGGCAGCGGGGGGGACGCGGCGAGATCGTAGCCCCCTAGAGTAACCCCTGGGCCCCCTCAGTGGGTTGCGAGCTTCGAATCCCGATCCAGCTCGCGGCCCTCACGACCGAGAAGAACGACCTCGATCCACAAGGGTTCGCCCATGTAGATGGGATCGATCGGATCGCCCGCCTTGCCAGACTGGGTCGGGGCACCTCCGTCCCCGAAGTACAGAACGGCCGCGATGCCAGCCGCGGCCAGCCCACCCAGGAGGGCGAGTCGGCTCCAGCGCCATGGAAGTCCTACGCTCTGGCACATGCGCTTCTCCCCCGGTGTTCCTGTCAAAGTTCGCGCATCGGCGCGGGTGCGGCGCACGTCGTCCGAGGTCTGTTCAAGGAGTTCCTGCACCTCGTCCAGCTGCTGCAGTCGAAGCTCGAAGGCCTGCTCCCTTTGGGCCGGCTCGCGCACGGTCTCGTCGTCGCGGGGACGATCGCCGACCACGACGGCCTCGAGCAGTGCTTGGGCTACGGGAGAGAGGTCTTCGTTCACGGTTCCAGTTCCCCCTTGCGTGAGGCGAGGATCGTGCGGAGCCCTTCGATTCCCCTGGTAGTAACGTGATTTCTAGTAGCGTGATTTCGCCGTGGGCCGCTGACCCAGCCGGCGGACAGAGTCTCCTGGCCCAGGTTCTCCAGCCGTCGTTCCGGCTCTTTTGGGCCAGTTCCATACCGGCGCAGAAGGGATTCTCCGCACCCATGGGTGTTGGAAAGGGCATGAACGGTTGATGGAAACCCGAGGGTTTCTGGCCTCGCTCGAGAGTGTAGGGGCGGCCGAAAGCTCTCTGAAATGCTGAACCATCGCGGGCTCGCGGACATCCACGCCCGGGACGGAGCTTCTGGTCCGTAACCCAAACACCCCGAATTCCTGATCCGGAGTGGGACGCGCCTCGCGTCACGATTCGTGGCGCGGGGCATTTCTGCCTGGCCTGCTGGCATGGCCCGCATTCCCGTGGGACTTCAGAAAAAGCAAAACGGCAATGAAGACCCCAAGGCCCGTAGGGGTAGGCTCGCGCTTCGAGGCAAGGGTCCTTCCTTGCTCGAGAAGCCATTCCATCCCGTCGCCAACGCGAGCATCGCCATCCAGAGGTCCAGGTTCCCTTGATCGAAGTCAACGGGCTCAGCAAGACGTACAAGGGACGTCGGCGCAGCAAGGTCGAAGCCCTGCGCGACGTCAGTTTCCAATGTGAACCCGGGCAGGTCTTCGGGTTGCTCGGGCCCAACGGAGCCGGGAAGACGACCTGTCTGCGGATCCTATCGACGGCCCTGCGCCCTTCGGCGGGCAGTGCGATCGTCGGCGGACGCGACATCGTCTCCGACCCGCGCGGGGTGCGTGAGAACATCGGCTTTCTCTCGAGCAATACCGGGCTCTATGGGCGTCTGACGGCCCGTGAAGTACTGGTGTACTTCGGGCGGCTCTTCGGCATGGAGCGTCGGAAGATCGACGCGCGCATCGCCGAGCTGGCAGCGACCTTCTCGATGAAGGACTTCCTCGATCGACCGTGTGACAAGCTCTCCACAGGCATGCGCCAAAAGGTGAACATCGCGCGCACGGTCATCCACTCGCCGCCGGTCATGGTCTTCGACGAGCCGACCAACGGTCTGGACGTCCTGACCAGTCGCACGATCGTCCAGTTCATCGGGAAGTGTCGCGAGGAGGGCAAGACCGTGCTCTTTTCGACGCACATCATGGCCGAAGTCGAGCGCCTGTGCGATCACCTGGCCATCATCCACGAGGGCCGGCTGTTCTTCTCCGGCTCGGTGGCTGAACTGCGTTCACGGTACGGTGAGAACCTGGATGATGCTTTCGTCCAGGCGATCAAGGAGGTGGTGTGATGCATATCGGGACCATCTACAAGAAAGAACTCATCGACGTTCTGCGAGATCGCAAGACACTGATCTTCATGCTCCTGATCCCGGCCCTCGCGATGCCGGTGTTGATCGCCGGCGGCAGCAAGCTGGTGATCCACCTGCAGAAGAAGCAGTCCGTCGAGGTCGTGCGCGTCGCTGCTACCGAAGACAGCCAGGCCGCTTACCGCGACTTGCTGTTCGATTGGTTCAACGGCGGCCGTGTCGGCAAGAGCATGCGTCTGGCGACCTCGCCCATCATGCGCGCGCTGGTCAAGCCCGAGCACCGCAAGGGGCTCGACGCCATCCCGAAAGAGATTTTCACCGACTCCGTGGCCTTCGGGAATTGGGTGAAGGACATGGCGCAAAAAGCGCGTTCGGACGTCCAGCAACAGGACTTCGACGATATCGCCGAGGAAGACAGCGACGGCAAGGGCTTCGAGAGAACCGAAGAAGCCATGGAAGCCGGGATGGACTTCTACAACGTGCTCCTGAAGGGCTACGGGCTGATCGAGTTCGTCGATACGGGCACACTGAAGGCCGCACCCGACGAGATGCTCCTGGCCGAGCTCGACAAGGAGTTGAGCGAGATTCCTGATGTCGCGGTTGCCGCGGCCGCGATCAAGGCGCGCGAGATCCACGGCTATCTGTATGTACCCGAGGACGTCGTCGGGTTGCGTGAGGACTCCGAGCGCAAGGCGGAGCTCTTGCTCCTGCACGATTCGACGATTCGCCTGTCGAACGAAGCCGACGGTCGCTTCAAGGATGTCAGCCGCGAGCTGCGCGAGAGCATCGTCGCCGCGCGCCTGGAGCTGCACAGCTTACCGAAGAGCTTTCTGAAACCGCTGCGCATGGCGCGCCTTGCGGACGTGGCCAGCGACTCCGAGAAGCTCTTCTACGTCATCGGCTCGATCCTGCCCTACATCATCATCGCCTTCGCCTTCCTGGGCGGGATGTACCCGGCGATCGATCTGGGTGCCGGTGAGAAAGAACGCGGGACGCTCGAGACCCTCGTGCTTTCACCGGCCACGCGCACGGAGATTGCGCTGGGCAAGTTCTTCGTCATCCTGACCTCGGCCTTGACGGCAGCCTTCCTCGGTGTGACCTCGATCGCCGTGTCGTTCCACTCCATCGTTCCGGATGCGTTGATGGAAGAGCTGGATTTCGACTTGCCGATCTCGACGATCATTCCCGTGGCGCTGTTGACGATTCCACCGGCTGCGGCCTTCGCCGGGCTCTTCCTGGCGATCTCGATCTATGCGCGCTCCTTCAAGGAAGCCCAGAGCTACATCGCGCCGCTGCAGTTCATCCTGATTCTCCCGGCCATGGCGCCCATGCTGCCTGGCTTCGAGATGAGCTGGAAGATCGCCGCCATCCCCCTGGTCAACGTCTCGATGATCTCGAAGGAGTTGCTGAAAGGCGATGCGAACTGGGGCTACTACGCCATGACCTTTGGTTCGTGCCTGACGGCGGCGGGGATCTGTATCGCCTTCGCCATCGCCCAGTTCCGGCGCGAAGAGGTTCTGTTTCGCTCGTAGCCGGGACTACCGGTTGCGGGCGGCGTTGACTTTGGCTTCGTTATAGAACGCGACGCCGTGATCCGGGCCCCCGCGGGCCTTGGCGATCCACACGGCCTGGCCGGTGTGCCAGGAGAAGTGCTCGACGACGTGGTAGATCGCGGCCTGTCCCGACAGGTCGGAGCCCTGGATGTGGTAGTCCTTGGTCAGGGCCGCGTCGTCGAGGTTCTCGAAGGCCGCGATGGCGGCGTCGATCGTCTCGCGCAGGTGCCCAAGGAGCGTCGCCACTTCGGGACCGTCGGTGGCGGCGAACTCGGAGGCGCGGTCGCGATCATCCGTCGCGCCCCCCAGTCCGGACACGAGCCACTGGCGCACGTTCCCATCGAGGTGCAGGAGAACGTTACCGAAGCTGAGGCACCCTTCGTGGGGTTGCCACCAGAGATCTCCGGCAGGGAGCGCTTCCGCCGCGCGCTCGAGGCGTGGAAGGTAGACCTCGCGTAGATAGCGAGCTGACTCGGCCAGGAAGGTTCGTGACGTGTCCGACATATCTCGATCTTGGGGATTTGGGGAGGCTTTGCTGTTTCCTGTAGGTCTGAGCCGAACCTAGAGCATCGGATGGTCAGCGGTTCCGCCATAGGTTGCGGGAACCGGGACGCCGAGCAGGCGCAAGTAGACCGTCAGCTGGCCGCGGTGGTGAACCGAGTGATGGACGAGGATATCGCGCATGGCCTCGTGGCGGGGATCGCTCATGAGCACCTTGTCGCCCATCTTCATGGTCCAGGTGGCTTCCATGAAAGCGTCGTCGCGGTCCTTCATCATCTCGAGGAAGGCGCTCGCGTTCTTATCGAGCGTGCCCATCATCTCGGCCTTGTTCGTGACGACGTAGGGCTTGTAGTCGGGCATCTCGGCGAAGTCCATCACATCCTCCATCATCGAGCCGCCCCACATCGGGGTTTCGGCCAGGTGCCCGGCGAGCTCGCCCAGGGACATGGACTTCTCGTGCGGTTTGAAGTCGAGCTTGTCCTCGGGAACGGCCTCGAGGACGTGTTTGGTCCTGGTGTTTTCCTTTTCGAAGTCGCTGACGAGCTTTTGCGCAAGAGACATGGGTGTCCTTTCTGGGGGCTCCAAACGGGGATACGAAGTGCCTTTGTAACATCCCTGCCCGGGCCCTGCGGGAGACCCGCAGGTGATTCTGTGTTCGACCCGCGTTAGCCTCGGGCTTCGGTTACTCCGCATTGATTGCAAACAAAGTTCCCCGCGCTGCGTTGAGCGACCGAGCCTGTGTCCTCCATGATGAGACAACATATGAAACGACTGACAACCCCCTTCGCGTTGCTGCTAGTGACGACGACCCTGCAAGCAAGCGAAAGCCTGACGCGCGAGCAGCTGATCGAGGCGGTCGCGGAACGCACCGCCAGCATGGTCGAGGGCGATGGCTTTTCGGGGACCGTGTTGATCGCCGAAGGGGATGAGATCCTCTGGACGACGGCCGTAGGGGAGGCCAGCAAGCGCTTTCATGTGTCGAATCGTCTGGACACGAAGTTCAACCTGGGCTCGATGAACAAGATGTTCACTTCCACGGTCGTGGCCCTTCTCGCAGAAGAGGGCAAGCTCACCTACGAGGACCCGATCGCCAAGTACGTCGATGAGTCGTGGCTGCCGAAGCAGATGACCGAGCGCATCAGCGTGCGCCACCTCCTGACGCACACCTCCGGCCTGGGCAGCTATTTCAACCAGACGTACATGGAGAGCTCGCGTATGCTCTTCCGCGCCGTCGACGACTACAAGCCGCTGGTGCAAGGTGACACGCTGGCCTTCGAGCCGGGATCGCGCTACCAGTACAGCAACACGGGCATGCTGTTGCTCGGCGTCGTGATCGAGAAGGTCACGGGCGAGGACTACTTCGAGGTCATTCGCAAGCGCATCTACGAGCCGGCTGGAATGAAAAACAGCGACTCGTACGAGATGGACCGCCCCGTCGAGAACCTGGCCATCGGCTACGACCGAGGCGAGCCAGGTGAATCGGGGGGCGAGTGGCACAACAACATCTACATGCACGTGCTCAAGGGCGGGCCGGCCGGGGGCGGCTTCTCGACGGTCGAGGACCTGCATCGCTTCGCCCTGGCCATGCTCTCGGGCGAGCTCGTCTCCGTTTCCTCGCTGGATCTTCTGTGGACAGACCAGGTCGGGGCCAACTACGGGTTCGGATTCGCGGTGGCGGACTCCTCGAGCGGCAAGATCGTCGGCCACAGCGGCGGCTTTTCCGGAATCAGTGCCAGTCTGGACATCCACGTCGATCAGGGCTTCATCGTCGCCGTCTTGAGCAACTACTCCCAGGCGGCCGGAATCCTCGCCCGCGACATCCGCGGTCTCGTCCAGCGAACGGCCGACTGAGAGCGCAAACTCGAACGCTCTCCCCGGCTCGGGCTTTCCGTCTCTGGCCCGAGCCCTACAATCCGCGCACCATGAAGCTCTCCCAGATGCTTTTCGTGACGTTGCGCGACGAACCCTCCGATGCGGAGGTCCGTTCGCACGCTCTCATGGCCCGCGCAGGCTTCTTGCAGAAGCTCGCCTCGGGCATCTACGTCTACGGCCCGCTCTTGTGGCGCGTCCTGCGCAAGATCGAGGCGATCGTGCGCGAGGAACACGATCGCGTCGGTTGCCAGGAGCTATTGATGCCCGCGATCCAACCGCGCGAGCTCTGGGAGGAGTCGGGACGCTGGGGACGCTATGTGTCGGAGGGCATCCTCTTTCATTCCAAGGATAGAAAGGGTGCAGAGATCTGCCTGGGGCCGACCCACGAGGAGGTCGTGACGAGCTTCGTGCGCAAGCAGGTTCAATCGCACAAGCAGTTGCCGGTGATCCTCTATCAGATCCAGACCAAGTTCCGAGACGAGATCCGCCCGCGCTTCGGGCTGATGCGCGGGCGCGAGTTCATCATGAAGGACGCCTATTCCTTCGATGTCTCCCAGGAGGCGATGAAGGAGTCCTACGCGAAGCTGCGCGAGGTCTACAACCGTATCTTCACGCGCTGCGGCTTGAACTTCACGCCCGTGGAGGCGGACTCGGGCGCGATCGGGGGCTCGGGCTCGGAGGAGTTCATGGTCGACGCGGACACCGGCGAGGATGCGATTGCCGTGTGCCGCGAGACGGGGTACGCCGCGAACATCGAACGCGCCGTGTCGAAGATTCCCGACGCGCCTCAGCCCGCTGACATGCTTGCCATGCACAAGGAGCCTACGCCGCGTGCGACCTCGTGCGACGATCTGGTGAAGCTGTTTCCGGATCTGCCGCTGCAGCGGATGATCAAGACGGTGCTCTATAGCGTCGAGACCGAAGACGGGAGGAGCACGGTCGCGGTCCTGTGTCGCGGGGACCGCGAGTTGAACGAGGTCAAGCTGCTGAACCACCTGAACGCCCTCGGAATCGAGATGGCCAACGAGGAAACGGTTCGGAAGGTGACGGGAGCGGAGCCGGGATATGCGGGGCCGATCGGCTTGCAGGGAGACGTGAAGCTACTCGCCGATCAGTCGATCGAAGGGGTGGACGGCTTCCTTTGCGGAGGGAACGAGACGAATACGCACTACCTGGACGTGTGGTTCGGCCGCGACCTCGACAAGCCCGAGGCCCACGACTTCTCCGTGGTTGCGGAGGGGGACATGACGGTGGATGGCAAGGGCAAGATCGAAATCACCCGCGGGATAGAGGTCGGCCACATCTTCCAGCTGGGTACGAAGTACTCCGAGTCGATGGGTGCTTCCTTCGAAGCCGAGGACCAGAAGAGCCGTCCGATGTGGATGGGCTGCTACGGCATCGGAGTTTCGCGAGTGGCCGCATCGGCCATCGAGCAAAACCACGATGAAAACGGGATGATCTGGCCGGTACCGATCGCACCGTACACGGTCCACATCGTGCAGATGGCCGTGGGGGACGAAGTCCAGGACGGGCTCGCGCAAAAGCTCCACGACGAGCTGGAGGGGCGCGGGATCGACGTGCTCTGGGATGACCGCAAGAAGGTGAGACCAGGAGCCAAGTTCAAGGATGCGGATCTGGTCGGAATCCCATTGCGCGTCGTCGTCGGACGCGATGCGGCGGATGGCAAGGTGGAGTGGAGTACGCGGGCCAGCGCGGAACGAAGCGTGATTACCTACGACGAGGTCGTCGCGGAGATCGGCCAGAGGTGTGAAGGCGTGTAGGTGCGAGGGCGTGTAGGCGTCCCCTACAACCCCAGGATCTTTTTGGCCTTCTTCCTGCTCGACGAGGACGGGAACTGCTCCACGATGTACTCCCGATCCTTCCGCGGGAGCGCTTCGTAATCACGCTCGAGCTTGCGCAACACCTCCAGCTTGGAACTCGTACCCCCAAACAGTTTCAGCAGCGAGATGGCCGAGGAGGCTTCGATAGGGCGCTGGACGTAGCGCTCGGTCACCTCGATGGCTTCGATACGCGAGCTGGAGCCCGAGAACATCGCGACGAGCCTGCGCATGTCCCTTCCCGAGAGCTGCAACCTGGAACGCTCGAGGATCGTCTTCAGGGCTTGCAGGCGCGAGCTGCTACCTGCGTAGAGCTTGAGCGTATCTCTGATGTCCTCTGCGTTCTCGTAGGCGAGGTCCGCACCCAGGTTGTTCAGGAGTTGGAGGCGACTCGAGCTGCCGGACACGCTCTTCAGGTAGCGGCGCATGGCCTGAAGGTCGAGCGGTTCTTCGACCCGGGCCACGAGCTTGGGCAGGATCTCCAGACGGCTGGAGCTACCCGATAGGGTCTTTGTGAGATCGAGGGCGTCGTCGTGATCCATTCCCTCGAGCTTCTCGGCATGTTCGCTGAGGAGGGCGAGGCGGCTTGAGTTTCCAGAGAGGAGTTCGAGATACTCTTCGAAGCGATCGGGCTCGATCGTCTTGCAGAGCCCGAGTCGTGCTTGGAGGACGGTGAGTCGCCGAGAGGTCCCGCTGATGGCCTCGAGGGCCACGAACTCGCGTTTGCCTTCGGCAAGTCCGCGCGGGAAGAGGATCTCGGTGACGAACTGGGACTTGGCGTTGTTGCTGGTCGACGTGATGGTCGTCGTGCCCCAGCTGCCCGAGTAGGTCCTGGTCGCGTCGGGCAGGCTCCCGTCGAAACCGATGAGGATCTCGCGCAAGGCCGTGGGCGAGCCGTCGTCGATGCGAGGGAGGAAGCGGTCCGAGAGCTGGACCATGGCTTCCATGGATTCCGAGCGACCGATGAGTCGACCCGCGTTGAAGCGATTGACATCGACCAGCTTGGTGGTGCCCTCCTGCAAGAGGCGATCGACCACGTAGGCGTAGGGGCCGGTCCCGCGGGGGGCGCGGGCGGTGTTGATGCGTCTGCCGTTGATGGTGATCTTGGTGCCGCTGCCGAGGGCCTTCTCACCGGGGGCGACCGCGTTCGTGAGGAGCAGGAGGCGATCGGTGGTGATCTCGGAAACGCTGCGCAGGACCCGAAGAAGCTCGGCGTGGTGCTCGTCGGTCTCCGGCATTTGGATCTTCGCCAACCGTTCGCTGAGAGCGCGCGGGTCCCGGGCGTGGAGCAGGGCTTCCGGGCTGCCGATGGTCTCGGCGAAGGTGGAGCGCTGTTCGAAGGTGTAGCTGGAGCAGGCGGCGAAGGCGAGGAGGGCGAGCGCGAGGGAAGCGTTGGAAGACATGATTGAGCTCTACTCCTGGTGGCTGGGGCGGCGATGGCGCGGCCCCGAGTCTACGCCACGCCTGGCCGTCTATTCTGGGAAAGGCAGCGGCCCAGGGCTCCAAAAGGGGCTCGCGACGTGACCGTTTTGCAGCTCGGGTGCTAGTTTCTCAGGTACTCCGTGCCCCAGTCCTGTCCATGCTCCGGATTCTCCTACTCGTTTTCGCCCTGACCACGCCCTCCGGCGCCCATCGCGGCCTTGCACACGATGAGAAAACCGTCGTGGACCTCGTCGCCAAGCTGAAGTCGCGCGCTGACAGCGCCGAGATCGAGTGGATCGATCGGCTTGCGGACGAGCGCAGTTCCGCCGGCCTCGCGGGCCTGATCCAGGTCTTCGATGCCATGCAGAGCATCTACATGCGCCGGGCCGTGCTGCGCGGGCTCGCGGTGTATGACGAGTTGCCCGAGCTCAGCCGCCGGTCGCTCGACAAGCTGCGCGACATCGCCACGACCGAAGAGGTGCGCCAGGTGCGCAAGCTTGCTGTCGATACGATCGCCGGGTGTCGCAACAATGGACGCCATTACCTGCGTTCGATCGTCGACTCCCCGGCGGCGACAGAGGTTCGTGAATGGGCCATGCAACACCTTGCCGGTGCCGCCAACCCGGCCGATTTCAACTGGTACCTCGGGCACTTTCGATTGCCGGGCGGCACCAAGCTGAAGAAGGCCCGGGAGTCACAGGAATCCGCCCTGAAGACACCGCCGAGCCTGCGCGAACTCGCCTTCGGAGTCGTCGCTCCAGGGCTCGAAGCCGACGAGCTCTTGCGCGCGCTTTCGGACCCCAACCGCGACATCCGCGCCGCGGCCCTGGGCGAGATCGAATCCCGCGACGACGACCAGGTCGGTCGAATCGCCTCGCGTTTCTACGGCAACGCCTCGGAGCGGCCAGGGGATCGGTTGGTTGCGGCTCGGCTGTTGGCGCGTCACAAGGTGACGGAATTCGCTCCGCGCTTTGCGAAGGACGGAACGCGTAAGGACACACCGTACGAGCTGGCCCTTGGGTTGGGCCAGCTGCTAGCCGAAGTCGAAGATCCCAAGATCCAGAAGCTGCTCTTGAAGGGGGTCGGCAAGGGCAAGGGGCAGGCGCTCCTGTTCTCGTATTGGGCGACGGAGAGGATCGCGAGTGACAGGGTCGACAAGGCGCTCAAGCGCGGCTTGAAGAACAAGGATCCACGCATCGTCGTCGAAGCGGCGCGTATCCTGGGCGAGCGCGGCAATGTAGGGGCTCTCCCTGCCCTCGAAAAACAGCTGGCCAAGGGGCCGGAGCCCAGCGTCTTCGTGCCTTTGAGCACGGCTATCGGTGCCTTGCGCCAGGGGGATCCCGAATGGATCGCGCGCCTCGAGGCGATGGTTGGGAGCGAATCCAGGGACGTTCGCATCGGCGCGATTCAGGCCCTGCAGGCGCTGAAGAAGAGCGAGCACCTGGCGCTGTTCACGATGGCCCTGTCGAACCCCGACTGGAGCACGCGACTCGCGGCTGCACGCGCGCTATTCGCGCTGGGAACCCACGCCTGCATCGCTCTGCTATGTACGCAGATCGAGGCCGAGACGGGGCGCGTAGCCGCCGAGATGGGTCGCATGTTGTTCGAGCTGACGGGCAAGCCCTATGGCGACAACGGTCGAGTGTGGGCCGCCTGGTGGAAGGAGCAAGGGGCGGACTTCAAGCCGATCTCGTCTGCGGACCTTCGCAAGGCCCGTAGGGAAGAGGAGCGGCGGCATCTGCGGCGCACTACCATTTCGAGCTTCGTCGGCATCGAGATCGAGTCCCATAACGTCCTCTTTGTGGTCGACATCTCGGGTTCGATGGACTACCTGACCGAGGCCCCGACCAAAGCCGGGAAGGGGGTGCCCCGCATCGACTTTGCCAAGAACGAGCTCTTGAAGTGTCTCGACGGAATCGACCGCAACAGCTTCTTCAACATCCTGGCCTTCTCGGATCGCGTCTTCCCGTGGTCGGAGGAGATGCGTTCGCTCGATGGGAGTACCCTCGAGCTGGCGAAGGATTACGTTCGCGGTTTGCGCATCGGCGGCGGAACGAACCTCTACGGTGCGCTGCGACAGGCGTTCGATGATCCCGAGGTCGACACGATGTTTCTTGTCTCCGATGGTGAGCCTTCTACCGGAGATGTCGTCGATCCCGGGTCGATTCGCGACATCGTGGCTCATTGGAATGCCCAGCGTGGTGTCCGCATCCACTCGATTGCTATCGGCGAGGATCTGCGCATTCTGAGGTGGTTGGCCGAGGATTCTGGCGGCTACTACATCGAGATTCGCTGAACGCCGTCGCTGAACACTATCATGGTGGCATGGAGGGCCGTTCCACGCCCGCGCTCACCGATCCGCTGGACGGCGCTTCGATCTCTTTCTTCCGGGTTGCCTTCGGGGTGATTCTCGCGGTGGAGATCTGTCGCTATTTCGCCCTCGGCTGGATCGAACGCGACTTCATCCAGCCGGAATTTCACTTCGCATATTTCGGGCTCGAGGGCCTGCGTCCCTGGCCAGAACCCTGGATACAGGTGCATTTCGCGCTGCTCTTGCTGCTCTCCCTGGGGATCGCCTTTGGGGGCCGTCAGCGTCTTTGCGCTGCGTTGTTTGCGCTCGGCTTCGGGCTGGCGAACCTGTGGGACAAGTCGACCTACCAGAACCACAACTACCTGGTCTTTCTCTTCGCGATCCTGTTAGCGCTCGTTCCTGCCACGATACGGCCCTCCGGCGTTCCGCGTTGGGGGCTCTACCTCTTTCGCTTCCAGGTCGCCGTGCCTTACGTTTTCGGCGGGATCGCGAAGCTGGGGGGAGATTGGCTCGCGGGAGCGCCGATGGGGATGTGGCTGACCCAGCGCATGGACTTCCCCGTGCTCGGAAAGTACTTCGAAGAACCCTGGTTGGTGGGGATCTTCGTCTGGGGGGGGCTTGTCTTCGACCTGGCGATCGTGCCCCTGCTCCTGTGGCGACGAACGCGCGTGGCCGCCTTCATCGGGGCCGTTCTCTTCCACCTCGTCAATCACCGTCTGTTCCAGATCGGCATCTTCCCGTGGTTCATGATCGCCGGCACGACGTTGTTCTTCGCTCCGAGCTGGCCGCGCCGTGCATTCGAACGCTTGGGCCGATCGTTGCCCTCGGTGGGAGACACGGCACAGCCCATTCGTTCTTGGCAGCGTTTCGTGGTGGTTGCCTGGATCGTCCTACAGGTGGCGCTGCCCTTGCGCCACTGGCTCTACCCTGGCCGTGTCGACTGGACGGAGGAAGGGCATCGATTCGCGTGGCACATGAAGCTGCGCGACAAGCAGGCACGTATCCACTCGATCACGCTGCACGACCTCCGGAATGGGGAGTCTGGCGGGGTCGATCCACGTGACCATCTCACGAATCGCCAGATCACCGAGATGTGCATGCACCCGGTGATGATCCGTCAGTTCGCGTTGCACGTCGCCGACAAGGCCCGCGCACACGGCATTCAGCCCGAGATCCGTGCCGACATCCGCGTTTCGCTCAACGGGGCCCCGTTCGTTCCGTTGATCGACCCCGAGCTCGACCTCGTGGCCTTCCCCGCCCGATTGACGGAGCATTGAGCGTCGAGCCCTGGGCTCAGCCCACGATCGCCTCGCTGTGGTCGCGCGTCCGTTTCGAGTACAGCTCGGAAAGCCGGCGGGTCATCGGCCCGATCTCGCCGGTGCCGATCGTGCGGCCGTCCAGCTCGACGACGGAAGCCAGTTCGCCCATGGTTCCGGTGCAGAACACCTCGTCAGCGCGGTGGAACTCGGCCAGGGAGAGATCCGTGACCTCGTGGGGGATCTCCTGTTCGCGACACATCAGGAGTACGGTTGATCGCGTGACGCCCTCGGGGCAGGCCACCGTATGGCTGGTCTTCAAGACACCATCCGCGACCATGAAGAGGTGTGTGGCGTTGGTCTCGGCGACGAACCCACGCATATCCAGCATGACCGCGTCATCGGCTCCCGCGGCGTTGGCTTCGAGCTTGGCGAGGATGGATTGCAGCAGGTTGTTGTGGTGAATCTTCGGGTCGAGGCAGTCGGGGGGGAAGCGACGAAGAGAGCTCGTGATCAGGCGCAGCCCCTGCTTGTCGTAGACGGGTGCTTTATGCTCGGCCAGAACGATCAAGGTCGGCCCTGCCTGGTTCAGACGCGGGTCCATGCCCGAGGTGATCTTCGTGCCCCGTGAGAGCGTCAGGCGGATGTGGGCGGCGTCCTCCATGCTGTTCGCTTCGAGCGTGCGTTGGATCTCGCGCCGAATGTCCTTGGGTGCGGGAATGCTCGCGAAGCCCAGAGCCTTGGCGGAATGCACGAGTCGCTCGAGATGTCGCGTCAAGCGGAAGATCTTGCCCTTGTAGACGCGCAAGCCTTCCCAGCAGCCATCGCCGCCCTGCACGAGTGAATCGAATACGCTGATCTTGGCTTCTGCTCGCGGGAGGAGCTCGCCGTTGATATTGACGAGGATGTCCTCGTTCTTCGGGTCGAAGGTTTGCTTCATGCCTGGATGCGGTGCTGGGCCATCTCGTCGTAGAGCGTCTGGCAACGCTGGGCGAGCTCTTCTTGTTGCGGAGCAATCTCGACCTTCTTCGGACGGTAGGGGGCGAAGGCGCTCGAGGCGTAGGTGTTGCTGTACCAGTGGGCACCCCAGCAACCGTCGGTCTCGCGCGGACCGGGCTCCCAGGAAAGCATCGCGGGATCGAAATCAATGCCCACGTGCTGGCAGAGGGCGCGAAGGACCCCTTCGGGGTTGAGGAGCACCTCCCTGGCGTCCACGACCGCAGGTGGATTGCCTTCCTTCTCGAAGCGTTCGCGGAAGAGCTCGACTTGTTGCGGCAGGCCTGTGTCTTCCAGCCGCACGTCGCCGAGTTTCTCGACGAGCGAGCTGAGCATGGCCCGTGGCTCGCGGATCAAGAAAGCCTGTACGAAGTCATCCAGCCATCCTCGCTCGACCTCGGGCAGGAGGTGGTGGGCCATGTGCTTCTGGTACCAGATCGAACGCCCCTCGGGCAAAGGGCCGCAGAGCTCCGCCGCGACCTTGCGCCAGTCGCCCTCGTGCGTGGCGACGATCTCGTCCGCGTGCGGGTGCGCGAGGCCCGTCGTTTTCAGATAATAGGCGTACAGGGGTTCGTCGGAGACGTGCGTGTCGGGACGCGACCCGAAGGAGCGCAGCATGGCCGTGGAGATGTTCCGCGGGCCCGACCACATGGCGATGCGGGTGACCATGTGGCGCACTATACGCGCGGATGTGTGCTTGGGAATCCCGAAGCGAGCGAATCGGGAGGCTCGCATAGCGGCGAGGGCCCCTCACCCGCTATCGTAGGGCGCGATGGAGGGGACGGAATTGGCGAACCTGCTGCGCGATGCGCGTACCAGGACCCTGAGCTTGGTCGGGGATCTCGAGGACGAGCAGCTGATCGGTCCGGAGATGTCGACCGTCAACCCGCTCCTGTGGGAGATCGGTCACGTGTCCTGGTTTCAGGAGCGCTGGTGCCTGCGCGCGGCATACGGCCATGCCCCTTTGCTCGTTCAGGGGGACGAGCTGTACGACTCGATCGCGGTGTTGCACGACGCCCGTTGGGATCTCCAGCTGCTTACCCGGGATCGCGTTCGCGTGTACATGGAGCGCATACTCTCCCAGGTCGAGTCGGAACTGGCACGTGGAGCGCTCGATGCGCGCATGCGCGAGCTAGGGCAGCTAGTGCTCTTTCATGAGGACATGCATGGCGAAGCCTTCGTCATGACGCGCCAAACGCTCGGGTTTCCTTGTATGTCGATCCCGACCAAGGCCCTCGCGGATGTATCCCTGCCCCTCGTCGAAGACGTTGCCTTCGAAGGCGGTGTCTTTCACCAGGGCACGCCCCGTGACGCGGCTTTTGCCTTCGACAACGAACGAGGGCGCCACGAGCGCACTGTCGCTCCGTTCCGTATGTCGCGCGTGTGTGTCACCCAGGCCGAATACGCTTCGTTCGTCGCCGACGACGGATATCAGCGTCCCGAGCTCTGGAGCGAGAGCGGTTGGCGCTGGTGCAAAGCCGAGGGAGCGCGGCACCCGGTCTACTGGCGGCGCGATGGTGAGGGCTGGGCGCGCCGCCATTTCGAGCTCTGGAAACCGCTCGAGAGCAACCTTCCCGTTCACCATGTCAACGCCTACGAAGCCGATGCGTATTGCCGCTGGAAGGGTCGGCGTCTACCCAGTGAAACGGAATGGGAGTACGCGGCTGGCCGGACGCGTTTTCCGTGGGGTGACGCCAAGGCGACAAGGAGCCATGCTCACCTCGACTTGCAATGCAACGGCGTTTGCAACGTCAGTGCCTATGCCCAGGGGGACACCCCGGAAGGCTTGCGTCAAATGCTCGGTAACGTGTGGGAGTGGACGTCGTCCGCTTTCGAACCGTATCCGGACTTTCAGCCGGGTTTCTATCGGGAATACTCCCAGCCGTGGTTCCACGACCACAGGGTCGTACGCGGTGGGGCGTACCCGACTCGCTCGCGCACTATTCACAACCGCATGCGCAACTTCTATCTGCCCGAGCGCAGCGATCCGATCGTCGGGTTCCGCACGTGCGCTCTGGATTAGCGCGACGCAGCCATCCACTCCAGGGCGGCTTCCAGCGTACGATCGTGCCCCGCGGCCCAGTCCTCACGCCGTGGGAGGACTTCCACATCCGGTTCCACCCCGTCGCCCTCCAGGGTCTCCCCGAGGGCGGTCTTGAACTCGGCAATGGCATGCATCAGCGAGTCGCCGTTCGGCAAATTGGTCAACGTCGCTGGTAGGGCCGCACCCGTCGTGCGCGAGCCGAACACGCGCGCCCGTCCGAGGGCGCGCATTCCGCCGGTGAAGATCTCCGAACAGCTGCCCGAGGTTTCATCCACCAAGATCGCCAGCGGTCCGGTGAAGGGATCCGCGCGCTGCCTCGAGAAACGCCGCCGAGGCCGCACCATGAAATCCACCGTTCCGTTGCGCATACGTTGCTTGCCCAGGGAAACGCGCTCTTCGAAGAAGTGTCCGGCAAGGCCTGTGCCGACACTGGCATCGCCGCCGGTGTTGCCCCGCAGATCGATGACGATGCCGTCGCAGCCACGCATCTCGAGCAAAGCCTCGTCCAGAGGGTCCAGCAGCGGCCGGAACCAGTTCGAGAAGTGGAGTATCCCGATCGAGAGCAGGTCGTGTTCGACGATGTCCCAGCGGTTCGCCAGGAAGAAGGTCGGCAGCCCGGGCATGTCGAAGGGAATCGCATCCCGCTCGGTGCGCTCGAGCACGATTTTGCGCGTCGTGCCTTCACGATCTTCGAAGGCCAGCTCCACTTCCGTGCCGATCTGACCATCGACCTGTCCAAGCAACGCTCGCCACATGGCGGTTTCCGTGCGCAGCTTCCCGGTCTCGGCTTCCGCCAGGAGCTCGTCGAGCGACGTCTCCTCGATCCCCCGCAGTACCCATCCCGGTTGTACGCCCGCGAGCGCGGCTGCCCCGTCGGGATCGACCCGCACGATCACGGCTTCGCCCTCGAGCCAGCGCAGGTCCAAGCCGCACGTGCCCGCAGGGCTGGCGGCCGAGCCCTTGGCTCCACCGCCGAGGGCCTCCTTCGGGATCAGCTCGAAATGGGACTGACCTAGGTGCGCGAGCATCTCGCGAATGATTTCTCGCAACTCCTCGACGGTCTCGGCCTGCGCGGCCCGCGGACGATACTCGTCCTTTTCCGCGTCCCAATCCACACCGTTGTAATCTGGATCGAAGTGCTGTCTGTCGACAGTGTTCCAGACCTTGTCGAAGGTCTCGAGCGAGCGCAGCTCTTCGCAAGTGGTCGCCGGGACCGGAGTACGGAGGGCCAGAGGGGCCGCCAGGAGGAAAACGGGTGCCAGAAGGAGGGTGGTCCGCATGGCGGCGCATACGGCCGTGCTGGGGCGGCATGTTCGGAAATCTCGGTTGGGATCGGTGAGCGTGCCATGTCCGGGCCGCGTTTTCTGGAGATTGAGCGGACGGACCCCGAATCGGAATCCGTACGCTGCCGGGATGAGCGTGAAACCAGCGATACCCGTATGGATCTCGGCGCTCTGCGCCCTCGGCTGCGTGGCGCTCGATGCGAAGCAGGCGGCGGGCACCGAGGCTCGCACCGGGACACCTCCTAACGTCTTGCTTCTCCTCGCCGACGATCTCGGCTGGATGGACGTCGGTTTCAACAACGCGCAGACTTTTTACGATACGCCGAACCTGGATCGTCTTGCGGCGAAGGGAATGCGCTTCACCCAGGCGTATGCAGCATGTCCGGTCTGTAGCCCGACTCGCGTCAGCCTCCTCACCGGTTGCTATCCCGCGCGGCTCCAGACAACCGACTACTTCGGCGCCCCGCAACCCGAGGCGATAGTGGCCAGTGCGAAGTCGGGTAAGGGGCACGGTCGCTTTCGTGCCTTGCCGTTGCTACCCGCGCCGTACGTGGACCGGCTTCCGCTCGCTCAAACGACCTTGGCGGAGGTTCTACGTGAAGCAGGCTATGCGACCTTCTTCGCCGGCAAGTGGCACATGGGCGGTGAGGGGTACAGTCCGACAGAGAGCGGTTTCGATGTGAACGTGGCCGGCCATCGACGCGGTGGCCCCTATGGGAAGGGGAGGTACTTCCATCCCTTCGAGATGCCCAACCTCGGTTCGGAACCGGGCGATCACCTGCCCGCTCGGTTGGCGGAGGAGACCATCGAGTTCATGGGCCAGAATCGGGACCGCCCCTGGTTCTCCATGCTGAGTTTCTATTCCGTGCACACCCCCTTGATGGGCCGGCCGGAGCTCGTCGAGCATTACGAGAAGAAACGCGCCCAGTTGGGGCTCGAGGACATCTTCGAGCAAGAGGGCGAGCGCAAGGTGCGTGTCGTTCAATCCCATGCGGTGTACGCGGCGATGGTGGCCGCTCTCGATGAAGCCGTGGGAGAGGTGCTGGATGCCCTCACCGAATTGGGCCTGGCCGAGAACACGCTCGTCATCTTTTATTCGGACAACGGTGGCCTCTCGACCAGCGAAGGGCATCCGACCAGCAACCTTCCGCTTCGGGCGGGCAAGGGCTGGCTCTACGAAGGTGGCATTCGCGAGCCATGCATCTTTCGATTCCCCGGGCGCATCGAGGCAGGGGCGATCTGTAACGAGCCGATCTCCTCGATCGACATCGCACCTACCGTGTTGAGCGCCGTGGGGAGCTCTGCGCACCCCGAGGCTTTCGTGGACGGGCTCGACATCGCTCCCCTGCTCGCCCAAAGAGGCCAGCTGCAACGCGACGCGCTCTATTGGCACTATCCGCACTGGGGCAACCAAGGCGGTACGCCTGGGGCCGCGATTCGCAGGGGCGATTGGAAGTGGGTGGAGTTCTACACGGAGAACACCGAAGGCGAGCTCTACGACCTACGCACGGACACGGGTGAGACCAGGAACGTGGCTGCGACCCACCCTCGAATCGTGCGCGAGCTCCAAGAGCAGCTTGCGGCCTGGCGCCGCGAGGTTGGGGCCAGGATGCCGACCCGCAACCCGCACGCGCAGGAGAACTGAGACTCCTACAAGAGGCTCTTGGCTAGTTCGGTCGCCTGGGCATCGCTGGTCTCGACGGCACCCATGATCCAGTCCGGGTCGAGGCTATAGTTGCGCGCCTCTTCGAGTAGAGCCTCGAGTCCCAGGTCACGTTCGGTCTCGCGGTGGATCGAGACCAAACGCATCGCCGGCGGAAGCTCGTCGTCGCCCAAGTCGTGCGAGTGGTGGTTTCCAATGATTGTGCTGAGCGTTTCGGGCAGTTCCCATTCGACGCTGAGGTGCGCACCTACTTCATCGTGTCCGAATCCGAGGACTTCCTTCTCGAGCTTGTGTAGCTGTGCCTCGCCCGAGCCGTGCCACTCCCTGAGGATGGCACCGTATTCGTCGGGGCGGGCATGGGCAAGGAGTGGGACCGCCATGTCCTGCAGCAGGCCGCCGGTGAAGCTCTGAGCCTGCAGCGAGGGGTGCAGGCGGTTCGCGATCGCTCGCCCGAGGGTCGCCCGGAAGAATGCCGTTTGCCAGAACCGTTGGGCGTCGAAGCCTGGCGTCGACGCTCGTGGGAGGTTGTCTTTCACGACGACACCGAGCACGATCTGTTCCAGCTGTGTCCGCCCCATCATCGATACGGCGTGGCTGATGTTGTCGATCTTGCGCGCCGTACCGTAGGCCGCACTGTTGACGGTCTTCAGAACGCGCAAAACCAGCCTCGGATCCCACTCCAAGGCCTCGCCGATGACGCTCATTTCCGTCTCCGGATCTCGCAAGAGCCTCATCAGCTTCATCGCCGACTTAGGAAAGGTCGGGGGCTCCTCACCCTGCAGGAGGTCCTTCAGTCGTTTTTTCGCCCGGTCTCGCTTGAAGAGCTTCATGCTTAGTTTGCTCGTGAGGCCATTTTGTTGCTGAAGATGCTGAGCAGACCGCCCAGCATCACATATCCGGTTACGACCTCCGCCATCACGATCACCTGGCCTGCGGCGTTCGTCGGAACGACGTCGCCAAATCCCAGGGTCGTCAGCGACACAACGCTAAAATAGAACGGAGATATGAGCGTTTCGTAACGTCCATAATCGATGTCGACGAGGCTAAAAAGAAAGGCATAGAGAACCACCATGGCGGCCGTCCAGAAGGCCCAGCGCTTGATGCTGCGCCCACAGTCACTGGTGATGTGCCAGAGGTGGTAAAGAAATCCGCACCAACGATTCTGTGTGCGAAATTCCTCGATGTAGTTCTGGTCCAGAACGAAGTTTCGGAAGAGGTGAGCGCCGGTGAAGTCGATGTCCCGCAGGTCTACCGCGATCCACCGGGCTGTTCGGTAACCGTTCAAGCTCGAGACGTTGGCGCCGCGCAGACAGACCTTGTCCATGATGGCTTTTTCTACCGTCGAGCCTTCGAGATCCGCTTGAAACAGCTTGGCGCGCGTCAGGTCCGCCCGCGTCAAGTTTGCATCGCGCATGCGCACATCGCTGAGGTTGGCCATCCAGAGATCCGCTTCGGTCAGGTTGGCTTCGGTCAGCGTCGCGCCCTGGAGTTCGGCGCTCTTCAGATTGGCACGCGTCAAGTTCGTTCGACCCAAGCCTGCACAGCGCAGACGAGCCGAGCCCAGGTTCGCTCCGGAGAGGTTCGCACCAGACAGTTCAGCCCCGGACAGGTTGGCATCGAACAAGATGGCGTCGGTCAGATCGGCTGCTAGCAAGTTGGCGTCCGCCAGCTGCGCACGACTCAGCTCGGCACCGCGCAAGTTCGCACCGGCGAGATCCAGCCCCGAGAGATCGGCATCGATCAAACGTGCTCCGGATAGATCGATCGGATGCTTGACCTCGCGACCGGCTCGCAAGTCCCTCAGGATGGCCTGGGGGCCCGGCGCTTTGACCTCAACGTCGTCCCTGCGCCTGAGGAGCCTTGCGGTGGAATCCTGGGTGTTGCGGGGGGGCGAGTCGTTCATGTTCGGGTGCCGAGCAAGCGTCCGTTCGGTTCTCCGAATCACGCACCTTGAATCAACTGCACGTGGAGGAAAGGAATTCACCCCCCCCCTGGCGACGGAACAGGGACCGATCCCGAAAGCGTTTCAGGCCGCGTCGGGGCCGACGAGCGCGACCACGGTGTGCCCGGGCTTCGGATCCAGGCGCTGGCCCACGACAGACACCTTCAGGATGCCCTTGTCGTCGATGACGAACAGCGGGATCGGAGGCTCGCCGCCACTCTTGTTCACTTCGAGAAAGTCCTCGAAGCTGAACTCGTCGCTGAGTTTCGTCGACTTGACCGTACTGCCCTTGGCGTGGCGGCCCTGGAAAGACCAGTAGTCGAGGTGCTCGTCAAACAGCGCCCGTCCGCTGAGGTGACGTGGAATGCCCTCGAGCGCCACGCCCTCTTCGGCGACCAGCTGATAGACATTTTCGCGACCGAACCAAGCAGCGTGGTGCAAACAAGCGAGTGAGTTGACTTCGTCGTTCGTGGTGAGGCACAGAAGGTGCCCTAGACCCGCGAGAGAAACCCGTTCTTCTAGATCCTCGGCGAGGATGCTCGAGTGGTAAACGTTCAGGCTCTCCATGCGCGCGGACTGGATCTCGCGGAAGTTCACGTCGATGATCGTGACCTCGATGCCGGCCTTTTGCAGGGCCTGGGCGAGCGACCGTGCCCAGCCCTGGGCACCCACCATCAAAACCCCCTGGGGGTTGCCATCCGACAGTCCGAGAAAGCGCGCGAGGTAGCCCGCAGTCAAACCGTACACGGTTACCGTGATCACGATCACGGAGAAGACGATCGTGACCAGGCGGTCGGCGCCAGGATATTCGAGCGCCGTCAGCTCGAGCGCGAAGACCGAGGAGACGGCCGCAGCGACGATTCCACGAGGCGCCATCCAGGCGACGAACGTGCGCTCCTGCCAGGTAAGCGTGGTATTGACCGTCGACAGGAAGACCGCCACCGGGCGCACCAGGAAGATCATGAAGATCACAAAGACCAGCGTGCGCAGGTCGAAGCGCAGGAACTCTTCGATCGGTAGGCTGGCCGCGATCAGGATGAAGAGGCTCGAGATCAGGAGTACGCGCAGGTTCTCCTTGAACTCGACGATGTGCTCGACGACGACGTAGTTCTGGTTGGCCAGGAGAATGCCCATCCAGGTCACAGCCATCAATCCCGATTCGTGACTTGCGGAGTTCGAAAGGGCGAAGGCCGCAATGCCCATGGCGAGGGCGACCGCGTTGTGGAGGTAGTCGGGAACCCAGTGCTTGACGAAGACGATCACCAAGACCGCCGCCCCGAGTGTGCCAGCGAGCGCCCCGATCACGAGTGCCAGGATCAGCTGCCCCAGGACCTCGCCGCCCGCGAAGCCCTCCGCGGACGTCACGACCATGGCATTGAAGACCAGGACGGCGAGGATCGCGCCCAGGGGGTCGGTCACAATGCCCTCCCAGCGCACGACCGAGCCTACCGAGCCGCTGGGGCGCACGTGGCGCAGCAGTGGAATGATGACCGTCGGCCCGGTGACGACCAGAATTGCTCCGAGCAGGCAGGACATGCCCCAGTTCAGATCCAGTGTCCAGCGCGCGACCAAGGTCGTGAGAGCGAAGGTCACGGGCGACCCGATGACGATCAGGTTCCGCAACGCCTTGGCTCCGTCGCGCAGGTCCCGCAATCTCAGCGATAGCCCACCCTCGAGCAGGATCAACGCCACCGAGATCGAAACGAACGGGACGAAGCTCTCGCCGAGCATCTCCTCTGGCTTGATGAATCCGGTGAAAGGGCCCACCGTGAAGCCGACGAGAAGCAGAAGCAAGATGGAGGGCAGGCGCAGACGCCACGCTATCCACTGTGCTCCGATCCCGAGAAGAAGAACGCTAGCGAGGTCGGCCATGGTCGAAGGGCAAAGCTTCCTCCCGAAGAGGGCCGATGTCCATGGTAACCAGGGCAGTTTCGACCGGAAAGCGATGGCCAGGCTCAGCTCGACACTTGCCGCAAGGCCAGGGTAGAATCCACAGCCGAACCGAAAAGCATAGCCCCATGAGCTTCAAGTCCTTGAATCCGACCGGAGCCCGCGAGCTCCTCCAGTCCGACGATGCTTTCATCGTCGTCGACGTCCGTACCACCGAAGAGTTCGACGCCGGCCACATCCCGGGTGCCTACAATGTGCCGATCGCCTTCGCCGGGGCGACGGGCATGAGCCCCAACCACGCCTTTTCCGATGCCATCGAACGACTCTTCGAGAAGGACAAGAAGATCGTCTTCACATGAAAGGCTGGCGGTCGCTCGCAGCGTGCCTGCGAGATGATGGCGGCGGCCGGATTCGAGAGCCTCGTCAACATGGAGGGTGGATACCACGGGGCTAAGGACATGGCGGGGAAGGTCGTCGAACCGGGTTGGGCGGCTTGTGGTTTCGAGACGACAACCGAGGCGAATCCGGAGCGGACCTGGAGCAAGCTGGAAGGGAAGTAAGGAGGCATGGTAAGGCGCGCGACGACCTTCATCCTCTTTGGCATGCTCACTTTCAGCTGCCGCTCGATGCCCAAGGGCGGCTCATGGTGTTCGCTCGAGAGCGGTTCGAGTGCCAGTTTGCGAGGGCTCAGTGCGGTCGACGATGAGGTCTGCTGGGCCAGCGGCTCCGGGGGGACGGTTCTGCGCACGCTCGATGGGCTGACGTGGGAGCGGTTGAACATCCCCGGTGCGGACGAGCTCGATTTCCGCGACGTCGAGGCCTTCGATGCGGACACGGCCCTGGTCATGAGCGCCGGAGCTCCCGCGCGCGCGTATCGCACGAACAATGGCGGCCAGACGTGGGACCTCGTCTACGACAACCCCGACGAGCGGGCCTTCTTCGATGCCATGGCCTTCTGGGACGAGAAGCGCGGACTGGCCTTCAGCGATCCCATCGACGGACGCTTGCTCGTGATCGCGACGAACGACGGGGGCAAGTCCTGGCGCACGTTGTCGGCCGATGCCTTTCCACCCTCACCCGAAGGCGAGGCTGGTTTCGCTGCGAGCGGAACGTGTCTTGCCGTGAGAGGCACCAAGGACGCCTGGGTGGGACTGGGCGGTACAGCCGGTGCGCGCGTCTTCCGCACGGAGGATGGTGGTCAGACGTGGGAGGCGGTATCCACGCCCGTGCTTGCAGGCGAGGCCTCGCGCGGGATCTTCTCGCTGCTCTCGCTGGGCCGGGGTGAGGGGGTCGCCGTCGGTGGCGATTACACACAGCCCGAGTTGATGGAGGCCAACGCGGCGCTCACAGCGGACGGGGGTGTGACCTGGGAGCCGATCCTGGCGTCGCGACCGACCGGCTATCGATCCTGCGTGGCTTTCGTCGCGGGGCGTGAGGAGTTGCTGGTCGCCGTGGGTTCCAACGGAACGGACTACTCGACCAACGCTGGTCGCTCCTGGACACGTCTCTCGGATGAGGGGTATCACGTCGTCGCTTCGGGGGCGGATGGCTCTATCTGGGCCGCCGGAGCGGACGGAAGCATTGCGAAGCTTCTCTGGCAGGAGTAGTCAGGCAGGGGACTCCAGCGAGTCGAAGACCTGCTTGCCCAGTGTCGTCCAGGCAGCGTTCGATTGGATCACGGTGTAGCCGTCCGCGTAGTCGCGTTCGAAGGCTTCCAGTTGCCCTTTGCAATCGAGATCCGTTCCGCCGGCCACGAGTTTGCGTGTGAGCCGCACGTTTCGGTTCAGGACGTAGGTGGCATGTAGCACCTGGAACAGGGGGCGCTCCTCCTCACGCAACGGAGCCGCGTGGGAGTCGCCGGGGTTCTCAAGTAGCGGGTCGTGTGCCATCAGCAAGTTGAGATCCAGATGGGACGTTTCGTGCACCAGGTGCTCGACGAAATACTCGACCGGGTTCTCCTTGGGCAAGCGCATGTAGATCGCCCCGAACGCACGCGGCGACGAGAAACCCAGATAGCCCGTGCCCGCGAACAACTTTACCCGCGTGACGTAGTCATTGAATTCCTCTGCGAGCCCGGGCTCGGCTTCCTTTATGTACTGCAGGGCCGTGAACGCAGCCGTGTAACGGTGCCCCGGATCCTGGTCGAGGATAGGGCGCAGGATCATGCCCTCCTTTTCGCCCCCGGGTGCTTCGTGCCGGGCCGTGGCCACGATGGAGAGCTCCCAGGCCTCGGAGAGAGCCGAGTCGATGCGGAAGTTCGTGTCGTTGAGGTCGTCGTCCGATAGCGACTGCAGGTTCTTGAGGCTATCGCAAACGGCGGTGATGTTGCCCGATTGCAGCGATCCGATGAGGCGCGTCATGGCCTCGTAGGCGCCAGGGGAGAAGGGCAAACGCGGGTCGAGACCCTCGATGCGCTTGCGAAGATGGGAGAGGTCCTGGGAGAGCCCCTCGGCCGCAGAGTCGATGGCGTTGAGGAAGTGGCCTCGAAACTGCCGGCGGTAGGAGTGGTGGAGGGTTTGGGATCGCTCCAGGGAGGAGTGGGAGGTGAAGCAGGGGGAGAGATCCATGGGGGTTGGAGTGGGAATCGGCGACACAAGCGCACTTCTCAATACTCGCACTCACACCCGAACTCCCCAACCCATACTCAAAAGAAAAGGACGGCCCATTCGAAAACAGGCCGTCCACCATCGGGGGAATTGCGAGGCAGGTGTTTTACTAGCGCCGATTCATCCTCGGATCCGGGGCACTAGGAGTCGACTGCGTGTTCTCTTCGATGTCGAAGCGAGCCATCATGAAGTGGTCTTCGTGCTCGATGTTGTGGCAGTGGAAGACCGTCGGGCCGGTGAAATCACGGAAATTGAAGTACACCTGAGCCTCGTCACCACCGGCCAGGTTGACCGTGTCCTTCTTCGCGTTTCCGTCGCGCTCGAGCGGGCCCGGGCGCTGGCCGTTACGTGAGAGCACGCGACCCAGTTCGATATGAACGTGGATCGGGTGCCACCAGCCACCGCCACCGTTCTCGATGTGCCAGATCTCGGGTTGCCCCTTCTTGGGGCGAGCGCTGGGGTGCTCGATGTCGATGAATTCGCCATTGATCGCCCAGGCTCCGCCCGTGCGTTCGAACTTGAAGTGGCGGTGCACCGCGTTGTCGATCATGTCCTGGGGAACGGGGCGAATCGGGCGCAGTGTATCGGGGATCACGCTGCGATCGCGGACCTCGCCGCCCGTGACGATGAACTTCATCAGCTTCACGGCCTGATCCTTCGGAACCTCGCCGACGTCTTCTGAGTCGCCGTCGGGGCCGCGGCCGCTGTCCTGCTTGATGAAATTCGTCAAGTAGAGCTCGGTGCCCTCGGGGAACCGGGAGAAGTCGACGATGACCTCGAGCCGCTCCGCCATGCCAAGGAAGGCCGTGCGGCGCTTGCGGCGGGTTCTCGAGAGCAAGCCACCATCGTTGCCGATGACGTGGAGCGGTTTGGGATTGCGGTTGTTCTCGTCCGTGATCCGCACCTTGTACATGCGCGCGTTCGAACCGTTGAGGAGGCGGAAGCGATACTTACGTCGCTTCACCTCGAGGAACGGATAGATGGCACCGTTGACCAGCATCTGGTCGCCCAGGAAGCCGTCGAAATCGTCCGGCTGGTAGATCATCGTTCCATCCGGTGCCATGCGTTTGTCTTGCAGCACCAGGGGAATGTCGAAGGGGCCACTGGGCAGTCGGAGGCCGCGCGTCTCGTCGCCCGTGTCGAGGCCATCGAAAACGATGTAGAGCCCGGCCATGCCACGCATGACGTTCGGGCCTGTGAAGTCCAGCAGGTGATCGTGGTACCACTGGAGCGCCGGGCGCTCATCGCGATCCGGGTTGCCCGTGGTGAAGCCGACGTCCTGCTGCGGCCACACGTAGTCGAAGCTTTCGCCATGCTCGCGCACGATGTGGGGGAGGTCCGGGACGTTCTCGGGGAAGCCGTCGAAAACCGGCGGGATGTGGCCACCGTGGAAGTGGGTGGTGGTGTGGGGCACGCCAAAGCCCACGTGGTTGGCCGGAAGATCGTTGATGAAGCGCACGACCTGTGGCGTCCCTTGACGTACGACGAACGTCGGCCCAGCGAGGAAGGGAGAGTCCTCGGGCATGTTCGTCGAGCGATAGCGCCAGACCGGAGTCTTCGGGAGCTCTGGGTGCAGGCTGATCATCGCTTCTTCCTCGACGATCGTGGTGAACTGTGCCCTCCCGGCCACGGGGCCGAGGAAGGCCAGGTTCTGGGCGGCCAGGTCCGAAGGCCGGAACGGGTCGCCCGGGGGCGGGGAAGGCGGAATCGGTAGCGGCGTGATGAACGGCGTCAGCCGCACGATGGGGTTGTTCGGGTCACTGCCGACATCCCCTCCTACCCGCGGCTTCATGGCGTTTGCGTGGGCTAGCGGGGCTACGCCTCCCAAGGCCGCGAGGCGCAGAGCCTGGCGTCGATCCAACATGGTGTCATCTCCTAATTCGTGAGGCATGCTTCGCCCCCTTGCCCAGGGCCTATCAGTGAAAAGCAAACTCCTACCTGGTAGTAGAAAGCAACATCCATAATCCTGCCAAGTAGAAATGGCGCTTTTGTGTGAGCCTGCGCAGTTCTGCTAGTCTGTCCAAAATGCAAGATTCAACCCCGCTGAACACCGCGATCCTGCTCTTCGACAACGTGGAAGTCCTGGATTTCGCGGGCCCGTTCGAGGTGTTCTCGAGGACGCGGCTCAGCCCGGGCCTCGAATCACGCAATTCGAGCGAACCAGGCCCCTTTCGCGTGCTGAGCGTATCCAAGACCGGCGAGGCCATCTCGGCCACAGGCGGTTTGCGCGTTGTGCCCGAGCATGGGTTCGAGGACTGCCCCCGCATCGATCTCCTGGTCGTGCCCGGAGGCTTTGGTACGCGGCGGCTGCTCGAGGATCAGGAGGTCCTCGACTGGATCATCCGCCGCGCCGCCGAGGCTCGGCGGGTCGTTTCGGTTTGCACGGGATCGCTCGTGCTCGCGAAGGCCGGCTTGCTCGCGAACAAGCGTGCCACGACCCACTGGGGTGCGCTCGATCTTCTGGGCGAAATCGATGCTTCGATCCGCGTCGAGCGCGAAGCGCGCTACGTGGAGGACGGTATCATCAGCTCTGCTGGCGTCGCGGCCGGGATCGACATGTCCTTCGCCGTCGTTCGGTCGCTCTTCGGACCCGAAGTGGCCCAGGACACCGCCCACTACATCGACTATCCGCTGCGGGGGTGAGATGTGTAACGCTCTCGCGTTATCCTCCTGGGAATGCGCTTTCGCCACCTGTAGCCACGAGCGAGGATACCGATGAACACGACCACCCGACGCGAGGTTCTCAGCGGTCTCGGAAGAGGCATGCTTTTCCTGGGAATGGGGCCTGCCCTGGCGGCGGAGGCCGGGCTTCGACCCCGGTTCTTTGCTGAGGAAGGTGAATTGCACTTCGGCGAGCTGGAGCCGTTCGTCGCCCTCATGCAGGAGACCGAGCCCGACGAGATGCTCCCCGTCCTCGTCAATAAGTTGAAACAGGGCGTCGCCTTGCAGAAACTCCTTTCCGCGGGGGCCCTGGCGAATGCGCGCACCTTCGGGGGCGAGAACTACAACGGCTATCACGCCTTCATGGCGATGATCCCCGCTTACGAGATGTCGGCCTTCCTGCCGCACGACAAGAAGGCCTTGCCGCTGTTGAAGGTTCTGTATCGCAACGGGACGTTCATGCAGGACTCGGGCGGCCGCAAGTACGAGGTTTTGCGGCGTCTATCGAGGGACGCGATCGAAGCGAATGCTCCCGAGGACAGCGACGGCCGTGCTGTGCGCGCTGCGCTCCGCCGGGTGGACGTCGATGCCGCGGAGTACAGCTTTGCGCGCATCGCGGAAACGAGCACGCCGTCGGCCGCCTACAACCAGCTGCAGTCCGTGATCTACGAGGACATCGATGTCCACCGCATCGTCCTGGCGGAGCGTGTTCATGACATCCTGCGCTTCGTAGGCCACGAGCACGCCCACACGATGCTGCGCACTTCCGTGCGTCACTGCGTCGATGTCGAAAGCCGACGCCAGAGCCGCGGCAAGCCGGAGCCGGGACTGCGCAAGACCCTCCCGCGGTTGCTCGATCGATATGAACTGACCACCGCGACGAAGGGCAGCAAGGCGCCCGAGGACGCCTACATCGAAGAGCTTGCGAACGACATCTTCGGCGCGGATCGAGACACCGGAGCCGAATGCATGGCCAGCGCACTGGCTGCGGGCTATGACTGGAAGGCACTGGGCGAGGCCTTGACTCTTGCGGCGAACAGGTTGCTGTTGAACGATCGAGGTCGCAAGCGCGGAGAACCCGGCAAGCCCAAGGGTAGTGTCCACGGAGCTTCCGTGGGGGTCCATGCCAGCGATTCCGCGCGCGCCTGGCGCAACGTGACGGCAGCGGTGGATCAGGGCCATCGAGCTTCATCCTTGATCGTCGGCGCGTATCACGTCGCTGGACAGAGCCAGCGCGTCGGGCGCGAGGCCTTCGACTATCGGAGCAAGCTGGACGAGGTCAAGACGAAGAACCCTGTGCAACTGCGTCAGCGGCTCGACGAGGCCATCCGCGCGGGAGACCAGGCGCTAGCGGTCGCGATCACGGAACGCTACGAGCAGTCGGGAGCCTCTCCCAAGGAGCTCTTCGACACATTGCTCGCCCACAGCATCGAGCCGGACGGAGCCCTACACGCCGAGAAGTATTTCGTGACGAGCCATGTGGACTTCCACACCGCCCGGCCCACATTCCGCTGGCGTCACGCAAAGGGTCTCGCCCGCGTGTGCGCAAGTCAGGCGGGCTTCGAAGCCCCGGGCCTCGATCAAGCGCGCGAGCTTTTGAAGGGCTAGAGGCGAGGCGAAGCCTCGAATGACAACAACGGCTAGGGCTTCTTGTCCTCGCAGATCAGAGCGCCAAGTCCCAGGCTACCTTTCAAGTAGTGTGGATCCTTGGCGTCCAGATCGATCTCGACCACCAGAGTGTTCGTCGGGTCGGGTTGGATGATGTCGAGCGGGCGCATGTACACGACCCTGCGCAGCGGCGTGGACTCGGCTTCGAGAATCGGATCGGGATACAGCGCACCGAACTCCTCGACGATCTGCCAGTAGAAGGCAATGTGATCCTCCATGTTCACGCGCTCGAGGAGATCCGGCGAGTAGGTGCTCTCTATCCAATCCGCGAGTGCGTCTTCGTCCCGGGAGTTGTGGGCCTTTACCCAGCTGGCGAGAATCGCCCCGGTCGCGTTCTCCGTTGGAGCGGCAATTTCCGGAGTCGCATCTTCGGTCGGCTCGGCCTGATGAAGAGCGGCGGATTCCGTCACCCGACAACCGGCGCCGAGCAGAAACAGGAGAATCGGGATGCTTTGAATGGTCGTCATCTTGCGTGCTGTTCGATCGTGGAAGGTCAAGCCCCTCGTTTCCGCGCGGATGATTGCGAGCTCTGGCCGGTTCTTGTGGGCTCCTGCGAGCGAGCAAGTGCCGCCCTGGGAAAGGCCCGGACGGCGAGACTGGGAGGCGCTACGATGTCTTCATGAAACTTGCTTGTCTCATAACGTTTTCGCTTGTCTCTTTCAACGCCTCCGAACCCAATGCACCCGAGGGGATGCGCAAGTATCGTTCGAAGCAGGCGATTCTTAAATCCAATGCACCTCCCAAGGCAGTTAAGGCCTTGGGAAAGCGGATCGACTACTACTGCACTTTGTTCCAGAGGTTCTACGACGAGCTCGGGCTCAAGAAGAAAAACGACAACACGTTGAAGCTGCGGGTCTTCAACACCTACGACGAGTACGAGGAGTACTACAGGCGTTCCGGTTCAGGACTTGGCGGCACTCCACTTGCCTATTTCTCACCCAGCCTGAACTCGATCGTCATGTATCGCGACGACGAGGACGTAGCCCTGCGGGCTGTCGTCTTTCATGAGTGTTCGCACCAGTTCCTCAATCGATACACCTATGACGCGCCCAAGTGGCTGAACGAGGGCTTGGCAGAGTACTTCGAGGGGTGGAAGGTGACGCCAGGTGTTTCCGGAGAGCGACGTCCGCACCTGTACGACCTCACGCTGGTCAAGAAGGCACTGAAGACCGGGAACTACTTGACGCCACGTGTCATGACGCAAATGTCGAGTGAGGCCTTCAACAACTTCAGCGAGCAGCATCCGAATCTACACAGCTACTTACACTATGCCACCTCGTGGGGCATCGTCTACCACTGTCTGCAATCCGGAAACGAAGGCGACCGAGCGATGCTGGTGCGCTACCTCGAGGATCTGACGAAGAGGGGCTCCAGGGCCAAGTTCGAGGTCGAGGATTGGGGAGACTTCACGAAGCGCTGGAAACAAACCATCGAACAGCTCGAGCCGACCGCCGTCGATGCGACCGACCACTTTCTTCTGGCCAGCGGGGCTCGCTCGAACCGCGAATGGGAGAAGGCCATCGGACACTACGAGGAGGCACTCGCCGCGGATCCCGAATTGCCCAGCGTCAAGTACTGGCTGGGGTACTGCAACAAACGCCTCGGCAACTACCCGAAGGCGATCAAATTGCTCGAAGCTGCCATGATCGATGACCCCGAGGATCCCCGGGCGCCATACTACATGGCGCGGATCTACCTCGGCATCGACCGCAAGACGACCAAACCCGAACCCGACAAAGCGTTCGCATTCGCCGAAGCAGCTAGCGAGCTTGTCGACAACAAGAGTCCGCTCTACCTGTGGCTTCTGGCTCACTGCCACCTTGCGAAGGGAGAGAAGTCGAAGGCCAAGCGTACGGCAAGGAAGATCCTGAAGCTCGTGGACGATGAGGATAGCGAGACCTGGGAGCTCCTGGTGAAGGAGATCCTCAGCTCAGCGAAGTGACGCGAGGGGCCAGAGTCATGAACAAAGGAAAACAATCGCGGCGTGTGTTTCTAGGGCAAGCGGGAGCGAGTTTTCTGCTCGCTGGATGCGAAGCGGGGCCCACACAAGGCCATGCGGCAATCGGGTTGCAGGACCCGCCGGAGCGTGAGCGACTGGCGGAACCGGCGCCCACATTTATCCTAGGCGAACGGTGCGTCCAGGGTGTGTCCGCAACCAAGACTGAACACGGGGCATCGGCTCGATTACACTCTTGCCATGTGGACAACGTGGTTTCTGCTTCTGCTGAGCGGTCTGGTCATCTCCCCGGGCAACCAAGAGATCGGTGGGGACCCGGATTGGCATTCCAAGGCCGAATCCCTGGTCTCGGACTTCGAGTTCGATGCGGCTATCAGCGTCGTCGAAGAGCATCTTTCGAGCGCACCGAGCGACACCACCGCGCTGCGCTGGCTGGCTCGGATGTTCGAGCAGCTCGTCACGCGTGAGGGGCGCCAGGCGATTCTCTTGCACGAGGCCGTCGCGAAATGGGATCGCATCGCCCAACTGCAACCCGACGACGCGGACGCGTTTTTCCATGGGGCCTATGATCGTCTCCGACTGGGCGAATACGCAGCCGCCGAAGAGGGCGCGCGCAAGGCCCTCGCCAGCGCGACGTTGAAGGGGTCCGTGCCGTCGGCTTACGCGGCCTTGGCCCTGAGGGCTCGCATGGGGACGTTCGCCGCTGTCGATTCCGTGGAGCGTGGACCCTTCGCAGCCCAGCTGGACCACGTGCGTGATGGAATCCGAGAAATGCGGGCCCTCGAGCTCGAGGGTTTTGAAGTGGAGCGCGTCGAAGCCGAGTGGTACGTCTCCCTCGGAGTGAGCGACCGGGCCTTCTCGGTGTTGTTCGCCGCCCTATCGAAAGCCCCCGAAGCGCTCGAGCTGCATCGCGCGCTGTTCGATCTGCACATCGCTAGCCACGTGGAAGAACGTCTGCCGCTCCTGTATAGCGGCTTCACCGAGACCTACCCCGAGAGTGCGCTGATCCGCTGGTACGCCGGGTACGCTGAGCGACTGGTGGGTGACCTCGCCGCCCGCGAGCGTCGCAACGCACAAGCGATCGATCATTATCGAAAGTGCGTCGCGACCATGGGCCAGGCCACGGAACTGGACCCAACACTGGCCGAAAGCAGCCTGTGGATCGAGATGCAAGCGCGCAGCGCCCTGGGTTGGAGTGCGCTCGACGCGGGCGATGTCGACACCGCGGAGCACGAATGGTCGAGCCTCATCGAGGAGGACCCCGATTTTGTCGATCATGTGGACGGACTCGGTCGGACGCCGGGTGAGGGGCTCGGGCGGCTTGGCGGCCGCTATCACGTGCGCGATGAAACCCTGTCCGCGGAGCGTGTGTCCCGGCGCCTGGCGGAGGCCTCGCAGGAGGCCTGGAAGTGGAACAACGTGGCCTATCTCCTGCGCGAGATCGCCAGTGACGCCGAGCGTTTGGGTGGCGAGGGGGCTCTGGACGTTGCGCGTTCGACCTTCCTCGAGTCGTGGAAGACCTACAAGAAATCGGCTGCCTTGGCACCCCACGAGCCGCGCATCATCAACGATACGGCCCTCGTTCAGGTCTATCACCTGCGCGACGATCTCGACGGTGCGGAGGCAATGCTCAACGAGGCCATTCGCCTGGGAGAAGAGCAGCTGTCCGACCTGGGTCCCGACGTGGAAGAGGACGTGCGCTTTCCGGTCGCCATGGCGGTCGGCGATGCGTATCAGAACCTCGGGTTCCTCTACTACCGTTTGCGGAATGAACCCCAGCGCGCTCGCGACTACTTCGTGAAGTCGGTCGAGACGAACTCGGGCGTGCGACGTGGCGTGGTGGCATCGATCAAGGCCATCGACGCGGGGCGTACCCTGGGCGAGCTGAATCCACGGAGCGCGGCCCCGGCCCCCGCCGCTGCTTCGGGTTCCGGCAAACCCGGTCCCAAGCCCTCTTCCAAGCAGGAGGAGATCGCACCGATGCTCTCTTCGCCGCCCCAGGAGATCCCTGGGGAGAAGGGCGAGCGCGTCACCGACGAGAAGCGCGCCGATATCGATTGGGAACGCTCGCTAAAGATCGCCGCTGACGAGGCGCGGAGCCTGGGGCGGCGTGTGCTGGTGTATCACCGCGTGGGTGGGGGCCTGGGGCCTTCGGTCGAGTACTTGCAACGCTACCTTCACAGCTCGGCCTTCGAAGCCACGGCCCGTGGAGCGATCACGCTCTTGGCTGACGGCCTGCGCCACAGCTTCACCGATCGCCGGCGGGATGGGCGTTTGGTGGACTGTCCCCGTGCGCGTGGCGTCAGTTGTGGCGAGCACATCGCTTGCGCCCGGGAGTTCGAACGCCTTTGGCATGGGCTCGACATGGGCGTGATGTCTCGCGACGCCAACGGGCTGTACGAAGTGACCAAGGACGGGCTGAAACGGATTACCCGCATCGAAGACACGTTCGAGCGCTTCTCGGATCCCGGTGAGGTTGCGGGAGTCGCCCCGGGCGAGCCTGGGCCCGCGAAACGCTCGGCAACGCGCTGGGAAGAGGCCGCTTCCACGGAATTGGCCCGTAGCGGAGTTCTCCGCGCGCGTCGGGTCCTCGAACGACGAATCTTCGAGCCCCGGAGCCCTGACGAACGCGGGCGCGCGCTGCTCGCGTTGGACGAGCATCCGAGCCCCGACAACGACACATTGCTGGCCGCCCTCGCGAGTCAGCCAAGCGACGCGAAGTTGTCGGTCGCTGCCCTCGGTCTATGGCGAGCGGAACTCGGCACCGGCGTGCCCCTGCACGTGCTGCAAACCGGCGCCACGCCGGAGATTCGTGAGGCCGCCGCGGCCGCCCTTGCACGCTTCGGACCCCTCGCGGCGATCAACGGCGTGGAACGGGTGCTGCTCGTGCGCTATCTGCTGGCGAACCCCGAGCTGGATCCCAACACGACTCTTTCCCAGCTGGCGCAAGGAGGCCTCGACGCCTTTCGCTGATCCGCCTTGCTTCGTCCTCAGGGGGGAGTGAGCCCTCTGCCAGGCGCCAGCGGTGTCGGGTCCGGTTGCGGGTTCAGCAACTTGTAGAAGTCGTACTCGAACGTGAACTGGTTGTCCGGATCCGTCATGTAGCTGTCGATGCTCGGCGAATACGTGAGGATGTTGATCGCATCCGGAAGCGTGGTGCCTCCGCCCTCGACGAACTCGATGATTCTCAGGTAGCCCATCCCCCCTTCGGGGAAGTCCTGATAGTTGGCCAGCATTACCGGGACGTTGCGGACCCAGTTCAAGGCCGAACCGTCACCGGGTTGGTGATAGTGCGCGCTGAAGATCAGGTCGATCGGGCGGGCGTTGGGACGTAGGAGCTCGTCGACGACCTCCTGGGGCGTGTTCTCGTCGGCCAGGCCGAAGGTCTCGGTGCCGAAGCTGCCATCGACGTCGATCATCGCATGGGTAGTGATGATGATGTTGCTGAGCGCTCTCTGCTTGTCGATCACGGCCTTAACCCACCCCATGGAGGTGGAGGGGTCGTTGACCGTGCCGGGCAGCTGCCACTGCATCGAGATGTTCGTGAAGTGGTAACGACCGTACGAGCCGTTGTACTGGAACTCCTGATAGTGGTTGAGGCCGTTGACCGAAGAACCCCCATACCAGGGGTAATTCGCATACCGCGACGGCCCGAAGAAAGTGATGTAGTTGAACGGAAAGAGCCCGGTGTTCAGGATGTCGTGGTTGCCCGCGACGGCGCCGTAAGGCAGGACTCCGTCAAGGATGCCCATGATCTGGTCCGCGTCCATCCACTCTTCGGCGGGGGGAGCGACCTCGACGTGTTCGACGACGTCGCCGCAATGGCTGACGAAGACGATGTTCATTTCCTCCCGGTTCGCCACGATCCAGTTGATCTGGGTCATGAAGTGGTGGAGATAGTCGGACGTACCGTCCATATCTAAGTCGTTATCGAGGTTCACATAGTTCTGCGTATCGGGCAGAACGATGATCCTCCACGTATCAGCAGATGAAGGGGCCGCGAAAAGGCCGAGCCAAGTGAGGACAGGCAGGCAGATTCTACTGGCGTGCTTCATCAGGAGGGGGACCGCGTGACCACGTGGGGTGAGGACGTGGATTGTAGCCCTCGGAAAGAAATGCGTGTTGTCCAACCATGGCGAGACCGAGCAAGTACTTGCATTCGAAGTTCAATTCCCTAGGACGGGGGAGGTGAGCTCCTCCAAACGCAACCTCGTCCCCCGCCCCCGCATCGATGCTCGAACGACCGCTTGGTTGATCGAGCAGCGCGAACGCAGCCGCGCGCTCGAACTCGAGGTCGCTCGGCTTCAGGGCCGTTTGGATGCTTCGGAGAGCCTCGAGCGCGGCTCTCAGCGCTATGCCGATCGCCTGGAAGACCGCCTCGAAGCGGCCCGCAAGCGCGAATCGACCCTGGCGCGGGCGGTGGGCTACCTCGAAAGTCAGAGGGACCAGCTGGCCTCCAAACTCGGGATTGAGGGAACATCTCTGAAGCGTCTGCGCCGACGATCCGCCGCGAAATTCGAGAGCGGCCAGGAGCCCTGAGAGGGCCTCGCTTCGGTCCGGCTCAATCCCCTTCGGCGAGGATGGCGCTCAGCTTCGGAAGGTCGATGCTGCCACCGGTGACGATCGCCACCGCGGGCCCCGCCCCGCCCTCGCTCTCGGCGGCCGCGGCCGCGAGGGCCCCGGAGCCCTCGCTGATGATTCGGTTTCGGGCCGCTAGCCGGCGAATCGTGGCGCGCACGCGTTTCTCCGGGACGAGCACGATGTCGTCGACCAGCTCGCTCAGGTAGGGGAACATCTCGTCGGTGATGTAGGGCACGGCCACCCCGTCGCACAGGGTCTCACAGGGGACGTCGACCGGGTGCCCCGCTTTCCGCGCCGCGTGGAACGAGGGACAGCCCTCCGGTTCGACGGCGACGATGCGGACACCGGGCCGCAGGGCTCGCAGGGCCGGTCCGACCCCGCCCAGGAGCCCTCCGCCACCGACGGGCACGTAGACCGTCGCCACATCGGGCAGTTGCTGGACGATTTCGAGCCCCAGGGTTCCGTGGCCGATCATGACCTCGCGCTCGATCCAGGGGTGGACGAAGGCATAGGGCTCGCGCTGCCAACCGTGCTCCTTGAGGAAGCGAAAGACCTCCTCCACGGGGACCAGTACCGGGGTGCCTCCCAGGTTCCGGACCGCATCGATCTTCGTCTGCGGCGCGCCCTCCGGCATCAGGCTGCGTGCCTCGACGCCGAAGTGGCGGCCGCACCATGCGAGGGCCTGGGCGGTGTTGCCGGCGCTGACGGTCGAGATACCGCGGGCACGCTCGGCCTGCGCCATGCGGGCCACGGCGTGGTAGACACCGCGGATCTTGAACGAGCCCACGCGCTGGTGGATCTCCGGCTTCAACCAGATCCGTGCGTCGGGCTCGCCGTAGGGGACGAGCGGTGTCGGGATCACGACCTCCCGCAGCACTTCGACGGCGGCTTCGATTTCCTCCAAAAGAGGACGTTGTATGCGCGTCTCCATCGGCGGCCGTACCCTATCACCGATGAGCACTCTGATCCTGAGCCAAAAAGAGATCCGCCAACTCCTACCCATGGGCACCTGCATGGAGCTCGTCAAGAAGGCGCTCTTGACTCTGGGACGCGACGCGGGGCAAAACCCGTTGCGCCAGGGCATGCTCTTTCGCGATGGAAGCGGTTTGATCGGCATGATGCCCGGCGCTCTGGATGAACCGCGGACCGTCGGCCTCAAGGTCGTGGGCGTCTTCCACGCGAATCACGGCACCGAGTTCGATTCCCACCAGGGAATCGTGATGTTGCAGGATCCGGTTAATGGATTGCCGCTCGGCATCTTCGACGCCAGTGAGATCACGGCGATTCGAACCGCCGCGGCCAGCGGTGTCGCCACGCAAGCCCTCGCTCGCGAAGACGCGAGCGTTGTGGCACTGCTCGGTTCGGGCGTCCAGGCGCGTACGCACCTCGAAGCGATGTGTGTGGCCCGCGACATCAAGGAAGCGCGCGTCTACAGCCGGACCGCCGAGCGAGTTCGAGCCTTCGCAGAGATCGAAAGCAAACGCCACGGGATAACGGTCGTGGCCGCGGCATCGGCACGCGAAGCCGTCGAAGGCGCATCGATCGTCTGTACGGCGACTTCCAGCAACGATCCCGTGCTCTTCGGCGAATGGTTGGCGCCCGGTTGCCACATCAATGCCGCCGGTGCTTGCATGAAAAAGGCGCGCGAGCTCGATACCGACGCCGTGCAGCGCGCGCGGCTATTCACCGATCGGCGCGAGTCCGCGGAGAACGAAGCCGGCGACTACTTGATCCCCTTGGGGGAGGGCGCGATTCAAGAGAGCCATCTCCTCGGCGAGTTGCACGAGGTGCTCTCGGGGTCGTTGCCCGGCCGCATGGCAGCCGAGGACATCACGCTCTTCGAGTCACTCGGTATCGCGGTCGAGGACCTCGTGACGGGGCACTTTCTCCTGGAGGAAGCCCGACGAAAGGGCGTGGGTACCGAGGTCGACCTCGGGGGGCGCGCGGATGCCCCGCTCTGAACTCCGCGCTCCGACGATCGCCGAGATCGAGGCTGCCCGCGAAAGGCTGGATGGGCTCGCTCTGCGAACGCCTCTGGTGCCCTATCGGGGTCCCGCCGACACGCCGATTCATCTCAAGCTCGAGAACCTGCAGCCGATTCGATCCTTCAAGCTGCGTGGTGCAGGCAATGCCTTGCGTCAGACCGATCCGCGTGCGCTCGAAGCCGGAGTCGTCACCGCCAGTGCCGGCAACATGGCCCAGGGGGTCGCCTGGTGCGCGCGTGAGATGGGCCTTGCCTGCCGGGTGGTCGTTCCCGATCACGCACCAGTAACGAAGCTCGAGGCCCTCGCGCGCCTGGGAGGTACGGCACGCAAGGTGCCCTTTGCCACCTGGTGGGACATCATCGAGAGCGGACGTGTGGAAGGGGACCCGGGCTTTTTTCTGCATCCGGTATGCGACCCCCGGGTCATGGCCGGCAACGGAACGATCGGTCTCGAGATCCTCGAAGACCTGCCCAATGCGGCGACGATCCTGGTGCCTTTCGGTGGCGGCGGCCTATCGACTGGAATCGCCGTGGCCGTGAAGGCGCGCCGGCCCGATGCCCGGGTGCTCGCCTGTGAAGTCGAAACCGCCGCACCCTTGAGCGCTTCGATGGCGGCGGGGGAGATACGCACGATCGACTACGAGGCGAGCTTCATCGATGGGATCGGCGGGCGCAGTGTTCTGAGCGCCATGTGGCCCCTGGTGCGTGATCGCATCGACGGCACGGTCGTGGTTTCGCTCGCGGAGGCTGCCGAAGCCGTGAAGCTCATGATCCAGCACAACTGTGTCGTCCCCGAAGGCGCCGGTGCCGTTTCCCTGGCGGCCGCACTCTCCGGTCGAGCCGGGGAAGGTCCCATCGTCTGTGTCGTCTCCGGAGGGAACATCGACACCGAACTCCTGGCTTCGGTGTTGAACGGCACATGGCGCTGACGGACTCGATAGAAAAAAGGCCGAACCCCACTCCGGAGGCTCGGCCTTCTTGTCTGTAGCGTGGAAGCGCCGGTCCTACATTCCGACGGTCACGTCGAGCGCGTTGGTGAAGCGCCAGCCCTCGTCGGTCTGGGCCGCACCTTGCAGGTGCACGGTCGTACCCACGAGTGCCGCGTTGCGCGGAACGCGGAACTGGAAGCTGCCTTCCAGCGGCGAGAGCGTCTGATACGGCGGAAGAACCAGAATCTCGCCCAGGTGGTTGAAGAGCCCATCGGTCGCGCCGCCTTGGCCGATGATCAAGAGGCTGTTCGTGCCCAGGGACAGGCTGCCGCGCCAGAATTCGCCAATGGTGGCCGGGGCATCCTGCTGCAGAGCCATTTGGTTGACGTTGGTTCCGTTACGGGAGACCACGAGCGGAGCGATGACCGTCGGGCCCGTGGGGGGCGGCCCTGAAGCCTGGTCGAGGTCGTCCAGCAGGATGAACTCGGAGGGGACGGGCACTCGCGTGACCACCATCGAGGAGTTCGTGCCGGGGGCGAAGAGCCCGATCGTGACCTGACCGTCTTCGGGCGGCGTATTCGCCTCGAAGGAGAAGTTGTAGAGCGTTCCCCAACGCAGTGCGTTCGCGTCCGGGTTGGTGGCGAACGAGTCCGTGGACCAATCCATCGTCGTGCCGGTTTCCGAGGCCGGCCACGGCGTCTGGTCGAAGGGATCACCGGAGTGGTAGCGCGAGCCGTGGAAGCCTGCGTTCGTGAGCGTCGCGGTGGGGTCGTGCGGGATCGAGATCGAGTTGGCGCACTGCGAAGAGGTCAAGTTCTGGAGCGCGTACTCGTATTGGAAACGCCGCGGTGCAACCTGGGTCACACGATAGCCGAGGAAGTAGTGCGTCGTGAAGGCGCCCTCGGTGTTGTCGACGCGCTGGATTTCGACCTCGGGATCGAAGTGTTGCCAGGCGTAGATGGCCGGGTCTTCACGGTGGGTTGGGCCTCCACCCTGGACGCTGTCGATGGAGTTGACCTGCAGGCGACGCCACGAGGCGTTGTTGTGTCCGTTACCGGCCAGGGTGTCGTCGGCCGTGACATACTGGCCTTCGATGACCCACTCGGCGCCCGCGTTCTGCGCGGGGTCGATGTCCTCTGTGCGGACTTGCAGGCGGCCGCGCACGATGCTGCCACCGGTGGGCTGACCGCCACCTTCGACGTGCGTGCCATCGGTGGTGTTGACGAAGCGTTTTGACTTGCCACTGCGACCGTCGTTCAACGCGGCCCAGTAGGTGTCGGCGCAGCCGATACCGAGCGTGTCACAGGGCGTGGTTTGACAGCTACCGCACTCGGACTCGAACTCGTTGACGGCACAGAAGCCGTGCTTCAACCAGCTTTGGCCGATGTGTTCGATGCGACCGTCCTTGATGCGGAACATGTTCTGTCCGATGACAGGGTGGCGAGATTCGCCCACGCCCGTGAACCAATCGAGCTCTGCCGTGCCAGCGTTGCAGGACTGCGTCGCGAAGTTGTAGGCGGCGATCGTTCCTGTCGTGTTCGTACCCCAGTATTGAATGTTGTTGGTGTCGATGCCGTTGACACCGATGTCGTAGACGATGACATCCGGAACCTGGGGGAGGGCTGTGGTGGCGCCAGCGAGGCTGACCATGGTCAGACCGGCTGCGAGAAGGCTGTACCGTTTAAACATGACTGTTCGGTTTTGGGCTTTGCGTAGCTTCCCTGGGGGCCTGCCCCCCCTGACTTCGAGTTCCAGATGGTAAGGGCGCTCCTCGGAACTTCGCCAGGGGAAACGCCGCGAAGCACCGTCATTTCGATGCAAGCGTTGTGATTCAACAGAGCTTCGATATTTGGCAGAGAATCGTAAACGCGGTTGGGGAGGGCATCTTTCAGCTTGATGAGCGCCGAAACACGCGAGAAGTTTCACCCTCTCTGGAGTTTCATTGCATCGCGTGATCCGGGGTGCGCCCCTGGCGTCTCGGCGATGCGACCCGCGTGTCAGCATCCTGGCGATTCTAGTCGCTTTCCCTTCGCTCCGGCCCGTGGTTCGCGAACATGAGGAATTCGGGTCGGCTGCCCTCGATGGGCTCGCCGAAGTTCTGGCGCAGGAGCTCTTGCCAGCGAACCTCCAGGGGATCGCTGGATTCCCAGAAGTTCCGCGTGACGCCGAGAGTGCCGCCGCGCTTGCGCTCGATGTTCATCATGCGCACGATCACGTCCTCGCCGCGTGAAGCGATCGTACTGTTCGGTCGCTGCGGCATGGACGGGCTGATGCTCGTGAGCTTCGTGTGGAACTGGATCGCGTTCCATTCCCAGAGCTCCTTGGCGATGATGATCCCCTTCTCGCCTGTTTGCTCCTGCAGGGCTGGAATCCACTCGGATCCGGGGTAGGCGAGCTCCCATTCGTAGTATTGCTTGGCACCGAGAAAGATCTGCAGCAGAAGTACCAGGGGAACCAACCGTCGCAGGCCAGGATTCGCTTGCTGTATCAGGTGGCAGGTCATCAGGCTCAGCGGCAAGACCAGAGTGATGTAGTAGGCGCCTCGTTCGGGGGTGCGCAGCGTCCCGGCGAAGGGCAGCATGCAGGCCAAGAGCACCACCGTAGCCAGGGGCAATGGGTGTCGTAGCAGCTCACGCCAACGGCGGCGGAACGTGAAGAGCGTGAGTAAGCCACCGATCCACAGGATCCCGGTCGGAGTCAGCAGCGTGGCATAGAGCACCTTCGGGCGGATCACGGTCAAGAGGTCCTGAAGGCTCCGTCCGATGTGCGTCTGGCCTTCTCCTCCGCTTCCGGGGTTCGCGAGGCACCAACCGAGCGCTGCCAGGAGCATGACAGCGACGCCGCCGAGGGCATGGCGCGGAAGCCGCGGCTTCGCGCCGCTCCAGCAAACGAAGACGAGCAGCGCCGGACCCCAGAGAAGGCCCGCCATGTGGGACCCGAAGATACCGGTGAGAAACAGTGCCGCGACGACCGCGGAACGTGAATCCGCATCCCGTTGGCAAACCGCCCAGTACGTTGCCCCCGTTGCGAAGGCAAGTTGCAGTGCGTGCACTTCGACGCAGGTGGCGTAGAACGAAACCACCGGGCTAAAACACATGAGCGCCACGCCCACAAGCGCGACGTACAGATCGAAGCCAAGGCGGCGAGCGGTGAGGAAGAGCAGAGCCCCGCTTACGGCTCCCGAAAGAGCGGACAAAAGCTGCAACGAGAGCTTCGCTTCCGTGTTGCCGAAGAGGGTCGTCAGCCGATGGAACCCGTACGCGATCGAAGGGTAGGCGAAGTGGTGGCGTTGCAGGAGCCCTTCGTTCACCGAGCGGATCAAGTGGCGGGCATCACTCCAGTACGATTCCTGGCGCAGAACGAAGAAAAGCGCGAACAGGACGGCGAAGATCGCCGCGGCCCACCGACCCTCTTTTCGGCTTTCTCCCTCCACCGGCGCGACCTTACGCAAAGCCCCTGTTT
>CBFIHP010000003.1:0-421291 GCA_965662355.1 Planctomycetota bacterium | reverse complement strand
GAGGTCAAAAACGGGTCTACTTCGTTCCGGGCGCTCCAGATCCTGCTGTCGGGTTCAGGCGCCATCGACAATCTGATCTTCAGCGCGCCCGTTTCCAGGGTGGCTCCAGACTGGGTTCCCTGGCTCCCCACCAGGTTCAGCGCTTCTCATCGGGTCCGATACTTGCCCGGACGCACCACACAGCTGCTTACTTGCCCACGACCTCTACGGCCATCCGCACCAGCTCCTGTGCCGCCCCATGCAAGGGCATTCCGAGGACCGCCGCATCGTCCGTATTCAACATCAAGGCCACCGCGATCCCATGCTCGGGGAAGTAACCCATTGTGGCCGTGTACCCGGTCATGACGCCGTCGTGGCCGTGCAGCGGACCCAATTCCGTCTCGCGCAGAAAGACCCCCAACCCATACCGCGTGCTCGCGCCCTGACGCACCGGAATTCCATCCAGCATCGATTCCAGGTACCCACCCTCGAAGGCCTCTCCCCGATACAGGACGTGCGCCCAGCGCGCCAGATCCGACGCCGTGCTGGCATATCCACCCCCGCACCATTCGAACTGCGGATTGAAGTGAAACACGCCATCCTCGACGATCCGCTCCGGCATGCCCGGGAACGCCGCGCTGCGCACATAGCCCTGTGTCAACTTCTCGATCCGCCGTGAATCGGAGGGCACCGTGTCGGCCAGGCCGTGGGGCTTCAACAGGTGCTCTTGCACATAGTCGTAGAAGGCCTGCCCGGACACCTTCTCGATGATCATCCCCACCAGGATGTAGTTCGTATCCGAGTAGGCCCAGCCCGCTCCCGGCGCGTGCAACGGCTCGTCATCCAGCACATACGCCAAGAGCTCTTCCGGCTTCCACACCCGATCCCGCTCGGCCAGACAGGCCGCGAAGAAACCGGGTTTGAAGACATAGCGCGGAATGCCCGACTGATGCCGCATCAGCTGGCGCACCGTGACCGCCTCCGCATTCGCCAGCCGTGCGTACCACTCGGACCCACCGAGATACTTCGATACCTTCGCATCCAGCTCGAGCTTGTCTACGCTGACCAGATGATGGGCCGCCGCCGTCACATACGTCTTGCCGATGCTCCCCGATAGCAACCGATCCGCGGACCCCATCTCGCGCTCGGATTCGATGTCCGCATACCCTGCATAGACCGCAACCACCTCGCCATCAGGCAGCACCAACGCCGCCGAGCAGCCTGGATACTCTCGTGCCTCGAAGAGCTCCCACAGGTATTCCGTGCAGCGCTCTTCGATCTCTTCGGCCTGCGCCTGGGCGGCGGCAGGGGCGAGAAGGCAGAAGAGAGCACCGAGGTGGAGGATTCGCGTGGAGGCTTGCATTCCGGCAGCCTAAACGGCGAGCGGGATCCCTGCCTCGATCCGACGCGTAAGCTTCTTGTCGGCGCGGCCCCGGCGTTTCCAGAAACCGAAGAAGCCGAAGGGATGAGCCGGGTCCGGCGTACTACCCATTCCGGGCGTCTCTGCATTCATTGCCATGCGAGGAGCGCTTCCGCAAAGGCCTGGCCGATCTGGCAAGCGGTCTTCGCCGACCCGAGGTAGTGATAACCCGCGTTGGACTTCGCGCGCCGTTCCAGGTCGCGCTCCTCCGCGCTGAAGAGCTCCTCTTCATAGCGCGCCATATAGTCCCCGATGTCCTGCGCCGTCATCGTGCCGGCTGCGTTCTCGTGGTCGCGGTTCTTCGTCTTCAGCAGGTGGTTCTTCTGGCGCAGTCGCTGGCGTTTGTCGTCGATGGCCGCCAGTCTCTCATCCCAGTAGGGCGCTGTTTGCACGGCCACGACGTTACCCTGGAACTCGGGCATTTCCGCCGGAGCGGCCATGGCCGCTCGAAAGTTGCCGTGCACGGCTCGGTAGCGGGATTCTTCGCGCAGGGTTCCACCGACTCCCATCACGCCGATCGCGAAGGGCATGGCCGGGGCTTTCAGATCCCTCCTGACATCGCGAATGAAGTTTGCCAGGCAGCGGGTGTATTCGTCGTAGCCACCCGGTTGTTCTCGCCGCGGATAGCTACCGCGGTCGACCATGTCGTTCCAGCCCTGGAACCAGGCCATGCCGGCCAGTTCATACCCCTGTTCGCTGTCGTAGTCGGGACAAACACGTTCGAGATCGCCGAGGACGAAGCGCACATGCGCGATCATCTGGCGGTACCTTTCGCCGGTGGCCGACGCGAGCTTGCGCTGCTCCTGCTCGCTCTCGAAACGCTGCCGGTTGGCTTCTGTGGGGATGTAGGCGCCAGAGCTGGGAGAGCGAAAATCGGTGTGCAGGGATTGTCCACCCCAGGCCGTCTTGATGATCAGGATAGGCTGGGCGAGGGCCTTCTGCAGTGTGATACCGAAGCCCAGCTCCGGACCGATCTTGCCACCGGGCTGCGAGTAGTCCCTATCCCATTGGCTGCCGTAGCCCGTGGTGAGCCGGCCATGCACCTCGCGGTTGTCCCCATCGATCCTTCCCTTCAATCCGCTCAGGTAGGAAATCCAGGTGTTCGGGATCAACCGGTGCGTGCCGTCCGGTCCCTTGATCTCATCCAGAAGCGGTGCCGTCTGCGGGTCCTCGCCCAGGTAATCGAGCACGCGTACCGCGGCATGTCCCTCCATGTTGGACTGGCCCGCCAGGAGGAAGACCTTGAGTGGTTGCCCCGCGCCTTTGGCCTGGAGCTCGTCGCTGCGCAGACGGCGCCGGAAGAGCTCATCGCCGGCTGCGTTGAGCACCTGCCCGGTCGCTCGTGCCGGGCGACTCCGTGTGTCGAAGGTCAGCAACAGGAACGCGTTCGGTTCTCCGACATCGTGCACGAGTGCGGGGTGAGGCGCGTTCGCGGATTCGATGACCGAACCGTGCATGGGCGAGGTGATCCACTCCCACAGCGCATACCCCGCCGTTTCCTGCGTCGGATGCCGCAGTAGCCGACTGCGGTGAATGTCGCCGCCCACGAGCATCACGCCGGACACCTCGAGCCGCCCGAGCATGCGGAACAGCGCCTCGCGTTCATGCGGGTAGCTCATCCAGTGGTCGGGCTTGTTCGGCCGCGTGGCCCCGTTCCAGATCATGCCCGACGCGAGGACCTTGAAGGTCGCGCTCGATGCCTTCAGCTCCGCCTCCAGCCAGCGCCATTGCGCGGCGCCGAGCAGGCTCGGTCGCGCGGCATCGAAGGGCGAGGGCTCGGTTCCGGCGAAGGTGCGCGTATCCAGCAGAAAGACCTGCACCGGGCCGCGCCGAAAGCTCGTATAGATCCCTTGCGTTCCATCACCAGCGCTCGGGTTGGCGCGATACTCGACGAAAGCGCGCCGCGAGTTCTCCTTGCCCGGGAGGTTGCCGTCCGTATCGTTGCGACCGAAGTCGTGATCGTCCCAGGTGGCGTACAGCGGTGTATGCGCGACGAGCTCCGCCATGGCCGGCATCCCCGCGAACTCGCGATAGCGGCGTCGCTGGACCTCGAGTTCCGTGCTGTCGATGTAGGGCGTGTCGCCGAGCAACACCACGGCATCGGCACCGCTCTCTCCCATGCGGCGCCACACCGCCGCCGTGCTCTCGTCCTCCCGCGCACAGGACCCGAAGGCGATGCGCACGACGCTTGCAAGGCCCGGAGCGGGAGCGGTTTCGAACCAGCCCCCCGCGTTCCCCTCCGCCGTGCTCAGTGTGTACTCGTAGCGCGTGCTGTGGGCGAGCCCATTCACGTCGAAGACGACACAGAAGTCCCTTTCCCGTAAAGCCTCCTCGCGCAACTCCAGCACAGACTCCGCCTCACGTCGCACCGTCAACGTCAGCGCTGACTCCTGTTCCGCTCGGACCCAGATCCGCGCGCCATGCTCGCTGACGTGGCCGAGGAAAGGACCCTGAAGAGCCGCGGCGGCTCCCAGCGGAGCGAGAACCAAGATCGAGAGCAGCGTCGAGCAGAGGGATAGAGTTCGCATCGCCCCGAGATTGTAGTGCCTCGAGAAAGCTGCGCTTCTGCAGCGGAACGGATTGGACCTGGGAGACGAAGCTCGTCGCCATGGGCATATGAGCAGGGCGACTTAACTTCCCATCAGCGCAACAACTTGCGTCACCCGTGCGGTCAGGGTGTTGGCGGAGGCGAGAGGATTCGAACCCCTGGTGGCTTTCAGCACGGTGGTTTTCAAAAGCGCTGCTTTCGGCCGCTCAGCCAGGCCTCCGTGGGGAGCGGCGACAGTCTGGTTCCAGGCTCGTTTCAGTTCCAGGCTCGTTTCAACGGTAGCGCTGTTCGATTTTGGCGCCGCGATAGAAGCGGCTGACGATGGTGTTGGCGCTTTCGCCGTGTTTGGCGAGGTACCAGGCGCTGACCTGGCTGAGGCCGCAGCCGTGGCCGAAGCCGCGGCCGTGGAGGACGAGGTAGCCGGGGGGCTTGGAGGCGATGACGCAGCGTTCCCAGAGGACCGAGCGGATGCGGACCGGGCTGACGGCCAGGCGGAAGTCGGTGGCGGGGAGGGATTGGAAACGCTCGCGGCCATCGAGGCGGTGGCGGATGCTGATGGTGTCGACGCGTTGGGAGTCGCTGTGGCGTTCGAGGATGGAGATGGCCTCGACGGTCCCGAAGGTGGGGCGATCCCTGGCGGCCTTGGACCAGGCCTGCAGGGCCTGGGTGATCTCGGGGAGCGGGATGTCGGCCTTCCAGTTGCCGTGGGAATGGCTCAGGGAGAGACCCGCGGCGCCGGCGAGGGCGGCTTTGTCATCGACGACCGGCATGGCCGCGGCGATGGGGGTCTTGTGATCGGGAGCGAGCACGCCGGGCTTGATGCGATCGAAGGCCTCGGTGCGTCCGCCGGAGCTGGCGTTGAAGAGCGCCAGTACCGGGAAGCCCCGAAACATGAGCAGCTGGCCGCGCGTCTTGGCGATGGCGCGCGCGACCTTGTCGTGGTCCTTGCTCCAGCCGTGGTAGGCCATGTCGACGCCGAAGTGCCAGTGCAGGTGCCAGGGCTCGTTGTAGCGATCCATCCAGCGTGCGGCGGCGTAGCTGCGTGCGACGATGGCCTGGGCCGCGAGGGCTTCGGTGGGCCACTTGGGATTCATCTCGGCCGTGACGACCGCGGCGAGGTAGCGCTCCATGGGCACGCGCTCGACCACGAGCATCTCGTTGCCTTGGGCTTGCAGGAGCAGATCGCCGGAGAGCTGCAGGCCGCGGGGTTTGCCGAAGAGCGGGATGGCCTCGATGCGGAAGATCGGTTGGTTGCCGCTACGAACGAGCCCGGTCTTTGTGTACGCGTCGCTACCCGAGATGCTCCAGCGACCCCGGGTCGCCTGGGCGAAGTGGGTGCCCTTGTTGAGCTTGAACGTTCCCGATGGGGTTTCGAGAAGCGCAGCTCGGTCGAGCTGGATCGCGACGCGCGGTGCGCGGGCGATGAGGATCTTCAGCAGCGGCTCTTCGTCGAGCTCGGGGAGTGTGCGCTGGCCGTGGAGCGCCGGTGTGAGGCAGGCGAGCACGAGCAGGAGAAGACGAAGCATGGTCCGACTCTACGCATCGGGCTCCGGTAGGGAAGCGCAAAAGGCGTGGGGTCTAGAAGGTGTACAGCATGCTGCCCGCACGCACGATCACGTGGCGGTGGGTGTTCTGGGCGCCGGTGTGTTGGGGGCCGCGCCAGTTGGGCCAGTCGGTTTGGGTCGCGGCGCTGGGGATGGAGAGGAGAACCCTATTCCTCCTCCTCCAGAGTAAACGAGTACTTCGTCGTCCCCACATACGTCATCCGCCGCGCCACGTCGTGCTCCTCCCCATCCGGGCCTTCCACCGTACTCCTCATCTCGTTTACCTCTTCCCCTTCCGCCTCCCCAAAGAATCCATACAACCGCTGCCCTTCCAGATCCCAAAGGATCTCCCCCTCCACCGTCCGCTCCAACGAAACGAACTGCGTGTATTCCCCCATACGTTCATCCTCCATCTCCGCCTCCGCCGACGTCTTCGCCTCGATCTCGACCTCGATTACCGCCACCCGCACACCATCCTCTTCCCGCGTCCCTTGATACGTTGCTTCGATACTGCCCTGGACCTCCTCCAACAACGCCAGCGTCATCTCCAGGCGTTGTTCGTCGGGCCCCGCCTGCTCCTCATAGAAGCCCAGCACTCCCCCCGGCCACATGGCGTTGATGTACGCCTCGATATCGACCTCCCACGAATCCCCTTCCTCCACTTCCTCTTCCGGAAGGAAGCCCCTCAGGGTCGTATCTTCCACCAGATGCTCAAGTAGGCTCTCGTCGAGTCCTTCGTCGAGCTCGAACTCGAGTTCATACTCCTCTTCGTCGGCATCCCACTTGAAGACCACCGTGGTCTCCTCCAGGTCGCTGATCCGCTCTTCCTCGGTAGGTTCCGGCGCCAGCTCGCTCTCCATCGTGCGCGTCTGGCTCAGTTCCCGGAACGTGCGCTTGAAGTGCAGCACGCGCTCGTCATCGGCCTCGAGGATCTCGTCGACGAACACGTTGCGTTCGGCGCTCTTGATCATCATCTGGGGCGGCCCGCCGCCGTGGGGGTTCTCGCGCTCCTCGCCGTCCAGGAACATGCCCAACCCCTCGAGTTCGCTCTCCGAGCTCGTCTCGAAGATTCGGACGAGCGTCCCTTCCGTGGGTTTCCAGGCGAGCGTGTCCCGCGATCCGGTGCCGGGCGTGAGAAAGAGAGCGAGGGGGAAGAGAAGAGTGGCGCGCTGCATGGGCCCAGATTAGCGATCCGGGCCCCGGACGTTTTTTCTTTTACCCTGCATCCGCGCTTTTGCGCTTCAGAGGTTGGAGCCGGTGGTGCCGATCCGAGGAGAACGACCATGAAAATGCCCCATACCCTCAGAATGAAGACCGTCGGCCCCGCAACTGCGAAAACGTGCATGCGGATTTTCGAGTTCCTGTCGGCCCTGGGACCCGGTGGCTTGCTCGAGCAGAGCCTCGGCAGCGGCGCCTGCGGGCGCTGTGGCTCGACCAGCTCCTCGGGGGCGCTCAGCGTCGTGGTCGATCTGCGTCAAGAGCATCGCCGTTGCCCCGATTGCGATCTCATCCTCGACGGGTCAGGCACGGGCTTCGGCCGCAGACTGCCGTCGGGTCGGGTGGTCCTGCAGGAAGTCGTTCTGATTCAGCGCTAGCGGGGGAGCTAGCTCTCAAGGAACGGAATCGTCGACGTCTCGATGTGCGGGTTGTTCTGATGGAAGTGGCGTAGCTGCCATTCCTCGACCAGGAGCAGCATGCGCGCTCCCGATCCATCCTTGGCCAGTGCCGAGCCCGTCGGCCAACGCGTCTCGGTTTCCTCCGGTTCGCCCTCGCGCACTCGCCACCAACGCGCGAGCGTCCAGGGTTGGGGCTCGAAGCGGGTTTCGGAGCGGTACTCGTTCAACATCCGCTGCTGGAAGACCTCGAATTGCAGGGGGCCGACGGCACCTAGAACCGGGACGGGGTTGTTCGAGTTCTCGAGCGAACAGCCCTGCACGACGCCTTCCTGGAAGAGCTGCTTCACGCCATTGCGGAACTGCTTGTACTTGGCGGTGTTCGCGTTGTGAATGACCGCGAAGCACTCCGGGCTGAAGCGCGGCGTCTCGGCGAACTGGATGGTCTTGTCGGTGCTGAGCGTGTCGCCGATTCCGTATTCGACACCACCGACGATGCCGATGACGTCGCCGGCCACGGCGTAGTCCACGGTCTCGCGGTCGCGCCCGAAGAGCTTGTGCGTGCTGGACAGGCGCACCTTGTCGCCTGTCTGCGTGTGCAGGACCTGCATGTCGCGCTGGAAGCGACCCGAGACGATGCGCGCGAAGGCGATGCGGTCGCGGTGGCGCGGGTCCATGTTGGCCTGGATCTTGAAGATGAAGGCCGAGAAGGTCTCGTCGTGCGGCTCGATCAGGCGCTCGCCACTCAGGCGCGGCGTAGGCGGCGGCGAATGGTGCAGGAAGTGCTCCAGCAAGAGCTGCACACCGAAGTTCGTGACCGCGGATCCGAAGAAGACCGGAGTCAGCTTGCCGGACGTGACCAGCTCCTCGTTGTAAGAGTGTCCGGCTCCCTCGATCATCTCGATCTCCTCGCAAACGCGCGCGTAGGTGAGCTCGTCCACCTGCGCGCGCACCCTGCTGTCTTCGAGCCCGGTCACGTCGACCGGAGCCTCGAAGGCGCCGCTGGCCACGCGCTCGAACAGATGCATGCGTTTGGTCTGGCGATCGTAGACACCCTTGAACCCGGGCCCGTCTCCCAGGGGCCAGTTGACGGCGCAGGCCCCGATGCCGAGGACGCTTTCGAGTTCATCCAGGAGCTCGAGCGGATCGCGGGCCGGGCGATCCATCTTGTTCATGAAGGTGAAGATCGGGATTCCACGGCGTGCGCAGACCTCGAAGAGCTTGCGCGTCTGGCGCTCGATACCCTTGCTGGCGTCGATGACCATGATCGCGGCATCGACCGCGGTCAGCACGCGGTAGGTGTCTTCAGAGAAGTCCTTGTGCCCCGGCGTATCCAGCAGGTTGACCCGATAACCCGCGTAGTCGAACTGCACGACGGTCGAGCTGATCGAGATGCCCCGCTGGCGCTCGATCTCCATCCAGTCCGACGTGGTCGCGCGGCCCTTCTTGCGGGCCGTGACGGAGCCCGCCGTCTGCAGCGCGCCGCCGTACAGGAGGAGCTTCTCCGTCAGCGTCGTCTTGCCGGCGTCGGGGTGCGAGATGATCGCCAGGGAACGACGGGTCTGGACCTCGTCGCTCAGTTTCGTGGCGGTAGGGGGCGTGCTCATGGGGCTCAGCGACACCTGCGTGGCGTCGATCGAACCCGACATCCTAACGAGAGCCCTGCCCGGGACCGGGTCGTTAGTTGCCAGAAAACTAGGGAGTCACGACGAGCTCGACCCGATTGGCCGCATTCGGTGTGATCTTTCCGGCAGCGAGGCTCCGGTACGAGAAGCTGCGGCGGATTCCGAGCCACTCGAGGCGTGTCGGGCATCGAGCCCGAATCGCCAGGCGGGCCTTGCCCCGCGTATCCAGGAGGCCTCCGCCCAAAAGCGAATCGCCCCAGGGCCAACCCCAGGGCCAACGGGGGGCCGCGTCGCCTTCGTAGAGCAAGGTGATCTCGCCCGCGTGGCGGCTGCCGGCGATCACATGGAAGCTCACCACGTCCCGGCCGCTCTCGGTGGCGCTGATGGAGCGCCGCGGGCGGTCGGCCCACAGCGTTCGCTCCACGTACGTGGCATGGAACGGGAAGCTCGCAAGCTCTTCCATGCCGATCTCCCAGACGATGTCGCCCGCGGGATCGACCTCGAAGACGCGCAGTTGCATCGAGCTGCAGACCAGGGTGTTTCCCCCGGGCAGGCGTTCGGCGCTGGCCATGTAGTCCGAATCGAAGCCCTCGCCGGAGTACGACCATGTGGTCTTGCCGGTCGGCAAGGTGATCTCGAGGACTTCGCTGCGGGGCTTCGCTCGGTTGTTGAAGACCAGGAGGTGCGGAGGTCCTTCTTCTTGCGGGACGAAGCGCGGTGCGTGGGGAAAGAAGAGTGCGCGTTCATTCTCCGTTGCACGGCCGGCGGCCGCGGGGTTGCCGAAGCGAAAGACGAGCTGCCCCGAGCTCTTGTCGATGACCCACAGCTCGTCCTGGAAGCAGGCGGCAACGACGATCCAGTCGTACGTGGCGTCGTAGTCGATACCGTTGATATGGTGCAGTTCGCCCGATGTTCGCTCAGGCGGATAGTTGATGTCGATCTCAGCCTGGTCGAGGGCGCGCCAGCTCCAGACGATTTCGCCGGATGTTCTTCCGGTAGGCCGAACCTCGACGATGCGATCGGGACGCGTGAGCTCCCGGAGGCGCTTCGGGTCGCGACCCGCGGCGAGGGCCGCGTCTCTCGAGAGACTCTCCCAGGCCACCGCCAACACGTTGCCGTTTGGCAGGGGCTCGATGTCGTGGTGCGCGAGCAGCTCGTCCGAGTCGAGGCGATAGTCCCAGACCAGCTGGCCGTCGATCGTGCATTCCTGAATGCCGCCGCCGACTCCCGAAGGACCCTCGGCGGTCACGATGCTGCGCAGGAGATTGCCATTGGCGCGCACGTAGGCCGCCATGCCTGGCTTGTGCTGGCTGGGCCAGGTGTGCACCAAGACGCCCTGATCATCGAAGAGCAACGTATCTGTGCTCGAGACAGGGCTGACGAGCCGATGTCCGGGGGCCTGAGCGTTGGCCTGGGACAGGACAAGGGCCATCACGAAGAGCCAGGAGAAGCGGAGACACGCGAGCGATCGGGCGAAACAGGGAGCGATCACCGGTAGAGGATCGGGAAGCCCATGGCCTTCAGCCGCGCCACCTGTTGCGATTCCACGTTGTTCAGAAACGTGATTCGCACCTGGAAGAAGGACGCGCCGTCGATGTCGTCCATGTTGCTCTTCCAGCCCGCATCGTTGTTCAGATAAATCACCGTACCCAGGTCGCGAATACATTGGTTGCATCCCTGATCGGTGAGGGTTTGGATCTCGAACACATCCCCATAGATGTCGATCGAGCTCGCATCGAAGGCCGCGGCCCCCATGTCGAGCAACTGAGTCGCCCCGCGGAATTCGAGGGTCGCCAGTGTGCCGGGCGGTTGCTGCACCGGCGGTGGGAGGATCGTCGGGCTCGAGTAGTCGATGTCACCGTCGAAGGCGGGCGAGGGGCGCGCGTCGATCCAGCACGTGTGCACCTGGCTCAAGCGTACGATGTAGTCTAGCTGGCCAATGTAGAACGAGGGATCCGCACTGGGTGTACGTTGACCCGGGGGCGCCGAGCTGGGGTTGAAGCCGCCCATGGGGCGATCCTCGAGATCGGGCTGGACCTGCTGGGGATTGCCGAAGCGATCGATACCGCCGGTGGAGTACGTGCGGAAGTACGGGAAGATGGACGAGTTCGAGGCCAACGAGATATCGAAGGCGTTCAGCCCCACGCCCGAGTCCGAGGGGAAGCAGCGGAATTCCATCAACAACGGCAGACCGAAGGTCGGCACGTCGTTCTCCATGCGGATGCGCCGCGGCGGACCGTCTTCGAGGAAGAGCGGTTGGCCGATCTCGATGCACAACGGCAAACCGCGACTGCCGGGACCGCCCAGGGCTTGCGAGCGCGTGTCACGCCACGTGTACGTCAAGAAGTCGCCGACGCTACGCCCCTGGTTCCAGGGGAAGGGCATCATGATGCGCCCGGAAGAAGCGACGAAGCGATCGATCGGGTTGATGGCATAGCCCAGCTGGGCTTCGTGCACGATTTCCTGCGACAGGCCCTCCTGGTTGAACACGTTGGCCGCGAAGAGATGATTGTGCAGGCCCGAACCCGGGTACAGCGGGAGTCCGTACTGTACTTCGCGGCATTCGACGGGGAGCCGGTGCGTATGCCCCACGCGCATCTCGAACTTGGGGTAGAAGTCAGCCACCACCTGGCCTTCGACCGGTGACCAGTTGATGCCCGTGATATCCAGGTTGTAGAGCGACTCGTCGAGCACTTGCCAACCGAAGTCGACGTAGCGCCACATCGTCTGTAGCTTGCTGCCCAGGGGCGAAAGAGGTGTCTGTACCCCCGGTGCATAGGGAATCATGATGCCCGGAACCGGATTCACACGGTCCGCCACGGCCGAGGCGCTGGTCACGGGGCGCGGGCGAATCTCGCCGCGGCTGAAGTCGTAGAAGAACTGGCCTCGTATTTCGTTGCCCGTCGCGTCCGGCAAGATCTCGTTGGTCGAGTCGAAGAAGAGCGAGATGCCCCCGTTTTCCTCTGCCGGTTCGGCCGGATCGACCGCTATGCGGATGAAGGGCGGCACTTCGGGAAGGGGGTTGCCGCTGAGATCGACCAGGTTCTTGAGGACGAAGTGATACTCCTCGCCGTTTTGCCGGTGAGCCAGGGGGAGGCTCGGCGTGAAGCGGAACTCGCGCAGGTCGCCGGAGGCATCGACCCGACCAACCACGACGGTGTCCCAGCGCGCCAGCGTTCCCGGAGCACCGCGAACCAGCTGGAAGTTCTCGATGGGGATCACCGAGGTCGGTTCCATCGGTTCCGTGAAGCGCAGGATGGCCTGCATCGAGGGCGACACGTCGCGTTGGGGCGGGATGCCCGGGCTGGGGGAGATGTTGATCCAGCAGCCGCTTTCGACGTCGACGAACGGGTCGAACACGGGCTGATAGAAACCAGCGCCCTGCAACGACAGCAAGCTGGAGGGCGGGCTCTCGGCGAGGAGCTCGATGCGTACGTTGTTGACGATGCCGTCGACGTTTGGAGCGGAGGCGCTGCGTGCAACCCGGAAGAACCACTCCCCGATCGTGAAGACGTCCCCCTTGAGGGGTGTCTTGCGGCACGGCCCATCGAACTGAAGCCTGCCCGCTAGCAAGAGACCCGTCTCATCTCCGGACACGGCTTCGAGCTGGGTCAGGAAAAGCGGCCACGTACCGAGGATCTGGGGCGGTTCTATATCGACCAGGAAACCGGAGTTGATGTCGGTCTCGTTGCCCGAACGCATGGCCCGCACGACATCCCGGGTCGCTGCGAGCACATCGACCGGATCGTCCAATGCTGGCGTAATCGCCCTGCCTCCGAGGCTCTTCAGGAGCTGGAACTGGCCCGTCTGGAAGTCGAGCTCGCTCGGAATTCGAAGCGCTGCGTTGGGAGCTGTGGAACTGGGTCGCGAAGCCGGCAAACCGAAGGAATTGATCGGGAGGGACTGGGGCAGGCTGGCCACTTCGCCGAGCGAAACCGTGAAGTCGTAGAGGATACGCGTCGAGTGAAAGCGAGCGCCCACCGCGCCGCCGTGGTTGGGATCGAACAGTACGCGTCCCTCGAAGGGAGCCTCCGGCGGATATCCTGTTCCGAAGCGCACGAGCTCGGGCAGGAGCGTCTGCGTGTCCTCGCTGTCGTCGAGCAAGTCGGAGAAGCGCAGCACGAGACAGGCGTTGCGCGCCACGAACGAAAAGGGCGGGGACGAGCTTCCGTCGTCGTTCTTTGCCAGGACGACCCCCAGGCTGGAGGAGGCACCGCGCAACAGATCGAGGAATGAACCGGGTCCATTCTGCTCGGGGTCCTCGGGGTCATACGAGCGGTGGATGATCAGGCGCTGGGCCTGGTTGATCGGGTTGGTCTCGAGGGTGTACTCGAGGCCATTGGAGGGCACGTTCTCGTTGACGACGAAGTTGCGAAACACCGGTCGCGGCCGGGGGTTGCCCTCCTCGTCTACATCGAACACATCGACCAGCCGTCCCCAGAAAACATCGATGAGGTGCAGGGACTCGGCCTGACCGCTCTGGTTTGGGTCCACGAAGTAGGCGTGCCCATCCTCACCGGTTTGAACGCCACCGGGGAGCGCCGTGAAGCCTCCGCCACCGCCGCCTCCGCAGGCCGAAAGCACCCAGACACAGACCACGACCCAGCTCCGAACAAGTCGGCGCAGGGCATGGCAAGGGGTTTGGGTGCTGCGGTTCTTCATCGACTCAGTCGATTCTGTCGAGGCGAGGGGATGCTCACTTGTAGGCCACCGGTATCCCGAGGCTTTCGAGTTCGGCCGCTTGGGCGGATTCGGAGTTGTTCAGGAACGTCATCCGCACCTGCAGAAAACGGGCCCCATCCAGGGTGCTGATGTCCTCGCGCCAGCTGTCGTCGTCGTGGTGGTAGTGGACGGTGCCCTTGGGCCGAATGCATTGGTTGCACGCGTGTACCTGGGCCGACTGGAACTGGAAGGGAATGCCGTACGCGTCGATGAAACGTGCATCGAAGGCATTGTCGCCCACGTCTTCGAAGGACACTGCGCCGCGAAATTCCAGAGTGACCGAAGTGCCCGCGGGTTGAACCGGTGGGAACACAACGGGTTGGCGATAGTCCTGGAACTGCAGCGGACTGATGAAAGACGGTCGCAGGTCCAGCCAGACGCTGTAGACCTGGCTGACTCGCACGACGTAGTCGATCTGTCCGATGTAGAAGGCGTTGTCCGCGTTCGGCGTGCGCTTGCCAGGCGGATTCGAGTTCGGATTGAACCCACCCATGGGCCGATCCTCGAGGTCCGGTTGCACCTGCACGGGCATTCCAAAGCGGTTGATGCCGCCGGTCGAGAAGACACGGAAGAGCGGGCCGCGCGAGGCGTTGTTCGCGATCGAGATATCGAACGCGTTCAGCCCGACTCCCGAACTGGATGGGAAGCAGCGGAACTCCATGAGCAGCGGCAATCCGAAGGTCGGGACCCTGCCCGCGGGACGGATGCGACCCTGCGGACCGGCCTCCAGCAAGAGCGGTGCGCCGATCTCGATACAGATGGGTAGGCCTGGGCCATCGTTGCCTCCCACCAGGGGCGAGCGCGTATCACGCCACGTATAGCCGACTGCCTCGTCGGTATTGCGATTCCAGGGGAACGGCATCATGACCGTACCGGACGACGAGGTGAAACGCTCGGAGGGGTTCACCTGGTATCCGAGATGGGCCGGGTGCACGACCTCCTGTTGTATGTTGTCGCCGACCAGCACGTTGTTCGCGAACTGGCTCGTCACGAGCCCCGAGTTCGAGTAGATGGGGAACCCCGTCGAAACGCTGCGGCATTCGTGGTTCATGCGCGCGCTGTGGGCGAGGCGAATCTCGAATTCTGGGTAGAAATCCGCCACGGCCAACCCGCCGATGGGGGACCAGTTGAGGCCCACGATGTCGAGGTTGTAGAGCGTCTCGTCCAGCACCTGCCAGCCGAAATCGGCGTAGCGCCAGACCGCTTGCATCTTGCTGCCGAGCGGTGACAACGGTGTTTGCACGCCGGGCGCGAAGGGCACCATGATGCTGGGCACCGGATGGACGCGATCGGCGACCGCGGAGGCAAAGGAGACGGGCCGCGGGCGAATCGTGCCCTTGTTGAAGTCGTAGAAAAACTGTCCCCGCAGATCGACCCCCGAGGTCACCGGATCGATCTCGTTGGGCGTCTCGAAGAAGAGCGAGAGCCCACCGCTGTGGACTTCGGGTTCCTCGCGATCGATCGTGATCGTGACGAGTCCCGGAGTCTCCGCTACGGCGTTGTTGCTGAGGTCCGTCATCCCCGTGAGCTGGAAGTGATAGATCTCACCGTTCTGGGTGTGGGACAGGGGCAGAATCGGCGTGTAGAGGAACTCGCGCAGATCCGCCGTTGCGCTGACCGTGGCCACGACGACGTTCTCGGGCGTGGCCAGTGTGCCCGGCGCTCCGCGAACCAGACGGAAACGCTCCAGAGGCGTGACCGAAGAGGGCTCCATGGGCTCGGTGAAACGCAGCGTGGCCCGCAGGGTGCTCGAGAAGTCGCGATCGGGAGGTGATCGAGGCGCGGGCGAGAAGCTGAGCCAGCAGGCACCGGGAACACCGAGCCCCGGACGGAAAAGTGGACGCAGGAAACCGGTGCCCTGCAGCACCAGAGGAGAGGGAACCCCCTCGGAACCGAGCAGCTCGAGCACGACGTCCAGCACCACCCCATCGCCGTCGGGGAAAAGAGCCGACTTGGCGACGCGCAGGAAGTAGCTGCCGACATGGATCACTTCGCCCACCTGGGGCGCTTTCCGGCAAGCGGCCTCGAACGTCAGATTGGCGACGAAGACCAATCCGGACGTGTCACCCGGTTGTGCACTCACCTCGGTCAGACGGAGCGGCCACGAGCCGACGATGCGTGGCGCCTTGAGATCGAGCAGAAAACCACTGTTGACGTCGGAGGAGTTGCCCGAACGAAACGCGCGCACGAGATCCCTGGTCGGCGAGACGGGGTCGTTGGGGCCGCCCGTGTCCGGGTCGAGAGCAGCGCCGAACAGCGCTTCCAGGATGTGGAACTGCCCGTTGCCCATGCTGATCCGGGTCGGCAACCGCAGCGCACCGTTCGGGTTTTGGTTGGCGGCTTGGGATGCGGGCAGACCCAGGGCATTCACGGTCAGGGGCACCGCAGAGGCGACCGCCTCGGCCTCCGAGACCGACAGGTCGATGAGAACGCGCGTCGAATGGAACCGTCCACCGGACTGCCCCCCGTGGTTCGTGTCGAAAACGATGCGCGATTCGAAAGGCGTTTCCGGCGGTGTGCCCGTGACCAGCCGCACGCGTTCGGTGAGCCCGCGCAAGACCTCTTCGGAATCGTCGAGGAGGTCGTTGAAGCGCAGTGCGATGCAAGCGTTGCGCGCGACCAGCGAGAAGGGGGGGGCCGACGAGCCATCGCCGTTCTTGGGGACGATGGGGGGCAAGCCGGCGGCAGCGTCGGCCACGAGGCGCATGAACACTCCGCCTCCCGCTGTCGTTTCGTCGTAGTGCTCGTGCACAACCAGGCGTGTCCGCTGGGTCACGGGGTTCGACTCGAGCGTGTACGCGCCTCCCGAGACGATGTTCTGGTTGATCACGAGGTCGCGCAGGATCGGACGTGGGTCGGTCGTTCCATCCTCTTGGATGTCGTGCACATCGACCAGGCGTCCCCAGGAAATATCGACCAGTGCAAGCGTTTCGGTGAGGCCACCGCGGTGGGGGTCCACGAAGTAAACGTGGCCCTGCGCGTCATTCTGGACGGTCCCCGGCAGCTCGACGACGCCTTCGTTCGCTCCGCCACCACCGCTGCACGAAGCCCCGACTGAGAGGAGCAGGATCCCGATCAGGGATCCTCTCTCTCGCTCGCAGGTACTCTGGACAGCGTTGTTCATCAGCCCTCGCCTTGCGACTTTGGATTGCCGGGCTGGGTGTCAGTGTGGCGCGCGAACCATTCCAGGATGTGAAGCACTTTCGAGATCAAGTGGCTCGGTCGTGCGGCGATCCCGTGGGAAGCGCCCGGGATGCGTACCAGGGCCGCATCGATTTTGCGCAGCTTGAGCGCCTGGTAGTACTGCTCCGATTCGGAGATAGGCGTGCGGTAATCCTCTTCACCGGTCAGGACCATGGTCGGCGTCTCGACGTTCCCCACGAGTGAGAGCGGCGAACGCTCGAAGTAGTGCTGGTTGTGGTCCCAGGGAAAGCCAGGAAACCAGTAGCGGTGGAAGAAGTTGTAGGCGTCCGCGGTCAACGCGAAGCTGGTCCAGTTGATGACCGGCTTGGCGACCACCGCGGCGCGGAAGCGTTGGGTCTTGCCGACGATCCACGCGGTCAACACTCCGCCACCCGAGCCACCCGTGACGAACATTCGATCGGGATCCACGAAGCCCTTCGCCAGGCACGCATCGACGCCGGACATCAGATCGTCGTAGTCGTGGCCGGGATAGGCGTGGTGAATCAGGTTACCGAACTCCTGGCCGTAGCTCGTGCTACCCCGGGGGTTCATGTAGAAGACGACGTATCCCGCAGCCGCGAAGAGCTGGATCTCTGCCGCGAAGCGCGGGCCGTAGTTTGCAAAGGGGCCACCGTGGATCTCCAGCAGCAACGGATAGCGCTTGTCCGGATCCCCTTGCTCGGACCCAAGCTCGAAACCAGGCGGCTTGACGAGCCAACCTTGCAGCTCGCGCCCATCATGGGCAGAGCTGAAGCGTAGCTCCTCGACTTCGCCCAGGGTCTTGTGCCCGAGCAGATCCTCGTTCAACGCGGTCAGGCTGCGCGCAGACTCCCCCTGCTCCGAGATCAAGGCGAGATCCGCGGGGCGATAAGGGCTGACCCGGGTGTAGACGACACGCCCTCGGCTGCCGACGTCATAGTCGGCTGCAGCATAGGGCCTACCGAGCGACATGCCGCCGGCGGAATCCGCGACGGAACGCAACTGACCTTCCAGGTCGACGGAGGCGATGCGCGTGTCGCCCTGGTCGTCGTAGAGGAAGTAGATCCTCTGGCCTTCGGGATCCCACCTGGGCTGTTGAACGCTGCGATCGAGTCCGGCGGTCAAGACACGCGCTTCGCCGCCCTTCGCGTCCATCACGTAGAGCTGCGTGATCTGGTACCCCTGGAGTTGGTCGTCGTAGCCCGTGAACGCGATCCAACGTCCATCCGGAGACAGACGTGGTTCCTTGTCGGGCCCGTAGCGGCTCGACAGGCGCGTCAGGGAACCGTCTTCGAGCTCGACGGAGTAGAGCTCGGTATCCGCCGGCTCGTAGTCGCTGTCCTCTCGACGATTGGATGAGAAGTAGATGCGCTCGCCATCCGCGGACCACTGGGGCGTGCCTGCGACATCGAACGGCCCTTCGGTCAAGGCTCGTGGAGTTCCACCGTCGGTCGGCAGCACGAACAGTTGCACGTTGCCCGCGGACGTATAGCCCGCACCATCGGATCGATACTTCACCCGCGTGATGACCTTCGCCGGTTCCGCCCATTCCGCACCCTCGGGCTTCGGAGGCAGCTTGGCAAAGGGCTTGGGCTTGACCTCGACGTGCATTGTGAAGGCGAGATAGCTGCCGTCCGGTGACCAGCTGAGACCCCTTGGTGTTTTCTCCAGCTGTGTCAAGCGCGCGGTTTGCCCCGTGTCCATCCAGCGCAGAAAGAGCTGCGCGGAACCCTCCGAGCTGGCGACGAAAGCCAATCGGTCCCCACTGGGGGACCAGAGCGGGTTGGAGGCCTGGGCATCCTCGGAGAAGAGCGGTCGATGGTCCGCCTTCGTCATCGAGGCCAACCACAGATGCGAACGCCGTCGATCCTTCAAGACGTCCATCGAGTGGCGGACGTAGACGACGTGCTCTCCGGAGGGAGAGATCCGCGGCTGGGCGGCGTATTCCAGCTGGAACACGTCGATCGGTTCCAATAGCTCCAGTGCACCCTCTGAGCCGGACTGGTTTGCAACCGGCAGGGCGAGGCGGAGCGAGAGGACGAGGAAGGAGAGGGAGATGGTCATGGGACGGAAGCCTGGCTTCTGGAGTCGGCCCGCGCGCACGCCTGTTCCGTGCAGTCGGGCCTCGCGCTCGGGCCTCGCGCTCGGGCCGTGTCGCGCGGCGCAGCGATAGACGTTCGCCTACTGATCGATGGGGATTCCGATGGCATCGATTTCAGGCGACTCGCCCGATTCGACGTTGTTGACGAACGTGATCCGCAGCTGCAGGTAGTTCGCGCCATCGATGTCATCGATGTTGTCGGTCCAGGTGCGAATGTTGTTCCAGAAGATCACCTGCCCCTTGGGGCGGATGCACTGGTTGCAGATTTCAGGAGGTTGCAGTTCGAACTGATCGCCATAGGCATCGAGCTGTAGCGCGTCGAAGACCGAGTCCTCGGTATCGAGGAAGCTCGTCGCTCCGCGGTATTCGAGAATGGCCTGTGTCCCAAAGGGTTGAACCTCGGGGCGCGGCAGGACGACGGGGCGTTGGTAGTTCGGAACGATACCGACTCCCGCGGCGCCCTCCGGACGTCCTGCGAGCCACACCGAATGCACCTGGCTGATCCTCGTCACATAGTCGATGGCCCCGATGTAGAACGAGTTGTCACCATCCGGCGTCCGGCGTCCGGGCGGGTTCGAATTGGGGTTGAAGCCGCCCGCCGGATTCAATGCGAGATCGGGTTGGACCTCGACGGGTTGCCCGAATCGGTTGATGCCGCCGGTCGAGTAGGTGCGGAAGTTCGGTTGGGCCGAAGAGTTGATCGCGAGACTGATGTCGAGGGCGTTCAGCCCGATGCCCTGTGTCGAGGGGAAGGTCTTCACTTCGATCAAGAGCGGCAGGCCGAAGGTCGGCACGTTGCCCTCGCGACGCATCCGCCTCGGCGGACCATCCTCGAGGAACAGCGGTGCTCCGATCTCGATACAGAGCGGCAAACCACGCCCCTGCGGGCCTTCCCGGCTGAGCGAGCGCGTGTCGCGCCACGTGAACGACGTGATCGGGCCCGTGCCGCGGTTCAGCGGGTAGGGCATCAGGACCGTGCCGGTGGGGGCCACGGTCAGGTTGGACGGATTGATGACGTATCCCAGGGAGCGGTCGTGGACGACTTCCTGCCCGGTGTGCTCGTCGATCAGCGGGTTGTTCGCGAACAGGTTCGTGACGAGCCCGGAGAGGCGGGCCGCGGGGAGCAGGAAGTTTGTCACGCACTCGTCGGGTTGGCGCTTCGAGTGGGCGAGGAGCAGCTCGAATTCCGGATAGAAGTCGGCTACCACGAGCCCGCTGATCGGAGCCCAGCTGAGACCGACGACGTCGATGTTGTAGCGCGTCTCGTCGAGCACCTGCCAGCCGAAGTCCACGTACCTCCAGACCGTCTGCAGTCGACTGCCGAGGGGTGACAAAGGTGTTTGCACTCCGGGTGCGAAGGGCACCATGATCGAGGGCACAGGATTCGAGCGATCCGCGTTGGCCGAGGAGAAGGCCACCGGCCGCGGCATGATCACGCCGCGGTTGAGGTCGTAGAAGAACTGGCCGCGCAGGTCCGGTCCGGTAATGGCGGGATCGACTTCGTTGGGCGTCTGGAAGAGCAACGCGATGCCGCGGTTTTCCTCGGCCGGTTCGTTTGGATCGACCGTGAAGGGAATGAAATTGGGCGCCCCCAGAAGCGGATTGCCCGCCAAGTCCGTGAATCCACCCAAGAGGAAGTGATAGGGATCCGACTGCTGGATGTGGGCAAAGGGCAGGCTGGACGCGAAGCGGAATTCTTGCAGGTCGTCGGAGGCCACGACCGATCCGATCACGATGTTCGTCGTGTCGGGCAAGAGCCCGGCGAAGCCGCGGACCAACTGGAAGTTCTCCATCGGCGTACCAGAGGCGGGGTCCATGGCTTCGCTGAAGCGCAGAATGGCCTGTACGCGCGTGTCCACACCTTGATCGGGTGCAATGGCGGGTTCGGGCGAGAAGCTGATCCAGCAGCCCTCGCGCACGTCGAAGTTGACGTTGTAGAGCGGTCGAATGAAACCGCGGCCGTTCAACAGGTTCGCGCTCTGGAGCCCCTCGGCTGCCAGGAGCTCCAAGACGACGTTGGGAACGACGCTGTTGTTCGGGCTGGTCGCGTTCTGTGAAACCTGCAGGAAGTGGGAACCCACGGTCAGGATCTCACCGCGTTGCGGGGCCTTCTGGCATGGGTTCAAGTAGGTCAGATTGCCGATGAACTCGAAGCCCGGCTCGCCGCCATCGAGCTCTTCCATGTCCGTCAGCTGCAAGGGCCAGGAGCCGACGAGCTGGGGGGAGCTGAGATCCAACACGAAGCCGTTGTTGATGTCGGTGTTGTTGCCGGCACGGAAGGCGCGCACGAGGTCGCGCGTCGGAGACAGCACGTCCATCGGTCCGTTGTTGTCCTGGCCGATCGGTGAACCACCGAACGTCGCGAGCACGCGGAACTGGCCCTGTCCGAAATCCGTTTGCGTCGGGATCCGCACCGAGACGTTCGGAAGCGGCGAGTTCGGCAAGCTGGAAGGCAGGCCGAAGGAGTTGGCCGCAACCAGCGTGGGCAAGTTCGCGGCCTCGGCGTTCGAGATCGAGAAGTCGATCAGGACGCGCGTCGAGTGGAAACTGCCGCCTAGAATTGCCCCGTGGTTGGGATCGAACAGGACCCGCCCCTGGAAGGGAGTCGCAGGCGGATAGCCGGTGATGATCCGCACCATCTCGTTCAGCTGAATCCGCGCCGCCGCGGAATCGTCAAGGACGTCGTTGAACAGGAGCACGAGGGTCGAGTTGCGTGCGACGTACGAGAAGGGCGGGGCGGAGCTACCGTCGTCATTGCGTGGCAAGACCGGCGCGAGTCCGTTCTCGGCGCGCTTCAACTGTTGCACGAACTCTCCACCGTTCGGCTCGTCGGGATCGTAGGTGCGGTGAATGATCAGGCGCGTGCCCTGGGTCAGGGGATTGCTCTCGAGCGTGTAGGTGGCGCCGTCGCTCGAGATGTTCTCGTTGATGACGAAGTCGCGCAGGATCGGTCGCGCGGCGGGTTGGCCGCTGGCGTCGACATCGTGAACGTCCACGAGCCGCCCCCAGAACATCTCCCGGAGCAGGAGCTCGGCCGCATGGCCACTTTCGTTGTCATCGGTCAGAAACAGCCGGTTGCCGTCCGAGCCGACCTGGCCCTGGTTTCCCGTCGAGCCGGAGCCGCTGCTTCCTCCGCTGCAGCCCGCGAGGATGAAACCCGAAACGAGGAGGGTCGATGCGACCCTGGCGATCCCACCGAAAACAGGGGGCTGTAGACGCGTCTCGCGACTCACGGGGAGACCCGGAAGAGCGGCGAGCGCGGAGTCCGATTGCCTCATGGCTATTCTGGTTCGCGGGTTTTGCAGGGCATCGAGATGTCGATTCGTCCCCACTTCGGTCCAACCAATGATAAGAGAGTGGCCATCCGCCGACCCTGCCAAGGCCGAAAAGGCTTCTCCTATCCAGGCCCTGGACCGCTTTTTCCCGCTCCGGTTGCGTGCGCTTCCGATCGAAACGGCCGCAAGCGCTCGAAAAGCGTGCGCTGCGCTTCTTTTTGGCACGTTTCGGCTTCCTGTACGCCTGACGTAGCCCAGGGGCCGAACGAGTCAGATCGTCCCGTCGCCGCGACTGGCCTCGTCCAGAACGGCCTCTGCCACGCGGATGCGACAACCCGCCCGCAGGGCCAAGGCGATGGCGTCGCTCGGGCGTGCATCGAGGCTGCCGACGATCTCGCCCTCGGCATCGACGAGCACGATCTTGGCGTAGAACGTGTTCTGGCGCAGATCGATGATATCGATCGTCTGAATCGTGGCTCCGAGGGCATCGATGGCCTCGAAGGTCAGCTGATGCGTCAGCGGCCGATCCGGCTCGATACCGTGAATCACACGGTGGATCTCACCCGCCTCGCTGTTCCCGATGACGATCGGAAAGCCCCGTTCGCCCACGGCCTCCGACAGATAGATGTACTGACGGTCCGCACCGTCGCGAATCACGATTCGCCCGAGGAGACAGTCGATCATCTTGGATTGGGGCGCGGGCTCGGCCATTCAGATTCCCTTCTAGTTCGCCCGCACGCTGCTGTCCATATCCGAACGCTGTCGCATGTCAATCCGCTGCTTCGGCGCCTTGCCAGCCCCGCGACGTCTCTGTTCGAGCAGGATGTTCTCGAGAGCTCCCTCCTCTTCGGCCAGGAGCCAGCTGCTGGCGGTTTCGTCCCGGTAGCCGCAGGCGCGACAAAGAAGCCCGATCGTGGTCGTTTCGTCCAGACGGGATAGCTCTTCGCCGCGACATCGGGGGCAGCGGCGGTTCGCTTTGGCGGGCCACAGGGTCGAGGTCACGATCCACAAGAGCGGTAGCGAAACCGCGAGCCCGATGATGATCCAGATGACCCCGCGGGGTCCCTGGATTGCGATCCAGCTCGCCAATCCGACCGCCCCGAGCATGGCGGGGGCCACGAGAAAACCGAGTCGTTCGGCGCCTCTTCTGGATTGGCGGGGCTGGGCGGGGTCCATTTTGGTTCGGAGGGTACACCGTCTGGCGCGTAGAATCGTGTTTCGCTTTCGATCCAACCTCCTCGAATGACTTCTCCGGCCCCGTCCTATCCCGAAAATCCCGTTCTTTGTCGCGTCTATCGGGCAGGGTATGTGGAATCGCTTCACCGTGGGGCCTGGTGTCTCACCGACGCCTCCGGCCAGGTGCTCGCCGGCCAGGGCTCCTTCGAGGAGCCTCTCTTCGCGCGCTCCGCGGTCAAGTCGATCCAGGCCTTGCCACTCTTCGAAACGGGCGCCGCCGAGCGCTTCGAACTGGAGGACCAGGAGGTCGCGCTGGCGGTTGCGTCCCACTCGGGCGAGCCGTGTCACACCCAAACCGTGGGTGGGACTCTCGACCGACTCGGGTTCGGTGTCGAGCACCTGCAGTGCGGCGTGCATCCCCCTAACGACCCCGAGGCGCGACGCGCGCTGGTACTCGAGGGCCGCGAGCCGAGCGCACTGCACAACAACTGCTCCGGCAAGCATGCGGGTTTCCTGGCCCTCGCGAAACATCTGGACGTGGCTCCGGAGCGCTATCTCGATCCGAACAGCGAGGGGCAGGTGCGGGTGCGCTCGGCCCTGGAGGAGGTCTGCGGCTTGCCGGCCCAGAGCCTCGTGCCGGGTATCGACGGCTGCAGCGCACCGACGTATCGCCTTCCGCTGACGGCCCTCGCCCTGGGCTTTGCACGGGTCAGTAATCCCGAGGGACTCACGCCCGAGCGCAGCGCCATTTTTCAGCGCATCACCGCCTGCGCGGGGCGCTTCCCCGAGCTGATAGCAGGCAACAAGAAACGCATCGACACGGACATCCTGCGCGCCAGTGGGGGCCGGCTCTTCGCCAAGATCGGAGCGGAGGCGGTACACGCCATCGGCGTCGTCGGGGGAGATCGGGGCCTTGCGATCAAGATCGACGACGGTGGCCTTCGCGGACTGCATGCCGTTGTCGTCGGTTTGCTACAAAAGCTCGAGCTCGCGAGCGAAGCCGAGCTTTCGCTCTTGAACCGCTGGAGCGATCCTGTCGTTCGCAACCACGCTGGGCTTGAGGTCGGGCGCATCGAGCTCGCCTGCGACGTCTGACCTCCGGCGCCCCTATCCCTGGCGCAACCCATGCCGCAACCTCCCCGATCCTCGTCGTATCGTCTACGCCCGCTGCCGGCCCTGGGGCCGAATGCACACAAGGGCACGGCTGGGCGCGTGTTGTGCCTCGCCGGGAGTGAGACCATGCCTGGCGCAGCCATGCTCTGTGTGCGTGCGGCGCAACGCGGCGGGGCGGGCTTGGTCGCGCTCGGCTGTCTCGATGAGAATCCCCTGCGCAGCCTTCCGATCGCGGCCCCCGAGGCCATTCTGATCGACCTCCAGGCCTACACCGGTGGTTGGCCCGACGCCCTCGAGCACTTCGATCCGCACGCGGTCCTGATCGGTCCCGGCCTCGGTTCCACCGCGCGCACGCGGGCCTTGCTCGAGGCGACGCTCGATGCGGTGGAGGTGCCTGTCCTGGTCGATGCCGACGGCCTGAACGTGTGCGCCGACGACCCCGAACTCTTGCAACGCGCACGCGGAGCCCTGGTCATCACGCCGCACCCCGGAGAGGCCCGGCGCATGGGTTGCGAATTGAGTGACGAACCCGAGCTCCGGCGCGAGCAAGCCCTGCGGTTGGCGCAGCGTGTCGGCGGGATCGTGTGCCTGAAGGGTGCCCAAACCGTCATCGCCGATGCGGAGCATGCCGTGCAGAACGAGACCGGCAATCCGGGCCTCGCGACCGCGGGCTCGGGGGACGTGCTGGCGGGCTTGATGGCGGCCTATCTGGCGCGCTCGAGCACCCTGGAGGCCTCCACGTGGACCCCCTTTGCGGCCGCCCGTGCAGCGGTGCATGTCCACGGCTCGGCGGGGGATTTCGCGGCCCTCGAACGGGGCGAAGCCGCGCTCATTGCCTCGGACGTGATCGAGGCTATCGGCACGGCTCAAGTGCGTTTCGAAGCGCATGACGAGTAGCTCTCGACAGCTGGTCGGGCTCCTGTTGTTGGCGCTGTGTGGGCGCCTACCCGCAGCCCAATCGCCTCTCGAGCAAGAGCTGCGCATCCGTACCTGGGCGCTCGCTTCGAAGCCCCACGAAGAAGAGCTCCGCGCGGCCATCGGGAGTCACCGCTGGGAACTCCGACACGCGGCCTTCGAGGCCCTGGAGCGCAGAACCGAATTCGGCGGCGAGCTCACCCCGGACTGGCTCGGCCTGCTTCGAGCCGGACTGGATGATGTCCATCCCAACGTGCGTGCACGGGCCCTGCGGACCCTCGCGGCCGCCCACGAGCCACGTGCTTCCAGCTTGTCCCCCGAACAGGCCGAGAGCTTCGCACGGGCCAGCCTCCCACTCCTGCGCATCAGCCTGTGCGAGGCCCTGGCTCGCCTCGAGTGCGATGTCCCGACCACCTTCCTGAACCACCTGGTCCACGACCCCGACGAGCGCGTCCGCAGCGCCGCGCGCACCACCCTCGCCGGCGAACGCCCGGGCGGCCGTTCGTGGTCCAAAGCCACCCTCCTAGCCCACCTGACCGGTCTCACTCAGGATCACGAAGACGATCACGATCACAGAAACTGGCAACACCAGACCCTCACCGACTTCTCCCGCTTCTTCACGCGCCTGGAACGCTCTCCCCTGACCCCAGAGGAATGGAGCGCCCTCGACGCTCTCCCGCTCCACCACGAACCCCTGGCCCAGAATCAGACCTTCCTCGGCCTCATCGAAACCCTCCGCTTCGCACGCACCGAAACCGGTAACTCCGACACCTGGCTCTGCGGTTTCCGCCAGGCAAACAACGTTCCCATCCAGGAGCTCTTCCTCCTTGCCTCCCGTTCCGAACACGAGGGGCTCGCCCGCGTCTGGCTCGTGCTGCTCGCGAACGAAAGTGCCACCAGGGCGACCACCCCGACCACCACCCGGGCCCTGGCCCTCGGAGAGGTTCTCAACACGAAACTCACCGAGTCCCTGTTCCACATGCTCTCCCCGACCCGACTCGCACAACTGGCCCGCGAGGCCGAACTCGGCGAGGCGCAATGGCTCGAGTTGCTTGCCGAGCTGGGTCACCGCAGCGAGCGCTTCGACCCCGTGCTGGTCCGCGATTTTCTCACCCCCGGACGCGCGACGAAGGCCCTGCGCTTGGCCATGGTCGAGGCCCTCGGCTTCAGCCTCGATCGTGAAGGCGAGGCCTGGCGGGAAAACGCCCGAGGTCTTGTTCTTGCCCTGAAAGACCCACAGGAGGCCGTCGTGGAGAGGTCCCTGCGCTACCTCCTTCGCTGTCCCGATCCGCGCCTCTTCGAGCTGGAGATCTTCGCCGCCTGGACGCGGCTGTCCGAGGGCCAGCGCGATTCCCTGCGCGGCCGCTTCCCACGCGATGTTGCCCTGACGCCGTTCCTTTCTACGTGGCTGGCCCTCGGAAACAGACGCGATCGAAGGCGCGAGGCCTGCGAGCTGCTACGAGCCTTCCTGGCGAGTCGCTCGACGTCCAGGGACGCGCACGAACGGATGCGCGTTGCCTTGAACGGGTGGCTGACGGAGTACTTGCGGGACTTCGTGACGGAAAAGCCCCCGCGCGGGAGCGAGCTCGGTGTCCAGGCCATCGTCGCTTGCATGTCCGCCGCCGCGGTACACCATCTGGCGGCCTTCGATCGTGTCCTTGAACACTCCATCGGCGTTAGCAAGGACGTGACCAAGGCGGTCGTCGCTGCCCTCGCGAAGACGCCCACCGGGCGTCAGCGCTTGTCGCTCTACCTGACGCCGAGCTTCGACGATCGCACGCGTGTGGAGGCCGCGTTGCACCTTTTGGGATCGAGGCAGGGATCGGCCGTGGGGTCGAATTCACAGGGGCTGGCCGCGCGGGCTTTCGAGGTTGTTCGTAGCCGCTACGAGGTCTGTGACTCCGAGTTGAAACGGCGCATGCTACGTGCGCTCGAGGCCTACGCCACGGACGCATCGCTCAGCTTTCTCGCAGGCTTTGTCTTCGCTTCCCGGAACTCTCCGGAGGAGCGGGCACTGGCCCTCAGCACGCTGTCGAAGCTGGATCATCCGCGGCGCCGTTCGATCCTGCGCCGGGCCGTGTCCCAGGCCGGGGATATCGAGGCCCGCCTGCTCGCTGCACGCGCCCTCGGTCGCCACGAACAAAAAGACCATGACGCGCTCGGCGCCCTCGAGGATCTGCGCACGGCCCTGGCGGATGTCGCCCAGGACGTACGCCTCGGCGAAGAGGAACGGGAGCTCTTGCGCTCGGAGCTGATCCTGTCGATGGGCCGCCTGGGGCACCCTCCGGACGGCGGTATGCTGCGGGCGCCTCTGGCCCTGGCACGGGCGGACATGCGCGCACGTTTCGAGGGGCGGGACCTGGCCCGCGTGTCCTTCTCGTGGCGCACGGAGCTCTACCTTGCCCAGGCCCTTGCCAGGAAGGGCCGGGTGGGGACCCAGCTCGATCGTGAGCCTGGCTGGATCGAGCTCGATGGGCGCTTTCTCATCAGCCTCGGCAGCGTCGTCTTGCAGGCCGGGGAAGCGCCCGCGGGGCGGCGTCTCCTGGAAGCCGGTCTGGTCGCCTCGTTCGGGGAGGCCAAGCCGGATCACGAGCTGCGCCTCGAGGCCCGCAGCCGCCTGCTCGGGCTTGCCTGGCGGGAAGAGCGCTATGCCGACGCCGAGCGGCTGGCCTCGTCGCTGCTTCTCGAATACAGGGCCGGGATTCTCCCGCGTGCGGGCTTCGCGCGTGCCTTCGGCGTCTTCGACCCTCCGGCCGGAATCGATCCGCGGGGGCGGCTGGAGAGCGCTCGCTACCAGGCCCGGGCCTGGCGCTCCCTCGGGAGGGGCGAAAAGGAACAGGCGCGCACACTCGCAGCCGAGGCCAGGCGTCGTATGGGCTCGTCCGAGCTCGCCCTGAAAGAAGCGGAACGCTTGGAAGCCCGCCTACGTTAGGGTTTGCGCTCAGGGCCATTCGTGGCCGCCAACCGAGATCCAACACCCAGAGAGAACCATGTCCGAGTCGACCAGGGAGATCCAACCGAGAAGCCGTGCCAGCAAGGTCGAAGCTCCCGCTGAGGCCCAGTTTCCCCTCGACGATGGGGTGGGGTTTCTGGCCCTCGTGGATCGCATGCAGGCGGACTCGGCCCTGAAGGTCGTGAACGCGGCGCGCATTTCCTACAACAAGGAGAAGAACGCCTTCGACGACGGTGACCGCAAGCTGGCGAGCTTCCTGTGGACCCACGGTCACACGTCGCCGTACCGTCACTCGTTCTTCACCTTCCACTGGAAGGCACCGCTGTTCGTCTTCCGCCAGGCCTTCAAGTACCAGGTCGGCTCGACGTGGCGCGAGTACGAAGCCGATGGACAGTCGATTTCGCTCGAGGCCTTCGACGTGCTCTTCGACACGGACAAGGGTTGCAGTTGGAACGAGATCTCGGGGCGCTACGTGCAGTGGACTCCGGAGTTCTATGTGCCGGTGCGCATGCGAGCGAACCCGCAGCACGGCAACAAGCAGGCCTCGCTTGATCTTCCTAGCGACTACGATCACGATGGGGAACGGCAGGCGATGATCGCTGAATGCGAGCGTTGTTTCGAACTCTACGAGGAGCGCATCGCGCGCGGCGTGGCCAAGGAGATCGCGCGCATCCTCCTGCCCCAGAACCTCTACACCCAGGCCTACTGGACCGTCTCGCTCCAGGGGGTCATTCACTTTTTGTCCCAGCGCATGAAGCCCGAGGCCCAGTACGAGATTCGGCGCTACGCCGAGGCGGTCTACGAGCTCTTGCGACCCGATCTGGATCGGCTGGGGATCGATCGCGCCATGCTCTCTCCCCCGGAAGAAGCGGGGGAGGGTAGCGCCGGCACATAGCCGTGAACCCTCCTGGCCGGACTGCGTTGGAAGCGCGTCCGCTCGATTTGGAGAGCACGCTCCCCCATACGACGCCCATGCGCACAGCCCTTCTTTCCGCGTTTCTCTTTCTCGCTCCCGCCTCGGGAGGATTCGCGACCGCTCCTCAGGAAGAGGATCCGGCCAAGCTGCTCCAGAAAAGCCTCGAGGGTACGGGGCTGCAACTCGACCTCGAGGCCGGGGTCGTTTCCGTGCCGGTCCAGGTGCTCGTGCGCAGCGACCTCCTGGAATACCTGCTGGTAGGCAAACGTGGCGCGGTCCACGAGAGCCTGTTCTCGACCGAGGTCAAGCCGAGCCTCCTGAACGCGGCTCTTCTGGCCCTCGGTTGCCAAGCGGGGACGAATGCTCGGGTGAAGGGAGCCGAACCGCATGAGATCATCGCGCCCACAGGGGGCGAGGCCTCCGGGCTCTATCTCCATGTCGCCTGGAGAGAAGCGGGTGAGACCTATCTCTATCGCATCGAGGATCTCCTGACGAATCTGGAGACCGGGCGAGCCATGCGACGACACCGCTGGATCTTCCTGGGATCGCGCTTCGCGTCGCTGCGCGAAGGCGAGCCGAAGAGCTTCGTCGCGGATCTGGAGGAGAACCTGATCAACGTCTCCTTCTTCTATCAGGGCAATACGCTCCTGACCGCAGCCCTGGAGGAATGTGTGCAGCAGACGATCTGGGCGCCCAACGCGTGGCTGATTCCGCCGCGTCAAGAGGAGCTTTCACTGGTGTTCTCGCGTCGACGCCTCGCCGGATTGCCCGAGGGCTGGGATGCGAAGTTGCCCGTCGTTACCGCGCCTTCGAAAGAGGGTACGACGAAGTAGTGAGTGCGAGTCGCGAAAGACGAACCCGCGGATCCTGGCGCGAACGGGACTTGCGCGGACAACCGGAAGCACCGCCTCCGTCGGTCGCTCACGTCGTCAGGCGTACGACCCGCGCCATGGCCTTGGCTCGCAGCGCAGAGGGTGTTCTCTTCGGTTGTGCGGCGGCCTTTGCGCTCGTCGCCAGCGCCGTGATCTCCGGAGTGCAGCGCGGCGAGCTTCAGCTGTGGATCGTGGGGGGCATGGGCTTTGTATTCGCGGCAATCGCCTGGCGGCTCGAACACCGGAAGGGGGCCGTGCAGATCGCGCGCGCCCTCGATCGCAGGCTGCGTTTCTCGGGCGCGCTCTTCACCGCGTTCGAGCTCGAAACGCGCGTGCAATCCGGGGGCTCGCTGGGAGCCCTCGAGAGGCACGTTTGCGACCGCGTTCTGGAGCGCCTGCGTCCACTGGAGGCCATGCGGGCCATGTTCCCCCCGCTCGTGTTGCCCATCGCCGCGCCGGTTCTCGCGGCGGGTTTTCTCATCCTGACCCTGGAGGACGCGCGACCGCAGGAGGCCGTCGACGTCGACATCGCCGCACTTTCGAGCGGCATGCTGGGGGCCGTGGGAAGGCTCGGGACGGATGCCCTGAACGCCCGCGAGGAGGGCATGCTCTCGGTGGCGGACACCGAAGAGCTGCTGGCGGTCTACAACGGATTGAAGGATCTCGACCGGCGCCTGGCACGGGGCCGGCGCATCGACGCCCAGGATCGGGAGCGGGCCCTGAACGATCTGGAGGCGCTCGAGGGGGATCTGGCGCGGCTGGTGGGGCGCCTGAAGGGCGATGCGGAGCTGCAGGGCCGCCTGGAAACGGCGCGAAACTACCTCGAAGCCGTCCGGAGCGGTCTGGGGGGGGGCGCTGGCGAAGCCTCCTCGGGAGCCGATGGCACGGAATCGAAACAACCGAATCGGTTCTCCCCTTCAACGGAGGCGGGTCGAGAGGGCACAATACTGGGCTCCTCTTCGCCGACCGGAAAGCCCACGACCCCGGCCGGACCCGATCCCGTTCCTCGTGCTTTGGAATCGGCGAGCGAGTTCGTCGGAGCGGGCCGCTTCTGGCCCGAGTCCTACGACAGGCTCATCAGCGGTTGGGTGGAAGCCCGCGCGCGGGTCCTCGAGGAGACCACCGAATAGGCGAACGGAAGCGGATTGGAAGCTACGGACAAAACCCCCCTCGGTCTCTGGATGATCGGCGCCCGCGGCGCCATTGCCACCTGCGTTGCCTACGGGCTCTCGGGGCTGCGCCAGGGACTGCTTGCCCCGACGGGGCTCATCAGCGAGACCGACTTCTTCAAGGATGTCGATCTCGCGTCCCTCGACAACATCGTCATCGGCGGCCATGAAATCGCCGACTCCGGGCTGACCGGGGTCGCGGGCGAGCTCGTGCGGGCCGGAGTCTTGCCCTCGGAAGTCGTCGCCGCAGGCAGTGCGGAAGCGGCGAAGCTCGATGCACGCATCCGTCCCGGCATACTCGATCTGTCGGACGTCGGCACCGCTTCCCTCGACCCGGCGGCGGCCTCGATGGGCGGAGCCTCACCGCGGGCGAAGGTCGATCGGCTGCGTGAAGACATCGAGGCCTTCCGCGCCGAGACCGGTGCCAAGCGGGTGGTCGTCGTCTATCTCGCCAGTGCGGAGGCAACCAGCGAAGGGCTCGAGCACTGGGACGAGCTCGCTGCGTTCGAAGCGGCCCTCGACGACGAGGGCGAGTTCCCGGCCTCGAGCCTGTACGCCTACGCAGCCTTCAGCGCGGGCTGTCCGTTCGTCAATTTCACGCCCAACCACGGCGCCAGCATCGGGGCCCTGCGCCAGCTAGCCAGGGAAAAGGGCCTGCCCCATTGCGGCAACGACGGCAAGACCGGTGAGACCCTGGTCAAGACGGCCCTGGCGCCCATGTTTCAGAAGCGAGCGCTGCGCGTACTCGCCTGGCAGGGCTACAACATGCTCGGGAACAAGGATGGCGAGACGCTACGCGATCCGATTCGGCGCGCGACGAAGTGCCGCAACAAGGACGCGCCGCTACACGCCATTCTGGGCGAAGCCAACCTGCACACCCAGGTCGGAATCGACTACGTGCCTTCGCTGCACGACTGGAAGACCGCCATGGACTTCATTCACTTCGAGGGCTTCCTCGGAGCGAAGATGAGCATGCAGTTCACGTGGGCCGGCAGCGACTCTGCCCTCGCCGCACCGCTCGTGATCGACCTCGTGCGTCTCGCGGACCACGCTTTGCGCAATGGCGAAGCGGGGGAAATGCTCCAGACCGCTTGTTTCTTCAAGTCGCCACTTATCGAGGGGTCCCACGACTTCCACGATCAGTTTCGGATGCTTCTCGACTACATCGAGCGTCACAGCTCCTGAAATCCAGCATGCCCCAAGGTTCGTTGACCTTCACCGTCCCGAAGAGTCCCGCCGAGGCCTTCGCGTACATCGCGGACATGGAGAAGGCCCCCGAATGGGTTCCGGATCTCGTGCGCGTAAAGCAGCTGACCCCGGGAGAGGTCGCTGTCGGTACGAAGTTCAGCGAGACCGTGATGATGGGCAACAAGGAGATGGAGGGCTCCATGGAGGTGACCGAATACGACCCTCCTCACGCCTACGCCCACGACGGCGAAGGCGGCCCCGCGCGCTTCACGGCCCGCTTCACGTTCGAACCGGATGGCGCTGGGACGCGTGTCGTTCACGACTACACGGTGACGTTTAGCGGTGCGATGAAGCTGATGGGGCCTGTTCTCGGGAGCTGGGTGAAGAAGAACTCCGAGAAGGCGATCGAGAATCTACAGCGGCGCCTTTCGGGCTGAAACGGGCGCTGTTGATACGGAGTCGCGCACCACCCGCAGATCTTGCTCTCGAAAGTGTCGTGCGACTCCGTGTCACTCCGGGAACGTCTCGCCTTCCCATGTAGCAATACGATCCAGCATGCTCTCGAGCACTTCCGCGTCGGTGCGGCCCGAGGACTTAGGGACGTGAAAGCTGTGGTCGGCACCGTCGATGATCTCGACGGTGGCGGTTCCGCCGAAGCTCGTCAGCTTCTCTTGGAGCAGTTCCAGGTCGCAGAGCTTGTCGCGCGTGCCCTGCAGGAAGAGGGCCGGTTGGGCGATGGCGGGGAAGTGTTCCGAGCGGACCTTCTCCTGCCGGCCGGGCGGATGCAGGGGATAGCCGAGGAGCACGAGCCCGGCCGCGTTCTCGCCCTTGGCGGCGAGGTGCGTGGCCATACGGCCGCCCATGGACTTGCCCGCGAGCAGGATGCGGTGTTCGCCGATGCGTTCCTCGAGCGCCCTCAAGGCCCGGGTGTGGGCGTGCTCGAGGATCTCGGCCTTGTCGGGGGGGCGCTGGCGCTCTTCCCGAACAGCGCGTTCGCGGTAGGGGTAGTTGAAACGCAGGACCACAAAGCCGCGCTGAGCCAGACCCGAGGCCACGGTCTGCATCCAGGGCGCGTCCATGGAAAAACCCGCTCCATGGGCGAGCAGGATGGCGCTCTTGCGTTCCGGCGAGGTGGGGGCGTCGAAGACGGCCGAGACCTCGGGGATCTTGGCGTTTTGAACCGGGATGGTGAAACGAGAGCTCGGCATGGACGAATTCTAGGGGCCGCGCGGGTGCGACGCTGCGCTCCATCGCGCTCTGCTGTTAAGGTCTCCGTGCGATGAACCCCACGCGCCCGCCCAAGATCCAGACCACGACCCTCTGGTACCACCCGACCCAGCAATACTCCTCCGAACCGATGGGGGATCCACGCTATCCGGGGCGCACGCCGGCCTATGTGATCTGGAACCTGCTCGAGCGTTACACGCGCGAGAACGACCTGGTGGTCGACCCCTTTTGCGGCGGTGGAACGACCCTGGATGTGGCCCGGTCGCTGGGGCGCGAGGCCCAGGGCTTCGACGTCGAGCCGCACCGCCCCGGCATTCAGCGCGCGGACGCACGCAGGTTGCCTCTGCGGGATGGGGAGGCGGACTTCATCTTCATGGACCCGCCATATTCCACGCACATCGAGTACTCCGCTCAGGGCGAGTGCATCGGCAAGCTCGACGCCTTCGAGCCGGGCTACTTCGAGGCCATGGGCGATGTCTTCGCCGAGGTCGATCGTTGCCTGAAGGATCGTCGCTATCTGGCGCTCTATGTGTCCGACTCGTACAAGAAGAAGAAGGGCTTCATGCCCATCGGCTTCCATCTGTTTGGCCTACTGGCAGAACGCTTTCGGCCGGTCGATCACGTCGCGGTGGTGCGCGGGAATCGCAAGCTCGAGAAACCGCGATTTCACAAGGTTGCCGTGGAGGACAACTTCTTCCTCCGCGGGTTCAACCACCTGCTCGTGTTCAAGAAGGAGACGTGAGCGCTACTCGCGGTCGATCGTGACGACGTATTCGAGTCTGCCTTCGTAGGTCTCTTGCTCCACGACCTCGTGCTCGCCGTCCGCGTGCACGGTTTGCGAGCGCGCGTGGGTCTTCTTGACCGAAGCCTGGATGTCGGCCGAGTAGAGGTGGTTGTGCTCGAGGTCCCAGAGGATCTCGCCTTCGAGCTGGCGTTCGATCGTCACCGTGTGGGTAAGCGGGGGAATCTCCTCGCCGTCCTCCGTCTCGAGATCGTCGTCGACCGCTTCCGCCTCGGTTTCGATTCCGAGTTCGAGCTTGATCACGGCTACGCGCACGCCGCTTTCCTCACGGATCTCTTCGAGTGTGGCTTCGCCCTCGCCGGTGAGGTTTTCGATGGTCTCTTCGTTGAGCTCGCGGCTGAGCGGAGAAAGCTCATCCTCGTCCTCTTCCAGGAAACCGAGCAAACCGCCGGGCCACATCAGGGGTAGATAGACGGCGGCGTCGATCTCCCACGTGTCGCCGGCCTCGACAGCGTCCTCGGGAAGAACCGCGCGCAGGTCCATGTCTTCCTCGAGCCATTCGAGGGTCTCTTCGTCGAGATCACCCTCGTCATCGTCGCTCTCGATCGTGTAGTACTCGGCGTCATCGTCCCATTCGAAACGCAGTACGCGGCCCTGGAGCGCGCTCGTGGAGAGGAGTTCGTGTTCCTCGCCATTGGCGTCGATGGTCGATTCCTGCCTCAGGTCACCGAAGGTCCGTACCATCTCGGTGGGGCGGCCGTCCTCGACCTCGAGCAGCTCGTCCTCGACCTCGATGGACTCGACCCACTCGATGCTCCAATCGACGTCGGGAATCGTCAATTCCTCGTCGTCGAGGAGAACCTGGAAGCTGGCGAGCTCCATTTCGAGCGTCGCCTCGAAGTGGCGCGTAAGGACTGTGCCTTCCTCGGGAGCGAAGTCGAGCTTCGTCTCCGTGGGGACCAGGGGCGTCGCCAGAACGAGGGGGGCCAGTAGGAGGTACGTCGACTTCATGGCGGGCGCGCGCGTGTCTGCGTGGGAGTCAGGTACGGGGATCAACCATCCCCATCATCGGACGAAACTCCGCCTTCCCCAAGCTTCAAGAGCTCCTGAAGCTGCTCGGGGGTGGGGGCGATGGTTTCGGACCCCGGAGCTCCGGCGTCGCCGGTCTCCGTTTCTTCGGGCAGCTCGTTGAGGAGATCCAGCATGCGCTTGGCGATGGCGTCGGCCTTGTAGGAGGGCAGCGCATAGGCCCACGGGCCGTGCTGTGCGGCCATTTCTTCCACCTCGGCGCGGACCACTTCCGGATCGGGGCTGGACTCGGCAGGGGGCTCTTCGGCGTGCTCATGCCCGTCGCCCTCCTCGTGGCCTTCTTCACCCTCTTCGGCACCTTCTCCCACCTGGGTCTCACCTTCGGTCACCTCGGGACTCTCGGTCGCCTCGGGACTCTCGGTCGCCTCGGGACTCTCGGTCGCCGGGGGAGCCTGGTAGCTCGCCTGGATGCGGGCCCAGATCTTGTCGTCCGCCCGCGCGGTTTCGACCACGAGCACCAGACCGTCGTGGCAGAGATAGCGTGCCTGGGCGATGGGTTCGGCCTGGAAGTCGACCTGATCGGCCGGGCGCACATCGTCGAAGCTCAGAGCGCTGAGGGCCGAGGCGATACCGCTGGCGACACCTTCGTGCTTCAGCTCGCGACCGGGCGGGATGTTCGCCACGCTGAACTGCGTGTGGTTCTCGGCCGAACGGTCCAGCTGGACGGTCTCGCCATCGGCGTGGGTGACCGTGACGGACTGCACGCGGTCGTTCTCGAGCTTCAACGCGGTGGTCTCGATCCACGTGCGCAAGGTGGGCTGGGCGTCGATCTTGCCTTGGCAGAGATACACCCGATCCTCGCCCTTGCGGCGCGCGTAGATCATCGAATTCTGGCCCCGATACGAGCTATCACCCAGGATGACCGAGGCGAGCTCGGAACCGGAAGCGTCGGCCAGCGAAACGAGTCGCGAGGTCGAGCCTTCGGCTTCGGGGTCGGTGACGCCGAGCTTCTCGTAGTTCTCGGGTTTGTTGGTCTTGCTCTCGCGAATCTCCATGTTCGCGAGCCGCACGATGGCGCGCTTGATGGGTTCGAATTTCGCCGGATAGCCGCCGATGCTGGAGACGGTCCACTCGTTTGGATCGTCCTTCGATCGCTCGAGGCTGACCGATTCCCCTTCCTTGATGATGCGAATGGACGCGACATCGTTGATCCGCTCGTCGAGCCCAGCGAAGAGCAAGCCCGGATCATCGGGGCCAGCTTCCGCGTTACGTTGCTTGAGGGTCATTGTGGCCGCGAAGGCCGCCCCCGTGGCGATCAATCCAAGGCCGAAAAGTGCTTTGAGCTGCATCGTTAGTCGGAGTGAAAGAGCTTAGCGCTTGCCTTTGCGAGTGAAAATCACGCCCAGGCCGGCCAGGACGACCGGCATGGAGAGAATGTTGATCCACTTCAGCCACGTGCCGAGGGATTCGACGTCCTTGCGCAGGTTGTGCTTCACGTCGCGCAACTTCTTGCGAGTGTCGAGCTGCTCTTCGCGAGCGTTGGCGATCTCTTCGCGCTGGGCGGCCGTCACCAGCTCGCCGTTGCCTTCGCCACGCTCGCCTTCGAGGCTATCGAGGCGCTTTTGAATATCGCGCAGGTTGCGGTCGAGCTCTTGCTCCTCGGCGAGGTAGCGCTGCTCGGCTTCACTGCGGATTTCCTCGACTTTGTCGAAGGGGCGCGAGTGCTCGCCGCGGGCGCGGATCGAGGTCAGCTCGGTCCCGCCGACGAGGTTCTCGAGCGAGCTGACGAGGAAGTCCGCGTTCTCGCTGAGCATCTGACGCAGGGCCATGCCCGTGCCTGGGATGCGCTGCAGGCTGATCCACAGGCGATCGGCCAGCATGTCGGCATCCGAGACGACGATGACGTTCAGGGGGGCGTTCGAAGCCGTCAGGTGATCTCCGGAGGAGGCCGTGCTGTCGCCGCCGTCCTCGGCACCGTCTTCGCCGGTAGCCTCGGGCGCGGACGGAGAACCACCGGGGTAGGCCGTTTCGATGTTGCCCGTTACCCGTGCGGCGATGGTCAGTTGCTCGTGCCCGGGGATGAAGCTCGTGAACATCTCCATGTAGTTCGGGAACTTGATCCGCCCGATATCCAGTTCCGCGGAATCCTCCGTGGTCTGGATCAGGGGCTGGAACGCCGTCTTGGCCTCGGCCGTGGGGCGCAAAGCGCCGGCCGCCGAGAAGCGCATCGACTTCAGCGTGCTCATCACCGGGTCTTCCTGCTCGAAGTCCTCCCCGGTCATGGCCAACAGATAGACGATCGGGGTCATTTCCTGGCCGACCGGCACGCGCGTCAGGCGCTTTCTGTCCCCGACGAATTTTTGGTGCGCAAGCTGGACGCCCCAGGCCTCGAAGAGCTGCTTCATGTCGGAGGACTTGTCCGCCTGAAACTGGGCGAACTGCGGGTTGGTTCCGGGCGGAACCTCACCGGGATCGACCTCGCAGTGCGGATCGACGAAGACCATCAGGGGCTTGCCCTGCAAGGCCCATTGATCGATCGCGTACAGCATGTCCTCGCTGAAGCCGCGCGGGTGCACGATGCAGAGCAGGTCCAGTTCGGCGGGGATCTCGCCGGTCGCGGCGTCGAGCACCTGCACGTCGTAGTACTGACGCAGCTCCTCGACGATTTGCCAGGGCTCCGAAGGCGGCTGCTGCTGGAAGGGATTGGCCTGCTGCGGCGGGGCTCCGGCGAGCTCGATCGCGGAGACGATGCCGAGCTTCGTCTTGTTGGGGTGGGCCAGGGTCCAGATCAAGCGCGACAGGTCGTACTCGAGAAAGCGCTCCTTGGCGGGGGAGGGTTCGAAGAACGGATGCACCTCGCGGTCGTCCGTTTCGTTCGTGCCCACGAGCCCGAAGTAGAGCTTGTCCGTATCCGAGATGCGGATCCCGTGTACGCCCTCGGCGACCGCGCGGTCCTCCTCTACCGAGAAGGGTTCCGGGTTGACTTCGATCAGCGTGATCTTGCCATTGGAGGCGCGCACGTATTCCTTCAGGAGGTTGCGCACGCGCTGGGCATAGTCGGCGATCTGGGGCAGGTCGCGACCGATGTCCTTCGAGAAGTAGTAGTAGAGGGTCAGCTCTTCGTCGAGGTTATTGGCGATGGCGCGCGAGCCCTCGGCGAGCGTATACAGCCCGTCTTCCGTCATGTCCGCGCGGACAGAGCGCAGGCTGACGTTGGCGAGGATGTTGACGGCGAAGAAGATGACCAGGCCGAACGCTGCGCCGACCGTCACTGTGAGAGTCTTTTTCATCGGTATCGCTCCCTAGTCGGCTTTCTTGGCGTCCAAGAAGATGGCGTTGAGGAACAGAGAAAGAACGATGAGCGAGCCGAAGAAAGCCAGCGCCCGCGCCTCGATCAGACCCCGTGAGAGGCCGTCGAAGTGGGTGAAGAAACTGAGCGAGGTCATGGTCTCGAGCAGGAACTCGGGCATCCAGCCCTCCATCGCATCGACCGACGGCGGAAAGCCGATCAGGAAGAAAAGCAGCCCGAAGAAGGCCGTGACGATAAAGGCGATGACCTGGTTCTTCGTGAGCGACGAAACAAAGGCCCCCAGGGCGATGAAGGCTCCGGACATCAGGATGCTGCCGAGGTAGCCCGTGGCGATGGTTCCGTGGTCCGGGTTGCCGAGATAGCTGATCGTGATCCAGATGGGGAAAGTCAGAAGGATCGAGACCCCGGCGAAGGCCCAGGCTGCGAGGAACTTGCCCAGGACCGCCTGGTGGATCGTGACGGGGAGCGTCATGAGAAGCTCGATGGTCCCCGCCTTGCGCTCCTCCGCCCACAGCCGCATCGAGATGGCGGGCATGAAGAGGATGAAGAGGATCGGCATCCAGTTGAAGAAGGCCGCCAGGTCCGCTTGCTGATTCTCGTAGAGACGGCTGTACCAGAAGGTCAGCGTCGTGATGAGCAAGAGGAAGAAGATGATGAAGATGTACGCGACGGGCGTCAGGAAATAGGCCTTCAACTCGCGCTTGAAGATCGTCAGCGTCTGTTTCACAGCTCACCTCCACCGGTGTTGGCCGTTTCGGTCTCGGTTTCGGTCCGCGCTGACTCCGGTGTGGACTGCGTCGGTTGGATCATTCCGCCCGGATCGGAGGGGCTTGCCTCGGAACTGGTCAGTGAGCGGAAGACCCAGTCCAGGCGGTTCTTCTCGACGTCCCGCGGCGCCTTGGCTTCGAGCTCCTCGGGTGTACCGTCGAAGACGATCCGGCCCTTGTCGATGATGATCGCCCGCGTGCAGACCGCTTCGACCTCCTCGAGGATGTGTGTCGAGAGCACGATGGCTTTCTCGCGACCCATCTCCTGGATCAACGAGCGTACTTCGTATTTTTGGTTCGGGTCGAGGCCGTCGGTGGGCTCGTCGAGGATCAAGACGTCGGGGTCGTGCAGGATCGCCTGGGCGAGCCCGACGCGACGCTTGAAGCCCTTCGAGAGTGTCTCGATCTGCTGATTCACCACGTCTTCGAGATGAACCCGCCGCACGACGTCGGCGATTCGCCGCGCGCCTTCGGACTTCGAGAAACCGCGGATCTCCGCGATGAACTCGAAGAAGGTGTGTGGCGTCATGTCGGAATAGGCCGGTGCACCCTCGGGTAGATAGCCGATCTTGGACTTGGCTCCGACCGGGTCGGTGATGACATCGTGTCCACACACGCTGATATCCCCCCGGGTCGGGGAGACGAAGCCCGTGACCATCTTCATGGTGGTTGACTTCCCGGCCCCGTTCGGTCCGAGAAAGCCCAGGATTTCACCGCGCGCGACGTTGAAGCTGACGCCGTCGACTGCAACCAAGGAGCCAAAGTGCTTTGAGAGGCCCCGAATCTCGATCATCGTTCCCATGGTCTTCGAGAAAGGTGACAAGGGGAGTGGGTATGAGGACACGGTCGTGAGGAACCCGCGCAATCCCCTCCACTTTCCACAGCACCCGAACGGTGTCTGGAAAGCTGAACCGGGCCGCACTTTTTAGTGTTCCTCTACAGTCCCCGCAAGCCCCTGGTGGCTTTGGCACAACCATCCGGACCCGTTTCCGCGCGCCGCACGGTGGGGACAGGGGTCGAGACACGAGCCCCAGGGGCCGGGCGCTACGAAACCCAAAACCGTCTGTTGGTGGTTTTCCAAAGGACTTTCTCTGGGTCAGAGACCCCGAGAAAGCAGGTCCAGCGGCCCGGGGTCTCTAGAGACCCATGATGTGGTAGCCCGCATCCACGTAGATTGTCGAACCTGTCACGCCCCGTGAGAGCGGGCTCGAAAGGAATGCGCAAACATCGCCAACCTCGTCGGCGGTGATGTTGCGGCGCAGGGGCGCGCGATCGGCGATGTGGTCGAGGATGGCCGTAAAGCCGTCGACGCCGGAGGCCGACAGCGTGCGGATGGGGCCTGAGGAAATCGCGTTCACGCGGATGTCCTTCGGTCCGAGATCGTGGGCCAGATAACGGACGCTGGCTTCCAGCGCGGCCTTCGCGACGCCCATGACGTTGTAGTTGGGAATGACCCGTTCGGAGCCGATGTAGGTCAGCGTGATGATGGAGCCGCCCTTGTCGGTCATCAACGGAATCAAGCGCCGCGACATGGCGGGCAACGAATAGGCGGAGACCTCCTGGGCGATCTGGTAGCCCTCGCGTGAGGTCTCGAGATAGGTCCCCTTGAGCTCCTCGCGCTTGGCGAAGGCAACGCCGTGGACGAAGGTGTCGATGTTGCCCATGGCGGCGCCGACGCCGTCGATGAGTCGGTCCATCTCGTCCGCATCGGTCACGTCGCAGGGCAGGACCGTCTCGATTTCAAGCTCTTCCGCGAGGGTGCGGACGGAACCCTCGAGGCGTTCGGTCGCGTAGGTGAGGGCCAGTTCCATGCCCTCCCGTCGCAGAGCCTTGGCGCAGGCCCAGGCCACCGAGCGCTTGTTCGCGACACCCAGTACCAAACCCTTCGTGCCTTCGAGGAATCCACTCATTTCCGTTCCTCACTCATGTTCCGTTCCTCACCTGGAGGCCCTGTCGATCGTTGTTGGCTCCCGTTGCGTGACGGAAGCGTGGGGGTGAAGCCCTGGGTGATATCCGTTCGACCGACGCGACTCAAGCTGCTGAGAGGCTCCTGTGGAAAACTCAGGCTCCCGTGACACCCGGGTGAAATCACCTGTTTTCGCTCAAGAGCTCGTTCCACCGTCGCCTTTCCCGCCGTTGTGCCCCCATTCGCAACCTTTTTGGGAGCGAGCGCCTAGACTGCTCCCGACCCTGCCCGTCGTCCTTCCCTCGTTCTCGATTCACGAAGAGGCGCTTCCACGACGTGGTATCCGAAACACACCCCATTCGTTCCGACGGAATCCGGATCCGTCGTCCTATTCCCTCCCAGCCGGCGGCTCTGCTCCTGACGGGTTCCTCTTTCGAGGTGCTCGAGACCATCGCCCGGGGTGACCCCCTCGAGCTGCGCGCACGTATCGTGCGTCGCCTGCGCAGGAACGCCTACCTCTTCGATGTCGATTGGCTCCTGTGTCGCACGCAGGCGATCGCGGCCCAGCGCTCCCTTCGCTGGCGAGGGGATCCCGAGCTTCCGCGCTTCCTACAGGGCTGCATCACCGAGGCCTTCGAGCTGGTCTCCCCGACGTGCCAGGCGGGGCATGAGGACTCCGCTTTCAACCTGCTCTCCAAGCAGCTCGCCCTCGCCCCCGGTGCACTTCGCAGCGCCTGCGAGCGCCTCAATGGAGCTCCCACCACCGACCGCCAGCTCTTCCTCTCCGTCGTCCTGGGCGCTGCCCCCCCACAGGTTGCCGCCGATCGGGCCGGTCTCGCGCTTCTCGAAGCCCACCGACGTCTTCAAGGCCTTCTCGATCGGATCTCCGCGCAGGGCGTTTCCGAGGACGGACACCAAAGGCGGCTGCTCCTCGGACTCCACCTTCTGCGCGAAGAGCAATATGGCGCAACACGGGAAGTCGCCGGCCAGACCGCACGCGGGCGCTCTGAGTTGCGAGGGATCCTGCGTCGAGAAACCCTGCAACTGCTCGAGGGACTCGCACACCACGTTCTTCTCGTTCTCCTTGATCCGGACTCGTTTCTTCGTATCCAGGAACCGTCGATTCCCTGGGAGCGCGGGTGGGCTCGACTCGAAGAGCTGCGTCGGGAAGTGCGTGGCTTGCCAGCGGTTCCTCATCCGGGAGAGACCCCGCTGGGCAGTTTCCGGCGGCTCGAGATCGCGCTGCGTCAGCACGGGGCGAGACCGGAGCTGCTCGCGCGAATGAGTGCCTTGCGCATCCACGCCGAGGGTGGTGGTTTGCGCGTGCTGTCGACCTGGAAGCGACTTGTCCGGTCCCAGCTCGGTGAGAACCCACAGGTGCCCGGCGAACTCCTGGCGGCGCTGCGCGGATGGTGTGCCGCACTCCTCGACAAGGGGGACGTACGTGGCGTCCGCGACGTCGCTCTGGAATACGTCGAGGCGTTCGGCAGCGATGACGAACTTACCTGGCGTCAGGCCTGGGCCGAACTCCTGTGTGGTGAGGTCGATCGTGCGCGCGAAAGAACCCGCGGCCTCGTGCATCCACGCGGGGCGCTACCGTCGGCGTTGTGTGTCCTGCGCGAGCGTTTTCCGGAATGGGCCCCGCTCCTTCCGGGCCGGGCGGGAGCGTCAGCGCGAGGCTCGAGCGCCCCGGTGTCCGAGCTGTCGCGGGCGGATGTCTCCGCTTCCGTGCTCGCGGTCTTTGCTCTCGATCGCAACGAGCGGCTGTCCGTGCTGCGGATCGATGCGAGCCCCGGGCTGGGCGAACGCCCGCTCGAACGTGCCTGGGAGCGCGAAGGTGCCTGGCGGCGCGTTGCGGAGCCGGAGCACGAGCTCTTTGCCCGGGCTCACATCGTGCGACGCTATGCCCAGGGCAGCGCCCCGCGTTCGCGGGTGTCCCTGCGCGGCAGGCTCGGGTGCGAGGCGTCCCGGGCCCTCGCCCTGGCACCGGTGCGGGACGAGTGCGGCGAGGTGTGTGGTTGGTTGCATCTCGAGTGCGAGCATTGGCTCCTGCCGAGCGAGGGGCGTCTCGGAGCACTTGCTCGAAGCGTCGCGCCCACGATCCTGCGGCACCTGGATCGTCCCCAGGCTGTTCCTGCCCAAGCGCCAGAGCGATCGCACCAGAGCTCCTCGGCTGTGAAGTCACGGACGGCCCGTGGCCTACTCGAGGCCCTCGGGTTGAGGCTCGCGCGCCGTCGCCTCTCGCTCGTGGAACTTGTTGAGCGCGGCGGCGATGTCCGCATCGTGGCCGCGGTCGGTGGTGTCTTGCACGACGTGCCAGAAGATGCTGGCGATGTACGCGGTGGGGGACGTGCCTTGCGGCGCGCGCGACGTACCGGGGGCATCGTGCGCTTCGACGATCCCGATCCGAACATGGGGCTTCATTCGCAGGCGTCCTCGGGCTCTGTCGTTCCGTTGGGAGACGTTGGGGGGGTGCCGGCCTTTCTCGTCTGCGAGAGTCTTCGTCGCGCGGATCATCCGTTGTTGGGTGCACGCTTCGAAGGCAAACGCGAGCGCTTCTTCCAGGACTGGCATGCGGTGGTCTTTCGCGACTGGTACGCGCGGCGCTTCGGGTGGTCTCCTGCCTTCGACCCGCGCACCTGCTACTGGTCCTCCCAGGTGGAGTCGTTTCGCGGTTTCGCGCGCGCGCGCACGCCGCTGTTCGTCGAGGGACCCACGGGGGCGGGCAAGGAATTCGTCGCGCGCTACCTGCTCTTCGAGAGCGGTCAGCGCGAAGCCCGAATCGTGCGCGCGACCCGCCTCGAGTCCGTGAGTGAGGGACGTGGGGAGCCCGGCCACGAACAACGTTTGATCGTTCTGTCCCGGGACCCGGTCGATTCACTGCTCGAGGGGGGGCGACTCTCGCGGGCTCTTGCCGAGACCCTGCGGCGTAGCGCCATTTCCGTTGCACCCCTGGCCGAGCGTCGCGACGAGATCCCCGGGCTCGTGCGGGCCATGGCTGCGCGGTTCGCGGAGTCCGAGGGCCGGGAAGTACCGCGTTTCAGCGGCGATGCGCTCGCGCTCCTCTGGCGCCAACCCTGGCGCGAGAACGTGCGCGCGCTCGAAGGCTTCATCTACAAGCTCGTACTGAGTACCGAGGGCGAGATTGGCTCCACCTTGCTCCAGCAGCGAGCCGCTTCGATGGGCCTCGCGTTGCGTCGTCGGCTACCCTCGAAGCGTCCGCGTCGACTCGATCTGGAAGCCGCTCTCCTGTCCTCCCGAAACAAGAACGGCAGTGTCAACAAGACGCGCGCGGCGCGGCTGCTCGGCTGGGATCCCGACACCCTGGCCAGGCATCTGGGCCCGGGAGGTCCAAGCGGAGATTAAAAAAGTGAGGGGCGCCAGCCGTGTCCCTTGCTGACGCCCCTCGTGTCCATCTCCCTACGCGGAGATATCCCTCAACCGCGGCCCCCCCGGGCGCGGCTGAGAGTTCTTATGTGATCGGTTGTGCGATCTCATGCTTCCCATAACGGCTGAATTCCGGTTAGGTATCCAGAACTCCTTGGAGCCAACCTCTACAGAATGACCGATCCTCCCAATCTTGGGAATATCAAGGGATGAAGGGATTAAGGACTGCGGAGGGTGGCTCGGGAGCCTTTCGGGGGGCTCTCTGGGTCTGGATCCTGTCTCCCCTGCCCGTATTGGGGGCTTTTTGGATCCTGAAGGACCTCGGGCCCTGGCCCGCTGAGAGAGGGGTATTTCAAATCGCCCTGGCCTGCGCGGGGCTCGCCTGGCTGGTGGGGGTCTGGGCATCGCTGCGGTTGCCCGCGGCCCTGCGGCAGGGTCGCCAGGCGTGGGGCAGCTTCCTCTACGTGGGGGTCATCGGCGCGCTTCTACGGGGGCTCGTCCTGGTCGCCACTCCGGCGCTTTCGGACGACGTCAATCGCTATGTTTTCGAGGGCGGGCTGGTCGCCCAGGGCACGAGTCCCTATGCCCATGCCCCCGCGGACCCCGAGCGAGCCGCCGAACGCGAGGCCTGGGCCGAGCTCTACGCGGCCGTGAATCACCCCGAGGTGTCCGCCGCGTATCCGCCCCTGATCCAGTACGTCTTCGGTTTGGGGGTGAGCCTTGCGGGGGGGCCCGCGAAGACGATCGGAGCGGCCGAGACCCAGGGAGCTGCGCCCGAGTTCGCTGCGAGCCGGGTCTTTCGGGTGTTCTTCTCCGTGTGTGATCTCGGGCTCGGGCTTCTCCTGGGCTTGGCTCTCATGCGGCGCGGGAGAGCGCCAGCGATGGCCTGCATCTGGGTCTATTGTCCCCTGGTCGTGATGGAGTTCGCCGGCTCGGCCCACTTCGATGTGCTGGGTGTGCTCCTGTTCATGGCGGCCGTGCTTTTATTCGAGGCGCGGGATCGTTCGCTCCTGCGCGAGGGCGCCGCTTTCGTGACCTTGGGACTCGGCGTCGCGATCAAGTTCCTGCCCGTGCTCGCCCTGCCCTTTCTCTTCGCCCAGGGGCGGCGGCCCTGGCGGGGGCTCTCGCTTTTCGCGGCGACTTTCCTGCTGTCCTTCGTCGGTCTCTTCTTTCTCGACGGGGGCGCTTCGGGTTTGACGCGCGGGCTCGATCAATATGCCTTGCGCTGGGAGTCTTTCAGCATGCTCTTCCGGGTCCTCGAGGCTCCCTTCGAGGCCTTCCTGCCCCAGGATGGGAGTTGGTTGGATGCGCGCCGTTTCGCCCGTGGAGCGATCGCCCTGATCTTCCTCGTGCATGCCTTCTCGCTCTTCCGCGAGGGCGCTTCCCCCGAGCGCGGGGCACGGAGCCTCGTGGCGCTCTTCCTCGTTCTTACCCCCACGCTGCATCCGTGGTACCTGACATGGCTCCTGCCGTTCCTGGTCTTGAAGCCCTCGCTCGCCTGGTTCCTGTTCCTTGCAGCGGCTCCGCTTCTCTACTGGCCCCTGACCGAATGGCGTGCGCTCGCTGAATGGCGTGAGCCGGGATGGCTCTGGCTCTGTATCGTCCCGCCCTTTCTCATGCTGTGGATCCTGGAAACGAGGATCCGTGAGAATCGAAGCTCCAACCCTCCCGCGTAGAACTGGCCCCGTGAGACTCGAAGACTTCGACTACGACCTGCCGCCCGAGCGTATCGCGCAGACTCCGGCCCCCGAGCGGGACGCGGCGCGGCTCCTGGTTCATCGACGTGACGAGGGTACGCAGACCGACGCACACATCGCGGATCTGCCCGAGTGGCTGCGGCCGGGGGATCTGTTGGTGCTGAACGACACGCGCGTCCTTCCAGCGCGGCTCTTCGGTCATCGAAGAAGCGGAGGGAGGGTCGAGTTTCTCTTCTGCGAACCGACGGCGGACGAGCGGGTCTGGAAGGCGATGTGCAATCCGGCTCGCAAGCTGCAGGTGGGCGAGGAGCTACTGCTGGCCGACGGCGCGGTCCGCGCCACCATGCTCGAACGACCGCGGTGCACCGCTGGAAAACCGGCCCCTGAGTGGCACGTGCGATTGGAAGAGATCGACGATCCGAACCGGAGCACGGCGGCGATCATCGAACGCTACGGGCGTGTGCCTCTGCCGCCCTACATCGAACGCGACCTCGATTCCGAAGAGCCGGCGGCGGATCGCGAACGGTATCAAACGGTCTACGCCCGCGAGCGCGGCGCGGTCGCAGCGCCCACCGCCGGGCTCCATTTCACCGAAGCCCTGCTCGAGCAACTCTCGGAACTCGGCGTCGAACGCGCGCACGTCACCTTGCACGTCGGACCGGGCACCTTTCGGCCGATCCAGAGCGAGCTCATCGAAGAACACCGCATGCACGCGGAGCGCTACGAGCTGTCGCAGGAAACCGTGGACGCGATCGCCCAGACGAAGGCGCGCGGTGGCCGGGTCGTGTGCGTCGGAACGACGACCGTGCGTGTGCTGGAGGGCGTCGCTTCCCAGGGACCCCTGGAACCCGGGCACGGGCGCACCTCGCTCTTCATCTATCCCGGCTTCGAGTTCCGTGTGTGTGACGCGCTGCTGACGAACTTCCACCTGCCACGTTCGAGTCTGTTGGTGCTCGTGAGCGCGCTCGTCGGGAGGGACGCGACCCTCGCGCTGTATCGGCGAGCGATCGATGCGAAGTACCGTTTCTACAGCTACGGGGATGCGATGCTCATTCTCTAGCTTGACGGATCGGACTCTAGTGGTTGAGAGCTTCGCGCAGTCCGCGGGCACTCCGGGCCGGATCCTCCGCGGACAGAAGAGCGCTGGAAACGGCGATTCGTCCGACTTCCCCGAGCTGGGCCACGTTGTCGAGACCGATACCGCCGATGGCGAACAGGGGGACCAGGCTCGCTTGCGAGGCGATCCACGCTGGCTCCGGTCCGAGGCCCTTTTCGTAGCCCTTGGTCTGCGTGGGGAAGATCGGGCCGAAGCCGACGTAATCCAGCGGACGTTCCTGGGCCGCGGCGACCTGCCCTGTGGTGTGAGTGGAGAGTCCGATCAAGGCCGCGTCTCCGAGCAGCTCGCGGGATTTTTCGGGCGACATGTCCTCCGTGCCGAGATGGACGCCGGCCAGACCGCTTTCCAGCAGAGCGAGGGCCACGTCGACCCTATCGTTGACCAGCACCAAGGGGTCGTGGGAGCTCGCCCGTACGATCTCGAGAACCCGTTCGGTCCAGGTGTGGAGCGGGCCGGCAGGGCTCTGTCCGTCAGCCGTTTTCACGCGGACCTGGATCGCGTCCACGCAGGGCACGAGACGCTCCAGCGTCTCTTCGGGGGATCGTCCCGGCGGGCACAGTTCAGGTGTGAAGAGCACCATCACGCGCGCATTGGAGAGGCGCACGCGCAAACTCGTCCGTCGCTCGTCCAAGGCTAGCAGCAGGCGTCGTCGTCGCAGCCCGGGGCAACGTTTTCGCGAATCACGCCGGTCTTCGTCTCCTCGGGGTCGCGGCGACGTGTTCCGTTGCACGAGAAGACGCCAGCGTCCTGCCCGGGGATGGGGGAGAGCGGAGGTACGGGCAGCATGGAGGAGGCGTACGGCTCCGATTGCATCAACCCGAAGGTCTTGTGGCAGACCGCGCTGCGTTCACCGCGCCGGAACACGTGACCATCGTCGTCGATCACCTGTTTCCACGGACCCTTGTAGATGAGCGCTTCGTTGTGTTCCCAGCAGGGACCTTCCTTGCCCTTGTGGGCCACGACCGTCATCGAACGGAACTCGATGCCATCGACGATGGCCCAGGCCTTTTCCTGATAGGCGGCGATCTCGACGCCGTACAGGCCCGCGTCGGCGAAGGCCTGCAGGAAGCGATCCTCGCGCATGGCACCGGAGATGCATCCCGACCAGAGCTCGGGGTTCTTCTGCAGCTCTTCGGGCACGTCCTCGTCGCTGACGATATCGGAGATCGCGCAACGCCCACCGCGCTTCAAGACGCGGTGAATCTCGCGGAAGAGCCTCTCCTTGTCATCGTTCTCGATCAGGTTGAGAACGCAGTTCGACAGCACCAGATCGATCGAGCCATCGGGAATCATGGCCTCTTCTTTTCGCAGTCTCTGGGCTTCCGCCTCGAGTGCCTCGAGACCCTCGAGCCCGTCCACGGGGTGCTTCGCGACCCAGGCCCCGAGCTTGTCCCGATCGAGGGCGAGATCCTGGATGGTCCCGTTGCGGAACTCCGTGTTCGTCCAGCCGATCTGCTTGCCGATGGTCTCGCTGTGTTCCCGCGCGAGGGCCAGCATGTCGGGCGTCGTGTCGACACCGATCACGTGGCCCTCGGCTCCGACGAGTTGGCTGGCCATGTAGCAGATCTTGCCGGCACCGGACCCCAGGTCGAGCACCCGATCCCCCGGGCGACAGAAACGCGAGGGGTCGCCACAGCCGTAGTCGCGCTCGATGATCTCGTCGGGGAGAACCTCCAGCAGCGAGGCGTCGTAGTCGACCGGGCAACAGAGTTCGGGAACGCGCTCGGTGGCTCCCTGGCTGTAGCGGGTGCGGACGGCGTCCATGACATCCAGAGTGGGGGAGTCGCTCATCGGTCTATTCGGGAGAGAATCTAGGGGGGTGCGAAGGGGCCTGCGAGGAACGGCGATCCGGCCCTTTGTAGCGCAAGGCTCCGCGAGGCCCTAGTGGCAATCCACGGGGGTTCGCAAAGGTTGCATTCGTTCCGTCGGGACGGGCGTCAAGGGGGTTACGGTAGGGATGCGTGATTGTGATCCAGATCCTGCTCACTTCCTGGATGAGCGCCGTTCCGGGTGGACTCCCCGTGGCCCAGGACGCCCCGTTCGTCGAGGCTCCATTGCCCGGCGTTCGAACCCATGCGGGCTCGGCAGAGAAGAACTACATCCTCGAGGTGAACGGCCCGGGACTCGCGGTCGCGGACTTCGACGGAGAGGGCACCCCCGACCTCGTCGTGGTCGACGGTTCGACCCTGGAGCGTGTGGCCGCGGGCGAGCCCGGCTACCCGCCGCGCGTCTTCCTCAACGATGGAAAGGGAGCGCTGTCGGAGGCCGGGAAGGGCTGGGTGATCCCCGGGGGACGCTTCGGTACCGGCGCCGCCAGCGCGGACTACGACGGTGATGGCCACGTCGACCTCGTCGTTCTCGAATGGGGCCGTGACCGGCTCTTTCGCAACGTCGAGGGGCGCGGCTTCGAAGAGGTCGAGGGGGCGGGCTTCAAGGGAGCGCGCTGGGGCACCAGTGGCGCGTTTCTCGATCACGATCGGGATGGCTTCCTCGATCTCTGCGTCGTCAACTACCTGGCCTTCGATACCGACCGCATTCCGTCGCGAATCAAGAGAGACTGTCGCTGGAAAGGGCACGCGGTCTTGTGCGGGCCCGAGGGGCTCACGCCGGTACACGATCAACTGTATCGCAACGACGCTGGCCAGGGCTTTCGTGACGTGAGCGTCGCCACCGGCTTTCGCCCGGAGCGCGCGGGGTTCGGACTGGGGGTCATTACCAGCGACTTCGACGTCGATGGAGACACGGACCTGTACGTGACGAACGACTCCACTTCCAACCACCTCTGGCAGAACCAGGGCTCCGAGGAAGGGAGGCGCTGGAAGGAGATCGGTCTCCGTTCCGGAGCTGCCCTCGACGCCGCTGGCAAGGAGCAAGCGGGGATGGGCATCGCCTGCGGTGATTTCAATCTCGACGGGCTCGATGATTTCTTCGTGACCAACTTCTCGGGCGAGTCGAACGCGCTGTATCTCTCCTTGCGCCCGGGGCGCTGGCGCGATCGTGCTGCTCCCGCGGGGATCTCGCGCAGCAGCTTGACGCGCCTCGGGTGGGGGGCCTTGTGCGAGGACTTCGACCTCGACGGTGACCTCGATCTCGTCAATCTGAACGGCCACGTCTATCCGCAGGCGGACAATCCCGGCACGGACTCGAGCTTTGCGCAGGAAGACACGTTCCTCCGAAACCTCGGGTTCGATGCGGAGCGCAAGCGCTTGCGCATGCAAGCGGAGCGCCTTTCGAGCGCGCCGGCGGTCGTTTCCCGCGCCGCTGTGGCCGTGGATCTCGAGCGGGACGGTCGGGTGGACGTGATCGCGCTCGAACTGGATGGCGCGGTGCGCGTGCTCCGCAACCGAATGGAATCGCGGCCGAGGGGCCACTGGTTGATCGTGCGGCTGGAGGGCCGCGGATCCAACACCCACGGACTCGGCGCCCGCGTTCGACTGGAATGGGACGGCGGATTCTCCGAGCGCGAGATGCGCACGGCGGGAGGTTTCCAGAGCGCCTGTCCCGCGGAAATACACTTCGGCCTTGGAGCCCGAGAGAGGATCGAGCGCATCGTCGTGCGCTGGCCCAGCGGCGTGCGCACGGAACACGACGGCGTCACGCTCGATCGTGTGCTCGCCCTCGTGGAGCCCGCCACCGCGGACAACGGGGGCCACGCGGAAGGTGAGGAGCGTTGACCGTGGCTCGTTGGATCCTGCTGTTTGCGTTTTTCCTGGCCGGGCGATCGATGCCAGCGCTGCAGTCCCAGGAGCCCGAGATCCCCGCGATCCTGAAGCGCCTGCCCAGCGAGCTTCCGCGTGACGAGGACGGGCGTTGGAAAACGTACGCCGAGGGTTCCGAGCTCGCGAAGTACGGGATCTCCAGGGAGACGGCCCAGCGGATTCTCGGCTTGCGCGAGGACTACCTCGCCAAACGCTATCCCCGCGTCATCGAGGGACTCTTCGCGATCCTGCAGGAGGACCCCGATCTCCCCGAGGCCCTTTCGGTGCTGGGGCTCACGTACTTTCGCTTGCGACGCTACGGCGATGCAGCCTACGTGTACGAACGCTTGCTCGAAGCGGTGCCGAGGCTACGCGAGCGCACGCTGGCCCTGGGCCACTGCTACTACAGCCTGGGAGACTACGAGCGTGCCCGCGATCACTACCTGGCGTTGCGTGCTTTGCGTCCGCAAGAAGGAGCGATCCAGCGCGGGCTCGCACTGACTCGCTTCCGTCTGGGACAGGAGGACGAGGCATTGCGTTTGTTCGAGGATCTCCTGAAACGCGAGATCGAGGTTTCCGAGAGCCACTACTGGATCGGGAGGATTCACTACGACGCCGGTGATCCCGAAGAGGCATTCAGCCACGCCCAAGTTCTGATCGAGCTCCAGCCCTTCGACAACCGGGCCTGGTACCTGTGGATGCAGGTGTTGTACGACCTCGGGAAGGAAGAAAAGGCCCAGGCAGCGGAGGTACGCTGGCGCGAAATCGACCGGGCGACCCAGGAGCTGCGCAAGATCGACGCGAGCCTCGCCATGCAGCCGGAGCGCTTCGATCTGTTGCTCCGCAGGGTGGAGGTGAACCGCGGGCTGGGAGACCTCGCGGCCGTGCGCGCGAGTGTGCCGAGCATGTTGCGCGTCGTTCCCAAGAACGTGGATCCCGTCCCGTTACACACCTTCGCGATCGACGTGCTGATGGGGATGGGCGATCGCGAAGGCGCGCTTTGGGTCGCCGGCGTGATGGAGAAGCGCTTCGCCGACGATGTTCGCGTATGGGAGAAACTGGGCGTCCTTTACGGCAGCTTGCGACTGCGAACGGAGCAAATCAACGCGAGTCGAAGGGCCCGAGAGTTGAAAGGCGAGGACGGCTGAGACTGGGCCCGCGGGCCCAAAAAAAAAACCGAGACCCGAACCACCGGGTCTCGGCTGATCGGATTCGGAGCGAATCCAATCCAAAGGAAACGACTCCCGCCGTGCCAGCGGGAGTGCGCTTCTGAAGATAACTCACTCCGTTCCGCGTCGCGCGGGGATCACGCTGATTCCTTGTCCTGCTCTTCGCCCTTGCTGGGCTTCTTCTCTTGCGTGCGAGCCTTCTTGGGGCGGCCTCCCTTGGGGCGGCGTTCCTTGAGCGTGGCGTTGAAGGACTCCCAGTCTTCCGTCGAGAAGAGTCGGACCGCTTCGCCGCACTGGACGCAGTAGGACTGCTCCATCGACTGGAGATAGGAAACGTACTGGCAGCAGGTCTCGCAGTACTTTCGGTCGTTGTAGAAGTCGCTCGGATACATTCTGTTTCCCCCCCGGAGTTGTGCGGTACTTGGAGCAAGTGGGGTGCCAAGTCGCTGGCCGTGAGCAAAACGCGTTCGGGGCCGTTTCCGGGGCCTTCAGAGCAAGGAGTCGGTATCGGAGCGCAATCGGTTCCGTTCAGAAAGCGGGACACGTTCACTTCGATGAACGGACCCGTGTTCGAAAAAGTGAACGCCGCCGCGTCTGGCGGCCCTACGACCCGAGCGTGCGACCCATATCGGCCGCGGCGGCCGCATCGGATTCCCTGGCGAAGGCCCGTTCCATTGCGGCGAGGACACCCTGCTCGGAGCGGTGTCCCTGGTGCAGGGCCCAGAAGGCCGCCGAACGCACGAGAGGGGATTCGTCCTCGAGAGCCGGCTCGAGGGCGGCGCGGCCTTCGTCGCTCGGGAGGTTGCCGAGCACGAGCGCCGCATTGCGCGCCCGGCCCTCGCGCTTCTGGCGCGTGAGGGGCGAGCCGTGGAAGAGCGCCGGATCGCTGCGCGGGCTCAGCCAATCGACGAGACGGGTTTCCCGAGCAGCGTGGGTGCCGAAGCTCGTCTCGCCGCCCGCGAAAGAGGTGCTGCCGGAGGTGGGGGAATGGGATCCCCAGGGGCAGACCTCGGAGCAGATGTCGCAGCCGAAGGCCCACTCGCCCAGGAGCGCTCGGAGCTCGTGGGGCACGGCTCCCCGGTTCTCGATCGTCTGATAGGACAGGCAGCGGTTGGCGTCGACGACCCCATCGGCGGGGATGGCGTCGGTCGGGCAGGCGTCGATGCAGGCCGTACAGGTCCCGCAGGAGCCGAGCGCTGGCGTGTCGGTCGGCTCGAGCTCGAGGGGCAGGAGCAGCTCGCCCAGGAAGAACCACGGCCCGAGATCGCGCTGGAGCAGGTTCGCTGACTTGGATTCGAAGCCCAGCCCCGCCTCGGCCGCGTGGGAGCGCTCGAGGAGCGGCCCGGCATCGACGATGGCCCGCTTGCGCCCAACGAGGCCGGCCTCCTCCAGGGTGCGCGAGAGCTTCTTCAGCCGCTTGCCGAGCACGTTGTGGTAGTCGCGGCCGGCGGCGTAGCGCGCGATTCGCCCCCCGCCCTCGAGCTCGACGGGGGGGCGAGCGTGGCTCATTCCGCAGACGAGGATGCTGCCCTCGGTCTCGAGGATCCGGCGCGGATCGAGGATGCGTTCCGCCTGGCGCTCCAGCCAATCCATGTCCGCCTGGTGGCCCGCCGCGAGCCAGTGCCGAAAGGCCGCGGCGCGGCGCGGCGCGCGCAAGGGAGCCAGGCCGACGAGCTCAAATCCCGCTTCCCGAGCGGCCTCGAGCACGAATCCGGCCCGTCGTGCCGGATCGAGCCGGCTCAGCGTCCCATTCTTGAGCAACGATCTAACTTCTTTGTTTACAATATGTTGTATGGATCCGAGAAGAAAAGGCCGCTATCCCTCTGCCCCCCTTGGGTAACCGATTCTGCCCCGTGGACTAGGCTTTGTTGCAAGGTTTTCACCTTTGTTCCTCCTGCACACCCCGACGCTCCGACGAGCACGCCCATCCTCAGCACCCCGCATGACGAAGCCCGAGATCTTTGCCTCCGGGATCTATCCTGATATCTGCGTGGAGGTTGCCGGGGTCCTCATGGGGAGCTGTCCGTGAGTTCCTTCCAGGGCTTTTCGGTATGTGGTGGGGGCGGGGTGACGAACCCCGAGCTGTTCGCCCAGAGGTTGGCCGAAGTTGCCCAGGAAGCGGCCGAGGAGGCCCCCGAGTTCGATCCCCGGGTCCTGATGGCCTTGCTGAGCGATGCCGAGCGCAGTCTCGAATCCAAGCGCGATGTCCTGGCCACCCGTTTGATGGAGGTCTTCCGGGATGCCCGCAGCCGGGCGGCTTTCGGGCTGCTCTACGAACTCGCCGGTTCGCATCTGCTCCAGCAGGTCGTCGGTCGCCTGCGCCGCTATCCGAGCCGCGCCGACGCGCACGACGTGTTGCAAGAGGTCTTCTTCAACATCTACAGGTATCCGCATCGCTTCAACGGTGACCGCGAGGATGCCTTCCGCGTGTGGACGTCGACCATCGTCCGCAACACCGTTCTGAAACACCTGCGTTCGCTCTCGCGTTCGGGCCGCGCCGAGGTCCCGTTCGACGACCTCCCGGAACCCTCCGGTACCGAGTCCGAAGAGCCCTTGCGGGACGCCATCGACAGCGAGAGCCAGGCCGAATGCGGACGGGTCTACCTGACCTACCTGCACCTGTATTTGCGCTTTTACCAGATGCTCTCCCCGCGGGAACAGAAGGCGATTCATCTGGTCGAGGTGCAGGGATTCAGTTACCGGGATGCTGCTCAGGCGCTAGAGATCAAGCTGGAAAACCTGAAGATGGTCATCTTCCGCGCGCGTAGGAAGATTCATCGTTCGATGCGTCGCGTTTTCGAAGGCCTTCCTCCGGACCTACGGCCTGCGCGCGACCCGAACATGGCACCGAATGGCACCGACGACCCGAATGGCACCGACGACGCGGACGACGGCATAGACAGAACAACAGTAGCCAGAACAACAGAGGATCACCTGGCGGTATCAGCAAAGGACTGTGAACTATGAGCTCCCCCAGCGCCGAGTGGTGGATCGACGACCTTCAGGATGTATGTGTTCAGTTCCAACTGGACCTCTCTTGTCTCGTTGACGGCGAGCTCGATGAAGTCGCCGGCGGTCGCGCGATCGCACACCTGGAAGAATGCTCCTCCTGCTCCTCCTTCTTCGACGATACCCGTAGCCAGATTCGCGCCCATCGCGAGCTCTCCGATCCGGAAGCCTTGCTCGCGAACTACTCCGCCCTGCTCGGCCAGGACCTGGCCGGCGGGCTGGCGGGTGGAATGGAAGACCAGCTCGAGAAGATCGACCTGGTGCATCGCCTCTCGAAGATTTTCTACCAGCTGGGCAAGGCCTACGTGCTGAACGCGATCGACTCCGACTTCCGCGTGCGCGTCTTCGAGAAAGCCGTCGAAGTCGGCAGCGTGAAGACCCAGGGCCGCGGTTTCGTCGACGGTGTCCTCGAGAGTGGCCGCGGCAACGGCTGCGATCTCGACTGGCAGCAAGCGCGCCACATGCTCAACGGCAAGCTCGAGAAGATCACGGATCCGATGGACAAGGGCCGCCGCCTCCTCGAAGAGGCCGTGAGCTCCGACGAGACCAACGAAGAAGCCAAGCTGTACCTGGCCTTCCTCGAGGCCCACGAGGGTCGTCGCATCAAAGCCTCCCGGGCGTACCGCCGCATCTTCCAGAGCGCCATGTCCGACGCCAACCGGGCCCACGCCGCGGTTCAACTCGGCAAGCTCTATGCGGAAGAAGGCGAGACGAAAAAGGCCATCGCCTGCAACCGCTGGATCGTCGGTTCGGGTCTGGCCGACCACGACGATCGGTTCTTCTTCGCCCACTTCAATATCGGCATGTACTACGCGGATCTGCGCGACGTGAAACGGTCCCTGGCGTCCTATCGGCGCTTGCTGGATCGACACCCCGCGCGCGTGGGAGAGATTGCAAAGCTCTTCCTCAACTCCCCGCGTACCCGTGCCGCAATCGATCACCAAGCAGGTTTCGCCCAAGCTCTCCTTGAAACCTGTCCCGAACTGTTTTCCCCGGGGGAATCCTCCCCCCCTGGCCTCGCCCAATCCGGCGGGGCCGAAGAGGGTGTTGACTTTCCTTTGTCGGGCCCTTTCTCGGATGATGGAGAGATGACGTGATGAAAAACCTACTGGACGTGAAGACCCCCCTTCGATTCGCCGGGCTCGTAACCGGCGTGTGCCTCATCCTAGGAACCCAAGTCGGTGCCCAGGGCGCTCCCCCCGGTGTACCGCCGGTTCCGCCTTCATCCTCGAGTCCGGGCGAAGAAGTCACCAGCCTGCCGATCCTGGCAGGCCAAGAGGGTGGCGGCTTCCGCCTCGCCGGAGACCCGGTATCGCTCCAGGAGCTGGTCCTTTCGGTCAAGGGCAATGGCAACATCGAGCTGGCGTATGGAACCCTACCCGGAACCTACGAACTGCTCTTCCACGGCCGTTACGAGATCGAACTCGATCCACGAGTCCTTCAGAGCGGCCGGGTCGATGTCAGCTTCCAGGTCCGCACGCTGACCGAGGGCGGCTACGGTTCCTTCGGTTTCTTCGGCACCCAGCCGATCAACTTCGCGCTCAGTCAACTCCACGGAGGCATGGATCTGCCCGTCGTCCTGTTGGCCGGACAGACCGATTTCTACGGGCACGGTTTCAGCATCGGCGCCATCCATCCGGAAGTGGGCTATGTCTTCGGATCCTGTCTCTTTGGCGCGGATCGAGTCACGCTGACGCAACTCGGAGGGACCTTCTAGCAAGGTCCGGACTGGAATGGAGTGCCTGGAGCGCTAGGCTCCGGGCATCGAAGCCAAGCTGCTAGCGATCGATGCCGGGACGACCGGTGTCAGCGCCGTTTTGTTCGACGGCGAGCTGCGCTCCCTGGGGCGGGCATACCGGGAGTTTCCCCAGCACTTCCCCCAGCCCGGATGGGTCGAGCACGAGGCGTCCGAGATTCTCGGTGCCGTGGATGCGGTCGTCGAGGAGATCCTTGCCCATCCGAAGGCGGGAAGCGTCGAGTTGCTCGGTATCACCAACCAGCGCGAGACGATCTTCGCCCTGGAGCGGGAGACTGGGCGTGCCCTCGGGCGGGGCATCGTCTGGCAGGATCGGCGCACGGCGGAACAGTGCGCAGGACGGCGAGCGGGCGGCCAGGGCGATCTGGTTGCCAGGCGCACGGGGCTCTTGCTCGATCCCTACTTCAGCGCCAGCAAGATCGCCTGGATGCTGGAGCAGGACGACGGGCTCGCGCAGCGGAACGCGGCGGGCGAGGTTGTCTTCGCGACCGTGGACACGCTCGTGATCCATCACCTCACGGGAGGGCGGGTCTACGCCACCGATCCGACCAATGCGTGTCGCACGATGCTCTTCGATATCGAGGCGCGCACATGGTCGCAGGAGCTGTGCTCCTTGTTCGGCATCGAGAGCTCAGCTCTGGCTGCTGTCAACGAATCGACGGCCTGCGTGGGTCATACGGATCCTGCACGAAGCGCTGGTCGGACGCTCTCGATCCACGGGGTCGCGGGGGATCAGCAGGCGGCGCTCTTCGGCCAGGGCTGTTTCGACGCGGGCTCGTTCAAGGCGACGTACGGCACCGGCTCGTTTCTGTTGCTGAACACTGGAGCCGAACGGCGCGATTCGACGCGCGGGTTGATCACGACCCTGGCCATCGGTCGCCGGGGCCAATCGGTGTTCTCCCTGGAGGGCTCGGTCTTCATCTGTGGCGCCGCCGTGCAGTGGTTGCGCGATTCGTTGGGCTTCTTTCGCGACGCGTCCGAGATCGAGGCGCTGGCGCGTACCGTCGAGGACTCGGGCGGCGTCTTTTTCGTACCCGCCTTCGCGGGACTGGGTGCTCCCTACTGGGATGCGGAGGCGCGCGGGGCGCTGCTCGGTTTGACGCGCGGAAGCGAGCGGGCCCACATCGCGCGGGCGGCCATCGAGGCCATGGCCTTTCAGAACGCCGAGCTGATCGAGCTCTTCCGTTCCGAATCGGGTCTCGCGGTCGAGAGCGTGCTGGCCGATGGCGGGGCGGCACAGAACGATCTCTTGATGCAGATTCAAGCGGACCTGTGCCGAGCGCGGGTCCTGCGTCCGAGGAATGTCGAGGCCACCGCCCGCGGCGCCGCGGCACTCGCTGGCCTGGGAGCCGGCCTCTGGAGCGATCCAGGCGAGCCCTTGTCGAAGCACGCGGCTCCAGAGGTCTTCGAGCCTGAAACAGAGGCCTTGGGGCAGGCGGAGCGGCTGGCGGATTGGAAGCGTGCCGTGGCCCGCGTACTCGGCCGCTGAGAGAGTCAGGCGAACAGATGAAGGAGACTCCATGATCATTCTTTCCAACATCAAGAAGCTCTACGACGGCAAGAGTTCCGATCCGTCATCGATCCACACGGCGAGCGATCTCTGCATCGCTGGTGGGCGCATCCACTCCCTCGAGCCCCACCGGCCCGAGCGCGAACTCGCCGACGACGATACGCGGATCGACGCCAGCAACTACACCGTGACCCCGGGGCTTATCGACTGCCACGGTCACATCACGGTGCTCGGCCTGGATTCGAAGAGCATGGAGCTGATGAACACCGGCGCCTCGCTGATCTTCGTCGAGAAGGTGCTCTACACGACTCTCGTCGATGGGGGCGTGACGACGATGCGCGACGTCGGGGGTGCGACCCATTTGATGAAGCAGTTGGTCGCGCAAGGCACGTGCATCGGGCCGCGGCTGAAGATCTCGATCTGTATGCTCTCGAGTACCGGGGGCCACGCTGATTTTCGAGGGCCGGATCGCTGCCATGGCGAGCTCTCGAAACTCTGGCCCCAGGGGCCGGGTCGTCCCTCGAGCGTGATCGACGGACCCTGGGAGTGTCGCAAGCGCGTGCGCGACATCGCCGGTTGTGGCGGTGACCTGATCAAGATCTGTGCGAGCCCCGGAGTCGCTTCGCCGGGCGACAAGCTAGAGCATCGGGACTTTCATCCCGACGAGGTCGAGGCCATCACGGAGGAGGCCTCCGCGCGTGGCATGAGGGTCGCAGCCCATGCGCACAGCAAGTCCGGAATCGAGCTGGCCATTCGCCACGGCGTACACGATCTACAGCACATCTCCTTCATGGACGAGCGGCTGGTCGACATGGCCTTCGAGAACGGGTGCTCCGTCACGCCGACCTCTTGGATTACGAACGAGCTCCTGCAAGCCGAGGGACTCTCGGACTTCGTGATGGAGAAGGTCAAGCAAGTCAACGAACATCACTCCAAGGCCGTCGAGTACGCAGCCAAGGGCCAGCTACCGATTCTCATGGGGACCGATCCCGTGCTTCCCGGCATGCATGGGCGCAACTTCATGGAGCTGCATCACCTGATCCAGGATGGACTGTCGCCCCTGGCGACGTGGTACGGCTCGACCGGACTCGCGGCCCGCGAAATTTCGCAGGACGACACAGGCACCTTCGAGCCCGGCAAGCGAGCCGACCTCTTGATCGCCGAAGGCGACATTCTCGAGACCCCCGAGCTCCTGGGTTCCGGGGCGTTGGTCGAGGTCGTACAGGACGGCAACGGCCACCGCGGCCTTTCCGGATTCCCACAGCGGGAATTCCAGACGACCGTCCGCGAGGGGCTGAGCCGACCCTCTTGATCCCAGCGCGTCTTGGCCGATGATGGAGCCGGCGGCGAGTTGTCGCCCGGAGATCCCCGGGACGCCGGGGAGCCACTGGAAGCCCGGAGCCCGGTCGTCACTGGCTGCACTCCGGGGTGACCGGAAGAAAAGGAGGTGATCACGAATGAGTGACTGTTCAAAGGGGCTGCACACGTAAGCCCGTGCTCCCGACGGGGAGCGCACGGCCTCCAAAAGGGAATGCATGTGTGCCTACCCCACAACAAACCGGAAGCCCGAATGCCTGGCGCTCGGGCTTCTCTTGTCGCTTCGCGTTAGCATGCCGACGTCATGTCGAGCCATGCTTCGAATCCGACGCAAGCGCAGACGCTGCTCGCGCTGACCGCCGGCGACCCTGCCGGTATCGGTCCCGAGATCGTGGCCAGCATTCTCGCGGAGAAGCAGTTGCGCGAATCCACGGCGATCCTGGCCATCGGACCGGAGACCGAGGCTCCCTTCGGAATGGTTCGGATCGCGAGTTTCGAAGAATGGGACCCCGAGACGGGGAACGCGTGGCTCGTCTCCCAGGAGAGTGCCGGTTGGAGAAAGGGGCGCGCCAGTCGCGAGGGAGGCGAAGCAGCTCTGTGTGCCTTGCAGCTCGGCGCACAGCTCGCCCTGGCGGGCCGCGTCGATGCGCTCGTCACCGCGCCCGTATCGAAGGAGGCCATGCACCTCGCCGGCGAGCGCGTCGAGGGACAGACCCAGCTTCTGGAGCGTTGGGCCGGGGCGCCGCGGGTCGAGATGCTCGCCTGCGTGCGCGACCTGCGCGTGATGCTGTTGACGCGCCACCAACCCCTGGCGGAAGCGCTCCTGGAGATCGATGGCCCCAAGGTCGTCGGGGGACTCACTTTCCTCGATCACGAGCTGCGTCGACTTGGCGTGGATGCTCCGCGCATTGCACTGGCCGGATTGAATCCCCATGCGGGGGAGGGAGGGCTCTTCGGAACCGAGGAACTGGACACGCTCGTGCCTGCTTGTGAAGAGGCACGAACCAGGGGCATCGACGTCACGCCCCCCTTGCCGGCCGATTCGGTGTTCGTGCGCGCCGCTGCGGGCGAGTTCGACGCGGTGCTTGCGCTCTATCACGATCAGGCCTTCATTCCCGTCAAGCTGCATGCCCCCGGAGAAGCGGTCACCTTGCTACTCGGTCTGCCCTACGTGCGAGTGAGCCCCGCACACGGCACCGCCTTCGACATCGCGGGACAGGGCCGTGCCGACCCGACGAATCTGAGAATCGCCGTGTCCCAGGCCTCGCTCTGGGCTCAGGGGCGGCGCTGCTCTGCCAGGTAGCGCTCCAGCTCGTCCATGTCTTCCAGGCCCCCGACACCCAGGTCGCGGGCCTCTTCGAAGGCCTCGAGCGCAGCGTCGCAGAGCGCGTTGCGACTCTCCGGGAACGTGTCGGGATCGATCTGCAGCCTGTTGACGTAGAGCAGCCCGCGACAGAGCGCCAGGCGCCCAGGATCGGAGGCGAATGCCGCGCCACGGTGCGTGACCTCGATGCCCGCCAGGAACCAGGCTTCTCTGCGTCGTGGATCCGTTTCGCGTTCCGGCGAGCCGTGGAAGGTAGCCAGGTGCGTCGCGAGTTGATCCCAGCCCTCGGTGGCTTGCGGGTCGAGGGCCAGGGCACTGTCCGCGTGGAAGAGGGCGCGATCGTGTTCGCCCCGGATGAGCGCCCGAGTGAAACGAATCCACTGCACGTCCGCGAGGAGCTCGGCGGCCGGTCCGAGAAGTCGTTGAACGCTGCGTGTGCCCGAGCCTGTCCTGGCTCCACTGGATCCTGAAAAAGCGAAGTCAAAGGCCGCGTAGCCGAGGGCCAGCAAGACGATTGCGAGTGCTTGTCTGGCCTTCATGCTCGCAGCGCCCCTTCGCGCAATGCACCGCGCAAGAGCAGGGCGGCGAGCAGCAAGAAGACGAGCGTGCCTAGCGCCATGGCATGGGGCGTCGGTCCCGGGGTCACTCCATCCGCGAGCAGGGCGAGGCTCTCCATGAAGTCGCCAGCGGGCAGGAGCTGTTTGTGCACGTCGAAGCACCACGGAACGCTGGCCAGCGAAAGACACGTGCCGATCGCCAGTGACAAACGCATCCATGCCCCGAGCCCCATCGCCAGGACTCCCCAGGCCATGAGGCCCAGGGCGCTGCGCCAAAAGAAGCCCACATCGCAACCAAACCAGCTCTCCTCCGTGTGTAGCAAACGGATGCTCGAGCGCGGCAGAAACACGACCGCACCGGGCCCCCGGTGGAACTCGAGCTGCCAGGGACCGACGCCCACGAGTTCGAGTCGCATGGGAGTGCGTGCAAAGATGCGCCGTTCGGAACTGTGCTCTTGCCCGTCCCGCGAACGCAGCACGAGCCGAAGATCGACCGCGGCGCCGGAGCCTGGGGCGACGGTGGGCGCGACCTGCAGAGCGCGGGTCCGCGGGCCGACTCGCGAGGGCATACCTGCGTCGTCGTCGACGATCAGGCTGAGCTGGGCCTGCGGGGGCGGTACGCCCGCGTCGTCGGGCAGGAAGAGCGCGGGGTGCTGCAACGTCCGTGCATAGCGGGCCCCCTCGACGGGGCGTTCGGCGCTGAGCACGATCACACCGAAGGCCACACCGGACGCGGCGAGAGCGGCAGCACTCGTTCCCAGGGCGCAGGCGAAGGCGATCGTGCTTCGCTTCCAGGGCAGGGCTCCGAGCCATTGACCGTCGCGCGCCCGCCAGCTTTCCCCGAGCACGGCACCGCGCCATACGAGCATGGGGAGCACCGTGAGAAAGAAGGTGCTCCACATGCCGTGCCGGATCCAGTGGGCGCGATTGCTCGGGTTCGTTTCCGGACCCGACAACACACCTTCACCAGGTCCGCTCGTCGCGGCGAAGAACAAGATGGCGAAGACCGCGATCCACATGGGCCATGGAAGTGCCCGTCGAAACCCGAAGCGGACCAATGTCCAGGGGAAGGGGGGCAGAGTCGAGCCGGACCTCATGCAGAGTTCCCGGGGATGTTCTGATCTTCGTCGACTTCTTCGTTACTGGCGTGCGTGTTGAAGAGGGCTGCCATTCCGCGACCGGCTTGCGCCAGGAGTGTCTCGGGCGGACCCTGTCGGGTGATGGTGCCTTCGACCAGCACGGCTACGTGATCGGTGAAGGCCAGTAGATCACTGGGTATGTGCGAGGCGAGAAGCAGTGCTGCCCCGCGGGCCTGGGCCTCCGCCAGAAACGTCTCGAGTACCGTATGGCCCGGTGCGTCGAGTCCGGCGGTCGGTTCGTCGAGAAGAACCAGGTCCGGCTCGTGAAGAAACGCCTGGGCGAGACCAAAGCGGCGCAACATGCCCCGGCTGAACGTTCCCAAGGGACGGTGGGCATCACTGGACAGCCCGGCACGTTCGAGCAGGGCGTCACAGTACTTGCGACGTTGGGCTCGAACTCCACCGCCGGCCTCGCGCGGGGGGCGCCGGTCGAGACGATGGAGTCGGTGAAACAACTCCAACACATAGCGTGCACTCAGCTCGGGCGGGAAGGGCGAGCCGTCCGACAGAAAACCGATGCGTTCGCGGGCACGCTCGTCCTCGAGCGGATATCCGAAGGCGCTGGCGCAACCGCTCGTCTGGCGTTGGATCCCCGCTGCGATTCGCAGGAGCGAGCTCTTCCCCGACCCATTCGGCCCGATGAGTCCGATGCGGGCCCCGGCTGGAACGCGAAGACTGACGCGCTGGAGCACGGATGTGTGCGCGCGAAAGAGCCCGCGGGTGTAGACGAGGGAGACATCGTCCAAGGCCAGAGCTGCGGCTTCCCCACTGGCTCGAGCATGGTCTTGGATTTCCGGCCGCGTCGCAGGCATGGCGTTATTATCGGTTCTGGACGCGAGACTTCCACGCCGGCTGCATGGCGGGGGAGCGAAGTTCTCGATATCTTGACCCCGACGATGCTCCTGCGCCTCTTTCGAAGCTGGAGGCGGCCGCCTCGAGACATGCCGCGGCTCGTGCTCTATTCACGGCCTGGCTGCCAGCTCTGTGACGAGATGAAGCACACACTGCAGGGACTACGCGTGGCCCCTCGCTTCCGACTGGACGAGGTGAACATCGAAAACGACGCGCAGCTCCTGGCGCGCTTCGAACGCTCGATACCGGTGCTGGAGATCGCCGGGCGCGTGGCTTTCAAGGGACGCATGGAAGCGAGCGATTTTCGCCGTAAATACGCGCGGATCCTGGCCGAGGAGAGCAAGGCATGACGGCCCAGGTCTTCATCCTCGGTGGACGTCATGTCGGACGATCCTTCACGGTCGAGGAAAGCGCCCGTATGGGGCGCTCTTCCGAGTGCGAAATTCCCCTGCACGATCGTTCGATCAGTCGCATCCATGCCCGCCTGGTGCTCGAGGATGGGATCTGGTTTCTCGAGGACCGGGAGTCGCGCAACGGTGTGCGCCACAAGGGCCAACGCGTCAAGCGGGTCGAGGTTGCCGACCGGGACGAGTTTCTGCTCGGGGAATTGCCCATCCGCGTTTGCATCGGACAACCGAGCGAAGAAGCCCACGAAGAACGGGAAGAGCTCGAGTTCGTGGATCAAGTCCAGGCTGCCGTTCCCGCGCCTGCACCCCTCGAGGATGAAATCGATCTCGAAGACGACTTCGAAGACGAGATCGAGGTCGGTCAACCTCGCACACCCCATGAGGCCGAGCGCAGCGCATACGAAATGCGGCGGCGCGAAATCCTGAAGTCCGAAAGCGGACGCGGTTTTCTGCGCGGCGATCTCAGTCAACAGCCGCTCTGGAAGGTAGGCCTGGCTTTCCTGATCGTGTTGGCGTTCTTCGCTGCCATGGCGTACTTCGCGTTCAAAGGGGTCGCGATGTTGCGTTCCTGAGGAACGTGGATCGAGGGCCTTCCAGGGTCTCGTAACGCTCTCGAGGGCTATCCCGTCTGATGGGCGGCGACTTCGCGCCAGATGGACAGCAGCCTGGACGAGCTTCGTGACCATGAGAACGAACTGGCTCTTTCCATGAGGCGGTCGCGATCGGCGGCCGTCCGGCGCAGGGCCTGACGAAGGGCACGTACACACTCGGGGGGATCGTTGGGCGCGAAGTTCGGCGCATCGGGGCCGGCGATCTCCTCCAGGGCCCCGGCGCGGGCGATGGCGATGGGGGCTCCGGCGCGCATGGCTTCGAGGACCCCGATGCCGAAGCCCTCGATGCGCGAGGGAAACACCGCGCAGGCGCATGTGGCGTACAGGCGAGGCAGTTCGGTTTCCGGGACGGGCCCGGCGAAGGTGACGCGCTGCTCCACGCCAAGGCGCCTTGCGAGGGCGCGCAAGCGTTCCGCTTCTCTGGCCTTTGGCGCACCCACGAGAAGCAAGTTCGGGAGCGCTGCCTCCACGGCCAGGGCCCGTAGCAAGAGTCCCAGGTTCTTGCGCGGTTCGACGTGCCCCACGTGCAAGAGAAACGGCGGGTCCGGCGAGCTACGCGCTTCTAGCCGTAGATGATCCGCCGCGTTGGACACCACCCATGTGCGTCGGGGATGAAAGGACTGCTGGATCTCGTCCCGCACCGTTTCGCTGACCGTGATGACGCCCACGGCGCGCTCGATGCCGCGGGCGATGATCGGGCGCGCGAACCAGCGCCCCGGCCAGCTGTGGAGCCGACGGAGATCGTGCAAGGTCAACGTGTAGGGAACCGAGAGTTGCGTAGGGGCTGGCAGGTGGCCCGTGTGAACGAGATCGAAGGGGCGACCTTCCCATGCAGCCCTTTCGAGTGCATCGCGCAGGGCCCGGGCTTCCTTGCGTGCACGTGCCAGGGGGGGTCCCGCCGGAACATCGCTCGGGAGGAGTTCGAACTCGTAGGTGCTATCGAGTTCGAGCGGGTTTCGACCCGTGAGAATCGCGAGCCGTCCACCCTCCTTGGCCAGATCCGCCGCCACGCGCGGGAGCAACTCGGAGTTGTGTCGGCGCACGCCACCCATCGGCTGGCCCAGGAGGGCTCCGGTGACGAGGACACGCGGTGCGCGCTCCGTCAAGCGAGCTCCTTCCAGAGCCCTTCGACCGCTTCCGCGCACCGCTCCCAAGAGAAGATCGCGACACGCTCCAGGGAGGCTTCTCGTCGCGAGTGTCGTTCCGCAAGTGCTTTTTCGATCGCGTCCGCGACGCTGTCGGCCGCGGCGGTATCGCAAGCGAAACCAACGTCTCCCGCGACTTCCGCCTGGGCACTGGCCTCGGGAACAAGGACCGGAGTGGCGCAGGACAGTGCTTCCAGGACCGTCAGTCCAAAGCCCTCCGAATGCGAGAGAACGCACACGGCTTCCGCGAGTCGCATGAGCGAGGGGTAGTCCTCGTCGCTTACCTCGTCCAGCGTGGAGATCCAGCGCGCGAGCCCCAGGCGTGTCGCCAGCCCGAGATCGCGGCGCAGGTCCTGCGTGTCCTTGCCCGTGATGACCAAACGCAGACGCGTCTCGCCACGCGTTTTCAACGCGGCCAATCCGTGCAACACCGCGGCCAGGTTCTTCTTCTGGCGATCGGCCCCGGGCGCGAGGAGATAGGGGTCGTCACCGAGTCGATGGCGCTCGAGCACCGCCTCGTCGATCACGTGCAAGGGCGGATCCGGTTCGAACCCCGGGGCGACGCCCCACGGAATGGCGCGGACCCTGGAGGCATTCCACGAGACGCGACGTAGGGCCTTTGCTACGTGCTCGGTCGGCGCGACGATGCGATCGGCTCGCAGGCTGCCGAAACGAGCCCACGCTCGGTGTCGCCAGTCGGCGTTCTCGGCGACTCCGTGGAGCCAGGGCAACTCGTGAACGGTCTGCACCCGGCGCCCCGGTCCGCGCAAGGCGAAGGCGGAGGTGAACGAGTGCAGTCCGAAGAGCTGGTGCTTGCTTGCGAGCCGCGGCAGCTCGATCTGACGCCAGCGGCGAAGTCCGGGGGCCTCGGGCGAAAGCCTCACGACATCCAGCTCGCCCCGCTTTTCGAGGGCGGAAACCAAGCCTGAACATACTCGAGCGACCCCACGCGAGTGGGGGACGAGCAGGGGGGCCATGTCGAAACCAACGCGCATTCTCGAGAGCCTAGCGCCCCGCGGGTCGGATTTCGCTTGGAGACATGGGGAGCCAGGAATCACCCAGGGCAGCGGTCACAATGGAAAGTGCTTGGTGTACTCGAAGGCCCCGGGTATCCCATGTGCGACACCGACCCCGCGTACAGCCCCCGAGGCCGCCACCGCCGCACCGAAAGAGCACTCCGGGTCGACCCCTATTCATGGCTCGGAAGAAACGCGTTTTGTTTGTATGCACCGGAGCCTCGTGCCGCAGCCAGATAGCTGCCGGGTGGGCCGGCCGCCTTGCTGGCGAGCACCTGGAGGCTTTCGCGGCGGGAACGGATCCCAAAGGTCTCAACCCGGGCGCTGTCGCCGTCATGCGTGAGGTCGGGGTCGACATCTCGCACAGCCGTTCGGCGTCGGTGCACGAATTTCTCGAGGTGAACACGCCCGACTTCGTCATCGCAGTTTGTTCCGAGGCGGGTCGCAATTGTCCCGACTTCCCGAGCACCACTCCGACGCTCCGCTGGTCGTTCGACGATCCGGCTGCCTTCGATGGGAGCCAGGCTCAGGCCGAGGCGCTCTTCCGTCGCGTACGGGATGAGATTCGTGAGCGAGTGTCGCGTTGGATCATCACGGAATTCGGCGTGATGCCCTTCCATCCGCTACCCTCAGAGCGAACGGCGTAGCTTCGGCGCATCCTCTTCCTCGGGCTCGGTCGCGCGTTTGTAGGCCAGCAGTGTGTGCCGCGCGGTTTCGCGCCACGTGAAACGCCGCGCGTTCTGTTTGCCCCGCAGGATGAGGTCTTCGGCGAACTCGGGTTCGGCGAGGATGCGGCGCGCGCCCTCGAAGATGCGTTCGACATCCGTCGGTTCGCAGTACCAGGCGGCATCGCCGCATACTTCGGGCATCGAGGTGACACACGAGGTCAACACGGGAGTTCCGGCGACCATGGCTTCCAGGGGGGGTAGGCCGAAGCCCTCGTTCAAGCTGGCAAAGAGAAAGAGGGCCGCCTTCCCGTAGAGGCCGGGGAGTTCTTTTTCCGAAACGTCACGCCGCCACTCGACGCGCTCCCGCGCGGGCGAATCGCCAAGTGCGCGAGCGAAGTTTTCCGCGCCGTGGCCCGGTGGCCCGGCGACGATCCAGCGGTGGGGGAACCCCTCGCGTACGAGCCCTTCGAAGGCGTGCAACATGCGCACGTGGTTCTTGCGATTGTCAACGCGCGAAACCGTCAACAGGTAGGGGTCCTTGGCCTTCGCGAAGCCCTCGGGCGGAATGTGACGCGCCATGTGATCGCAGCCGAGATGTGTCACCGTGACCTTGTTGGGATAGACCCCGAAATGCATGACGACCTCCGCACCCACGAATTCGCTCGGGACGAGGATGCGTCGGGCGCGTTGCGCCAGCTCGCGTGCCGCCAGTCCCATGCGCTGGGCGGCGCCGGGATCGAGATAGTCGGATCCCTCCTTGAGATAGATGCAGTCGTGGAGCGTGCAAACCTCGACCGCCGCGCGGACTTCGAGTCGGTTGTAGGAGGTGTGGTGGTAGACGTCCGCACCTCCCACGAGATCGTCGACGCCCTTGGAGCTCATGCGCAGGAGCCGTGGGACCCACCTGGATGGGAAGGGCAAACGGCACAACTCGGCGCGGGTGCCGCGCAAGCCAAGCTCCTCGTGTGCGAAGCGCTTGTTGCGCAGCGTGTACCCGAACAGGCCCAGATTGGCATCGAAGCCGTGCTCGATCATTCCGCGGACGAGCTCGCGCGTGTAGCGGCCGATTCCCTCGCGGTTCACGAGGGCCGGGCGATAGTCGATTCCGACGCGCATGAAGAGAGCCTAGGTTCGCCTGCGTAGGAGGAACAGGGAGGTCACGAGGATGGTCGCTTCACTGGCCAGGGTCGCCGCGGCGGCGCCCTGGATTCCCGATGAGGGGATCCACCATAGGTTGCCGATCACGTTAACCAAGAGAGCGGCTGTGGTGATCTTCGCCACGGTCCAGTTGTGACCCGCGGCCACGAGGGCCGTCAGGAATGGTGCGCCGGCGAAGACGCACAACGCTCCCAGAAGAAGCCAACGCAGGGACGCCGCCGAGGCGCTGAAGTCCGGCCCGAAAACGAATCCCAGCAGCGGGTCGGCAAAGGCGAAGGCGCTGCCACAGACCAGGACACCACCGACGAGCAGGGGTTGGGAAAGTTGGCGCGTGGCGGCGTTCAACGAGCCCGCTTCGTGTTGGCGCACGAGCCACGGCAACGCAGCGCTCGTGGCATAGGCCGCGAAGAGCACCAGCCAGGAGAAGATCCGAGCTGCGGCGTTGTAGCGCCCGAGCTCCTCTGTTCCGAGCATGCCGCGCACGAAGAGGTTGTCGACGTAGAAGTAGGCTTGCTGGGAGACACTTGCGAGGGCGAGGGGAAAGGCCAGGGCCAAGAATCCCCGCAGCGGTACGGCAGGCCAGGCAGAGGCGACCTTGCTCAGGCGTAAGAGCTCTTTTCGCGCGGCCCAGTGCTGGGCGAGGTTCGCGGCGGCGATCCAGGCGGCATGGACGGCCAGGAGCGGAGCAGCGCTCGTGGTTCCGTCGAGGACGAGGAAAGCGATGGAGAGCGTGCGCAGACTGGCCGCCACGCCGCGCAGAAGAACCGGAGTGCCGTGCTTGATCCGACGCTGGAACACGAGCGAAGAGGCCTCGAGCGTCCGGCTCAGTGGATACAGAGCGGCCAGCACGATCCAGCCCGCCTGGGCCTCGTCGAGCATGCCGATCGCCAGGGCCAGAAGCGCCATAGAGGCCAGGGCCACAACTCCGCGGACCCCCCGCGCGACCCGCAGCATGGCCATGAATGCTCCCTCGTCGCTCGTTCCTTTCTGCAGTACGAGCGCTCCGGAACCAAAATCCACGAGGCCATCGAGAAAGGCGAAAAGGGCCAAATAGAACGTGTAGCGGCCGAATTCTCCGAGCGGCAATTCGCGCGCCAAAATGGCCAATGTGAGCGCCGAACACACGGCTCCCCATTGCCTTCCGACAAATAGCAGACTTGTAGCGCACCAGACCTTCGCAGGCACCGAAGGAGGGGGGTTTTCGAGCCGGGAATGGCCCGATTCCCGTTCTGTCTCTATGCTACTGAGCAGAGAATGAGGGAAACGGACCAAGACATTGCCCTTTTGCTCGAGGGGGTCGATTCGATCGAGTCGGACTTGGCGAAGAACTTACTCGCCGGGGCGGGCATTCCGTGCCTGACCAAGGGCCCGGATTTCGATGTTGCGGAATTGGGAAGAGCCGCACACGACGCCGTACGTGGAACCGATCTGTACGTTCCTCGCTCGGCACTCGAACTCGCTCGCTCAATCCTCGAAGAAGCATGGGCGGATCAAGACGCGAGAGACGGGGACTGACTTCCCGACTTTCGGAAACAAGCGTCTGCACGATCCGCACACGAGGGGACCACGGAGGTACAGCCGAGCGCTCGGGGGCGCGGCCGGCTACAGCTTCGCCTCCACCCGTTTCACGACTTCGTCGGTAAACGCCGTCGTTCCGAGCACTCCGCCGATGTCCACGGTTTTTTCGCCGGCTTCGATCGCCTCGCGAACGGCATTGCGCAGGCCCTCGCCGGCCTTGCGCTCACCGATGTGGGTCAGCAGCGCACCAAACGCTAGCAGGGCTGCGCTGGGATTGCACTTGTCCTGACCGGCGATGTCCGGTGCTGTCCCACCGGCGGGATCGAACATGGCGAGGCGCACGCGTCCTCCCGCCTCGAAGGCATAGGATGCGCTATCGCCGAGGCCGATCGAGCCGATCAGTCCACAGGCCATGTCCGAAAGGAAGTCGCCGTATTCGTTGGGGCAGACGATCACGTTGTACGTGTCCGGGCGCAGGATGATCCCGGCCAGCAGGGCGTCGAAAAGCTCGCTGCGATACGGGATCCCAGGGTAGTGGTCAGCGATTTCCGCGCACTGGTCTTGAAAGAGCCCATCCGCCGCTGCCTGGATGGTCCACTTGCTGGTGGAAACGACGCTCTTTTGCTTCGAGCTGGCCAGGCGGAAGGCAAAGCGAGCCGCATGCCGTGCCGGTTGGCGTTCGATGACGCGCACCGAGACCGCGGTCTCCGTCCCGATGCGCATGCCGCGGTCGGAATAGGTGCCGCCGGTGGCGATGCGCACGACATCGATGTCCAGGGTCTTCTTGAAGTTGTTCTCGACACCGGGATAGGTCATCACCGGCCGGTGGATGACCGAGAACTCGCAAAACTCCCGCAGCACCTTGTTCGGACTCTCGTCCTCGGTCACCGTCGGGTACTTGAGGGCCACGCGCAGCTCGCTCAGGGCGGACTTCGCGGCGTCGTAGGCCCGCTCCTTGTCGCGTCGGCGGTTCTCCAGGGTGAGATCGACCTGACGGAAATCCACATCGAAGGGGAGCGATCGCGCCAGGCGGTGGACGCTCTCCGAGAGTTCGCTGGAGATGCCGTCGCCAAGGACTTCGACGATCGAGTAGTGCTTCATTCCGTGGGGTACTCCCGGGTGGTGGGCTCGAACCGGAGCCCCTGGGGGCTGTTCCGCCCAAAAGGGGCAACTAGGATATCGGGTGAATATGGAGAGCGCACCGACCGACCCGACTTCCTCATCGCCTTTGCCGTTCCTCTTGGGCGGCGAGCGCGTGCTCCTGCGTCCCCATCTGCCCGGGGATGCCCCCCGGGCCTTCGAGATGCTCGAGGGCGAGCAGCGCATCCTCTCCTGGCTGACCTGGGCCGGTCCGAGCTCGGTCCAGGAGCTCGCCGAGTACTACGGAGAGTGGCGTTTCCGCACCCAAGACGGAGACGATCTGCGCCTGGCCATCCTGGACAGAGAAAAGGGCCAGCTGGTCGGCTCCATCGCGCTGCGCTTTGTTGGCCACCCCGATGTGGCGGACGTGGGGTACTGGATCGGCGCCGAGTACCACAAACAGGGCTTCGGGACGGAGGGCCTGACCCTGGCCGCCTGTCTCGCCTTTCGGCATCTGGATGCGCGGGCGCTCTTCGCCTGGGTCTTCGACGGCAACGTGGCCTCGACAAGCATGCTCGAGCGCAACGGCTTCGTGCACGTACGCAGCCGCGATCTCGAGCTCGCAGACGGCTCCCGTCGGCGGGAGCACCACATGAGCGTCGTGGCGGACGACTGGTCTCGGACATTTGCGGACTGGCAACCACGGGTGGAAGAAATAAACAGCCTCGATGGAGCGTGATCCGGATTGGGCCTTTCCCCTGGATGTTGCGCGTGCCCCCCGAAACGGGGATAGGTTTCGGGTAGAGGGTTCCCGCTCGGCAGCGAATCCTCCCAAGACCATGACTATTTTCCGCAACGTGAAGCGGTTGCCTACTGCTGAGGAACTCATTCGGAAGATTCCCCTTTCGCAAGAGGGCTACGCCAGGATTCAGCGTGATCGCGAGGAAGTGCAGGACATTCTCGCAGGACGTGATCCACGCATGCTCGTCGTCGTCGGGCCTTGCTCGGCTTGGCCCGACACGGCCTTTCTCGAATATGCGCGACGCATGAGGGCCTTTCAGGACGAGGTCTCCAATGCACTCAAGATCGTCGTCCGTACCTACATTCAAAAGCCCCGCACCTCCAGGGGCTGGACGGGGCCGGTCAACCAGCCCGATCCGTTTTCACCTCCCAACATCGAGGAGGGCATGCTCTATTCACGGCGCATGATGGTGGCGGCGGTCGAGCTTGGGCTCGCGATTGCTGACGAGGCGCTTTTCACTCACAACGCCAAGGGCTTTCTCGAGCTGCTCTCCTGGGTCGCGATCGGTGCCCGCAGCAGTGAGGACCAGGAACACCGTATCTGGGCTTCGGCCATCGGGGCTCCCGTCGGGATGAAGAATCCGACGAGCGGCTGTGTCCCGATCGGCGTCAACAGCGTTTTGGCCGCCCAGAGTGCGCACACGGCCGTTTTCGACGGCTATCAGGTGGAGACCGGCGGCAATCCCTATGCCCACCTCGTCTTACGCGGTGGGGCCAAGGGGCCGAACCACCACCTGAGCCAGCTCTACCTGGCGCGCGAGCGCATGCGGGAGCTCGGAATCGAGAATCCGGCCCTCCTGGTCGACGCCAGTCACGACAATTCGAGGATGAACGGTACGAAAACGCCCGAGGTGCAGACCGACGTCATCCGCGAGGTTTTCGGCAACCTGAGCGGGCACCCCGAGCTGCAGCCGCTGGTGCGCGGGTTCCTGCTCGAGAGCTTCCTGCAAGGCGGGTGCCAGAGTCTTTCGAGAGTGACGGCCGAAACCGTCGATCGAGAAGGACTCTCGATCACCGACCCTTGTCTTGGTTGGGAGCGTACCATCGTGCTCCTGCGCGGCATGGCCCAGCGCGTCGAAGAACTCGTACCCGGCCTACGGCGGCGTAAGATCTCGTGAAGAAGAAGAAGCTAGAGACCGAGGACTTCGGGGTGCGTCCCGACTCCAGAGACCTGATTCGCATCGGAGCCCTGGGTGCTCCGGGATCCTTCTCGGAAGAAGCCGCACGTGCCTACTCGGAACGCGAGTGCCTCGCCTATGAAGTCGTCAACATGAGCGACTTCGACGATGTGCTCGTGGCCCTGGACGAGCAACGTCTCGAGCTCGGCGTACTGCCGGTCTCCAATTCCGTCGGTGGGCTCGTTCGCGGTTCCTTCGAAGCGATGGGGCGCTACACCTTCCAACCGGTGGGGCAGATCAGCCTCGACGTTCGACATTCCTTGCTCGTCCGTTCACCCGAAGTTGCAGTCAAGAGCGTCGAACGGATCGTGTCCCATCCCCAGGCGATCGCCCAATGTTCGGGCTATCTCTCACGCGAGCTTCCCGGCCGCGAATGGATGGAGTGGAGCGACACCGCTTCCGCTGCGCGCGATCTCAGTACCGGGCGCCTGGATGCGGGCGTTGCCGTCATCGCATCCATGCGGGCCGCAACCACGTATCGACTTCACGTCATTGCCACTGACATCCAGGACGATCCCAAGAACGAAACCCGCTTCGTCATCGTCCGGAGGCTCGCCAGATGACAGACCGACCCCAACCGTCCCATGTACCCCCCCAGGTCGCTCGCCTGCGCGAACGTATCGAAGAGCTCGACTTCGAGCTGGTCCACGTTCTGTCGGATCGTTTCCAGGTGGTCGAGGAAATCGCCAACTGGAAGAACAAGAACCTGATGCCCGTGGCGGACGAAGAGCGCGAAGCGCTCCTGCGGAGCCTCTACGAACGCGTCGCCCGGGACCGAGGCCTGGATGTCGATTTCGTGCAGCGACTATTCGCCATGATCATCGAGCATTCCCGGGAACGCCAGGAGCGCTCGAAGAAGTCGCGTCCGGCCTAGTACGAGCCTGAACGGACTACTGCGTCCCGAGCAGCGCGCGGACTTCCGAGACGGAGGGAACCCCGGGCAAGGTCTTCAGGATGCGACCCGCACGATCCAGGATGACCGTGGCTGGTGTCAGGTTGTCCTGGAACGTCTCCTGGATGTGATCCCGCAACGCCTGACGCTCGGACATCTCTTGCTGGCTCAAGACCACGTAGGCGGGCTTGTGCCGCGTGTCGTAGTCCGCGAGGGCTTCGGCGTCTTCGTCCAGGTCCGTGCCGACACCCCAGATCCCGACCTCGGCGCCGGAGAAGGAGTCGCGTAGCAGCGCGACCTGGGGCTGGAGCTTCTTGCAGCTCTTGCAGTGAGTGGACATGGCCGTCACGACGTTGAGCCGTGCGGGCGCATCGCCATTCGGGAAGCTCATCGACATCCGCTGGAGCTGGGCCGGGGGAAGCTCGACTCCATCGAGGACTTTCTTCAGGTAGTCCTGCACGAAGAAATGCCTGCCGGCAGGCGAGTCTCCTTTGTTTTCGTACATCGTGACCAGCGAGCCGGTGGGGATGGTCTTCCAGGAATGCTCCTTGCCGGACGGCCAGCGGACGGTGATCTTGTCGATGACATCGGTCGCGCCGACACCCACGATCAGCGTGCGCGAGTTGACCCCTGCACGACCTTCGCCGCAGCGGTGCTCGCGGACCAGGGGCTGCTTGTCGCCGATATCGATGGTGACGTAAGCGCCGTAGCCGTCACGCGGACTCCAGTCCTTGGCCGGTGTGGCGAGCTTGTTGCCACCGACGAAGCGCAGGGCGACCATGCGGGCGTTCTTGGAATTCCCGTGATAGCGCTCGCCAATGCGGTTGCGATAGAGCTGGACCGTAGGGGCGTTCGCGCTGGCGACGACAAAGTCGATCCACCCGTCGCGATCGTAGTCCAGCTGGCAAGCCGTGCGGCCGTCGCCGGGGTGGGCAAGGCCCGAGAGGAAGTCGAGATCGTAGAACTGCTCACCGACGTCGCTGAGGAACAGGTGGTCCGTTTCGCCGCCGCTGAAGGAGTTGGTCGGCTTCGATTCGCCGAAGTCGCCCAGCGTTCCTTCGTCCCGCTTCCTGAACTTGATGTTGTCATCCGAGCGCACGACCGCGCGCCAGAACTCGCTTCACAAGTCGTGACCGGCCCGGATCTCCGCCGGTGCCGTGTAGTGTCCGGAGAGTGCGTAGAGATCCAGCCAACCATCGTTGTCCACATCGACGAACTGACTGCCCCAGGACCAGCCGGCCATCTCCACGTGCATCCCGGGTCCTTCCAGCGAGGAAACCCGCTCGAAGGAGCCGTTCTCCAGCTCGAGCAACGAGTTGCCGGCCGCCATGCGGAGGAAGGTCTGGTTCAGGCCGTCGATCTTGTTGAGGATGCGGTTGCCGGCCTTGCTGTACATGTTGGACACGTAGGCGTCCTGATCGCCATCGCGGTCGTAGTCGCCCCACGAGACGCCCATGCCGAAGCCGACGTCCGCAGCATTGGTCTCCTGGGTGATGTCCGCGAACGTGCCCTCGTCGTTGCGGTACATGAAGTTCGGCGCGAAGTCGTTGGCCACGTATACGTCCTGGTCCCCGTCGACGTCGAAGTCGGCGAAAGTGGCCTGGAACGTGTTGCGGTAGAGTGTGAGAGGCGTATCCCCGACGAAGGTGAACGTACCGTTGCCCTCGTTGTGAACCAGGATGTTGGGCGGGCCGATGCGGTCGCGCACCTTGTGCTGTTGCATCTCCTTGAAGAGCCGAAAGAGCTCGCGCGAGTAGCGCTCGGGGATGTAGTTCTCGAGGACCAAGCCATCGGGAGTCTCGCCACTTGCATACTTGCGGCGCAGATCCTTTTCGAGCAGCTGAGCCGCATAGGTCCCGATGTAGAAATCGAGCATGCCGTCCAGGTCGAAGTCGGTGGCGGAGGCAGTCGTGGTGAAGAACGGCAATTGTTCTTCGAAGCGATCCTCGCTCAGCTCCTCGAAGCGCTGGTTCTCGTTCACGAAGAACATGCTCTTCGCCATGGTGCGCCCGAGGAACAGGTCGTCGTCGCCATCGTTGTCGAAATCGGCGAACAGTGCCGCGTCGGAGTGATCGACGACGTCCAGGCCGAGCGACTCGCCGATTTCCACGAAGCTCCCGTCGCCTTGATTGTGGAAGAACAGGTTCCTCCCGTAACGCGCCATGGAATAGAAGTCGTCCCAGCCGTCGCGATCGAAGTCCACGACGCTGATCGCCGGGTGTCGCCAGGAGGCCATGTGCCCGAAGAATTCATGGGGCGCTTCCCATGTCTCACCCTTGGCTTCCTTTTTCAGGAAGCCAACGATCATCTCCTGGGCCAGATTGCGGCGCGCGTCGGAAAGGGTCTCGGTATCGGTGACGGCTGCGCCGAGCTCTTCCGTGAAGAAGGTGGCCGGAGCGCGATAGGTCTTGAAGCTGGACCACGCGAGTCGTTCGATGGTCCATGCATCCCAGTCGTTGAATTCCTCGGGCACATCGGTGCGCTTGGATTCGTCGAGGACCCAACCGATCGCTAGCTTGCCCTTGACCTTGACCCGCTCGCCGCTGCGCGACTGACCGGTGGCCTTGAAGCCGGCTTCGACTTCCCAGTGGCGCATGTCGTCGGTGGTGAAGTCGCCGCCCACGAAGTAGAACTTGCTGGAGTCCTCCAGCCATTCCATCGAGTCGAGGAAAGGCCGCATGAAGGACAGTTCCTCGCGCCCGATCGAATTTTCCTCGGGCTCGAGCGACCACTTAAAGATCGTCGTATCGACCGTGGGTAGCTCGCGGTAGATGCTGTTGACGCCGTCGATGTCCCGCACGCGTACGTTGTCCGCCAATACCGCTCCCGCCATGGCGTCCGGAATGCGCAGGTTTCGCAGGGCCGTATTCAGGAGCTTCATGCGCTTGGAGGAGAGGTTCAGGTGCACGCTCTCCGACGCGGTCATGGTGCTGATCTGTTCGGTCTGGCGTTTTTCTTCGTCCGTCTGGAGATAGCCCCAGGCCTTCAGGGTTCCGAAGGCTCCAAAGCACCAGATCGGCAAGATCAGGACGCCCAGCGTGCGCTTCGTCAACGCTCCCAGGCGAAGGGGACGCCATCCGCAGAGGAAGGCGAGTCCGAGGGCCGCGAGACTCCCCTGAAAGCTCCAGATCCGCGCGAGTTTGACGGAGGTCTCGATGTGCTCGTTTGCCGAGAACTTCCACGCCAGGGACCACTGATTGATCATCAGGGCACAAAGGAGCAGGGAGAAGCCTACGAGGCGGGCAGGGGCACGATCCGGAGTGCTCATGGGGGTGGGTTTTTAGGGCGAGGAGGACGGGTTCCACCTCGGCAGAACCCGCGCTGGAGCGTGAGGGGAATCCGCCCCCTGAATCGCCATCCAGGGCGAGCAAACAGAGCTTTGACGAAATACCGGCACCCGGTTTGCTGGGCAGGGCCGGACTCGGGGAGTGACCCTTTCAGGAATAGGGGCTATCTTCCCGCGTCGATCTCCTCGCCGACCCGGTCCGATCCCGGCTCGCTCTACCACGAGACGTGGCGCTCGACCCGCATCCCTCTATCCATGGGCTCGACTACGAAAACTCTTCCGATCCTCCTGGCACTCCTGGCTCTCGGAGGGGTTGGCTCGCTCTACGTCGTGCTTCGCTCGGATCGCGCGGAGCTGGGAGGGCGCAACCAGGCCGTTGCGCATCCCACGCTGGCGAAGGAGGAGGATGCCCAGAAGCCGCTCCTGGAAGAGCCCCTGTCGCTTTCCGCACCATCGCCATCGAGCGAAACGGCACACACGACCGTGTTATGGCCGCTCCGGGTCGAACTCGATCTCGTCCAGCCCGGGTACATTCCCCATCAAGAAGGCACCGTGCCCGTGGGCACCGGCAAGACCGCGCGCTTGACCGGCCGCTTGACCGGCACGCGCGACGAACCGGTTCGCGGGGAAGTCGTCTTCATCAAGGGTGTGAACGTGGGCCGCGTCCTGCGCTGTGACAGCGGTGGTGCCTTCGGCGCCAACGACCTGTATCCGGGGCTCGGCGTGGTGGAGGTACGAGGCGATGCCATCCCCGGTGCGCGTCGCGAAGTGCGCATGCGGCGTGGTCAGGAGGTCATCCTCAACATTGGCTTCGGCCGACTCGCCAGCGCGACCGGAAGGGTCCAGGATCGCAAGGGCAAGGGCATCGAGGGCGCGCGCGTCACCTTCGACGGCAAGGTCTATCAAACCGGGACCGAGGGCGAGCTCTACGTGCCTGCCGTGGCCGGTGGGCAGGTGTTGGTCGAGATCGAGAAGGTCGGCTTTGCCTCCTATCAAGAACTCGTGTGGATCCAGGCAGGAGCATCCAACACGAACAAGGATCGCTTGAGCTTCACGCTCGACGAGGAAGTTTCCCTGGAGGTCTCGTTGCGTGGCAACGTCGGCGGCCCGGGGCCGGCGACGTTGATCCTTCTGCCGGGCCAACACGGTTACCGCGCCACGTCGGTGGACGCCTATCGCAACGCGCGCTTTCCCTATCACACGATAAACCCGATCGAGCTCTGGCCGAACAGCCCACTGAGGATCGCTGGGCTCCCCCCGCGACAGGTCGTCAAGCTGTATGTGTTTCGTCCCGGTGCCGAGCCAAAGATGAAGGTCGTCAACCTCAGTTCGCGCGAACAGAGCGTTCAAATCGAGCTGAAGGCCGCACCCATGATCGTCGGTCGCGTGACGCTCGATGGCGAGCCGGTTGGCGGCGCCCAGATCCGGATGGAAGCCACCGACCGCCCCAGGGCGACGCTGAGCTTCTTCAAGGAAGCCAGCTACTATCTCGAGACGGCGATCATTCCCGAGATCCCCCCGGCGGTGGAGGAGACCAAGAGCCAGCCCAACGGTCGTTTCTTCCTCAGCTCCTGGGCCAAGGACAGCTCTCCCCGCTATGTCGAGGCGCGCGGGCCGGAAGGCAAGACCTGGGCGGGCACCTTGCTGCGTGCGGGCACGAAGACGTGCGAGCTGCAATTGAAGGAAATGGACGAGGGTGATGGAGAACTCGAGCTCGAGTTTCCCGGCCGTTTTCAGGGGTTGCCCGTCGAGTTGCACCTGAACGGGACGCCGCACGATCCAAGGGTCCTGAAGCCCTCGGAGACGATGCAGGTCGAGGGCATCCCCTCGGGGCGCTGGCGCATCCGTATCACCTGGCATGGCCAACCGGTCTACGAAAACGGTGAGCTCGAAGTCGAGGGCCGCCTGGCGCGCGTCGTTCAGCTGCCACAGGAGTGCATTCAAGGCCAGGACGAGGAATCCTGGAAGCGCGCCGGGCAGATCTATCCGGGCACCTGAGCGAGCTTCGGCACGTTTCGCCCGAGATCCCTGCAATTGATGGGGGGATCTGGCTGAAGCCACGCGAAGCCTACGGCTAGAATCCGCCGCGTGACTACTCTGCGCCTGGACGGAACCTCTCTGCAGCTGGAAGACCTCAAGCCGCTCTTTCGCGGTCTCAGGCCCGAGCTCCTCGTTACCGACGAGGCCAAGCAACGGGTTGCACGAGCGCACGCTCTCGTGGAGTCCTCCGTCGCATCCGGCGAAGCCATCTATGGACTCACCACCGGCTTCGGCAAGCTGAAGAACGTCAGCATCGACCGCCGCGATCTCGGACAGTTGCAAGAGAACCTGATTCTCTCCCACTGCTGCGGACTTGGTGATCCGATGCCGATCGAAGAAGTGCGCGCCGTGCAGGTGTTGCGCTTGAACGGTCTGCTTCGCGGACACTCGGGTGTGCGTGTCGAGTTGATCGAGCGGCTGTGCGCCTTCTACAAGGCCGAGTTCGTGCCGCTCGTTCCGCAGAAGGGCTCGGTCGGTGCCAGTGGCGATCTGGCACCTCTGGCCCACATGGCCGCTGCGTATATGGGCTACGGCGAGGTGTACCTACGCGGGGAGCGCATGCCCGCGAGCAAGGGCCTGAAGGAAATCGCAGCAGAGCCGCTGCGATTCGAGGCCAAGGAGGGCTTGGCGTTGATCAACGGCACGGAGGTGATGTGTGCCATCGGAGCGGGGGTCTTGATCCGCGCGATCCACGTCTCCAAGGTGGCGGATGCCATCGCGTCGTTGACGATCGAGGCTCTGTTCGGAAGCTCGAAACCCTTCGATTCCCGGATCGCTGAGCTGAAAGGCCAACCCGGGCACATGCGCGCCGCCGCGAACGTTCGCGTTTGCCTCGCGGATTCACGCGTGCAGGAAAGCCATGTCAATTGCAACCGTGTGCAGGACCCATACTCGCTGCGTTGTGTTCCTCAGGTACACGGTGCGTTCAAGGAAGCCCTCGACCATGTGCGCGGCGTGTTTGCTCCGGAGATGAACAGCGTCACGGACAATCCGATCCTCTTTCCGGACACAGGCGAGGTGATCAGCGCAGGCCAGTTCCACGGTCAGCCGATCTCGATGGTTCTGGACTACCTGTGCCTAGCACTGTGCACGCTATCGAACATCTCGGAGCGTCGAACGGAACAGCTCGTGAACCCTGATCTGTCCCACCTTCCAGGTTTCCTCACGGCCAAGCCCGGCCTGAACTCGGGGATGATGATCGCCCAGGTAGCAGCCGCCTCGCTCACGAGCGAAAACAAGACCCTCGCGCATCCCGCTTCCGTGGACACGATTCCGACCAGCGCGAATCAGGAGGACCACGTCTCGATGGGGGTCACCGCGGCCCGCAAGGCGCGGGCGGTCTGCACCAACGTGGAATTGGTCCTCTCCATCGAGGCACTCTGCGCCGCGCAAGCGCGGGACTTTCACCCGGATCTGAAGGCAGGCACCGGGGCGCAGGCGGCGTACGACTTGATTCGTGCCCATGTGCCCTCGTTGGAAACGGACCGTTACTTGAAGGCGGATCTGGACGCCACGTTCGAGCTCTTGGATTCGGGCCTGCTGTTGGCGGCAGTGGAGAAGGCGGTGGGAGAGCTACGGGCGTAGAGGTAGGAGTGCGGGCGCAGGAGGAAAATGTCCTATACTCTCGCGCTTCAGGTGGGTTTTGCAGGGAGAGTCTGCAACCCGAGGCCTCCCCGACCGGTCCTCCCCGGGTGGGTGGGGGCTTGTGGATGGGAGGGTTCAGGAAAGAATGCCGGCAATGGGATCCGTTACCGTGAAGAGTGATCTGGACGCCTTGCTGCAAGCTCCGTTGAAGGCGCCGAGGGGCAGCGAGCTCACGTGCAAGAGCTGGGCGGCGGAAGCGGCCATGCGCTTGCTCTTGAACAACCTCGATCCCGAGGTGGCCGAAGAGCCGGAAAAGCTCATCGTCTACGGAGGCAGCGGGAAGGCGGCGCGGGATCCCGAGTCGTTGCGGGCCATCGTGGCCACGTTGCAGCGGCTCGAGGGGGATGAGACGTTGCTCGTTCAATCGGGCAAGCCGGTCGGGGTCTTTCGTACGCACGTGGGCGCGCCGCGGGTCTTGATCGCGAACTCGAACCTGGTCGGCAAGTGGGCCAACTGGGAACACTTCCGCAAGCTCGAAGCCGAGGGCAAGATCATGTTCGGCCAGATGACGGCCGGCTCGTGGATCTACATTGGCAGCCAGGGCATCCTCCAAGGAACCTACGAGACCTTTGCCGCCGCAGCGAAACGCCACTTTGGGGGCACGCTAAAGGGCCGGCTCGTCGTTTCCGGTGGCATGGGCGGCATGGGGGGGGCCCAGCCCCTCGCAGCGGTGATGAACGGAGGCACGTACCTCGGTGCGGATGTCGATCGCTCGCGCATCGAGAAGCGCCTTCAGACGCATTATTGCGACGAGATTCTCGAGGACATCGACGACGCCATCGACCTTGCCATCGAATGGAAAGCCGCCGCTGTCGCCAAGTCGATTGGCGTGGTCGCCAACGCCTGTGATTTGCTCGAGCGCATGCTCGAACGCGGTGTCACTCCCGACATTCTGACCGATCAAACCAGCGCCCACGATCCGCTCGACGGATACGTGCCGAATGGAATGAGCTTCGAGCAAGCCCTGCGTTTGCGCCGTGACGATCCCGCGCGTTATCAGGACGAGTCGTTTCGCACGATGCAGGACCACGTGCGGGCCATGCTCGAGTTGCAGGACCGCGGATCCGATACCTTCGACTACGGCAACAACCTACGCGGGCATGCGAAGCAGGCCGGCCTCGAGGAGGCCTTCGGTTTCGAGGGCTTCGTTCCGAAATACGTGCGCCCGCTCTTCTGCGAGGGAAAGGGGCCCTTTCGCTGGGTGGCGCTCTCCGGTGATCCGGCCGACATCGCCGTTACGGATCGGATCATCCTGGAGCTCTTTCCCGAGGACGAAGCGCTCGCCCGCTGGATTCGCCTGGCGGGCCAGCGCGTCGCCTTCCAGGGGTTGCCGGCGCGTATCTGCTGGCTCGGCTATGGCGAACGGGCCAAGGCCGGCATCGCCTTCAACGAGGCTGTTGCGGACGGGCGCATTTCGGCTCCGATCGCCATCGGCCGTGATCACCTCGACTGCGGATCGGTGGCTTCGCCCAACCGGGAAACCGAGGGCATGCGCGACGGGACCGATGCCGTTGCCGATTGGCCGCTATTGAACTGCATGCTGAACGTGGCCAGCGGTGCCAGCTGGGTTTCGTTCCACCATGGTGGGGGTGTGGGTATGGGGTACAGCCTGCACTCGGGACAGGTCACCGTTGCCGATGGAACCGAGGCCGCGCGCGAAGCGTGTGTTCGGGTGCTAACGAACGATCCAGGCACCGGTGTCATGCGTCATGCGGATGCGGGGTACGAGGAGGCTGTCGATTGCGCCAGGGATAAAGGGGTCGATCTGCCTTTTCTCGATACGGACTCGTAGCTGGGAAGCTCGTGACTTCATCTCCAGGAAGCGGCGATGAAACCAGGTTTCGTCGGAGAGTTCCGGGTGAAGGGTAGTGGCCAGGAGTCCGGGGGCCTCGACGGCGACGGGTTCGGTGTCTCTGCGTGCCAGGACACGAACGTGGGGGCCGATGTGCGTGAAGCGCGGGGCACGGATGAAAGGGGCCTGGAATGTGTGCGGCTCTTCTTCGAGCTGGATGGGGTGGGTACTGGAGTGCGGCTGGCGGCCGTAGCCGTTGCGCTCGATGAGGACGTCGAGGAACCGAAGGAGGGCGGCTTCTCGAGTCCCGTGGCCATCAGGATCGCCGCGGCGCAGGTTCCGAATTGGCAGAGCAAGTGCGCGAGGGTTGTGGACTCGCCGCCCGGTAGCACCAGGTGGGTGACGGAGCGTAGTTCCTCCACGTTGCGCACCTCTGTTGTGGAAACCCCCAGGCGAGCGAACGCGTGCGCGCGCGTTGCTCCCTGGAGGGCAAGGATGCCGACGCTACCAGCCAATCAAATACCTCGTGTTTGCGAGAGCTCGCGTTCCAGGAGCTCGTCCCGCGCGGTTCCAGCCATGGGGGCGCCGGTGGCTTCCCGGGCCGCCGGGGAGCAAGTCGAGCGCGGACTGGTCGTGCTACAGCGGATCATGGAGCGCCAGCCGGGCGTCTGTCGGGCGCTGGTGTAGGCGAGCCGGTGGGGGGCTGGATCGTGGGCACGCTTTCCACCAACGATTGCCCGCCTGCTTCGTAGAATCCTGTGCCGTCGGTCTCATCCCGGGCTCTCAGTCCGCATTCCAGCGTGGTATTCCATGACGGAGCGGGAGGGATGGAGCAAGATGGGAACCCCGCCGACCTTCCGGCCGACATACACCCCAGGATGCGCCTCCCCCGAACGAGCCCGACCGCCCTGTGCCTGTGCCTCGGGCTATTGCCATTCGGGTGCTCGCAGGACGACCCGACCCCGCAGCCGTCCCAGGCGGCCCCTGGGACGACTCACGAGGCCCGACCCGCCTCTGGAAGCAACTCCCGTGGAATCGACGATCCCCTCGTCGATCGCGTTCTCGCGAACAAGTTCGAGAGCGTCAACCCCGAGGTCGACGGCTGGGACACCGAGGTACAGAACGATCTGATTGCCAAGCGACTGAAGAGCCTGGGGCATCTCTGGAGCCGGCCCCGGTCGGACGAGGAGGCCCTTGCGAGCGACGCCGCGCGCGATGAACTGGCGCGTATCTGCTCGCCCGAGTTCCGCACCACGGGGCTGCGCTTCGACGACGTGCCCAGCGTATACGAGGATCAGGGGCTCGAGGTGTATTCCGGCGCCAGCGCGAAATCCCGGGACCTCGGAAAGCCGGGCGTTGCTGGAATGCTCGAGGCTCTAGACGAGCTGCGTTTTCCTTTCGCTCCGGAGGCCGAGCTGCACTTCAAGTTCAAGGTCGTCGAGGTGGATTCCCAGGGCGACGTGCTGAAAGCCCAGGCGCTCTTCCAGGGCGACGGCGCTTCGCTCGAAGGGGCGGTTCAGCAAAGTTCAGTCTGGAACATGAGTTTCGATGCATCCAATCGCAAGCAACCCATGTTGCGCGAAGTGGAGGTCGTCGATTTCACCGAGAACCGATCCCGTCGCGGATTCTTTTTCGAGGATTGCACGCTCTCCGCCTTCGGCGTCTCGGGAAACGACTCGGAAGATCCGGACGCGCAGCCCCAGGGCCTGGACGCCTGGACCAAGCAATTCGGTGTCGATGTCGAGAACTGGCTCGGCGGTGTCCAGGGCTCGGTACTCAGCTCGCTTCTCGGACATCACGGCATTGCCGTGGGAGACGTAAACGGCGATGGATACGAGGACGTCTACGTGTGTCAGGCGGGGGGATTGCCGAATCGCCTCTTGCTTCAGCAAGCGGACGGCACGGTGCGCGACGCGTCGGTGGAGAAGGGCGTGGACTTCCTGGACCCCAGTCGTGGCGTGCTCCTGATCGACATCGACAACGACGGAGACCAGGATCTGGTCCTTGCAACGTCGGCCGTGGTGGTGATCTTCGAGAACCAGGATGGGCGCGGACGCTTCGTCAAGCGCTCCTACCAGACCTTCGCGCAGATCCACTCGATGGCGGCCGCCGACTACGATGGCGACGGGGATCTGGATCTATACGGCTGTGCCTACAAGATTCCCGATGGATCGGGCACCGCGCCGGTTCCGTATCACGATGCCAACAACGGCGAAGCGAACGTCCTCCTGCGCAACGACATTGACATCCAAAGTTCCCAGTGGACCTTCACCGACGTGACCCAGGAAAGCGGCATCGATCACAACAACCGCCGCTTCAGTTTCGCCGCGTCGTGGGAGGACTACGACAACGACGGTGATCTCGACCTCTACGTCGCCAACGACTTTGGGCGCAACAATCTCTACCGCAACGAAGGTGGCAAGTTCCGCGACGTCGCCGGCGAAGCCGGGGTCGAGGACATCTCAGCAGGCATGGGCACCACCTGGGGCGACGTCGATAACGACGGGTGGATGGATCTGCACGTCAGCAACATGTTCTCCAGCGCCGGGAATCGCATCGCCTATCAGCGCAGCTTCAAGGAGGACCTCGACGACTCGACCCTGCAACACTTTCGCCGCCACGCCCGCGGCAATTCGCTGTTTTCCAATGCCTCCGACGGCACCTTTCGCGATGTCAGTCTCAGCGCGGGCATCACCATGGGGCGTTGGGCCTGGGCTTCGAAAATCTGCGATCTGAACAACGACACGCGCCAGGACATCCTCGTGGCGAACGGGTTGGTCACGAACGAGCAGCCCACGGACTTGTGAAGCTTCTTCTGGCGCCAGGTCGTGGCGCACTCACCGACCGAGGTGGAGGACGATGGTGTCAAGAAGGAGGGAACATCCCGCGACTACGAGCTCGGCTGGAAGGCGACCTACCGACTGATGCGCGAGGGTATGTCCTGGAGCGGACGCGAGGCGAACTGTGTCTTTCTCAATCTCGACGGTGAGCAATTTTCCGACGTCTCCGGTATTAGCGGAGCGAACTTCAAGGACGACGCGCGTGGTATCGCTCTCGTGGACTGGGACTTCGACGGAGCGCTCGATGCTTGGGTGAAGAACCGCTCCGCACCCCAGGTCCGTTTCCTGCGCAATCGTCTGGCGGGGAGCAACGGCTATCTCGCCCTGCGCTTGCGGGGGACGAAGACGAATCGTGACGGCATCGGCGCGCGCGTCGAGGTGGCGTTGAAGGACCGTGGGTCGTCTCGGCTGATTCGCACGCTCCATGCGGGCGACGGCTATCTCTCACAATCCACTCGCTGGCTGCACTTTGGGTTGGGGGCCGCCAAGGAGATCGAACGGCTCGTCGTGCGCTGGTCGGGCGGCGAGACCGAGACCTTCGAGGGTGTCGTTCCCAACGGCCACTATCAACTCGTCGAGGGCAGCGGTGTCGCAAACCCCTGGACGCCCCCGAAACGAACACTTGCGCTTCGGGCACAGAACGTCGAGATTCCGCCCGCATCGGAGAAGGTGCGCATTGTCATGGCCGCGCGTCCCCCGATGCCACCGCAGGACTACCTCAGCTTGGCGAAGGAACCACAACGCCTGCATCCTTCCAATGACGAGGGCCGCTCGATGCTCTTGAACCTGTGGGCCAGCACGTGTGGGCCGTGTCTCATCGAGATGAAGGAGTTCACGCGCCGCCAAGCGGAGTTCGAAGAACTCGGCATCGACGTGCTCGCCCTCAGCGTGGATCTCGAGGCCGACCACGAGTCAGCGCTTTCCATGTTGGAGCGTATCGACTGGCCCTTCGAAGCAGGCTTTGCGACCGCGGATCTCCTCGACACGCTCGATGTGATCCAGCGCTCGAGCCTCATGCGTCGCCGGCGCCTGCCGCTCCCCACCAGTTTCCTCGTGACCGCGGACGGAGAGATCTCCGTGATCTACAAGGGTCCCCTGGAGGTCGATCAGCTGTTCGAGGACGTTGGGCTGGCCCAGGCCGAGGGCGCCGAGCTGCGCTACGCCGCCTCGCCACTCGAGGGCACCTGGCTCTTCACCGACTATGAAGAGCTCGGTGTTTCCGTGCGGCTCCTGCGCGAGCTTCGCGACCACGGTCTGCTCGAGGGAGCCTCGGCCGTCTTCCGCACGATCGATCTGCCCGAAGACGCGGCCTCCCGCAGGAAGTACCTCGGGATAGCAGTCGATCTGACGCAGTCCCTCGAGGAGGGTGGATTGGATGCTGCGGCAGCGGAATTGTACGGCCTTCTCACCGAAGTCGAGCCCAATGGCATTCGCTGGCGCCAGAGTCACGGCGAGACCCTCGAACGCCTGGGGCGCGACGAGGAGGCCGAACAGGTCTATCGCGCGACCCTGGAGATCAAGCCGAATCACGCCACGACGTTGATTCGCGTATGCGTGCTCCTGATCCGCCAGGCGAAGTACGAAGATGCGTTGCCCTTCCTCGAGCGCGCCGTGGCCGTTCGCAAGGATCACTGGCGGGCCAGCTACCTCTATGGCTCGACCTTGGTGAAGCTCGGGCGCGACAAGGAAGCGATCGCTCCCTTGCGCCAGGTCTTGAAGCAAATGCCCGACCACGCGGAAGCAAAGGCGCTCCTCGAAGAGCTTCGGTAGTGAGTTAGCAGTAGCGAGCGACCTTCAGCGCGAGCTCGGCTTTCCTGGCGGCCTAGGTGCGCGAGCACGTTGACGCTTGTCGGCCAGGTGGACCCGACCAGGGCCAGGGAATCTAGCGGAGCTTCTTGCCGCCGGATTCGCTCCACCATTCGAAGGCCCCGGCGCGCATGCGGTCCATGCGTTCTCTTTGCGCGACGGCCTCCGCCAGATCGACGAGTTCGTTCGGGTCTTTGGCGAGATCGAATAGATCCTCGTCGCCGACGCTCCTCGTCATGTCGCGCTGGGGTGTGATCTGCATGATGTCCCAGACTTGCTCGTCGACCGGATTCAGGTAGTAGATGTACTTCCAGCGCGCGTCCCTGGCGTAGAGCGCGTAGGCGTCCTGTTCCGGACGCTCCTCTCCCGTGGCGGCGCGGCCGTAGATGGCGCCGTAGAGAACCTCGCGGCCCTGGAACGGCTCTCCCCGTAGGCCCTTCAAGAAGCTCTGACCTGGCAGGTCGCGGGGTACGTCGATGCCCGCTGCTTCGAGGAGCGTCGGGTAGATGTCGACGGACTCGACCAAGGCGTCCAGTTGTTTTCCGGTCGTGGTCTGTCCCGGCCAGAGAGCGACCAGTGGCGTGCGGATGCCCTTCTCGAACGGAGAACCCTTGGCGGCGAGGCCATTGCTCCAGCCGTTGTCGATGAGAAAGAGAAAGAGCGTGTTGTCGTACAGTCCACGAGACTTGAAGGCCTCGAGCAGGCTTCCCAGTTCGTCATCCAGCCACGCGCCCATGGCGAGGCTCAGGTGCTCGTACTTGCGAAAGAGTGCGGGGGCCGCATTGGGTAGATAGTCCGGGACCTCGATGCGCTCGGAGTCGAAGAGTGTTCGACAGCGTTGCGGCGGATTGTGGGGGGTGTGGGGCAGGGCCGGAGCCCACCAGACGAAGAGCGGCTTCTTTCCACCGTGTTCGTCCATGAAGGCAAAGAGATCCTCCTGCCCGACGCGCCCAAAACCACGGTCGGGCTTCACCGGCGCATCGAACCCCATCTGTGCCGCACCGTCTTCCCAGTACTTTCCACCGCCGAACGTTGCATAGCCCGCACGCTTCAAGCGATTGGGCAGTGACCCCTCCGGTGCGAGACGCCTTCGGTGACGGTTGGCATAGATCCCCGACTGGTGGGGCCAGCGGCCGGAGAGCAAGATCGCCAGCGAGGGTCGGCAACGGGGTGGAGTGTGCAGGGTCGTGAACACGCATCCCTCACGGGCCAAGGCATCGATGTTCGGCGAGTGAGCGAGGGGGTGGCCCGCGAATCCGAAGTGTGCGTTGTCCTGATCGTCGGAGATGATCAGGCAGATGTTGGGAGGGCCAGCCCCGTTGTTGTCGAACCCTTGGCTGTTTCCGCTGCCTCCATCGGAACACGCTCCCAAACCCGAAACCAAGACAAGGGCCAGGGTCAGAGCCAGGTCGACTCGTCTGGTGGGGGAATAGCTCGGCCGCGTGCTCACTGCGCCGCGGACGATACCGTATCGTAGACACGATGTCGGCCCCTGCGTCCTCGCGCCCGCCCGCCGGAGTGGTTTCGTGTTGCTCATTCTCGATGGGCTCGAGAGGCGAGCGGATCGGCCTCGTGCTGTTGTTGCTCGGCGTGGCTGCCCTGCATCTCAGTTTTCGAGCGTTTCAACCCGAGCCACGGGTATGGGGCGACGAAATGCACTACTGGGCCTTCGCCACGAACGAAGCGACTCTCCGGAAGGCGAACGGGAACCTGCCGAGTCTCTTGCCCGGAAGTTTCGGGTTCGACCACCGCCCGCAGCTCGCCACGCGCATCTTCTCGCTCTTCGCGGACGATCAGGGCATACCTGCTCAGGCGCCGGAGGCCATGGCCTCGGCGGCGAAACTGGTTCAGAGCGCGGGCCTGATGCACATCGCGCTTTTCTGCCTGGCACTGGCAGCCGTCTATGGGACCGCGCGAACACTCGGGCTGCCACCACGCGCTTCGTTCACCGCGGTGTTGTTCCTCGGGCTCCTGCCACAGATCGGATTTCACCTGCATTCGCTTTGGCCGGAGACCCTGCACCTGTGCCTCGCATCGCTCTCGGTGTTTGGCATCGTCCTTCACCTCCGGACCAAGACGCTCTACGTGTTGATCCCTGCGGCGTTGGCCTTCGGCTATGCACTTCTGACCAAAGGCAGTCTGCTACCGCTCGTACCGGTGATTCTCGCGCTGCTTTTTTACGAGGGCTGGCGGGGCGGCTCGGCTGCGGGGCGCTGGAGGGGTGCCCTCGTGCCCGTGACCGCGTTCGTTCTTCCCGCCGCACTCGTTGTCGTGCCCCAGTTGGTTGCCAACGCGCGCGCTGGCCACGGAGCCACCTTGAGTGCCAACCGCTGGTGGAACCTCGAGCTGGGGCTAACCCTGAAGGCGGACGACTTCTCGGGTGAGGGGCAAGAGCGTTTCCGACCGTTGGTCGAGACGAGCATGCGCTACTTCGCGGCGGCCGAGAGTCCGGGGGAGCGCGAACATCTCGCCCGCGAACGCACCTTGGCGTACCTTGGCGAGCACGCCGGCTCGACCTTCGTCGATCAGTTCGTGCAGAGCTTCCAGCTCTTTCTCTTTTCCGAATCTTCCTTTGCGCAATCACTCTCGTTTCGCGAGCGCTGGGGAGCCCTCCCCCCGTCGTGGTTGCGGGCCCTGGGAAGCCTCGAGTGGATGCTCTGGTATGCGCTCATGCTGCTTTCCTTGGTGGGGGCCACGCGGGTCATGATCACGGGCGGCTGGCGCGATCCCGGCTGGTGTTTTCTCCACTTGGCAAGCCTCGCCTTCCTGGCCGGGCTGTTTCTCGTACCCGTGAAATTCCGCTTTCTGTTGCCCCTGATTCCCCTTCTTTGTCTCCATGCGGGGGCCGGGATCGAGTGGATCTGTGGCCGGCTTCGTCCTGGGAGCGCAGAACCCCGATCAAAAACGCTGACAGCCGACCCGGGCTGAAGGTAGCTTGAAGCCATGAGCGACCCCGATCCGTCGACGCCGCCTGCTTTCCCCCTGGAATTGCGGGAGCGTCTACCGGAGCTCGATCCGGTGGCACTGGAGTCCTTTTTCGATGCCTATTTCGATCGCGTTTATGGGTACATCCGTCGGCTGGTCAACGATGAGCATCTTGCCGAAGACCTGACCCAGGACGTTTTTCTCCATATCCACCGGGCGTTCCACACCTACGACCCCAAACGCGAGTTGCGACCGTGGGTGTTCACGATCGCGACGAACAAGGTTCGCGATCACTGGCGCTCGCGACGCCATCGAGACACGCAGCAAGAATCCAGCGTGGAGCGCGACGGCGAGGCCATCTCCCTCTCCGTTGGCGAGCACCGCCCCGACTCCGATCTGACGGATGAAGAGATGGGGGGCATTCTGCGCGACGCGCTGGACGAGCTCCCCGAGGGGATGCGTATGACCGTGCTTCTGCGCGTCTATGAAGGGCTTTCCTTCGAGGCGATCGGGAGAAGCCTCGACCGCAGTGAGGTCGCTGTCCGAAAGCGTTATTCGCGCTCCCTCGAGGCTCTGCGAGACACCCTGGGCCCGGCCTGGCAGGTGCATTCAGAGGGGAGTTCCTAGCCTTGGAAGCCGACCACGAATTCGAAGAGCTGATACGCCGGGTGGCGCATCCGCCGGAGCCTTCACGTGCTCTTCGCCGTCAGGTTCGAAGGAACTTCCTCGATCCGCCCCAGGACACGCCAGGGGCGGCATCGGCGGCCCTGTCAGGGGGGACATCCGAAGAGTCCGCGGAAAGCACGTCACGGCCCGTGCCGGTGTCTCGTAGTTCCGAACGCTTGGATACCAGACTCGAACACATGCTGGGCGCGCAACCCGTCGCAACGCCTGCGAATCCGGAGTTTCGCGCCGAGCTCCGGCGTGTCTTCGTGGAGGGCGCCTGGGAAGAGAGTGCTTCCGAGATTCCCAGACCAAGCGGATCAACCGGATCAGCCACAGAGATCACGCCCGAGCAGGGCGGAGCCTCGCACGGGGGGGCGGTACGAAAGACCAGACCAGAGGGGCGCCGCCAGGGCCGTCTCGTGCGCCTGTTCCTGCCCATTGCCGCGGCCGCCGCCATCCTCTTCATCGCTTTCTTGCCCTCCGATCCGCGCTGGAAGATCGATTTCGAGGGACCGGGAACGGTGCGGCTCAACGGCGTGGCCTACGGGGCTTCCGACGCCCAGCGCCTGGGAGCCATGCTCGGTCGCGCCGGGGTGCTTGCCACCGACGAGACCGCTCTCAAACTTCGGCTCGAAAACGGGCTCGTCATTCGCGTGCGACCCGGTACGGAGGTGCTCGTGGGGGAGTTGGATGGCGACTCGCCGTACTACTTCAGCATGGAGAAGGGCGAGATCTACATCAGCACACGGGACGACTACACAGGCAACTCGATTCGCGTTTCGTCGGATCTGGGGGACGTGGATGTGGTCGGCACCAGCTTGGGCGTGATGTGCTATGAGGAAGGCTTCTGCGTTTGTGTTTCCGAGGGGCTTGTCAAAGCGCGCAGCGCGCGCAACCCGGTCGGCTTTTCCAGTGGAGAATGGGAAAGCGTGAAGGCGAATCACCGCTTCTACGTGCCGACGGATCCGAAGGACAAGATCCGTATCGAGGCCCAGGGTGATAATCACCCGCACTTCGCGGATCTCGCGCACTTCACGCAGACGGCTTTCCAGTAGCTCCCGGATCCTCTTGCAGGCGTAGCGCCTTCGATTGCGCTACAGTTCACGCCATGGCTCTGGCCCCTGTGACCCGGCGCGAGGTCGTCGTACCCCTCGCTCTTTCCGGATGGTTTCTGGCCGCTCTGGAGGGCTGTCGCGAAGCCCACGCCAAGCGGCCGCTATTCGTGGCAGCGGCGTCCTCTTTGCGCGGACTCTTCGAGGATGTTCGAAGCACCGTTCAGGGAACGCGCATCGACTATTCGTTCGAAGCTTCTTCGACCCTCGCGCGCCAGATCGCTGCCGGCGCGCGCTTCGATGTGTTCGTGTCCGCAGACGAGCGTTCCCTGGAGCGCCTGAAGGGGTGGGGACGTGGCCCTTCTCGAAGCTTCCTCGGCAATCGCCTGGCGCTCGTTGGTTCCCGAAAGCCCGGAGCCGGGACGGAACTTCCGGCCGTCGAACACCCGCAGGAGCTCGGGCGCCTAGAGGGAACCATCGCGATCGGTGCCCCTGAGGTGCCTGCCGGGCGCTACGCACGCGCGTGGTTGGAAGCGCGGGGTCTCTCCTTCGAGGAGCGTTTCGTGCACGGTCGCAATGGCCGGGCCGTTCTCGGGTTGGTCGAGTCTGGCGCGGCCGACTATGCCTTCGTCTATCACTCGGATGCCTTGCGTGCGCGGAAGGCTCGACACTTGTGGAGCGCGGCGCCAGAGGAAGAGCCGCGGATTTTCTATCGAGCGCAGGTCGCGGGCGACGCACCGGACGAAGCCCAGGGCTTTCTGGATTGGCTCGTGCAGGGTGGGCTCGACTCCGCAGCACGAGCCCTGGGATTCACCGTGAGCCAAGGGTAGGGAGGGCGTGGAGCTTCAGGACATCGCGCGCATCTCGCTCTTGAGCTTGCAGACGAGCCTTCTCGCGGTCCTGTTGATCGCAGGGCCGGCGCTCGTGCTCGGGTACGTGTTTTCGCGCAAGCACTTTCCCGGACGTACGCTCCTGCGAACGGCGTGTCTCTTGCCGATGGTCATGCCGCCGGTGGCAGTGGGCTTTCTGCTCTTGAGCGCGCTCTCCACCAACACCTGGTTCGGCGCTACCTTCGAGGCTCTCCTGGGGGGGTCGTTTCTGTTGACGTGGAAGGCCTGCGTTCTGGCTGCCGCGATCATGTCCTTTCCGCTGGCCCTCTTGGGCGCCGAGCGCGGTTTCGACGCGGTGCCGCGGCGCCATGAGCAAGTTGCGTCCAGCCTCGGCGCGCCGCCCCGCCGTGTGTTTCGCGAGATCACCCTGCCCCTTGCGAGTCGTGGGATCCTCCATGGGCTGGCCTTCGCCTTCGTGCGGGCACTGGGCGAGTTCGGTGCGACCGCGGTGATTGCCGGCAACGTACCGGGTCGGACGCAGACGCTTTCGATGGCGATTTATTCGCGTTTCGAGGACTTCCGCGACACCGAGGCCCTGTTCCTCTCCGGCCTTGCGGTGCTCTTCGCGTTCCTCATCACGGCCTTGGCCGAGCGCTTTCTGCGCAGGCCAGCCCACACGCGGAGGGAAGGTTGAATCGTTTCGAGCTCGCCGTCGAGTACCCGGGCTTTCAGCTTGCGGCAAGTGCGCAGTGGGACGACTCCTGCGCCGCCCTCTTCGGCGCCAGCGGTTCGGGCAAGTCCACGCTCGTCGAGGCCTTGCTGGGACTGCGGCCGGAGGTTTGCGGGGACGCTCGACTGGCAGGGGTTTCGCTAGCAGGCTTAGCACCGCACGAGCGTGGTCTGGGTTGGGTTCCCCAGGATGCGTGCTTGTTCGAGCACTTGAGCGTTCGGGAAAACGTCGAGTTCACCGCAAAAGGCGTAGGTGGCCCGAAGCCTGAGGTGATCGAGGCGCTCGAGATCGGCGACTTGATGGAGCGAGCCACCGGCGAGCTGTCTGGTGGAGAGCGCAGTCGCGTCGCGATCGCCCGGGCCCTGGCGGGAAAACCGCGCATGTTGCTGCTCGACGAACCGCTGGCTTCGATCGATCGACCGCTGCGTTCGCGCGTCGTCCCCTTCTTGCAAGGGTTGGCGAAGGAAGGGCTGCCGCTCTTGCTCGTGACACACGATCCCATGGAGGTGCTGGCCCTGGCGCAGGTCGTCTTCGTCCTGGAACGCGGCCGCATCGTCCAGAGTGGCCACCCGCGGGACGTTTTTGCCTCCGCGGCGAACTTCGGATCCCTGGCCGCCCTGGGTGCGGAGAACTGTTTCCCGGTGAAGGTCGTGGAACGCCCCTCGGGCACGTGGGTCGTAGAGACCCCTGAGGGACAGCGGCTGACCCTGGTCCGCGTGGCGGGTTTCGACGATCCCTCCGCGATCGCCGTGCGGGCCGAGGATGTGATGTTGATGGGTTCGGTCCCCGAGGCCGTCTCCGCGCAGAACGTCTTCGAGGCCGAGGTTTGCCGACTCGAGCCGATCGGCGAGCAGGTGCTGGTTTGCCTGCAACGTGAGGAAAGCGAGATCGAGACCTGGCGCGTCAAAGTAACCCACGAGGCCGTTCGCAAGTTGGCGCTGGCCGAGGGGAAGCGGGCGGTGCTCTTGATCAAGGCACATGCCGTGCACTCCGTTTGAAGCGGCCAGTTGGGTCAACTCGAGCCTGCGATCGCGCTGTTCGGATCGGCCCTCAGTGCAGAGCCCGATCTCGCTCCTGCGTACGCAAATCGCGGCTTGTGCCATCTCGAGCGCGATCGGCTCCTCGCGAGCGCCGGCGTTCACCGAGGCTTCGGACGCCCGGGACTTGGCTCGACAGGACTTCGAACAGGCGCTTCAGCTTTCTCCGGAGGCCCCCGCTGCGCGTTTCAATCGGGCCCTCCTCGCCCTGCGTGAGGCTCGTTTCGCGCTGCTGAGCGGTGATGGAGCTACCGCTGCGCGGACCCGGAGCAGCGCGATTGGCGACCTCGAGGCGGCGGCCCGCAACCTGGATCCCAAGCACGTGCTGCGGGCCGTGGTGCAGAGGCTTCTGCAAGAGCTTTCGGGATGAGCTGCGCTGCCCACGTGCCGATAGACTAGGCGGTCCCATGCTCCCCCTTCGCCTCGTCGTCGCCGGGCTCCTTTGGAGCGGTCTCGGTTGTGCACAGGGGAGCTCTGACGTCCAGAGTTCCGCCACCCGAGAGAGCGACGATCGTACGCTGATCTTCGATGGCGAGAGCCTCGCTGGCTGGGAGGGCGATCCCGCGTACTGGTCGGTCGAGGACGGCGCGATCGTCGGTCGCACGAGCCTTGCGACTCCGCTGGCGAGGACGACCTACCTGATCTGGCGCGGCGGCGAAGTGCGCGACTTCGAGCTCGAGCTGGAGTTTCGTTTCGAGGGCACCGTCGATACCCATCCGCGGGCAAATTCGGGCGTCCAGTTTCGAGGCCGTGAGCTGGGGCGATACTCCATCGCCGGCTATCAAGCGGACCTCGCCCACGAGCCGGGTCTCACCGGCACGCTCTACGAGCAATTCGGTTCACGCCAGTTGATGGCGCGTCAGGGGGAAGAGGTTTCCTTCGGCGAGGATGGTGGCCGAGAGCTCGAACGCTTCGCGAAAGAAACGGATTTCACCAGCGTGGCGAACACGCCGGGCTGGCATCGATTGCGCGTCCTGTGCGTAGGCGCCGACATCGAGCTGGCGATCGACGGGCGCACGACCGTGAAGGTCGCCGATCGGCATCGATTGTTCTCGAGCACCTCGGGAAAACTTGCCTTGCAACTGCACTCCGGTCCGCCCCAGGAGGTGAGTTTCCGCAAGCTGCGTTTGCGCGATCTCGGCGGCAAGCACGACGGCCGTCCGCGAGTCGATCCCCAGTGGATCTGGTCGGGCTACACACCGGAGGCGGGTGAAGAAGCCTGGTTTCGGCGCGAGTTTCGGGTCGCCGGCGAGGTCAAGCGCGCTCTCCTGTGGGGCATGGCGGACGATGCCCTCGAGGTCTATCTGAACGGCCAGCTGATCGCCACGGCCGAGGGGCACGAGCGCATGCTGGTCGTGCAACCGCTGACGATTCTGCAGGGCAAGAACGTGCTTTCCGCGTGGGTGCGCAACGAAGAAGCGGAAGCGGGGCTGTTTCTCTCCCTGCGCCTGCGCCAACCCAACGGGCTGACCCAGATCGGTACCGATGCGAACTTCCGGGTCGCACGGGAGGAAGTTCCCGGCTGGAATCTTCTGGAGCACGACGAAGGCCAATCGGACTGGAGCTCTGCTGTGAGCTTCGGCCCTCTGGGAACGGAACCGTGGGGGGTTGCCCCGACGCTCTTGATGAACCCCCAGGTTCAGGCCCTGGATGGAGCGAAAGTACGCCTCCCCGATGGTTTTCGGAGCGAGCTGATCTATTCGGTTCCCCGTGCGCGACAAGGCTCGTGGGTGGCCTTGACCTTCGATGATCGTGGACGAGCCATCACATCGGACGAGAACGGGGCGCTCTATCGCGTCGAGTTGCCAGAAGCCGGTGCCGCGGCGCGCGCGGTACGTTTGCCGATCGATGGCGCCGAACTCGGCGAGGCCCAGGGGTTGCTACATGCTTTTGGCGCGCTGTATGTCAGCGTCAGTCGCTCGCACCGCTATCCGAGTGGCCTCTATCGCCTGCGCGATACGACGGGTGATGATCGTTTCGACCAGCTGAGCCTGTTGCGGGCCTTCGAGGGTGAGGGGGAACACGGACCCCATGCGCTGCTCGAAGGGCCCGACGGAATGCTCTATCTGTTCGCGGGGGACGAGGTGGCGCTGCCGGCGGACGCCAGGGCGAGTTTCGGAGCCACGCTTCTGCCCGCAGGGCTGTTGCCGCCGCGGATCTTCGTTCCGCCGGGGCGTGCGGGTGAAATGGTGCGTGCCGGACGTACCGGTTGGGTCGTGCGCACGGATCCCGATGGGAAACGCTTCGAGCTCTTCGCCTATGGATTGCGCAACGCGTATGACGGGGCCTTCGACGCGGAGGGCGAGCTCTTCACGTTCGATTCGGACATGGAGTGGGACCTCGGGCTACCGTGGTATCGCGCTTCGCGTCTGTATCACCTGGTACACGGCGGGGACTACGGCGCGCGCTTCGGCACCGGCAAGTGGCCCTACTCTTTCGGCGATACGCTTCCGCCGGCGCTGGAGGTGGGGCGAACCTCTCCGACCGGGATGATCGCGGGTCACCAGCTTCGCTTCGGTCCGCGCTTTGGTCGCGCGCTCTTCGCCGGTGATTGGCTGAACGGGACGATCCTGGCCTTCTTTCCAGAGGCCAGAGGTTCGAGCTTCGGAGCCGGGGTCGAGGTTTTTGCACAGGGCGAGCCGCTGCAGGTGACCGATCTCGCTGCCGGGCCTGACGGTGCCCTGTACTTCACGACGGGAGGGCGTTCGACCCAGTCGGGCCTGTACCGCATCGTGGCGGATACGCCGGCCCCGCCCGGACGATCCGAGCCGGATCCGAAGCGAACGGAGCGGCGCTCGGTCGCCACGAGCGAGGATCCCGAGCTCCTGCGCCGGGCCCTCGGATCCAGTGACCGCTTTCTGCGGCATGCGGCGCGCTTCGCGCTCGAACAGCGGGGCCAGGCAGAGCTGACCAAGCTGTCGGGGCTCATGGGCGCTACCACCGCCGATGTGCTCCTGACGCGCGAGCTGCTCTTGGCGCGCGCCCGTGTGCAACCCGCGCAGCAGCTCGATGCGCTGGCCGACGAACTGGATCGTATCGACCCCGCGGATCTACGCACGGATCGAGAAGGCGAAGGGCTCGGTTGGTATCTGCGCACGAGCTCCATCGTCCTGCAACGCCGTCCCGACATCGGTGAGACACGACGCGAGAACTGGATCGCGCGCTTGTTGCCTCTGTTTCCGACGCCCGAGCGTCTGTTGGATCGTGAACTGGCGGTCCTTCTCGTAGAGCTTCGCGCGCAGGCTTTCACCCCGCTGGCCGTCGCGCGCTTGAGCGTTCCCGAGGACGCACCCCAGGAGTCCTTGACCGAGGCCTTCTATTATGCCTTTCTCCTGCGCGACGTCCGCGTGGGATGGACCGACGGCTTGCATGCGGCGTACTTCAACTTCCTGAACCGCGCTACGCTCGAGCTCGTCGGTGGGTACGATGTACCGATCCTGCTGTCCCGTGTTCGTCGCATGGCGCTGGCTCGGATCGGCGAAGAGCAAAGGCAAAAGCTCGGACCACTCCTGATCCCGCCCTCCGCAGCAGCTGCTGGTGTTCCGGTCAGTGCGCGTGGTTTCGTTCGCGATTGGAGCTCGAGCGAGCTCCTCGCCTTGATCGGTGGATTGACAGACGAGCGTGACTTGAAACGCGGCGCGGAGGTCTATCGCGAGGCCAGCTGTTCGACATGCCATGTCTTTCGTGGTGTCGGTGTGCATCGCGCGCCCGAGCTTTCGAGTGCGGGTTCGCGGCTCTCGCCCGAAGATCTGTTGATGAACATCGTCGAGCCCTCAGAGGTGATCACGGAGGCGTATCGAACGACGGTGTTCGAGCTGGCGGACGGGGAGCTGGAAATCGGACGCGTCCTGCGCGAGGGCCCGACCGGCGTGCTCCTCGTCCACGACACCCCGCCCTACGACACGATCTTTCTTCCGGCAGACGAGATCGTGGAACGCTGGGACGAGTCGATCTCCTCGATGCCCTCGGGGCTCTTGAACACGCACACCGAGGACGAAATCCTGGACCTCCTGGCCTATCTGTTGGCCAACTGATCAGCCTTGTGAGTCCGTAGCGGCCATCGTTCGAATGTGCAGATCCTGCTGGGGGAAGGCAATCTCGATGCCGTCTTCCCGGAAGCGTTCGTAGACCGCGGTGTTCAGAGCGTCCAGGGTCTTGCCACGCAGCTCCGGATCGCGGATCCAGATGAGCAGCTCGAAGTCGAGGGTCGAGTCGCCAAAGCGTCGGAAGCGCACGCGCGGTTCGGGCGATTTCAATGGACCCGGAGTGGTTTTCGACACGGCGAGAAGCGCCTTGCGCACGCGGTCAAGATCGCTGCCGTAGGCCACGCCGACCTTGATGCGTAGGCGATACTGTGGCGTTCCGGAAGACTCGTTAACGATCGATCCGTTGCCGATGATCGAATTCGGAATCGTGATTTCCACGTCGTCGCGCGTGAGGATGCGCGTCGAACGGAGCCCGATGTGCTGGACGCGGCCGCGGTAGCCGGAATCGAGAACGATGCAGTCGCCGATCTGATACGGCGCGTCGGCGATGATGAAGACGCCGGCAAAGAGATTCGCCAGGGTGTCCTTGGCCGCGAAACCGATGGCGATGCCGGCGACGCCAGCGGAGGCGAGCCAGGCTCCGGCTTCCGCATCCCAGACCTCGATCGTCAGATAGCCCGCAAGTACGACGAGGCCGAGTTTGCCCAGGTTATCGAAGAGCGGCAGCGTTCGTTCCTCGACGATCTGGAAGCGCGAATCCTGGTGCGACATTGCGCGTAGCAACAGGCCGCTTGTGCGGATCGCGGCGGCCAGCCAGATGAGAATGGCCAGCGAGAGGATGACGTCGTCGGCCCACAGGAGTGGTTGGTCCTCCGTCTTGAGCAGGTCGCAGGCGAACCAGAACCCCACGAGGACCACCGACTTCACGATCGGTCCGTGGAGGGAATCCAGCAACCGATCATCGACGTCCGTTTGCGTGCGCTTCGCGGTCACCTTGATCGTCCGGGTGACGAGGAAGTTGACCAGCTTGGCCGCGAAGAACGAGCCCACCACGGTGAGAACGGCCAGTACGTACGAGTTCTCGAGGGGATTCTGGCCCAGGGGGCCGATGTCGCTGGAGATGGGGGAGTCCTGAAGGAGCCAGAGCATGTGGCCATGATGTCGCCTCACAGTCCGCGAATCCAACCCTGGAGTCCGTGAATCCAGCCCGGAACGAATCCACGGCCCCGGCTTTCTTTTTAGCACTCTGCCCGGGATGATCTCCCCCGAGGCCCATCCCGGCCGATCCCATGGAGTTCTTGGCAGGGTTCTTCGAACGGCGGGTTCTCGCCATCGCCGGCTTCGCGCTGGTCGCTACGGCATTTGCGATCCTCGGCCTTACGCGTCTGGGTTTCAACGACGTGCCGCGCGAGATCTTCGCCAGCGACGACCTGGTCTTCGAGCGGCTCCTCGCCCTGTACGAGGAGTTCGGATCGGACGACAACGATGTCCTGGTCGTGCTCGAGTGCGACGATTGGTTTCGATCCGGCCCAGCGTCCGCCTTGCAGAGACTGACGAGCGAGCTCGAAGCTCTCGACAGCGTGGAGAGCGCCTTCTCCCTGGCGAGCGTGCTCGACTTTTCCAGCGGGCTGATACCCCAATCGCTGCTGCCGATAGGGAATGCCTCGCCCGAGCGCTTCCTACGCGCGCGCGAACGAAGCCTTCGACATCCGCTCGTGCCGGGACGACTCCTGTCCGAGGACGGGCGGACCGCCCTATGCATTGTGCGCTTGGCGGGCGGTGCGCTGGGTATCGAACAGGTGCTGCCCTCGATGGAGTCCATCAGGAAGACCATCGACGTGACCCTGGCGGAATACGAAGGTCTGCGCGTGCGGATGACCGGCGTGCCTGTCATCCGCGTGGATATCTATCGCTCGATTCAACGCGAGCAGCGTCTCTTCACGGCAGTTGGGGCTTCGGTGTGCGCGTTGCTCGGTTGGTTTCTCTTCCGCAGTTTGCGGGCCGTGATCGCGGTGACCATCCCGCCAGCGTGTGGTGCCTTGTGGGCGTTGGGGTCGATCGGCCTTCTCGGTCAGGAGCTCGACATCCTGGGCAGCGTCCTTCCGACGCTCGTGATTGTGATCGGCTTTACCGATTGCGTGCACCTCATGATCGATGCTCGCATCTCCCTCGGCGAAGGGCGTAGTCGGCTTCAGGCCGCTGCGGACGCCATTCGACATGTTGGTTTGCCCTGTGCCCTGACGTCGGTCACGACCGCCATTGGCTTCGGCTCGCTCGCTTTCTCGGATATACCGACCATTCGCGCCTTCGGCGAGTTCGCGGCGTTGTCCGTGGTCATCGCCTTTCTCGCTGTGATCACCATCATGCCGTTGATGGTCTGGCTGGTGGGGGACGTCGGCGCTACGAAGGCCGAGGATCGCTCCGATCGGGAGTCTGATGGAAGAGCAGGCGCGCTGATCGATTTCGTGCTGGCCCACGCGCGTTCGGTCAGTCTGATCGGGCTGGGATGCACCCTCGTTATGCTTCTGCTTGGAGCCCAACTGCGACCGGAGAACCGCTTGACCGAATCCTTGCCTCGTGGCGAGGCGTACTGGGCCCTGCAGCACTGCCAGGATGTCTTCGGTGGCATTCTCCCGGCGTACGTCGTCTGCGAGTGGGAGGAGGGGCTCGAACTCTCTTCGCCGCAGGTTCTGGGCGCTCTGGGCAAGGTCGAGGACTTGCTCGAGGCACAGGACGTAGGCCGACCCACGTCGATCCTGACACTCTTGCGCTCCGTTCCCGGCGGAATGGAGAGTCCGCTCGAGACGCTGCGTCGGCTGCCGACAAGCATCACGCGCGGCTTTCTCCGCGCGGACCTGCGCAAGAGCCTTGTGGCGGCTCCGGTTCCGGACGAGGGCACCGAGCGCATGGCACCGCTCTTCGGGGACATCCAGGAGGGCTTGCTGGCGATCCAAAAGATGCACGGGGGGATCACACTCTACCTGTCGGGCACGGACTACGTCGCGCGCTCGAACATCAACCGCATGATCACCGGGCTGTCGAAGTCCCTCGGCGTGGCAGCCCTGTTGATCTTCCTCGTGATCGCCCTGGAGTACCGCTCCTGGTTCCTGGGGCTCGTGAGCCTCGTGCCGAATCTCTTCCCCCTGGTCGTGGTCGCTGGAGTGCTAGCCGTGTCCGGGATGCCCTTGCAGATGGGGAGTGCCGTCTTGTTCTCGGTGCTGCTCGGGCTAGCCGTGGACGACACGATTCACTTTCTTTCGCGGCTGCGTAGAGAACTTGCACGCGGCCTGGATCCGCACGAGGCCCTGCGCTCGTCGTTTCTGACCGTGGGCAAGGCCATTTGCATCACGACCGTGATCCTGATCGCGGGCTTTGGCGTCGTCGCTTTCTCCGAGGTGCCGACGAACCGCCTCTTCGCCGCCCTCATCGGCGTGGGCCTCTTCGCGGCCCTGTTGGGGGACCTCGTCCTTCTCCCGGCCCTGGTGGCGTGGTTGGGGCGGCGCCAGCCCCGCTAACGGCTAGCGGCCTGGGAACTGGACCTTGCTGAAGACCTCGCAGCGGTTGCGACCGTTCTCCTTGGCCTTGTAGAGGAAGTGATCCGCGAGCTTGATCAGTTGCGAGCCATCCTCGGCCCCGTCGAACGTGGCGATGCAGGCGGCTCCGAAGCTCGCGGTGACTTGCAGGGTCTTGCCCTCGAATTCCACAGTCTCCGCTTCGATGGCTTTGCGGAGCCGCTCCGCCATCATCTTCAACCCGAAGGTGTTGGTGTGCGGCGCGACCAGAGCGAATTCCTCGCCGCCATATCTCGCGGAGAGGTCTCCCTTGCGCGTTTCTCGCTTGAATACGGTACCGACCATGCGGAGGACTTCGTCGCCAGCTTGGTGACCGTTGGTGTCGTTGAAGATCTTGAACTTGTCGACGTCCATGATGATCAGGCCCAGGGCGCGAGGAACCTTGCCCTCGAGACGCGAGTTCACTTGTGCCTGGAGGAAGTCGTCGAAGGCGGCGCGGTTGGGGAGGCTCGTGAGGCGATCCGTGGTGGCCTTGGAGGCGAGTTCGCGCTTTTGGCTCTCGAGCTCTCTGTTCTTGAGCTGGGCGTGTTGGAGGTCCATCGCCGTGCCCAGGCTCACGTTGACGATCTGCATCCGGGCCTGGTTGATGATGTCCTCGTGGGAGAGCCCCGTGGGCAGGTTGACTGCCAAGAGCTCTGCCGTTTCGGTGATCCCCTCTTCGAGACCCACAAGGAGGTTGTCCATGTCCTCTTCGGAGATGCGGATGCGATCGGTAGCGAGCTTATGCAGATACTCGAGGGCGTGAGCCTTGTCGGGGCCGCAAAGAACCGTCTCGACATGCGCCGTGGCTGACAGGACCTCGACGAGATCGCGCACGTCAGGGTGGGCGTCCTCGGGAAGTTCGTCGGGGCGATCCGCATAGCCGACGGCCATGTAGATGAGAGACGGAAGTTCCCAGGCCTTGAGCAGCGTGGCGCACAGGTCGGTGCTCGAGAAACCGAGGTGTGCGGTTTCGACGGATGCACTGGGCCAACCGTCGGATGCCTGCAACACGGCTTCGTATTCATCGCCGAGCACCTGGGCCATGACCAGCTTGCCGAAGTGGTGCAGCAATCCACACAGAAAGGCCTCGTCGCCGTTGCTCATTCCGAAGAGCGCAGCGAGGGCTCGTGAGGACACCGCGGAGGACAGGCTTCTGTGCCAGAATGCGTCGAAGTCGAAGCCCTCCAGGCTGGGCACCGCACCAGTCAACGAGAACGAAAGCGACATCAACTTGACCGTCTTGAGCCCGAGCACCATGGTCGCGCGCTCGAGGGTCGTGACCTCGTGGCCCATGGAGAAGAGCGAGGAGTTGGCGAGCTTCAGCATCTTGGCCGCGAGGGCCGGATCGCTGGAGATGCAGTCCGCCAGGTCGGTGATGCTGGATTCCTCGTCCTGGGTCAGCTGTAGGACCTCCACGGCGACTGTGGGGAGGCTGGGCAGGTTGTCGACCTGGGTGAGACTTGCGAGGATCTCTTTTTCGAAGGCAAGAGCCGTCATGGTGCTGCTCAGGGGCCGGGAGGAGCGTCCCTTGAGGATCGGTTGAGGAACCGTCTGCCTTGAGGCTTGTAGGGCAGAACGAAACGGACCTGGCGAGAGCGGGTATCCTGGTCACGCTGTCCAGCGCCCACCGATCCCCAGGTGCTGGGGAAGCCCCCCCGAGCCACCTTCGCCCACCACTCTATGTTTCATCCCCGAATCCCCTCTCTTTGGACCGTGCTTGCCCTTTTTGGGCTCTGCTTCCCGGTCACGGCGCAACTCGATCTGCCGCAAAAGGCCGCCGAGAGCGGGCAGGGCGGCGAGAAGCAGGGAGGGACTGGCAAGCGGAGCAAGAAGAACAAGAAGGGGGGGCTCAGTCTCCCCCGGCGGGTTCGTGGTGACATGGCTCCCGGCAGCGAGAGCCGGGGCGGGTTGCGGCTGCCCGGGAAGCCAGGCACACCCGGGGAGGCGACTCCGACGACCAAGACCGCCGATATCGCTTCGCTCCCGCGTCTGGGATCCCATGCGGACGCGCGTATCGTCCTCGAGGCTCTGGAGAAAACCCACGATCACGAGAGCGAGGTGTCCAGGAACGCGCTCCAGCAGCTCGTCGAGCTGGGGCCCGCGGGGCTGGCCGCGGCGCGCGTCGGTCTGGCGTCCAACCATGGACCGACCCTGTGGGTTTGTACGCGCTTCATCGCGAGCTATGGCGGTCCCGAGGATCGCAATGCCTACGCGGAGCGCCTGCGCACAAGGGTGCCGACCAAGATCGCCGGAGCGCTCCTGCGTACCTTCGCACGAACCGATCCGGTCCTGGCCAGCCCGGCGTACCTCTGCACGTTGCTCGATCATCCGATCGGTTCGATGCGTCAGGAGGCCTTCCATCTGCTCAAGGACAAGCCGGGGCAGCTTCCGTTCGCGGCCCTCGTGGCCCAGACCGAGTCGCAGCGTTCCACGACGCGTGGTCTCGCCTTGAGTCTTCTGTCGCTGATCCCCGACCCCGCGAGCGTCAACGTGATCGCAAAATCGCTGGGCGATGAGCATGCGCGGGTGGCGGCCATCGCCGCGTTCCTCCTGGCCCAGGCTGATTTCGGAGACGTGACGGGCCTGCTGCGCCAACGCGCCTTCGATGAGGCCCGAGGTGCTGATGGGAGCGGCCATGGCCAACCCAAGCCCGCGTCTTTTTCTGGCTTCTCTTCCCGTGAGCGTGCCTACGCGCTCCTGGCGCTCGTCGAGCGTGAGCAGAACCGCGGCCAGGCCTTGATGGGGGACGACGATGTTCCCGAGTTGCTGCGTGGGCTCGACGCGCGCGATCCCGTGGAGGTGGCGGCCTCCGCCGTGGCCCTGGCCGGCGTCGGTTTCCGGAGTGACACTTTCGCCGACAGCCACTGGATGGATATTGAGGTACCGCATTTGCTCGTGCGCTTCGGTACCGGGATCGAGTTCCACAAGGACCTCAGCACCCTGATCCGGCCGGCGAGCGAGCGTTTGGCCCTGCTCAGCGGCGAAAACTTCGGTCTGAACGGCCGCGCCTGGCGTTCCTGGTGGGTCGAAAACGCCGATGGCTTCAAGGCCCGGCGCGGGGCGATCCCGATCGATGCGAACGAGACATCGCTACTCGAGCTCGAGTACACGAAGACGACGGCGCTCGGTCGAAACGCTTCCCCGACGACGCGCTACCTCGGCCCCGCGGTGACGACACCAGAGGACGAGACTTACGTGATCTATCTCAACGCGGCCGAAGCCGCGGAACTCGTCGCCCTGCTTCGCGCGCAAGGCGTGCTCAGCGCCGAGCGCCTGGGGGACGGAACCGTCACCGGCTTGCGACGCGTATTCACGGTTCGTGTCAACCAGCTCGAGAAGATCCTCTCCTACGAGGCGAATCGCAGTGTGCCCTGGCTGGAAGAGATTGAAGAACGACTCGAACGATTGGGCGAACAGCATGTCTGGCAGCAGTACTTCGACACAGACAAGTACGCGAGTCAGCGCGCGTTCTGGGAGGAGTCTCGCGTTTGGTTCGACAATGCCAGCCCTCGCGAGCGGTCACGCGGGTTGAAGGATCTCCTCGTGACCAGGCTCCTTTCCCCGCGACCGGAAGGCAGCGAGACGTTCCCGATGTTGGTCGCTCTCTATGACGACATCGGCATCCCCGAAGCGTCCGACTTCCCGGGCTTCCTGCAGTTGCTCGCTCACGAAGCGCTCTGGAATGCGCGCGCGCGCTCTCTATTCCAGCTTGCACGTACGTCGGCCAAGGCGGGTACCGATGCGGAAGCGCGACGCGCAGGGGCCACGATCGAACCCGTCCGTGGTGAGGAACTCTTGCACGAAGTCGTGAGTCGTTTCGGGCGCGCCGCACAGCTGGCGACACTGGCCTTGCTCGAAGAGCTCGGCGAACCGCGCGTGCGAAAGGCGGCGACGGATAGGGTGGCGGAGGTGCGTCGACTCTCCGCCATTTTGCTCGTCGCGGGCGAGCCCGAGGATGTGTCCCTCGCCATGGCCCTCTGCGACGACCCCGAGGTGCGCGTGGGCGAGACCGCCGTTGTCTCCCTGGGACTGGCCGAGGTCGAGGGGGCGCGACAGCTCTTCGAGGAGAAAACCGTCACGGGACGGCCCCGGATCCGGGCGGCGGCCATGGTGGCCCTCGGTCGGCTGGGGGGTGCTGGGGTCGGGGATCGGGCCCTCGAGATGCTCGCGGAGCGCGATCCGAACCTCCAAAAAGCTGCGGTAGAGGCCCTGGCGGAACTTTCCGACCCGGCTTACGCGTCTCTCCTGGCCGCCCTCTTTTCCCGCGGCCCGGAATCCCTACTCTTCGAACCAGCCCGCAGCGGTCTTCGGCGGCTCGGCCCCGAGGCCTTCTCCGAAGTCCTGCGCCTGACCAGCTCCCAGAACCCCAAAGCGCGGCGCGCATCCACGCTTCTGCTCGCCGAGCAGGGCGTGCCCGAAGCCGCTTCCCTACTCATGACGATGCTGACCGACGATCGCTCGGACCTGCGAGTCCTCGAAGAGCTGTCCATCCTCACCTGCGTGGATTTCTCGCAGGCCGATGATCCGGTCAATGCGTCCTGGAACTGGTGGGACGAGGTCGTGCATTCGGATTCCATGGCCTGGCTGCTAGCGGAAGCCGAGCGCCAGGAGTTCGGGACGCCCGCTGCCGCGAGTCTCGCGGGCAAAGGCACGGAAGACGGCGCGCGCTTTCTCCTGAGCCTGGTCGAACGCGCTGACTACCCCCTCGATCAACGCGCGACTCGCGAGCTGAGTGACCGCCTGGGGATCTCGATCGAACGCCCGCGGGATCGGGCTTTGCTCCCCGCCTTCCGGGAGGATCTCGAGGAGCAGATAGCCGAGGTGTACGGCCGATGAAGCAGAAGTGCGGAGCCGGGCGGGGTCCCTTCGAGATGGGCCAAGCGCAGGGCATCACCGCCTGGCGGGTGCTGCTCTTGACGACGCTGCTCTTCGGCCTGAGCTGGATGGCCTGGAAGAAGGACTACACGGCACCGGTCAGGGCGGCCAAGGCCGTCTATCGCGACGTCGTGTTCGACTGGCGTGTGCAGGAGTTCGCCGAGGTTCTGCGCATCGCGGCGGAGGAGTCGGGCGTCGATCCCTACCTTCTGGCTGGCATCATGGTTTCGGAATCCAGCGGCCGCGTCGACGCCGTCAGCTCCGCGGGGGCGCTTGGCCTGTTCCAGCTGGCTCCTGTCACCGCCACCTGGCGCGCCGGGAAACTCGGGCTCGAGAAGCCCACCCGCGAGGAGCTTCTCTCGGATCCGCTGCTGAATGCGCGGCTGGGAGCCGACAACATGGCCTGGCTGCTCGATACGTACAACGGCGACGTGGTGCGGGCTCTGTGCGCGTATAACTGCGGGGCCAGGAAGCTGAAGCGTTTGTCCGACGCGGCGGGCGATTGGGAGACCTGGCGGGCGGAACGGGAACGCTCCGGGGATTCGGAGTTGATCGTCTATGCGCAAAAGGTCTTGCGCTACCGCGACGAGTTTCGCGAACAGAACTTGCTCGAACCCACCGCCAGCGACTAGAACGCTGTCGTAGGAGCGCCATGAGACTCTTCTCCGACGTATCCAGAAGAACCATCGTAGGGATCATCGCGGGACTCGCCGCGATTGCCGTTGCCCCCAGTGCACATGGGGCCTGCGGGGCCCAGAATTCAGGGACGGAACAGGCGGGCCAGGAGCCGGCGGTCGAGACGCCCGCGGCCCCGGAGGAACAAGAAAAGACCGCAGGCCCGAAGTACCGCAGTCCGCGCGAGGTCATCCAGGTCTTCCTCGATTCCATGCGCGACGGGGACGTCGAGCGGGCCGTGACGACGTTCGAGGGCTGGGACGGAACATACTCCCAGAAGAACCTCGACCTGGCGGAGGATCTGCGTTTCATCCTCGTACGGACCGAGAGCATTCCGATCGACAGGTTCGGGGACGAAGAGTACCGGGCGAGCTCGGATGCCGTCACCCTTTCGCCCGAAGGCTCCGATGTTGCAATCACCTTGGCCTGTCACAAGGTCGAGGACGCTTGGTACATCTCGCGCCTCAGAACGCTCGGTCACATCGACGACTGGAAGGCCGAGTTGCGTGGCCTGCTTCCCAACGAGAAGGTCATCGCCGCGTTGCCGCTGTTGCAAAGGCTGGGCCTTATCATCGAGAGTCGCATGCCCGAGGCGCTCACGGAGCGGACGCTCTTGATCGCGACGTGGAAATGGTTCGGGCTGCTCGGTTTGGTTTTCATCGCGGTCGTCGTCGATCGTCTGTTCCGAGCCATCGCCGGGCGTCTCACACGTCGTGCAGCAGACTCTCAGCGCATTCGGCTGAACAGCGAAGTGCTCTTGAGTTTCGAGCGCCCGATGGGATTGCTCGGTGGAGTCGTGGCCTTCGAGGCCATGCTGCCGATCCTGGGCCTGTCGGCGGGGATCGTGCAGGTTCTGTTTCTGGCCACGAGCTTCGTGATCACCGTCGCCGGTGTATGGGCGACCTACAGGCTCGTCGACGTCTTCTGCGACTACCTGGCCGAGAAGGCCTCGCGCACGTCGAACCGCTTCGACGACATGTTGGTGCCTTTGGCCCGGCGCACGATGAAGATCTTCGTGGTCGTCGTGGGCATCGTCTTCGTTGCTTCGCGCCTGTCCGAGGATCTGTGGGGCATCGTTGCCGGACTCGGGCTCGGGTCCATCGCCGTGGGTTTTGCGGCGCGGGATTCGATCGAGAACCTGTTCGGTACGTTCACGGTCTTGCTCGACAAGCCCTTCCAGATCGGCGACTGGATCCTGGTGGGAGAGATCGAGGGCACGGTCGAACAGGTCGGCTTTCGCTCCACGCGGATCCGCACGTTCTACAACTCGCTCATCACCGTCCCGAACCGCACCTTCATCTCCTCGAGCATCGACAACATGGGCGAGCGTCGCTATCGGCGTATCCGCACCATGCTCGGGCTGACGTACGACACGCCGCCGGAGAAGATCGAGGCCTTCTGTGAGGGCGTGCGCCAGATCATTCGTTCCCATCCCTACACGCGCAAAGACTACTACCACGTCTACTTGAACGGCTTCGGCGCCAGCTCCCTCGACGTGCTCCTGTACTGTTTTCTCGCGGCACCCGATTGGAGTACGGAGCTGCGCGAGAAGCATCGGTTGTTTGCCGACATTCTGCGCCTGGCGGAGAAGCTCGGTGTGTCCTTCGCCTTCCCCACACAGACCTTGCACATGGTCAAGCCGGAGGATCTCGAGCACCCCGACCGACCCACGAGCGATACGGAAGGGGCTTCGAGAGGGCGCGAGATCGCCGATGAGATCGTCGAGAAGACCCTGAAGCCTTTCGGTGGGGTGGGCGAAAAGCCCGCTCCCGTCTCGATCCAGACCGGGCCCATCGGCGGTGACAAAGGCGAGGGATGAAGCGGAGCCCCTTGCTGGCCCTCGCGGCGAGCCTCTTTTCGGGTTGTGACCGTCCCCCCGTTCCGATGGAGAAGCCGCGCGCCGTCATCGTATTGATGCTGGACACGGTGCGCGCCGATCGGCTTTCCGCCTACGGGTACGGGCGTGAAACGACACCGAACCTCAAAGCCCTCGCCGCCCGCGGAACGCTCTTCGAAGAGGCACAGTCCGCCGCGTCGTGGACGGTGCCCGCAGTGGCTTCGGTGTTCACGGGGCTCTTTCCCTCCGAGCACGGGGCCATCATCGAGGGAGCCAAGCGCATATCGGAAGGCCAGCAACCGACCTACTACGGCTTCACCGAGGAGCTGGCAACCCTGCCCCAGTCCCTGCAGGGGCTTGGCTATCGCTCCTACGCACGCATCGCCAACCCCCTGCTGGCCCTCCCCTGCTTTCGGAAAGGCTTCGAGGCCTTCGTTGTCGGCCCAGGCGGCGCCGAGGGGCTCGTCGATTCGGCGATTCGCCGGCTAAATGTCGTCGGCGAGGATCCCTTCTTCTTCTATCTGCACTTCATGGACGCGCACGTTCCGCTGGAACCGCCGGACGAGCTCTTGATGCGCTTCCTGCCGGAAGGCGTCGATCTCGAGCGCGCGCGGGAGGCCCGAACGTGGAGCGAGCACAAGCGCGTCGAGGACCTCGAGGAAGCGGGGTTTCGCGACTTCCGAGCATGGAAGGTGGATTTCTACGACGCCTCGCTCGCCCACATGGACGCCCAGATCGGACGCCTGTTCGACGATCTGGAGCAACGCGGAATCCTGGAGGACACCCTTATCGTCGTCCTCGCGGATCACGGCGAGGAGTTCTGGGACCACGCGGAAATCCAGCGCGAATGCTACGACGTTGCGGAGAAGGACTACGTCGGTTGCTGTCACGGACACTCGATGTTCCAGGAGCTTCTACGAGTGCCCTTGATCTTTGCCGGACCGAACGTCGCGGTCGGCAAGCGGATCGAGGAGCGCGTGCGGGCCATCGACATCGGCGCCACGATCTACCAGCTGGCCGGCGGTTCGCCCGCTGATTCGGGCTCGGACGCTCGGCAACTCGGCGAGTCCGTCAGCCTCGTACCCCTGATGCGTGGAGCTCGGCCCAGGATCCAGGAGTTTCTCAGCGAGAGCATCACGCGCGGAAACGAGTTGAAGGCCATCGTCGATGGGGATGGCTTCAAGCTCATACGTGCGACCAACGAGGCCGAGCGAGACCTGCTCTTCGACCTGCGTAGCGATCCGCTCGAACAGGTAGATCTGCTCGCCGCCGAACCCGAACGAGCTGAGCAGCTACGCGCAGTGCTGGATGCCCGGGTGCGGGGGATGGCCTCGCGTCGCAAGCGGGGCGCGGTGGCCGGGGCGGATCAGGAGCAGGCGCTGAAGGACCTCGGTTATGCCGGTGATGGTGGGCCCGAAGAGGACGATTGAGGGGGGCTGTGCCCCCGAGGTTCTCAGCCAGCTAGCGTATCTCGAGGACAACATCGAACACTGGGGTCTGCTGCTCGTGAATGCGAGGAATCGGGGCATTCAACGCTCACTCCTACTTTCCGTCATGCTGATGAAAGAACTGATGCGCAGTCTTCTGGACCCGCCCCTGAACAACCGCTCCGGCCCCCGGACCCAGGGAACCTAGTTCCCCTCGTTCTCCTCCCCAACCTCCAGGTAGCCCAAGGCTTCCTCGACATCCGTCGTGGGGGCCTTGCAGCTGTAGTGGCGGCAAACGTAGGCCGTGGCCTTGCCTCCGCGGGCGACCTGGGCCTTGGTGAAGGGGGAGATTCGGGTGATGGGCGGTTCGGGGTCCAGGCCCCGGTGCAGCAGCACCTTGTGGGGTAGATAGCGACTCTGGAAGGCTCGCAGCATGTCCTGGGTGTCTTGCGCCTGCGGGTCGCCTGCGACCACGATTTCGAAGGAGGGGCCGGCCGCGAAGTCGATCGCTGACATCAGCATCGAATGTGCGGAGGGGCCGCGCTGGACCTCGGGGAACGCGCGCAACGTGCGATCGGCCTTCTCCTCGTAGGAGGTCTGGCCGGTGATGCGTCCCAGGCGCAGGAGGTTGCGCGCCGCGACCGAGTTTCCCGAAGGGATGGCGCCGTCGTAGATTTCCTTCGGGCGCACGAGAAGCTTCTCGGAGTCGTCCGCGTTCAGGAAGAAGCCACCGCGTTCCGTGTCCTCGAAGTGGGCGATCATGGCATCGGTCAGCTGGATGGCCGCTTCGAGATAGCGCGTCTCGAAGCATGCTTCGTAGAGGTCGATCAAGCCCCATGTGAGAAAGGCGTGATCCTCGAGGGTTCCGAAAAGTCCGGCTTGGCCCGTGCGCCAGCGCTTGCGCAGCCGACCGCTGCCGTGTTCTTCATCGCTGTACATGAGCGTTCCGAGGGCGAAGTCCGCGGCCTTGCGTGCGACTGCCAGGTAGTGTGCGTCATCGAAGGCCTGGGCGGCTTGCGTGAACGCGGCGATCATCAGGCCGTTCCAGTCGGCCAGGACCTTGTCGTCCTTCAGGGGGTGAATGCGCTTCTCGCGGGAGAGGAACAGCTTCTGGCGTGCGGATTCGAGTCTCTCTTCGAGCTCGTCCAGTTCGAGGTCCAGCTCGGCGGCCCACAGTCCCATGGGCTTGCGTAGGTGCGGGATGTTGCGGCCCGTGTGCTTTCCAGTCGACTCTTCGAGGAAGTTGCCTTCCTCGGTCATCTCGAAGACCTTGGCGAATAGCTCGGCGTCGGCGCTTCCCAGTACTTCCGAGAGCTCGGGCAGCGTCCAGACATAGAAGAGCCCTTCCTCGCCTTCGCTATCGGCATCCTCGGCGGAGTAGAACCCGCCCGAGGGATCGGTCATGTCGCGCTCCACGTATGTCAGAATTTCGCGCGCTGTGTTCTGATACTCCGCTTTCTGCGTCACCTGGAACGCGGCGGTGTAGGCGAGCGTGAGGAGAGCCTGGTCGTAGAGCATCTTCTCGAAGTGCGGGACGAGCCACTCCCGGTCGGTCGAGTACCGATGAAATCCGAAGCCGACGTGGTCGAAGATCCCACCCTTGCGCATCTCCTCGAGGGTTTTCTCAACCATGTGCAGTGCGCGCTCGTCCGAGGTGCGAGCGTACGTCTGCAGGAGGAACAGGTGGTTGTGCGGTACCGGGAACTTGGGGCGCTCGCTGAAACCACCGTACTGGGAATCGAAGCGGCGCGAGAGTTGCTGATACGCCTTGCTGAGCAACCCGACGTCGACTTGCTTCAAGGGAGGGGCGCTCTGGTCCGTGAGGAGGAGGTTCGTGTAGTTTTTGGAGAGCTCGAGCACGTCCTTGCGACGGGTCTTCCAGAACTCGGAGATGCGCGGGAGGAGCTCCATCATTCCAGGTCGCTGGTGACGCATGCTCTTCGGGAAATATGTGCCACAGAAAAAGGGCTCACGTTCGGGCGTCATCACGACGGTCATCGGCCAACCGCCGGACCCCGTGACGCGCTGCGTGACCGTCATGTAGATCTGATCGATGTCCGGACGCTCTTCCCGGTCGACCTTCACGCACACGAAGTGCTCGTTCATGAGCGCGGCGACTTCGTCGTCCTCGAAGGACTCGTGCTCCATGACGTGGCACCAGTGGCAGGTGGAGTAACCGATGGAGAGAAAGATCGGCTTGTCCTCTGCCTTGGCCTTCGCGAAGGCCTCCTCGCCCCAGGGAAACCAGTCCACCGGGTTTCGCGCGTGCTGTAGCAAATAGGGGCTCTGGGAAAATACCAGTCGATTGAATTCATCCCCGCCGTCCGGAGGGAGTTTCGCAATCTCATCGGGACCCGGAAGGGGCTTGCGAACGCCGTCTCCGTGCTCCTGTTGATCGCTGCTGGATTGGGCCCGAGCGGCCAGGGGATCGGCGTGGGGGGTGGGGGCAGTCATCAGAGCAAAGAGCGAGAGGGGGATTGAAAGCAAAGGGGCGGGTCTGGAGGATTCCATGGGCAGAGGGATTCCACCACGGATGGGGGGGCGAGGAAAGGCGCACGGGGAGCGGGTTTTCTGCATCGCCATGGCTGCCGAGGATGCTGGCTACAACGGTGACGGGATCGGGCGCGTACGACAATCTGCGTTTCTGCCCGTAGGGTCGAGCTAGGCTAGAAAAAAGCCGTGGCGACGGAACCGTGCTCCGTAGGATGACCCCGTGCCCGAAGCTCCGCTCTACATCCTGGCCGCACTCGGTCTCCACGTCGCGCTCTCGGAGTACCTCGCACGGCATACGTTCTTGCGGCACGTGGGCGCGGCGCTGCTCGTCATCGTGCTCACGGCGATCTCGGCCAATCTGGGGCTTTTGCCGACCTACGAGGAGAACCTCGACTTCTACAACGTGATCTTCGGGCCGGTCGCTTCGCTATCGATTTTTTTGCTTCTCCTGGGTGTGAACCTGGCGGACGTGAAGAAGGCCGGAGGAGCGTTGCTTTCTCTCTTTCTCCTGGGGTCCTTCGGTACGGTCGCCGGCGTCTTTTGCGGGCTCTTGAGCGTCGGCGGTTTTGACGCTTTCGGGGACTTGACCTTCGCCCTCGGAGGGATGTTTGTCGGTACGTACACCGGAGGCAGCGTGAACTTCAACGCCGTCGCGGCGCAGTACGGCGTGATGCAGGAGGGCGGTCTCTACCTCGGCGCCAGTGTCGTCGACAGTGCGATGACGACGATCTGGATGGCAGCGACGGTCGCGATCCCAAGGCTGCTTCAACGCCGACGTTCCGGGGCTGGCCCGCAGCTCGAGATAGGGGGGCCGTTGACCGGTGAGGATCAGGACACGGAGACAACGCACCACTTCGATCTGGCCCTCTTGGTTTCCATCGGATGCCTGGTCGTGTGGGTGGCGGGCGAGGTGAGTCTCTGGGCCAGCGTCGCCTTCGGTTTTCAGATACCGAGCGTCTTGGTGCTATCGACCGTGGCCCTCGTCCTGGCGCAGCTACCCTTCATCCAGGCCCTACGTGGAGCGCGTCTCCTGGGTATGCTGCTCGTGATGCTCTTCCTGTCTGTGATCGGGGTGCTTTGCGACGTGGGAGCGCTCCTGGAACTGGGACAGCTGGCGGGCAAACTCTCGCTCTTCTGTTTCGTCTGTGTCTTCGTCCACGGCGTGGTCGTGTTCGGTGGGGCAGCACTCTTCAAGCAGGATCCGGTCCTGGCCGCGGTTGCCTCGCAAGCGAACATCGGCGGAGGTACCTCTGCCCTGGCCCTGGCGCGCAGCCTCGGGCGATCGGACCTCGTGCTGCCCGCGATTCTCATCGGGGCCCTGGGGACCGCGTTGGGAACCTACCTCGGTTTTGGCGTGGCGGAGCTTCTGCGCTGAGTGTCAGGCCGAGGCTCGTTTGGCCATTTCCATGTCGCGTAGCTCGCGTCGCAGGACCTTCAGGACCGTGCTCTTCGGTAGCTCGTCGATGAATTCGATCTCGCGCGGGACCTTATAGGGGGCGAGCTCTTCACGGCAGTAGGCTTGTAGCGCTTCGATGCTGACCTGCTTGTCCTGCAGGACCACGAAGGACTTCACGATCTCGCCGTGCTTCGTATCCGGTACGCCGATCGTCGCGGCTTCCAGGACACCTTCGTAGGCCATCAGGACCTCGTCCACTTCGTCCGGGAAGACCTTGAAACCCGAGATGTTGATCATGTCTTTCTTGCGGCCGACGATGCGGAAGTAGCCCTCGTCGTCCATGGTTCCCAGGTCTCCGGTGAGGAGCCAGCCGTCGACGATCGTCTTCTCGGTTTCGTCCGGTCGCTTCCAGTAGCCCTTCATGATCTGCGGCCCGCGTACGCACAGCTCGCCTTCCTCGCCCACGGCCAGCACCTTGGAGGGATCATCGACACTGACGATGCGCGCTTCCGTATCGGTGACCGGGACTCCGATCGAGCCCAGCTTGCGCTGACCTTGGAAGGGGTTGGCGTGGGTGATGGGGGAGGTCTCGCTCATACCGAAGCCCTCCACGATCTTCGCGCCGGTCAACGATTCGAAGCGTTTCTGCACGTCGCGGGCGATCGGAGCCGAGCCCGACAAACAACCCTCTATGCTGGAGAGGTTCATCGACTCGATACCCGGCAGGTTGTTCAACGCGTTGTACATCGCGGGGACGCCCGGGAAGATGGTGACCTTGTGCTTGGCGATGGCGTCCGCGATCCCGCGTGCATTCCGGGGATCGGGGATCAAAACCATCGTGCCGCCAGAGATCACGGACCAGTTCATGCAGACCGTCATGCCGAAGACATGAAAGAGCGGCAGGGCCGTCATCAGGACCGGGCGCCTCCTGGGGTCTCGCGGGAACCATGCGTTGCACTGTTGAGCGTTGACCGATAGGTTGCGGTGGGTGAGCATGGCACCCTTCGATACTCCCGTCGTCCCACCCGTGTATTGCAACACCGCGATTTCGTCGAGATCGGAGATTGGAAGGGGCGGAATCGGGCGTGTTTCCTGGACCAGCGAGCGGAAGGGATGGACGTTCTTCTCCCACGCGATCTTGGCGACCTTCGGCGGGTCCTCTGCACGCAACTTGAAGGGCGCCAGGAAGTTCAGCGGGAAGCGTAGGTATTCGGGGATCGACGCGATCAGGTAGTGCTCGATGTCCAGCTTGGAGCGGATGTCGCGGATCTTCTGGTCGAAAATGAAATCGGCCGTGATGGCCACATGGCATCCCGCGTCGTTCCACTGATGTTCGAGCTCGCGTGGCGTGTAGAGCGGATTCGTCAAAACGACCCGCGCGCCGGTGGAAAGGGCACCGTAGTACGCGATGACCGTCTGCGGCATGTTCGGCAGCTGGATCGCCACGCTTTTCCCTGGACCGACGCCCATCTTCGTCAGGGCTGCGGCGCAGCGCGCGACCTGCCGCGCAAGCTCGTTGTAGCTGAGCTTGGCATTCAACCAGACGAGCGCTCTCTGGTTCGGGGTCGTTTCCGCCGTACGTCGAAGAAAGGCGGGGAGGGCGAGTTCTTCGTACCCCACGGTCGGGGTCACGCCTTCGTCGTAATGGGAATGCCAGGGCCGAGTGTCCATCGTCAGTGAGGTTGGGGTTTCCAAGAGCATAGGGCTTTCTCATCGGCAGTCCGACTCTCCCCGGCCAAGCATTCGAAGCGAAATTCCTTCCAGGCGACCGGAACCAGGGCCTTTGGAGGCGGTTTATCCTAGATTGGTCCAGCGGAACACCTCTCCCAACGACGAATCACTCCATGAAGACCCTCCCTCTCCTCCTTCTCGCCGCGTTCGTCGGCGCTGTGAGCGGTGGCCTGAGCACAACTCTGTTCTCCAGCTCGGAATCCGCCGCTGCCCGTGGCCAGGAGATCGTCTCCCTGCGAGAGGAGTCGCCCGCTTCGCCACAGGCAAACAGTGAGGATGTGCGCGAGCAATTGCACAGGCTCGAACAGGAGAACGACGACCTGCGCCAACGCGTCGTGCTGCTGGAAGAGCGAGCTGACTCCATCCGCGAGCCGCTAACGACCGCGAGCATGTCTTCGGAATCCCTGGAAGCGGAAGTACGAGCCCGGATGAACTCGATTGTCGCATCGGGGGCGGAGGCGCCGGAGTTCACCGGCAGCGTCGAGCAGGCTCTGCTTGCCATTCGCAAGCGCGAGAAGGCGGAACAGGAACGTGCTGCCGAGGCGCGGCGCATCGAGCGTACGGAAGCCCGTCTCGAAAAGATGGCCACGCGCCTCGAGCTCAATGCACATCAGGTCGGCGATCTACGCGCTCTATGGATACGCGAAGAGGATGCGAAGAAACACCTGCTGGAAATCAAGCAGGAGGGAGGTCGTGAGCGCTTTCGCGAAGCGAAGCGAGACTTCGATGAAGACTACCGTGCGAGTCTGGCCCGTATTCTGACTCCCGAACAATTGGAGACATACACCCGGGCGGAGGATCGTCGCAAGCGCAAGGCGGATGAGACTTCACGTAAGAAGGTCCCTAGCCAGAGTGCCCAGGACAGAGCTTCCGGCAATAAGCGCCGCGAACGGAAGTAGCCAAGCGCCTACTGCGGGCTATTTCAGATCGAGCAGGGGCGTGATAACTCCAACCACCACGGAAGCGTCGATCGGAACGATCATCTTGCCACGTTTGGAATCGCGACCGCTGGCCACGCGCCTCGATCAGAGCGGGTCGAGCCTCCGGGCTCTCCGTGGATCGTCAAGCCGCCGGAGGCTTCGGGATCGGGTGAATCGACTCGTTCGCGGGAGGGCTCCAGAGGGAATTCCTTGGACGCGGGCGTCACATCCGGACCCTTTTCACGGGAGTCGATGCGCTCTTCTTCGTTGGGAGGCCTGCGAGCATCCCCGCTGCTACGTAGCAGGAGGGTGAGCGTTCCGAGCGCGAGCAAGCCCACGAGCACACCGAGAAATGCCAGCCACCGGGCGTTCATGGGGACATTCTAGAGGCCCGGCCCCGGCCGTGCATGGATTCACCTCGCCCAGCCCACGACTGGTCCAACGAAACACGGACGAGCTCTTACTCCCTTTAGACACGGAGCGCGGTCCTGGCGGATAGGCTGTCTTTCGTCCCGTCCCCCTTCACGCTCGTTCCCCTCTCATCCAACAGCGAGACCGAACATGTTGAGTCCGATCGCATCCTCCCTCGGCGCTTCCCTTTTCCTCGGAGCCCTTTTTCTCTCGCCGGGCACGGAGGACAAGTTCTCGTGGCCCCAGTGGGACGGTCCCGAACGCAACAATCTCTCGCGTGAGAAGAACTGGGTGTCCGAGGGCAAGGCGGACAACCTGTGGGAAGCCGAGCTGGGGTTGGGCTACTCGACCATGACCGTTCAGGACGGCCGGCTCTACACCATGGGCTACGACAGGGAAGCCGGACTCGACCACGTGTTCTGCTTCGATGCTGTCAGTGGCGAAGAGCTCTGGACACACAGCTATCCCAGCGAGATCTGGAACAGGGCCCACGAAGGGGGCACGGTCAACACGCCCTCGATCGACGGGGAGGTGGTCTACACGATGAATCGCGAAGGCAACCTCTACTGTTTGAAGGGGGAATCGGGCGACATCGTGTGGCACACGAACCTGATGGAGGACGACAACATCCACGAACTCGAATATCCGACCTGGGGTTTCAGCGCTTCGCCCCTGATCGTCGGCGAGGAGATGTTCCTCAACTGCGGTCGCATGCTCTCGATCGACAAGAGCTCCGGTGAGGTCCTGTGGCGCTCCAAGCAATACGGCCACGCTTACGGAACACCGGTCGCATTCGAGCTCGAAGGCGAGCCCGTACTTGCCGTACTCAACGGAAACGGCGTGGCCATCGTTTCCCAGGGGGATGGCGAAGAAGTTCTCTTCCACGAGTTCGGGGGTCGCAACCGGGGTGTCAATGCCGCGACGCCCATCGTCATCGACGACGCGATCTTCGTTTCCTCGGGCACCCTCCCGGCCGGCGCTCTGCTAGCCTTCGGCGATGGCGAGCTGATCCCCGTTTGGGAAAACCGCGAGATGGTCAATTCCTTCTCCGGTTGCGTGCGCATCGGCGATCACCTCTACGGTTTCGACCAGCGCGTCCTCAAGTGCATCGACCTCGACGGCCAGAAGGCCTGGCAGGACCGCGACATCGGAGGCAACGGCGCGGTCTTCGGCACGGATGATCGGCTGATCGTGATGGGGGGCGAAGGCCAGCTGGTCGTCGCCAAGGCCAACCCCGAGAAGTACGAGGTGCTCTCGAGCGTCAAGCTCTTCGACGAGGGCAACTACTGGACGAAACCCATCCTCGTCAACGGGATCATTTACTGTCGTAGCAGCAAGGGCAAGCTGGTCGCCCGCGATCACCGACCCCGCTCGTAGCCCGGTCGAGTAGATCGGTCGTGGATAGGAGCGTCCTGGCCAGGGCCTTGAGCTGGGGCGCCAAGGGACTAGGCTTGGCCTCGATGCAGGCCCCGATCCGTTCTTCCCGGACACACTTTCTCCTGTTGGGGGCAGTGGCTCTGCTTCTCCTGACGAGTCCGATGGCCTCCCAGGAGGGGGGGATCGAGGTGTTTGCTTCGGAGACGATCTTTGCCAGCGGAACGCGAGTTTCGTTGAGCCACATCTTTCGCAGCGAGAGCAACTTGCTGCAGGGGAGCGACTCGATCCCCGACCCGCTGGACCAAAAGCGGCTCGAGCATCGGCTGGTCGTTGGCGTGGATCACGGGCTGCGCAGGGACCTGACCCTGTCCGCGCTCTTTCCGCTGGTTTCGAAGGAGCTCGAATCGAACGCCGGCGATTTGCGCGGGGAGGGCGTGGGAGACCTGGCCCTCCTGGCCAAGTACCAGGCGTACAAGCAGGATTGGCGGCGCGGTGCGTTTCACGTGGCGACCATCGGCGGGCTCGAGTTGCCTACGGGCGCGACGGACGTGCGCGATGGCGGCGCCAAGCTGGCTCCGGGATTGCAGCCGGGAAAGGGAGCGTGGAATCCCTTCGTGGGGTTGTCGATGAACCTGAATCAGGATCGTTGGCGCTTCGATGCACTGGCCTTCTTCAAGTTGAACACCGAGGGCAGCCAGGACTTCGAAGAGGGAGACTTCCTGGCCCTCGAACTGGATGGGGCCTATCGCTTCTGGCACACGAAGTACCCCGGCCCGACGGCCAGCGCGAAACTGGGAACGCGTTGGCGCCACCAGGAGCGCTCGTCGCAGGCCGGGGCGACGCTCGCGAACTCGGGTTTCGACCAGCTGCTGGTTCACGCCGGTCTCGGGTGGCATCCGGCTCCAGAGATCGACGTTTCGCTTCAGGTGGAGGTCCCCGTGTACGAGGATTACGGTGGAGCGCAGCTGGGACTCGATTACCGGACATTCCTGGCCGTTGGACTCCGTTTCTGAACACCTCTCCGAACCGATGATGATGACTGTCGTTCGAGCGATCTTGGTCTTGGCACTCGCCAGCGCATGTCGAGCGCTTCCGGAGGTTCCCGAGGGCGAACCCTTCGCCCGGGTTGCTCTCGAATTCGAGACATGAATATGAAACGACAAGGCCTTCGGCTTGGAGAAGGCCTTGCGGCGCCGGGTCGGCGCCGACATCGTGGACATCGACACCCGTGAGGGAACCGCCGGGTACCGGCTCTACCACGAGCGCCGCATCGACTTCGAGGAAATCATGCAGGCGGCGGACGACGCTGGCTACACATTGACAGGTCTCACGCTGGAAATCACGGGTCGCATATCGAAGTCGGATTGCCCGAGCTGCCAACAGGCCGTCTCCATGTTGAGCCTTCCGGGAACGGGGCAGCGCTTCGAGCTCGCGTTTTCAGATTCCGTGAAGAACCTACCTGTGGATGGGCAGGTGCACATCACGGCGCGCGCACTGGACTGGGCAGGGGATCACCCGCGGCTCGATGTCGTCTCCGTTTCGGAGCCGTAGGGGCCCGCTGTGCGCACGGCGAGGCCTCTCGAGTCTTGTGGTCCGGAACTTGCCGTGCATCGCTACCCTGAGTGCGTGCCCTGCCGGCCGCCCAAGAGCCTCAAAATGCTGGACCACCGTCCAATCCTGGGATTCTTCCTCGTCGCTTCGATCGCTCTTGCGTCATGCGATTCGAGTTCTTCTTCCACATCCAACCTGGGCGCTCCGCCGAACGTGGTCCTGATTTGCATGGACACCGTGCGAGCCGATCACCTCGGGTGTTATGGCTATGAACGGGACACCACCCCGTTTCTCGATGTGTTGGCGGCGAAGGGCACTCGCTTCGCGGACACCTCGGCGGCCGCGTCCTGGACGAAACCCTCGGTTCCGTCTTTCCTGACCGGGACCATGCCGTGCCAGCACGGAGTCTACGAAGGCAGCGCGCGGCTGGAGACCGGCACGGTCACCGACGTGTTGCCAGAGAGGGCCTTGACCCTGGCCGAGGTGTTCAAGGAAGAGGGCTATCGCACGGGGGCCTTCGTTCACAACGCTCAGCTGCGCTATGGCAACGGCTTCGAGCAGGGCTTTGATCGCTACGCCCAGGAGAGCTGGGACGCGCGTGAGATTCGCTGGCGGGGAAGCGACTGGTTGGATGAGTCGGACCAGCCCTTCTTTCTGTACCTGCACTTCCTCGATGCGCATTGGCCGTACCCCGCACCCGATGCGTATGCGACCCGCTACGGCGACGCCGAGTCGATTGCACCCTTCCGAGGGCGAGGGTCGAAGTCGCTACGCAGTGCTCTGAATAGCGGCGCCATCGAGATGACCCAGGCGCACCGCGATGGGTTGGTCGCTCTGTACGACGGTTCGCTGCGCTACATCGACGACAACCTGAAGGCGTTCCATGCCGGGCTCGTGCGCCGCGGCATGGCCGAGAACACGATCCTCTGTGTCCTCTCCGATCACGGCGAGGAGTTCGGCGAGCACGGCTATATTGGGCATGGCAACGGCCTGTACGAGGGCTTGCTCTCGGTACCGTGGATCCTCTACGTACCGGGACAGTCCGCGCGGCTCGTGCGCCACCCGGTCAGCCTGATCGACATGTTCCCGACCTTGCTTTCTGCGGCCGGAATCCCGGTTCCCGACGGCCTGCCGGGTGTGAATCGCATGGAACATCCGGACACGCTCAATCCGATCCTCGCCGAGCACAAGGAGGGGGGGATCTACTATCAAGCCCTGCGCGAGTCCGACACAAAGCTCCTGCGTGCTTTGATTGGACCCAAGCGCATCGTTCGGGGGCTCTCGCCCTTCGTCGTCGGCGAGCGCTGGGAAGCCGAGTTCGAGGTGCGGGAGGATGGAACGTACCGGGCTCTGCAGATGAAGCCCGATGGTGACGACCCGGATGACCCACTCGAATTGAAGGGCCATATCGAGTCCCCCGAGCAAGCCAGCTTCCGCCTGGGCGACATTCGCGTTCTCTTCGACGAAGGGACCCGTCGTCAACTCGCAGACGGCGTTCGCGACGACCAGTTTACCCCCGGTCGGCTCGTGAAGGTGCGTGGCTTCTTCCAGGACGGAGTCCTGCGGGCCGAACGCATCAAGTGTTATGCGCGCAGTGAAACGAACCCGCTCGAGATTCGTGGCAAGCTCCAAGAGCTCGAGGATGAGGACGGAGTCGGCCGCGTGCGCATCGCGGATCTCTGGATCCACTTCGACCACGAGCTCGAACTCAAGGGGGGCTTCAAAGGGCCCAAGATTAAGCGGGTTCTGGAGCGCGACCACATCGTTCAGCTACTGGAGGATGGGGAAGGGGCCCAGCAAGCGCTCGATGTCACCGAGGAGATCGAGATCTACGATCTGGAGCAGGACCCGATGGAGCTCTCCGGCGTGGGAGCGGAGAATGCCAGGCGAGCTCAGCTCCTGAGAGTGTTGCTGGCGAACCTCGTGAAGAAGCGGGTCTTCGAGGTCTCGGACCGCTTGCTCTTGACTCCCGAGGCGGTTCAGGACTTGAGGGACATCGGGTACGCGGAGTAACAAAAAAGGACCTGAGCTCTCCAGCATCAGGTCCTTCTCTGACGCGCCACCGCGAGGCATCCCAAGGGCCCTCTAACGGTATGTTCGACGCGCTCTTGTATGTCCTACCTATCGGCAGCGACCCCCGATCGAGAAGAGAGCTGCACCGGATTTGTATCGAACTTCTTGTCCCACAATTCGAGCGCTTCATATCCGCCGAACACCGGTTCCGCGACGATCGAGTAGCGCTCGTCGGCCATCAACTCGATGAAGCCGGCGTCGTCCGTCTCGCGCCCGTAGCTCCAGCAGTGAGCATCCGACGACCAGATCCAAACCCGTGTTGGAAGGCTGCGTCCATCGGCGTCGAGGGTTTGGACCGAAACGCGATTGCCGCGCTCCAGGGTGATCGTTCCCAGCTCGTTGGTCCCCGCTCCGACGACCTCCAACGTGGGGACGTGGAAGCCCGTGGGGTCGAGGATCTCGAGCTCCGTGGAAGTCACGCTGGCGGCGAGTTCGAACTGCCCCTCCGCGTCGGTGACGGTGTAGCCGTTCCACTCGCGCGGCTCGGCGTTTTGCCAGCTGTTGACAACGATGCCCGCGGCCGGGCCGTAGGGGCCGTGCAGGGTTCCACGAATCGTGCGGCCCTTGGGGAGGTGGAAGCTGTAGTGACCTCCCTCGACGGGAACGTCGAGGTCGTATTGCCAGCGCTGAGGACGACCCTCGGCGCGAACAGCGATGTGTGCGCTGGGGGGGGCTTTGAGGGTGACGCGTCCTTCGCGATCGGTGCGCTCGTGGGCCACCATCGCGGGGTCCCTGCGGATTTCGTAAACGCGAACCTCGGCGCTTTCGAGGGCCCGACCGTTTTCGTCGACGACCCGGACCATGACTTCGCGCCCTTCGCGCAGGATGAGCTCGATCGAGGAGTTGGCCTGGGTTCGATCGAGAACCCAGGTGTTCGAGAGTCCACTGTCGTCGGGGGCTTCGGCGAAGGCGCTGTAGCTGGCCGGCGTGGACTGAAAGGCAAAGCGGCCCTCGGAGTCCGAGCGCGTCGTTTCGAGTAGCTCGAGGCTGTTCGCGTCGAAGAGCGCCACCCGGGCATCCGGGACCGCGTATCCGCTGTGATCGAGGCAGAGCCCCGAGAGTGAGCCGTCGGGGCCAGGGGAGGAGCCGATGCCGGGAACGCCGGAGAGGGCGATGGCGCCGACCCCGAGCATGACGAGGGCCGCCTTGGTGAGCCCCAGGCCGCGTGTGTGCCCGCGCTCGCGCTCCTGAGCGCGATCGTCGTCGTGGGAGGCGGGGGTGGTCACGGGCGGCCTCCTGCCTGGGCCCTGGGCGCCAGGGTCTCGAACTCCGTCAGCATGCGAGCGCTACGCTCCGCCCGGATCAGGGACTGATCCAGCTGTGCCCGCTTGAGCTTTAAACGGGCCTCCTTTGCCTCGGCCATTTCCCTGGCCGGGCCGTCCCGATGCGTCGTCTTCGGTTCCGGGGACGTAGGAGTCGTTCCGAGGAGAAAAACAATGAGGAGGAGGGTGCGCAAGGTGGAAGAGCCGGGGGTGGGAGCGCCGGGGAAGACCGAATGCCCGTGGGATAGGTCTTTTCGGTGTGTCCGCCCCCCGACTTGAGACCCCTTGGAACTGTTTTCCGGAGCGCTTCCACTACAGAGGGGCGCGGACCGGCCCTTTCCAGGCATAGAATCCCCAACACTTCTGGGGGGCGTCACGTAACGGCGGAACCCCCATCTGGACCCTTTGCTTTCCCATGACCAGTACCCAGATTCCGCCCGCCTCTGATCTAGGCGACATTATCGCCCAGGAAAGTGCCTGGGTCGATGACCTGAACGCAGCCCTCCATCAAGTCATCGTGGGACAGGACGACCTGATCCATGGCCTGCTCGTGGCGCTTTTGACCAATGGCCATGTTCTCCTGGAGGGCCTGCCCGGCCTGGCCAAGACCCTGGCCGTTTCGACCCTCGCTGGGGCCGTGCATGGCAGCTTTGCGCGGGTGCAGTTCACCCCGGATCTCCTGCCCTCGGACCTCGTCGGCACGGAGATCTACAACGTCAAGGAGTCCTCGTTCATCGCGCGCAAGGGACCGATCTTCGCGAACTTCTGCCTGGCGGACGAGATCAACCGAGCTCCGGCGAAGGTCCAGTCGGCTCTGCTCGAGGCGATGCAGGAACGCACGGTTTCGATCGGTGGGGAGACTTTCCGCTTGCCGACCCCGTTCCTGGTCCTCGCTACCCAGAACCCGATCGAGCAAGACGGCACGTACCGCTTGCCAGAGGCTCAGATCGATCGCTTCTACCTCAAGGTACTGGTGGGTTATCCCACTGAAGAGGAAGAGCTCGCCATCATGGAGCGCATGGCGCGCACGGGTCGGCCGGCGGAGGTCCAACCGACCATCGAGCTCGAGACGATCATGAAGGCCCGTGAGCGGGTCGACCAGATCCACATCGATCCGCGCCTGATGCAGTACATCGTGCGCATCGTTCAATCGACCCGGAACCCGCGCCAGTTCGGTATGGCCGAGCTCGAAGATCAGATTCAAATGGGTGCCAGCCCGCGTGCGTCGATCGTCATGTCGCTCTGCGCGAGGGCGTGTGCTTTCCTCGAGCACCGCGGTTACGTCACGCCGGCCGATATCAAGAAGATCGCCCATCGGGTGCTGCGTCACCGCGTCATCGCCAGCTACGAAGCCGAAGCCCGCGGACGTACGAGCGACGATCTGGTCTCCCGCGTGCTCGAGACCATTTCGGTCCCCTGACAGCCCGTTGCCTGGACAAACAAGGCATTCACCGAAACTTGCTAATGCGTGAGGATACCTCGAACGAGACGGCCCTGCCGCCCGAGCTGATGGCGCGGGTGCGCCAGATCCAGATCCGCGTCCAGCGGCTGGTCTCGGGCACGTTGCAAGGCTCCTATCGCTCGAACTTCCGCGGTACAGGGATCGAGTTCGAAGAAGTGCGCCCGTACCAACCGGGTGACGAGGTGCGTTCGATCGACTGGAACGTCACCGCGCGCACCGGTGAACCGCACATCAAGACCTACGTCGAGGAACGCCAGCTGGTCCTGCAGCTCGTCTGCGATACGAGTCTATCGCTGGATTTTGGCAGCAAGCAGAAGACGAAGCGCGAGGTCGCCGCGGAAGTGGCGGCGCTCTTCGCCCTGGTCGCCGCTAGCCAGCAGGATCAAGTGGGCCTGTGTCTCTACTCCGACAAGCCGGGGCTCTTCCTGGCGCCGAAGAAAGAGAGCCATCACGTCCAGCGTGTGGTGCGCGAGGTGATGGCGACCCGTTCGGGGGGCACGGGCAGCTCGCTCAGTGCGGTGCTAGAACACCAGTTGAAGCGCCTTAAGCGCCGCGCCTTCATTCTGGTTGTCTCCGACTTCCTCGGGTTGGAAAACGACGACTGGCAGGATCCCCTCGCGCGACTCGCGCGGCGCCACGACGTCATTTGCGTGCGCGTTTTCGATCCCTTCGAGGAGGAGTTGCCCAAGGCAGGCATCCTGCCCTTTCTCGAGCTCGAAAGTGGCGAGACGCTCGAGATCGACACCGGTTCACGGCGGGTGCGCGAGGCCTGGCGACGCAGCGCCATGGAGCGCAACGAGAAACTGCGCGAGGCCCTGCGCCGCTCACGCTGTGATCTGATCGAGATTCCGACCGACGGAGACATCGCCAATCCCATCGTCGCGTGTTTCCGCAGACGTGCTCGCGGCGGCAGATCCGGAGCGGTAAGGAGCTAGTGCCACGCACGTGAAGTTCCGACCCACCCACGCCCGCCTCGCCGCTCTGGTTCTCGGCTCCCTGTCTCTGGTGCTGCCCGTGTTCGGTAGCCCGGGACTCCGTAGCTCGAATCGGGATTCCACGCCGCAGGAAGCTGCCATCTCGGCCCGCTTTTTCTGTCATCCCGAACGGGTGGAAGTCGGCGAGCCTTTCCGCCTGATCCTCGAGTTCTCCCATCCGCTTGGAACCAGCGTGTTCGACGCTCTTCAAAGCGAGCTCGAGCTCGATGCCTCGTGGGTGATTTTTGGCGAGGAACGCAAGGCCTCGGAGCCGGAGACCGGCGATCCCAAACGCTTGCGAACCCGACGCGCGTGGACGATCGCGTCGCTGGAGGCCAGTGACACGGCACCCCGCGTCCTTTCCGAGGCCTTGTCTCGGCTCGAATTTCGCGAGGACATCCAGCGCATCGAGACCAGCCTGGCGCGGATCGATGTCGCGAGCGTTCTCGGCGAGGAAGATGCGCCGCGCAACCTGTCCGCCTTTCCCGACGACTTCGGCCGCGAGATACCGATTCTCGAGCGTTCCCCCTGGGTCGTATATGCCGGGGTCGCGATGGCTTTTTTCTGGACGATCTTCATCGGGCTCCTCGTGCGCGCTCGTTGGCGTCGCAGGTCCGCACCGTCCGACACGCTTGCGCCGCTGGAGGCGCTGTTGCAACTGGCGCAGAACCCGCCGCGCGAGCTCGAGGTCAAGCGCGAGACGTTGTTCGAGTTGACCCAGCTCTTGCGCCGCTCCTTCGACGCGCGCGTCGAGACCCAGGCCGGTTTGACCGACCGGGAATGGCTCGCGGCAATCCGGGGCTCGAAGCGCGTGCCCGCAGCCGCCCTCGAGCATGTCACCAAGCTGGTGGAGAATGCCGAACACTACAAGTACGCCGATGGCACGCCCAGTGACTGGGCGTTGCAGGAGGCCTACTCTGCGGCCCGAAGTGCGGCGGAGACCCTGCAAGCCACCGGCGATGCACTGGCGACGAAGGTTGCGGGCGCCAAGGCGGCGGGGGGTGCGTCTTGATCGCTTTCCTGCAAGAAAGCACCGCGGTTCAGAGCGCCGCACGCGGGCAATGGCATATCTACGGCGACATTTCGCTGGCCGATCCGCTGTTCCTGCTCCTGATCCCGCCCGCTCTCTTGCTTCTCTGGTGGGGGCGTGGCCGGGGCGGCCGTGCGCATGCGCGCGTCCCCCTGGTCTTCAGCGTGCCGCGCTCCATGCGTCAGCGTCTGGCGTGGATTCCAAACTTCCTGCAGCTTGCGGCCCTGATCCTCGTCATCGGCGCCCTGGCGCGACCCCTCCGCGGCAACGTTCAGAACGACACCCTCTCGGAAGGCGTCGACATCACCCTCGTCGTCGACCGCTCGGGCTCGATGCGTTTCAACGACCTGGCTCGTGGCAAGAACCGGCTGGAGGTCGTGAAGGAAGTCGTCGGCGAGTTCGCCAAACGACGTATGACCGATCGCGAAGGAGCCGCGGACAGCTGTGCTCTGATCTCCTTTGCGCGGTACCCCAAGTTGTTGTGTCCCTTCACACTCGACGACGGCGCCCTGCAGGGGTTCCTCGACGGCGTCGAGCTGGTCGAGCATCGCGAGGAGGACGGCACCGCGATCGGCGTGGCCCTGGCCAAGGCCGTGTCCGTGCTGCGCGAGAGCGAGGCCAAGTCCAAGGTTTGCGTGCTCTTGACCGACGGCGAGAACAACGTCGACGACATCACTCCCGATCAGGCGGCCGAGCTGGCGGCGGAAGAGGGGATCAAGGTCTACACGATCTATGCGGCGCGCTACGTCTATCGTCATGATCCGTTCCGTGGCTGGGTGCCGACCGAAGGTACGCTCGATACGAGCGCCCTCGAACGTATGGCCGATCTGACCGGCGGCAAGTTCTTCCATGCGACCGACAAGGAACGCCTGCAGGACATCTACGCGCACATCGAAGAGCTCGAACGCACGAAGCGCAAGGAAGTGCGCTACGAGGAAACCTACGACCTCTACGTCTACCTCCTGATCCCCGCCATCCTGGCCTATGGCCTGGCATGGATCTCCGCCATGACCTGGGCGAGGAGGATTCTGTGATCGGCTTCGAGTTCTTGCGCCCGCACTTGATGTGGCTGCCAATCTGGGCGGTCTTGGTCGTGCTCCTCGGCTTCTACGGGCTACGTCGACGCCAGGCGAGCCTCATGCAGCTGGTGGATCGCAGCCAGCTGCAACGCTTCGTGCCGGGCTTTTCGCGAACGAGGTCTGCGATGCGCGTCCTCTTCGCGGCGCTGGGCATTCTGTTCCTGGCCTTCGCTGCCCTGGGGCCGGTACGTGGGCACACGTGGCGCGAAGTACGCAGCCGTGGGCTGGACATCGTGTGCTGCATCGACACGTCGCGCAGCATGTTGACCCAGGACCTACGTCCGTCGCGACTGGAACGTGCCAAGCGAGAAGTGCGCGGCCTGCTGGATCGACTGCGCGGTGATCGGGTCGCACTGATCGCCTTTTCCGGGGACGCACGCGAAATTGCGCCCTTGACCCACGACCGCGTCACGCTCACGGGGTTGCTCGGCTACGTTTCCCCGCGCGACAATCAGATGGGGGGCACGAACCTCGCCGCGGCCATCACACAGGCCCTTTCGCTCTTCGACGAGCGTAACGGTGCGCACGAGGCCATCTGTCTTCTGACCGATGGTGAGGACCTGGAGGGGCGCGGACTCGAGCTGGCTCGCGAAGCCGCGGATCGTGGTATTCGCATCTACGTCGTGGGTATCGGGACCGAAGGCGGTGGCAAGATCCCCGTCGTGCGTGATGGGGCAGCCCAGTTCGTGCGCGATCCGGACGGCAACGAGGTCGTTTCACGTCTCGACGGCAGTTCGCTGAAAGCCCTCGCCGAGAGCACCGGCGGTGCCTATCTCTCCGCGGAGGCATCGCCGACTCCGCTAGAGGATCTCTATCGCGCGCGCATTTCGAAGCTGGAGGGACGCGACCTCGAAGGCGGCAAGCGTCAGATTCCCCACGACCGCTTCCAGTGGGCCCTCGTGCTCGGTATCACTTGCATGCTGATCGAATCGGGTCTACGCGAGCGACGCTTTTCCGATCAACGACTGGCCCAGAAGGGGATCGCCGCATGAAGGCCCGTTACCCGATCCTGCTCCCGCTGCTTCTCGTGACGCTCTCGGGCGTCGCGCAGGAAGCATCGCTGGAAAAGAAGACCTCGCACTCCGACTTGATGCGTCGGGCAATCCTGTCGGCGGCGGCCCAGGAATGGCCCCGGGCCCTCATGACCGTCGACCAGGCCCTCAAGGACGAGGAATTGCTCGACGAGCTGCAGGTCGCGGAGGCGCATTACATGCGCGGTTGGCTCTTCGCCCAGCCCAGGGTTTTCGAGACCCTGATGGAAGCGCAGGCGGCCGCTGCGGCCCAGGCCGTCCAGGCCGGAGACGAAGAACCGCCCAATCCGCTTTCCACGACGCGCCCCTATCACCTGCCGATCGGCGATTTCGACCAGACGCGCACGCTCGCGGGACCCAACGACCTGCGCTCGCGGGCCATCTACAACCTGGGCTGTGTGCACCTTTTCGATGGCGAGGATTGGCGCTCGCAGATTCCCGAAATCGCAGGAGCAAACGGCCAAGCCCAGGCCAACATGCCCGGCATGCCTGGCGCATCCGGTGCCCCCGGTAACGGGGGGGCCGCAAGTGAAGAGGAGCAACCGCCGGATCCCCTGGAAGAGGCGCGCAAGTCCTACTCCCGTTCGATGTCGTGGCTCCTCGAGCGCTTGAAGCTCGACTGGCGCGACGAGGACACACGGGCCAACCTCGAGTTGATCCAGCGCCGCCTGCGCGAACTCGACGAAATCGAGAAGCAGCGCGAACAGGAACAACAGGACCAACAGGACCAACAGGACCAACAAGAAGGCGACGAGGACCAGGACGGCGAGCCGCAGGAAAACGAGGATCAGGAAGGCGAGCAGCAGGAGTCCGACGAGAACCAAGAGGGCGACCCCGAAGACCAGGAACCCGGGGACCAGGAACAAGAAGAGCCCAAGCCCGGCGAGGGCGATAAAGAACAAGAACAGGAACAACAGCAACCCGAAGAGGGGCAAGAGCAGGAGCAGCAAGCTCCTCAGCCCCACGAAGGCAACCCCGAGAACGCCGAACGCCACATGACCCGCGAAGAGGTGATGCGCCTCCTGGACAAGCTCTCCCAGATGGAGGAGGAGTACCGTCAGTTCCAGGAAGCCATGCGTGCGGCCCGTCGAATTCCCGTGGAGCGTGATTGGTGAGCATTCGAGTCCCTACTCTCATTCTCTTTTCCCTGCTGGCGCTTCTCGGGCTGCCGGGCCCAGAGGCTGTCGCAAGTTCCCAGGCCGGTGCGCGTTACGGTGCGGGCCAGCAAAGAGGAACGCGTCAAGGCGGCCCGCGGGTCCTGGCCTCGGCCACGAAAGCGCTCCTCAAGGTCGGAGAGCGAAGTGCCATCCGAGTGACCGTCGAGAACACCAGGGATGCGCGTCTGATTCAGATGCCCAACGTCGACGGTCTCAGCTTCGACGAACCTAGTGCGCCTTCGAGGAACTCTTCCTTCCAGTCCATCAACGGCCGCGTGTCGCGCAGTTTTACGACGACCTGGACGGTCTTTTTTCGCGTTGACAGGGAAGGGGACTTCACGGTCCCGCCCTTCACCGTGGAGGTCCAGGGCCAACCGGTCGAGACGCGTCCCATTGCCATCCGAGCGGTCAAGGACATCCGCGGCGAGAACCTGGGCTTTCTCGAGATCCGTCCATCGGCGATGCGCGTCGTTGAGGGGCAGCCGTTCACTCTTGAGCTGAGCTTCGGTTGGGAGACGACCACCGGTGTGACGTACGCCAACCTGTATCTGCCGTGGTGGGGAGAGCTGCCGGGTACGCTCGAATTGGAGCGGCCGCTGCTTTCCGCGAACACGCCCAAGGAAGACAACATCACGATCAACCGCGAGCTGCGCATCACCGCGGAGCATCGCAAGAACTTCGCCCGTGACGGGCGCGAGTTCACGCACTACCGCATCATCCGGAGCTTTCTGCCCACGCGTTCAGGCATCCTCGAGATTCCCACCAGCAGTCTGGAGTTCGGACGTGAGTCCAAGTCCTTCTCGCTCTTCGATCGTCCCAAGCGTCAAGGCTACATCGCCCAGGGGGAGCCTTTCGACATCGAGGTCATTTCGCTTCCCACCGAGGACCAGCCCTTTGATTTCTCCGGCGCCGTGGGATCGTTCAGTGTGCGTGCTTCCAGCGATACGCGGGACGTGGTCGTGGGGGACTCCATCAAGCTCGCCGTCGAGTGGTCGGGTTCCGGCAATCTGGAGTTCTTCGAGGCTCCGGATATCTCGCGGCTCGAGGCGTTCCACGGCTTCCGCGTCTACGGCAAGGCAGAGGACAAGAGTTTCGAGCGCCGACGCGTGACCTACGATATCGCTCCGCTCTCCGCGGATGTGATCGAAATTCCGTCCGTCTCCATGAGCGTCTACGATCCGCTCGAGCAGATCTACACCTCGATCGAATCGAACGCGATCACGATTCGGGTGCGCGCGCTCGAGCGCAGCGCCGACCTCGGCGAAGAGGATTCGGAGCGCTTCGAGAGCGATATCAACGACATCGACACGCAGCCTCTGACGCGGGATATCGAACCGCTAAAAGAGGTTCCCGAGAACAAGGCGGTCTTGGCCACCATGGCTGCACTACCCGTGCTTTGGTTGTGCGTGCGTACGGGCGTGCGACGCCGCCGAGGGGATCCCTCCGCCCCGCGCGAGCGTCGGCGACGCAAGGCGCGCAAGATGCTCGTCCGCGAGCTTCGTCGCGCAAACGATGCGGAAGACCGGCTGGGCGCCTTGATGGGGTTCCTGGCGGCACGTACGGATGAGTCACAGGAGGCCTGGATCGGGCGCGACCCGCTCTTGTGGGTCAGCGAGCTTTCCAGCTCGGACTCGCGCTTCAAGAAACTGGAGGCCACGGAAGCCATGACGCACACACGCGATCTCATGTTGGCGCTGGAGCGCGCCACCTGGGGTGGGGAAACCAAGTCCCCACAGGCCAAGGACATCCTCGCCTTGGCGGACGAACTGGTGGAGGCGGGACTGTGATGCGTGCCTTTGGCGTTTTTCTGCTCACCTGCCTTTTCTCCGGCGCGCTCTTTGGACAGGCCCAGGCTGGATTCGAGCGCGGGGTCAACGCCTATCGGCGCGGCCAGTACGCCGAGGCCGAGGTTCTCTGGCGCGAGACCCTGCAAGAGGATCTATCGGAAGCCGGTCGCGCACGGGTCTACTACAACCTGGGTAATGCCGCCTGGCGCCAGGATGAAGCCATGGAGGCGGTCGGCTGGTACTCGGCCTGCTTGCGCATTTCCCCGCGCCATGGCGATGCCTGGAACAACCTCGAGTTCGTGCGTGCCGATGCGGGGCTCGAACCCGCGGACCGCGGGGATCTGCGTTCGACCGCACGTCGGGCTTTGTTGGCTCTGCGGCCGGCCGAGTCGCGCCTTCTGGCTTTCTCGGCCCTCGGAGTGCTGGGGGTCCTATTCCTGCTCGAGGCCTTTGTGGGTGGTGCTCTGTTTCGGTTGCTGTGCGCTCTCGGGGCCGTGGGCACGCTTGTCTTGTGCATGCCCTTTTTCTATCGCCTGGGTAACGATGCGCGCGACCCGATGCTGGTCGTGCGTGCGCCCAGAGTGGCGATTCGGGCCGAACCCAACACCCAGCGCGACCAGATTGGAGAGCTGGAGGCCGGCGAAGAGGTCGAGCGCATCGACAGCCTGCCCGGTTGGGTGCGGGTCACCGGTAGCGAAGGAACCAACGGTTGGGTCCAGGAAGAGGCGCTTTTCCCTCTCCGTCCTTGAGCCTGCCGAGGCGCATTGGTCCACTCGGGTGCCTTGAAACTCACCCGCCGCACATTTATGTCCGCCGCGACCGCATGCGGAGCCGGTTTGCTCGGCCTGCGCTGCATGGTTCCGTGGTGGCTGCGTCCAGGCCCCATGGCACGGATCGACGAACTGTCACCGGAGGCCCAGGCCCTCATCGTCGAGGCGTTCGATGGAATCGACGCGACCCGTGTCTGGGACGTGCATACGCATGTCGTTGGGCTGGGCAGGGGGGGCACGGGATGCTGGGTGAACCCGCGTATGCGCAGCCACTTCCATCCGATCGAGCGGCTGCGCTTTGAGATCTACTTCGCGGCCGCCGGCGTGCGCAACGAGAAGAGTGCCGACGACGAGTATCTCCAGCGACTGTTCGCCCTGCATCGCGCCGCGAACCCGAAGGGCAAGCTGGTGCTCTTGGCTTTCGACAAGCACGTGCTTCCCGACGGAACCGAGCAACCCAAGGACACGCCCTTCTACACGCCTAACGAATACGTGTTGCGGCTCGCCAACGAGGCCGATGACTTGCGGGCCTGCGCGTCGGTTCACCCGTATCGCAAGGATGCGATCGCGCGACTCGAGAAGGCTCTCGAGGGTGGGGCCGTGGCAGTCAAGTGGTTGCCGAATGCCATGGGGATCGATCCCATGTCGAAGATGTGCGACCCGTTCTACCGGGTGCTGGCCGACAACAGCATCCCGTTGCTCACGCACACCGGCCTCGAGAAGGCCGTGCGCGCCTCCCAGCATCAGGGCCTGGGCAATCCCTTGCGCATTCGCAGGGCCCTGGATGCGGGGGTTACCGTGCTGGCAGCCCACTGTGCGAGTCTTGGCGATGATCAGGATCTCGACCTGACTCACAGCCACTCCCCCTCCGAAGCGAACGAGCTCGAGAGCTTCGATCTCTTCCTGCGCCTGATGGAGGAAAAGCAGTACGAGAAGACTCTATTCGGGGAGATCTCCGCCATGACCCAGGTCAACCGCAGCAAGCGTCCGCTGCGCAAGATGCTGCAGTTGACGGAACTTCACCCACGGCTCGTGAATGGCTCCGACTATCCCCTTCCGGCGGTCAATCCGATGATCAGCACGCGCATCCTGTCCCAACGGGGCTACCTCCTCAGGGAAGAGCGCAAGGTCTTGAACGAGATCTTCGAAGGCAACCCGCTGCTGTTCGACTTCGTCTTGAAGCGGCGTGTGCGCTGGATCGAGGGCGAGAGCGAGAAGCGTTTCGCTCCGATCGTCTTCGAAACCTCGCGGGTCTTCGGAGCCTGAGATCCCTTGATGTTGCGCGTGCCCTTTTCGAAGTCGTGCCGCGTTTTGGCGCTCGGCTTCTTCTTCGTCGCTTCCACGTGTAGCCCACCGGCCGTCGAGGGCCCCGGGCGCGGCGTGCTCTTGATCGGGATCGATGGCCTGCGGGCCGATCACCTGATGGGCTACGGCTACGACCGCGAGACGATGCCGGCGTTGGAAGCCCTGGCGGCCGAGGGCGTGCTCTTCGAACAGATGTTCACCTCGTCGCCGGTCTTGATTCCGGCCCACATCAGTCTGATGACGGGGGCCCATCCCGGTGTCGCGCGGCGCTTTCTGCCGGCCCAGTTCGAAGGTTTGAACGAGCGGCGCTGGCGTATTCCCGGTCGGGTTTCGCATCTGGCGGTCGAGTTTCTCGCCTCGCGCTACTCGACGGCGGCTTTCATCGATAGTGAGTTGCTCGATCCCCTGTACGGCTTCGGAGCGGGCTTCCAGGTGTACGACTCTCTCGATGAGGAAGTCGGACAACGCGACTCTCGATCGCGGCAATTGATCGAGCGTCTGGTTACTTGGGTGCGCGGGCTCGATCGAGGGCAATCCTGGTTTGCGTACCTGCACTTCCACTCGCTGGAGGATTCCTGGGTGCGCCCGGATCGTGAATGGGACCGTTTCTTCGAGCCGAGGCCCGAGCTTTCGGCGGTTCCCCCGGTCGGCAATACCGACGCGACGTTCTTCGCCATTCCTCGTTCGCGATGGCGCGGAGGTGCGCGCACCCTGGGCGACTACGAGGCCACGTACGACGGGCATCTCCGCAAGCTCGACAGCGAGTTGGATCGCTTGATGGGTCTCTTGCGCCGCGATGGACACTACGCACGCACGACGGTTCATGTGGTCGGCACCTACGGAATCCAGTTCGGCGAGGCCGGGCTGTATTTGCGTGGGGGACGGTACTCCATGGCCGATCTCAGCGTGCCCTGGATCGTGCGTCCCGCCGACGACTTCGATCGTGGCCGCAGGGTGGACGGGCTCGCGAGCCTTGTGGACGTTCCCGCTACGCTGCTCGAGATGGAAGGGCTCCGGGTTCCCGGGGGCATGCATGGGCGCTCTCAGGCCAACGTGATTCGTGGGCTCGAGGAGGCTTCCGAGCCGCGTTTCGTCTTTGCCTCGGGGGGAATCCAGGAGGGCTGCACGGTCATCAGTGATCAATACTGCCTGGAGTACCTCGCCCCCGAGAATCTGGATAACGTGGAGATGCGACGCGCCTGGTTCGGTGAGCGGAGTCAGAAGAAACCCACACCCCATGTGCGCTTCTACGATCGGCTGGTGAATCCCTATCCTGCGTTGACCGATTCGACCGAGGGCATGCCGAAATCGGAGTTACAGCGCCATCGAAGCAGGCTCTTCCAGTGGCTCGAGAACATGCGCAGGACGCAGGAGGTGCTGCAGCCGAATCCGCGCGCAGAGAAGATTCAACCCGCGGAGATCGAGCGCTTGATCGAGTTGGGGTACCTGGGGAAGGCCCCTCGTTGAGTACGGGGGAAACCGGGAGAGTCGCGGCGTCAGGGACTGGCGCTGAGGGCGGCATCGACATCCTCATCGCTACGCTGCGGTATCCGCCCTATGTCACCGGCGGCTATGAGCTCTTGACCCGAGACGCGGTCGTTGCCTTGCGTGAGCGCGGTTACGACATCCGAGTTCTCGCTGGCAAAGGCAGTCGCTTTGCCTCGGAGCCTGATGTTCTTCCGTGGCTGGAACCCGAGCTCGATGGAGAGGATCCAATGGCGGCCTCGATGCACGCATCGGGGCGCGAGAAGCTGCGCTTGCATTTTCTGCGCAAAGCGAATCTCGAGGCCACCACGCGAGCGATCGAGACGCTGAAGCCGAAGCTCTTCTTCTACTTCAACCTGGGGCTCGTCTCGCTGGCACCAATCCTGGCCGCGCGTCGCGCGCGTATTCCGACCCTCGGGTACCTCTCGGATCCCTGGATCGCGAACTACTGGCTCATCGACTGGAAGGCGAGCGGGCGAAAACCGTTGCGATGCGCCGCGCTTTCTTTCTTGTGGAAGCGCCTTCGGAGCTATGTTGGGACGGGTCCGGTGCTTTGCTGCAGCCAGCACCTGCTCGAGCGTCTCGAGCGGGACGGACTCGAACCCGGTTCGGGCTCCGTTTTGCCTCTGGGCGTTCCCCCCGACGTCGAAGCGCGAACCCGCGAGCTAGCCGTGCCCCGAAGAGAAACCGATCACCCCCTGCGCGTGGCATGCATCTCCGCTCTGTGGTTGGGAAAGGGCCAACACGTGCTGCTGAAGGCTCTCGCGCGGGCGAAGGAGCAGGGCCGCTCGATCGAGGTCTGGATGGCCGCTCGGAGCGGCACGGACGAGTATCGGAGCCAGCTCGAGCGCATCGTGCGCGAGGCGGGGATCGAGGATGCCATCGAGTTCAAACCGGAACTATCCCGGGCCCAGCTGGCCGAGGAACTGCAGCGTTCCCACGTACTGTGTGTTCCGAGCGTCTGGGACGAGCCCTTTCCGCTTTCGACGCTCGAGGGGCTGGCCCACGGTCTCGCCGTTTGCGTCAGCAGCGCCGGCGGATGCCCTGAGGCGATCCAGGACGGTGTCGATGGACGTGTCTTCCACTCCGGCGACGACGCCGACCTGGCGCGTGTGCTCATGAGCTTTGAAGAGGACGAGCCAGCGCGCTACGCCCAGGCGAAGCGAGGCCTCGAGAGGTCGCGTACCCGGCTTGCGCATTCGGGTTTCATCGATGGTCTCGAACGCGCCATCGCGACCGCCGCTGCCGGCAGCCCCGGCAATATGGGAGGAGCGTAGCAAGCGATGCGGATCCTCGTCGTTTCCATTGGCTATCCGCCCCGCGGACGCTTTGGCACCGAGTTTTACACGCGGGAGCTCGTGCGCGGTCTTTCCAACCGTGGGCACGAGCTGTTCGTCTTCCACCCCGTGCGTATGCGTGCAAAGCCGCGCTACACGGTCGAGGAGGTGGAGGAGGAGGGCATCCCGGTTTTTCTGCTGCACAACGCGGGCGATCCCAAGCGCGGCTTCGAGGCCAGCTATCGCGACGAGGAAGTCGAACGAGCTTTCGCGGAGGTGCTGGAGCGCGTGCGTCCGGATCGCGTGCACTTTCTCTATCTCGTGTGGGGACTATCGGTAGGCCTTCCGGCCGTCGCCGAGGCAAAGGGGATCCCCACGCTCTTGACCCTGACCGACTTCACGCTCGCCTGCCATCGCGGGCAGCTGTACGACCACAGGCTCAAGCGATGCGGCGGTCCCCACCCGCCCGAGACGTGCGCCGATTGCATTCGCGAGCCCGGGCCCTTCGACCAGCCGCCCTTGCGACGTTTTCTCAAGCGCACCCTGGCCCATGGGCTGGCCGGGATCGGTGGATTGGGGAAGGTGGTTGTCGCTTCCGATCTCGAGCGCCGCGAGAAGGCCGTGTCCGAGATGTTCCGTACGGTGGGCCATGTCGTGGCTCCGACGGCCAACCTGGCCTCTATTTTCACGCGCGCGGGCGTGCCCGTGAGCAAGCTGACGACGCTCGTGTACGCCTTCGACGAGGCCCCGTTCCTCGAGGTTCGGCTTTCGAAGGAACCGGCCCGCCCGCGCATCGGTTTCTTCGGTCAGTTTGCTCCTCACAAGGGCTTTGGCACCTTGCTCGAGGCCTTCGCGCGGCTCGAGGCGAACAAGGGGCCCTACGATCCCGATGTCGAGCTCGTGCTGTACGGGGCTCCAGCGGAGGGTCGCCACCGGCTTTTCGCCGATCCGCTACTCGCGCGCTCGAATTCGCGCCACGTGACTCGCGGCGAGCCCTTCGAGCCGGATGAGTCACCCCATGTTCTGGCCGCTCTCACGGCCCTCGTGGCACCCTCGGAATGGGACGAAAACGCCCCCCTGGCGGTTCTCCAGGCCCGCGCGGCAGGGGTGCCCGTGGTGGGCAGTGACGTCCCGGGCATCGCCGAAATCGTGGTCCACAAGAAGCATGGACGGCTGTTCACAGCGGGCGACCCGCGGGCCCTGGCGGACGCACTTTTTGCCGTGATTCGCGGGGAACCCGGGCGCGCTCTGGACCCAGGGCTCCCGCTCTCCTATGACGAGCACCTCAAACGGATCGAAGAACTCCTGGGATCGATCTCCACACCGAAGCGCTCCCGTACCGATTAGAACCTGACGATGGATAGGCAGCACCGAACCGGGCTCGACATCGGACTCATCGCCCACGGCTGGTTTCCCGATGTCGGGGGCGTGCAAAGTCATATGCGCGACCTCGCGCGCGAGCTGCGCTCGCGCGGGCATCGTGTCCACGCGCTGTGCATCGACACGAGCGAGGGTCTGGAGCCTTTCTCGTCGAAGACCGAACCGGTCGAAGGCGTCGAGGTCCGGCGGGTTGCGTACCGCTATCACGATCACCGGGCCCTTGCCGATCTCGTGCGCAACGAGGACATGGAGCGCGCCGTCCGCGAATGGGCCGAGACCACGCCGCTGGATGTCGTTCACGTTCATCACCTCACGGGCTTCGGACTCTCCGTCCTGAAGAGCCTGCGTGCACTCGAGCTGCCACTCGTGATGACGCTGCACGACTACTGGCCGCTGTGCCCGCGGGGACAGATGCTCCAGAGCCAGGGCCAGATCAGCGAGGTCGCCGATCCCGAGACCTGCGCCAAGTGTCTCATCGAGACGTGGCCGCACCTGATGCCCTCGGTCCATGGTGAGAAGCGGGGCCCCGAGGGCGAGGAAGTCAGCGACGACACGGATGCCGCGCGCCTCCGCACGGAATATGCGCTCCGTGCTCTCGGAGAGGCCCACCGGCTCTTCACGCCCTCGAGTGCATCGCGAGCGGTCTACGTGCGTGCCGGGATCGCGGAGGATGCCATCGACGTCGTCGAGAACGGTATCGACGTGGACGAGCTGTCCATGGCCGTGCGCCGCCTGCGGGCGGTACGCGAAGGCGAGCAACCGGTCGACGAGGTGCGACTTGGCATTCTCGGGACCGTGCTTCCCAGCAAGGGGGCGCTCGAGTTGGCGCGTGCCTTCCAGGCGTCCCGCGTGCCCGACCTGACGCTCGAGATCCACGGCGACATGCCCAGCTATCACGGCGACAACAGCTACCTCGAGGCACTCGAGGCGATGGCCGCCGCGGACAAGCGCATTCGCATCCACGGCCCGTACACCCACGACCGCTTGCCGGAGATCCTGGCCGGGCTCGACGGAGTTGCGGCCCCCTCGCGTTGGTGCGAGGTCTACGGTCTCACGGTGCGCGAAGCGCGAGCCGCGGGACTACCGGTGCTCGTCAGCGACGCCGGCGCGCTGGCGGCCGTGGCCGACGGCGGAAAAGCCGGTGTCGTCGTTGCCTCCGAGGATCACGAAGGCTGGATCGCCGCCTTGCGGGAGTTCGCGAACTACCGCTCGCGCGCTTCGTGGCGCAAACACAAGACCATGCCGCGCACCTCGCGCGACATGATGTTGCAACTCGAAAAGGCGTATGTCGAGGTCGTCAAGCAGGTGCGTGGCGAGGAGCCCGCTCTGGAGCATCCGGCGGGCGTGGACGATCCCGAGTCGCGCGGACGAGCACAGCGCGAGGCCAAGGCGCAGGGATTGCTGTCGCGTTTCTTCGGGCGCCAGCGTTAGGGGTTCCCTACCGCTGCTGAGGAGCAGGCGGATCGAAGAGGAAAAAACCGCGCTTCGCGAACGCCAAGTGAGTCGCAGGGCCTAGCTTGGGGCCAGCCCAGGACCCCCAACAGACCCTCTTGCACACACCATGCTGAGTAACGCACTGCTCGTCTCTGTTTTCCTCTGCTCCGCGTTCTGTCAGCTCACCGAGGCTCAGTCGGCTGAGCTGTCCAGTATCCATGCGGGAGTTGGACCTTCGGCAACGCTCCTTGATGATGAGGTGCGTTTTGTCCCCAACGCTTTCTTGGGGACGTGCCAGAAAGAGGAGTTGATTGCCAGCTGGTCCCTTCCCGGTCGTCACCAGGGAGACCTGGGGGTGATGCTCTGGGGGTCCTTGCAGCGCGTCAGCGAAGCGACTTCCGCGGGTTGGGAGTACACGTTCACGCTCGAGTATCCGGGTGTCGTCAGCGTGTCGCTGGACTATGAGCTGGTCCAGTCCGGAGCGTGCCAGGTCAGCGATCGAAGTCAGGTGCTCCTTGCCGTGGATGGTGTTCTGCGCGGTCCGGTGTCGACACGCTTCGTGTCGCAGTTGCTCGGCAATGCCTCAGATGGGGAACAACGGATTCGCGGTTGGTGCCGGTTCGAGCTCGAGCTCGGCTATTTTGAATCGGGAGAACATACGTTGATGCTCGGTGCCCATGCGCGGGGCCACGACTCGCCCGCTGAATTCACCTCGGTCGCGTTTGACAATGTTGACGTTGCAGTCGACACGAGTGTCGCGCTCAGCGCTGGTAACCAGGTTGGGCTGCGGGGCAAACTCGACATCCAAACGTTCAAACAAAACATCGAGAAGCTGGCCAGCTTCGGTGCGCGCCGTCGTGGTTCGGACAGCTACATCGCCGCCGAGCTCTGGATGGTCGGCCAGCTCGAAGAGCTGGGATATCAAGTCTCCTACCACGGCTTCGAGGAAACCGGCGGGATCGGTGCGGGACCGAGGCGCTCGATCTACGTGACCAAGGTCGGCGAAGTCGCCCCGGATCGAATGTACATCGTTTCCGCCCACCTCGATGGGCGCGGGAACGGTGGCGCGGCGGATGACGATGCTTCGGGGTGTTCCTTGGTTCTCGAGATGGCGCGCATGTTCAGCCGCCCAGGTTTCACGACGGACATCTCCGTGCGCTTCGTCTTCTGGAACAGCGAAGAGGCCGGCTGGATCGGTAGTACGGCCTACGCCGACGAGCGCGCACCGCTCCAGGGCATCGAAGACCCCGACCAGCCGGGCCATTATCCCGAGCCCACCTGGCTGGGTGTGATCCAGCACGACATGTTGCTCTTCGACCACGGTCTCCCGCCCGAAGATGACCAGATCGCCGAGGCGGACATCGACATCGAATACAGGGTCGGAACCACGATGGAAGCCGAATCGCTTCTGCTGGCGGGGTTCCTGTTCCAGGGTAATGCGGATCACTCGGCGGACTATCCGGCCGAGGTCGGCGACATGATGGCGAATACCGATTCGGTGGCCTTCCAGGACTACACGGCTTCTGTCAGCGTGCGCGAGAACATGCGCCTGGCGGAAATCGGCAACGGCTCCAATCCGCATTGGCACCGCCCCTCGGACATCGTCGAGAACTTCAGCGAAGACGACTTCCGCCTGGGGTTCAACGCGCTGCAGATGACCGCGGGGACGGTGATGGAACTCGTAGGGGCACGCGTGGAAGCCTCGTCGAATTCCTCCGCTCGATAGCGAGTAGCAAGGTCGGTACCAGGGGCGGATGACGACGAGTTCCTTGGGCCGCAACTGAATCGCAATGCGCGCGCCTTTAGCGCTGCATCGGGTTGGAGTTCTCGTATCGTGCCCGGTGGTTGCGCGCGCTCGAGATCGACCCCCATGGACTAGGGAAAACTCGAACACGGAAAAGTCGCCCGGAGGGCCCCGGCCCAACGTCCATAGCCCAGAATGCGCCCGTGTCTTCCCTCGACCTGCGTTCCGTTCGTCGCCTGGCGCTGGCCCGGGCGGGGCTCTTGAAACCCTCCTGGAGCGGGTTTCCCAGCAAGGCTCGTGGCCGTGGGAAGCAGGCACGTCGGGCGGCACTCGAGGTCATTCGACGCTTCGGTTATCTGCAGCTCGATACCGTTTCGATCGCCGGGGCCCGCAGCCACTCGATCGTGCTGCTTTCACGACTCGAGGGCATGGACGCGACCCTCGGCGAGGAGCTTCTGCAGCCGGGTTCGGGCCTCTTCGAGTACTGGGGCCACGAGGTCTCGTGGATTCCGATCGAGCTCTATCCGGTGTTCGAATTTCGCCGTCGCGCCTTTCGCAAGCATCCGTGGTGGGGCGATCTGATCGGCCAACATCCCGCCATCGTGAAGCAGCTGCGCGCGAAGATCCGCGCGGACGGACCGTTGCGGGCGCTCGACATGGAGGGCCGAGGCAGTCGCGGTTGGTGGGATCTGAAACCGGCCAAGCGTGTCGCCTCGGCGCTGTGGTCCAGCGGGGAGTTCGCCATTCGCGAACGACGTCACTTTCAACGCACGTACGACCTAAGGGACAACGTCATCCCCGAAGAGGCGCGTTGTCGTCCGCAGAAGCAGGCCGAGGCGCTGGAGAGCCTGCTCCTGCAGGCCCTGCAAGGTCACGGTTGGGCGACGAGAGGGACCCTGACGGCGACCTGGCGCTTGCGGAACATGCAAGCGGACGTGAAGGCCGCCCTTGCGCGTCTGGAGAAACGCGGGGATATCGAGGCCTGCACGCTTACCCAGTCGAATTCGTCGAAAGCCAGGCCGCGGCTCGGTTGGATTCGTCCCGCCGATCTCGAACTGGCCGAGCGTTTGCGCCGCGTGCGACCCGTGAGCGACCACGGGGTTCTGTTGTCGCCCTTCGATCCGGTGCTATGGGATCGACAACGTACGAAGGAGTTTTTCGAATTCGATCAGAAGCTCGAGATCTTCAAGCCCGCGGAGCAACGCACCTACGGCTACTACTGCATGCCAGTGCTGGCCGGTGAGGACTTGATCGCACGCCTGGATCTCAAGGCCGAGCGCAAGGCGGGCAGGCTCGTGCTGCTCTCCTGCCGCTACGAGGAGACCGGAACGTCTCGTCCAGGAACGACCGTGCAAGCGCAGGCCGTGCGCACGGCCTTCGAGCGCTACGCGCGGGCCGTTCAGCTCGCCCCGGTCGGACTCCCGCGCCAGAAGGCGGGCTCAGCGCGACGGTGAACGGGTGCCCGAAAAGGCCACGCGCTCCCAGTAGTCGACGAGCTCTTCGGCCAGGACGTCCCAGCAATAGCGCTCGTATACCTGGGCGTGCCCGGCCCGCGCCAAGCGCGTAGCCCGCTCCGGATCGGCCAGCAGGGCCGCGAGGGTGTCCGCCAATTCGCCCGGTGTATCGGCCAAAGCCAGGTGCTTTTGGTCTTCGAGCCCGAGGCCCTCTGCGCCGACGGTGGTGGAGACGACCGGGGTTTCGAGCGCCAGGGCCTCGACGATCTTCAAGCGCGTGCCGCCGCCGATACGCAGCGGCACCACCATGCATCCCGCTCCCTCGAGGTAGGGCTTGACCGCGTCGACGCGACCGGTGACGCGTACGTGTTCCGAGGCGAGGGCTTGTACCTCGGGTGCTGGGTTCGCGCCCACGATCTCGAGCACCAGGTTCGGCCGTTGCTCCAGCAAGAGCGGCAACGCCTCGGCACAGAAGTAGGGCATGGCGTCGACGTTGGGCCCGTAGTCCATGCTCCCGACGAACACGATGCGTTCGGGGTCGCGTGTCGGCGTCGGGTCCGAGCGCCGAAACTGCTCGGGATCGAAGCCGCTGGGCACGACACCGAAGTCCAGGGCGCCGTGGCGCCCGCACAAGAGCTCGGCATCCTCCTGGCTGCACAAAAGGTGATGACGATAGCGGCGCGTCGATTCGGCCTCGAGCCGGTGGAGCTTCCAGCGATCGAAGTGGCGCGTCGGGCCGGTTTCGGCGAAGAGCGTGTCGTACAGGACCGTGTCGAGCTTGTGGTGGTGCTGGACCACGGGAACGGACGAGGCCTGGGGTACGACGCGCGTCAGGAGCAATTCGTCGAGGTGGATCAGGGCGAAGCCGCCTTCGGCGAGCTCGTTCTGCACCGAGGCTTCCAGGGTGTCCGAATGGAACCAGCGTTCGAGCTTCGCCAGCCGCACGCGCTCGAGCGGCCCGGGACGGCTGCGTTCGAAGAAGTGCACCGAGGCACAGACCGCCTCGAGGGCCTCGCGCGTCTCCGGAGCCATGTTCGGCTCTTCGATCGCGCGCAGATGGATCTCGGCGTGCTTGGCGGCGGCCCGGATCAGGTGGTAGGTCCGGATCTTCCCTCCGGTCTCCAGGGGCCAGGGAACGAAGGGGCAGACGAAGAGGACCTTCAAGAGCCCTCTGCGGGTGGGCCGGTGACGTTCGAACGCCGCAGGCGCCAGCCGCGTTCGCCGTCGATCATGAGCGCTGCGCGTCCGACGTCGATGCGCAACCGAAACGACTCTTCGGAGGGAATCCCGAGCGCGTCGGCGATCAACACGCGAATGACGTTGTAGTGCGAGACGACATATACCGGCCGCCCCTCGCTGGCGCGCAAGGCCTTTTCCACGATCGGCCAGGCGCGGGCGGACAACATGGCGTCGTTCTCGCCTTCGTGACCCTTGTAGCTCCAGGGGTCGGCGTAGAACGCCGCTACCTCGTGCTGCAGTGCGCCGTGCAGTTCCTCGACGCTGCGTCCTTGCCATTTTCCGCGATGGATCTCGCGCAGATTCGCGTCGAACTCGACACCACGTCCAAGGCTCTCGCCGAGCGCTTCACCCAGCAATCGAGCTCGTTGCAAGGGCGAGGAGAGCACGTGTGCCGCGTCGCGACCGCGAAAAGACCCGGCGAAGGTGCGCGTGCGTTCGAGGCCCGCTGTGGAAAGCTCGACATCGAGATCCCCGTACGCCTTGCCCTGCCAATTCTCGTGTACCTCCGCGTGGCGCAGGAGCCACAGCTCCGCCCCGGATCCACAACCGGTGTGGCGCTGGGAAGCACGTTGCGTCTGAAGTTGCGGGGGTCTTTCGGGAACGCCGCTCATCAGGGATGGATGGCCATCAAGGGAAGATCGAGTCCGGTCGCTTCTTCCAGGTAATCCACGAGGGAAAGTGCTGGTCGAAGAGTGCGTCGAGTCCCATGCGTCGCCCCGCACCCGAAGCGGCGCACGAAAGGCTGCTGACGAGCAGCAGCAAGAAGGCCAGCTCGTGTTCCTGTGGACCGTAGACGAGCCCGTGGGAAAGGAACAAGACCGCAAACGCTCCGGCGGGACGCATCAAGGCGCCCAACGTGAAGAGCAAGCCCAGGATGAGCGCTCCCCAGCGCCAAAGGACGGCGGCACCATCTGGGCTTTCGAGCAAGAGCTCGCCCCAGGCACTGAGCACCGTGCCGAGCTCGCCCAAGGAGGCGCTGACGCTTTGCTCGATGTCTTCAGGACCCGGCCTGGCCTCCGAGGCCCCGAGCCACCCGTGGTGGAGAAGGACCAACCCTGTCACGAAACGGATCAGGGCGAGGCCGAGGGTGGGAGTGGACTCGTTTCGGCGTGCGCGTGCCATGGCCGGCGATGATACGCCCCTGGCAGGCCCTGGCTAGCCCCCCGTCCTGGAACCGATGCGACGACCGGCCTCCAGGAGCAACTGTGTCTCTTCCGGGGTGAATTCCCGCTCCGTACGGTTGGCGATTCCGAGCGTCCCCACGACCTGCTCTTCCCGAAAGACCGGGACGCAGATCGATCCCTGGAGCCCCGTCGCCCTGGCTCCGGGCCGGACGTCGCCCGTGGAATCGGTCTGCAGGTTGCACGCATCGACCGGTTCCTCCCGCTCCGCCGCGACCCCAGCCATGCCCTTTCCGATCGGGATCGTCGTGATCTGGGCGAGCACGACGTCGGGGATGCCGGGGCTGGCGGCCGCGAGCTCGAGCTGCTGGCCCGCACGCGTGTGGATGGTGCCGCTGTCGGCACGGAAGTACTCGAGCGTCAGCGCCAGCGCTCGTTCGTAGGGGGTGGGGCCGTCCATGGCCGTCTCGATCGCTTCGAGAAACGCATCTCGATCGCCGCTCATCGTGTCCTCACCGGAGTTGGTTTCAGGGCAGGTGTTTCGCCAGCCAGGCGTGGATCTCGTCGGCGACCACGGAGTTGCCGACGCTGGTCAGGTGTCCGCCATAATAGAGCGACATCGGGCCCTCCTGTTCGTCGAGTTCCTGTTGGCGACGGACAAGAGCGGGGATCAGGTCGATATAGGGAATGCCCCGGCGCTCGAGCTCGTCGAGGAGCGTCTGCCAGTAGGAGCGCCCGAGCAGGCCGTACCTGTACAGTGCGCTGCGCGAGGGGAACATCACCACGGGGGCCGCGCGCGCGCCGTCGGCCAGGGCCTCTCGATGAAAACCCTCGAGGATCGCGAGGGTGACCTGAAAGGGCTCGCCATCGACGTCCTGCCACAGGACACTCGGCCGGCGTTCCGTTTCTGCGAGCACGACACCGAGAAGGCGTCCGAGGGACGAGAGCTTGCCGGTCCACAGGTGCGGCTTGTGCAGCCAGTATTCGTGCTCTCCGATCGTGTCGATGAAATCGTTGCCCAGGAGCGCAGCGCGCAGGGCTTCGCGGGTGGCGAAGGGCTGGGCGGCCAGTTGCAGGGTGCCCGATGCGTCGAAGTAGAAGCGCGGCTTGGCTCCGCAAAAGCCGGTGCGCGTGTTCCAGAGTGGTCGATAGCGATTCACGTTGCGCCCGATGTTTTCGAGCATGATGCCGATGCACACCGCATCCGCTTGCAACTCGCGGCCGAGCGCCCGATAGCGCAGCCAGGCCTGGTCGGTTCCAAAGCCACTGACGCCGAAATTGATCGCCTCGTAATCGTGGTGGCGTTCCTCGAGGATGCTCTCGAAGCTCGCGTGGTCGGGAATCTCGTCCCCGAAGGTGAAGGAATTGCCGAAGAAGAGCACGCGCGTCGTGCCCGCGGGGGGATGCTCGGGGTACTCGCGCTTGCCCCGGGCGCCGATCGAGTTCGTCGTGAACTTGCCCTCGCTGTCGCTCGCGCCGGGGCGCCAGCTCCAGCCGAGCTCGGCGTCGAAGCGGCCGATGCCTTCGTTTTCGTCCCGCCCGAGGCCCTCGAGCCAGGCATGCTGCTTCGGGTGGGTCATGGCCCCGAACGGGGGGAGGGGGTGCCCGAGAAAGAGCCCGTCGCGGATCAAAAAGAGCGAGAGCCCCACATCCACGAGGGCCAGGGTGACGAACGAGGCCATGAGCGCGCGCAGTGCGCGCCGTCGTTTCGGGACCTGGCGTGGCTCTTTCCCCCCGGAGAACCTGCCCGTGGCCCCCGTTTCCGGCTTGGTAGGATGCTGGGACATCCGGCGCATCCTAAGGTTGACGCTTCCCCTGCCCCAGACGCTTCCTATGATTCGCCTCGGAGTCATACCCGCCCTTGGAGTCCACCGACACGCAGGAGCCGCCGCTCCTCTCCGTTGCCTCACTGTCGAAGAGCTACGAAGGCACGCAGGCCCTCACCGAGCTCTCGTTCGAGGCCCACGCCGGAGAGATCCTTGGTCTCCTCGGGCCAAACGGCGCCGGGAAGACCACTGCGTTGCGTTCGATCGCCGGTGTGCTACCGGTGCGCGAGGGGCGCGTCACCGTCTGCGGGCACGACGTGATGCGCGACGAGGTCAAGGCCAAGGCCTCGCTGGGCTGGGTGCCGGACGACCCGCAGCCTTTCGACACCTTGACCGTCCACGAGCACCTGGAATTCACCGCGTCGCTCTACCAGGTCGAGGACTGGCGGGCGCGCGGCGAGGCCTTGCTCGAGCGTTTTGAATTGACCGAGAAGCGCAATGCGCTCGGTGGCGAGCTGTCGCGCGGCATGCGTCAGAAGCTGGCCTTCGCGTGCACCTGGCTGCCGCGGCCGCGGGTCGTGCTGCTGGACGAGCCACTCTCGGGTCTGGACCCGCGTGGCATCCGCTCGGCGAAAGAAGCGATCTACGAGCTCGCGCGCGAGGGCACCGCGGTGCTCTTGTCCTCCCACCTGCTCGAGTTGATCGAGGCGCTTGCGGATCGCTTGCTGATCATCAATCGCGGGCGCAAGGTCTTCATGGGCACCCTGGCCGAGGCGCGGGAGAAGCATTCCGTGTTGGAGGGATCCTCGCTCGAGGAGATCTTCTTCGCCGCCACGGGCGATGGTCGGTCCCAGGACTCCACGGATTCCTCCCCCGAGTCCGTTTCGGGAGAGCTCTAGAAGCGCATGCTGCAATCGCGCGCTCTCCGCACGTTGCTTCGCCTGAAACTCCGCGGATCCGTGCGGCGTCACATGCGCCGGCTGAAGACTCCCAAGGGCATCCTCCTCACGGTCATCGGTTTCGGGCTCTTCGCCCTGTGGCTGGGCAGCATCACGTTCTCGAGCATCGTGCGGGGAGGGCAGGTACCTGACCTCGATGGCATGCGGGGCACGGTGCGGTTGGGGGCCATCGCCCTCACGACGCTGTCCCTTTCGAGCGCCCTTTCGCATCGCGGTCTCTTCTTGCCGAAGGAGGAGATCGAGCGGCTATTCAGCGCGCCCCTGCGTCGCGGCGATCTGGTGCGCTATCGATTGCTGGCTGGCTTCGGTCGCAGTTTCTTCGGCGGGATGATCCTCGCCGTGCTCGTGATGCCGCGCATGCCGCGCAAACTGTTCGCCTTTTGCGGCGTGATGGTGGGGATGTTGACGCTGCCGTTTCTGCATCAGGCCCTGGCGATTCTCCTGGCCTCCCTGGAGCGCCGCTGGGCGCGGGTGCTCAAGCGCTTCGGCTCGGGCTTTTTCATCGCCGTGGGCTTGCTCTTCGGGATGCTGTTCTTCGTCCTGTTCCTGGGACGTAGCGTCGAGCGCTTGCCGCTGATCAGCGAATGGCTCGCAGCCAGCGGTGACGATCCCTTGAACCATCCGTGGCTGGTGACGGTCACGTGGCCCTTCACGCCCTGGATCGAGACGATTACCGCGACCTCCTGGGCGCAGTTTCTACCCTGGTTCGGGGTGTGCAGTTTCATCTCCCTGGGTCTCTTCGAGGCCACGGCGAGCTTGCCCATGGACTACCGCGAGCTATCGCTCGAGACCTCGGCCAACGTGGCCGCGCGCATTCGACGCGCACGTCGCGGCCTCGGTGGGGCGGCGGCATCGAGCGTCATGAAGAGCAGTGTCGGGTGGTCGATTCCCTGGCTCTTCGGACGCGGGCCGGCAGGGGCGATCGCATGGCGCAAGCTCGGGGCCATCATACGTAAGGCGCGCGGGACGCTGTGGGTGTCCTCGCTCGTGCTGCTCTTTCTCACCCTGCTCTCGACTGTCTTGGGCAAGCGAGCCCCGCTGGCCGAGATCGCGGCGCCGGCCATGATCAGCTTCTTCGGGATTTTCTATCTCTGTGCCGGGGTGCGTTTCGACTTCCGTGACGAGCTGCAAGGCATGGACGTGATCAAGGCCTGGCCGCTCTCGCCCGTACGCATCTTCACGGCCATGATCCTGCCCGAGGTGTTGCTCGTCTCGGTGTTGCTCTTGGGTGCGGTGTTTTTGCGCGCGGCTATCGTGGGGGAGTTTCATCCTCTGACCCTCGTAGTCTGTGGCTTCCAACCCCTGTTGGTGTTCGTCTGGGTGGCCCTCGACAATGCTGTGTTTCTCGTCGTGCCGATCCGATTCGTTGCGGGTCAGGAAGGGGCGCTTCAAAACGCCGGGCGCGGCATGTTGTTGATGCTGGCGCGGATGTTCTTCCTGTTCGTCGGACTGGTGATTCCGGCGGGGGCTGGGTTCTTGACGCGCTACCTGCTGGACAACCTCGAGGTCCAACCGCAGATCTCGTTGGGGCTGGGTGTCGGGGCGGCCTGGGCCACGCTCTTGCTGATGATTGTGTTGCTTCTTTTCTGCGGTGGGGTGGCCTTCCGCCGCTTCGACGTGGCGCGCGACCGCGGCTAGACCCACGCCGCCGGGATCAGGCAGCTCTTTTTCAATCGGGCCCAAGATCCGGAGCCGGGGGGGTCGAGGAAGAAACAAGAGCCCTTGCAAACGTGATCTCTCCGCTCCCGAGCCACCTCGCCACCACGGCGACACATGCGACCGCGAGGCCCCCTAGCGCTGCCCACGACGAGCTCCCCCAGGCTGTCGACGCGGAAGAGGTAGGCGGCCCCAAGATCGACGAGGCCAGCATCTCCATGCGCGGCATGGAGGAGATCCTGCGGGAGCGCTCGCAGGAGCAAGAAGAGCACGAGTCGAGCGCCGAGGGCCCCAGAACAGAGCAGCTGAGCGAGCAGGAGCAAGCCCAGGTGCGCGAGCTGCGCACACGCGATCGCGAAGTTCGCGCCCACGAGCAGGCCCACAAAGCCGCCGCCGGTGACCTTGCCTCCGGGGCGCCGCGGTACGAGACCGAGACCGGACCCGACGGGCGTCCCTATGCGGTCGGCGGCGAGGTCTCGATCCAGCTGCGCGAAGGGCGCACGCCGGAGGAGACGGTTTCGATTGCGCGACGCGCTCAGCGCGCGGCCATGGCTCCGGCGGAGCCCTCCGCCCAGGATCGCTCCGTGGCCGCCCAGGCCTCGCAGATGGCCGCCCAGGCCCAAGCCGAAGTGGCCGAGACTCGACACGAGGAACAGGGCGGCGACGCGCCCCGAATCGAAGAGGCCGCCCCCGTTTCGCAGATCGACGCCGCAGCGCTATCACTGCTCCAGCAGCGCGAAGACGCATACCGTGCGGTGGCGCATCCCTAGTTCGGGTTAGTCCGCGGCGATGGCGGCCAGCCAGTGCGGTTCGAGACGCGCCCGCGTTTTCGCGTTCACATAGGCGCAGAAATCGATCGGTGTCGTGACGTCCAGGGGAAAGTCCAGCGGGTTGCCCTCGGCGTCCGACATCTCGCAGCCGGCAGCGAGTGCGCACACGATGGCACCGCCGATGTCGTAGGGCTTGGCGATGGTCTGGGCGGCACCGGTACGGCGCGCGGAGAGTCCGCGTGCATCGACCATCATGCGGTAGTTGCCCAGCATCAGCTCGACGAGCTGACCGCCAGTCGAGCAGTACTGGTCGTTGTAGATCGAGTGCATCTCGGCCTGCTCGAGACGCGCGAGGCGCTCGAAGAAGGTCGCTTCCCACCTGGCGATGTGCAGGCGCTGGAGCGGGTCGTAGCGGAAGAAGGGGAAGTAGCCGTGGTCGGGACGGTCGTCGTCGTCGGTTGCCACGGCGCGAGCTTCACCGACGGACGCGGCCTCGGCGGTGGTGCTATCGCCCAGGGTCCCTTGCTCGAGCCACGTCGTGCGGCCGTCCGATACGAAGCAGCGAAAGTGCGCGGCGTGGGTCGTCGGGATCTCGGCGACCATGCCGCCCGACAGATCACAGAGGCGTGGCTGTTGCGGTCCCGAAGGGGCGAAGGAGACCACCGTCCAGGCCGAGCGTAGGTTCGCCATCAGGTTGCGCGTCCCGTCGACCGGGTCGAAGCCGATGCGCGGTCCCCCGTGGTCGAAGCCCTCGAGCTCGCGGAAACCCCCGCCCGGGGCCGGCCCGAGGTGCCGCCAACCCATGTCCTCGGTCATGACGGACAGAGCCCCTTCACGGGCCCGGGCCTCGTGCCACTCGCGCAGGAAGTCCTCGGAAGGGATGTCGAGCCCGTAGGTGTAATCCCCGGCCCCGATGCCCTGGGGCCGGGCCACCGCGCTGTCGTTGGCTGCGAGCGCCTCGGCGAGGGCGCGGCGGGTCCGAAAACGGATCTCGCCGCACAGCGCCATCAGGTGGGGTTTCCAGTGGGAGAAGCTCATGGGCATCCGGGGAGCCTTACGGAACGTGTCGGCCGTGACAAGGGCCGTGGCAGCCTGCTTGTGATCCCCGTTGGGCGTCCTAGACTACCCGCCCCTTCGCAGGGGCCAACTCGTTCCCCGTTCACCACCCCATATCTGGGATCGCTCCCAGCTTTCAGATGAGCAAAGTCCGCAACGTCGTCATCATCGGCTCGGGTCCCGCCGGCTACACCGCCGCCCTATATGCAGCCCGCGCCAACCTCGAACCGCTCGTCATCGAGGGTATGCAACCTGGCGGTCAGCTGACGATCACCTCCGATGTCGAGAACTACCCCGGCTATCCCGAGGGGGTCATGGGTCCGAAGATGATGGAGGATTTCCGCACCCAGGCGGAGCGCTTCGGCACCGAGATCAAGATCGGCCTCGTTACGGACGTCGACTTCTCGCAGCGCCCTTTCAAGATCACGACCGAGTTCGACTCCTTCGAAGCCCTCTCCGTGATCATCAGCACCGGCGCGAGCGCACGTCTCTTGGGGCTCGAGAAGGAAGCCCAGCTGATGTCGACCGGCGGGGGCGTTTCCGCCTGCGCCACGTGCGATGGCGCGTTCTTTCCGGACAAGGAGCTCGTGGTCGTCGGCGGGGGGGACTCGGCCATGGAGGAGGCGAACTTCCTCACGCGCTATGCGAAGAAGGTCACGCTCTTCCACCGGCGCGATACGTTCCGGGCCTCGAAGATCATGCTCGAGCGCGCCCAGAAGAACCCGAAGATCGACTTCCGCGTGCCCGCGACGGTCGACGACATCCTGATCAGCGAGAAAGGCAAGATCGCGGGTGTCGTCACGACCAACCCGAACACCAAGCAGGTCGAGGAGTTCGCCTGCGAGGGGCTGTTCGTCGCCATCGGCCACGAGCCGAACTCGAAGATCTTCCAGGGCAAGGTCGCGACCGACGAGGACGGCTACATTCTCGTGAACAACGGGACGTACACGTCGGTGGAGGGCGTCTTCGCCGCCGGGGACATCAGCGACAAGAAGTATCGCCAGGCGGTCACTGCTGCGGGCATGGGCTGCATGGCGGCCATCGATGCCGAGCGCTGGTTGGAAGCCCAGGACGACTGAGGAGGCGTTCGTCGTTACGGAACCTGGTTCCGTGACGAACCGTCAGAGCGAGATCGATACGCCTTCGGCCACGGCCCAGGTGTAGCACTCGGCGTCGTTGCGAGGGCGCAGGGTGTACGTGCGTCCGAGCTGCAATCGGTGTTCGGTTGACGGTCCGCGCTCGAGCACCGATCCGCGCGCGGTCCGCAGTATGAGAAAGCGGCCGTGCTTCTCGCTCGTGATGCCCCCGGTGCCGCAGCGCAGGGGGATTCGGTGCTGGTCGGACTCGAGGTAGAAGTGCTTGTCGGCTTCCCGCGTGAATCCGTGCAGGGTGGGGGGAGACGGCCAGTCCTGGATGTGGGCCAGGAGCCCGGGGTTGGAGTCGCCGAAGAGGTCCTCGCTCCAGACGAGGTTGTCGATCGTCAGGAGGAGGGGGGCGGGGGTCGGGGCGGGCGAGGTGCAGATGCAGGCGAAGAGCGGGAGGAGGGCGAGTGTGCGCAGCATGTCTGGGGATAGCGGGGTGCGGCGGGGGGGTTACGGATGGGGTGTCCGTGATCCTGCTGCCCGATCACTCGCTACTTCCACTCAGCGCCCAGCACTCTCCCCCGAACGAGGGCGGGCCGGAGCCACACTCCCCCCGTGTGACTCCGGCCCTTCTGGGTTCTCCTCTGCGGAGGAGTGACTCAATATAGGTTCGCCGTGGGATTCCACAGCGTGCGCTTCAGCTGGACCTGCAGCGGGTTGACCACCTGCAACATGTCCTTCGTGCGCGCGTCGTAGTTCAGCTGCAACCCGATCGCGTAGTCGCTCTCGGGGCTCAGCTCGCCATTGGTATCCCCGGCGGCCTTCTCGCGCCCCGGGACCAGAAGCCCGATGTCGGCCGCCACGAGGGCGCCGTTGACGATCATGCGGCCTTCCATCTTCGTGTAGCGGTTGACGATGCCGAAGATGGCGTTGTTCGTGTACAAAAGGCCGTCGACTCGGAAGGGTGTATCCTGACCGAGCTGGCTCTCGAAGTACTCGACGCCGGCTTTGTACACGGCCGCGGCCATCCAGCCGTCCTCGTGGAGCAGAGGGGAGGTCACGGCGCGCATCGATCCGTCCGGGTTGAAGAGGATCGGATCGCTCGGGTTATTGGGGTCCGCGTAGGTGAGTTTGTCCGTGTCCCAGCCGAGCGGAACCTCGTCGAGCACGTTGGGGGTGATCCAGGTGCCGCTGACGGGATCGAAGTAGTGGCGGAGAATCGTGTCCCCGCTCCCGTCGACGTAGGCGTCGGTCTGGTTGTAGATCGGGATGGTCGTATCGTCGCCGTAGTTGTAGTAGCGAGGCGTATATTCATCGATGTAGCCCGGGTTCGCAACCAGCGTTCCAGTCACGTCGGGCAGGTGCGTCTGCGTCTTCGACCACTCGTCGCGGTTGAAGAGCGAGATCTCGGACAGTGCGAAGGACCACTGATCGAGCATGATGTCGCCGGTGTCCGGGTTTCCGGAGACGATCTCACCCGGATCCGGGGCCGACGTGCTTCCGTCCGGCTGCAGTGTGTTCGGGCGCTGAAAGTCGCCGATGATGATGTTGCCACCGGCGGTCAGCCCCAGAGCGTTGGTATAGCCCTCGGCGTCGATACCGAAGGTGCGGTTGCCGTCGGCATCGGTGCCATCGGCGTAGGTGAGGCTCGAGGGGATGTACACGTTGCCGCGTACATAGATCGAGCCCTTACCCTTCACGTAGCCCTGGATGATCAGATCGCCATCGATCACGATCTGTTGGTCGATCGTGATCGGGTTGTCCGCAAACCCGGTCAGGAGCACGTTGCCAGTGTGAGCAGCCGAGCCGACGCTGTTCATGATCGCCGGGTGATCGCTCAACGGATTGCCCGACTGGTCGACGGCGCCGACCGCGTTGGCGTAGTCCATGGGCGTGCTGATCACCTGACCGGGGTCCAGGAGGCTGATGATGCCGGCCGTGATCTCTCCATAGGCTTCTCCGGCGACTCGATCGAACTCGATGTCGTCGATAACGCGGTTGGCTGCGGCGCTGGGATCGGGCAGACCCGTCACCCGGTCGATGCCACCGTCGTCCGGGAACGGCGGCGGGAAGTGCAGCGGCAGCAGTCCGCCAGCAAGCTCGGCCATGGCGGCGTATTCGGTCGGGTAGTCCGGGAAGAGGTTCTGTAGCGCGGCGCTCTCGTCGAACGGCGTGACCTGCAGGCCATAGTCCTCGAGAATCTGACCGAGCGCATCGAATTCGTACCCCTGCAGGGACAGGTTGCCCCAATCCCCATCGTGGATCGAGTTGCCGTTGTCGAACAGCGGATCGCCGCGGAAGATCAGCATGCCCGCGATATAGGAATCCGCATCGAAATCGTTGAGGGGGCCACCGATGCCGTCGGCATCGTGACGCACCATCAGGGTCTGCAGGGTGCCTACTTTGACGTGGTCGTACTCACCTGTGACCCCCGTGCCCCAGTAGCGATCCGCCGAATCGACGTTCGCGTGGCAGAAGATGCAGTTCACGTTGTTCGCCAGCAAGGCGTACTCGAAGCCGGCGAACTCGGCCGGCTCGACGGTGAAGGCCTGCTGGACGGCCCGGTTCAGGACCGGGTTGACGATGTCCTCGCCACGCGTGGTCGAGGCCTGCACGGTCAGGTACAGTTGGGTCGAATCACCGACGTCGCGGCGCACGAGGCGCGCGGCATCGATGTTCACGTCGTTGAAGCGTTCCTGACCCGCTTGTCCGGGGAGGTCGAGGAAGGCGACCAGGTCGAGCCCCTGGTGGATCGAAGGCGGACCCCCGGGTCCGGCATCCGCTACGCCCACCCCGGTGAGGTAGTTCCGGAAGGTGGCGATGTCACCCGAGGCGCCGCCGTTACCGCTGACGTAGTTCGTCCACATACGCTCCATCGACAAGGAGGCGACGCTCTCCACGGCGCTGGAGATACGAAACTCCTCGCCCTGGTGGATCATCGTCTTCTTGCCGGAGGTGACCGCGGTCAAGAGGGCCATCGTGAAGATGGCCAGACCGGAGACCACGGCCAGCGCAGGTATGAGCGCGATGCCCCGATTGCAGTTGGAGCGTTTGCCGATGCGTTGTTTCAGGTGCTTTGTTTCCATGGCTCTCTTTCCCCTCCTTGGCTCGGGTGAGGATCCCCACCCGTGTTCTTGAAGCCTTCGAGCTAAAGCTCGGGCTCGTTTCGAAGGAACATGACCGACTGCACGCGCCGTACGACGGGAATGTCGTTGTCGCTTCGCCCCACGAGGAACAGGCGTACCTCGAGCAGGTTGGTTTCCCGGTTCCAGAGGAAGAGGGGATCGTCGTAGCCGTCGTTGTCGAGATCCCCGCCCCAGTTGCAGCGCTCCTGGAGGATGTTGGTGGGGCCGATGCCGATGTCCGAGCCTTGGCCGGGAGCGTTGTCCGCCCACGTCAGGCGGCGGATCTGGCCGATGTCGAAGACGTCGATGGCATCGCCGTCGCGATTCAGGTCATCGCCGGTTTCCGCTTCGACATAGGTTTCCTTGGGCTCGAAGACGAGGGCACCCCAGCCGTTCAGGGTCGGCCCTATACCCGGCACTTTCGCTCCGAGGCGTAGGTTGTTGCCGTCGAGGAAGTTGTTCCCCCCCGCGGGGTCGACCGGGACGCGATACGTGAAGCCGAATCCATCACCGGAGAAGAGAACGTCGCTTCCGTCCTCCGCAATTGCTTTCCCATTGGGTGCCACGGGCGGATTGCTCTGCACATCGATCGGCTCGGCCATTCCGGCCCAGTAGATGAAGCCACCGTGGGCGGCGGATTGCGTGCAGTGCTCACCGCGGGTGAGCCCCATGAAGTTCAGGCCGTCGGTGCTCAAGGAGGCATACGAGAGTCGTTCCTCGTTTGCTTCACCTGGGCTCAGGAGCAACATCCCACGCGGCGGAAACCCTGCCGTGCCGCTGGAGAGCAGGCTGGTCGTTTCACCCGGGCCGAAGGCGTTGATCGTATCCTGCGGTGTGACCGGTTCGAAGCCCGCGGCGTTCGCGAGCTCTTTCTCCATCTTGAAGAGCATTTGCTGGGCGAGTTCCTCGATGTGCGTGATGCTCAACGTGGTTCGTGAGAAGCGCCGACCCGAGTCCACCAAGGCCATCGAGGCCAGGAGAACGACGGAGAGGAGCGTCACGGCGATCATGAGCTCGACGATGCCGATGCCTGTCCGCGAGTCACAACGCCCGATTCGTAGCTTGGATTGCGTCTTCATGATCAATACCCCAGGACGTAGAAGGCGTGGCGCAGGGTGATGACCCCTGCCTGACCCCGCCAGCGGACTTCGAGCACGATGGGCAGGATGCGGGCTGAAGAGGTGACGTTGGTGTCGTCGGCATCGCCGTCGCCATTGAGGTCCCGCGGGAGTCCCAGCTCGTAGCCGAGGCCGTCGTCGTTGACCGTCTCGTCGGTCAACACCCGGATCGTGCCCACGCTGGCGGCTCCGCGAATGGGGGCCAGGCCGCGGACACCGAAGGTGTTACCTACCGATCCGCTGGGCCCATAGGTCAGGACCAGCTGATTGCCCCACTGATCTGGGGCCGTGTTCGAGAGGCCGAAAGAGCGCGCGTGAATCCGCTCGGCGACCGAGCGCATGGCGTTCTGGGCCAGAGCCCGCTCGCGCGTCAGCTTGCGCAGCGAGTGCATCTTCGAGGTCGCCGAGACGATGGCGGTCAGGCCGATCATCAGAATCGACGTTGCGATGGCCAGCTCTATGAGCGTAAATCCAGACCGGATTCGCGTCCGGAGGCCCGTGGACCTCAGGCCGCGCATTTGTGCGAAGCGTTTCACCATTCCCTACCTTTCCACTGCCTGACTCGCAGGCGGCAGACCCTTCGGAAAGGGGGCTTCGGGAGCTGGAACCATTCCCCCCACAGGCGCTCCTCGTTTACGCAATCTCCACGGGAAGCTGGATCCTTCCCCCCCGATCCTCCATCGTTTCCAGCCTCAGGAATCTCTTTCACCCCCGACCCCCGCAAGGATCCCAGGCACCGTTGTGTATCCGGATCGAGCGGCTTTCTATTCTGATCCCAGCTTCATGAGGATCTGTCTGATCTCCCACGGCTTCCCCCCCTACGAGCGCACGGGGGTCGAGCAGTACACAGCCGCCCTGGCCGCCGAGTTCGCCCGGGCCGGGCACACGGTCGAGGTTTTTGCTCCCCGCCGGGACGAGCAGCTGCCCGACCATTCCTTGCGGCGCGAGGAGCGCACCGTCGGGGGTCCGAATAGGGGCCCTGGCGGAAAGGGAGCCCAGGCGAGCTACGGTGTCAACTGGATCGCACTCAATCGCAATCCCTCGGGCCCCTTGGACATGCTCGAGGTCCCAGCGGTCGCGCGCGTATTCGGACAACTGCTCGACCGCGAGCGTCCCGAGGTCTGCCACTTCCAGCATGTCGTCAAGCTGGGCATCGGCCTCATCGAAGAGGCGCGCAAGCGCAAGATTCCGACGATCTACACTGCCCACGACTACTACGCCGTCTGCCATCGCTACACGCTGCTACGACCCGATCTCTCGCACTGCGATGTGCGCGGCGATTCGATGGCCTGCGCCCATTGCGATCTGGCGTTGGGTCACTTGAACGCCCAGCCTGGGTTGGGCGACTACCAGATAGGCGTCTTCCCCGATCAACTGGAAGCGCCCGAGTGGCAGAAACTCCAGTCCATCCTGGGTGATGACGCCGAGGCCGCGGGGATCGGTCTGGAGGAAATCGACGATGCTCTCGATCTGCGCCGCGATCTCGATGCTCGCCGGGCGCGCGCGTTCGACGCCATCGATCGCATCATCGCCCCCACGAATTTCCTCTCGAACGAGCTGGTGCAGGGGGGCGTCGATCCGCGCAAGCTCGAGGTGTTGTCCTACGGCATCGACATCTCCGATCTTCAGGGGCTTGACCCGGTGCGTGCGGACAAAGCCAAGGAACCGTTGCGGTTCGCGTTCGTGGGCGGGATATCGAAGCACAAGGGTATCCACCTCTTGCTGGACGCGTGGCGCATTCTCAAACGAGAGAACAAGAAGAAAAACGAGGCACCCCGTGCGGAGCTCTCGGTGTGGGGATACTCCACCGACGCTGTGTTCCATCAACGCGTGCGCAACGAAGCGGCGTCCCTCGGGATTCACTGGCGAGGTCCCTACGAGCGACGCGACCTGCCGGAGGTGCTCGAGACGATCGATGTGGTGATCAGCCCCTCGACGTGGGTGGAGAACTATCCGATCGTGATTCGCGAAGCCTTCGCGGCCGGGCGGCCGGTCATCGCCTCGCGATTCGGCGCCATTCCCGAGAGCATCCGCGACGGTGTCGATGGTTTGCTCTTCGGGCACAACGACGCCGAGGACCTGGCGCGGGTACTCGCCCGCTGTCTGAACGAACCCGGTCTCGTCGGAAAACTGGTCTCGGGTGTGCCCGACGTGCACGACATCGAGACCCAGGCCGGGGAGTTGCTCGAGCGCTACGACGCTTTGGTCACGACCCATGCGGAAGCCCGGCGCGAGTCCGCAGCTTCTGTGCTACCGCCCTCGCTCGAGGCCTTCGAGGCGCGCCACAAGGAGATTTCACAGATGCCGACGCGACAGCTGATGAAGCGCGCGCTCGTGAAACTCGCCGAATTACGTGCAGGGCTGGGTTGCGATTCCCTGGGCCTGACCGATTTGCTCTACGAGGTGGGGGAAGGCTTGCGCACCCAGGACTGGATGCGCGATGCCCGCCAGGAAATCGATTGGCTGCGTGGCAAGCTGCGGGAAGAAGGTGAGGTGCGCGACCAGCTCGAAGAAACCGTGGGGTTGCTCGAACGCGATCTCCTCGCAACGAACGAAGGCAACGTGCGCCAGGTCGAACACCTGCGCTCCGCCGAGGACTATGTACGCGAAAAGGAAACCGCACTGGTCGAAGCCGAGGGGCGCCTGGGCGAGGCCGAGTCCTTTATCCATGCAAAGGAATCCGACCTCGACGTCGCCGAGGGCCAGCTCGAGGAGGCGGCCAGGTACGTCGCTCAGAAGGAAGAAGAGGTGCGCAATGCCCAGGCCGAGCTGGAGCGCCTGCGGGAATATGCGGCGGAGAAGGAGTCGGCCATCCAGAGCATCGAATCTGCCCTGGGCGAGGCCTCCGCGTACGCGCGTACGAAAGAGGTGGAACTGAGCCAGACCGAGGAGCGTCTCGGCGAGGCCGGCCAGCACATCGAACACCAGGAAGAGACGCTCGAAGCGACGCGCCTCGAGCTCGAACGGGCCGCGCTGCACATTCGCAAACAAGAGGCGGCGATCACCGGCAGCGAGGAGGCCTTGCGCGAAGCGGACGTGCGCATGCGCAACCAGGAGCGTTCGATCGGGCAAAGCCAGGGCAGGCTGGTGCAGGCGCGGGATGATCTCCAAAGGGCAGCCGTGGAATTGCAGGAGGCCAAGACGGAGCGTGATGTCGCGCGCGCGGCGACCGAAGCCAGAGAGGGCGAGCTCGAGGAACGCGAAAGCACTATCGAGGAAAAAGACACGCTGATCCAGCGTCGTGAACATGAGCTCCAGCGGACGGTAGCCGAGGCGGTCGAGGGAAGCGAACGCCTTCGTTCCGCTGCCGAACTCGGGCTTGTTGCGATCGACACCCAGCGCCGGTTGCTCTCCCAGGTCCTGTTGCCGCTCTATCAGAAGATCAGCTTGGCCGCCGCCCCCGGACAGGATCCGGAGTTGCCGCACCCCGATTCCTCCTTCGGGCATCTGGTCTCGGCTCTGCGCGACCTCACGGACAAGACTACGAATCTCTTCGAAGAGCTCGATTGGCGCCGGAACCTTACCGAGCGCATGGAAAAAGAGCTCGTGTGGAGTCGTCAGCACATCGGGAACCAATTCGCAGAGCTGAAGTGGCGCCGCGTGGAGATGGACAAGGTGCTCTCGACCATGGAGCGTTTGGTTCTGGCGCGCATCGTCGCTTTGGCAAAAAATCGCAAGCGCGTCCTTGGCTGGAAGGAAGAGCTCGAGCGTTTTACCTATGAGGACAGCTACGAGCCGGACGATCCCGAGCCGAAAAAGCCAGAGCAGAATGAACCAGAGCAGAATGAATCGGGTGCTTCCGAAGCGGCTGGCGGGGAGACTCCCCAATGAGCCGTCCGGTCTCCATCGTCATCCCCGCCCTGGATGACTTCGAACTCTTTGAACGCAACCTACCGAGGCTCTTCGCTGAATTGGCCAGACGCGACGAGGACGACGAGGTCCTCGTCGTGGATGACACGGGCAAGGACGCGATCCAGAAGCGCCTGAACGAGCGCTTTCCCCATGCACGCGTGTTGGTCCAGAAGGAGAACGGAGGGTTCGCCCGGGCCCTGCGTGCCGGCATCGAGGCGGCTCGCCACGAGCTGTGCTTCTCGATGAATCCCGACGTCGTCGTGCGCGCGGGTTTCCTGGAACCTCTGATCGCAGAACTCGACGATCCCAAGACGGTGGCGGCCGTACCGAAGGTGCTCTTGAACGGAGACGAGGAACAGATCGAATCTTTCGTCACCCTGGAACTAGCAGGGGGCAATCTGAAGATCGACCAACCGGGCCTCGAAGAAGGCAAGAAGAGCGGCGCGGCTAGCGCCCGCTCCGTGGCCTTCGCGGTGGGGGGCACATGCCTCCTGCGCAAGCGCGAGTTCCTCGCGACCGGTGGCTTCGATCCTCTGTACGAGCCTTTCTACTGGGAAGACGTCGATTGGTGCTGGAATCAGTGGCGCGCCGGAAGAAGGAGCGTGTACGTCCCCGCCTCGATCGTAGAGCATCACCACCGCGGTACGATCGGGCGCCTCGTTCCGAGCGAACTGGTGCGCGCTGCGCTGGAGAAGAACCGACTGATCTTCCACTGGAAGCACATCGACGACCCCGTGCTTCTCGAGGAGCACCTGGCGGCCCTGTATTCCCTGGCCCTGGAGGCCTGGCTGGAAGAGCGCCGCGAAGATCTCGTCTGGCTTAACCTCGCTCTGGATCAAACGGAAGCGCTCCTGAAGACACGCGCCTCTCTGCCGCCCTCGAAGTGGAGCTTCCGCGAGGTCTACGCCCGCGCCCGGCCGGTGCCGCTCGAGCTTCCCGCTCCTCCCAAGAAAGCGCACAAGATGGCCTCCAAGAAGAAGAAGAAGAAGAAGGGGAAGAGGAAGAGGAACAGCTGACCCGGCGGGCACCGGCCCCGAGAAAGCTCGAGGCCCGGTGCCTTTGAGATTCGTCTCTGCCGCTTAGGCCGCCACGCGACCGAAGTCGTCTTCGTCGATGGAAGTCGTCGGGATGGGCGTCGTCGGAATGCCGGCGGCGCGCATGAGGTGGGTGTCGAACTCGTCGATATGGCGAGAGCGCGGGAAACGCTCGGCAGCGAATTCGTAGCCGTTCTGTCCCAGCTCCTCCGCGAGTTGTTCGTCCGCGAGAATACGATCGACGGCGGAGGCCATGCCGCCGGTGTCGCGTGCTGCCAGCAGGTAGCCGTTGTGGCCGTGCTCGAGCCACTCGGGGATGCCTCCGACGTCGAAGGCACACACGGGTTTTCTGTGGGCCATGGCCTCGATGCCGACGAGCCCGAAGGGCTCGTCCCAGATAGAGGGGCAAACCACGACGCGGGCGTGGGAGTACAGGGTCTCGATCTGGGGAGAGGACATCCAGCCCGCGAAGTGCACGCGGTCACCGACGCCTTCCCGAACGGCTTTCTCGCGCAACCAGCTCTCCGCCGGACCGGTTCCGGCCACGACGGCGCGGAAGCGGTTCTTCAAGAGCCCTATCATCGTCAGCAAGTAGTCGACGCCCTTGTCGGGTAGCGTCAGGCGCGCGGGTGTGAAGATGAGCGGGTCGTGGGAGGACTCGAGAAAGGCAGCGGTCTTCTCGGGTAGGGCTCCGGCCGGTTGAAGCTCGGTGTTCGAGCCCGAGAAGATGTAGAGCACCGAGGTAATTTCCGGGTGGAAGCCGACCTTCAGGAGCTCGTCACGCATGTAGTAGGAGTTCGTCAGCACGCAGCTCGATGCCTTGGCGACTTCGAGCTCGCGCTCCTTGATGCGCAGGTCGCGGAGCGGATCGAGGAAGGTGTTCTTGTGACGGTCCTTCTTGAAGCACACACACCCGGCATCGAGCCAGTAGCGCTGCAAGCACTTGATGCCCATGGGCTCCTTGCAGGTGTGCCCATCCTCGGTGAATTTGTTGAGGCCCGGGCAGAAGAGGGTGTGGTCGTGCACGTAGCGGACCACCGGAGCGATCTCTGCGAGCTCTTCCGCGCCGTCGATATTGCGCAACGCGGAAAGAAAGACCACGTCCGGAGCCACGTTGCGCACGCGAGTGCTCAATTCCTGGCGCTCGGAGCCCGAAAGCCATTGGCCCTCGAGGAAGGGGAGTTCGATGACGTCCGCTTTCGCGAAGCCCGGCTCCTGGTCTTCGCGGCAAAGAATCGTTACGCGATGCCCGCGCTCCAGCAGCGCCGGCACACAAACCTGTGCGTGTCTCTCCGTCCCCCCGATGAGCCCCCAGGTGTCGATTACAAAGAGAACGTGCACAGCGCCGCCCCGACCTTTCTTGTTTTCCTGATCGGCTAGGAGCCGATCGTCATCAAGAACTCTCCGTTGACCTTGGTGCGCTTCATCTTCTGAATCAGCATTTCCATGGCTTCCACCGGATCGAGTTCGTTAAGAACCTTGCGCAACATCCAGATGCGCTCGATCTCTTCTTCGGTAAACAGAAGCTCTTCCTTGCGTGTACCTGATCTATTGATGTCAATCGCAGGGAAGATTCTTCGGTCGGAGAGCCGGCGGTCGAGGACGAGCTCCATGTTGCCCGTGCCTTTGAATTCCTCGAAGATGACCTCGTCCATCTTGGAACCGGTTTCCACAAGTGCCGTTCCAAGGATTGTCAGGGACCCTCCGAACTCGATGTTGCGGGCGGATCCGAAGAAGCGCTTCGGGAATTGGAGTGCGGTCGCCTCGATACCACCGGAAAGAAGTTTCCCGTTCGAGGGTGCCTCGTTGTTCGAGGACCGCGCGAGACGCGTGATCGAGTCCAGCAGGATGGCGACGTCCTTGCCGGCTTCGACCAGGCAGCGCGCCTTCTCGATCACCATGTGGGCGACCCGCAGGTGACGCGAGGAGGACTCGTCGAAGGTCGAGCTGATGACCTCGCGGGTTCCCTCGGGCAACGAACGCTCGAAGTCGGTGACCTCTTCGGGGCGTTCGTCGACGAGGAGAATGATCAGGTGCACGTCGGGGGCGTTGCTCACGATCGATTGGGCGATCTGGTGCAGGAGCACCGTCTTGCCCGTACGCGGAGGAGCCGTGATCAAACCGCGCTGGCCGCGGCCGATCGGGGTGATCAGATCCGAGATCCGCATCTCGAGCGGATTCTCGCCGGCACCCTCGAGGAGCAGGCGTTGATCGGGATACAGCGGCACCAGTTCCTTGAAGGGAGTGCGCCCGATGCATTCGTCCGGTTTGGCCTCGTCGATCGTGAGCACTTCCGTGACCGCGAAGTAGCGCTCACCCTCGCGTGCGGGTCGTAGCTCGCCTTCGACGCTCATTCCCGTGCGCATGCCGTAGCGCTGGACGTGTGAGGGGGGCACGAAGACGTCCTCCTCGGCGGGGAGGTAGGAGTTCGGCGCGGTGCGCAGGAAGGCGTGCCCGTCGGCGCCGACCTCCAGTAGGCCGCTGACGCGCACGGGCACGTGCTTGGCCAGGCGCGCGTCGGTGATGTGCCAGACGAGGTCGCGACGCCTGCGCAGGGACGCGGCCTCCCCGACCTTCTCCTTCTTGGCGATCTCGTGCAGATCCGCGGGGCTCAGCACGCGCAGCTCGTCGTAGGAGAGCGGCTTGGGCTTCGTCTTGCGCTTGGAGGGCGGCAGGCTGGAGACGAGTTCCTCGAGTTCCTCCTCCGACAGGTCGGCGGGGAGGGCGTCGTGGTCGATCCGAACCTCCTCGAGGGTGGCCGTGGCGGCGATTCCAGAGACGCCGCCGCCTCCACCACCGCCAGGACGGAACTTCTTTTTCCTTTGCCAGTTGCGCTTCTTCGCCATCGACTGCTTTGAGTTGTTGTTGTGGAGAGGGCTCGCGTCTCAGTCCGCTTCGATTTGCGCCAAGACGTGGCGACAGGCGGCTTCGAGCTCCTCTAGGGTTGTTTCGTTGGAAAGCACGTAATCCGCACGCTCCATCTTTTCGTCGAGGGGGAGCTGGGCGGCTTCACGGCGAGCGACTTCGCCCGCGGGCCAGGAGCGCTGCTCCCGTCCCCGCTGGTCGCGTTGCTCGTCCGAGACGGCGACGAAGACCAACACGTGGCACAGGCGGGCGAGCCCGCTTTGCGCATCGGTCTCCAGGAGCAGGGGCACGTCCAACACGACGCGGGGCACACCCTCGCTCCGGGCCTCCTCGATGCGCGCCAAGATCCTGGCACGAACGCGCGGGTGGGTCCAGTCCTCGAGTGCCGCTCGGGCTTCGGCTCCCTGCTCGGGATCAAACACCAGCTGGGCCAATCGCGCCCGATCCAGGCCTCCATTGGGCCCCAGCACGGTTTCGCCGAAGCGCCGGGAAAAGGCTTCGATCGCGTCCTTCTCGGCGAGAAGTTTGTGCACGATCTCGTCCGCGGAGACCACCCAGCCCCCCTCGCCGGCCAAGAAACGGGCCGCCGCGGACTTCCCCGAGGCCACCCCACCGAGCACGCCGAGGATCCGTGGCTCCGTGCGGAGCTCGATTCTAGAGGATCGTGATTCCATGGACCGGATTCGTGGGAAACCAGCGTATGCTAGAGGGGTAGTTGTCCTCGCGGGAAGAAATCCTCTCCCGTACGCAAGAGAATCCCCTGCTTCAGATATGAGTAACCCGAATATGGGCTCGAATCGTGGTGCGGCTCGCGTCAGCGCCGTTTGGCTGATTGTTGCCAGCGTCCTGGTCCTGGTCGCCCTGGCCTTTGGTTTCATCGCCCAGAGCGATATGGCGACGGCTCAAAAAAGTCGCGACGATGCCGTATCGAAATCGGCCGAAGCGGAAACCCGCTGGGAGTCCGCCCAGGAAGTTCGCCGGAACGTTTCCGTCGTCTTGGGTTGGTACGACCGTGAATCCGCCGATCAGTCGACCGACGTGACGGAAGCCACTTCGGCCCTCGAGGGGCTGAAGTCGACCTTTTCCGATCTGACGGCTTCGGACGTCGATTTCCAGGGCGTCCTGCCGAAGATCACGGCGGCCTACAACGAGCGCGGCCGCAAAATCGCCGAGCTCGAGGGTCAGATCCAGACCCTGCAGGCAGAGGTTCAGTCCGCCAATTCGGCGGCCGTGGACGTCGCCTCGCAAAACGATGACACGATCAAAACCCTGCGCCAGGACCTGGCCGATCAAAAGAGCGCCGCGGACAGCCGCGAGTCGGAGCTCACCGATCGCCTGTCCACCGCCCAGGATCAGGTTTCCGAGCGTGACAACGAGGTTCGCAACCTGCGCGTCGCCTCGGCGAACGAGAAGCGCGGTCTCGAAGAAGTCGTGCGCCTGAAGGATGCCCGCATCCTCGACCTCACGCAGAAGACCCGCTTCGTTCGCGGCGACTTCGCCAACGACCCTGACGGCAAGATCATCGAGGTTTCCGACCGCCTGAAGATGGGGTGGGTCGATATCGGTGCGCGCCACCGTCTCACGACGGGCATGCGCTTCCGCGTCGAGTCGGGCAACCCCCGCGAGCGTGGCAAGCTGATCGCCTACGCCGACGTCGTGCGCGTCGAAGAGCGTCGCGCCGAAGTCGTCTTCAGCGGCAAGTCCGACCCCCTGGCTCAGATCGCCAAGGGCGACGTCATCGTCAACCGTCTCTACGATCCGCGTGGCACCCGCAACGCCGTCCTCGTCGGCCGCTTCAGCGGACGCTACAACGAGAAGGACCTGCGTTCGCTCCTCGGCCGCATCGGCATCAACATCCAGGACGAGCTCTCGCACACGACGAACTTCTGCATCGTTGGCGCCCAGCTCTACGCCGATCCCGACACGAACGAGCCGCTCGAAGAGCCGATCGACCCCACCGATTTGCCCGAGTACCGCGATGCGGTGGCGCAGAATGTGGTCGTCGTCTCCCTGACCGATATCGAGGAGTTCCTGCGCGCCGGTGCGGGCGTCGGCAACTAGCTCCCCCCGGCCCAGTTCAAAACAAACAGGTCGACACAAACCGGACCCCCGGTCGCAGCCGCGATTGGGGGTCCGGTTTCGTTTGGCGCTCGACTATGATCGTCGCCCATGAGCGGCGACAAGGAGCCCCAGGAGAGCAGCGGCGCGAAAGACCCCTTTGGGAAGACGCGGATGAGCCTCGGTGGGCACATCGACGAGCTGCGCTCGCGCCTCATCCGCGGCGTGGTCGCCGTCTTGGTCTGCTTCGTCCTTTGCTGGAGCTTTCAGGATCCACTGATCAAGCTGGCGAAGGAGCCGCACTACCGGGCCATGAGCATGCTCGAGGTCGACTTCGTGGCCGAAGCCGTGGAGAAGCTCGACGCCGATCCGGAGCTCTTGCGCACCGAGTTCTTTCTCACGGCGGATCCCGAGGACATGCGCCTGCGGAACTTCAACAAGGAGCTGATCTTCATCGCTCCCGCCGAGAGCTTTCTCTTTCGCCTGAAGGTCTGCCTGTATCTGGCCCTGATCGTCGGCGCACCCTTTCTCCTGTGGCAGATGTGGCTCTTCATCGCAGCGGGGCTCTACGAGAAAGAGAAACGCGGAGTAAGGCTCTACTTCCCCGTCTCGCTCGTGGCCTTTCTCGTTGGCACAGCGTTCGGGTTCAGAGTGATGGTGCCGTACGCCATCTACTTTCTGAACCAGGGCTCGATCGACTTCGCCTATCCGACCTTCAGCGCGGCGAACTACCTGAAGTTCTTCGCGTCTCTGTGCTTGGCCCTCGGGATCATCTTTCAGCTGCCTTTGGTCATGTGCTTTCTCGCGCGCTCGCGCATCGTCGATCCGGCGGCCATGGCTCGTTTCCGAGGGCATTTCATCATCAGTGCGTTCGTGCTGGCAGCGGTGCTGACCCCACCCGATCCCTTCACCCAGGCCATGATGGGAATTCCGCTGATCGCCCTGTACGAGATCGGCATCTGGTCGTCGAGGATCGTCGCGAAGCGCGCGGCCGAGCGCGATTCCGGTGACGCCCCGTGACCGAAATGGCCCAATCGAACAGGAATGTGCGCATCGTCGTCGTGGGGGACGAGCTTCTCGCTGGAGCCCATCCGGACTTGAACACGCCAGAGCTGGCGCGCGAGCTCGCCCGCGTCGGGCTGGCGGTCTCCGGGGTCGAGCTGGTCGAGGATCGTGAGGAAGCGATTGCCGCTGCCCTGGAGCGGGCCATCGAGCACGCCAGGCTCGTGATCTGCAGCGGTGGACTTGGACCGACCCTGGACGATGTCACGCGGCATGGAGTGGCGCGGGCATTGGGCGTTCCCCTGAGCCTCGACGAGGGCGCGATGCGCGACATCCTGGCCTGGTACACCCGACGCGGGACACCGATGCCGAAGACCAACGAGCGCCAGGCGCTCTTGCCCGATGGTGCCGTGGCCATTCACAACCGGGTCGGGACGGCGCCGGGGTTCCGCATGCAGCTACCGGGTTCTTCGGCCGAACTCGAGACCTGCGTGATCGCTTTGCCCGGTCCTCCCGCAGAGCTGCGCGTTGTGCTGGGCGAAGAGGTCATTCCTTTTCTGGTGGCAAGCAAGAGAGCAAGGCCCCCGCTAGGCGAGCGGCGCTTTCATCTGTTCGGAGTCTCGGAAAGCGACTTCGCGGAAAAAGTGGGTGGGTGGATGGATCGCGATGCGGAACCGCGCATGGGGTGCTCGGCCAAGCACGGCCGTCTGCTCGTCAGTTTGCGAGCCGGTCGCGAGGGTGCCGAGGGAGCGCGTCTGCTCGATCAACGCGCCCAGGCCTTCCGCGATCGCTTCCGGGAGTACATCTACACCGAAAGGGATCGGCGTCTCGAAACGGTTCTGGGCGAGGCGCTCATTCGCGCGGGGCTCGAGGTGAGTTTGGCCGAGTCCTGTACCGGCGGGCTCGCCTCCGCCTATCTGACGAGGGTTCCCGGGATCTCGGCGGTCTTTCGGCGCTCGTTCGTGACCTACGCCGACGAGGTCAAGGCTGAGGTGCTAGGCGTTCCGCGGGAGCGAATCCGGGAGCATGGCGTGGTCTCGGAGGAGGTCGCCCGGGACATGGCGGCCGGGGCGGCTCGGGTTTCGGGGGCGCGCCTCGCGATTGCGGTCACCGGCATTGCGGGGCCCGATGGCGCAAGTGCCGAGAAACCCCTGGGACTCGTCTGCTTCGCTACCTCTCTCGATGGAGTGCTCGAGACCTTCGAGCGCCGCTTCCCCCCCGGCGAGCGCAACTGGATCCGTACCCTCGCCTCCCACCAGGCGCTTTTTCTGGGCTGGCGTCGGCTGCGAGATGCCGGGCTTGCGGAGGTGGAATCCGCGCACTGCCGCTAGGGGGTCGCTCTGAGCGTGGATCGGTGGCAATCGCTGGATTGAATCTGGAGAGGGGCGCTGTTATGTTTCCGCCCCTCGAACGGTCTTGTTCCAGGCAGAGGCCCGCACAGCGACCAACGCCGTTCGAGCTCTTACCCCGTGGTGTAATCGGCAACACAACTGGTTTTGGTCCAGTCGTTCCAGGTTCGAGTCCTGGCGGGGTAACCCTTCCTTTCGCGTTGCTACCTGTGCCGAGCCCATTTGCGCGAATCGGCGAGCCTGCGCTACGGCTTTCTCGTGGGGCGTGGAATCGCCCTCATCTACAGCCGCATCACCGATGACACCTGGCCTGCCAGGGAGCGACTCAGCGCCGGTGCACGAAGGTCTTCGAGGTGAAGAAAGAGGCGCGCTCGCGAACGTGCTGGCGCTCCTTCTCGGAAAGAGCCTCTTCCACGTAGGTGATGCCGAGCTCCTTTGCAAAGTGTTCGCGAATGCGCGGCGCAAGCTTCTCGGGTGTCAGTGCAGGCGCGTATTCGTGGAGCCCTGCGATGCCCGTATCCAGCTCGGTCGCGGCCATCTTGATCGAGCCATGGTGCAGGACGCGGCCTTGGCTGCGACGCTGCGCCGAGCCGACTCCCTTGCGCGAGCTCCAGGCGAGGTCGAGGGGCGTCGAGACGTGAAAGCACATCCCCGACCCGGCTGAATCCGAACGTAGTTTCAGAGCGCCGCGCAGTGCCGCATCGACTCCGAGCTGGGAGAAAACGGTGGCCAGAAGTCCGTGCACGCGCTCGTAGGAACGCTTCACTTCACCGCGGTAGAGCGGGTGCTCGACGGGGGCGGTGATCGAGAAGGTCAGCTCGTTCGCATGGTGAATCGCACCTCCGCCGGTCAAGCGACGCACGCAGACGTCTGCCTGGGAGACCTCGGGCACGTCCGCAACGCGCTGGAAATAGCCCAACGACAGGGCGCAGGGTCGCCATGTATAGAAGCGCAAGCTCGGACGCTCGTCCCCGTGGAGAAACAGGGCCTCGTCCATGGCCATGTTGAAACCAGGATCGCCGTCCCAGGTCGTGAACAACCGCCACGGTTTCGACATGACGCCCTCCTGGTCGTGGCTTGACGCGCAAGCTCAGGCGCTGGGCTCTTCCGCCGCGATCAGAGCTTCGTAGGCGGCAACGTCCAGGAGTGCCGGATCGTCGAGCGAGCCTGCTTGGGCTTCGAGACGTACCATCCAGCCTTCCTGGAAAGGGTCTCGTGAGAGGATTTCGAGGTGCTCCTCGATGGCCATGTTGACCTCGGTCACCTTGCCGGCGACAGGGGTATTGAGATCCGCGACGGCCTTGACCGACTCGATCTCACCGAAGGTCTCACCGGCACCGAGGTCGCGTCCGGGTTCGGGCAGGTCGCAGTAGACCAGGTCGCCCTCGTTGCCACTGCAGAGCTCGTTGACCGCAAAATCCGTGATGCCGACGAGCACGGAACTGCCGTCGAGCTTCACCCATTCGTGGGTCTTGGTGTACTTGCGATCGTCGGGGCGCATGGTCTCTCTCAGTTCCCAGGGTTGGGGCTAGGGGTTCTAGGTGCTCTTCTTCTTCTTGCGCGTGCGGGAGTAGAAGGGCAGCTCGCGTACCTTACATGCTTGGTGCTTGCCGCGCATGTCCAGGGCGAGTTCCGTTTCCGCTTGGTCGCGTCCCAGCTCGACGAAGGCCGAACCGATATTCGTTTTCAGGGTGGGGGAGACCCCTCCGGACACCACGCGTCCACAGACGCGATCGCCATCGTTCGGATCGATCAGGGGGTGTCCTTGGCGCGGGACCCGGGGCCCTTCGGTCGTGATTCCCACGAGCCGGTGGGTGCGTTCCCCCTTCAGCTTCTCGAGGGCCTTGCGACCGATGAAGTCGCCCTTCTCCTCGGTGAACGCGAGTGCGAAGTCGACGCCGGCTTCCATCGGGTTCGATGACTCGTCCAGCTCGTGACCGTAGAGCGCCATTCCGGCTTCGAGTCGCAGGATGTCGCGCGCGCCCAGGCCGATCGGAGCGATCCCGTGGGGTTTGCCGGCCTCGAGTAGCGCGTCCCACACGTTCTTGGCTTCCGTGGGATCGAAGTAGATCTCGAAGCCGTCCTCTCCGGTGTATCCGGTACGCGAGATACGTACGTCATGAAGTCCGCAGACACTGGCGAAGGCGAACTTGTAGTACTTCAGCTGGGACAGATCGTATCCCTCGACGAGCTTCTGCAGGATCTCGACGGACGCGGGTCCTTGCAGGGCGAGCATCGCCTGGCTGTCGGTCAGGTCGTGGCACTCGGCGTCGAGATCGGCACCGTGCTCCCGAATCCAGGCCAGGTCGCGCTCGGTATTGCCGGCGTTCACGACCAGGTAGACGCCCTCTTGCTCGCGATAGATGAGGAGGTCATCGATCGGATAGCCGGCCTCGTTGCAGAGCAAAGAATAGCGGATCGATTGCACCGGGATCTTCTCTGCGTGGTTCGTGCAAACCCTGTCGACTAGCCGCACCGCATCCGGACCGGTGACGTGGAAGCGACCCATGTGGCTGAGATCGAACAACCCGCAGGCCTGGCGCACGATCTTGCCTTCCTCGAGAATCGAGCCGTACTGCACCGGCATCTGCCAGCCGCCGAAATCGACCAGGCGCGCGCCCAGTTCGCGATGAACGTCGACGAGGGGTGTCGCTTTCAAGCAGGGAGCTCCAGGGGGGGCGGGTAGGCGGGGAATGGACGGATTAGGCCCTCGTAGGACCCGGTCAAGGGGACCGAGCCGGGGCGGGGGGTGGGGACTCTATAAGAAGGAGGGTGAGAGGCCAAGGGTTGCAGAGCCCTCACGGGTGGAAACGAGTTCCCGGACCCCAGAGACCGCGCCGGGATAGGGTTGGAATGAGCCCCTACACCCAGGCACGTCCTCTTGAAGCACCCTTGTTCTACGTTCCTCGAGCCCAGGTCCTGGCGAGTTGCCTTCGGGCTGGCTTTCGCGCTTGCCCTGTCCGCATCTGGCCCCCTCGCCCAGAGCACCACCGCTTTCATTCCCGGTGAGCGCTGGTCGGTCGACCCGCCTTCGGGGGCGACCTGGATTCCGCGTGGCTGTGCCTTCACCGCCCACGGCGAGCTGGTCTGGGCCGCGACGTCGGGTGCCCAGCCGGAGGCCTTTCTCTCGAGCACGGTGGAGGTACCCGACCCGGTTCTGGAACGCGCGCTCGATTTCTCCGGCGCACTGGGAGCGATCCTGGTGGCCGCTGGCCCGCGACCGGATCAGCTGTATACGCTGCACCAGCTAGCGATTCCCGGCGAGGTGACGAGACGCACGATCGTGCGGCGTTACGACGCCGAGCACGCGGCGCTCGGCAACGGCTTCGCTCCGCGATTCAACTACGACCTGGGTGCGCTGGTCAACGCCCCCGCGCACCTGGCGCTATCGGAGGATGGCAGCGTCTTGATCGCAGCGGTCTACGACGCAGCGCGTGGTGAGGTTCAGGTCGATCTACTCGATCCCTTTACCGGCCAACTGGTCGTGCGCGTGCACTTCCCCGGTTCGGCCCTGCGTCGCGTCGAGCTTTCCGGGGATGGCCAGAGACTTGCTCTGTGCGCGGGAAACACGCTCTTGGTTCTCGATCCCACGGGTTCGGTTCTCTTCGAGACCGACTTGCCCGGTTCGTCTGCGGTGTTCGCCTTTTCCTACGACGGATTGACGTTCGCTTATGGCGATGGGGGGGCGGTCTACGTGCATCAGGATCTGGGTCTTGGATACGGCGCTTCCACGAAGATCCCGGGTGCCGTCGATGACGTGGCCGCGGATGTGAAGCTGTCCCACGATGGGGCGACCTTGGCGATCGCATGGTGGAATTCGCTCGTGTATAGCGAAGCCGGATTGGATGTCTTTGCTCTGCCGGCTCTGACCTTGCTGAACAAACTCCGCCAGGCCGGTGGTTCCCTGGCTCTGCAGAATTTTCCCGCGGCCCTGGACATGACGCCGGATGGCCGGCGCATCCTGCTCGGTCTCTGGGGCAGTTCCGATGCGAGCCCGGAGATCCTGCTGGTAGAGCGCGGCCAGGCCGGTGTGGTCTACGACGTTGATCTTCCCGGCAGCCCGTATGACCTGGACCTCGATTCGAGTGGCAGTCGCATCGTCGCCGCCAGCAAGGATGCACATGCGAATCTATTTTCCACGAGCGGTCGGCTGCAGCTCTTCGAGACGGGCGAGCGCGACCTCGTGATGATGGACGTGCCCAAGCCCGGACAGGTGTTGCGCTTTCTTGCACTTCTCTCCCAACCGGCGCCGACCTGGATCCTGGTCGGCTTCGAAGGGGACGGACCGCTGGCCTTCCCCAGTTTCTACGAAGGGCTCTTCTGGCTCGATCCGGCGCGGACGATTCTTCCGCTCACGACGGGCAATTTGGGGGGAAACCAGGTCCGAGCGACCATCCAGGTGCCTGCGGGCGTGTTGATGATCGGACTCGAGGTTGCTGCGCAGGCGTGGATCGCAACGCCGACGGGGCCGAAGCTCAGTGAAACAGTCGTGCGTCCCGTGGTCCTCTAGCCCCACGATTGGACACCGAGCGACGGTAGGTTTTGCACCGGGAGTCCTTTCCGGGGTGCTGCGAGGGCGATTCCCGACAGATCACTTTCAGATCCTCTTTCCACCACGTCGATACGAGACTCGTTCACCACTCGTCCTCCGACTTCCCGGCCCTTGAAGAGCCGTAGTCGGGTCTTCGAGTCGTGGTGAAACGCTCCACCATGTCGACCACCCTGATCGTTCGAGACGCCACCCTCGTTATCAACGGGGCGCCTGAAAAACGGCGAGAGCCGGGAAGCCATCTCCCTCATCGGCTCGTCGAGCTCGCCTCTATGGAGTTGGGGCTGATCGAGGAGTGCGCCGAGGTTCTCATGACCGCGGCGAACGGAGAAGAGTCGGACCCCGAGGTCCTCGAAGCTCTGATCCTGATCGGTATCGCCCAGCCGCGTCTCGCAGGACGCATGGGCTTCACGCCGTCTTCCACGGGCCGCCGACTGGCCGCACGCCTCGAGCGCCTGGGGCAGACCGATCACGCCATGGCGCTCCTCGAACTCCTCGTGGAGCAGATTCCCGGCGAGCACGCCCTCGAGCGTGATCTCGGCGCCGTCATGCGTCGCCAGGGCATGGTTCAAGACCTCGCCGATCGTTACCTCGAACGCGCCCAGAGTTTGATTCGGGAAGGTCGCACACAGGAAGCGATCGGTTGGCTGCGCGAGATCCTACAGCTGGATCGCAACCGCAAGGACGTTGCGCGCTTGATCCGCGACCTGCGCTTTCAGGAACGCTCGCTGGCGAAGAGCCGCCAGGTGCGCTGGCGCTTCGTGCTGGGAGCGCTCACGCTCTCCCTGGCCCTGAGTGTGCTCATCATTCGCGAGATCAAGTTGCTGGATGAGTACCGCCACATTCCTCCCGTCGTGGAGGGTGTTCCCAATTCCGTTCATGAGCGACTCGCGTCACTGGAGCGCTTCATCGATGTCAATTCGGCCTGGCACCGCAGCTTCCACCTGCTGAAGGAGCGCTCGAATCTGCGTCTGGACATCGACCGGATCGAGGAGCGCAAGCTCGTTCTCGATCAACGTGCCGAACAGAAGATCCGTGAGCGTGAGCTCTCGGCCGAGGCCGCCAAGCACCGTGGGCATGCCTTTGCCGATGCGACCGACTGGAAGAAGGCGCTCATGGAGTTCGAGAACGCGCTCGAGCTGGGTGGGGATGATTGGGAGCACCTCGAGCAGGTGCAGCGTGACGTTGAGGCAATCAACAAGTACGTAGAAGGCGAGGAGGCAGAGTAGAAGCCATGTCATTCTTTGGAAGACTGTTTGGCCGGGGGCGCATCCGCAAAGTCCGCGAGCGACTCGCCAAGAATCCGACCCCGAGGAATTACGCCGCACTGGCCCAGGAATACGCCCGCGTCAACAACACGGACGAGGTGCAGCGCGTTTGCGCAGAGGGTCTCTCGAGCTATCCCGGCAACGTCTATCTATCGCGTCTGGCTTTGCGTGCGCGTCGCCTCGAGCGCGAGAAGCGTCTCGTCGAACTGAAAGCCGAGATCCAGGAGGCCCCGCGGCCCGCGCTCTATCAGGAGATGTGCTCGATTCTCATCGAATCGAACGATTTGAATCGTGCGGAGGAGGTCGCTCGCAGCTGGGTCGAAACACGCAATGACGCCGAGGCGTTGTTCTACGTGGCTTGCATTCACCTGCAACGTTTCTACGCCGACCGTGGCCGCGAGGCCGGGCGGCAGGCCCTCGAGAGCCTGGAGGAATCCGTGCAGCACATGCCCGATGATACTCGCCCGCTCTATGCCAAGCTGGAGTTCTTGATGAAGGTTGGCGCCCACAAGGATGCCCACGCCTGCGCCGGTAGGCTCCTGCAGATCGAGCCAGGTTCGCCCGTTCTCGAAGGGCGCTATCGATCCTTGGCGACGTTGATCGATCACTCGCCGACCTTCGAGCAAGCGCTCGTCAGTGTCGAACGGACCGGTCAGCTGTCGGACGAGGGCTCCCTCGACAACAAGCAGAAGCCCATGAAGAAGGCGGCCGTGCAGCCCCTGCTTCGCGAGCTCGTGTCCGCCAGGGACATTCACGCTGCCATGTACATCTGTGGCTCGACGGTTCTGGTGCAAGGCCCCAGGGGCGCTGGCGCCGAGCGTTCGGCACGGGCCGTTCACAAGATCCTGCAGACGAGCCGTCGTGCTGCGCGCCGTCTCGGCCTCGGCCAGATATTCCAGGTTCAGCTCGAAGGCGACTTCGGCGTGCTTTCCATTGCTCCTGGCGAGCAGGATGCAGGTGCGATTTGGAGTGAGGGCCGGCTAGGACGTGTCCGCGAGGATGCTCTTCACGGCTTGACCGGCCTGGATACCGGTGAGGGCAACAAGGGGAGGCAGGCCGCGTGATCGAACTGCTCGAACCCCTTGCCCAGGAGCCCGGTGTCGAACTGGCCATGCTGGCTGCCAGTGATGGCGTACCCATCGCCTCTTGCGGCCGCGTCTCGGGTCAGCCGATCGACTCCGAGTTCGGTGGCATGTCAAAGGACGACGGACTTGCAGCGATGACCGCCGCCTGGATCAGCGAACTGAACCTGGCTGTCGGACCGCTCTCGTGGCTACCGCCCACCAGGATCAGCTTGCGTGCAGCGCGCGGAACCCTGGTCCTGCAACGAATGGAGACCGCGATCCTCGTGGTTTTGCTAGCGCGCGGTCTCTCTCCCGAGGCCGTACGTCTTTCGATGGATGCAACCATCGCTCGTATCGAGCGCACCCTGCGTCCGCGCCCTTCACCGGAGGAGACCCCCACGGCCTCCGGCCAGAATAATGAGTACCCCGCACCCATGCCCTCCGACCCTGTCGAAGCGGCCATGGAACCGAGGGATTCGTGGGTCGAAGCCAACGATGTCGTAGAGGACACCCCTCCTGCGGGAGATTATTGACCATGGTTCAGATCAACTTCGCCCAGAAAACCGTCAATGTGAAGGTCGTCTATTACGGCCCAGGCATGTCGGGCAAGACGACCAACCTGGAGATCGTTCACCAGCGTGCGCCCAAGACCAACAAGGGCGAGCTGACGAGCATCTCCACGGACGGTGACCGAACGCTGTTCTTCGACTACATGCCGCTCGATCTCGGCACAGTCGCGGGAATGCGTACCTGCTTCCAGCTCTACACGGTGCCGGGGCAGGTCTACTACAACTCCACGCGTAAGCTAGTGCTGCAGGGCGTCGACGGTGTCATCTTCGTGGCCGATTCTTCGGCCTCGATGACCGAGCAGAACAACGACTCTCTGCGCAACCTCGAAGAGAACCTGAACGAGTACGGCAAGTCGCTGTCCCAGATCCCCATGGTGATCCAGTGGAACAAGCGTGACTTGCCCGACGCGTTGCCGGTCGAGGAACTCGAGCGCCTCGTCAACAGCTTCAAGGTGCCGACCTTCGAGGCCATGGCGAACTCGGGAGAGGGTGTGTTTCCGACGCTCAAGTCGCTGGCTGCGTTAGTGCTGAAGAACATTATGAACGAGAGTGGGGGAGGCAAGCCCAGCTTCGGCTCACCTGCACCCCCGTCTCCGGCTCCGGGCATGGCCCCCGTGGCACCGCTCGCTCCGATCGCCGCGCCCGCGCCCGCGCCTGGCGCCATGGATCCCGTGGAGGCCCAGCAAGCGGTCGCTCCCCAGGGAGTTGCCGCGCAGCCCATGGCGGGTGCTCCGGCTCCGGCCGTAGCGAGCGCACCGGCTCCGGCTCAACCGCTTCCGCAGGACGCCCCCGTTGCCCCCGTTGCCCAGCCCATGCCTGCGCAGGGTGGATTGAACCCCGCGCTGTCGACCACCGCGCCTGCCCAGCCCCAGGTCGGACATGCTCCTCATCAGGGAGTAGCTCCGGGGGCGGGCGTTGCCGGAGGACCCGTCCCCGGGGTCGCCGACGTCGCGCCGCAGCCCGTCGCCCAGGCTCCCCAGCAGTACATTCCGCCGGTCGTAGCGCCTTCGCCCGCAGACCATGCGCAGCGTCCGGGTCAGCAGCGCCCGACTGCCCGACGTACGCCAGGGGCACCGTCGGCTGGGGCCCAGCCCCAGCAAGCGCAAGGCCAAAAGCGTCGCGCCAAGAGGACCCAGTCAGCCATGCCTGTGTCCCCGAAGGCCCAGAAGGGCGGTGTTCTCACCGCGGTGTTCGTTGTCGTCGGTGTCGGACTCGGTGCCGTCCTGGCTTGGTTCGCAATGTCCGTTCTATAGGAGCTCAAAACATGTCCACACGAGACGAAAACCTCCGCAGGCAGCGTTTGGTCTTCTACGAAAACGACGTCCAACGTCTCAACGCAGAGATCGACACCTTCCTCGAATTGTCCAAGGGGCGTTGTGCCCTGCTCGTCGATCGCGACGGTCACCTGGTGACGCGTCGTGGTGAGCCGGTCCGCACTTCGGAAGACACCATCTCCGCGCTCATCGCCGGCTCTTTCGCCGCGACGATGGAAATGGCTCGCTTATTGGGTGAGAACGAGTTCTCGATCCTGTTCCACCAGGGACAGAGGGACTCGATCCAACTCCAGATGATCGGCGATCGCACCCTGATGGCGGTTCTGTTCGACGGCCGCACCAACCTGGGCATGGTTCGCTTCTATGCTCAGGAGGCCGGCAACCGGATCCTCTCCATCCTGACCGAGATCATGTCCGAAAACCGGGAAGCCGACCTGGGCAAGGACTTCGAAAGCGATGCGGCCGACGCTTTGGACAAGCTTTTCTGAGCTCGACTGACGTTTATGTTCACGGCGGTGTCCGGGGAAACCCGGGTGCCGCTGTTTTCGTATCCCCCGTCCTTTGTTTTTCTTCCATGTCGTGCGCACGCTCGCAATGTGATGGAGAACGCTTGTTGACGAGGTTCGTCCGCCATTAAGAGGTTCGAAACGCAGCTCGCGAGTGTCATCAGTGCTCAGCGCTGCCATTCGTGAGCGCACGTAAATCAAAGTTTTCACATTTGCAGGGAAAGCAAACGCGAAAGTCCGCCGAAGAAGAGGCTTGATGTCGTGGTGAGGGCGCCACGTGGTGCCCCTATAAGGGACCAAAAATGCCCAAGGAGACTGCTCTCAATGGCTAAGAGAAAAAAGAAGGCCGCTAAGCGCAAGGCCACCAAGAAGAAGGCCACAAAGCGCAAGGCCACCAAGAAGAAGGCCGGCAAGAAGCGTAAGGCCGCCAAGAAGAAGGCGACCAAGCGCCGTAAAAAGGCCTGATTTAGACACAAAGAGGGCCTGATTCCTTTTCGAAGGGATCAGGTTCTTCTTTTTTCCTCTCTCTCCCTCTCACCTCTCCCTTTTCGCGAAAACACTGTGAACAAGAGCGACCTTATCACTCAGATCGCCCACGAGCTGCACACCTCGAAGCTCGCAGCGACCCGTCTGCTCGACACCGTGTTGGGCAATATCCGCAAGGGTCTCCAAGTAGAAGGCACGGTGACGATCACCGGGTTCGGAACCTTTGAGGTGAAAGACCGCAAGCCGCGCATCGGTCGCAACCCGCACACGGGTGAGCCGATCGAGATCAAGGCCGGCAAGCGTGTCGGTTTCAGGGTCGGCAAGGGCCTGAAGCAGCTCTGCTAGCAGCGATCTAGCTCTGTCAGAGCTTTCACAGCGCCTGCACGCGGGTCAGCGAGCAGCGAGACGGGGGTCTCGCTGCGCTTTTCCTAGGCTCCCTGGCTGCGGTCACGGAGAGCTTGGATCTCGACGGCCACCTCGTCGTCGGAGATCTTCTGGAACAGGCCTTCTACCTCACCGAGGGGTGTCCCTCCGGCCAATTGCCGCCAGCTTCCCGCTTCCGGGAGGCCCGGCCAGCCCAGGTCGGACACGGAGCCCTCTTGTCCGAGCATGGCCCAGATCGACTGGGCTCTCGCGGGCATGAAGGGCGCCATCCAACGAGCGATCCAGCCGATCCATTCCGCCGCGGTGTTCAGGACACTCGCCGCGCGCTCGGGGTCTTCCTTGCGCAGAGCCCAGGGGGCATTGCGATCGATGAAGACGTTCGCGCAGGCTGCGTTGGCAACGAGCTCTTCGCAGGCGCGACGGAAACGGTATTCGCGAACCGAGCTGGCAGGATCGGCGATCTTGCCGCACTCGGTCAGGATCGAGCGATCCAGCTCTTCCCTGTGTTCCTCGGAGAGGAGCGGGATCTTGCCGTCCCAGTGCTTCGCGGCAAAGCGCAGGACGCGCGTCACCAGGTTACCGATGGTGTCGGCCAGTGAGGCGTTGACGCAGCTCTGGTAGTCCTCCCAGCGCCACTCGGCATCCGAGCTTTCCGGCATGTTGGCCAGGAGGTAGAAGCGCGCGGTCTCGTTGTCGTACTTCTCGAAGAAGGCCTCGAGCGGGATCGTCCAGTTCTCCGAGGTGTTGAACTTACGACCCTGCAGATTGAGGAACTCGTTGGCCGGGACGTTCTCGGGCAGGATGTAGTCGCCCTTCTGCCCGTAGAGCATCGAGGGGAAGATCAGGCAGTGGAAGGGGATGTTGTCCTTGCCGATGAAGTGCACCAAGCGCGTGTCCGGTGAGCACCAGTAGCGCTTCCAGGCCTCGGGATCGCCCGTCTTGTCGGCCCATTCGCGCGAGAAGCTGATGTAGCCGATCGGCGCATCGAACCACACGTAGAGGACCTTGCCCTCTTCTCCGTGGGCCAGGTCCTCGGGGACCGGTACACCCCAGCTGAGATCCCGCGTGATGGGGCGGGGCTTCAGGTCGGCCAGCTGGGCGCGCACGAAGGCCTCGACGTTTGGCTTCCAGTTCTTGCCCTCGAACCAGGCGCCGATGTGTTCGTCGCGGATCTTGGGCAGGTCGAGGTACCAGTGCGTGGTCGCGCGGCTCTCGGGTTGGGAGCTACAGACCTTGCAGCGTGGGTCTTTCAGGCGCAGGGCCTCCAGCCAGGTTCCGCACTTGGGGCACTCGTCTCCGCGGGCGCCTTCGAAGTTGCACACATAGCACGTTCCCGAGACGAAGCGATCGGCCAGAAAGCGTTCGCACTGCTTGCAGAAGAACTGCTCTTCCGACTGGCGCAGGAGATAGCCTCCCTCGTCCAGCTTGCGGAAGAACGTCTGAGACATCTCGGTGTGGTGGGGCGAGATGCTCGTACCCGACCAGACGTCGAATTCGATCCCCAGGTTGTCGAAGAGGGCACGAATCTGCTCGCGCCAGCCGGCGACGTACTCGGCGTAGCTCTTCCCCGCCTTCTCCGCGCCGATCGTGATCGAGGTCCCGTATTCGTCGGAACCACAGACGAAGAGCACGTCCTCGCCCAGCATGCGCAGGGTGCGGACATAGACATCGGCAGGCAGGTACGCTCCGACCGCATGGCCGAAGTGCAGGGGGCCGTTGGCGTAGGGGAGGGCGCTGGTTACAAGGTGACGGGGCGACATGGGGCGCATCCTATCCCACGCTGCATACGAGGCCCACGCCCAGGAGGAAGAAGCCTTCTAGTCTCCCGTTGACGAAAGACCAGCCTTGTCCAGTCGGCACAGGAGCCAAAGACCGCCGATGGACGCCCCTGGGACCATGAGAATCGGTCCGATCAGGGGTACCGAGAGCAACAGCCCGGACACGATTCCGAAGCTGACGAGGGCCGGCAGATTGCCCAGAATGAAACGCAGGCGCATGCCGAGACTCCATCCGCGACGCTCCATGGGAATGTCGAGCATCCCAACCGCGGTGCCGAAGCCGCAGACGAAGGCAAACAGGAAGTAGCCAACGACCGGGACGAAGTACAGGGGCAGCGCGATGAGGATCATGAAGCCCGTGATCGCCGAAGCCTGCAGGCTGGCCCAGAAGGCCCCGGCTTCGATGCGGGCGACCCAGAGGAGCCACGTCCAAAAGCGTCGGTCGTAGATCACACAGGCGCTGACGGCCCCCGTGCCCGCGACGGGGACGCTCCACCAGGCCAATGCGGAGACGAAGAACACGGCCACCAGCATCACCAGGGTTACCGCGGCGGAAACGATCGAGAGACGCACACAGCGTTCGCTCGGAATGTCGGTCGGGCGCTCGAGGCGGTTGCGCGGGTCTTCGCCGAACCACCGTATCTCGAGTCGCGACTGGACCTCGTCGAGAAACGGTCCCGCCAGGGCTTCGTAGGCGATCGAGAAGCAGTACCAGGTGACGAGCGATCCGACGAGAAACCAACCCAGGAAGCGCACGGTCTTCGAGGTGACGAGGCCTATCGAGAGATTGGCGATCCACTCCGCCGCCCCGACGACTCCGTTCCACGAACCCTTCAACCACGTCCACTTGTCCGAGAGTCCCGCGAGCCAACCCCATTCGCTTTCGAATTCGAATTCGCCGGCCTGGGATTCGACGTAGGCATCGAGCACTCCGAAGCTCCAGAGCAGCGCCAGAGACAGGAGCACGCTGGTGACGATCAGGGGCGGGAAGATCCAGCGCAGGGCTCGGGGTGTGTTGAACAGGTAGTAGAGTCCCCGCGGCAGGGCGAAGATGCCGGCCAGAATACCGGTGATCGGGCCGCGCAGGGGCGCTCGAAGTGAGGGGTCGAGGGGCTGGTGCTTGCAGTGGGGGCAGGCGCTCGAGCCTCTGGCCTCGGGAGCGTGGTAGCCACATAGCGCGCAGGGAACGACGATGTCCGGTCGCTTCTTGGTCGTTCGCTCGCTCATATGAGGATTCGGGGGGCGTGGGGCCTGGATCCGTGGCTAGAATGCCGGGTCTGACCCTGACCGTTCTATTGGGAAACGTCGGGTCGATCGATCATCCGTTCCCAAAAAACCGCCCACCGTTTCCAAGATCTCCTCCGATGGACCCGTTCCGACCGCTCGACTACTTAGGCCTCGACGATGAATTCTCCGAGGAGGAGCGCATGGTGCGCGACGCCGTGCGCGGTTGGGTTTCCGAGCGGTTCCTGCCGGTCGTCATGGAGCACTTCGAGGCCGGCACGTTTCCCTCGGAGCTCACCTCCGAGCTGGCCGAGCTGGGTGTCTTCGGGCCCAATCTGCCCGAGAAGTACGGCTGCCCGAACCTGAACAACGTGGCCTACGGCCTGATCTGCCAGGAACTCGAGCGCGGCGACTCCGGCCTGCGCTCGTTCGTCTCGGTGCAGGGCTCGCTCGTCATGTATCCGATCTTCGCCTACGGTTCCGAAGAGCAGAAGGACCACTGGCTCCCCAGGCTCGCCAGCGGCGAGGCGATCGGCTGCTTTGGCCTCACGGAGCCGGACTTCGGCTCGAACCCCGGCGGCATGCTCACGCGCGCTCGCAAGGACGGTAGCGACTGGATCATCGACGGTCGCAAGATGTGGATCACGAACGGAACCAACTCGGACATCGCCATCGTCTGGGCGCGCACCGATGACGGCATCCGCGGTTTCCTCGTTCCCAGCGATAGCAAGGGCTTCAGCGCACCGGAGCAGAAGCGCAAGTGGAGTCTGCGTGCCTCGACCACCTCCGAGCTCGTGCTCGAGGACGTGCGCGTCCCCGCCGACGCGATGCTGCCCAAGGCCAAGGGCCTCGCCGGTCCGCTGGGCTGTCTGACCCAGGCGCGCTACGGGATCGCATGGGGGGCCGTCGGTGCCGCCATGGCATGCCTCGACGAAGCGATTCGCTACTCGAAGGATCGCATCGTCTTCGACAAGCCCCTGGCCGGTTTCCAGCTCCCCCAGAAAAAAATGGCCGATGTGGCGACCGACATAACCCTGGCCCAGTTGATGGCCCTGCGTGTCGGACGCATGAAGGACAAGGGCATCCTCGAGCACCAACATGTCTCGATGGCCAAGCGTAACAACGTCGACATGGCCCTGCGGGCCGCACGCACCCTGCGCGACGTCCTCGGCGCGAATGGCATCACGCTTGAGTACCACACCGGTCGACATATGTGCAATCTGGAGTCCGTGTACACCTACGAAGGTACGCACGACATTCACACCCTGGCCATCGGACAGGCCCTGACGGGCGTCGCCGCCTTCCGCTAAGCCCGAACGACGCACACTCGTTCGAGACCCATCTATCGCGAGAGAGATCATGTCGAAGAAGCGTATTCGACCCCGTTTCGTGGTCAGTGACCTGGGCTTCGCATTCGGCGTCCACGACACCCAGGTGCGCCAGGAGTACGCCTTCGAGGCGGGGGCCGACAAGGTGCATGCCTCGACGAATCACCTGAACTCCGAACGCCTCGATATATTCGCGACGTACGACGAGGCCCAGCGCACGGCGGATGTGCTGAACCGTCGTCACGAGTCGGGCGAGCTCGAAAACCGAGCCGGCTAGCCCATGCGCTGCGTGTGGCTCGGTGCGACAGCGCTCCTCGTGGGCTGCGGTGCTGGTTCAGACCTGGCCCCGACGCGGATCGTTCTGATCACGATCGATACGCTGCGCGACGATTCCCTGGCCTTGATGCCCGAGACCAGGGCCTTTGCCGCGGGCGGCTTGCACTTCGAAGAGGCCCACGCGGCCACGGCGACCACCCAGCCGACCCACGCGAGTCTCTTCACGGGCCGTCATCCGTGGGAACACGGAGTGACGCGTAACGGCCTGATCCTGGCCCAGAGCCAGGACACGTTGGCCGAACGCTTGAAGCGTCTCGGGTTCGAGACTTCGGGTGTGGCCGCATCGGTCCCCATGCAGGGCCGCTTCGGGTTCTCCCAGGGCTTCGATCGCTACGCGGACGAGTTCGACCAGCTCTACGCGCGCAAGTGGGAAAATAAAGAGGTCGCGGAGGGCAAGTTCTACTCCTTGGCCGAGCGTATCACCTCCCAGGCCCTCGAGCAGTTGCGCGTGGCGGAGGGCGAGCTGCAGTTTTTCTGGTTCCACTACTTCGACCCCCACGATCCCTACGGCGATCATCAAGAGGACAAGAAGAAGTGGGTGGGGATCCAGCATCTGCTGGCCGCAGCGAGTGCAGGGAGTCCTGATGCTCCAGAGCTGGTTCGACACGCGAAGAAGCTCTACGAAGAGGACGTGCGTGCCCTCGACCACGAGCTCGTGCCGCTGTTCGCGGAATTGAAGGCGGGCATGGATGCCTACGACACCCATGTCTTCTTCACTTCCGATCACGGCGAGAGCTTCGGCGAAAAGGGCTGCCTCGGACACGGCAAGCGGCTGGTGCCCGAACAGATCGAGGTGCCCTTCTTCTACGTAGGCTCCAGGACCTCGGAGCAGACGCAGGATCCGTGCGGGTCGGTCGATGTCGCCACGACGATCCTGCGCTTGGCCGGAGGCACATCGGCCATGTCCGGCCGCGACCTCTTTGCGCCCGCGAAGGGGCGGCCGGTGGCCGTCGGGATGCGGCGCACTTTCGAGGGCGAGAAGTTCGAGCTGTTGCTCGACGGCACGCGTCTACCTATCCAGGGCGAGCGCTTCTACTTCGCGGGGGAGCGCTATATCACGGGCGATGCCGAGACACTCTACGCGGCCGATGACTTCGAGCGGCCGTTCTCCGACTCGGAACACCAGGGGATCCGACGCTTCTTCCAGACCATCCAGAAACTCCTGGAGGGTGTCTCCAGTGAAGAGCTCACCGACGAGGACGTGCGGGCGGCGCTACGGGCGCTGGGCTACACCGACTGACTCTCCGCTGTGAAAGCTGCAGGCCTCCGTGGCGAATGCCCCGATCGGTGAGCCGGGCGGAATCGTCCCTTCGCGGACCTCGATCGGCGGGGCCGCGGGATCCTCGAAGTAGCGGCGCAGTCGCTCGCGTTCGAAGGCGGCCTGCGGACTGGTTCGCGGGACCTCCTTGAGATGCGTGTGCAGCTTCATGAGCCGCTCGTAAACCGCCGCACGAACGCGCGTGGGTAGCGAGCTGGTGGAGGCCAGGGCGAACAGGTGATCGAGGGTGCGCGCCTGCACGGCTTCGCGTACGGAACGGAAGCCGGGCGGCTCCTCGGGGTCGCCCCAGACCATGTCGGTCAATCCCTGCAGGACTTCGCCCAGGGTCGGAAGCGTTTCGTTGCGGCGATGTTGATCGGCCAGGCGCGCGGCGCGGGCGGGATCCAGTAGCAATCCCAGGGTCAGATCCGTCGCAGCGGAAGCGGCCTCGAGCGGATCGAAGAAGCCGCCGGAGGCGCGGAACGTCTCGCGATCGCGCCGATAGCCGGGGGGCGGCGGTGGCAACAGCTCGATCAAGTTGGGCGAGAGCGCGAGGAACCCCGGCCGGATGCTGTCGATGGTCAAGCGTAGTGCCTGACGCTGCAGATCCGCGGGCACGGCTTCGATCTTCGGGCTCTCGTCGTGGCCGACGATCGCGTACTCGTAGGACCGTCCGCCGATCTGGCGCACCGCGGCCTCGAGCTGATAACGGTGGTGAAAGTAGAGCAGCACCAGGGCGCGCTCGAGATCGAAGAAAGGCCGGCCGGGCTTGACCACGTTGCTCGAGAAGCGAGCCAGCGCGCGCGCGCGAACCGCGTAGGTGGACTTGAGTGCCGTGAGCGGTTCGGAACCGGTGTCCCACAGGTGCGCGCGCGGGTGGGAGCGCGCCGCGCCCCGCGCATCGCGGTCGGTCAGGAAGGCGACACCCTTGGTCTTTGCCTCGGCGATGATGGCCGCGAGACCATCGGCTTCGAGCCCAGGAGCGAAGGGCGTATAGCCGTAGCGAATCGCGTAGGCGTCCCAGACGCCACCGCCGGTAGCGTATGCATTCGAAAGATCGATCTCGCCGCGTTCATCCAGACGGACCTCCGGTGCGGGATAGTCCATCACCGAGGCCCGTCCCTCGAGGCTTGCGGCGAAGTTGTGTGAAAGCCCGAGGGTGTGTCCCACCTCGTGGGCGGACAGCTGGCGGATACGATCGAGGGCCGCCTTCAAGACCTCGGCGCTCTGCGCCTCCTCTCCGGAATAGGGCGCGCTGAGTCCTTCGAAGAGGAGCACGTCCTGGCGCACCCGTAGGGCACCGAGGCTGACGTGGCCCTTCAATATCTCGCCCGTGCGTGGGTCGGTGACACTCGTTCCGTAGCTCCACCCTCGGGTGGAGCGCGGAACCCACTGGATGACGTTGTAGCGCACGTCCTGGGGATCGGCGTCCGCGGGCAGGAGTTCGACGCGATACCCCTGCGGGAAGCCCGCGGCATCGAAGGCCGCCTGCCAGTAGCGTGCACCCTCCAGCAAGGCGCTGCGCACGGGTTCGGGTGCTGCGGGGTCGACGTGATAGACGATAGGTTTGCCGGCGCTCAGGTGGTGCCGCGTGATGAAGCGCTGGCGCAAGGGCTCGTCGACGGCGACCGCCATGTCGTTCCAGCTGAACGGGAAGTACCCGCTACGGGGATCGAACCGTCGCGCTCGGTAGTCGTGTTCGGCGAGGTCGGGTAATTCGACGAACGAATGGCGCACGCGGAGCGACACGGACTCGGCCACCGCGGCCGTGCTGCGCACCTCGGGGCCGGGACGATCGCTCTCGAACGTCAGGAGGGCTTCGATTTCCGCGTTCTTCGGGAACGAGGCCAGCTTGTCCGGTAGGAGCGTGCTCTTCTTCGCCGACAGACGAAAGCTCCCCTGTCCGCGATCCTTCAGCTTGCGGACGATGGCATGGGCGTCCCGCAGAAAGAACGAGGTGCCCTCGACGAGCACGCGGCCTTCCTCCTCCGCAACCACGTCGAAGCCCTCGAGGACGCTCTCGGCAAACGCGTCGTCAACCGCGCGACGCTCCAGCGCATCCGTGCTGGAGCTACGCCACGTTAGATTGGGGGCGACCAGAAAGATGCGCGGCCCGATGCGGCGAAAAACGACCTGTCCGCTCCAGCCCAGCTGTCCGCGATCGAGTCCGACGTCATTGGAGCCCAGCCCCGCGGGCAGCGACACGTAGTAGAGGATCTCCTTTTGCTCTGGAGGAATCTCGAAGTAGAGCTTCGCCGACGGAGCATCCCAGTAGAGGGTCAGAAAGCCCTCGATGCGCAGCATGCCGCGCACCTTGTCGGCGATGGACTCCTCCGCGGTCTGTGTCGTCTGGGCGGGCGGGCGCTTCGACTTCTTGGGCGCGCTGCAACCAAGAGGGAAGAGAAGGAGAGAGAACGCGAGCGCGGCGCTGATACGTCCGTGGGTATTCATGCGTGTCCAGGGGCCGATCAGCTCTTGGATTCAGCTTTTCGATTCAGCTAGTTGGGGCCGGCCTTTTGCCGCAGCGTCACGAAGTGCCGCTGTAAATCATTGACGACCTTGTCTATGTGTTCCTGTTCGTCCGGTTGCAGGTTTCCCTGGGTCTTGTCGCGCAGCATCATCAGGTCGTCGATGACGGACTGGGCCTGATCGAGATTGCTCGAGCGCGATTGGGTGATCGGGTTGTCGATCATTCCCATGGAAATGAGAGCCTGGTACCCGAGCTTCTGTATGAACAGACGGAAGTTGCCTCCAGGAAGCGGCGCGTCGCTCGCTGGTCTCGGTTCGCCTTCGGTTTTTTCTTCGGGACTCATGATTGCGCGACGAGGTTCTTTTTGCCCGGGTTCTTCGCATGTTCGAGACATGCCCCGACGAACCCGCGGAAGAGGGGGTGGGGTTTCAGCGGAGAACTCTTGAATTCGGGATGGAACTGGACGCCGATGAAAAATGGATGGGCGGGCTGCTCGACGATTTCGACGAGGTCCAGCTCGGGATGCGAACCGCTAGGACGGAGCCCCGCCTTGGCGAAGCGTTCGCGGTAGTCGTTGTTGAATTCGAAGCGGTGTCGATGGCGCTCGTGGATCACGTCCTGGCCATAGAGCTCGTGGGCTAGCGTGCCGGGCTCGAGTCGACACTCGTAGGCGCCGAGACGCATGGTTCCACCCTTGTCCGAAACACCCTTCTGGGAGTTCATCAGGTGGATCACGGGATCCGGGGTGTGGGGCGTGTGTTCCAGGGTGTGAGCTTCCTCGAGGCCGCACACGTTGCGCGCGAACTCGATCACGGCGCACTGCAAACCGAGACAGATGCCGAAGAAGGGTACGTCGTTTTCGCGCGCCCAGCGGGTGGCCGCGATCTTGCCCTCGAGTCCACGTTCGCCGAAGCCGCCCGGGATCAGAACGCCGTCGACGCCTTCCAGCGCGGAGAGGTCCTTGTCGGACACGTCCTCGGCTCCGATCTTGCGCAGCTTGACGGTCGTCGAGTTGGATATGCCGGCGTGGGCCAGTGACTCGTAGATCGACTTGTACGCGTCGTGCAATTCGATGTACTTGCCGACGATGGCAATTTCGATTTGACGATCGGTCTTGCGAATATCCTCGACCATCGCGGCCCAGTCGCTGAGATCCGTGACCGGATCGGGCGGCAGGTGCAGGTGGTCGACGATGATCCGATCCAGGCCGGCATCGATCAGCATCAGGGGGACCTGGTAGATCGAGAAGTCGACGTCGCGCTCTTCGATCACGGCCTCGCGGCGCACGTTGCAGAAGAGGCTGATCTTACGCGCCATCTCCTCGGTCATCGGCTGTTCCGTGCGGCAGACGAGAACATCCGGTTGGATCCCGATCTCGCGCAGCTTGCCGACCGACTGTTGCGTGGGCTTGGTCTTCATCTCGCCCGAGGCGCGCAGGTAAGGCAGGAGCGTGATGTGCACGAACATCACGTCATCCTTCGGGCGCTCGATTCCGAATTGACGAATCGCCTCGAGGAAGGGCAGGCTTTCGATGTCACCTACGGTCCCGCCGATCTCGGTGATGGCGACATCGACGTCCCCGCCATCGTCCATAGCTTCGCCAACGCCAGCCTGGATCGCATCCTTGATGGCGTCGGTGATGTGGGGGATCACCTGCACGGTCCGTCCGAGGTAGTCGCCGCGGCGCTCCTTCTTGATGACGGACTGGTAGATCTTGCCCGTGGTGAAGTTGGAGTTCTTGGTGAGCTTGGCCTGCGTGAAGCGCTCGTAGTGCCCGAGATCGAGATCGGTCTCGGCTCCGTCGTTGGTCACGTACACCTCGCCGTGCTGGAACGGACTCATCGTTCCGGGATCGACATTGATGTAGGGGTCGAGCTTCTGCATCGAAACCGAGAGCCCACGACGCTCGAGGATCAGCCCGACCGCAGCGGAGGTGAGTCCCTTGCCTAGGCTGCTGACGACGCCTCCGGTGACGAAGATGTGCTTGGTCATGGGGTGGGGATTCTGGAGGTGTTGGGTGCGGTTTTCAGCGGCTCGTTTGACGTTCGACGAACAAACGATAGTCGAGATCGGTGTCGATTCCGACAGGTTCCCCGGGGACTTCGGCGACGCGGATGCGAAAGCCGGCTTCCAGCCAGCGGAGCTGTTCCAGGCACTCGCGCTCTTCGAGCTCGCCCCGCGGCAGGTCGCAGAAGCGCCGCAGGGCGTCGGGACGGAAGGCGTAGATGCCGATGTGGCGCAGGTGTCCCAAGCGCTCGCTCGAGGCTCCGGCGCCTGAGCCGGGAGCGGGCTTTGCACTCGGGATCGGCGCGCGGGAGAAGTAGAGCGCGAAGCCTTTCCGATCACAGACCACCTTGACGACGGAGGGATCCACGATCTCGGCGGCGTCGCCCAGCGGCGTCGCGAGCGTCGCCATCTCGACGTCGGGCTCCTGGAAGCAGTGCACGAGGGTCTCGATCGATGCGGCCGAGAGCTCCGGCTCGTCGCCCTGGATGTTGCAGATCACCTCGAAGCCCTCGCTGTCCGCCAAGCCGTCGAAGGCCTCGCGAATGCGGTCGGTGCCGCTCCTGTGCCGATCGCTCGTCAAGACGGCCTCGACCCCGACCTCCTGCGCCGCGTGCAGGATCTCGTTGGAGTCCGTCGCCAGCAGCACGCGGTCGAGACAAACCGCCGCTTCTGCGTTGCGCACTGTGTGCTCGAAGAGATAGCGCCCCGTCTCACAGAGCAGCATCTTTCGCGCGAGGCGTGTCGAGGAGAGGCGCGCCGGGACGATCGCCAGGGCGCGGGCTCCATGGCGATCGGGCGTCGAGGGAGTCACTGGCGGACGCCGGCGGGGGGGCTCTTGGGCGTGTCGAAGATGTTCCGACCACTCTGGTTGGTGACCGTTTGGTAGGAGTTGTATGCGTTGTAGACCTCGAGGAAGACCGCGTGGACCTTCCCGAAAGCGATCATCTCGTCTCCGGGCGTGCCCCTTCCTACCACCCAGTGATCGACACCGCTGTCACGGGCGACCTCGATGCCCCAGGTCAGAACCGAGCCACCCTGGGAGGGGGCGCGACCGGGTTTCTTGTTCTTCTTGAATCCACGCTTGCCCATTTCCTTGGCGAGGGCCACGACCAGCTCGTCGTCGATGATCTTGCGCGCGGCGGAAGTCCGGGCCTGGGAGTAGTACTCGACGGGGTTGGTGTGGGACTCGCTGACGAGCTCGAAGAACTGGTTCCCTTTGTAGCCGCGCAGGGAAATGCGCACTTTTTCGCCCTTGCCCCCGGAGCTGCCCGAACTGGCGCAGCCGGTAGCGGATAGGGAGAGCGACAGCGCACACGCGCTGACGAGGACGTAACGGAGGAGGACGGTGAGGAAGCTCGACATCGGGTTTGAATATGGGGACCCTAGTCCCCTCCGGGTGCGATGGTACCGGCGCCCTGGGGGAGTGCAACGTATGCCGAGCCTCCTCTTCCCGGCTCGAGGCCAAAAGCGACGTAGCGGGCCTGCCCGTGGGTCCAGAGGCCTGCCCCAGAGCTCCTCTCTCGACCCGCGTGGGAAGGCCTGGCGGGCTTCCGTGGTGAAGGAGAGCACCGCGAAGCACCCACTGCATCCTGTGGGTGTGGGAGACACCCACACAGCATTTCGTGGGAAAAGGCAGCTTTCCCTGGACCCACTTGTCCCGGGCTGGACAATGCCGCTTTCGAGCGTCGGGTGGGGAGTCACGAGAAATCCCGCCCGTGCGGACCGACCCGTTCGACCAGCGGAACCATCGTCTACCAATGGGCAAACTCGAGAAACTGTCGATTCTCTCCTTCCTCTTCGCAGCCGTCGCTTTCGTGGCCTTCTCGGAGGGCAGCGATCCAGACGAGGGGGTCGAAAACGATCCCGTCGCCGCGGCCTTCCAGCGTCTCAGGGGTGAAGACGAGCCAGGTCCAGATACCGGGTCGAACCCCCCGTCGGGAGAACTGGCCGCGACGACGGATACCGAGCCGAATTCCGGGCCTTCCGAGAAGCCGATCTACGGCATTCCCGAAGCGCCGGGCGAAACGCCCGGTTCCCCCGGTTCCCCCGGTTCCATGGACAGCGACGACCCCGAGATCCTCGCCAAGGTCGCGGCGGAGTCCCTGGCTCCGCTCGGCGAGGAATCCCACTTGCCCAACGCCAGCGATCTGCTTCTCGATCGCTCCACGAAGGCCAGCGAACAAGGCCTTTCGACAGGCCCGAAGGCCGACGAAAAGTACATCCTCCAAAATAGCCGGGGCCTGCGCCCTTCGAAGAGTTCCGCCTACAAGGAGTACTTCGTCCAGGAGGGCGACACCTGGGCCGGCCTGGCGCAACGCTTCTACCGCAACGGTCGTTACACGCGCAACCTGCGCCTCGCAAACGAAGGGCGCGAGAACCTGCAGGGAACGCGTTCGATCCTCGTGCCCGTCTACGACCACCTGGTCGAGAGCGGCACGCGCGCGCCCCTGCGCCCGGAGCGTATTCTGACCGCGGGTATGCAGAGCGCGTCGCCCAAGCCGGTCGGGCCCAAGCCGATCGGAAGGAACGCCGAGGGGCAGAGCGCAGCGCGCCGGGCCGCGATCACCGCGCCCACGACGTACAGGGTCCTGGAGGGTGACAACCTCTCGAAGATCTCGTTGCACTTCTACGGGACCGCCACGCGCTGGCAGGAGATCTACGAGGCCAACAGGGGACTCCTGGGGTCGGCGGATTGGCTCGAGCTGGGGATGACGCTGACCATTCCGGTCGTTGACCTGTCGACGCCTGTGAAGGCCTCTGCGCCGAAGACGATGCGTTCGAACGCAGGGAGCGACGCGAAGAGCACGAAGAAAAAGGGCAAGGTGAAGTAGCGGACTGGCCTCGGCCACCGCAACGCGACACCGTTTTCTCGCTTCGGCTTATTTCAGTTCGTAGCGGTCGAGCTTCTTGTAGAGGTGCGAACGCTGCATGCCCAGTCGCTCCGCTGTGCGTTTCACGTTGCCGTCGTTTTCCGCGAGCTTCATGCGGAAGAAGTGCGCTTCCGACTGGTTCTTGAATTCCTCGAAGGTCGGAGCCGAGAACGGGTTTTCTTTACCCGTGCTGCCGGCCCGCGGTGGGGGACTCATCCCGGGGCCGTTCTGGAGGATGCGTTCGAGGTCTTCCATCTCGATGGTGTCTCCATCCGCGAAGACGTAGGCCGCCTCGATCAGGTTGCGTAGCTGGCGCACGTTGCCGGGGAAGGATTGGGCCCTGAGGAGTTTCTGGGCGCCGCTGCTCATGCGCAGTGCGCGACGGCCGGTGCGCTTGGCGATCTCCTTGAGAAAGTGCGTGGCCAAGAGCTGGATGTCATCGGCTCGCTCGCGCAGGGGCGGGACGCGCAGGGGCAGGACGTTCAGGCGATAGAAGAGATCGACCCGGAACTCCTTTTGCTCGACGGCCAGGGGCAGGTCCGCATTGGTCGCGGCGACGATCCGGATCGAGACCTGGATCGATTCGGTTCCACCGACGCGCGTTACCTCGCGGGTTTCGAGGGCGCGCAAGACCTTGGCCTGGGCGGCCAGCGGCATGTCGCCGATCTCGTCGAGAAAGAGCGTGCCACCGTGGGCGGCTTCGAAGTGACCGATCCTGCGTTCGTGGGCACCGGTGAAGCTGCCCTTCTCGTGGCCGAAGAGTTCGGACTCGATCAACTCCGAGGGGATCGCGGCACAGTTGACGGCGACGAAGGGACCGCCTGAGTGCTCGCCTTGCAGGTGAAGGTTGCGCGCTACGATCTCCTTGCCCGTGCCGTTCTCGCCGGTGATCAAGACAGGAGCGTCGGCCGGAGCGACGCGCTCGATCTCCTCTTTCAGACGCCTGATCGGGCCGCCTTCGCCAACCAGCTCGAAACGATCGGAGAGCTGCTGGCGCAATCCGGTGTTTTCTTTCGTGAGCCGCTTCGTCCGCAGGGCGTTCGTGAGCCCGACGAGCACGCGGTTCTGGTCCAGGGGCTTCTCGAGGAAGTCGACCGCACCGGCGCGCACCGCCTCGACCGCGGTGGCCACGTCGCCGTGACCCGAGATCATGACGACGGGCGGGGGGTCCGGACGCTGGCGGATGGCCTCGAGCAACTGGAGCCCATCCATATCGGGCATCTTCACATCGGTCAGCACCAGATCGGCCCGACCGCCCAGGTTCTCCTCGTGGTCCAGCCGCGCGAGGGCGACCTTGGCGCTCTTCGCCGTCCACACCAGATAGCCCTCGTACTTGAGGATCATCTCGAGGGCGATGCAGATGTCGGCATCGTCGTCTACCACGAGGACTGTCCGCTGCCGCCCGTCCTTCACGTCCGTCATGCCGGAGATCCTCTCAAAGTCGGGCGGACCTCTGCCATAATTCCTCGGTGCCCATTCCGGGCCACGTCCAGCATGAGCTCCGATCGCTACTTCTCGCTGTGCCGCCAACTCGAGGCCGGGCGGCTCGTCTGTGCCGGCGTTCTGTCCGGAACATCGGCCGATGGCATCGATGTGGCGCTTTGTCGGCCGGGACCGTTCGTGTCCCGCCCGGACGGGCGGGGTGGCCTCTCGGAGCTACGTGCCCCCGAGTTGCTCGCCTTTCGCAGCGTGCCCTTCGACGCTGAAGCGGGCGATTCAGGAACCGATGGCGAAGGCCTGGCCGGGCGGCTGCGGGCGGTGCTCGACGGACGTCCCTGCAGCCTGCGCGAGCAGGCCCTGCTCTCGCGTGATCTGGGGCGCCAGTTTGGTCGCGCGGCGGCTGCTTTCGCGCGCGAGAGCGGGTATGAAATCGGGCTCGTCGGGAGCCACGGCCAGACGGTCTATCATCACGACGGGCTCGAGGCCTGGGGCCCGGCTACGCTCCAGCTCGGCGACGGGGACTTCGTCGCCGCCGCGGCAGGGGCACCCACGGTCAGTGATTTTCGCCAAGCGGACATCGCTGCCGGAGGGGAGGGAGCTCCCCTCTCGGCGCTCTGCGATGACGCGCTTTTCCACGATCTGACCCGTCCCGCGGCCATCTTGAACCTCGGGGGCATCGGCAACCTGAGCCTCCTCGGCGAGCGCGGATCCACTCCCTTGGCCTTCGACACGGGCCCCGCCGGTGCTCTTTTGGACGGGCTGGCGCGGGCGCTCCTGGATCAGCCGATGGACGAGGATGGGCGGGTCGCGGCGCTCGGCCAGGCCGACCCAGAACTCGTGCACGAGTTCCTCGGGCACCCGTTTCTCGAGCGCGCTCCGCCGAAGAGCACCGGCCGCGACACGTTCGGACCGTCCTGGGTGGCGCGTTTTCTGGAGCGTGCTCGGGAGCGAATCCAGGAACGCAGCGGAGGACATCTCCAGCCCAGTTCGCCCGACATCCTTGCCTCGGGCGTCGAGCTGGTGGCCCGCTGCGTGGCCCTCGGGCTCGAGAAACACGGCCATCCGAGGCTGAGTCGGCTCGTCATCGCCGGTGGGGGAGCTCGAAACCCGGTCCTCGTCCGTGCCGTCGCGCGGCTCACCGGGATCGAGACCCTTTCCAGCGACGAATTCGGGGTGCCGGCGGATGCGCGCGAGGCATTGTGCTTTGGCCTGCTCGCCGCTCGCTTCGTGCTGGATATCGGCTCAACCTCGGAGCGAGCCACCGGAGCCCATTCGGGGCGGGTCCTCGGCAAGTTTTGCTGGCAATGACTGGAAACCCTCGCTTTCAGCCCTTCCCAAGACTGTTTCCGGTAGCCGTTTCGGAGAAATGAGATAGGCTTCAAAAGAGGGTGTCGTACCGCGTCGGTCTTGGCCGGGACGCTACCCCCGCTAATATTCAGAAACCCCGTTTTTCGCCCGCAGGGATCTCTAAACATGCTCCGACTGCGCCATGCGGTGGTCGTGACCGCCCTTCTAGCCGCTCCCGCCTTCACCCAGGTCCAAGAGACCTTCACCGAAGGACTTCAACACCTCGAACAAGGTCGTGACGCCGAGGCTCTCAGGGCCTTCAAGCGTGTTCTCGCCATGAGTCCCTCCCACGAGGATGCATGGGAGCTGTGGAACACCACCGAGCACGGAGTCTGGATGCACCTTCTCGCAAAGGATGGCGAGATCGACCAGACCGCCAGGGCCATCATGGCTCTCGCCGCGGTCGGCCGGAAAGAGCGCAGCGATGACGCGGATACGATCCGTGCCTTGATCGGCCAGGTCGCCTCCGAGGACACCCTCGAGCGCAACAAGGCGATCCGCACGCTTTCGGCCAACCACGGTGAGTACGCGGTCCGGTACATGGTCTTCCTGCTGGCCGATCGCAACGACGACAAGCGCATCGCCATCATGTCGGGTCTCGCTCGCATGGGCAGCGATGTGGTCCTGCCGTTGATCGAGGCCCTCGACTCCCCTGATGAGTTCCTGCGTCGCAACGTTGCCTTCACGCTGGGCTACATCGGTGATTCGCGCGCCAACGCGGCCCTCGCCCGCATCGCCGCCGGCGATTCGGATTCGGTCGTCCGCGAGGCAGCCAGCCAGGCGCTCCAGCGCTGCGGCGGTTCCCGTGATGCGGTCGAGCAATACCTCGCACTGGGTGCTGCCTACTACGCCGAGGACGACTCCGTTCTCGCGCCGCACCGCTACTCGGATGTGGTCTGGTCCTGGGAAGGCGGCAAGCTTGCCAGCGCCGAAGTCCCGCGCTTCCTCTACGGAGCCGAGCTCGGCAAGCGCGCGTACTACCACGCCCTTTCGCTCTCGCCCGATTCCATCCAGGCCCTGGCCGGTATCGCGCGTACCTCTGTCGCCCAGCAAGGTCGTCTCGACGGCTGGGCCGCCAGTGGTGGCGAGCTCGGCGATTGGCCGCAGCGCCTCGGCGTCGACGAACTGGCCGTGCAACTGGCCGGTGCCGATGCTCTCGACACCGCCCTCGGTTGGGCTCTCGAGCAAGGCGATCAGGTCGCGGCTTCCGGCATCTGCCGGGTGCTTGGCAACGCCGCCTCCAGCGCTACGGACAACCTCGGTCGCGCTCTGGCCATGAATTCGGCCGGTGCCGTGCGCGGCGAAGCCGCCGTGGCCCTCGCGTCGATCGCCAACCGCAACCACACCGCAGCCTCCTCCGAGGCGATCGCCGCCCTCTCCGAAGCCGCAGCTCGCAAGGTCATGCGCATCGGTGCGATCATCGATTCCAACCGCTCACGTTCCGAGAGCCTGGCGGCGCAGCTCAGCGGCCAAGGCATGTTCGTGAACCGCTACCACTCCGGTGGACGCGGCATTGCTGGCATCCGCTCGATTCCGCACGTCGACGTGCTCCTGGTCGCCGACGGTCTCGACGACCTCACCTTCAGTCAGGTGGTCGACGAGCTCAAGTCGGATCCGCGCACGCAGAACATCCCGGTCCTCGCGGTCTCCAACGAGCCCGACGAGTCGGTCTTCGGCGATCGGATCGAAGGTGTGATCTCCTCCGGTGGCGACACCGGTGCCGTGGAAGCCGCGCTCTCGAGTTCGCTCGGGGCGGATCGCCAGAAGGCGAACCAGCTCGGCGCCCGCGCAGCGCAGGCCCTCGAGGCTCTCGCTGCCAACGGCAACACGGACATCTCGTCCTGCGCCGACTCCCTCGCGAGCACCCTGTCCCACCGTCCCGAGACGGTTACGATCCCGGCCCTGGGCGCCCTCGGCTACATCGGTGGTCCGCAGCACGCGGCGGCCATCATCAGCGTTCTCCAGGAGGGTGACAGCGACGCCCTGCGCCTCGCCGCGGCCGAAGGCCTCGCCGGCATCTTCGGGCGCAGTGGTCAGGTCGATTCGGCGCTCGTCGGTCAACTCCGCGACATCGCCACGGCCGACAGCTCCGGCGCCGTCCGCGCCGCAGCCGCGGGTGCCCTCGGGCATCTCGACTTGACTCCGGCAATGCGTGTCGAGCTGATGCGCGCGGTCCGGGAAAAGTAGAACCGAGCGGCGTGGCTCGATAGGATTCCGAGCACACGCCAGAGTAGCTCAATGGTAGAGCACTGCTTTCGTAAAGCAGATGTTACGAGTTCGAGTCTCGTCTCTGGCTCCACCGAATAAGGAAACGGGCGCCTCCCTTTGGGGAGGCGCCTGTTTTTTTTTGGGGGGGGAGGGCGGCGAGTGAGGGTGGGAGAGCGAGTCGTGGGTAGGCTGCGAGAGTCCTGAGCGACTGCACGATCACGGGCACGACAAACCACCCGACAACCCCCCCCGAAGGCAGCGCCCATTCCACTTGTGCTAGATTGCCCGCCCCGTCCCGATCCCCGCGCGCATTCACCCCATGCCCACACCCTCCCCCGGCCCCTTCTCCCTCGCCGGCCACACCGCCCTCGTCACCGGCAGCTCGATGGGCCTCGGCAAAGCCATGGCCCTGGCCCTGGCCGAGGCCGGTGCCAAGGTCTGTGTGAACTACTTCAACCGCAGTGGCCCGGCCGAGGAGACCCTGGCTCAACTTCGTGACGCAGGAGGTGAGGGCATGCTGGTCAAAGCCGATGTGACCAACTCCGCCGAGGTCCAATCGCTCGTCAAGCGCGTGGAGGAAGAGCTCGGGCCCATCGACATCCTGGTGCCCAACGCAACCTGCGATCAGCCCCAGCGGCCGATCGAGGAGTACGACTGGGCCTTCTATCAGTCGATGATCGACTTCTTCATCAAGAGCCCGTACCTGCTCACGCGCGCTTGCCTGCCGCGCATGAAGGAGAAGAAGTGGGGTCGCATCATCAATATCGGCTCCGAGGTCTTCGCCCGAGGGGTCGGCAACTTCAGCGCGTACGTCGCGGCGAAGGGTGGACAGAATGGCTGGTCGCGTAGCATGGCCTCGGAATTGGCCCCCTTCGGCATCACCGTCAACATGATCTCGCCTGGCTGGATTCCGGTCGAGCGGCACGAGGACGATCCCCAAGAGCTGAAGGACGGCTACCGCGCGTTGATCCCTGTCGATCGCTGGGGCATCCCCGACGATCTGCGCGGCGCGCTCGTGTTTCTGGCAAGCGACTCGGCCTCCTTCGTCACCGGCCAGAACCTTCACGTCAACGGCGGCATGACCGTCTTCTAGGGAGCCTCGAATGAACAGACGGGCCATTCTCGCCATCGGGTTCTTGTGCGGATTGACTCTCGCGTGCGGCCAGGGCGACCCGGCCTCGGCATCGGGCAAGAAGCGCCTGGCCTTCGTGACCAACGGAGTCGCTTCCTTTTGGGTCATCGCCGAGAAAGGTGCCCAGGACGGTGGCAAGGCGAGCGGTGCGGAGGTCAGCGTGTTGATGCCGGCCGAGGGCATCGCGGATCAAAAGCGCATGCTGGAGGACCTCGTGACGCGCCAGGTCGATGGGATTGCGGTCAGCCCGATCGATCCCGACAACCAGACCGAACTGTTGAACATGATCGCGGGGCGCACGCCCCTGATCACGCACGACTCCGACGCGCCCAGGTCCGAGCGGCTGTGCTACATCGGCATGGACAACTATCTGGCCGGGCGTATGTGCGGCGAACTCGTGAAGGAAGCCATGCCCGCGGGCGGAAGTGTGTTTCTCTTCATCGGTCGGCTCGAGCAAGACAATGCCCGGCGCCGGCGCCAGGGTGTTATCGATGAGCTGCTCGGTCGTTCGGTCGACTCTTCGCGCTACGACCCGCCGGGCGATGTGCTCGAGGGGGATGAGTACACCATCGTCGGCACGCTGACCGATCAGTTCGATCGCGCGGTCGGCAAGGCCAATGCCGAAGACGCCATCTCCAAGCACCCGGACCTCGGCTGCATGGTCGGGCTCTTCGCCTACAACCCGCCCCTGTGTCTCGCGGCTCTCGAGCAGGCGGGGAAGGTGGGCGAGGTCAGAGTGGTGGCCTTCGACGAGGCCGACGAGACGCTGCGCGGGATCCAGGATGGTTCGGTATTCGGTACCGTGGTGCAGGATCCCTACATGTATGGTTACAAGTCGATCGAGGTGCTGAACGCGCTTTCGAACGGTGATCGCTCCGTTCTTCCGGCTTCGGGCTTCATCGATATTCCGGCACGCCAGATTCGCTCCGCAACGGTCGATGCGTTCTGGGCCGACCTGAAGAAGAAGACGGGCGAGGGGTAGGGCACGTTGCTCGAGGCTCGCGGCATCGAGAAGTCGTTCCCAGGAGTGCGTGCACTGTCGGGTGTCGATCTCTCCGTGGGAGCCGGAGAGGTGCTCGGCATCGTCGGCGAGAACGGTGCGGGCAAGAGCACGCTGGTCAAGATCCTGGCCGGTGTGCAGGAGCCCGATCGCGGCGAGGTCCGGATGGACGGGCGCGCCGTGCGCCTGCGTTCGGTCCAGGAGGCCCAGGCCCAGGGCATCGCCTTGATTCACCAGGAGCTTCTCTTGGTGGGGGACCTCGACGTGGCCGCGAACATCACGCTCGGTCGCGAGCCAAAGATGCGAGGTTTCATCGATCGCGAGCTGGAACGCTCCTGCGCCTCGAAGTACCTGGCCCAGGTGGGGTTGGACGTCTCACCGGGGACGCGTGTCCTGGACCTCGCGTTGGGGCAACGACAGCTGGTCGAGATCGCGAAGGCGCTCGCGGTCGAGGCGCGAATTCTCATCATGGACGAGCCGACCTCGAGCCTCTCCACACACGAAGCCCGGCGTCTTTTTGATGTGATCCAGACCTTGAGGGAAAGCGGAGTCGGTGTGCTCTACATCTCCCATCGTCTGGCCGAGATCGTCGAGTTGTGTGATCGGGTGCTGGTCCTGCGCGACGGTGAGAAGATCGGCGAGCTAGCGAAGCGCGAGATCGAACACGACGCTATGGTGCGCATGATGATCGGTCGCGACGTATCACAGCTGTATCAGCGTCGTGCGTTCACACCGGGGGAATCGCTCTTCGAGGCGCGCTCCATACGCACTCCGAGCTTTCCCGACGAACGTGTGGATCTCGATGCGCGCGCTGGCGAGCTGGTCGGGATCGCCGGGCTGGTCGGAGCGGGACGAACCGAGCTCTTCGAGTGCCTCTTCGGTGTCGTCGCCCCCCTCGCGGGAACGATGCGGGTCGCGGGAATCGAGGTTTCATTGGGTTCGACTCAGGCGGCCATCGAGGCCGGTATCGTGCTCGTTCCCGAGGATCGCCAGCAGTGCGGCCTGATCGTCGACGAAAGCGTGCGTGAAAACCTCAGCCTGCCGAGCCTGGGTTGGGGCAAGCGCTTCGGCATGCGCGACAAAGAGGCCGAAGCCGATGTTTCGCGGTCGATGATCGAGCGCCTCTCTATCCGTGTGCGCGATGATCGACAGGAGGCTGTCACGCTCTCCGGTGGTAACCAGCAGAAGCTCGTCCTGGGCAAGTGGCTGTCATTGGGGCCGCGGGTATTGCTCCTGGACGAGCCGACACGCGGTGTCGACATCGGTTCGAAGGCCGAAATCTACGCTCTGCTCGAAGAGCTCGCGGCCCAGGGCATCGCCGTCGTCTTTGTCTCGAGCGAGCTGGATGAAATCCTCGGCCTTGCGGATCGTTGCTATGTCATGCGCGAGGGGCGGGTCTCTGGCGTCCTCGAACGCGAAGCCATGAGCGAGCAGGCGATCATGGCCCTGGCGACGTCTCCTTTGGGGACGGCCTCCTGGGAGGCCAACGGATGAAGAAGATCCTCGGTATCCTCGGGCTGCTCGTCTTCGTTTGTGTCTTCACGTCGCTCTCGAGCCCCTACTTCCTGACCGCGTTCAACATCGAGAACCTGCTGCGACGCAGTGCGCTCTTCGGGATCATCAGCATCGGTGCGGCCTTCGTCATCATGGGGCGTGGGATCGATCTGTCGATCGGTTCGGTCGTTTGTCTGGTCGGGATCCTGACGCCCTGGACGTTGACGGAATTGAACTGGCCCGTCGGTGTGTCGATCATGGCCATGCTCTCGCTGGCGCTGGGCATCGGGTTCGCCCACGGGCTCCTCATCACACGCCTGGGGCTCCAGCCCTTCCTCGTGACCCTGTGTGGGTTGCTCCTGTATCGCGGCATCGCGCGCGGGATCACCTCCGATCAAACCCAGGGTTTCCAGGGGGAATACGCGGGTCTGCGCGATCTCGGTAACGGGCGCATCCCGGTCCCTGGAGTCGAGGGTTTTTCACTTCCGGTGCCGTGTCTGATCGTGCTCGCGGTCGCTGCGCTGGCAGCCGTCGTCCTGCACCGCACGGTCTACGGCCGGCACCTGCTAGCCATCGGCAGCAACGAGAAGGCCGCGCGCTATAGCGGTGTCAACACGGCGCGGGTGACGACGCTTTCGTATGTGATCTGCAGCTTTCTCGCGGGATTGGGCGGCCTGCTCTTCGTACTGGATGTCGGCTCGGCCCAACCTGTCGACTTCGGAAATTTCTACGAGCTGTACGCCATCGCCGCCGCCGTCCTCGGCGGTTGCAGCTTGCGCGGGGGAGTGGGCACGATCAGCGGGGTGCTCATGGGGGCCGCGGTGATGCAGGTCCTGCGCAACACGATAACGTTGACGGAGTGGATTCCGGACAACGTCGAGTATGCGGTCATCGGGGCCGTCATCCTGTGCGGTGTCGTGGTCGACGAGTTGGTCAAACGCCTGGTGGCGCGCCGCGCACGCACGTGATACGAGAAGGGAACCGAAAGGGGAGACAATCCATGCAATCCAAACAACAACGCGCCGTCCTGGCAAAGGTCGCCGTAGCCATAGCCGCAGCCGCTGGCGTGACGGGGCTCGCCTCGTGCGCAGGAATGAAAACGGGGACCAAGACCATGACCGTGAAGTCCTTCGGCACGCTGGATGGCAAGGACGTCCAGCTGTTCACCCTCGAGAACGAAAACGGTCTGTCGATGTCCGTCACCAACTACGGAGCGACGGTGACGAAGCTCTCGACACCCGACCGCTCGGGCGAGTTGACCGACATCGTCCTGGGCTTCGACACGCTCGAGGAGTACCCGGAAAAGTCCCCTTACTTCGGGTGTATCGTCGGGCGCGTGGCGAATCGGATTGCGGGCGGCACGTTCACGCTCGATGGGGCCGATTATCAACTGGCGACCAACAACGGTCCGAATCACCTGCACGGAGGTGTGAAGGGTCTCGACAAGGTCGTCTGGGACGCCAAGCCCCTGGCCTCAGGCGATGGGGTCGCTTTCACCTATCGTTCTCCGGCCGGCGAGGAGGGCTACCCAGGAAACCTGGACGTCGTCGTTATCTATACCCTGAACGACGACAACGAGCTGGTCGTCGATATGAAGGCGCGCACCGACGCGCCGACCATCGTCAATCTGGCGCACCACACCTACTGGAACCTCGCCGGTCAGGCATCGGGCGATGTGCTGGGGCATGTGCTCCATCTGAACGCGGATCGCTACACGCCGACCGATGCGAGCATGATCCCGAATGGTGAGCTGATTTCGGTGGAAGGAACCCCCTTCGATTTTCGTGCCCCCAAGGCCATCGGTGCCGACATCGCAAGGCTCCCGGGTGACGGTGGGGATGATCCGGGAGGCTACGACATGAACTTCGTCGTCAACGGCGCCTGGGGGGAGATGCGCCTCGCTGCCATGGTGCACGAGCCGCGCTCGGGGCGCGGGATGAAGGTCCTCACCACCGAACCGGGCATCCAGTTCTACAGTGGCAATTTCCTGGATGGTTTTTCGGGCAAGGGCGGTGCGAGCTATGGAAAGCATGCCGGCCTGTGCTTGGAGTCCCAGCACCATCCCGACTCGATCCACAGGGAAGGGATGGAGGGCTGGCCGACGATCATCCTGCGCCCGGGGGAGGAATACCGGCACCGTATGGTGCATCGTTTCTTCGTGCGCTAGGGCTAGCTCAGACGCCGTACATCGGGGAGTCCGGGTTACACGCAGAGAGCGATCGTATAGCGCCGAGGCCCGGAATATTGCCGTTCCGCCCCCGAAGCTCGTCTTCGAGCCGGGCCACGCGTTGCCACGTTTCTGTTCGTCGTCGCGCGGGATGTTCTTTTGCTTTCCTCATGAGCGGCCCTGGATGCCCCGTGCGCTAAGCTGGCCCCATGGAACGGCATTTTTCCAAGCGCCCGAAACGTCCTTGGTTCCTGGGGGTCGTGCATCTGGGAGGCCTTCCCGGTGCACCGTCCGCTGGCCCCATGTCCGAAGTTCTCGAGCGAGCCTGCAGCGATGCGCGGGCCTTGCGTGAGGGCGGTGTGGACGGCGTCATCGTCGAGAACTTCGGCGACGCCCCCTTCTTTGCGAAGAGCGTGCCGCCCGAGACCATCGGCGCCATGGCTATCGCTCTTTCCAGGGTGCAGGCGGAGATCGCTGACCTGCCCTTGGGGGTCAACGTCTTGCGCAACGACGCGCGCGCGGCGCTCGGGCTCTGCGCAGCCAGCAACGCTAGTTTTCTGCGGGTCAACGTGCACACGGGTGCCATGGTCACGGATCAAGGACTGATCGAGGGCAGAGCGGCCGAGACCCTGCGCGAACGTGATCGACTCGCGCCCCGGGCCTCGTTGTTGGCCGATGTGCACGTCAAGCACGCCGTCCCCCTGGGCCCGAACACGATCGAGGCTTTGATCGAAGCCTGCGAAGAAACGTGGCAACGCGGAGGGGCGGACGCACTGATCCTCAGCGGACGCGCTACCGGTTCGGCACGGGCAACGGACGACTATGCGCGTGTGCGCGAACGCGTTGCTGCGCCGCTCTTGTGCGGCTCGGGATTCGATCTCGCGAACGCTGCCGGACTTCTCGAACACATCGATGGGGCCATCGTGGGCACAGCCTTGAAACAGGAGGGCCGCGTGCACGCACCTGTCGAGCTGGAGCGTGTCAAGCGCATGGCCGAACTCTTCCGGGGCTAGAAATGACGAAGGAGATCGACTGGCAGGCGATACGCGCGCTCTTTCCCGCGACCGAGGGGCAGGTGTACCTCGACACGGCTTCGATGGGGCCGGGGCCCAGCACCACGGTAGAGGCCATGACCGAGCACCTCGATCAATGGCACAGTGGCCGCGGCCAATGGATGGACTGGGACCTGGCCGGCGAACGTGTGCGTGCAGGGTTGGGGCGCCTCTTGGAAACGGATGCGAAGAACGTGGCCCTGATGCCCGCACTATCCGCGGCCGCGGGGCAGGTCGCGGAATCCTTGCCGTTCGAGGCGGGGGACAACATCGTCGTCGGCGAGGGCGAGTTCCAGAGCAACTACTTTCCCTGGGCCAATCAGGCGAGGCGCGGCTTCGAGATTCGTAGCGTGCCCTTTATCGACGGCCGGCTCTCCCTGGAAGAGCTCGAGCGCCGAGTGGATGAAGGCACGAGCCTGATCGCTGCCTCCTACGTGCAAAGCGCCAGCGGCTCTCGCGTCGATACGGACGAGCTCGTGCGCATCGCGCGGGCGAATGGAGCGCGGATCTTTCTGGATGCGACCCAGGCCCTGGGAGCCATTCGTGTGCCGACGGACGGCATCGACTACATCGGCGGGGCCGCGTACAAGTGGCTTTTGTCCCCGCGCGGCACCGCGTACCTGTACACCACGCCCGAGCGGGCGGTCGAGATGGCACCCCTGGCACCGAACTGGAAGACCCACGATGTGCCGTACCGGGACTACTACGGTCCGCCCTTCGAACCACCGCCTGATGCACGTCGCTTCGACCTGTCCCTGGCCTGGCCTCTGTGGGTCGGATTGGCCAAATCGATCGAAATGCTCGAGGAGCTCTCCCCCGCCGAGATCGAAAAACGCGACCTCACCCTGGCGAGTCTTTTTTGCGAGGGGCTTTCCGCGATCGGGTTGCAAGAGCTGTACCCCGATGCGCGCAACTCCCCGATCGTCAGCCTGCGGGTCGCCGATCCCGAGGGGGTGAGCAAGGTCCTGGCGGAGCACCAGGTGGTCGCCGCGGTGCGCGGTGCGTTCGTGCGCTTCGCCTTCCACTTCTTCAATGACGAGAGCGATGTACAACGCGCGCTCGATGCATTGGGCGTGGCCTCTCGATAACGAAAGACGGCCCCTCGCACCTGTAGATCTGGGGCGAAGGGCCGTGGAAGTGTCAGCTATCGTGGGCGGGTTCAACGCCGCATGAGCCGATCCGCCTTGTCCATGAGGTTCAGGAACTCGATGCGATAGCCAAAGGGATCCGCACCCGCGGCCGCGCCGGTCAGGCCCATGACGTCCTCGATCACGAGTTCGCCACAGTGCTGGGACTTTCGAAGCAGCATCCCGAAGGCCGCCACGCAGGCGGCGAAGCGAAAGTCCTCGGAGGCCTGCTCGAAAGCGACGCTGGCCTTGGCGACCGAGCGCTCGATCAGCTGGCTCTTGTTGCCCTGGGGCTCCTTGTAGCGCAGCTTGACCGTGAGGAGCTCGCCGCCGAAGGCCGTGTCCTCGAGCCGTTTTCGGACTTCGGGATCGGCCGTTTGGTACTTCAAGGGATCGACGGCCGGGCGGTCCATGTGAGCGCCGATGGGAACCAACTCGTACAGCGCCGTCACGGTGTGTCCGGCTCCGATCTCGCCCGCGTCCTTCTTGTCGTCGTTGAAGTCGGCGTGCTCGAGCACGCGGTTCTCGTAGCCTATCAAGCGGAAGCTGACGATTTCGCGCGGGTTGAACTCGATCTGGATTTTGACGTCCTTGGCGATCGTCTCGAGCGTGCCACCCAGTTCGCGAACGAGGACCTTGTGGGCCTCTTTCTTCGTGTCGATGTAGGCGTAGTTACCGTTGCCGTGGTTGGCGAGCTGCTCCATCTTGGAGTCCTGCAGGTTGCCCGTGCCGAAGCCCAGGACCGACAGGAAGACGCCGCGTTCGCGCTTCTCCTCGATCAGACGGATCAGCGAGCCTTCGTCCGAGACGCCGACGTTGAAGTCGCCGTCGGTGGCGAGGATGACGCGGTTGATGCCACCCTCGATGAAGTTCTCCTGCGCCGTCTTGTAGGCGAGTTCGATGCCCGCGGCGCCCGCGGTCGAGCCGCCGGACTTCAGACGCTCGAGGGATTGCAGGATGGTCGGTTTCTCGGAACAGGACGTGGCCGAGAGCACCAGGCCCGAAGAGCCTGCATACACCACGATGGCGACGGTATCCTGGGGCTCGAGTTGATCGACGAGCAAGCGCATGGCGCTCTTCAGGAGCGGCAGCTTGTCCGCGGGCTGCATCGAGCCCGACACGTCGATCAGGAAGGTCAGGTTGCGCGCCCGGCGGGGGAGATCGTTGATCCCGCGACCCTTCAGGCCGACCCGCAGGAGCAGGTGCTCCGATTTCCAGGGAGCGCTCGCCACCTCGATGTGGACCGCGAACGGATCCGCGCCCTCGGGGGCCGCGTAGTCGTAGCTGAAGTAGTTGATCAACTCCTCGATGCGCACCGCATCCGCGGGCGGCATGCGACCTTCGTTCAGGAAGCGCCGTACGTTGGCGTAGGAGGCCGTATCGACGTCGATGGAGAAGGTGGAGCGCGGATCGTCCGCGACGCGCACGAAGGCATTCTCGGCGATGTGGGCGTAGCCTTCGCGCGATACTTCGCGGAGATCGTCCTTCAATCCGGCACTTGGTGCATATGCCAACTCGCTCAAGCCCAGGGCTATCCCGGTGTAGTCGACGCGCGCCCCGTCTGCCCTCATCGAGCGTAGTTGTACCAGGCTCGCGGGTGCATTCGGTGGATTCGCCGTGCCCGAGGTCTGGCCGCGCCCCAGAAAGAAGACATCAGCTCCCGAGAGTTCGCTCGCTCCCAGGACAGAGTTTGGCGCTACAAGGGTTATCGCTTGTGCGCTGAGATCGTCCGCCTGGGCGACCTGGCTGGGCGCGACGGATTTCTTGGCGTAGTCGGCTAGCTGCAGCATGTCCGGGGGCAGGGGCTTGATCAACGATTTCGATAGCTCCAAGGCCTCACTCGCCGCATCGACCTCTCCGCCTCCTTCACTGTCATACAACCCCAGCGGATCCAAGGCCCCGGCGGGCAACGCTACATCGGAGTCGAAGGAGTAGCGATCCTCTGCGATGGTGCTTTCACGAACCGGCGTAGTGCGGCTCTGTTGGGCAAACCGCAGCGCTGTGCGTCCATGGTCTTCGTTGAGCCCCACATAGAGCAACGAGCCTGCCGCCGTTGCCGCGGTCGCGACTCCGATCCAGGCGAACCGCTGCAGCCACGAATGCCCGAGTTCGGTCTGTGGCGCCATCGGCTCGACGCGAACCTGGTCCACGATCGCGCCGCGTTGCGCATCGCTCAACGAGAGCGCTTTCGAGCTCAGCTCTTCGTGCAGTATGTCCGCCACGCCTTGCATGGCCTGGACCTCGGCGCGCAGCTTGTCGTTGTCTTTCAGCTCTGCCTCGAAGGCCTCGAGCTCGGATCCCTCGAGCTCGCCCAGGACATACGCCGTGAGGCGCGGGTCCTCTTCCCAGTCGTGTTGGTTTTGGTTCATGTCTTGCATCACACTGCCTCCTTCATCCGCCCGCGCAGAGTCTTCATTCCGGTGTGGATCAGAAAGCCCACGTTGCCGATGGAATGCCCGGTCACCTTGCTGATTTCCTTGTACGAAAGGCCTTGCTGAAACTTGAGGTAGAGCACCTCGCGTTGGTTGTCGGGCAACGAAGCGAGCAGGTCCGTTGCGCGGCCCTGTTCCTCTTCTTGCTCGACGATATGGGCGGGGTCGAAGCTCTCGGCGGTCCTGCCGGCCGCCGCTGCACTGAGCTTGAGCTCGTCCCCGATCTGTTCTCTGGTTTGCATGTGGTTCTCCTTCGCGCGCACATCGAGCGCGCGGTTGCGGCAGACGGTGAAGAGCCACTCGGCGAGATGCCCCTCGAGTTCGACGCGCTCCTGGCGACACAGCTCGAGGAAGGTCTCCTGGACAATGTCCCGGGCGCGCTCGGCGTCGCCCAGGATGCGGAAGGCGTAAACGCACAACCGCCGTTCGAAGCGGGCCAGCGTGGAAAGGACCCACGCCTCCCGTTCCGAGCCCTGCCGATTCACGGAGCCGTTCAAGGCCTCGCTGTCCAGGTTGGAAGGTTCCGGTTTCGGCATCTTGACGAGCATTTCTCTCCGTCCGTCGCATGCAACGAGCGGCCCACCGGTTTCTTAGGCGAAAGCACCAGGAAAATGTGAATCAGCGCGCCGAGAGATCCCAGACGCAAACCAGGGGATCTTCGTAGGTCGGTTTGCCCAGCTGGGCGCGCAGTTTTTTCTCGGCCTCCCAGAGCGGCTCCAGGCGCTCCTTGACGAACCCGTACTGGGAGTGGGCGTCCATGAAGGCCTGGTTGGCCGGGTTCTCGATCTCTGGCCAGCACTTGTTCCAGACGAAGTCCCAGTAGTTGGTCAGCTCCTTGTAGATCGTCCGGTGAAAGACCAGGTAGTCCGCCTCGAGCTTTCCACGCCAATCCGCTTCGTTCAGGTTCACATAAGGGCCGCCGGCCGGGACGCGTTGGGGGTCCTGTTGCCACACGTGACCGACGACGATGTTCTTTTGGTGTTGCAACCAGGCGTTGCGATGCAGAAGGCCAGAGCGATTCCATAACTCGGGCGCCTCGATCAAGGTCACGTCTTCCTCGGTCGACTCCATGACGTCGTAGAACTTCGAGCGCCCAGGCCAGGGTGTATCGAAGGCCGGCAAGGGCGTCAGGGCCAGGTTCGAGTTGGCGAAGGGACCCGTCGCAGCGGAGATCGATACCAGCGGGCTCTGCAGAAAGAGAAGAAAGACAAGCGCCGCGCTGGCGAGCGAGATGGCGCTCTCGCTGGGGCGCTTGCGGGCGAGCTTGCGGACGCCGAAGGCAAACAGCCAGGCGAGCGCCATCCATTGAAACGGAAGAGCCGGCAAGAGGTAACGTGCGTACGCGTAGGGCAGACCCGGCGGTCGTGAAACAAGGAGTGCCACGACGGGGCCCAGGGCGGCACAACCGAGAAAGAACGCTCGGCGTGGATCGCGCCGCCCGAGTAGAAAGAGCGCCGCGGGAACAAGCCCGAGTGCCGCCCACCCGAAGAGGCGATTGCCATACAAGAGACGAAGCACATCGCCGACGCCGAACTCCCCTCCGGCTCCCGCGAAGGCCTTGCGCTCGAAGAATTCGCCGAGGCTGGTGAGGGCCGGCAGATAGAAGAGCGCCCCCAGGACGGGCGCGATGCCGATCGCGAGCAGAACCGGTACGCGCGAGGGAGGTCGTTCACGTACGAGGCTCACGCGCGGTGCGAGGCCGATGACCCCGCCCAGTGCGATCGCGACGAGCGAGCTGACGGCGAACAGGTGGGCGTAGGGCAGCAAGGCTCCGGCGAGCACCGCTGCGCCGATCCAGACCCCCCGGCCAGTCCTCGACAGTCGTCCCGATCCGAGCCGGAGCATGCACAGTGCGAACAGCAGGGCGAAACAGGCCGCCATCGAGTAGCTGCGTCCGTAGCGGCTGTAGAAGCAAAAAAAAGGGCTGAGCGCCAGGGCCAGGGTCGTCGCGGCCGCCGGAGCCGGGCCCACGAGGCGGCGGGCCGTGGGGTAGCTCAGGAGCAGGGCTCCGAGGCCGCCGAGCCAGCTCGGAATCCGATAGCTGAGTAACCCCGGCCCCAGGAGATCGGAGGCGAATTTTTGGCCAAGGGGCAGCAAAATCCCCGATCCGTAGGCGTCGTAGAGCCCCGCGAGCTCACCGTACGAGCGGCCGAGGTTGCGGACGCTGTGGAATTCGTCCCCAAAGAGGTGAACCTGATCCAACCCCCGAAGCGTCAGATACGTAAACGCGAAGACGGCCGTGAGGATGAGGCCCACGCGGACGCCGCGACCTGTTGCGGCACCGAGGGCTTCTTGCTGGGTGGCGATTCCCATACCTTGTGCGCCAAACCATACTCGCCGCTGACAACCCCGTCACCGCGCTCTTCCTATGTTTCCGATCTCCAAAGCAACGCTCGTTTCGAGTCTGGTGTTTCTTCCGCTCCTCGGCCTCCGTCTACCCCAGGAAAGCGCTTTGGCGACCCTGGATCCCGCAATCACCCAGGCCGCACTCCAGCATCACGTAAGGGCGCTGGCCAACATGGAGGATCGCACCATCGGTGGAGCGGGGGCAAGCGCTGCGGCTGCCTATGTGACTCAGCACTTCGAGCGTCTCGGTCTGAAGACCGTCAAGCAGGGCCTCTCGTTGCTCAAGACGAGCTACAACGCTCCGCCCGAGCTGGTTTTCACCCTCGAGTCGGGCGAGACATACTCGGGAAAATGTGGGATCGATTTCGAGCTGTTCGCCCGGGGGTTCGCGACGACGACCAAGAATCTCCCGATCCGTGCCGTAAGCCTCTTGAAGAAGCACTTGCCCGATCCGGATCCGAATTCGGCCCTCTTCATCGAGGGGTCTCCGCAGAGGCGACGCAAGGTGATGAAGGCCAACGGTCTCTCCCACCTGGGCGCCTTTGGTCTGGACCTGGAGGCCACCATCGATGCCAAGCATGCCAGGCCGGGGCGAAGCTTGGTAACACCCCGCAGCAAGACGTTTTCGAAGACCCAGCTGGCGGCAGCGGAAGGCTCCGAACGCGTTGTTCTACGGAGCGAACTCTTGCGTCGCTTCATCACGGATGCGCCGATCTCGGTTCAACTGAAGGTGGATTCGAACCTCGAGGAGATTACCGCCTTCAACGTCATCGGGTACCTGCCTGGCTCGGACCACTCGTCAGGAGAGGCGCTGGTCATCACGAGCCGCTACGACGCGCCGGGGGCTGGAGTGGGCAACGACAAGCGTCGCCAGAGGTCGCTCGCCATCGACGAGGCGACCGGCGTCGCTGCGTTGCTCGAAGTGGCAGAGGCCCTTGCGGCGGGGCCGAAACCTGCACGCACGGTGATCTTCGTGGCGACCTGCGGGCTCGAAGTTGGACGGCTGGGTATCGACGGGTATCTGGACGATCCGATCATCGGGCTCGACAAGACCGTGGCCCTGATCAACCTCGATCGTATGGGGCGTCCGGAGCCTGCGCTGGGGGACGCCAAGGAGTGTCTGTACATGACCGGCACGAGGCGTAGTGACCTTCACCAGCTCCTGTCCGAGGCGGGGGTCGCCGTGGTCGAGGATCCCTATCCCAGGGCCAAGCTTTACGCACGCCTGGGGGATCTCGAGAATGGTGCGCGCGGTGTCATTTCCCACTCGCTCTCCAGCTATCCCTTCGAGGACGCGGGAGGTGTGATCCTCGGTGTCGACGGCATGGACTATGCCAACCTCGAAATGGGTACGCACAGCGCGCTGGCCGTCGTACACGCCTTGTGCCATGGCGGGCTCACCCCGGGCTGGCGCGAAGGCATGCAGCCCAAGGGCATCGTAGGCCTCACCCAGAGGCAGGGGCGCTAACGGTCTGGATGGCGTGCGTTGCGCACGCCATCGTCGAGCACGCGGCAATACAGACCGAATCCGCCGACACCGTTCTCCACCTTGAAGAGCAGGCGGTTCCACCCGGCCTTCAGGGAAAGCTGGGTCAGGTGCTCGAAGGGGTTGGCGCCTTTGCGCGCGGGGTTGTCGTAGATCACGCGCCCGTTCAGGTAGACCCGACAGCCATCGTCCGTACCGAGAAAGCATGGCACGGTCTTTTGCTTCTCGACGTGGAGGAAGGTCTGCGCATACACCATGGCGTTCTCCAGCTCGTGCGCATCGCCCAGGGCGTTGAAGTCGAGGTAGGCGTCCCCCTCCCGCGTTTCGAGCGCTTTCCAGATAAGGTCCTTTCCGGCGTGGACGAAGCTGCGTTCCCCATCACCGTCGGTCTCCGGGCCGACTTCCAGTCGGGATACCGTTCCGGGCTCGGGTGCGGGAACCGGGCCCAGGACGGACCATTGATCCAACCCGGCCTGGGGCAGGAAGGGTTCGAGTTCCCCGGCGCACACGCTGTTCTTCAAGAGGGCCATCGAACCCGGCAACGACAGCAGGTTCCCGAAGTCGAGGTCCTCACTGGCGAGATAGGCGCGGGCCAGGGCCGCAGCGAAGTACGGATCCGCCGCGAAGCTCTCCGGCTCGAGGGCTGTCACCAGGCTTCGTTCTAGCAATGGCCCCATGTCTGTCTCGGGTGCTTGCTCCAGAGCCCGAGCCGCGGCGAGACGGACCTTGCGCGATGTCGAAGCGAAGCCTTCGGTGAGTCGGGCGCGTGTCGGCCCGTGGCGCAAGGTGGCAGCCACCTGCGCGGGTGGAGGGGTCTCACCCATCAAATGGATTTCGGGGGAGCGGTGTTCTGCAAGGGCCGTCCAGAGCCCGTCGGCGTTTGCATCGATCCACACGGGATTGGTGATGGCCAGGGGCACGACGGGGCGCTTCGAGGACGGGACGATGGGAGCGAGGGAGTCGTCCCCTTCGACGAGGAGTACGACCCAGGCGTCGCGCGCAAATTTCCGGGAGAGCCACTCGATTTCCGAAGTCTCAGCAGGCAACACGAGGGGCTTTTTCTCATCTTTGTCTGGCAGCGAACGCTGGATCTGTTCGACGTTCTTCTCGTGCTCGAGGCAATGATCGACGAGGCAGAGCCTGTGCGTCGTGTCGAGGCGCAGGGGTTCGTGACTCTCGGGAACCTCGATGATCTCGTGCACGTCCCCGTTGACGACGATCTTCACGCGGTCACAACCGATCCAGGAGGCTGCTTGAATGCGAATGGCGAGATCGACGTGTCCGTTGTCGGCTTGCACACTGCCGCCCATGGGAACACCGCCGATGCTGAAGTCGACGAACGGGCCGATGGTCGTGTAGACGCGCTTGTTGCGGATGGCTTCGGCAACCGCCTTGGGCTCGATGTCGCTGGGCTCGTCCACGCCGAGATCGACGAAGTTGCGCGGGTAGCCGGCGAAGGCGTAGTGCACGGTGTGCGAATCTGAATTGCCCACGGCGGCCGCCCGCAGGCCGCGGTTCAAGAGGTTGAACCAGTCCTGGAGCACGGAGTGCAGGTTGCCGCTGGTCTCGACGCCGTCCACCACCGGCTCGTAATAACCCCAGCCGACGTTCTCGTTCAGAATCTCGATGCAGTCGAAGTCGTCGGAGTAGTTCGGCGATGCGCTCGTGCCCGTGACAGGGTCGAGCCCGGCTTGCTGGAAGTAATCGATTCCCTCCCAGCGCGGGTGGTTCAGCTGGATGATCGGCACGACGCCGTGGGAGCTCGTCTCTCTGCGAATCCGTGCGAAGAGCGCATTGGCGTCGCGATAGTCCGAGGCGAGGACCGGCCGCTCGGCATCCAGGGGGAAGGCGTTGAAGTGTCCGACAGGGACCGAGATTTCGTTGCCGGTGACGGCCTTCAGCTCGCTCGTCGCACCGAGTTTCGCGATGGTCGGATCGTAGTCGGTGTTGTGATTGTGATCGGTCGCGACGGCGAACTCGACGCCCTCGCCCATGAGGCTGATGATGCGCTCCTCGAGGTTGGCGTCCCCGTGCCCCGAGTACGTCAGGGTGTGCAGGTGGAAGTCGCCGCTGATCCAGCCCGTGGTGTCGAGCTCGTGCACGATCTCCGCCGTCCAGGCGCTCTCCTCCCCCTCGCGAATCTCGAGTTCCGTCTCGGCCAGACTCCACTCGATCCCGCGCGAGGCCAAGACCCGGTAGGTGCCTGGCGAGAGCTCCAGAACACCCTGGCCGCTCTTCGTGTAGACGATGTTCTTGCGTACGGCGAGCTCGTTCGGGGCGCCATCGGTGCGGTCGAAGATCACGTCAACGCCTTCCTGGAGGAAGGTCAGGCGCGAAGGAACCGGGTTGCTTCCGGCTTCACGAACCTCGAAGCGCAACTGCCCCACGGGGCCTCCTCGAACAAGGCGAACCGCTCGTTCGGATTCCTGAGCCGGCTCGATCGAGGCCAAGCTCGTCAACGACAAGAGGGACAAAAGCAGAAGAGGACGACGCCGATCCAGCATGTCGTCAGCATATCCTATTCGTGTCATGGCACAGACGAACACGGGAGAGCACGGGCGTGGCAACGCCCTCGAAGTGCGTGGGCTGGTCAAGCACTACGACAAGCTCGCTGCTGTGGATGGGATCGACCTGGACATCCCGCGCGGAAGCTGCCTCGGGGTCCTGGGGCCAAACGGTGCGGGCAAGACGACGACCATCGAGATGCTCGAAGGCCTCAAACCACCGACCGCCGGTGACATCCGCATTCTCGACATGCAATGGAAGACCGATGCACGTGCCATTCGACAACGCATCGGTGTGACGCTGCAACAGACCGACTTCCAGGAGAAGCTCAGTGTGCGCGAGACGTTACGGCTCTTCCGCAGCTTCTATCCGACAGGCCTCGAAATCGAGACCGTGCTCGCGACCGTCGGGTTGGAAGAGAAGGGCGACGCGCGCATCGATGTCCTGTCCGGGGGCCAGAAACAAAGGCTCGCCATCGGTTGCGCCATTCTCAACGAGCCGGACATCCTCTTTCTCGACGAACCGACCACCGGGCTCGATCCGCAAGCGCGCCGCCGTGTCTGGGAGATCGTCGAGAACTTCAAGGGCCGTGGTGGGACCGTGCTCTTGACCACGCACTACATGGAAGAGGCCGAACGCCTCGCCGACCAGCTGATCATCGTCGATCGTGGCAAGGTGATCGCTCGCGGCTCTCCAGCGGCGATCATCGGCGCGCTCGAGGCGGAGATGGTCGTTACCTTCTCGCTCGAAGGCCAGGACCCACGGGCCATCTCCGAAAACGAGCTCGCGCAGCTGAGCGCGGTCGTCGGTATGCGCTTCGAAGGGGCCAACGTCGTCCTGTCCGTGCGGCGTACGCAGGAAGCCATCGCCGCTCTCTTCCAGCTGGTCGACGCCAAGGGCTTCGCCATCGACGAGTTGCAAACCCACCGGCCGACCCTCGAGGACGTCTTCGTGTCCCTGACCGGAAAACACCTGCGCGATGGTTGAACGCAGCGAGCTCTACGAGTTGACGCGCGTCCGCGTCCTGACCTTCCTGCGTGAACCGGAGGCGGTTTTCTGGGTGCTTGTCTTTCCGTTGATCCTGGCAGGTGTCCTTGGTTTCGCGTTTCGCAGGGCGCAAGCCCCGGCCAGTCGAGTGGCCGTCCTGAAAGAGGCTTCCTCCGCCGAGCTGCGCGCCCTGCTGGAGAGCGTCGAGGACATCGAGCTGGAGCTCGTCGATTCCACGTCGCAAGCCCGCCGGCTCCTGGAGCGCGCCGCGGTGGATGCCATTGCGGTACCCGCGGAGGGGGACGGCGTGCCGGTTCTCAGCTTCGATCCCGTTCGTGCCGAGGGACAGACGGCGCGCCTGCGTGTGCTGCGTGCGGTCGTACTTGGAAACCAGCCCGACCTCGATGGGGCCTTGACCCTCGAGCCGGTGGGGGACACGGGAACGAGCTATCTCGACTTCCTCTTCCCGGGGCTGCTCGGTCTGAACCTCATGGGCACGGGCATGTGGGGTGTTGGTTTCGCCATGGCCGACCTACGCAGGCGCAAGCTCCTGAAGCGCTTGCTCGTGACCCCCATGCGTCGCTCGAACTTCTTCCTCTCGTTCCTTCTGGCGCGGGCGGTCTTTCTGATCCTCGAAGTCACCGTCCTGAGCAGTATCGGGGCGTGGCTCCTCGGCGTGCCCTTTCGCGGCGACCTCGTCTCGTTCATGGTCATCTGCCTCCTGGGCGGATTCCTCTTCGCAGGACTCGGCATCCTGGTCGCTTCGCGCACACGCACGATCGAGGGCGTCACGGGCCTGATGAACTTCGTCATGGTGCCGATGTGGTTGGCCTCGGGCGTGTTCTTCTCCTACGAGCGTTTTCCCGACGCCCTGCACCCCTTCCTGCGGCTGCTGCCGCTGACGAGTCTCAACGACGCATTACGAGCCGTCATGCTGGATGGCGAGAGCCTCTTGTCCCTGGGACCGGAGCTTCTCGTGCAGGTCGTCTGGGCCTTCGCGGCGTTCTTTCTGGCGTTAAGAATCTTCCGCTGGGAGTAGCCCCGATGTACGGCGTCTAGCGGGCTGTATCGCGAAACGCGCGATACAGTCCATTAGCCCCAGGCGCGTTCATTGCGTACGTAGACGCCGTCGGAGAAGGCCGAGAAGTACAGCTCGAGTAGAGGATGCTGAACAGGCGTCGGAACGTGATCGAGGATCAGGTTGTCTTCGGCTGCGTAGGTTGTATGCGTGCCACCGTCGACGAACACGTGGTACCAGGGTTGATCCTTGCGGGGTTGCGACTGGTTCGATTGATACCAATCGTCGGGCGCCAGGCACTTCAGATCGAAGGCCACGACCACGCCGCGGTACCCGTAGCGACGATGGCGTACCAGCTCGCCGCGGGTGAAATTGGCCGGCGAGCCATCGGGGTGTCGTTCTCGGCGAATCTGGATCACGCCTCTTGGCCTTCGGTGGTTTCGGTGAGGGGTTCCTTCATCTGGTCGAGGGCCCAACGGATCGCAAAGAAGCCAAAGAGAAACAGCGCCGTGCAGATCCACAAGGCCCCGGAGCGTCCGAGGAAGAAGTACCCGAGTCCCAGGGTCGCGCCGAAGATCAATGTGAAGCCGCCCAGGGATCCGACGATGGCGGGGGCCAGATCGCGGGAGGGGGGGACCTCCGGACACAGCGCCCGCACGGGTTTCCAGAAGCCGATCGGCCGCACCTGTCGGTAGAAGGCAACCAGGGTCGTCGGATCCGGCTTGCGGGTGAAGATCAAGGACAGGACCGCGGCCGTGAGCGAGACACAGACGACGAGGACCAGTCGCCCCTCCGGTGTCAGGGCGCCGTCGGGGCTCAGTGCCGTCTCGGGGAATGTGAACTTGCCCAGGGTCAAGGTGAGTGTCGTGACAAGCGAGGCGAGCATCGCCGTGATTTCGGTGGAGGGGCTGATCCGCCACCAGAGCCAGCGTAAAACGTAGATCGGTCCGACACCACCGAGCAGGGCCCAGAAGAAGAGGAACAGATCGACGATGGAATCCGCCTGCCAGGCGAAGATGCCCGCGATGGCGAGCGCCCCGACGCTGGCGAGCTTGGCGATGAAGACGTAGTGCCCGGTCGATTCGTCCGGAGCCAGGAAGCGGCGGTAGACGTCGTTGACGAAGAACGAGGACGCCAGGTTCACGTGCGTGTCGATGGTCGACATGAAAGCCGCCAGAAGCGAAGCTGCCACCAGACCCAGGAGCCCGATGGGTAAATAGCGCCGGGCCATGACGATGTACGCGCGTTCGGGATCGGTTCGCGCGAGAACCTGGCCTTCCTCGACCTCCTCGTCCTTCGTGGCCGCGTCGGTCCATTCGGGCGACCAGTCCTCCTCGGCCGAGGGAGTCCGCGTGGTGACCACGATCTCGCTTCCATCGGGTTGGGACAGCCGCAGGGTTTCGCCTTCGACCGCCAGTACGGTTCCGGCGACGGGGGCGGTCACCTCGATCTTGGGCAAGATCAAGAGCGACGCGAGCCCGACCAGGATCCAGCACCAGGGCCGCAGCGCGTAGTGCGCGAGGTTGTACCAGAGCACGGCCAGCATGCCCTGGCGATCGTTCTTCGAGGCGCAGATGCGCTGGACGATGACACCGCTTCCGTCTACCGATTCCGAGGCCCACCAGGAAAAACCCAGGTACACGGCCGCCGCGGCCAGGGACACGGTCCAGAACGATGCATCCAGAAGCCCACCGGGGCCCGGTGGAGGCATGAAGGAAAGCGTCTCCTTGGTGAGCAGTCCCTCGGCGGTCGCCTGGGCGATCGCGGCGCTGCCTCCCACGGCGTTCCAGGTGATGACGGCCAGGGCCACGGCCCCGATCATGGCCATGGCGAACTGCACCATGTCGGTGACGACGACACCCCAGAAGCCCGCGAACCACGAATAGACGAGGGCGATGACACACGCCACCAGGAGTGCCTGGAGCTCCGGAACCTCGAACAGCACGCCCAGGATCTTCATGGCCGCGAGAAGTACCCAGCTCATGATGATCGTGTTGATCACCGTGGCGTGGAGGATGCCCAGCAAACCGCGCAAGAGCTGGGCCCCATCGCCGTAGCGCAGCTCGACCACCTCGGCCTTGGTCATGACATTGCCGCGGCGCCACCAGCGGGAAAACAGAAAGACCTGCAGAACCCCGTTGATCGCGAAGCACCACCAGGCCCAGTTCTTCCAGATGCCGTACTCGCGCACCCAGCCCGAAATGGCCAGTGGCGTATCGGCCGCGAAGCTGGTCGCAACCATCGACGTACCGGCGACGTACCACGGCAAGCGTCGTCCGGAGAGGAAGTACTCCTCGACGTTCTCGCCCGCGCGCTTGGCATAGCGCACGCCAACCCAGATCGCGAAGACGATGTAGATGAGGACGATCGCCCAGTCGACGATGTGGAGAGGGCCCGGCATGGACCCCGAGAGACTAACCCAATCGGGGCCGGCTCAGGTAGCGACCGGTGCTTGGGTCGGCTCGAAGCAGGCCGTGAACCAGAAGCGGCTACCCGATCCGGGCTGGCTCTCGAAGCCGAGTTCTCCGCCCAGCTGTCGCGCAATCGCCGCGGCTCGCAGGATCGGCTCGCGCAATTTCTTCGGATCCGCGGCGGCGGCCTGCCGCAGGCGGTTTTCGAGCTCGGGTTGTTCCTTCCACGGGATTCCCGTGCCCGAGTCGGCCACTTCGAAGCGCAGGAGCATGATCCCGACCATGTCGGGAATCCTCGAGATCCGCACGACGATGGCGCCGCCCTGGGTCAGCGTGAAGGCGTTCTTCAAGAGCGCCGTCAGGCCCTGATAGAGCCCTTCGGGCTTGCCGACGATGTGCGAGGGCACGTTGTCTCCGAAGATCACCTGCAGGTCGATCTTGCGCTGCATCGCACGCTGGCGACCCGAGTCGACAATTTGCCGTATGAACAGCGGCAGCTCGAAGGGGATCGAAGCCTCTGGGAAAGTAACCTCCGGAGTCGGCGTGAGATCCTGGGTCGGGTGTTTTTCCGACTCTTCGTGCTCGAGCGTCGGATCGAGGACGACCGGCGCTTCTTCCACAGGAGTCAATCCGCTGCCCGAAGCCAGGCTCGTTTCGATGCCATCCAGCGCATCGAACAGCTTGCGCACTTCGTGCGTGGTGTGCTGGGGATAGGCGAAGGGTTGCTTGATGCCGCTGGACAGGCAGACCGCGCGGGCCGTGGCGATATCGATTGAATTCGAGATACGGTGGATGAAGTGGAACGACAGGCGCAGGGTGAGGAACCCGACGGCGCCCGCGAGGATGGCGGACAACGCACCCTTGAGGAGCGAGCGCAGGATGCCCGGTTGGAAACGCGTCGTCACCTCGGCGACGGCTATGACCTCCCCCCAGGAGTCCCGGATGGGAGCGTAGGCGGCGACGTAGCTCTCGCCCTCCTCTCCTTCCTTCGGTTCGATGACGGCGGTCAGCGTCTCGCCTTCGAGCAGCGCATCGGCCATCAGCGGCCGATAGTCGCATTCGCTTTCGGGGTTCGCTTCGAAGGTGCTGCAGGTGACGACTTCGAGCGCACCTGTATGCACGATGTCCGGGTTGGCGGCAACGCGTTCACGGGCGTCCTTTCGAATGCGCAGCGTACGCGCCGTCCGCAGGTGATCGGTGCTTTCGGTGCGCTCGTGAATCTGGCCCAGCAAGGCAGCGAGGTTTCCAAGCAGAGCGTCGGGGGCCGTGCCCAGCCCGGAGTGTGCGTCGCCTTCTCCGAAGACGGCGATGCTCTCCGCCAGCGCCCGAAGACGCGCGCCGGTGGTCTCTCGATACCCCCGATTCTCGAGCTGCCAGGCCGCTAGGATCCAGAGCAGTCCGAATAAAAAGACCGTGAGGACCGCTCCCGCCTTCAGTTGGATCTTGAGGCTTCTAAGGTCCGGCAGGCCGGGGATTTCCAGTTTACGCATTGCCCTTTCCTTCCCTTCTACCGGGCCTCAACTCGACCTTTCCAGGCCGCTTTCTTGAGCCGCCTAGGGTTCCTCGGGTGGCCTGTGAACACGGGTTTTACGGGTGGGCCGGGGGCGGGCCCCCGGTCACGGCGCTTCTCTCGGGGGCTGCGCCTGACTACAGTTCCCCCATGGCCCTTTTTGCTGACAAACGACTGACGGATTACGCCGACTGCGCTGGCTGAGCCGCCAAGCTCCCTCCAGGTGAGCTGGCGCAGGTCTTGCGCCAAACCGTCGTATCGGACGACGAGCGCCTGCTCGTCGGTCCGGAGAGCTTCGACGACGCCGGCGTGGTTCGGCTCGGCGTCAAGGAAGGTCTGTCCGCAGACGATCGGATCGCCCTCGTGCAGACGGTCGATTTCTTTCCCCCGGTGGTCGATGACCCCGCTCTCTACGGAGAGATCGCCGCGGCGAACTCGCTGTCCGATGTCTATGCCATGGGCGGCAAGCCCTTCAGCGCGCTGGGCCTCGCCGGGTTCCCGAAGAACTTTCCCGAGGAATGGCTCCTCGAGATCATGCGTGGCGGCTCTCGCAAGGTACGCGAAGCCGGAGCCGTTCTCGCCGGCGGACACACGGTCGAGTCGGAAGTGCAGTTCGGTTATTCGATCACCGGTCTGATCGATCCCGCCCAGGTACGTTCGAACGCCGGGGCGAAGGCCGGTGACGTCGCCTATCTGACCAAGTCCCTGGGCATGGGCTGCATTACTACCGCCGGCAAGTTCAAAAAGATCCCGTGGGAGGAAGTCGAACCGGCAGCGAGGCAGATGGCGACGCTGAACGATCACGCCGCCGATGCCATGAACGACGCCGGCGCCCATGCGTGCACCGACATCACGGGCTTCGGACTGATTGGCCATTCGCTGAACATCGCCCGTTCGAGCAACCTGACCTTTCGCATCGACGCCGCCAGTGTGCCCCTGTTCCCGGGAGCCCTCGAGCTGGCCGAACGCGGCCTCTTCTCCGGTGGCCGCAAACGCGGTCTCGAGACCTTCGGTGGCGAGGTCGAGGCGCAGGGCGGATTGGACGACGCGCGGACCGGGATTTTCTTCGACGCCGAAACCTCAGGTGGGCTCCTGATCGTCCTGCCAGAGGTGCGCGCCGGGGTGCTCGAGGAAGCCTTGCGTGCACGCGATCTGCCCGTGCAGCGCATCGGGGAGTTCGTCGCGCCCGCTTCGAAGCGCATCGTTCTCTTCTAGCACCCGTCTTCTGGGATGTTCAAAGCGCAGGAAGGCATCGGTGAGTGGGGGCGCAAGGTGCCCGGGCCGCCGTGGATCCTAGGCCATCGTGGCGCGCCACGCATCGCACCCGAGAACACGCTGACCTCCATGCATCGGGCGCTCGATCTGGGGGTCGACGGAATCGAATACGACCTGCACGCCTGCGCCAGTGGCGAGCCGGTTCTGATCCATGACGAGACCCTCGATCGCACGACGGATGCGCGTGGCCCCGTGTCGCAGCGCACGCTTCCCGAGCTGAACGGCATCGATGCTGGCAGCTGGTTCGACAAGCAATATGCGGGCGAGCCGCTGCCACTGTTCGAGGAGGCGCTCGAGATTCTTGCTGATGGCAGCGGCGTGCTTCCCCAGCACATGATCGAGGTGAAGGATCCGAAGCTCGTGGGAGAGGTGGCGCGTCTCTTGCGCGAGCGGCACGAGCCGTTGACGATTCGCATCGCCTCGTCTCACAAGAGCGTGTGTCGTGAAGCTCGCGATCTGCACCTGCCGTCCATGTTCCTCGCCGACGAGGCATCCGACGACGATCTGCGCTTCGTGGCCGACGAGCGCATCAGCGCCTATGGCGTGGGCCCGGGCGGCTTTCGGGTCCCCGCCGGTTCGAAGGAGTGGCCCTGCGAGAAATGGTCGTGGTCGGTAGACGAACCACAGGATCTCCTGGCCGCGTGTCGCGAACCGTTGTTCGGGTTCAATACGAACCATCCCGAACGTGCCCTCGCGGTGCGGGCCATGGTGCACCTCGCAGCGAAGGATACCGGCCCCTATCCATTGCAGGTTCCGCAGCTCGAGGTGTTGCTCGATCCCGGCTCGAAGCTGGATCCGCACGCCGCCCACGGGGTGTGGTCAGGCCACTGGAAGACCTCGGTTCACGTGCGCAATCCCTTTCCCTTCGAGACCGCGATCGCGCTGAGTATTGCGGTGCGTGGCGGGGCCTTTCGCGTGGAGGGGTTGCCCGAGGGGCTGCGCCTCGCCCCCGGCGCCGGAGAGAGTTTCGAGCTCGATATCTCTGGCGGCAGCTACTCTCCGGGTGAAGATCCGGTGCTCTTCGCGCGCTATGTGTGGCGGCGCGGCCCAGGGCGACCGGAAGAGAGCCTGGTTCTCGATGCGCCCCTGGAGCGCGTGCGTACGGCGGCCCTGCGTCGCGACACGGCGCGGCTATCGATGTTGCGCGAGAGCCCGGGCCAACCTTCGGCTTCGATGACCCTGCGCCTGCGACAGGGCCAGGTCCTGGCCCGCGTGGAGGATCCCGGTGGCTTGCGCGAGGTGCGGGCCGTGCTGCGGCTCGGAGCGCGCACCCGTACCGGGGGACCCGCGGTGCGCCTCGGGCTCTCGCCGCTCGACGAGATCGCCTTGCGGGACGGATTGGCCTTCTCCGTCGGATTTCGAGGAATCGATCCGCATCGGCCCGAAGCTGGCGAGCGTTTCCGGCGCTTTTGTGGCGGGTTACCGAGCGGACTCTTCTCCGGCGCTCCCGGGCGTCTTTACATGGATCCGTCGGCGTGACTTAATACGCACCCCAATGGGAGTGGATCGGTGCTGGTGTGCCGCCCGGTCTTCAAAGCCGGTAGGGCCTCGTGAACAGCGGGGCCGGTGGGTTCGATTCCCATGCACTCCCGCCATCCTCCACCACGCAGCACCTTGGCGATCGAGATCCGCCCCTATCAGCCGGGCGATGAGGACGAACTCCTCAGCGCACTGAATGCCCGCGAGCGGAGCTGCGTGGAATCGCGAACCGCCATCTCCTCCGAGGAGTTGACCTGGTTCCAGGCCCATCCCCGGGGTTCGCGAACCTACCTGGCCCTGGATCCGGATCGAAACGGGGCTCTGGTGGGGCATCTGTCGGCGGCACCCCATGCGGTCTGGATGAACGGCCAGGAGCACCGCTTCGCCGAGCTTTTCGGTGGCTTCGTCGCTTCGGAGTACCGCCAGGGTCTGGCCAAGCGCGGTGTGTATGCGCGGCTCTGTCGCGAGCTCTTTTCGAACCACCAGGGCGTCGAGGGCGATTTCATCTACTACGGCTGGCCCACCCCCGAGGAGTGGCGGCTCGGTCGCAAGCAGCTCTCGTTCGAGGCGGTACGAACACAGATTGCGTTGACTCGCGCCGTGCCAGGCGACGGCATGGCGCCCGGGGGGCTCTTGGAGATCGAAGGTCTCGAGCGCTTCGAACGCTTCGATCATCAGGCCCGCTGGTTGTGGGATCGTTGTGCCGGCGGTTTCGGGGCCAGCGCATTGCGTGATGAGGAGTTCTTGAACCATCGTTTCGTCGAGCGCCCCGGCCACGACTACGAGCTTCTCGGGGTGCGCGACGGTGAGGGCGTGCTGCGTGGGTATGCCGTCTTCCGCGTCGGAACCTGGAACGGGCGCTCGACGGGGCTCGTTTGCGATTGGCTCGTGCCCTGCGACGAACCCGAAGTGGGCGCGCTCTTGCTTCGCGGACTCGACGCTTGCGCTCGCAACGCGAGCGCCGACGAGCTCTTCTGCCTCCTTCCCGAGTGGTCCCCCTGGTTCGATCGCTTCCAGCGCGCTGGTTTTCTGGCCACGGACGCGGGGCGCATGTTGATCGCTCGCTCGAAAGCACGTCGCTTCGATGCCTTCTGGATGCGCACGCAGTGGTACAGCACCCTGGCCGATACCTTGATCGTTTGATGAGCCAAAGCGTGACGATGACCGGCAAGACCTTCCGCGTCGGCGACTACTTCCTCAAGGAGTGGGAGCCGGGCGAGGAAGAGAAGATCGTTGCATCCTTCAACGCCGTTTTCGCCAAGGTGGATCCGACCTTCCAACCACGGACCCTCGACTTCTGGCGCTGGCAGTACTTGAAGAACCCCTCGGGCAAGCTCCTGATCCACGCCGAGGCCCCGGACGGCACGGTGGCCGCGCACCACGCCTTCATCAATCAGCGCATCCTCATGGAGGGCCAACCGACCCTCTGCGGCCAGATGGTGGACAGCATGGTCGATCCCGCGCACCGTCGCGGGCTCCAGCGGGTCAGCCTCTCCGCGACCCTCTCCAATTCTTTTATCGCGTACACCGGGGGCGAGGGGCCTCTGCGCCACGCCTTCTACTGGGGCGCGCCTGTTCCCGTCGCCATGCGTGTCGGCAAGGCGCTCGTTCAGTACGAGGTCGTGCGCACGCAACTGAAGCTGGTCGCCGCCCCGGACGAGCTGCGGCTGGGCGCGGCGAGCGGTGTCGATCTGGAAGAGCTCGACTCCTTCCCGGAGGACGTGGTGCAGCTCTTCGACGAGGTCGCCCCCGCCCATCGCACGATCGCCGTGCGCGACAAGGCCCAGCTCGACTGGCGCTACGTCGATCACCCCGATCGAACCTATTCCATCGTCATCGCTCGCCGAGGCGCCAACATCCGTGGATACGCTGTCTACCTGCACGGCGACTTCGATGGCTCCAGGGACGGCTTGCTTTGTGATTGGCTCTGCCCTTGCGGCGATGCACCGGCCCGCAATGCTCTTTTGAGCTGGCTCGCGGCCCGCGCCACGCAGGACGAAGCCCAAAGGGTGACGGCACTCTTCCCCGAGACCACAGCGGACTGGATCACGTTCCAGGAACTGGGCTTCCGGGCGGCTCCAACCCAGTACCCCGTCGTGGCACGCACGTGCGTGCGTCGATATGACCCAGCCTGGTTACGTCGGCATTGGTACTACACCCTCGGCGATACCGACCTTGTGTAGTGCACGAGCGGTGGGGGGGTCCTACAGGTCCAGGACGTCCATCTCGATGACGGCTTGCCCATCGCTCCAGATTCCCATGTAGCGTTGCTCGGGCGTGTTGCCCAGGGCGTACTCACGGTGGATTCCCTCGAAGGCCGTGTCGCACAGGGCATCGAAGAGTTTCCACGGGCCGTAGAAATCGAGCGCATCGGTTTCCAGCCGTGAACCGCTGGGGCCGTACTCGGAGCGCGCCTTGTAGCGCGAATCGACAGCCAGGGGCGTCAGATGGTGGGCGCTGAGTGCGGGGTGGCCGTGGTTGTCGGAATGGAGGACACAGACGTCCTTGTCGGCCTTCGGAATCGAGGTCGTGGCGCGGTAAATGCGGCGCGCATCGATGTCGCCTGCGATGCTGTCGGCGTCTCCGGAGAGGGTCAACAGGAGCGTGCCCGCGGGGATGGTGGACAGGTCGCCCTCGGGGAAGTCCCCGAAGGGCTCCGAGACGGCGGACCCGGGTTCGATCGCCATGAGCGCGCGCGGAGAGGGGATCTTGGCCTTCGGTGCCAGGGCCGCGACCTCCACCGCCACGAGACCGCCTATGGAATGTCCACAAAAGGCGATGCGTTCGAGGTCGGGTGAGGCGTGAGCCCCGGTGGTGAGAACCTCGAGCGACCTGGCGAAGGTCGCGAGCGCCACCTCCGTGAAGCTGGCGGGGTCCGGGAGGAAGCCCGGGCCGCTTTGATACAGGGGGTAGACGACGATTTTTCCACGGCGCACCAGGTGATCGATCCAGGCTCCGTACTTGGCCGGATCACCGGCTCCAAAACCGTGGAAGAAAGCAACGACCGGAGCCTTGTCCAGGGGCGGCTGGGTCGGCTCGAAGATCCAGAAGCTGGCCAGGGCCCCTTTTTGGGGCTCGTCATCCGTGGCTCCCTCGAAGGGGAGCTCGTAGTACGTCTTGGTCACCGAGGTGTGGACATACTCGAGCCCTCCAGGCCCTGTGGCCGGTTGTTCCGGCGGGGCGCTGGGAGGAGTTTGTCCTAGGAAAAACCCTGCGGTGATGATGAGCGCGGCGAGCATGGTGGCTAGAGGGTGTGGACGAGGGTTGGATCCGATATCCTCGGAAGCGGGTTCGTGGCCTCGATGACGTACTTGGGAAAAGGACTCTTGCTCTCTCGCCCGCGCGGCTTCTTTTTGGGTCTGCCCCTGCTTTGGGCCGGCCTTTCTGGGGTCGTACCCCAGGGCGGGAGCGCGCCGGGGTCCGGAGGCGTGACCCACGTGAAGGTCGAGGGGACCCTGGACGTCGGAACCCAGGCGCTGCTCTCGCGGGCTCTGCGCGAGGCCGGCGAGCGCGGCGATCGGCTCTTGCTCGAGCTGGACACCCCCGGGGGGGAAATCGAGCTCATGTGGAACCTGGCCGGAGCCCTGCTCGACGCCTCGGACGACGGCATCCCCACGGTTTGCTGGGTCCACGATCGGGCCCTGTCGGCGGGAGCCCTGCTCGCCATGTCGTGCGAGCGACTGTACATGCGCGCCCACGGCTCGATCGGTTCGGCCCTACCGGTGACGGTCGGTCCTTCGGGGCTGATGCCCTCTTCGCAGGACGAACAGGTACGCGAGAAACTTTCCTCGGCGCTGCGCTCCGAGTTCCGTGGCATCGCCGAGCGGCGAGGACGTCCCGGTCTCCTGGCCGAGGCCATGGTCGATCCCGACGTCGAAGTCGTCGAGGTGCGCATCGACGGTGAGGTGCGTTTGATCTCCTCGATCGAATACGAGGACCTGCGCCAGCGCGGCGACGAGGTGCGCTTCGAGCGCACCGTGTGTGCTCGCGGGGACCTCTTCAACGCCACCGGCCGCGAAGCGGTCGAGCTGGGACTTGCCGACGGCCTCGCACAATCGCTCGAAGAGGTGATCGGCAAGATGGGAGTGGGGGCCGTGACGCCATCGGAGATTCAGCGCACGCGCTCGGAAGACCTCGCCGGCCTCCTGTATTCGCTGACGCCTTTGCTTCTCATCGCGGCCTTCGTGTTCGCGTTTCTCGAGCTGAAGGTTCCCGGCTTCGGAATCCCCGGTGTCGTTTCGATCGTTTGCATCGTGACGCTCTTGTTCGGTCGCTACCTCGTCGGACTTGCCGACGTGCCGCACATCGTCCTGATCGCAATCGGCGTATCGTTGATCGCGACCGAGCTGTTCTTGATGCCCGGAACGATTTGGGTGGGGCTCAGCGGGGCGGCCTTTTGTCTGGGAGGGCTGGTCTGGTCGCTCGCCGGGCGTAGCACGGGCTTCGAATACGGGCTCGACCGCAAGATCCTCTTCGACGAGTCGTTTCGCATGCTTCTGTCCGGCTTCGTTGCGTTGCTCTTGATGTGGGCCTTCTCGCGCGTCCTTCCAAAGACGCCCGGGCTCAACAAACTGGTGTTGGCGCCCAGCAAGCGTGGGATTCCCTCCCATGCCGATCGCGAGCGGGAAGGTCTCCCCGACGTCGGGTCCAGGGGCATGGCACGCACGCGACTCCGGCCGGCGGGGAAGGTCGTTCTCGATGGCCACGAGGGGGCCGAGTTCGAGGCCCGCTCGGACGGGCGTGAAATCGCTATCGGGGAGAGGATTCGCGTGGTCGAGGCCATGCAGGATGGACGACTCGTGGTTGCGCCCGACCCGACCCCACCCGACCCGACCGATCCGACCCAGGGAAAAGAGAAGAGCGCATGACCGTACCGGTGCTTTGCATGTTCGGCGGCCTCGCTTTCATCCTGGCCGAAGCGCTGCTTCCCAGCGGGGGCATCCTTTCGATGTTCGCGGCGCTCTGCGTCATCGCCTCGCTCGTATTCGCCTTCCGCGAGAGCAACGAGACCGGCCTGAACTTCCTAGGAGCCGCAGCGGTACTCGTGCCACTGACCATCGTGGGAGGGATGAAGCTCTTCCCGAAGACGCCATTGGGCAAACAGACCATTCGCACGGGGCTGTCGTTCGACAGCTCCGCGGGCGTCGACCCGTCCCTGGCAGCTTTGCTGGGCACCAAGGGTGCGCTGGAGGCCGATTGCCGTCCGGCGGGAATCGCACGCTTCGCGGGGCGTCGGGTCGATGTGGTTTCCCGCGGAGAATGGCTGACGAAGGGCGCGACCGTCGAGGTGATCGAAGTACAAGGAAACCGCGTGATCGTCCGCGGGCTCGAAGAGCCCACATCCGAGCCCAGCTGAAACATCCACACCGAAAGTCGAGTCGACCTGATGCTCTTGTTCCTGGCCGAAGAGATCGAATTCCCGAAGATCGCCACGTTCTTCGCGATAGGCGCAGCGCTACTCATTTTCCTCGCCTTCTTCCTGCGCTATGCCAATCTGTGGTTGCGCTCGATGCTGACGAATGCGGGCGTGGGTTTGCTCGATATCTTCGGCATGACCCTGCGTAGGGTCAGCCCGGCGACCATCGTCAATGCTCGGGTCTTCCTGGTGCAGGCGCGTATCCAGGACATCGAGAAGCAGGACCTCGAAGCACACTTCCTGGCCGGTGGCAACGTGCTGCGCGTCGTGCGCTCGCTGATCGCCGCGGACCGCGCGAAGATTCCCTTGAACTTCGAGACCGCGGCCGGAATCGACCTCGCGGGTCGGGACCTGCTCGAGGCGGTGGAGTCGTACGTCACGCCCAAGGTGATCGACTGTCCCAATCCGGCCTCCGGCAAGTCCGAGGTGGCCGCTGTGGCGAAGGATGGCATCCAGGTGCTCGCCAAGGCACGGGTCACCGTGCGAACCAACCTCAACCGTCTCGTCGGTGGGGCCGGTGAGGAGACGATTATCGCCCGGGTCGGCGAGGCCATCGTTTCGACGATCGGCTCGAAGGACTCGCACAAACTGGTGCTCGAGAATCCCGACGACATCACCAAGACCGTTCTCGGCTCCGGCCTGGACGCAGGCACCGCCTTCGAGATCGTTTCGGTCGATATTGCCGACGTCGACATCGGCAGCAACATTGGCGCACGGCTCCAGGCCGACCAGGCGGAGGCCGACAAGCGCGTTGCCCAGGCCATGGCGGAAAAGCGGCGGGCGATGGCGGTCGCGGCGGAACAGGAGTTCAAGGCGTCGGTCGTCGAGAACCGGGCCAAGGTCGTGCTAGCGGAAGCCGAGGTGCCCAAAGCCATGGCCGATGCTCTCCGCAGTGGCAACCTCGGCGTGATGGACCTGCAGCGCCTGCGCAACATCCAATCCGATACGAAGATGCGCGAGGGCATCGCCCAGGCCGGCGAGCCCAGGAGCCCGAAGGGCGACGAGTCGTAGGAGATACCGGTGCTCCAACCGTTCCTGACGCTCGCCTCGATGCAGCCCGCGCTCGTGCAGTCCGATCCCAAGGGCTTCGACTACACCCTCGTCTTCTACGCACTGGCCTTTCTCTTGCCGGTGGTCATGCGCCTGGGGACCATCGCCCTGCGTTTCGTCGCCGACCTCCTCGGTATCGAGCTATCCGAACCCAAGAAGCCCGCAAAGGGTGTCCAGAAAGGCCCAGCGCGACCCGTGGCATCCCCCCAGGTACGCGAGGTGAGCTTCCCTGCCGAGGACTACCCGGTCTTCGAGGAAACACCACGACCCACACCCCTGCGAGAACAGGGACCGTTGCAGCCAGGATCCCAGCCTTGGTCAAGATCACAGGCACTTCCCGGACTCGAGCCGGACCAAGCAACCCTGGTCTCCACATCCATCTCCAAAACCCCCGCTCTCTCGTCCCTATCCCACACGCTTCGGTCGGACTTCAAGTACACGACGAAGATCCACGACCTCGGTGCCCCAGCCGACCCCAGCCTGCTCGCGCCTGTCACCCTCGACGACTGGCGTCGGGCCATCGTCCTGCAGGAGATCCTCGCACCGCCTCTCTCCCTGCGGCGCGAACATCGGCCTGGCGAGCTCTCTCCCTTCGATCTCACCTAGAACCTCGCGAACCATGCCCACCCGCCCCCAGTACTGGTTGATGAAGTCCGAGCCCGATGTCTTCTCCTTCGAGGATCTTTTGAAGGCGAAGAAGAAAACCACCCTGTGGGACGGGGTGCGCAACTATCAGGCTCGCAACTTCATGCGCGATCAGATGAACGTGGGGGACGGCATCCTCTACTACCACTCGAACTGCAAGGTGCCGGGGATCGGAGGCATCGCGCGCGTGGCTGGCGAGGCCTACCCCGATCCCACTCAGTTCGATCCCAAGGACGGCCACTTCGATCCCAAGAGCAAGAAGGAGGACCCGCGCTGGTTCTGCGTCGATGTGCAGGCCGTGGAGTCGCTCCCCGAGTTCGTCTCCCTGGAGCGGATGAAGCAGCAGTCGAAGCTCTCCGACATGATGATCTTGCGCCGCGGGAACCGGCTCTCGATCACTCCGATCAGCGGAACCGAGTGGAAGCACGTGCGCAACCTGGGGGGGCTTTGAGCGTCTTTCTTTCAAGCTCCAGAAAACCGTCTCAGGGCCTTTTCACATGCTGTAAGTAGGTCGTAGGCAACGGCTTACGACGGCCGAGTGGGCCCCCGGAGGCCCCCTGAGGTCAAAGAAACAGCCCCAGGAGGCCGGCAAGCGGCTTGATCCACCCCGGGGTTTGGGTTTGCAATGGCCTCCAGGGGCACCGAGAACGGTGTTTCCGACCATCGAACCCAAGAGGACGCCGAACAGCACACCTCCCATGACACAGAACTACGAGAATCTCATCGCCGCCGTGGAAGCCATTCGCGGAGACGTCGAGAAAGCGGAAAAGGGCAACAAAGCCGCCACCTCACGCGTGCGCAAGGCCATGCAGGATGTGAAGAAGGTTGCCCAGGACATCCGTAAGGAAATGCTCGAACTTCGCGACGCCGGTGGCGCGGGCGGCGAGAGCTGATCCAAATCCCACTTCTGTAGACCAGGGCCGCCGGATCCTCTTTGCTGACGCGGAGGACTCGGCGGCTTTTGTTTTGTTCCGACCCTCGCCGTTACGAGACGGAGGGCAGAACACGGAGCTCGACCCCTGGTTGCAAGAGCCCTCGCTCGCGCGCGAGCTTCGCTAGCGCTGTCAGTGCACGGCGCCCCTCTGTGCCGAGATCGAGCGTCCAGGCGTTCACGTAGAGTTCTATGTGGCTCCACAACACCTCGTCCTTGTCCTCTTGCGCGTAGCGTCGCATCGAGCCCAGGCAGGCTGCGCGGTTCGCGAGCCCCCATGCGATGGATTCTTGGATACCGCGGGCGAGCTTCGTCTGCATCTCGTCGCCGAGGCTCCGCTGTGCAACCAGCCCGCCCAGGGGTAGTGCGGAGGTCGTTTGGCGTTCGAAGCGCTCGCCGAGATCCTCGATGAGATGAAGGCCCTGTTCTTTCCAGGTGAAGCGCCCTTCGTGAATGCAGACGCCGTAGTCGGCCTCGTCGCGTTGCAAGCGCGGCATGATCTCCGAGAAGACCACCTGGTCGAGCGTTTCGACCTCGGGGTGGAAGAGCCGCATCAAGAGCGAGGCTGTCGTCCACTTCCCCGGAGCCAGCACGCGCTTCTTCTGGGATGGATCCCAGTGCTCGCAGGCTGGGCTCCCTAGCAAGACCGGGCCGACCCCGTAGCCCAGGGCGGAGCCGCTGGGCAGGACGATGATGTTCTCCGCGTGGGCGAGGGCCGCGTGGAAGCTGACCTTGCAGACATCGAAACGCCCCGCGAACATTCCAGCGTTCAGCTCCTCGACGTCCGCAAGCGTGAACTCCAGCTCGCATCCTTGGATCTCGACCTCACCGGTGAGCAACGCGTGGAAGGCGAAGGTATCGTTGGGGCAGGTCGAGATGCCGATCTGTAGTGCGGCGCCCATCGCGTCAGCTCCAGGGCTGCTCCAGGAGTTCGAGGGCCTGACGTCTGGCTGCCGCAAGAGCCGCCGGAATTCGCCAGTTGGCGGCCTCACGATCTCCGACCTCGTTGGAGATTCCGCGCACGATGGCCAGCGGTACCTCCTGCAGCCGGCAGGCCAGGGCCACACCGAAGCCCTCCATGTCCTCGGCCACGGCTTCGGGGAAGCGCTTTCTGCGCTCGGCGGCCAGTTCGGGTCCATCGGAGGCCGCACATGTGGTCAGCAGCAACGCTGCATCGGCGACAGAGGACACCAGCGCGAGCTCCTCATGAATGGCATCTCCCGTCTCGTGATGGGCGGGCCACTGCGGGAAGCCGAGCTTCGGCGGGCCGATGAAGCTGGCCCCCGCGCCGACCCCAACACCTTCGATCCCGACCGCCGCGAACGAGAGCGCGCATCCGGTCGGATGCCGTTCGATGTCGTAGGCGCCCGCGATGCCAACCAGCAAACAGCGCTCCGGTGAGAAGCGCTGCAGGAGCTGGGTCGTGCGCGCCGCGGCAGCGATGGGGCCGAAACCACAGATCTCCGTGTGTCCGATAGCCTCGGGAATCTCCCCGAGGTCGCGAATGCGTTTCAACTCGAGGTCCGTGGGGACGAGGATCAGGGCGCCAGACATCGCGCGCTCAGACTAATCTCTCGGACTCGGTATCTGTAGCGTGCGCCGTCACTCAAATGTGGTGAACGGGCCCCGCGCGTTCCACCGCCGCGGTGAGAGTTCTACGGACGTAGACGGGAACCATCTCATGGCGCCACTCCGAATCCCCGGGGACGTTGTCGAGGGGGCGACATTGCTTGTAGGCCCGCTCCGAAGCCTCGCGCAGCGCCTCACGGAAGGCCTCCGTCCCGATCTTCTTCCCGACCAAGACCTGGGCGGAACGCTGCAGGAGCACAGGACGTGCCTGCAGGGCAACGGCGGCCAACGAGGCCTTGGCGACGGTGTCGCCTTCGAGGTCGAGGCGGCAGGCGACTCCGAACAGGGGAAAGTCGATCGAGCCTCGCTCACGTAGCTTGCCGTAGGCGCCCCGATGCCCCGTGGCCGTACGGGGGATGCGGATCTCGGTCAGGATCTCTCCCTGGATCTTCTTGTTGTAGATTCCATCCGCGAGAAAGAGCTCTTCCGTCGGCAGCTCGTGGGATCCCTTTGGACCGTGGAAGACCAGCGTCGCGTCGAGGGTCATCAGGGCCGGAGCGGTGTCGTTGCTGGCCGCTGCCACGCACTTCTTTCCACCCTCGACGACGTGGCAGGCGGTGCCATCCTTCTTCAGGCAGAAGCCCAGGGCCTGGCGCCAGAAGTGGGTTTGGTTGTACCACTGGCAGCGTGTGTCGAGCATCACGTTGCCGCCGAGCGTGCCCATCCGACGCAGCTGCGGTCCGGCGACCAGGGAAGCCGCCTGGGCCAGGGCGGGCGCCTGGGATTTGACGATCGCGTTGCTGGCGACCTCGGCCAGCGGTGTCATGGCTCCTATCGATAGGGTGTCCGCGTCGCCCTTCTTGATGCCCCTCAGTTCCGGGATGTTCGCGAGAGACACGACGACATCCGGTGTGAACAGCTCGTGCTTCATGTTGGGCACAAGATCCGTACCCCCGGCGATGACCAGGGCATCGGGGCCATGCTCTTCCAGCAAAGCGGTGGCCGCTTCGATCGATGTCGGAGTCGCGACCTGAAACTTGGGGAGGCGTAGCATGGCTCAGGGGTTCGGAGCGAGATCCGCCAGTGCAGCCTTTCCGGAATCGCGTTGAGCGCGCAGCGCCTTCAACACCTTGCCGGGTGTGAAAGGCAGTTCGCACAAACGGACGCCACAGGCATCGAAGACCGCGTTCGAGATGGCCGGAACCGAGGGGTGCAAGGGGCCTTCTCCGGCTTCCTTGGCGCCATAGGGGCCCTCGGGGTCGAGGCTCTCGACGATCAAGGCGTGTAACTCGGGGGTGTCGATCGAAGTGGGGATACGGTAGTCGAGAAGGGAGGGGCCTTGGTGCAGGCCGAAACGATTCACGTCGTGGTGTTCCATCAAGGCCTCGGCGATACCCATGTAGGCCGAGCCTTCCATCTGGCCGGCCACGAGCATCGGGTTCAACGCGCGACCGCAGTCGTGTGCGACCCAGCAGTTCTCGACAGTGATGCGCCCGGTCTCTTCGTCGACCGCGACCTCGACCGCGTGGGCGGTGAAGGAGTATGCAGGCGAAGCGCCGATCGTGCCGCCGCGGTAATCGCCACCGAGCTTGGGTGTGTTGTAGGAGCCGGTTGCGCCGAGTGTGTCGAAGCGTTCTTCGGCCAGGTGGAAGGCCTTGCGCGTGGAGAGTCGGCGCTCGCGATCCTCGAGATCGAAGACCTCACCGAGCCCCATCCAGACGCGCTGGGCGGGAATTTCCCATTCCGCGGCCACCGCGTCGACGATTGTCTTGCGTACCTTGCGACACGCGTCGATCAGAGCGTTGCCAACCATGAACGTGACGCGACTGGAGTATGCGCCAAGGTCTACAGGGCACAGGTCCGTGTCGGCTGCAACCACGCGCACGTCCTCGGGGTCGAGTCCGAGCTCTTCGGCGACGATGATACGTGCCACGGAGTTGGAACCTTGCCCGATGTCGTTGCCTCCTGTGAAGACGGTCACGAGGCCCGAGCGGTCCAGTTTCAGCTGGACGCCGGCCTGGGGCATGTCGTTGGGATACACCGCATAGTTCGTGCCCGAGATGTACATCGAGCCAGCAACACCCAGGCCTCGGCCGCGCGGAAGCCTTCCACGTCGCGCGATCCAATCCGAAGCCCGCTCGACCTCGTCCAGACACTGCATGAATCCGTTGGAGGTCACACGCTGGCCGTTGACGGTCTTGGTGTTCTCGCCCTGGAAGTTGCGGCGCCGCAATTCGATGGGATCGAGGGCCAGTTTTTCGGCGACCTGGTCCAGCTGGACCTCGAAGGCGAAACGCGGTTGGACCGAACCATGGCCGCGCTTCGGGCCGCAGGGTGGCTTGTTCGTGAAGACGCGTGTCGAGTCGAAACGGTAGGAGGGGAAGTCGTACGGCCCGGTCAATAGCTGGCCGGAGTAGTAGGTCGTCACGAGCCCGAAGGAAGAGTACGAGCCGCCGTCGATCAGGATCTTGGCATCGACTGCTGTCAGACGTCCGTCCCTCGACGCCCCGGTGCGATAGTGCATGTGCATCGGGTGCCGTCCCCGATGGGCGTAGAAAACTTCTTCCCGCGTCCAGAGACACTTGCAAGGCCGCCCGGTGATCATGGCCAGCTTGGCGACGACGAATTCCAGCGCAAAGGGATCCGATTTACCGCCGAAGGCACCACCGAGGCAGGGCTGGACCACACGAATCCGGGCCTCGGGCATTTCCAGCACGCGGGCCAGGGCGCGTTGAACGTAGTGAGTGATTTGCGTGGCCGACCATACGGTCAAAACGCCATCGGCGCCGTACTGTGCGACGGCGCAGTGGGGTTCGATCGGAGTGTGTGTCGTGCCGTGGAAGAAGTAGTCACCCTCGACGACCACGTCCGCGGCATCGAAGCCTCCGTCTACATCGCCAAACTCGAGCTCGACTTTCTTCGAGATGTTGCCGCGGACTTCCTTGCCGCGAATCTCGTCGTGGATCTGCGGATCGGAACGCTCGAGGGCATCGAAGGGATCGAGATACGCGTGGAGCTCTTCATACTCCACCTCGATGAGCTTCAGGGCGGTGTTGGCCGTGTCCTCGTCGATGGCGGCCACGGCACAGACTTCGTCGCCGATGAAGCGTACGCGCTCGACAGCGAGAGCGTTCTCGTCCGGCGTCCAGGGAATGACTCCGTACTTCGTCGGTAGATCCGCACCGGTCAGGACCGCGTGAACCCCATCGTGTTCGAGGGCTTTTTGCACATCGATCGAAACGATGCGCGCGTGGGCGTGGGGGCTGCGCAGGAACTTGACGTGCAACATGCCCGGCAACTGAATGTCGTCGGCGTAGATCGCCTGGCCGGTGGCCTTGGCCAGGCCATCGAGCTTGGGATGGGGTTTGCCGACGACCTGGAAGCCCTTGCTCCAGGGCGGTCCGGTGCCGTGATTGTCGCGGGCAGCCATCAGGAGTGTCCCGCCTCGCTCTCCCCTCGGCGGCATGTGGCCCATGGGTTTTCGTCTGGGGACCAGGCCGGATTCTCGGGCGCGACGCCGGCGGCCTCGGCCACCGCGAGCTCGACGGCCTGGATGATCTGGGTGTAGCCCGTGCAGCGACACAGGTTGCCGGCCAGGGCGTTCTTGATCTCCTCACGGGTGGGGGAGGCGTTGTCGTTCAGGAGCGCCCGTGCGGAGAGCATCATGCCCGGCTGACAGAAGCCGCATTGCAAGGCGCCGCAACGGTGAAAGGCCTCTTGGACCGGATCCGGCCCCTCGTCTCCGGCCGCGATGTGGGCGGGGAGAAGCCCCTCGATGGTGGTGATCTCCGGGCCCTCTGCCAGGGCTGCCAGGCTGAGGCAGGAGAGCACCGGAGCGCCGTCCACGAGCACGGTGCAGGCCCCGCAATCGCCCTTGTCACAGCCCTGCTTGGAGCCGGTGAGGCCCATCTCATAGCGCAGGACCTCGAGCAGGGTCCAATGCTCGGGGGCGGCCACCTCGTGAGTATCCCCATTGACGTTCAGGCGCAAAACACGCATCACTACGATTCTCCATCATGGCATCAAGCCGAACAAGCCTCGAGGAGTGGCCAGCGGAATGGCCAGGGAGCCGCTCGTGAGCCAACGTGAGGAAACCGCCGTCACCGCCGCCGTGCGCCGCGTTTTCGCGCCGCATCTGTGGCGCACGGGGGGGCGCAAGTTCTGGGAGACCTGGCGCGCTACCCTGCGACGCCTACGACCCCTCGGCGCGTTATCCCTCGGCAACCGCATCACGGTGCTCTCGGACGGCGACGAGGTCTTCGAGCGCATGTGGCGCGCCATGGCCGGGTCCGAGACGTGCATCCTGCTCGACACCTACAACCTCGAGCCCGACGAGGTTGGTCGGCGCACGCTCAGCGAGCTCTCTGCCGCGGCTCGCCGCGGGGTCCGGGTCCAGCTGATCGTCGACGCCTTCGGCTCCTCGAATCTCAGCGAGGAGACGATCGACGGGCTGCGCGCCCTTGGAATTTTGGTGCTCGCCTACAACCCGATTCTTCGCTGGAGCCTGGCCGGTCGCGTGTCCCGCTTGGTTCGCAACCATCGCAAGATCCTGGTGGTCGATGGTGAGCACGCCTTCTGTGGTGGGATGAACATTTCCGCGGACTACGCCGGGGCCCGCTTTGGCAACGGTCGTTTTCGCGACACGCACCTGTCGATCGAGGGGCCCTGTGCGCGCGACCTGGACGCGATCTCCCAGGAGCTCTTCGACGAGCATGGGTTGGGACATCACGCGCATTTCGGGACGCCCCTGCCGGCCATACCCGACGAGCAGGGGGGATCGCTCGTCCAGATTCTCGAGTCGAACATTCGCCGTCACCGACGCGCGATCCAGCGTGCCCTGCGCCTGACGATTCGAGGAAGCCAGGAGCGCTGTTACATCACCACGCCGTACTTCGTGCCACCCAGGCTCTTGATGCGCAATCTGATCGCCGCCGCGGAGCGCGGTGTCGATGTGCGTGTTCTGACCGCTGGTGTATCCGACGTGCGGACAGTGCATTCCGCCAGCCAGCACCTGTATGGCAGGTTGCTTCGCGCCGGCGTGCGGATCTTCGAAATGCATGGCAAGACCCTGCACGCGAAGACGGCGACGATCGACGGCGTCTATGCCACCGTGGGGTCCTTCAATCTGGACCGCTGGTCCTACGGCAGGAACCTCGAGGTGATCGTCGGGGTTCTGGATCGCAAGATGGCGTGCAAGCTAGAGGGACAATTCGAAGCGGATCTCGAAGTCTCTCGCGAGGTGCGGTTGGAGACGTGGAGCCGACGATCGCTATTCCTTCGCGTCCGCCACTGGGTGGCCTATCAGTTGATGAGGCTGTAGGAGAGCCTGCTCGATTCGTCTCAGCGACGCGTCGTCTTCTTTTTCTTCTTCAGCTTGGCCGTGGGCATGCCCTTCTTGAAGAAGCTCGCCATATCGCTGAACACCGAGTCCCCGAAGGTTGCTTCGAGGAGCATGGTTTGGTCCTCGTGGGAGACTTCGTAGGAGGTGTTGATCTTCCACGTGCCATCGGCGAAGTGCTCGAGGCGTTTCTCTTCGTAGGTCTCTCGAAGTTCGGTGAGAAACGGCGTCAGGGAACCAGGGAAGGCGCGTTCGAAGAAACGAATCACTCCGAAGGCGTAGTGGGCCGCGTCCTGATCCCAGGTTCCGCGCTGCCAACCGCTGACGAGGGCGAAGTCGACGTGCGCCTGTTTCTTGTTGCGCTGCTTCAGCGTTTTCGACCAGGACGAGTGTTCGCTGACACCGACGAAGCTGTCGCGATAGGGGAAGCAGTAGATCCCCCGACGGAGTGTGTCCTCGGCGACCCAGGCGACTCCGAGGGTTACCCAGTTGGGGAGTTGCCCGAAGGAGCGCAACAATCGCAGCCGTGCCATGCGGTGCACGAGCTCGTTTTCGGGGCTCCATTCCTCGACCCCCGGAGGATCCTCCATCCAGGCGGCGCACAGGGGCTTCTGCAGGACGAAGCCAGAGTCGCGCTTGCCCGAGCGCGACCAGCTCGTGAGGTACGACTCCATGGCAACCACGTGGTCTACCAGCGAGTTGTAGTCCTTCTGCGAGCGGGCCTGAATCAGGACAAGGGGCTGGGTGTCCTTTTCAGACGCCCCGTCCGTTTCCTCCGTGGCGAGCAGCGAATCGAGATAGGCGTCGGCCTCTTCGATCAAGCGCATTTCGCTCTTGGGTCGTTTCGACCCGCGAACCAGGAGGACGACATCGCCCTCGTCCGTCAGATGAAGTTGGTATTCGTTCTCTTCCGCCCACTTCCCATAGCGCTCGATGACGGCGCGTGTTTCCCGGGGCAGCGTGGAAGGGATGTGATCGAGTGCATGGCGATTCCGCTGCCAGTGGATGATTTCGTCGGCGCCAGAACGGTTCGCGCCGGAAGGTGTGCTGGCCGTTCGGGCCGGGGACGGGTGTGCGAGTGAGAGGGATGCCCCGACGAAGATGGGAACGAGTGGGCATACCGCGAGAAGCGCGCGAGTGCACATGAATAGATCTCCTCGGGGGGATCTGCCGGAGCCCCCCATATGCTGCCTGTTGTCTCTGCTGGTCCGAGGCGGTCAACGCCCCCTGCCCGTTCAAGGGAGGAAACGCTGTCGGCCAAACGCTCGGAGACGGATTTTCTTCAGTTGATTCCGGAAAAAGATCCGACTGCCTTTCTGCTACTAGAAGGCCGCCGACAATCCTGAATCGTTGTCAACCAACCCGAATATTTCCCGCGGGCGTGTCGGTTTCCGTTTTCGCGGCCCGCCCGAGAAAACTCTGGAGAAGCTTTACGCCACCCACACTACGGATCGCCTCGGGGTGAAACTGCAGGCCCCACAGGGGCAGGCTCTTGTGGGCCAGGGCCATGACCTCGCCGGAATCGTCGCGGGCGGAGACCTCGAGCTCGGGGGGGAGTGTCTCTTCGATCACGCAGAGCGAGTTGTAGCGCGTCATGCATAGCGGAGAGGGGAGTCCGCTGAAGAGCCCGCCCTGGCGGTGGTGAATCCGCGAGGTCTGGCCGTGGGTCAAGCGCGCGGAGCGATCGACCCTGGCGCCGAGGTGCAGGGCGAGGGCCTGGTGCCCCAGGCAGATCCCGAGGATCGGGATGCGTCCGGCGAAGGCGGTCAGGAGCCTCAGGCTGGTCTCGGCCGCCTCGGGCCGCCCGGGGCCGGGACCCAGGACGAGAGCCGCTGGGGGATGGGCTGAGAGCTCCTGGAGCGCCGTGGGGCCCTTCCAGGTCGTCGGCGACCCCGAGCGGACCTGGACCTCCTCGCCCAGACCGCGGAAGGCCTGGACCAGGTTGAAGGTGAAGGAATCGGCGTTGTCGATGAAGAGGAGCACGGATCTGCACCTAGGCTCGCGTTTTGGTTCGGTTCGGGCAAGTCTCCCGCTGGGGGGTCTTCCTCCGAGGCCCGCCGAGCCGTTTCCCAGGTTGGAATACGGACCCTACGGGCGTTGGAATCGGGCCTGCGGGCCCCTATCGTGCCCCCATGGATATCGTCATCGTTGGCGCCGGCGAGGTCGGATACCACCTGGCGGACATCCTGTCCCGCGAGGACCACCGTGTGAGCGTCGTCGACCCGGACCCGGCCCAGGCCCGGCGCTTGATGGAGGCCCTCGACGTGCAGGTCGTCGTCGGTGACGGGACCCGGGCCCAGATCCTGACCCAGGTCGGTGCCTCGAAGGCGGATCTGGTCGTGGCGGTGACGGCTGACGACAACGCCAACATGCTCGTTTGCACCCTGGCCAAGAGCCTCGGGGCGCGGCGCGTGATCCTGCGCATGAAGGACATCACGCGGCTCGAGGGCTACCGCTACTTCTACAAGCAGACCCTCGGGTTCGACGTGGCCCTCTCGACCGACGAGCTCGCCGCCGAGGAGATTCTCGGCACCGTCCGCCAGCACCGTGCCCTGGAGGTCGAATCCTTCGCGGACGGTCGGGTGCAGATGCGTCGCCTGCGCATCCGTGAAGAAGGCGAGCTGACCTCCGACACCCTCGCGGGCCTCAAGCTGCCTTCGGGCCTCTTGATCGTCGCCGTGGCTCGCAAGGAGCAGTTCTTCGTTCCCGGCGGCGGCGACCAGCTGGCGGTGGACGATCAGGTCTATCTGATCGGACGTGGCCCCGATCTCGATCAGTTCGAGCTCCTGGCCGGCGCGCCGAAGCTCGGTCGTCGTAGTGTCGTCATCATGGGGGGCGGCGGCGTGGGCTGTCAGATTGCGCGACGTCTCGACCGCATGTCCGGCATCTCGGTGCGTCTGATGGAGCGCTCTCCCAAGCGGGCCAAGGAGGTCGCGGCCCAGTTCTCCAACTCGATCATGGTGCTGGTCGGTGATTCGACCGACCTGGACCTCTTGATGGAGGAGCGCATCGGCGAGGCCAACGTGTTCATCGCCACGACCCAGGACGACGAGCGCAACATGGTTGCGTGTCAGCTCGCGCGTTCGCTGGGCGTCGAGCGCACGGTGGCCATGGTGAACAAGGCCTCATACCGTCAGATCTACGATCTTCTCGGAGTCGACCGTGCCATCTCGCCGAGGGTGCTCTGTGCGAACCACATTCTGCGTTTCGTGCGCTCGCGTTCGGTTTCGTCCATCGCGGTCATCGCCGATGGCCGCGCCGAGGTTCTCGAGCTGGAGGCTCACCACAAAGATGGTAAGCCCGAGCGCAAGGTCAAAAACCTCGGCCTTCCGCGCGGGACGGTGCTCGGGGCTGTCGTGCGTGCTGGGGATGTGATCATTCCCGGCGGTGACACGGTCGTGCGCAATGGCGATCAGGTCATCCTCTTCACGCTGCCCGAGAATCTCACCGCGATCGAGGAGATTTTCAAACCCATCGGGTTTCAAGGGTGAACAATCGCGCCGTTGGATGGTTGCTGGGCTGCGTGCTTCTCTTGCTGGCCGGCTTCATGCTCGTGCCCGCGGTGGTCGCGGCGTGGTTCCGAGAGGAGCTCGTCTTCGAGGCCTTCATCTGGTCGGCCCTGGCGACGGCCCTGGCGGGGGGGCTCTTCACGATTACCTGCCGCGGGGCCACGATCACCGAGGAAGGACGCGTGGACTATTTCCGCCGCGAGGGGCTCGCGGCGGTGGGCCTGTCCTGGCTGCTCGCTGCCATGGCGGGGGCCATGCCCTTCGTCTTCTCCGGCGCGATGACCTCGCCGATCGATGCCTTCTTCGAATCGGCCTCGGGTTTCACGACAACCGGGGCGACGATCCTGACGCCGGAGGGCATCGACGGGCTTCCCAAGGGCATCACCTTTTGGCGTTCGTTCACCCACTGGTTGGGCGGCATTGGAATCGTGCTCGTCTTTGTTCTGCTCTTCCCGGCGGGTGGCAGGAGTCTCTTCCGTTCAGAGGTCCCCGGCATCTCCAGGGAAGCGGTCCAGCAACGCGTGCGCGACAGTGCTTTGGGCCTGGCGCAGATCTACGTGGCCCTGACCCTGGTCGAGGTCCTGGTTCTATGGCTGGTCTCGCGGGAGAGGGGGTTGTTCGACGCCTTCATCCACTCCTTCGGGACCCTGGCCACGGGTGGATTCTCGAGTCACTCCGAGAGCGTGCTCTTCTACCACTCCTGGAAAGTCGAGATGATCCTCGTCGTGTTCATGTTTGCCGCGGGGATCAACTTCGCGGTGTATGACACGTTTCTGCGCCAGGGGTTGCGCGGTGCCTGGCGCGTCGCGCGTAGTTCGAGCGAGATTCGCGCCTACGCGGGAATCGTCGTCGGATCGACCCTCTTGATAGCGTTGATTCTCTGGTTCTGGGGAGGCAGCAACGGCAACCCCCAGAGCGATCTGCCAAACTACTCGAGTCTGGGGAAGTCCCTGCGCGATAGCTTGTTCACCGTCGTCAGCGTGCAAACCAGCACGGGCTACGGCACGGAGGACTTCAACCGCTGGCCAGACGCGTGTCGGATCCTCTTGATGGTTCTCGCGATTTGCGGGGCTTGTGCCGGCTCGACCGGTGGCGGAATGAAGGTCGTGCGCTTCTTGATCCTCGCCAAGGCGGCTCTGCAAGGGGTGCGGAACTTTGCACGACCCCGAGCGATCCACTCCGTGCGACTCGATGGGGGGGCGTTGCCGGACGCTACCGTGGGGATGGTGATGTCCTACTGCGGGATCTGGTTCCTCGTCTTCATCCTCGGCACCTTGCTGATCTCCGGGATGAACCTGGAGCCGCCCCCAGGCTTCGAGGATCAGGTTCTCTTGACAGCGGCCACCAGTGTGCTGGCGACCCTGAACAACATCGGGCCGGGGTTGGCCGCGGTGGGCCCGGCTTCCAATTACTCTTTCATGCCGGACATGGCGAAGCTCCTGCTCTCGTTCTTCATGATCCTCGGCAGACTCGAGTTCTACGCCGTGGTCATCCTCTTCGTGCCGCGCTTCTGGCGCAGCTGAGAACGGTCCCTACAGGATGTCGTCACGGTACACCCTGCGTCGCGGGCGTTCCGAGTTTCGTCGGTGCAGAACAAGGCGCCACAACTGGTCGGGACCACTCACGGTCACATAGCCGTGCCGAGCCCCGTCGGGCCCTTGGATCTGCATGCGACCGGTCACCAGGCCGATCAGTTGCTTGCGACCCGTCGCATCCAGAAAGAAGACCCCGGCACCGAGCTGATCGTTGGCGAGAGCTTCCAGCTCGGGGGAGGGCTTGAGCAGCAGCCCCTCTACCCGCGGATCCGAAGTCAGCTCGGCTTCGAACTCCCAGATGCCGCTACCTCTTCGGCCACGAACCACGACCGTTTCCCCGGGATCCGGGGCCTGGAAGAGGAGGGGGACATTGGACAGGAGGATCTCGGCGGAGGTCGTGTATAGCTCATCGCCCACCGGTTCGATGACGCCTTCCTCCAGGCTCGGGCCGTCGCCGAACCAGCTCGTGAATTCCACACGCCCGCGGTTCGAGTGGCGTCCGAGAAAGACGATGCCGTAGCTGGTGGAAACCCCCAGCTCGTCCCCCGTGGCTCCATGAATGACGACGGTGGGATCGGTTGTATGATCCCGCAAGTTGGCCACGGCGATGCATGCCGAAAGCTGGAGCATGCAGGCCGCTACGAAGGAGAAGCGGGCGAGGAGTCGAATCCAGCTGGATTTCATGGGCCGCTGTGGGTACATCGGAGGGTGCCGGTGGGCAATGGACTCATCAAACCGGGGGGGCTGGTAAGAAGCAAGGCTTGCCCGCCGCACCGGCGAATGGACCCGGAGGGCCCACGAGGGGACAAAAAGGACGGAAAAACCCGTCTCATGCCCAAACGGGCCGTCCAAGTCTCCGTAAGCAGTCGACGTCAACGGTGTTCGAGGAGAGCGCCGGTTCGAGCCACACCTAGCCACAACCTAGCCACACCTCTGGCCTGGAGCCTAATCCCATGGGATCGCGCGCAACCCTGTCCATCGTCCTTTTCTGTGCCCTCGGAGCCAGCGGCCTCTTTCTCTGGATGACCAATCGGGAGGCCAACCCGCGATCGGGTCAGCCCGAGATATCGCTCCCCGTGCTCCCGACCGGCGAAGAGGTACGCGTTCCGGCCGAGCTGGACGAGGTCGAGGTTCCGAAGCAGGACACAGGCCGGGCCCTGGTAGCAGAACGCTCGGACGAGACCCGAAACCCCGCGGCCGTGCAGGGCCGAAAGAAGCACACCCAGGAATCGCGGGTGCGCGGTCGGGTGGTCGACGAGGCCGGGAATCCAGTCGTGGAGGCCCGGGTCGTTGGCGGTGGTTCCAACAGCACGATCGTGGACTTTGATTCCGATATGCCCTTCTTCACCCCCCAGCGGGCGGAAGGTCTGACCGATGCCCGCGGGGTTTTCGAGCTCGATGTGCCCCATTCCGGATCGATGAGCTTCACGGTGCGTGCGGATGGCTTTGCACCCTTCCGGCAAGGCGACGTTCCCGTGTCTTCCGGGAAGACGACCCAGTTGGACGACTTCGAACTGGAGACCGGGGTCATCCTCTCGGGGGTCGTCGTCGATCCCAACGGCAAGGGAGTTGGCGGGGCCGAGATCGTCCAGCTCGACCATCGACACGGTCTTTCCTTCGGCATCGGTACGCGCAAGGCCATGGCGACGACAGAGTACGACGGTAGCTTCCGCGTGTCTCAGCTAGCAGCCGGGGCGTATCGCTTGCTCGTGCGGACGGAAGATCATCCGGATCTTACCGTCGAGGGCGTTGCCGATCAGCCGGGAAGGGAATACGGGGGCCTCGTCTGGACCCTGGGGTTCGGAGCGCAGATCGCCGGTAATGTGCTGGATATCCCCGCGGATGAAGTCGGCGAGCTTCAAGTCCGTGCGACGCGTTCGGGCGAGGGACTTTCGATCATGGAACGTGGCCGCCGTGGCGAGGTCGAAGCCAACGGGCGCTTCACGATCCGCGGGTTGACACCGGACAAGTATTACGACATCTCGCTCATGCGCACAGGTGTGCGTGGCTTCGAATTCTTCGGTCGCTCGCGATCCGAGATCGTCAAGGCACGTGCGGGGGATTCCGGGATTGCGTTGCATTACCAGCCCGAAGGCAGTCTCACGTTTCAGTTGATGGACAAGGAGAAAGGCACGCCCATCGAGACGTTCAGCGTCAGCGCCGGAACGAACTGGGCGGGCCCATTGCGGGACGAGAACGGTGGCGTCAAGCGCGAACACCCCGGTGGTATGGTCCGCTTCGGCGGCCTGCGCCCGGCCTCGAGCGATGATCGCATTCAGCTCAAGATCACCGCTGCCGGCTACGAAGAATACGAGCGTGACGACATCGCCCTGCGGATCGGCCAGGAACTCGACCTGGGCCAGGTCTTCATCGCTCCTGTTCCGCTCGTGCGCGTGACGGTCCTCACGGCCGATGGCATTCCGATCGAGGGCGCCAACGTTCGGCTACAGAGAGACACCGGCGGCCAGATGCAGATTTCGCGTCGCATCGAGATCAGTGAAGATTCACATTTCGAGCACACCGAGGTGGGGGATGGACGTTCGGCGAGAACGAACGAGGACGGTATCGCCGAGTTGACGAGCTATCCGGGCGAACTCTGCAAGATCACATCCCGCGCCTCGGGTTTCGCTCCCGAGACGAACGAGGTTCAGCTTCCTCGTGATTCCCTGTACGAGCACGTGCTGCGCATGCGTCGGGGGGGCACGGTCCTCGTCAAGGTGCTCGACGCCAGCGGCCAACCGCTGCCCGGCGCCAAGGTCGGCCATCGCGAGCCCTCGGTAGGCAGACGCGGTGGCCCCGGTAGCTCTGGCGGATTCGCAGGCATGATGGGTGGTGGCGGAGGTCTGCACCCCACCGTTGCCGACTCCGAAGGCTTCGCACGCTTCGAGAACCTGCAAGAGGGCCTGCATGCTTTCAGCCTCCAGGAAGACAACAACGACGGCGTGTTCTTCGGAGGGGGCGAGATGGTCATGGTCGCCGGAATGGGCGGCGGCGGCGATGCCGACTGGCGTGACATCCAGGTCATCGAGGAACAGGTGGCCGAGCTGACGCTGACGGCGACTCCGCGGGGATCCCTGGAGGGTACGGTGCTCGAGGCTGGTGACGAATTCGCCGGTGCTCGCCTGAAGCTGAAGGAGTTCAAGGAGAACGAAGAATCCGATCCGATGGCACTGGCCATGGCCAGCTTTGGCGGCGGTGGTGGGAAGACCGAGAAGAGCGATGGCAAGGGCGATTTCGCGTTCAGCGACGTCAAGGTCGGTCGCTACCTGCTCGAGGTCTCCCATCCCATGCGCCGTATGCCGGTCGAATACGAAGTCGAGATTCTCCGGGGTCGCAACTCGATCGATATCGACCTGCCCATCTCGATCATCGAGGGACGGATCACCGACATCGAGGGCAAGCCTCTCGCGGGTCTGACCGTGAAGGCCCAGCGCCCCCGGGATTCGGGCCGAGGCCCCGGCCCGGGCAGGATCATGATGTTCGCCACCGACAATGGCGACGAAACCGTCATATCCGACGGTAGCGCCGTTCTCGGGGATTCCGTCAAGACCGACGCCGACGGGCGCTACACGTTGCGCGGGGTCACGCCCGACATCGAGCTGGTCGTCAAGGCCGAAGGCAGCGCGGTGCAGCCCGGCACGTCACGCAAGATCCGTGTCGCCGCAAACGAGACCAAGGACGGCATCGACTTCAAGCTCGATGCAGGTGGTTCAATCGATATCGAGGTGCAGGCCTCGGATGGGAGTCCTGTGCGTATGGCTATCGTGAGCGCCAACCACCTGGAGGACGACGAGGTCGACCCCAAGTCCGAGGTCATTCAACGAGGTACGGGGAAGATGACCGGACTCAAACCCGGCCGTTGGAACGTCTCGGTACGGAAGATCGGCCCCATGGGGGGGGGAGATCCGGTCGAGCAGGAGGTGCTTGTGCGGCCCGGCAAGACAGCCGAGGCGCTGCTGCGCTTCAACTGACGGCTCGCAGCCCTATCGGAATGCGTGCCGCGGGCACTAGAACACCTCATCAATCAGCGCCCCGATCGCCCCGGTGTTGTTGTCGCCGATCACCCGATCGGCGACCTTCACCAGACTCGGCATCGCGTTGCCCATGGCGATCCCTAGCCCCGCGCCTTCGACCATTTCCACATCGTTCGAGGCGTCCCCGATGGCGACCACCCGTTCCCTTGCGATTCCGGTGTGCTCCTCCAGCACCCGGAACGCTTCTGCCTTCCCCAGGCACGGGGGTTGGAGGTCACATACGAGCAAGGGGTTCCCCCGAAACTGGGCCAGGGCGTTCAGTGGGAAGTGGGTGAGCAATAGGGGTTGATCGATGGCCTGCTCGACCTCGGCACCCATGAGATCCGAGTTCGGGTGCTCGCCCGAGAAGATCGTGATGCGGATCACGAATTCGCGGGGTAGTTCCTCGATGGAGGAGACCACGTTGATCCCGGTGAACTTCTCGATGGCTTCTGTTTCATGCGCGTTGCGCGGCGCGAGCGTGTACTTGGATCCGGCGATCTGCGTGAGCGTCATCAGATCCCGGGCGTGGGCAAAGCACATCGCTCTTTCCACGCTCCGATCGGACAGGAGCCGTTCCTCGATCAGTCGATCCTGTTTCGGGCAGTAGAGCGCCGCACCGTTGTAGACCAGCGCGGGCGTGTTCAGGTCCAATTCGGACAGCACGGGCTTGGTCGCCGTTTCGGAGCGGCCGGTGGCCAGCATGACGTGGACCCCTTGCTCTTGCAGCCTCTGCAGCGCGGCAGTGGTCTCGGCGCGAACCGTTCCGTCGTCCGTGAGGAGCGTGCCGTCGATGTCGAGCAGTAGCGCTTCGAAGCGGGGCATGCGCGGATCTCCGAACAGGCTAGTCGGACTTCTTGGAGGAGTCGTCCTTCTTCGAAGGCGAAGAAGACGAGGACTCGGAGCTGGCCTTCTTGTCCGCTTCTGCGCCCTTCTTGTAGGACTCCGAGCGATAGTCGGTTTCGTAGAAGCCCGAGCCCTTGAAGATGATCCCCGCACCCGTGCCGATGACCCGTTGCAGCTTCTGCTTGCCGCATTCGGGGCACTTGCGCTTGGGAGAGTCTTTCATCGATTGAAAGATCTCGAGCTCGTGGCCGCAGGCATCACAGCGATAGTCGTAGGTCGGCATGGCGCGCTTCCCTAATCAGCTTGCTCTTCGGGCGTGTCCGCCTCGGTGGTGGTGTCGGATGCTTCTTCCGTGTTCCCTTCCTCGTCTTCTGGGTCCGAAGCCTTGAGATCACCGGCAACGACCCTGACCTGTGCGGGGCGCAGGACCTGTTCGTGCCATTTGTAGCCACGGCGCAGGGTCGCGAGGATCGTCCCCGGCTCCTGGTCGGGGTTCTCCAGTGCTTCGGAAGCATCGTGCAACGCCGGATCGAACCTCCCGGACGTATCGATGACGAGGACATCGGAGGCCTCGAGGGCCTGCACGAACTTGTTGCGCGTCATCTCGACGCCGATGGCGAGGTTCTTCGTTTCCTCGTTCGTTGCCGGGCTGGCGAGGGCCATGTCGAGGAAGTCGAGGACCAGCAGAAGATCCTCGATCAGGGGTTGCATCTGGCGTTTGATGCCCGCTTCGAGATCGGCCTGTGCTCGGCGGCGCAGGTTCTGATAATCGGCATGGGCACGGAGGGCCTTGGCTTCGAGTTCGTGACAGCGAGCTAGGAGGTCCGTCTCTCCCATTGTCCCGGGTGCTTCGCATGCCTCGGCGTCTTGGGAAGCTTCGTTAACCTCCGCAGCCTCGGGCTCGGCAGGTTTGTCCTGCTTCGCGCCCTTCTTCTTGTTCTTTCTGGATCCGGTGTCTGCTGCCATCGCCTTTTCGAGCTTCGGGTCAGTTGAAATAGTCGACGATCTTCTCGAAGAAGCTCTTCGAGCCTGTTTTCTCTGCTTCGATCTCCTCGAACTCGCGCAGGAGATCCATCTGGCGATCGGTCAGTTTGCTGGGAGTCTCGATGAAGACGCGTACCAGCTGATCGCCCTTACCACGGCCCTCGAGGCTGGACATCCCCTGGCCGCGAAGTCGAAAGACCTTGCCGCTCTGGGTGCCGGCCGGAATGCGCATCTCGACCCTGCCGTGGAGCGTCGGAATCTCGACGCTGTCGCCGAGGGCGAGCTGTCCGAACGAGAAGGGGAGCTCGGTGATGAGGTCCGGTCCGGAGCGTTGGAAGACCTTGTGTTCTTTCTCGCGGATGATGACGTAGAGATCGCCCCGCGGACCGCCAGGTTCGCCCACGTCGCCCTCGGACGTGACTCGAAGGCTCATCCCGTCCTCGACGCCGGCCGGGACATCGAGCTTGATGTCCGACTTGCTCGAGATGCGCCCCTGGCCGCGACAATCGGGGCAGGGGGATTCGATCGTCTTGCCAACGCCGCGGCACTGCGGGCACGCGGTACGCATGGCGAAGAAACCCTGCGAGGTCGTGACCTGTCCGGCTCCGCCACAGGTTCCACATTGAACGGGAGACGTACCGGCCTTGCAGCCGCTGCCTACACAGGAGTCGCAGAACTCAGCGCGCTTGATCGAGACTTCCTTGGAGACGCCGGTGTCTGCCTCCTCCAGAGTCAACTGCAGGGCGATGCGCAGGTCACGGCCGCCCCGCGGACCACCGCGCGAACGCCGGCCCCCGCCAAACAGATCACCAAAGAGACCACCACGGCCGCCGCCGCCGAAGACGTCCCCGAAGGCTTCGAAGATGTCCTCGATGTTCGTGAAGCCTCCAGCGCCGGGGAATCCGCCGCCCTGCGAAAAGGCTGCATGTCCGAGCTGGTCGTAGCGTGCGCGCTTCTGATCGTCGGAGAGAACGTCGTAGGCCTCTGCGGCTTCCTTGAACTTCTCTTCGGCCGTCGGATCGTCCTGGTTTCTATCCGGGTGGAACTCCAGTGCCTTCTTGCGGTAGCAACGCTTGATCTCGTCCTTGCCGGCGTTCTTCTCGACGCCGAGGATCTCGTAGTAGTCGCGCTTTTCGCTCATGATCCACCCTTCGTCGGAAGTTCTGGTCGTCTAGTAAAGCGGCGGGACCCAGGGCCCCGCCGCGATTGCCTGTGGGGGACTCCCGGCTGTGCCAGGACCCCCGCAAATTCACTAGGACACGCTGCCGGAGACCATTTTCTTCGTGTCCTTGAGGTCGGTGACCATCGAGTCGGTGGTCAGGAGCAGGCCGGCGATCGAAGCGGCGTTCTGCAGCGCCGAACGCACGACCTTGGCAGGGTCGACGACGCCGATCTTGAACATGTCCTCGTACTTGCGGGTCATGGCGTTGAAGCCAACCGACTTGCCCTTCTCACGCACGAACTCGGCAACGACCGAGCCGCTCTCGCCGGAGTTCTCGGCGATCTGGCGCAAAGGGGCTTCGAGGGCACGTTCGATGATCTGACGGCCGAAGCGCTCGTCGCCCCTGGCCTTGGCGTTGGTCGCGGCCTCGACGCAGTTGAAGAGGGCCGTACCGCCGCCGGGGACGACGCCTTCCTGGATCGCCGCGCGGGTGGCGTTCAGGGCGTCGTCGACGAGATCCTTCTTGGCCTTCATCGCGGCTTCGGTGTCGCCGCCGACCTTGATGACGGCGACGCCGCCGGTCAGCTTGGCGAGGCGCTCTTCGAGCTTCTCGCGGTCGTAGTCGGAGCTGGTGCGCTCAATCTGGGCGCGGATTTGCTTGACGCGTTCATCCACCTGTTTCTTCGCACCGGCGCCGGAGATAAGTGTCGTCGCGTCCTTGGCAACGACCACGCGCTTGGCCTGGCCGAGTTGCGACAGGGTCATCTTCTCGAGCGTCAGTCCCAGCTCTTCGGTGATGGCGATGCCGCCGGTCAACACGGCGAGGTCACCAAGGTATGCCTTGCGGCGCTCGCCGAAGCCCGGCGCCTTGACGGCGCAGACGTTCAGGATGCCGCGCAGTTTGTTGATGACCAGAGTCGCCAGGGCTTCGCCTTCGATGTCCTCGGCGATGATCAGGAGCGGACGCCCGGTCTGGGCCGTTTGCTCGAGCACGGGGATCAACTCCCGGGCGTTTGTGATCTTGCCCTCGTTGATCAGGATGAAGGCGTCTTCGAGTTCGGCCGTCAACTTGGCGGCGTTCGTCGCGAAGTAGGGGGATAGGTAGCCCTTGTCGAACTCCATGCCCTCGACGACTTCGAGCTCTGTCTCGCGACCGCTACCTTCCTCGACCGTGATCGAGCCCTCGTCGCCGACCCTCTCGAAGGCCTCGGCGATCAGCTCGCCGGTCTCGCGATCGTTGTTGGCGGAGATCGAAGCCACGTTGGCGCGCTCGACCGTAGTGCGGACCTTGCGCGATTGCTCGGCAATATGAGCGACGGAGGCCCCCACGGCCTTGTCGATGCCGTTGCGCAACGCGACAGGGTTCACACCCGTGGCGAGGAACTTCAAGCCCTCTTCGTAGATCGCGTGGGCGAGAACCGTCGCCGTGGTGGTGCCGTCACCGGCCACATCATTGGTCTTCTTGGCGACTTCGTTGATGAGCTTGGCGCCCATGTTCTCGAAGGGATCTTCGAGGTCGATCTCCTTCGAGACCGAGACGCCGTCCTTGGTCACCGTGGGGGCGCCAAAGGATTTCTGGAGGATAACGTTGCGTCCACCCGGTCCGAGGGTGACTTGCACGGTCTTTGCGAGTTTCGCGATGCCCTGGCGCACCTTTTGGCGGGCATCCTCATCGAACATGATCTGTTTGGCCATTCTGTCTTGTCCTTCGTTGTGTTCGTTTTGGAGGTTCCGCTGGGCCTAGAAGCCCATGCCGCCCATGTCCATGCCGCCCATGCCGCCCATGCCCGGCATGCCGCCGCCCATTCCACCCATGCCGCCCATTCCACCCATTCCACCCATTCCACCCATTCCACCCATCTCATCCATGCCGTCCATGCCTTCGGGGCTGCCTTTTCCGGCGGGCTCGGGCTTGTTGACGATGAGAGCGTCGGTGGTCAGGAGCAGCTGGGCGACGCTGGCTGCGTTCTGCAACGCGGCCTTGGTTACCTTGGCCGGATCGATGATGCCAGCTTCGAGCATATCGGTGTACTCACCCTTGAGGCTGTCGTAGCCGTAGGTCTTGCTCTTCTCACGCAGCACGCGATGCGCCACGACGTCGCCGTCGAAACCGGCGTTCGAGGCGATGGCGCGGAGCGGCCGGCTGAGGGCTTCGAAGACGATGTCGAGGCCGGCGTTGAAGTCGTCGTCGTCGCAGCGGAGCTTCTTGACCGAATTACGGGCGCGCAGGAGCGCGACACCACCGCCGGGCAGAATGCCTTCCTCGACCGCTGCACGCGTGGCGTGCAGAGCGTCTTCGATGAGTGCCTTGCGTTCCTTGACCTCGGTGTCCGTGGCGCCACCTACGTTTATCTGGGCGATGCCGCCAGTCAGCTTGGCGAGACGCTCCTGGAGTTTCTCGCGGTCATAGTCGCTCGTCGTATTCGCGACCTCGTTGCGAATCTGACCGACGCGAGCCTCGATGTCGCTGCGCTGGCCGGCGCCGCCGAGGACCGTGGTGGTCTCGTTCGTGATCGTGATGCGCTTGGCGGTGCCTAGCTCGGACAGGGAGACTTGATCGAGCTCCTTGCCGAGGTCGCTCATGACCGCCGTAGCGCCACACAGGACAGCGAGGTCCTGCAGCATGGCCTTGCGACGCTCACCGTAACCCGGGGCCTTGACGGCGCAGGTCTGGACGATGCCTCGGATGCGGTTGACGACCAGGGTCGCCAGGGCCTCGGATTCGACGTCCTCGGCGATGATCAGAAGCGGGCGCTTGGACTCCTTGGCCGCCTCGAGAAGGGGCAGGAGCTTCTGTACGTTCGAGATCTTGCCTTCGTGGATGAGGATCAGCGGCTTTTCGAGCTCGCACTCCATCTCCTCGGCATTGGTCACGAAGTGGGCCGACAGGAATCCGCGGTCGAACTGCATGCCTTCGACCAGCTCGATCTCGGTTTCGAGCGATTTGCCCTCCTCGACGGTGATGACGCCGTCCTTGCCGACCTTGTCCATCGCGTTGCCGATCAGCTTGCCGACCACGGGATCGTTGTTGGCGGAGATGGTCGCGACCTGACGAATCTCGCCGGTGCCCTGAATGGGCTTCGAGGCCTTCGTCAGTTGTTTGATGACTTCCTCGGTGGCCGCCCGCAGGCCGCGGTTGACGCGTGCGGGAGAGTGGCCCGCCGTGATGGCACGCAAGCCCTGGGCGAAGATGGCCTCCGTGAGGAGCGTGGCCGTGGTCGTGCCGTCACCGGCCTTGTCGCTCGTGCGGCTGGCGACTTCCTTGACCAGAGCGGCGCCCATCTGCTCGTACGGATCGGTCAGCTCGATCTCTTCGGCGACCGTCACGCCATCCTTGGTGATGGTCGGCGCGCCCCAACCCTTGTCCAGGATTGCGTTGCGACCGCGCGGGCCCAGGGTGCTCGTGACCGCTTTCGCCAGCTTTTGAACGCCGTTCTTGATCTTGTCGCGGGCGTCCGCTTGGAAAACCATCTGTTTGGCCATGCGTCGTCTCTCTTGCTCGATGAGGGATCGGTGCGAGGGGGAACCCGATCCACGATTCGCGGTCCGGGGGTGGTGAGCCCGTTGTAAGCAAGTGCCATGCCGGAGCCCATTCTTGCGGCTGAGAGCCGCCTTCTGGCCGGGGGCGCTGCCGTTTTGACAGCGCCTGATGGCTCGCCAGAGCCGTGCTGTCAACCTGGCAGCAAGCGGGGAGCCGTGGGCGGCAAGCCAAGATCTTCGCCCGGGCCCCTTTGCATCTGCAGGTTCGCGGTCGACACTCCCTGGGTCCCGAGCGGTGCTGGCGATCCGGCGACACCAGGGACCCCCATCCGATGCCTACCCTTTCACTCGCCCTCCTCCTCTTCGCTGTCCCGCCCTCCGCCCCCGTACAGACGAAGGCTGCTGTCCCGCCTCCTACCCTGCAGGGGGCCTCGGCGCCGCGACTCGTCCTCGAGACCCTCTCGGGCGGCCGTCAGGTCCTGCCCCTCGAAGGGCTCGATCTCACCGACCCCCGCGCGCGTGGCGCGTGGACCGTGCGGCCCGAGGGCTTCGAAGGCCGCTCGCCCTCTGAGAGGGCTCGCCAGCAAGCGAAGACCAGCGGCCACCGCGTGCAGGTGCAGATGCACAGTGGCGAGGAACTGCGCGGGCGTGTCGTCGGCGGTGAGGGGGAGGTCCTTTCGATCGAGTTGCTCGGGGGCGTGCGCCTGCCCCTGGAGGTCGAGCGGATCCGGAGCATCGTCATGCCCGAGAGACTCTCGACGCGGAAGCTCGTGCCCCTCGAAGCCCCGCCCGAAGGCGATCGGCTCTACCGACGGACCCAGGCCGCACTCGATGCCGTCGATGGAACCCTGGACTCCTTCAGCGAAGAAGGGGTGAGTTTCGAGAGCGACGAGGTCGGACTGAAGAGCTTCCCCTGGGACGAGGTCGCTGCGCTCTTCATCGAGTTTCTCGGTGACGAGAATGCCGAACGCGTCGCTCCCAAGGTGCCCGTCATCGTGGACCTGACGGATCAGAGCCGCGTCCGCGGAGCTCTCGAGCGCATGACCCCGACCCATTGCCAGGTCGTCGTGGGAGGGCACAGGCTCTCCCTGCCCTGGCGGGCAGTCGCCGAGGTGACTGTGGTCGATGGGCGGATCCAGTTTCTTTCGGATCTCACTCCCGAGCGCGAGGAAGGTCGCGGCGTCCCCTTCGACGACGACCTGGGGATGAGCTGGCCGCATCGCATGGATGCCAACGTTTTCGACGGCGGGCCCCTGCGCTCGGGCGGCAAGTCCTGGCGTCGCGGCATCGGCATGCACGCCCCGAGCAAGCTGCACTTTCGACTCGAGGAAGGCTTCGAAGAGCTCGTGGGGCTGTGCGCCATCGACGACGAGGCCCTGCGAAATCCCCGCCACGCGCGTGGAGCCGTCGTCTTTCGAATCCACCTCGACGGAGAGCTCGCCTGGGAAAGTGGCTTGGTCCGTGGAGGCGACGACCCCGTGGCCATGCCACGTTTGCAGCTCGCCGGCAAGAAAGAGCTCGTCCTCGAAGTCGATCCGTCGGGTAGCTACGCGGGTGATCGCGCGAATTGGCTGCGGATGATTCTCGTCCGTTAGGACCGTTCGGCATCGCTACCGAGCGGGTCTCCGTTCATCGAGCACGAGATCCTCGACATTCGGAAGTCCGGCCAACACGATCCGTCCGATGGCCTGCAGGCTTTCGCGCGAGCACTTGTCGAGCGTGTCGTCCGCGGTGTGCCAATAGGAATTGTTCGGTCCGAAGTCGAAGTCGATCAGATTCACGGCCGGGATGCCGGCTTCGCGGAAAGGGATGTGGTCATCGAGCAAGGCCATGGCGCGGCCGCCGATGTGTTGTTCGAGCCCGATGCGCGAAGCTGCCCCGAGGAACGAGGCCATCAACATCATCTCCGAGTTCTGTTCCATGGTCAGCTTCAGGTCGGCGTCCCCAACCATGTCGAGCAGCACGCAGGCCTTGATGCGCGTGGCAAGGCCGCTTTTTTGTAGCTCCTTTACGTGGTGGCGCGAGCCGTAGCAGTTGTCCTCGCCTTCCCAGTTGGGCCGGACCGCTTCCTCGCCGTCGAAGAAGACGAAGCGGTAGCCGATGCGCAACTTGTCTCGGTGTGCGGCCAGTTGCCGTGCTAGCTCCAGGAGCACGGCCGTTTGCGAGCCGCCGTCATTGGCTCCAACGAAACGAAAGGGCATGCCCCACTTGGTGTCGATGTGGGCCGAGAGGATGCAGATGGGATCGACACCCTCCGGTCCCGGAAGATCGGCGACGAGATTGGAAAAGGAGACCGGGCCGCGGGGTGTCTCGGCGGTGAAGCTCTCACGGACGGGCTGCAAGCCGATCTTCGTCAGTTCCTCCTCGAGAAAGACGCGCAGTTTCTCGATGCCCGAGCTGCCGGCGGGGCGCTCGCCGAAGCCACAGATTCGCTCGAGGTCACGCCAAGCGCGGGTGGCATCGAAGGCCTCGATCGGAACCGGGGGCGGTGAAGGCGGAGCCTCGGAGACTTCCGGGGCACCGGAAACGCCGGTAGGGGAGCCAGCGCCGCATCCGGCGACGGCGATGAAAATTCCTGCGCCGAGAACTCCCCGGGCGAGATTCGCCATGGCTTGGGCCGGTTTGGCCATGCCTTCGCCCGCCAGGGAAGGCTCGTGTGGACGAGAACCGTCAAACCCAGGCGGGCTCTTTTTTCCTGCCATGCCCTTTTTCATCGCCGGAGACTATAGAAGTGGTTCGGGCCGATGCCAGTTTTCGGCTACCAAGGAACATCTTGCGGCGCTACGTGGCTCACAGACCCGTGCCGCGCACCCCCTTCCTCCACGCTCCTGTCCCCCCCCGACACCAGGCCCCCCTGCTTCCGCGGTGCTTCAAAGACCCCGCGGGACTCAATTTCCTGCGTCGAGCCGTCGAAGGAGGGTGTTGCGACCGGTCTGTCCCCCCATCCGTACTTCATCCGGGGGATTCGTGTACGCGCCCCTTGCGGAGACAATCATGGAAGAATCCCCCGCGCCGCTGTTCGACGTGGTGCAAGAGCATCTCGATGCGCAGCAGTTCACAGCCCTCCACTGGGAGGGTTCATTCCAGCAGTACCTCGAGATTGCCGAGGCCAACCCGACAGTCTGCCGCAATGCGTGGCAGCGGTTGCTCGACATGGTCGAGTACCACGGCTTCGAATTGCCGACCCAACGGGGCGCACCGCCGCGCTGGAAGCTCTTCAACGATCCCTTCAACCGCGGGAGGGATGCGATTTTCGGGCTGGACGAGCCGCTGAACCAGCTGGTGCAGGTCTTTCGGGCCGGCGCCCAGGGACTCGGCCCGGAAAAGCGCGTCATTCTGCTCCATGGACCCGTCGGCTCTGCGAAGAGCACGATCGCCCGTCTCTTGAAGCGCGGCCTCGAGCTCTACTCACAGTCGGAAGCAGGCGCGATCTACACCTTCTCCTGGCACGTCGACGACGAGGTCGTCGAATCACCGATGCACCAGGACCCGATGCTCCTGATCCCCCTGGAGGCACGGCGTAGCGTCGAAGATCGGCTTAACCTCAACATGCGAGGCGACTACAAGCTCGAGATCCAGGGCGAGCTCGATCCGGTCAGCCGTTACTACTTCCGCACGCTCCTCGACCGCTACGAAGGCGACTGTCGCAAGGTCCTCGAGCACATTCGTGTCAAGCGCTTCGTTCTGTCCGAAAAGGATCGCGTCGGTATCGGCACCTTCCAGCCGAAAGACGAGAAGAACCAGGACTCCACCGAGTTGACCGGAGACGTCAACTACCGTCGGATCGCAGAGTACGGCAGCGATTCGGATCCCCGTGCCTTCAACTTCGATGGTGAATTCAACGTGGCCAACCGCGGTCTGTTGGAATTCGTCGAGGTCCTGAAGCTCGACGTGGCCTTCCTCTACGACCTCCTGGGCGCCAGCCAGGAACACTCGATCAAGCCCAAGAAGTTCGCCCAGACGACCATCGACGAGGTGATCATCGGGCACACGAACGAGCCGGAGTACCGCAAGCTCCAGAACAACGAGTTGATGGAGGCTTTCCGGGATCGGACGATCAAGATCGATATCCCGTACAACCTCTCGATCCTGGACGAAGTACGGATCTACCGCCGTCAGTTCAATCGCGAGGAGATCACGCACACATCGGTGGCTCCGCACACGATGGAGATCTCGGCGCTGTGGTCGGTCCTGACGCGTCTCGAAGACCCCACGCATCCGAACCTTTCGATCCTGCAGAAATCCAAGCTCTACAACGGCGAGGAAGTTCAGGGCTTCACCACGGAGAACGTGCGCGAGATGCACGAGTCCGCCGAACGCGAAGGCATGTTTGGCATCAGCCCGCGCTATGTGCAGGACCGTATCGCCTCGGCCCTGGTCCTGGACAAGGACCGCATCGGTCCGCTCGACGTCCTCAAGAACCTCGAAAACGGCTTAAAGCACCACAGCCTCATTACGAACGAGGAATTGCGCAAGCGCTATGCCCAGCTGATCTCCCATGCTCGCGAGGAGTACGAGGAGGTCATCAAGCACGAGGTTCAGGTTGCGGTTGCGGCGGACCGTGAAGCCGTCGATCGGTTGTGCGCCAAGTACATCGACAACGTGAAGGCTTACACGACCCGTGAAAAGGTCATCGATGCCTCGGGCAAGGAACGCGATCCCGACGAGCGCCTGATGCGTTCGATCGAGACGAAGATCGACATTCCGGAGTCTCGCAAGGATGACTTCCGCCACGAGATGATGAACTACATCGCGGCGCTGCACATCGAAGGCAAGACCTTCGACTACCGCCAGAACAAGCGCCTGACACGAGCTCTCGAGCTGAAGCTCTTCGAGGACCGCCGCGACACAATCCAGTTGACGAGCCTCGTTTCGACCGTGGTCGACCCCGAGACCCGTGAGAAGATCAAGGTCATTCGCCGCCGCCTGTGCGAGCAGTTCAACTACGATGACAAGAGTGCGGAAGACGTACTCCAGTACGTTGCGGCATTGTTTGCCCGCGGCGAAGCCAAAGACTCCCCATCCGAGGCCGCGTAGCGGGAGGCTCCAGTGTTCCGCATCGAGGCCGACCGTGCTCGCTTTCGAGAGATCGTACGTGGCAGGATTCGTCAGGATCTGCGCAAGTACCTCTCGACCGGCGAGCTGATCGGCCGTGCGGGCGACCGCGCGGTCTCGATTCCCCTGCCGCAAATCGAACTGCCGCGGTTCATCTTCGGTGACAACCCGAAGGGCCGTGGGCGTGACGGTGGCGAAGGTGGCGAGTCCAACGAGGGCGAAGCCGCGGAGGGCGAGGGCCCGGGAGGCGCGGGCAGCCAGGCCGGCAACCACATCCTCGAGGTCGAGGTCGACCTGGACGAGCTCGCGGAGATGCTCGGTGACGAGCTCCAGCTCCCGAACATCCAACCGCGCGGTGTCAAGGAGCTCTCAACGGATGGTGGGCGCTACAACGGCGTCCGTCAGACAGGCCCCGATTCCCTGCGCCACTTCCGCCGCTCGTTCAAGAACGCGCTCCTGCGGTCGATCGCCAGCGGTGTCTACGACTACGACAATCCGCGCATCCTTCCCGAGCGACAGGATTTTCGCTATCGCATGCGCAAGAGCTGTCCCCAGCCCGATTCTTCGGCCGTCGTCTTCCACATGATGGATGTTTCGGGGTCGATGGGGCGCGAGCAGAAGGAGATCGTGCGCATCAAGGCCTTCTGGATCGATACCTGGCTGCGCAGTCAGTACAAGAACCTCGAGGTCGTCTACATCGTTCACGATGCCGTTGCGCGTGTCGTGGATCAGCACACCTTCTTTCACCTGCGCGAATCCGGTGGAACCAAGATCTCCTCGGCCTACGAGCTTTGCTTGAAGCAAATCGCCGAGCGCTACCGCCCCGAGGACTGGAATATCTACCCGTTCCACTATTCCGACGGTGACAACTGGTCGGCGCGCGATACAGAGCTCTGTGTCTCGATGCTACGCGACGAGATTCTCCCGCGGGTGAATCAGTTTTGCTACGGCCAGGTGAAGTCGGCCCACGGCTCTGGACAGTTCAAGAAGGACCTGGACGGTGCCCTCGGTGCCGAGGAGATGCTCGTGACGAGTTCGGTGAACGACAAGAACGATGTCCCGGAAGCGATTCGGGCCTTCCTGGGAAAAGGTAGGTAAGCCCGTGCGCCTGAAATCGGATCTTCCCGCGGCTCTGAAGTACCAGGCTCTCGTCATCGAGAGTGCGGCTCGCGACGCCGGGCTGGACTTCTTCGAGGTCGTCTTCGAGTTGCTGGATGCCAAGGACGTGAATGGCGTCGCGTCCTATGGTGGGTTTCCGGTTCGCTATCCTTCGTGGCGTTTTGGCATGGAGTTCGAGCGCCTCGAGAAGGGGCGTTTCTGGGGACTCTCCAAGATCTACGAGCTCGTCATCAACAACGATCCGACCTACGCCTACCTGGTGCGGTCGAATTCGCTGCTCGAGCAAAAGCTGGTCATGGCCCACGTCTATGGCCACGGCGACTTCTTCAAGAACAACCTGTGGTTCGCCCCGACGGACCGCAAGATGCTGGATTCGATGGGCAACCACTCGACGCGGATCCGGCGCTACATCGACGCCATTGGGCTCGAGGCGGTCGAGAAGTTCCTCGACAAAGCGCTGTCGGTGGACACCCTCGTGGATCCGTACCTGCCGCTGCGCGAACATGCGAGCCCCCCGGAATCACGAAGCGTCCACACGCCGGCGTCGGAGCGCGCCCTGCGCCTGCTCGAGTCGCTCAGCACGACGGCCTTGAAGCCCGAGCCGGCCCAGGACATTGATCTGCGGCCGAAAGCCAGCCGTCTGCCGACGTACGACATCCTGGGCTTCCTCGAGGAGAACGCGCCGCTCGAGGCATGGCAGCGTGACATCCTTCACATCGTGCGGGCGGAGGCGTACTACTTCTCGCCGCAACGCATGACGAAGATCATGAACGAGGGGTGGGCCTCGTTCTGGCACTCTCGGCTCTTGACCGGGGGGTTGCTCGAGCCCTCCGAGATCCTGGACTTCGCCGACTGTCACTCGTCCGCCACGATGACCGGTCAGGGGAATCTGAACCCGTACAAACTGGGCATCGAGCTCTACCGGCACGCCGAGGCGCGTGGTGAGGACATATTCCAGCTCCGGCGCGTTCACAACGATGTGAGCCTCATCCACAAGCTGGTGGACGAGGAGTTCACCGTGCGACACATCCGCCCGATCCTGCCCCAGCAGCCCGGGGAAGCGCTGGGGGATTTCGATTGGCGGGCCGCGAAGTCGTGGCTTCTGCACCAGCTCGCGTGGGGTGGGCTGCCTCAAATCCAGCTGGTCGGCGTCGATACCGAGGGAGAGGGCGAGCTCCTGCTCGTACACCACCACGATGGGCGCGATCTGCAAATGGGCCGGGCCCAGGAGACGCTGCGCAACCTCGCGGCCTTCTGGCAGAGACCGGTGCACCTGCTCACGATCATGGACAAGCAGGGCAAGAAGCTCGTTGTCTCGGGCGATGAGGAGATGACCGTGGTCGACACGGCCGAGGCCGAGAAGCACGACGAGGACCAGGCGGCCCAGGCCGAGAGCGCCTAACGCAGCCCTGACGGGTTCCTTACCAGCCCGGGTAGCCGTCTTCTGCTCACTTGCTGCGGATCCTTGCACAGGAGTCGGGGTGCGGGGGATACTGCCCGGATGAAGTCTCTCGTCCAGGTCCTCGGGTTCGCGCTCCTCCTCTCTTCGGGTCTCGCTTGCAAGAAGGGCACGAGCCAGGCCGGATCCCAGTTCAATCCCATCGTCCCTTCCCTGGCCGGTACCCAGGGCTGTTCCGGGATGCCCCCGACTCTGGCGAGCGTCGATCTGATGAATGGCGACACTCTGATGGGCATGATCGGTCCCGACAGCCAGATCGTTGGCGTGGCTGGCACGGACACGTTCTACCTGAGCGCCGCGGACGACAGCATCTGGCTCGTCGATGTCGGCATGGGGCTCCCGCCGACCATGACGATGCTGGTTGACAACATCGAGATCGACAACCTCCTGACCAATGCCGGAGTCACACCACCTATCACTTCGGATGCCGTGATCTCGGGCATGGCGATCCTCGACGCGTCGAACCTGCTCGTCATCGAGCAGACCTCGAACACGCTTCTGGTGGTCAGTCGCGTGACCACGAACGACGTCTCCTTCCTCGTGGGCTTCCCGAGCGAGAGCGGCGGCAACTCCGATGGTGCGGGTTCGCTGACGCGCTTCAGCTTCACCGAGATCACCCAGGTCCTGGCAGCGGGGGATGGCAGCGTCTTCGTCGCCGACTCGGGCAATCACTCGATTCGTCTCATCACCCCCTTCGGGGTCCCGGTGTCCACCACGATCGCAGGTTTTGGCTCGCCGCTCCACAACGACGGCGGCCTGAATCAAACCGGCTTCGACACTCCGAGCGGTTTGACCGTGACATGTGCCGGTGAGCTGATCGTGACCGAGAAGGGCAGCATGGCCATGGGCGGTCATCGGATCCGTACGCTGCTGGTGGGGGATCCCGCCTTCTTCGGCGGCTTCGACGGCACGTCCGACACTCTGATCGGAACCGGCACGGACGCGACGCTGGACGGGATAGGTACGCTGGCCAACGTCGCTCGACCTGTGGCCCCCCTGGCCACTTCAGACGACATCCTCTACTGGGTAGATTCCAGTACCGGCCAACTGCGCTCCTGCGATCTCATGACGCTCCAGACCACGACTTTGGGTGGGGTGATGTCGATGGGGGGCGAGTTCTCCTTGGCGATCACGGATTCCGACGAGCTTTTCGTCCTCGACTCGATGGCCGCCATGATCTATCGGGTCATCCCCTGATTCGGAGTACTTCGAGGCCTGGCCGGGGCTAGAATTCCGGCCCCGAACAGGCAGCTTTTTCCGGGCTCCGGGTCTCGGTGCGGAGGCCCATACGGATCGTGGTTCCAAGCCGCGTCCCGGGCCCGGGGATCGGGGCCACATCGGGTATCCTCGAATCGGCTCTCTCCCTTCCCACGCCTTAATCCCCGATGAAACTCTCGATCCTGATTCCGGTCCTCAACGAAGAGGCCACGCTGGAGGAGATCATCGCTCAGGTCCAGGCGACGCCGTTCGAGAAGGAGCTCGTGATCGTCGACGACGGTTCCACCGATCGCACCCCCGAGATCTTGGCGCAATTGGAAGAGCGTCACGACAACGTGCGCGTCTTCCGCCACGAAGAGAACAGCGGCAAGGGGGCCGCCATCGCCACGGCGTTGAAGCACTTCGTGGGGGATGTCGTTCTGATCCAGGACGCCGATCTCGAATACAGTCCGGAGGACTACGCTGCCCTGCTCCGGCCCATCGATGAAGGCCACGCCGACGTCGTGTTCGGCAGCCGTTTTCTCGGCGGATCCTACGGTCGCGTCCACCTCTACCATCACTACCTAGGCAATCGCGTCCTCACGATGATCTCCAACATCGTGACCAATCTGAACCTCACCGACATGGAGACCTGCTACAAGGCCTTCCGTGCCGACATCGCGCGGCGGCTGGATGTGAAATCGAATGGCTTCGCCCTCGAACCCGAGATCACGTGCAAGGTGGCGAGGATGAAAGCGCGCATCTACGAGGTTCCCGTGCGCTATGCAGGCCGCGACTACGCCGCCGGCAAGAAGATCCGCCCGCGCGATGGGGTGTCGGCCGTCTGGGCGCTTCTCAAGTACGGAGTCTTCGGCAAGGCCTGAACGACGGCGATTGGGATGCGGCGCTGGTCAGGCCATGTCGGGATCGAGACCCCGAACCGCAAATACGAGCCCCGCTCCGATCATCAGGATGCAAGCGGCGATAGCAGGCTCGAGGTGACCCCCGAGGCGTTGTCTGAAGTCGATCCAGGCCATGTGCATGAAGCCTCTCTCGCGTTCGTAGACGGGTTGGATGACCTCGTCGCTCTCGAGAAAGAAGATCTCGCGTACGGGATAGGATTCGCCCAGGCCCGCGACGCGGTGGCGGAAAATGCGCCAGTGGGCCCAGGGCGCGGCGAAGCGCCAGTCCCGCTTCGTTTCGACGAACCAGGCCTCTTCGCGACTGGCTTCGTTTTCGAAGTCGGTCTCGAAGTCGGGGTAGGCTATGCGCACCGCTTGCAATGCCAGATCGTTGTGCGTGGCGTAGTCGACGAGGACACCCGGGAGACTCGTGAGCAGGCCGAGGGCCAATGTGCACTTGGCGATGAAGCTGCCGGCAGGATTCTGGTGGAGCGCATCGAGGGCCGGGCCGACCCCGATCCACAGAAACGGCAAGAGCGGTAGGAGGTAGCGCGGCCCGTAGGTGTGGGCTCCGTGCCAGCCGGTCAACAGGGCGGTCGGTAGTGCAACCGACGTGCAGAGCGCGCACAGCATGGCGAACAGCCGGAGGTTGCTGCGATCAAACTGCCGCTGGAACCAGAAGAACGCGAGCATGACGCCCGGTGCCATCCAGAGCAGGCCGGCTCCAGGGGACACAAGCAGGTAGAAGAGTCCCTCGCCAGGATGCCCGCCGAAGTACTGACCTGCTGGGCCATAGCCAGTTTCGAACGGATCTCCGAAGCGCGCGTGGTTGATCCACAGGAAAAAGCCCAGGAACCCCAGCGCTGGAACGAACCCCATGGCGAGCTCGCGCAGGGGCATTCCTTGGCGGTGCGTTCGTTTCCAACCCCTGAACAACGCCCAGACGAAGGCGACACTCAGAACCAGCACCGCAGGCGCGAGAATTGCTCGCGTGAGGAAGGTCATCCCGAGGCAGACCCCGAACAGAAGCGGTGCGAAGGGGCGAGGACGTTGGTAACGCGCGATGTCCTCGGCGGTGCGCAACAGCATGAGGAAGCCGAAGAATAGAAAGAACGTCGCCTGCACACCGCTCAAGGTCGAACGTGCCTGGGGCCAGGCAAAGGTGCAGAGCCCGTAGGTCAGGCCGACGATCCATGCATAGCGCCGTTTCGTTCCGATGTGTCGCGAGACGAAAACGACAAGAGCCCCGGTCAGTGCGGTCAGGAGCGGGTTGCGCCAACCGACGACGAGGTGCTGGAAATACTCCGAGCGCGGAAAGCCGTAGGCCGTGGTTTCAAGATGGCGTTGCTCGAACTCCGGAAACAGGCGCTCCAGGCCGCTGCCGACATAATAGAAAGGCAAGGCGACCAGTGCCTGGCCGACACCGAACCAGGAGAAGTACTCGTTCTCGCGCCCGGGGCGACCCTTCTTGATGTTGAAGTTGTGCTCGAGGATGGCGTCGGCTTCGGGAGTCCCACCGATGGCGAACGTTCCTTTTCGCGCCAGGGCGCTGGTGGTCTGGAACTCGACCTCGGAATCGGGATTGTCCGGTAGCCCCGAGAAGGTAGCGGTGAATGCGGCCAGGAGCACCAGGAACACGGACAGAGCGACCAAGCGGTCGCCGCGCGTGATGGCCTGTGAGCGAATGAAGGGACTCACGAGGAACGCGGTTTGAGCAAACAGGCCCTACAAAAGCAAGGATGAGCTGGCTCAGACCGCGAGGTTGGCCCCGATGACCTTCTGTTCGGCGATCAGAACCCGAACGTCGGGTCTTCCAGCACGGGCGAGGACCTCGGAGGCGGCCGCGTGGGCCAGCTCCTTCGTGTTGTTCTCGTGCGAGAGATGGGCGAGCACGAGCGTGTGCAAGTTGGAGTTGATGAGATCGCCGAGGCAGTGCGCGGCCTGTGCGTTCGACAGATGTCCATGGGAGCCGCGTATGCGTTTCTTCAACGGGTCGGGATACGTGCCCTTCGACAGCCGCTCTTCGTCGTGATTGAATTCGAGCACACAGACGTGTGCGTCGGAGAGATAGCGCTTCAGCGCAGGTGTGTGCGAACCCAGGTCCGTGATCAGGCAGGCGATGCGGCCTTTGTGCTCGACGCGAAAGGCGACGGTTGGATCGGCGTCGTGGGGGACTTGCACGGCGAGTATCGTGGCCCTATCGGTGCCGCGCGCTGCTTCGACATCGATCGGGATACCGACGGGAAGCGTGCGTAGGCGCGGGGCCTTGCGCAGCGCGTGGTTGCGCATCAAGCGCTCGCAGCAGATGACGGTTGCTCCGGACTTCTTGGCCAGCCTGCCGGCGGCCCGTGAGTGATCGAGGTGGCCGTGGGTCAAGGCGATCGCGTCAAGTCGACTGGGCGAGACGCGAGCGTCGCTCAAGCGCGCTTCCATCTCCTCCATGGACAGTCCCGCATCCAGGAGTATGTGCAGCTCGCCCGCTCGAATGAGCAGGGAATTGCCCTGACTGCCACTGCCGAGAATCTGAAGATGCATCCGCTCAGATCAGACTGCGGCGTCCCTTGCGCAGGTAGAAAAAATCGAGGAGCAGCGCGCAGGCCAGGCCACCCAGGCATAGCCAGAAGCCGAGTCGTAGCGATTCGGGCCGGTACACGAACTGAATGGATATCGAGTCGCCTGCAGGGGAAGACGGCAGCGGCACGGCGCGATAGACATGATCCGCCCGAACCAGGGGCAGTTCGCGCTCCCCGTGGAAGGCCTTCCAGCCGGGAGCCCATTGTTCGTGCAGGACCAGCCAACCGCCGTCAGCGTTCTCGACGTTGACCGTGGCACGGTTGCGTTGCGGGAACTCGACCGAGGTGATGCGAGCCTGATCCGGGGCGCTTCGGGAATCGCTGGTGATGCCCGCGACCACGTCGCCATACTCGGCAGCGACCCAGGTCGTCTGTTCGAAGTCGATCGAGCCGGCGACGAGTGCCTCCAGGGTCTCGTTGTCGTTGGCCACGACGTGGGCCCGCGTGACGATGCGCGCCGGGGGCAGTGCTCCACTACGCTTGTAGACGTGGAACGAGGGCCGTTCGAGGACCGGGGTCAGCCGCGGGTGCTCCAACGCTTCCACACTGAGGATCGCTTGCGCCCGGGCGAGATCGAGAATCGGATGCTCCAGGAGGTCTGCGGACGGTAGCCGCGCGACGTGGTTGATGAGGACCGACCGCGAGTCGAGCGCCCCGAAGAGTTCCGCATGCGTCGCGGGTGTGAATGTCGGATAGGCGGATATATCCCGGATGCCGTACGGCTGCAAGAGATTGGAGCGAGCCAGAAGCTGAGAGTGGGCCAGGGATTCGGTCGGATCCAGGCGCAGGACGCGACCATCGCCGGCCGCCTCGCGCACACTCTCGATCGAGGCCGAGGGAGGGAACACGCCATCCGAGAGGATCTTGCGTCCCTCCACGTGGACCTTCGAGCCCAGCATGCCCTCACCCAGTAGCACGGCAAGAAGCGCCAACCAGAGCGCGCTCATACGGATCTGGGGCCAGGGCAGGGCCGGTAGGAAGACGAGCAGGGCCACGAGGGCGAGTCCCATCTGCAAGCCACGCGAGCCCACAGGTGCTCCCGTGATCAAGGCGGGGGCTATCGTGATGGCCAAGCCGAGGAGCGCTCCGCCGATCAACAAGCTGATCGGGGCTCCTTTCTCGAAGCGAGCGCGGTTGCGGTCCGCCAGCAGGCCCAGACATCCGGCGACGAAGGCACCTAGGGCTGCGGCAGCCATGCGTGCATAGGATTCCTTCAGATGTCTGCCCGCTTCCTGGGCCATCTCGGGTGGCAAGCGCGCCTCCGCATCGGGAAGCGTTATCCCAGCGCTCTCGTGGTAGCGCTCGACGATCGTTTGATGCAGGTCGGCGGCCCAGGTCGGTGGATCCAGCACACTCCAGAGACTGAAGCCGGTGGCCGCGAGGAAGAAGCTTGCGCTGAGGAAGGTCCACAGCGCCCGACCTTGACGATCGATCAGGGCCTGCGTGCCCAATCCCGCTAGCCAGGCCCAAAGCGTCCAGCACAGAGCCAGAGCACGCCCCGGAACACCCAGGTTCAAACCCGGCACCACATAGAGCTCCCTCACCAGGAACCAGCCCTGAGCAAAGGCGAAGACGCAGACGATCAAAGCTGCCGGAAACACCGCGCGTTTGGGTACCGCGATGACCGCTGTCAACGCCAGCAAAAACAGGATCACTCCGGCGTGCGTGTTCCACTCGAGGATGTTCGCGCTCTCTGCTTTCGCTTGATCCTTGGCTGGGGTCAGCCACCACGCGAGGGGGAGGTTGTTGGGCGCGGTCGAGTCGTTGGGTCGGCCCGTGAGATCCGGGACGACGATCCCCGCGAGGGTCGTGATGGGGAGTGACCCAGCTTCGATCTCGGCGGCTTGGGAATTCTTGCGCAGGGAGTTATCGGACGTCTCCTTCAACGGGAGCAACTGCAGGCAACCGATCAGCAAACCCAGGCCACATGCGCACACCGCGACGAGTGGGGGTCCGAGCCCGCTATCGCGTGAGCGTGGCGCAAAGTGGAAGGGCAGGGGCTCCAAACGGACGAGCGCATAGAGGGCCGTGGCTGCGAAGACGAACACGCTGATCGCAACCATGCCGCCAAGAAACGAAAGGCCGAGGGAGACGCTCAGCCACAGGATGCTGCCCTTGCGCCTGCGCACGACGCCCTCGACCGCCCACAGGGCCCATGGAAACCACAGCGCCGCGTCGATCTTCATGGGCAAGGCGAGGTTCACGAGCCCCCAGGTACCCAGTTGCTGGGCGATGGCGCCGATCAGGCACGCCCTTCGATCGAGACCGATGCGACGCAGGAAGAGCCAGGTGCCCATCCCCGCCAACGTCAGGGCCAGCACGGCGAGGATCGCGGCCGCTTTTTCGGGCGGTATGAGCAGGGCCAACGCGTTCGGCGGATAAAAGCCTCCCGTAGCCGATTGGCCGATCAAGGGCATGCCCAGCCCGAGGTACGGCTCCCAGGTAGGCAAGGAACCCCGCTGAACCTCGTCCCGCATGGCGTACTGATCCGTCAGGAACGGCAGGATGCGATCGCCGACGATCGGGTTCTGGTCGCGCACCGCCTCGGCCGCGGCGCCCGGGTTTTCCATCGATAGGGGCGCGTGAGCGACCGGCAGCATCGGCAGAAAAACCTCCCCGCCCAGGATCAGTGGGAGGAAGAGACAGAGCGGAACCACGAAGAGCGCCAGGGCCCATCGAATTCGCTCCGATTTTCTCCGCAGTTGGGCAGGCATACCGAGAAGCGTACCGAGCCCGTTGAGGGGAATCCCCGACCTCTTGGTCCCAGATGAGAAACCGCGGTATGGCATGGGAAGGGCCGGAAGCCTGTGAAGGGCAGAATCACCTTCTTTTTCGGGGATCGAGGCCGCGCTTCGAGTCCCCAGCCAAGCGGCGTACGATACGTGCATGATTCGCCGGATTCCTTCGCCTTTCATCACCCCGCTCCACGTTCTCTTCCTGATCAGCTCCTCGATCGCCATCGGCTGTGGCGCTCCTGGCTCGCTGCCGCTCGATCTGCCGTCGACCCCACCGGCGGCCGAACGCCTGTACCAGGATGTCAGCTGGTTGGCGGACGATGCCCGCGAGGGCCGGCGGGCCGGCATGCCGGGTGAGCTTCTCGCCGCGCACTGGATCGCCGAACGCCTTCAGCTTCTGGGAGCGCAACCCCTCGGTACCCAGGGTTACTTGCAGGCCTTTCCGGTTCCGCTACCGGCGCAGGATCTGGGCGGCTCCTTCGTCGGACTCGGGGGCGACACGGGGGGTGATCGCTACGAGGGCGAAGCCCAGGTCGCTCCGCTCTTTTGCTCGGCGGCGGGCACGGTGAAGGGACCGCTGCTCTTCTGTGGCTACGGCATCGCCGCTGACGATCACGGCTGGAACGACTTCGGCGAGAGTCGTCTCGATGGTGCCGTTTGCGTCATCGTGCGCGGTACACCTCCCCGTGACGAGCTGAGGGGTGAAGGCGCTCTCTTCCAGAAGGTGATGGAGGCCAAGCGCCGGGGAGCCGCGGCCGTCTTGATCGCACAGCATCCAGGCGAAGAGGATCCGCTGCCCGGCTTCGATTCTGCTCGCGGAGCCAAGGCGAACATCCCCGCGTTGATGATCACGACAGCGGTACTCGAGGGTCTCTTTTCCGAGTACAGGGCAACGATGAGTCAGCTCGATCTCAGCACTGCGAGCGCTCCTCCGCAGCAGCTTGTGGAACTCGTCACCGTGCGTGCTGACATCTCTCGCAAGGGCGGGACGGCGCACAATGTTCTCGCCCGCATCCCGGGCCGCGGCCAGGGCGCCACCGTGCTCGTCGGTGCTCACTTCGATCATCTGGGTCGTGGAGGACCCGGTTCTCTCGCTGCCGATGGTGGGGGACAGATTCACAACGGGGCGGATGACAACGCCAGCGGAACCGCTGTGTGCCTCGAACTTGCCCGGATCTTGATGAACGAATCCCCCGCGGGCGACGTCATCATCGCGCTCTGGTCCGGCGAAGAGCTCGGTCTTCTGGGGAGCGAATACTGGGCCCGTGCTCCGACGATGGATCTCTCCGAGCTGGCCATGAACATCAACCTCGACATGGTCGGCCGAGCCGAGAGCGCCAACCTGAACGTGTTGGGTGCTGGTACGGCCGAGCAGTTCGTGACCTGGCTGAATGCCGCCGCTCCGCGCGCCGGCCTGGAACTCGAGATCAACCTTTCCGGACAGGGCGTGGGGGGCAGCGACCACCAGACCTTCATCAAACGCGACATTCCCGCGTTGCATCTGTTCTCAGGCCTACATGCCGACTATCACCGCCCCACCGACGACATCGAACGCTTCGAAGCCCGAGGAGCCGCCCAGGTCACGACCCTGACCCTCGAGCTCCTCGCCCGGGCCCAGGCGGCGGACTCGATCGCCTGGACTCCACCGGCGAAATCGGATGCACCGGAGGCGGGCTCTGGCACCCGCTCGCGTGGCTTCAAGACGCGCTTCGGAAGCGTCCCGGACTATTCGTTCTCGGGCAAGGGACTGCGGTTGGATGGGACGTCACCGGGCGGGCCGGCCGAGAAGGCGGGGCTCTTACGCGGCGATGTGATCTATGCGATCGACGACGTCGATGTCGAGGGGATGGGGGAGTTCATGTACGTGTTGAACTCCCACAAACCGGGGGATGTGGTGACCGTTCGGTTTGAACGGGATGGCAAGCGAGAGAGCGTACCCTTGACGTTGGAGTCGGCGCAGGCGGAGTAGAGGGGGCTCGAACGAGTCACGTACCTCCGAAGAGCTGACGTCAACCACCCCTTGCCGACAAGCGCGCGCTCTGCTTCGTCGCATCACCGGTACCGCTCAGCCGCGCCTTGATCCCGAGCGCTTCTTCCAGCACCTGCCCGATCCGTTCCACGAAGTGGATCTCCATGTCCTTGCGGGCATGCTCGGGGATCTCCTCGAAGTCCTTTTCGTTTCGCAAAGGCAGGAGCACCTTGCGGATTCCCGCGCGGTGGGCGGCGAGGACCTTCTCCTTGACACCTCCTACCGGCAGCACGAGACCTCGCAAACTGATCTCGCCGGTCATGGCGAGGGTGCTGTCGATGGTCTTGCCCGTGAAGAGCGAAATGATCGCGGTGACGATGGCCGCTCCCGCGCTGGGGCCGTCCTTCGGGATGGCTCCGGCCGGGACGTGGATGTGGAGGTCCGCGTCGCTGAAGTCCGAGTGGTCGATCCCGAGCGTGTCTGCGTGCGTCCGTACGAGGCTCAGGGCGGCGCGGGCGCTTTCCTTCATGACGTCGCCGAGCTGACCGGTCAGGATGAGGTTCCCCTTGCCGGGCATGCGCGTGGCCTCGATGAAGAGGATGTCGCCGCCGACCGGGGTCCAGGCAAGTCCGGTTGCGACACCGGGTTGGCTGGTGCGCAGGGCCAGTTCGCTCTCGAAGCGAACGGCGCCGAGGATCTGGACGATGTCCTGTTGATCGACGGAGACCCTTTTGGACTTGCCCGAAACCACCTGAGTCGCCGCGTAGCGGGCGATGGCGGCGATCTCGCGCTCGAGATTGCGGCAACCCGCCTCGCGCGTGTACGAGTGGATGATCTCGCGAATGGCCTCGTCCGTGACGGTGAGTTGCTTCTCCTTCAAGCCATGCCCTTCGCGCTGGCGCGGGAGCAGGTACTTCCTGGCGATGGCCATCTTCTCCTCCTCGGTGTACCCGGGGAGCTCGATCACTTCGCAGCGATCGCGCAGGGGCCCGGGGATGGAGTCGAGGACGTTGGCCGTGGCGACGAAGATCACCTTCGAAAGGTCGAAGGGCACGTTCAGGTAGTGGTCGGTGAATCCCTTGTTCTGTTCGGGGTCGAGAACTTCGAGGAGCGCCGAGGAGGGATCGCCGTGTTGGCTTTGTCCGAGCTTGTCCATCTCGTCCAGCATGAACACTGGGTTCGAAGAGCCGCACTTGCGCAGATGCTGGATGACGCTGCCCGGCATGGCACCGACGTACGTACGGCGGTGTCCGCGAATTTCCGATTCGTCGTGCACACCCCCCAGGGAGAGGCGCGCGAACTTGCGTCCCACGGCACGCGCGATCGAGCGTCCAAGGGACGTCTTGCCGACGCCCGGCGGACCGACGAAGCAGAGGATGGGGCCCTTGCTGTCCGGCTTGAGCTTGCGCACGGCCAGGAACTCGAGGATGCGCTTCTTCACCTTCTCGAGCCCGTAGTGGTCCTCGTCGAGGATCGTGCGGGCCTTGTCGATGTTCAACTTGTCCCGTGTGGTCTTGCCCCACGGAAGCTCGAGCAGGCACTCCAGATAGCTGCGCAGCATCGAGTACTCGGCCGCGGCCTCGGGCATGCGTTCGAGTCGCTTGAGGTCGCGTCGGGCCTCCTTCTTGACCTCTTTCGGACACTTGAGCTTGCCGATGGCCTCGGTCAGATCCGCGAGGTCTACCGAGTGGCCTTCACCAAGCTCCTTTTCGATCTGGCGCAGCTGCTCGCGCAAGTAGTACTCGCGCTGGGATTTCTCGAGCGTGCCCTGGGTCTTCTGTCGAATCTCCTGGGAGAGCGTCAACACCTCGATCAGGTGAGCCAGCTTTTCGGTGACTCGGTCCATGCGCTCCTCGAGCTCGAAGGTCTCGAGGATCTCCTGCTTCTCGTGGACGGGGATGTCCATGAAGGTCGCCACCAGATCCGTCAGGCCCGAGGCCGTCTCGGCATTCTCGATGGCATGGTCGAGGTCCTCGGGTTTCTGGGGGAGTAGCGAGAGCGCCTTGTGCGCCTGGTTCTTCAGGTGCAGATGGCGCGCCTGGATATGCGTGTCTTCCTCGTCGGTTTCGGGCTCGTCGATCAGGTCGACCTTGGCGATCAGGAAGGGCTCGGTCTGGACGTACTCGCGGATGCGGAAGCGCGCCTCACCCTGGGCGATTACATGGTGGCTGCCATCCGGGGCGGCGATGTAGCGCACGACAGCCGCGACGGTGCCGACCTTGTACAGGTCATTCTCCCCGGGTTGAAACTGGTCCTCATCGCGCTGCAAGAGGACACCGATCGGCTGCTCTTTCTGCACCGCGGCCTGGATGGCCTTGATCGAGTGTTCACGGCCGACGACGATCGGCAGGACGACGCGCGGGAACAAGAGCATTCCTCGTGCCGCGAGCAGGATGAGGCCCTCTTCGGGGATCTCAGGAGCGAGGGTCTCGAACTCCTGGGTGCTCTCGGGGTTGAGCTCGACCGTGACGGACGCGTCGCGGGAGGTCTCGTCCACCTCGTCCGGCGTTTCCTCTTCGTCGGCGTCTCCTCCCGGCGTTTCCGACTCGGGGGGGGTCGCTTCGAGCTTGTCTTCGATCGATTCCGGTCCCTCGGGCGTGCCGGAATCTTCCAGCTCGTCGGTTTCTCGGCTCTCGTCGGGGTTTCCGTCGGTCATCGGCGGTTCGGTCGTCGTGGGGGTGAGGACGTGGTGCGGGGCGGGTCCCCGCAGGCTTTATCGATCGTAGGCCGAAATGGCTGGAAGCAAATGCCACATCGAGGAGGCCATGCTGGTGATTCGCTCTCGGAGCGGCTTCCAGGGCCCTTCAGGCCGTTTCGAATGGCCTTCAGGACTCTTCGAATCCGTCGGGCTTGCGGCGAGCTCGCCAGAAACCCCGGGGTGGAACCGGATCCGGGCCGGGGTCAACGAAGGGATTGCAACGCAGGATGCGCAATAGTGTCAGGAGAAGCCCCTTGAAAACGCCATGAACCCGGATCGCCGCCAGGCCGTACTCGCTGCAGGTCGGATGGAAGCGACAGGTGGGGGGCTTCAACGGCGAGAGAAAGCGTCGGTAGAACCGAATCGGAAGGCAAAAGAACTCGCGCAAGTAGCTCACTCGGCTGTCCCCTCTGCGCCCGAGTCCTCGGGGTTGGCTTCGAGATAGCGCCGCCACGCTTTCCAGGAGAGCTTGCGCAGCTCTTGTCGACAGCGTTCGAGATCGGGTACCAGGGCCTGGGTCGAGCCGATCATGACGACGTCGATGCCAGGCGGCAATTCGGCTTGTTCCAAACGAAAGGCCTCTCGAAACACGCGTCGGACCCGATTTCGGCGCACGGCGCTCTTCCAGCAACGCTTCCCCACGGAAAGACCCAGGCGCCGTTCGAAGACATCGTTGGGACGCACGACGACCGTGAACGAGCTTCCCCGGGCCCTGCGCCCCTTGGCGTAGGCCAGCGTGAAGCCGGCCCCCGGCAGGCGATGCCGGGACATCGGAAAGCGCAGGCCCGCGGGCCTTTCGCCCGCGTTCCCAGCGCCCCGACCGCGGGCCTCTCCTGTACTTCTCTTGTCCATGGAAGACGGCTGCTCTACATCAATCTAGACTCTTGGCGTGCAGAAAGCGGAGCCTCTATTCGAGAACGATTCGCCCGAGGCCGCCCGCGCGGTTCCGGGGGCCAAGAACCTACCTTCTCTGTTCGACGAGCTCGATGCGCAGCCCTTGCCCTGGGACGAGCGCATGGATCGGATCGACGACGCAGCTCGGATCCTCGATGCCGATCCTGCGGCCTTCTCGCACCTGGTGGTCGAGCGCTTGCGGTGTGGTGATCGTCTGCCGGAACAGCCGGGGAGTGTGGGGGCTTTCGAGGCGGCCTCGTCCGACCTGGCCTTCCCCTTGCTCGACGATGCCCTCGGGATTTCCATCTGTGCCCCGGATTGGCGCGAGCTCCTCTCGAACGGGTTCGTACGCACGGCCACCGAAATGGCCTGCGGCCGTCCGGTACTTCTGTGCGCCGACGAGCGCGCTCCCGAGTTGGCCTTTGCCATTCGCGATGCGTTCCATTCGGCCGGCTTTTCCGCGGGCTCGATCGCGGTCACCGAGAACGCTCGGCGCGACGATCTGAAGGAACTCCTCGCGGACCCCCGCGTGCGCGCGGTTTCCGCGAGTGGTTCGGCAGCGAGAATCGTCGAGTTGCGCCACCTCTGCCAGCAAACGGGCATCGAGTCCCAGCGCCTGGTCACGCTGCGTTGCGCCGCCTACGAGGTCGATGTCGGGGAGGACATCGAGGCCGCAGCGAAGCGGGTCGCGTTCCGCGCTTTCGGTCTGAACACGTGCGGTGGCCAGCTCCCGGGGCAGGTGGCCCGCGCCTTCATTCCACAGGCGTCCTACTCGTCCTTCGTGGAGTGCCTGCTCGAATGTATGGACACAATCGACGAGCTGCGCTCCCTCGTAGCCCACATCGATCGCGATGCGGCACTCCGCACCCAGAAGGCCTGGATTCAAGGATTGGATGAGGGCGCGACGATGATCTCGGGTGGCGAGGAAGAAATGACGGGCGACCCGTTGCGGCTTCCTCCCACGGTGTTTTGCAACGTCGAACCGCACATGCGCGGGGCCCGACGCCAGGAGCCCATGCCGGTCTTGTGCTTGCTGCGTTCGTCCTGAGGCCCCGGGCTTCTTTTGTCTGGTTACTGCGAGCCCCATGTCCGAGCGCCCAAGGTCGGGTTAGACTGTCGGCCGCGCCCCTAACTTACGAAGCCTCATGATCGATCCGAAACAAGTCCACGAAACGCTCGGCCGCTACCAACTCGTCGATGGCTTCCCCATGGTCATCGACCAGGAAGGGTCCCACGGTCCGTGGTTGCGCGACGCCAAGTCGGGCAAGGAATACTTCGACGCGTTCACGTGCTTTGCCTCGTGGCCGGTGGGATACAACCACCCGATGCTGCACGAGGCCGCTTTCGAGACGGAGCTCTTGCGCGCAGCGCGGACCAAGCTCGCCAACTCGGATCTCTACACCCAGGACATGGCGGCCTTCGTGGATGCCTTTGGCAGTCGCGTCACGCCTGCGGGATTCCCGCACCACTTCTGGGTCTCCGGCGGTGCTCTCGCCGTCGAGAACGCGCTCAAGACAGCATTTGATTGGAAGGCGCGCAAACTCGGGCGCACCAGCTTCGAGGACGATGTCAACGACCTGGTCATCCTGCACCTCAAGCAGGCCTTCCACGGGCGCTCGGGCTACACCATGAGCCTCACGAACACCGTTCCTGACAAGATCGGACTCTTCCCGAAATTCGATTGGCCGCGCGTGCACAGCCCGGCGATCGAGTACGACGCCGACGGCAACATCTGCAACGACATCGAGGCGGAAGAGGCGAAGGCCTGCGCCGAGATCGAAGCAGCTTTCGCCAAGTACCCGAAGAAGATTGCGGGCATCATTCTCGAGCCCATGCAGGGCGAGGGCGGTGACAACCACTTCCGTACCGAATTCCTCCAGAAGCTTCGCGACTACGCTGACCAGCACGAGGCGCTCCTGATCTTCGACGAGATCCAGACGGGCTTCTTCGGTTCTGGAAAACCCTGGTTATGGCAACATCACGATGTCGCTCCCGACGTCGTTTGCTTCGGCAAGAAGACCCAGGTGTGTGGCATTTACGCCTCGACACGCATCGACGAGGTAAAGGACAACGTCTTCGCCTGTTCCAGCCGCATCAACTCGACCTGGGGCGGCAACCTGGTCGACATGGTGCGCTGCCGCCGCTTCATCGAGATCGTCGAGGCGGAGAAGCTCGCGAACAATATCACCGTCCGAGGCGAGGAGTTCGTTTCCGGTCTGCGCGAGTTTTCGCGGGCGGGTGGAATCTCGAACGTGCGCGGGGTCGGCTCGCTGGTTGCCTTTACCGTGAAGGACACCGATACACGCAACCGCATGCTCAGCGGCATGTTCGACAAAGGGCTACTCGCCCTCGCCTCGGGGTCAGATTCGGTTCGCTTTCGCTTGCCGCTCGTCGTGACGGCCGAGGATGTGCAGACGGTCCTGTCGCGCGTCGAAGCCTGTCTACCCAGCGCCGTCGGCGCCTAGGCCCAGGCTGCGCGTCACGCGTAGCTGCCCGCACGCGGCGTCGGCCTCGACGCCGCGTGACCAGCGCACTGTCGCGACAATGCCGGCCTCGGTGAGCGTGTCGCGGAAACGGTTGGCGGTTCTGGACGAAGGTCTGCCGTAGTCCTCGTCTGCGATGGGGTTGTACGGGATCAGGTTGACCGTCGCACGCCGGCCTCGCAGGCGTTCCACGAGCCTGTTGGCGTGCCCCTCGCTGTCGTTCTCGCCCCCGAGCAGGACATACTCGTACGTCACCTCGCGGCCGGTCGTTTCGAACCAGTCGTCGCCGGCGGACAGGATCGCGTCGATCGGGGTGTCCGCCATGGCGGGGACGAGCTTGGCACGTTGTGCGTCGTCCGGGGAGTGCAGGGAAATCGCCAGCTGGAAGGGCGGGTTCTCGCGCGCGATGCGACGCAGACGCGTCGGGAACCCGACGCTCGAGACGGTGATCTTGCGTGCGCCGATACCGATGCTCGTGCGCACGTCCTGCAGGGCGCGATGCAGGGCGTCGTAGTTCAAGAGCGGCTCCCCGATGCCCATCACGACGCTGCGTCCCAACGGGCCGCAGGTCTGTCCCAGGAGGTACTGCTCGAATATCTCCCAGTGTGTGAGATTGCGCACGAGCCCCGCCTTGCCCGACGCGCAGAAAGGGCAGCCGACGGAGCAACCGACCTGCGTCGAGACGCACAGCGTGGCTCCCTTGCCGGACTTGCGCGAGGGCATGTACACGGTTTCAACCGTGGCTCCGTCGGGGAAGCGCAAGAGCAGCTTCTGGGTTCCGTCCCCGGTGCGCGTGCGCGTGATCTCGTGGGCGGAGAGCAGCGGGAGTTCCTGGGCCAGGCGCTCACGTAGCTCGCGCGAAAGAGAGCTCATCTCCCCGTAGTCGAGAGCGCCACGTTCCGTGGCTTCGCGCCGAATCACATCCGCGTGAAACCCCTTGCCACCGAGGGCTTCGACCCGAGCGCGTGCCTCCGCGACCTCGAGGGCAAAGAAACTCCGTGCATCGTAAGCCGGCCCGGCCATCGTCGTTAGCTGGAAGCCAGGAGTGAACGCCGCAGGGCCACGGCGATTTCACCGGCGATGCGCCGCGCGTCCTCGAGGTTGCGGGCGTTGACTCCGCCCACGGCGCGGTGCCCTCCACCGCCATAGGTCTCCATGACCTCACCGATGTGCATGCCGGAATCGGGGATGTTCCACGGATTCTGTCCAGCCGTCACGTGGAACCCAGCGCGGGTCGGAATGACGCCGACCGAATACAGGGCTTTTGGAAAATGGAAGAAAGCGGCGAAACGCTCGCGCCGGATCTTGTTCGACGAAGCGTCGTACAGAACGACCATCTCGTCGGTGGATGCCACGGTGGGAGGGAATTGACGCAGCGCTTTGTCGCGGTTGCGCACGGCGCGTTGCCAAGCTTTCTCGACATCGGCGCGCCGGGCCACGTCTTCCAGTGAATTGTCGACCATGGCACCGACCAGGGTGTCGGTCCAGTTGGGATCCGGTGCGGCGGTCAGCGCCCGCGAGATGCGCAGGGCGGCGTCGTCCCCGAAGAGGGCTTGCTCGACGTCCCGAAAGCGCGCGGCGTCGATCACGTTCGACCAGTGCGACATGTCGAGGAAACGCTCGGTGGGCGAGAACCCCCAGTGTTCCTTGGCGTGCTCGAGAATCAGGGGGGGGCAGGACGGCGAGGTCTCGTCCCACAACCAGCGGTCGGAGGGCTGGTATTGGGCCCGGAGCTCCGGGGTGAGAAAGGTCGTCGGGTGGTGATCGAACCAGTATTCGGCCCGGGGATGGAAGTGGAAATCCACGATGGCGAAACGCTCGCCTTTCTGGAAGTTCTCCCAATCCGAGCGCTGGTCGTAGTTGACGCTGCGCCAGCCGGGGCTCTCGCTGAATCGGGAACGCAGGATCTTGGCCAGGACGGCGGCGGAGACCATCCCGTCGAAGTCCCGGTGATAGTGAATCGTTAGTTCCTTTGTCATTTCGGAATCAAGCGTTGCGCCGAGGAGCGAGCGGGGAAAGTAGCCCCGCCGGGGGGTGGCTTCGAGAGGAAAATGACTCCGCCCCCCGAGGTGAGCCAAACGTGGCTCACCTCGGGGGGCGGACGATTGCCGATTCCTGGGTGCTGCGTGCACCCAGGGGCGATCATGAGGGGCTATGCGCTTTCGCGCTTTTCCTCTTCGGGATCCGCAGGTTCTTCCGGCGGTTCTTCGGAGGCTTCCGGTTCGGGAGGCTCGATGTTCGACGCATTGAGCCCGAGGGCCAGCTGCGTTCGTCCACGAACCACGTTCGCATCGATCAGGAAGTTCCGGTCGTCCGTGCGATTCGGGAGCTCGTACAGCAGGTCGAGCAGGATGCCCTCGAGAATCGAGCGTAGGGCGCGTACCCCGGTCTCTCGTTCGATCGCCACGGAAGCGATTTCCTCGAGACCTTCCTTGTTGAATTCGAGCTGGGCATCCTCCATCCCGAAGAGGTTCTGGTACTGGCGCGTGAGGGCATTCTTCGGTTCCGTGAGGATGCGCACGAGATCGTTGCGCTTGAGATGGCTCAGAGTGACCATGACCGGCAGGCGGCCAACAAATTCGGGGATCATCCCGAACTCGATCAGGTCCTTCGGGGAGACGTGACGCAGGATCTCGTCCTGAGCGACGTTCGCGTCCGCCTGGAGCCAGGCGGGGGTCTTCTTCTCTTCTTCCGACGTCGAGCCGCCGAAGCCGATGCGGTCGCGACCGATCCGCTTGGAGATGACATCCTGGATGTTCGAGAACGTCCCTCCGCAAATGAAGAGGATGTTGCTGGTATCGACCTGGATGTAGGCCTGCTCCGGATGCTTGCGGCCGCCCTGGGGCGGGACGTTGGCAACGGTGCCTTCCAGGATCTTGAGCAGGGCTTGCTGGACCCCCTCACCCGAAACGTCGCGCGTGATGGATACGTTGGACGTCGTCCTGCCGATCTTGTCGATCTCGTCGATGTAGATGATGCCTTGCTGGGCCCGGTCCTTGTCGAAGTCCGCGTTCTGCAGGAGCTTCAATAGGATGTTCTCGACATCCTCGCCGACGTAGCCGGCTTCGGTCAGGGTCGTCGCATCGGCTATCGCGAAGGGAACGTCCAGCATCCGCGCGAGGGTTCGCGCCAGAAGTGTCTTGCCCGAGCCTGTCGGCCCGAGCAAAAGAACGTTCGACTTTTCGATCTCGGCGCCTTCGACCTTGCCGGCCTTCTGACGCAAGCGCTTGTAGTGGTTATAGACAGCGACCGCGAGAACCTTCTTCGCCTGGTTCTGCCCGATCACGTATTCGTCAAGCCGACGAACGATCTCGATCGGAGTGGGAAGTTTGGTCTGTAGCTCACGTCCAACGGCACCGCGCGTACCAGTACGACGCCTTTCACCGGAGCGAGGGCTACCATCCCCTCGGCGTTGCTCTTCCTGCAAGATTGAATTGCATATCTCTATGCATTCGTTGCAAATGTAGACACCGGGGGGACCCGCAATGAGTGAGTCAACGTGGTGGCGCATCTTTTCGCAGAACGTACAGCGTTCTACGTGGCGCCCTCGGCCGGAGGAACGGGTCATGGGAGGGGAATCGAGGGGGGGGTTACCGAACTCCCGTCTATTCTAGCTCTGATCATCCAACTTGGTGACGATGTGATCGATAAGCCCGAATTGTTGGGCTTCATCGGGGTTCATGAAGTGGTCCCGATCGGTCGCCTTGGCGATTTCCTTCGCATCTTTGCCCGAGTGGTGTGCAAGTATTTCCTCCAAACGCTTTTTTGCCTTGAGAATCTCCTCTACCTGGATCTCCAGGTCCGACGCGGTTCCCTGAGCACCACCCCAAGGCTGGTGGATCATGATGCGCGAGTTCGGAAGTGCAAAGCGCTTACCGGCGGCGCCGCCAGCCAGGAGCAAGGCACCCATCGATGCGGCCTGCCCCAGGCAGTACGTGGCGACGTCGGGCTTCACGAATTGCATCGTGTCGTAAATCGCCATCCCCGCGGTGACCGAACCGCCCGGCGAGTTGATGTAGATGTTGATGTCCTGGGTCCGGTTGGACTTATCGAGGAACAGGAGCTGCGCCATCACGGCGTTCGCAACGCCGTCGTCGATGCCCGTGCCGATGAAGACGATCCGCTCTTCCAGGAGTCGGGAATAAATGTCCATCGAGCGCTCGCCGCGCCCGGTTCTTTCGATGACGAACGGGATGAAACTGTTTTGGGCACTCATGGGATGGCTACAGGGGCTCCTGATGGCTGGAGTACGGGGTCTGGAGGACGACGATCTGGGAAAGCTGCTTTCGCAGTCTCTAAACGATCGACCCCCTCCATTCAATCGCCCAGACCCTTCGGAGGAGAGTTTTGGCGCGGCGGGGGCCGCCGAGCCGGCCTCACTCGGCCGACACGGTCTGGATATCGGCAGACTCGCGCAAGAAACTGCGGACCTTGCGCTCCAGGAGTTCCAGCCCGAGCTGATTCACGAGGCCCTGTTCCTCGGCGTAGTACTTCTGAACCTCGGCGGGGGTCGTGTTGTTGCGCAGGGCGATCGCCGCGAATTCGGCCTCGAAGTCCTGTGCCTTTAAAAGGAGGTCTTTCTCCTTCGCGATTTCCTCGAAGAGGTAGATGGCTTTCAGGCCCTGACGGCTGGCCGTCTCGGCCCCTTCGCGCTCGGTAGCGATCCGCTCGGCGACGGTCTCGGCATCGAGCTTCTCTTTTTCGAGGTTCTCGCGAAGCTCGGCCAAGCGCCCTTCCACCTGGTCGGAGACGAGGACCTCCGGTAGCTCGAAGGGGTGATCTTGAAGAATCTTCTCGATCAGAGCATTCTCGACCCGATGGTTTTCGGAGCCTTGCTTGTGATCGAGGATGCGAGCGCGCACGGCTTCGGTCATGCCAGCCGAGGTGGTGACCTCCATCGTGGCGAAGATCTCCTCGTCGCTGGGGGGGGTGACCTTGTAGACCTCGTCGAAGCGCATGTTCAGCGTGGCCTTCTTGCCGCGTGCCTCCTCGACGGGGAATTCGTCGGGCAGCTTTACTTCGAAGTTGCGCTCGTCTCCGACCTTGGCTCCGAGCACCTCTTTTTCGAAGGACTCGGCTTCGATGCCCCAGGGCGTCGTCTTGGTCGTCAAGCGGATGCCTTCGCGTTCGAGGCAGGGCTTCTCCTCGCCCTCGAGGGTATAGCCGAGATTGCAGAGCATCATGCCCTCTTCTTCCAAGCCGGCATCCTTCGCGGGTTCGACGCGCGATTGCTGACGCTTGAGATCGGCGATGGCGCCTTCGACTTCCTCGTCGGTGACCGTGATGGCGTGGCCGTCCACCGCCAGCCCCTCGATGTTCCCGACCTCGATCTTCGGACGCAACGGGATCTCGAACTCGGTCTCGAGGGGAGCGCCTGCTTCCGGATACTTGTCGAGCTGGATGCGGGGTTGGGCAGCGGGTGCCAGCTCGTTGTCCGCGACGACCTTCTTGATCCCGCTGTCGAGGAAATGGCGCAGCACCTCTTGGTCGATGTCTCCGCCGAACTGCTTTTCGATCATGGGCAGCGGAGCCTTGCCGGGACGGAAGCCCTTGACCCGAAAGCGTTTTCCGAGGTTGCGCGTGATCTTGTCGCGGGCGTCCTTCAGCTTGTCCGGGGGGACGCTGATCTTGACCTGGGCCGAGCAGGGGGCGCTTTGGTCCACGGTGATCTCGACGCCCTCGAGGGGGTCGGCTTTCGGCGCTTTCTGTGCCATGGTGTCCTTGATTCGTCGCTGTTGGAGAAGGCAGAACCGGCGAGATTATCGAGCCCAACCTGGCTCGTCCAGCGCCCCGCCCGGACAAGGGATGGGACCCTCGGAGAGAAGAGCTCGACTTTCGGGCCTTCAGAGTGCGGAGAAGCTGGTCGAAATCGGAGTGGAGCGCTGATGCGGTGCTAAGTTGACCGGCACACCTCCCCGCTTTTGCCATGAACCACACCAAGAAGAGTGCCCTCGCGATCCTCCTCATCGTGGGGCTGAGTGTGCCTACCTGGTTTCTCGTGGTCGCCGTCGAGCACGATCCCCCCCGGGCGGCCGTCCGGGACCTCGGCCCGATTCCCGTTCGTTCGCTCCGCTTGGAACGCCTCGAGCGCACCCCCCTTGTCGAGGTTTTCGGCAACCTCGAAGCCCGCCGCCGGGCCGTCATCACGGCCGGTGTCACGGCCAGAATCGTGTCCGTGGACGAAACCTGGCAACCGGGGGCGCAGGTCGCGAAAGGGCAGGTGCTCGTTCGGCTGGACCCGGTCGACTTCGAGCTGGACCTGCGTTCCAGGGGAGCTCGGCTGGCCGAAGCCCAGGCCAGGCTCCGTACCGCGGAGGTCCATACGCAGCGGGCGCGGGCCAACGAGACCATGGGCCGCCAGTTGCTAGCGGTAGCCCAACGCGAGCACCAGCGGCTGTCCAGCCTCGAAGGCGAGGGGGCGGAGAGCCGAAGTCGACTCGATCGAGCCCTCAGCGAGCGTCTGAGCGCGGAACTGACGCTCGAGACCGCTTCGCTCGAGGTCGAGAGCGCTGATGCGGCCCAGGAAACCGCCAAGGCCGGCGTGGATCTGGCCTCGGCCGCGACCGAGTTGGCGCGGCAGAACCTGGACGATTGCACAGTGCGGGCGCCCTTCGCCGGGCGTCTGGTCGGGCCTGCGCCGAGCCTGGGCACGTCGGCCCGACCGGGCCTCTCCCTTGGAGAGCTTGTCGATGCCGAATCCCTGGTTCTGGCAGCCCAGGTTTCCGAGCGCGATCTCCTGCGGATTTCCCTCGGGGCCGCGGCCACGATCGACTTTCCCTCACTCGGGGATTTTGATGCCCTGGAGATTCCGGCCCGGGTCGGGGCCGTGGATGCCGCCAGCGATGGTGTCATTCGCCACGCTCGCGTCGAGATCGAGCCTCTGGGTGGACTACGGGAGTTTGCCCTCGAAGGAGGCGAGGGAAAGCAGCGCTGGCTTCCCACCGGCCTCTTCGCTCGGGCCGAGATCCGGCTCGAAGCGCGGGACTCGATCTGGGTCGAGCGACGCCACCTGGTCTGGGAAGGCGACGAAGCCGCTTGCTTCGTTTCGCGACAAGGTCCCGAAGGAACCCGAACGTCAAAGCGCTTGGCACTGCGACTCGGTGCTCCCCACGACGAGGGTTTCTTCGTCGAGGCGGGGCTCGTCGAGGGTGACGAGCTTCTGACGCACCCCCTCGAGCGGCTCTTCGATGGGGCCCAGATCACCGAGGCTCAGGCCTCCCCCGTGTCGTCGTCAGAGACCTCGGAGGCGTCAGGGAGATGATCCGGGCCCTGGCGCGTTTCGCCGTGAACAATCCGGTCACGGTCAACCTGGCCACGCTGACCGCGGTGGCGGCGGGGCTCTTTGCCTATTTCTCGATGCCCCGTGAGGTCTTCCCGGACTTCAGCCTGGGCACGATCAAGATCACGACGGTGTATCCCGGAGCGGCGCCCGAGGATGTCGAGCGGCTGGTCACCCTGCCGGTCGAGGACCAGCTGGAAGGCATCGACGGCAAGCGCGAGATGACCTCTTCGTCCCAGGAGGGCTATTCACTGGTCACCCTGACCGCCCAGGCGGGCACGGACATGCAGCGCATGCTCGATGACGTGCGGGCAGCGATCCAGTCGGGTGATCTGGAACTGCCGGACGAGGTGGACGACCCCGTCGTCGACGAGATTCGCAGCGAGTTCCCGGCCATCGCCGTGTTCATCTACGGCAACGAGAGCGAAGAGGAGCTGCGGCGTATCGCCGACGACACGAAACGCGAGCTCGAAAAGATCGAAGGGGTGGCCCAGGTCATTCTCCAGGGATACCGGGAGCCGCGCGTGTGGGTCGAGGTGGATCCCTATGCGCTCGAGAGTTTCGGTCTGACCCTCGATGACATCGGGCGTGCGATTCGGGGGCGCGCTTCCGACCGCCCCTTGGGTCGACTCGAAACCGATTCGGGCGACTATCTGCTGCGCGTCGAAGCGGGAGTGAACGAGGCGGCCGACCTCAGGGATCTCTTCGTGATCCACCGCCCAGATGGGGCGGGTGTCAAGCTGCACGAGGTGGCGCGGATCAGCGACACCTACGAGCGCCGTGCGGTTCGTTCGCGCTTCATGGGACGACCGTCCATCTACTTGCGGGTCAACAAGGAGGCGCGCGGGGATGCGATCCAGATTGTCCGTGACGTCTACAAGAGGCTCGAGTCGTTGCGTGAGGGCCTGCCCCACGGCGTGGCCATAGGGACCAACTCCGACCTTTCCATCTACGTCAGGAATCGCCTGAAGGTGATGAAGAACTCCGCCTTCCTGGGCGGGGTCCTGGTGCTGATCTCGCTGATTCTGTTCTTGAATCTGCGCATCGCCTTCATGACCGCCATCGGGATCCCCTTGGCCTTCCTCGGCGGACTGATCATCGCGGCGGGCATCGGCTTGACGATGAACATGCTGACCATGTTCGCGTTGATCGTCGTGCTGGGCATGATCGTCGACGATGCGATCGTCGTGGGCGAGAACGCCTATCGTCTGATGGAGGAAGGGCTGTCTCCCAGCGAGGCGGCCATCCAGGGGGTGGCGGAAGTCGGCAAGCCGGTCATGGCCACGATCCTGACCACCATTGCAGCCTTTCTGCCCACGCTGCTGATCGGCGGGACGATGGGACAGTTCATGCGCCCCCTGCCCCTGATCGTGAGCTTCTGTCTGATCGCGTCCATGGTCGAAGCCTTGATGGTGCTGCCCTCGCACCTGGCGCACTGGACGGGGCGCGTTCGGCCGCCCGGTGTCGAAGGCAAGCCCGTACGCCGCTGGTACGACCCGATGCGCGATGGATACGTTCGCTGCCTGGGCTTCTGCATCCGCTGGCGCTATCCCAGCATGGCGGCGGTCAGTGCCCTGATCGTCTTGCTGGTAGGTGCCGCGGTCTACCACATCCCGTTCGTGCTCTTCGACGACTTCGAGTCCAAGGTCTTTTCCGTCAACGTGCGAGCGCTGAATGGCACCTCCGTGGGGGAGACCGACGAGGTTCTGGTCGAGCTCGAGCGGCGTATCTTCGAGCTCCCCGAGAACGAGCTGGACAGCACGAATACGGTCGCCGGTGTGTCGTATGTGGATGCATCCCAGTTCACGGTGGCGCAGAACCTGGGCCAAGTCTGGGTCGAGCTCAGGGAGGACGACAAGCAGCGCCGTTCGACAAACGAGATCATCGAGGACCTGCGGACTCGCTTCCTGGCCGACCTTCCACCCCGGGTCGAGAGTCTCGACATCATCCAACCCCAGGCCGGGCCGACGGGGCGCGCCATCGACGTCTCGGTTCGCGGACCCGACATCGAGGCCTTGCGGCTCGTCACGGAAGACATGAAGGGCTTTATCGCTGGCTTTCGCGGTGTGCGTGACGTGCACGACACCGATCAGGAAGGCAAGCGAGAGGTTCGACTGCGCGTCAATGCTGCGGGGCGGCTCCTGGGGTTCGACGAGGAAGCCCTCTCACGCGAGTTACGGAGCGCCTTCGAGGGAGTGCGCTACGGGCGGCTACGGCGGGGGAGAGATGACGTCGAGATCATCGTGAAGCTCCCCGAAGCGCTGCGCGAAGAGCGTTCCGTGCTCGAGCACGTGCTCGTCAACCTGCCCGGCCGCACGCCGGACGGCGAGGTGGGGGTCCGACCTCCGGTGCCACTGGCCATGGTGTGCGATCTCTACGAGACGACGGGGCCCTCGCGCATCTCGCGCGAAGACGGCGCGCGCTCGATCGCTGTCCAGGCCGATGTGAACAAGCGCGAGGGAAACGCGGCGCTGATCACCGCGGCTGTCGAGGAGCGTTACGCGGACATCGGCCAACGCTATCCAGGTACATCGATCGAGTTCCAGGGCGAGGCCGAGGACGCAGCCGAGTCGTTCGAGGGCCTCATGGCCTCGCTCGTGCTGGCGCTCTTTCTGATCTACATGATCCTCGGGAGCCTCTTCCAGTCCCTGATGAAGCCTTTTGTCGTGATGGCGGCCATACCCTTCGGCGCCGTTGGGATGGTCATCGGGCATCTGTGGATGGATCGACCGCTTTCGTTCATGTCGCTGATCGGGTTCGTGGCCCTGACCGGGATCGTGGTGAACGATTCGTTGATCCTTCTGGATTTCGTCAACCAGAGACGCAACGAGGGGATGCCGATGGGCGAGGCCTTGATCGTGGCCGGACGCCAGCGATTTCGCCCGATCCTCCTGACCTCGATCACGACGATGCTCGGCATCTCGCCTCTGACCTTCTTCGCCAGCGGGCAGGCCCGATTCCTGCAGCCCATGGCTGTCACGATGTTCTTCGGGCTGTTCTTCTCGACCTTCCTGATCCTCTTGATCGTGCCCTGTGCCTATGCGGCACTCGAGGATTTCACGGAGTTCGTCCGCAGGCCAATCACGACGGTCAGGGCCCTTCTCCAGGGCCGCGCTGTCCATGAACCGGATCCGTCGTTGCAAGGCTCCACGTCGGTACTATCCTCCGACTCGTGAATCTGCGACTACGAACGATCGACGAACTCGCCGACGCCCTGAAACTCCTACCCCTGCTCGACCTGGCGGCACGGGAGGGGGGTCAGACATGGCGCGACGAGGCCATCGATCCTGAAACGGCAAAGCGCTTTCTCGAACGTTCCTTCGATCGCCGCGAGACGTGCATTATCAGTGCCGAGAGCGTGACGAGCGAGGAGGCGCTCGCGGTCATCGCCAGCGGGCCGTTCGAGGATCCGCTGACGCTCGAGTGTACGCCGATGATCGTACTTCTCTTCGTGCGTCCGGAGATACGCCATCGCGGTGTGGCGAGGGCATTGATCCTCGAGCTCAGTCGGCGGCTGACCCAGCGGGGCTTCGAGGCTCTGCTCGCTCGCGCCGGCCACAACGACGATGCCCTCATCTCGATGGCCGAACGCCTGGGGATGATCCGTACCTTCGAGGTCATGTCGTCCGAATAGCACCGTGGGGAAACCATGGGAATCAAACGCCATGTTCTCTGTCTGAGCGGTGCGGGAATCAGCGCGGATAGCGGTGTCGCCACGTTTCGGGGAGCCGGTGGTCTGTGGGAGGGACATCGGGTCGAGGAGGTGGCGACTCCGGAGGCCTGGCGGCGCGATCCCGAACTCGTCTGGCGTTTCTATCAGATGCGCCGTGCCAGCCTCGGGACGGTCGAACCCAACCCAGGGCACGACGGGCTCGTTCTGCTGGAGCAGACCAGCGTGGAAGCCGGCAGCGAATTCACGTTGATCACGCAGAACGTCGACGATCTCCACGAGCGCGCCGGTTCCAGGAACCTGCTCCACATGCACGGCGAGCTGGCGGTCTTGAAGTGCGAAATCTGCGGATCGCGGGTCCGCGATCTCGAGCATGTCGAGCCCGAGGTCTTCGTGTCTTGCGCGAGCTGCGGACACGAACGACTCCGTCCGGATATCGTCTGGTTCGGGGAGATGCCCTATCACCTGGACAGGATCGAGCAGGCCTTGATGCGCTGCACCGACTTCCTCGCCATCGGTACGAGCGGCGTCGTCCATCCGGCGGCCGGCTTCCTGGAGCTCGCCCGGGCCCGGGGGGCCAACACCTGGGTGCTGGCGCTCGAGCGTCCCGAGAACTGTCACTCCGACGATCGATATGTCGAAGGCCCCGCCAGGGAAACGGTGCCGCGGGTCGTGCGCCAAATCGTTCGGGACAACAGGTGGGGACCGTAGCAGGCCCCGCGTTCAGTCGAACGCAATCCGAAAGAGCCGACGCACGGAGTCATCGGTGTCGATGCCATGGACCTCGTCGGCGGCGATCCACTTGAGATCGAGGGATTCGTCGCTCATGTGCAGCTGGGCTTCCGGTGGCGCATAGATGAGGAAGCGTACATCGAGGTGCCAGTGCTCGGGCTCATGCTTACGCGCAGGGATGCGATGGATGTCGAGATCGATGGGGCGTGGATCGATTTCGAGGTCTTCGATGCCGCTTTCCTCGGTGGCCTCGCGTAGTGCGACCGCGGGCAGGTTGCCGTCACCGTCGCAATGGCCGCCGACCTGCAGCCAGCGCCCGAGTTTCCTGTGTAGTGTCATGAGTCCGCTCTCACCCTCGGCGCGAATGACGAGGGCCGAGGCGGTGAAATGACCTTCCACGCACGAACGCTCGAGTGCGTCGGCGTGATCCATCAAGAACGAAAGCATCTCGACCCGGACCCGGCCCTGGTCTCGATCCACGGGGATGTAGCGCATGAGGATCTCACGCACCCGCTCCGGGCTCGGAATGGAAGTGGCGTCGGGATCGTCGGGCCCGATCAGGTGGGAAGCTCCCCAGTGTGAGCGCGCCATCGGGTTCGGCTCTCAGTTGCGGAACTTGCGGTACCGGCCGGCCTGGGAGTCGGGTGCGAAGTTGCTCTTCTCGCGCCACTCCTTGCGCCATTCGACGTAGGTATCGAAGGTCCCGTGGTGGAAGTTCACGTAGCCGTCTCCCTCGAAGGCGAGGACGTGGGAAACAAGCCGATTCAAGAACCACCGGTCGTGACTGACGACGATGGCGGAACCGGGGAAGTTGTCGATGGCGTTTTCGAGCACGCGCAGGGTGTCGAGATCCAGGTCGTTGGTCGGCTCGTCCAGGAGGATGACGTTGCCGCCGTCACGTAGCATGCGCGCCAACAGGACTCGGTTGCGCATCCCTCCGGAGCACTCACCAAGGATCTTTTGCTGATCCTCGCCCCGGAAGTTGAAGCGTGCGACGTAGGCGCGGCCCTCCATGGTCGCGCTGCCATAGGGGATCAGGTCGTTGCCTTCGGTGATGTTCTCGTAGACGGTCTTCTCGTCGTCTAGGATCGCACGGGACTGATCCAGGTAAGTCACCTTGACGGTCGGGCCGATCATGACCTCGCCGGAGTCGGGCGCTTCCTTGCCGAGGATCATCCGGATCAGGGTCGTCTTGCCCATGCCGTTTGCGCCGACGACGCCAAGGATCGCTCCGGGGGGCAGGTCGAAGGTGAGATCCTTGATCAGGACCTTGTCGCCGTAGGCCTTGTTGAGGTCGCGGACCTCGATGACCTTGTCACCGAGGCGATCGCCGGGCGGAATCTCCAGCTCGATCGAATCCACGGCATCCTCGCGCCGCCGCTCGACCATCTCCTTGTAGCGTTGCTCGCGAGCCTTGTTGTGGGTCGCTTGCGCTCCGAGGGTACGCCCGAAGAACTCCTTCTCTTTCTTGATCAGCTTGTCCATGCGGACATCCGCCTGGCGCTTCGTGTCGAGGGCACGCTGCTTCGCGTTTAGGTAGTCGGTGTAATTGCCCTTGTACGGCGTGCCCTGGCCGCGCTCGATCTCGAGCATCCAGCCGACGACGGTGTCGAGGAAGTAGCGGTCGTGGGTGACGAGGATGACCGTACCGTCGTAGTTGGCCAGGTGCTCCTCCAGCCAGGCCACCGTGTCCGCATCGAGGTGGTTCGTCGGCTCGTCCAGGAGCAGGAGATCCGGGTGGTCGATCAGCAGCTTGCAGAGTGCGACCCGGCGCCGCTCGCCGCCCGAGAGGACCTCGACCATCGCATCGTCGGGGGGGAGACAGAGCGCTGCCTTGGCCTGCTCCATCCAGCTGTCGATGTTCCAGATGTCCTTCGAGTCCATCTCGTGCTGGAGCCGGTCGTACTCGACGTTGAGCTTATCGGCCTCGCCGCCCTCGGCTTCGCCCAGGAGGTTCATCACCTCGTAATAACGGGCTTCGATGGCGCGCAGGTGCTCGACGGCCTCGTCGACGTTCTCGGCGACCGTTTTCTCCTCGTTCAGAGGCGGCTCCTGCTCGAGGTAGCCGATCGTCAGCCCGGCGGCAGGCTGGGCCTCGCCCTCGAAGTCCTTGTCTTGCCCGGCGATGATCCGCAGGAGCGTGGACTTGCCGGCCCCGTTGGGGCCGATCAGGCCGATCTTGGCTCCCTCGAGAAAGGACAGGGTGATGCCCTTGAGTACCTCGCGCAGGCCGTAGTACTTCTTGAGGTCGATGAGGTGATAGATGATCTTCTCGGACATGGGCGGGGAGGATAACGAGCGATCGGGTGGCGCGCACTGAGAAGGGCGTTATCCTACGCGGCTCGCTCCGTGTTTCCGGAGTCGACCTGTCCGCAACCGCCCCTGGAGGGGACCTACTCCCCACACTTTTCATGGACTTCCTCAAAGAGCTCGGCATCTCCTCCGAGAACTCCGGCGCCTACAACGGCGAATGGCTGAACTGCACCGGGAAGGTGCTCGAGAGCACCAACCCCGCAACCGGCGAGGTGATCGCAACGGTCCAACAAGCCACCGCCCAGGAATATGAGGCCGTGCTCGATGCGGCCCATGGGGCCTTCCTGAAGTGGCGCAGCGTGCCGGCCCCTCAGCGCGGCGAAATCGTGCGCCGCATGGGCGAGGCCATGCGGGCCAAGAAGGACGCCCTCGGCCGTCTGATCACGCTCGAAATGGGCAAGATCCTCCAGGAAGGGTGGGGCGAGGTTCAGGAGGCGATCGACATCGCCGATTTCGCGGTGGGCCAGTCGCGCATGATGTATGGGCTCTCCATGCACTCCGAGCGCCCGGGGCACGCGATGCGCGAGCAGTGGCACCCGCTGGGCGCGATCGGGGTCATTACCGCCTTCAACTTCCCGATGGCGGTCTGGGCCTGGAACGCGATGATCGCCTACGCCTGCGGTGATTCGTGCGTCTGGAAGCCCTCCAGCGAAACACCCCTGTGCGCCATCGGCCTGACCAACGTTGTCAGGCCCGTCCTCGAAGCGGAGGGCATGGGCGCCTTGGCGAGCCTGGTCATCGGTTCCGGGCGCGAGGTGGGTCAGAAGATGCTCGAGGAGAAGCGCCTACCGCTAGTTTCCTTCACCGGCTCGACGGGTGTCGGCCGCACCGTGGCCTCGACCGTGGCCGGACGCTTCGGTCGCTCGATTCTCGAGCTGGGGGGAAACAACGCGGTGGTGCTCATGGAGGACGCGGATCTCGGCATGGCGATTCCCGCCATCGTGTTCGGCTCGGTGGGGACCGCCGGCCAGCGCTGCACGTCGACCCGACGCATCCTGGTGCACGAGTCCATCGCCGACGACGTCGAGAAGCGACTCCTGCAGGCCTACGAGCAGGTTGGCATCGGCAACCCGTCGGAGGAAACGACTCTCTGTGGTCCGTTGATAACCAAGAACGCCGTGGCTGATATGCAAGCGGCGCTGGAAAAGGCGAAAGCCTCCGGTGGCGAGGTCATCTACGGGGGTGAGGTGCTCTCCATGGATGGGAAGGAGCGAGGTGGGCACTTCGTCAAGCCCGCCATCGTGCGCGCGAAGAACGACTGGGAGATCGTGCAGGAAGAGACCTTCGCGCCGATCCTGTATCTGATCCGCGTCAAGGACGTGGATGACGCGATCCAGGTCCACAACGCTGTGCCCCAGGGGCTTTCGTCCGCCATGTTCACTCTGAACATGCGCGATGCCGAACGCTTTTTGTCGGCGGGTGGTTCCGACTGCGGCATCGCGAATGTGAACATCGGTACTTCGGGGGCGGAGATCGGTGGGGCGTTTGGGGGGGAGAAGGAGACTGGTGGGGGGAGGGAGTCGGGGTCGGATGCGTGGAAGGCGTATATGCGGCGGCAGACGAATACGGTGAATTGGTCGACCGACTTGCCATTGGCGCAGGGGATTACGTTCGGGTAGGGGTTGGGGGTCCCCCCTTGGATCGCCCCCAGTCGCGCTAGTCGAAGTCCCCATTGAGACGCTGCACCAGTGCCAAGAGTGCCGCCCGGTTCTGGATATTCTCCACCCCTTGATTGCGGAGATAGCCGTATAGATCCGATCCGTAGCCCTGCGTCGTAGCGTAGTCGGTGAAGAGCGTGTCGGCGGTCAGTTCGTACCCGTAGGCGAAGGAGGACCAGTTTTGATACGTGTCGAAGGACATCGTATGGGCGTCGGGCGGTGCTTCGGCGATGCTGCACCAGACGTCGGTCGGATTGGGGGCAAAGGCGTCGGGGTTGATTCCGACGGCGGTGTACTGCCAGGGGGCTCCGTTGCCGGGTTGCCAGGCGAGCTCGGAGCACATGGCGTACATCGATCCCATGAGGGTATCGCGGAGCATGTCCGAGTAGGTGTTGTCGGCGCGCTTGAAGACGGTTTCGCGCAGGCCGGTCAGCATGTTCTCGGTGATCGCCTGTTCGATGAGCTGGCGCCAGAAGTACGTCGGCTGCTGCATCGGGATCGGGACGCTGCCCATGTGCTGGCTCTGGATGAAGCCGTTGCACGCGGACTGTCCTTCCGAGAAGAGCGTGGCGAGGTCGCGGAACCAGGCGATCTTGCGCGTGCGCCAGGCGTCGCCGGCGAAGGCGAAGGCGGTGACCATGGTGTCCGAACCCCAGCCCTCGCCGCGGCCCGTGGCGTACCCGACTCCCGGGTGACTGTCGACGAAATCCCGGTCGGCCTTCATGCCCGTGACCTGGGAGCCGCCGAAGGCGTTGTTCGCGTACTGGTGATACGAGAGATTGAAGTTCTCCGCCTGCATCAGCATGTCGTCCTTGGCGATCGAGTCATTCGATAGCCAGATCAGCGCCTTGGCAGAGCGCGTGTAGCGGATGAAGTGCTGATAATCGTGCGGATCGTAGTTCAGGTGCTGGCTCTCGTACCAGGGATCCAGGTTGTTTGCGGACACGTAGTTGTTCTGTGTCTGGTCGAAGTCGTCGTACCCGAAGGGGTCGTTCGCATTGAGCGTCGGCCGCAGGAAGTGACTGAAGGGCACGTAGTCGTTGCTGCCGTTGTCCACCAGCCAATCCTCGATGGTCGAGGGGTTGCCATCGTGGTTGTACAGCGCCGCCGGGTGTCGGTCGGTGTGCATGCGGTGGAGAGCGACGAGGTAGCGATAGCCAAACTGCGAAGCCGCAGCGGCCACGTCGACGCCTTCGAAGAGATGGATCTCCGCCCCGCCGGTCATGCCGCCATAGGCGACACCGTACGGGTGTCCCCAGCCGATGGCGCTGGCACCGATCGGGTAGCCGCCTGTGCTCGTTCCGTTTTGCAAGTGATTGCGAATCCACGTCCGGTCGTTGAAGAGATCGCCCCGGAGCGAGCCGAGCCCGACGTGGTCCAGAATCGGTAGCTGATAGTTCTGCGGGAAGTAGCGCGAGGTGCCCCGATTCCACCACGACCAGAGTTCAGCCCCATTGGGGTTGTCGCCGCGCACGCAAAAGGCCTGGCCGTCTGCGAAGAGATGGGGCGTGCGATAGCTGCCTGTTTCAGCTCCGGTGCTGATTGCGAGGCGCCGGTGGAACTGGCCTTGCCAGCGCATCACGTGCAGCGGCCCACCGGCGATCTCGCGTACGAGATCGTAGGTGTTGCGACCACCTGAGGTTGTCGGCGTGGCTCCGAAGAAAGGATCCGGGAAGGATTGAGCCAGGAACCAGTTGATCGGAATCGACACCTCGATCTTTTTGAAGTAGAGCTTGTCGAGCGGGTTGTCGGAGTTCGTGCCCAGGTCCAATCCGCTATGGGCGTTGTGAAGGCGCAGATTCAGCCCGAGCATCTCACGGCCCTGGAAGGTGCTGATGTACGTATGGACGCCGAAGGCGTGCGGTAGTGTTGTTCCGCCAACGTACGTTTCGAGCTGCATCGTCTGGGCGATACGCAGCTCGGTCTGAACCGGGCCGTGGCGCATCAGCTTGTAGCTTCCCGAACCGTCGAACGGGCGCACGCTGTACTTGTTGCCGTAGCAGTCATAAGTCGCGATCTTGATGGAATTGGCATCCCCACCGAGATCGAGTACCGCCTGGGGCAATGACAATGTGTCATCCACATTGTGCAGGCCCGCGGAGGCGGGATCCGCAAACACTGGCTGCGGCATCTGGCGCACGGCGTACTGGAGACGATCCTCGGCGTTCGACGTGGGCGCGCGGTTGACCCAACCTAGCACCTCGACGACATCCGCACCTTCCGCGGCGTTTGCATAACGGGTGGCGATCTCCGTTTGCGTGCGTACGGGAGTTCCATCCCAGTTCAGGATCTCGAACGCATCCCGCCCGTCGATCCGGGGAAAGGTGTTGGGGGCGATCGGGATCGTCCCGCGCAGAAGGAAGTGCGTGACGTTGGGGGCACGCGTCTCCAGGTAGGCGATGATGGTCCCATCCGGAACCGGCGCGGCCGGTGTGCCGCCGTCTTCGCCGATCCCAGGGTTCGGAATGCCACCTCCACCGCCGGGCGTCGGACCGGACGAACTTCCACCCGAGCATGCGCCCAGAGCGAGCACGGCGAGCGCCGTGATGGGCCAGACGTTGCGTAGACGAACTGTGCGATTTTCCCCGAGGCGGAACCGTTGCTGTTCCATGATGTTGTTGCAGCGCGGGACATGCGCTGCTCCTTCCCGCGCCGAACTTCGGTGCCCGCCAGGCTGCTTCTGAAGGCAAAGCTGCGGGCTACACGGGCTTTTCGCGGAAGAGCTTTCCGCCCACGCTTGCGCACGACACGTGCCGTTCGGTGGCAACCAACCGCTTACAGAATGCCATTCATTGCCTGTACAAGCGCTACCAAGGCGGCCAGATTTTCAATGTTCTCCGTGCCCTGGGAAAGGACACCGAGCAGGAGTCCGCCATTGCCCGGCAGCTGTAACTCGGCAAAGCTGAGGAAGGCAGGATCGCCTGTCAGCTCGTAGCCATAGGCGAACGACGACCAGTTCTGGAAGTTGTCCACCGACGTCGTGCGGCCGTTGGCCGGGCGGTCACCGACGGTGCACCAGTACGTCGAGGGTCCCATGGCGAGAGCGTCGGGGTTCATACCGACGGCCGTGTATTGCCAGGGTGCCGAAACGCCGTTCTCCCAGGCTAGCGGACTGATCATGGCGTACGCGGAGTTGACCAGGGTATCGCGAACCAGCTGGGCGCGGCTCGTGTCCGCCCCTTCGAAGACGGTCTCTTTCAAGCCCCTCAGCATGTTCTCGGTGATCGACTGCTCGATGAGCTGGCGCCAGAAGTATGTCGGTTGCTGGTTGGGAACCGGAACGCTTCCCATGTGCTGTGCTTGGATGAAGCCGGTGCATGACGACTGGGCGTCCGCCAGGAGCTCAGCCAGGGCCTGGAACCAGGGCAGCTTCGTTGCGCGCCAGGCGGGGTCGCCCAGGGCGTACGCGGCGACCATCGTGTTGGACCCCCAGGATTCTCCGCGTCCGAAGGGCATACCCAGCCCCGGGTAGTTGTCAGCCACCACGCGATCGAACTTCATGCCGGTGGACTGATAGCCACCGTCCGAGTTGTTGCTGTAGGGGTGGTAGGAAAGATTGAAGGCCTCCGCCATGGCGAGGATGTCATCCTTGGCGATCGAGTCGTTTCCCAACCAGGCGAGCACCTTGGCGGCGCGTGTGTAGCGAATGAAGTGCTGGTAGTCGATCGGGTCGTACGTCAGGTGCGTGCCCTGATACCATGGGGCAAGTCCGTTGACAGCGGCGTAGGTGACCTGGTGCTGGGACGCGTTGCCCAGTCCGAAAGGATCCTGGTTGTTCGTATTCGGAACCTGAAAGTGGTTCATGGGCACCCAGGCGCTCGGCGATCCAGGAGAGCCGATCAGCCAGTCCTCGACCGAACTGGGCCTACCGTCTTCGTTGTACAGAGCCATGGACTGGCGCGACGTGGTCATCCTGTGGAGGGCCTGGTAATAGCGGAAGCCCCGCGGCGTTCCGGTTGCGGCCAATCCGATGCCGTCATACAGGAAGATCTCCGCGCCCCCGGTCATTCCGCCATAGGTCACGCCGTACGCGTGCATCCAACCCAGCGTGCCGTAGGGGATCGGGTAGCCACCCTGCCCCGTGCCTTGAATCAGGTTGTCCTCGATGCTGTCGTGCTGGGAATTCAAGGCGTTGCGGATGCCCCAGATGCCGCCGTTGACATGGTCGAGGGACGGCAGCTGGTGTTTCTGTGTGAAGTAGCGCGCCGTGTTCGGGTTCCACCATGAATAGAGCTGGTGGGAATTGGTGGGGTCCAAGCCCTTCTCACAGAAGGCCTGGCCGGCTCCATCGAGGTAGTTGCGTGCGATATCGAGCGCAGCCGTCGTCGAGATCATCATGCGCCTGTGAAACTGTCCCAGCCAGCGCATGACGTGGGCCTGGCCGTTCGGGATCGCATCGACGAACCTCGCAATTCGGCGTCCACCGCTGCGGAACGGAGGCCTGAAACTCGGGTCCTCGAACTGCTGCTGGATGTGATAGGTCTCGGGGATGGTGATCTCGATGCGCTGGAAGTAGATGCGATCGAGCGGATCGTCTTCAGACGTTCCGTTATCCAGACCGCTGTGGCCGTTGTGGAAGCGGATCTCGAGCCCGAGGATCTCCTGACCGGTGTACGTAGTGATGTAGGTGTGCACGCCGAAGAGGTGCGGCAGAGTGGCGTTCGCGCCGCCGATCGGCGTGACCGGTATGAGGTTCTGCGCGATGCGTAGTTCGGATCGGGCCCGACCGACGCGGCGGTGGGTGGTGGTTCCCGTACCGTCCAGGGGCTTCGCGACGTACTTGTGTCCGAAGACATCGTATGCGGCGATCTCGATGCCCTCGGGATCGGTCACGAGCTCGATGATGTAGGGCAGCACTGCCCGCGGTTGCGAAAGGTCGAAGATGTTCGGGAGGGCAGGATCGGTTTCGGCTCGCAGCAGGTGCTCCTCGACCAGATAGCTGACCTGTTGACCGACAGGCACGCCAGGATGGGGCCGAACGCGTCCCATGACCTCGACGACGTCCGCACCGTCCACCGCGTTCGCGTACCGACTGACGATCTCCACCTGCGTCCAGATGGGGCTGCCGTCCCAGTCGAGCAGCGTGAACGGAACGCGGTTATCGGTACGCGGGTAGGTACCCTTCGGGACAGGAATCGTTCCGCGCACGAGGAAAGAGTCCATGTCGGGGTTGGCCGTCTGCAGCGAGGCGATGACCGCTCCCCCGGGCGTGTACGGGGGAGGCGTGAGCTCACCGCCGTCCTCGCCGACGCCGGAAGGGATCTCTCCCAGAGGCTCGTCGCCACCAACACCGGAGCAGGCTCCGAGGAACAAGGATCCGGCACCGACCGCAACGAGTTGAAGAAGACGGACGCTGAGCCTGCCGCGCGAAGCGGCCATGTTCGAGCTGATGGACATTTCCCTGCCTCCCCTGTGGCCGGAGCCGACCGGATCGGTCGGCTTCCCCCTGCCGGTACCCGCCGGCTTCCTGTGGAGGCTGGGATTCGGGCTCGGAAGCCCGCTATCTGGAGACGTTCGAGGAGAAACCGTGGCGGGTTCGGAAGCCCGTACCCGTCCACGGCGTCTCCAACCGAAGCCTTACGAGTCGTCTACAGCTTGACGTACTCGTACTCGAAGGGCTTTCCGTCGATGCCCTTCTGGGGCGGGGCGATCCAGCCGGCGATCTTGCCCTCTTCGTGACACGGCTTCATCAACGACTTCACGTAGTCGCGATCCTTTTGGGTCGGCAGCCACTCGTTCTTCATGCGGTCCCACTGCGCCTGATCGATCGGGTTGCCTTCCAGATCGAAATGACCGTCGGAGTACATGCCGATGTTGCGGTTGAAGCGTCGATGGGGGAGTTTGAACTCGAAGTCGATCTTGTAGCGTTCGACGATCTTGTTGAAGTAGATGATGCCCTTCTCGTTGTCGCTCACGTATTCGTCGCGCAGGATCTCGTTCATCGCGTTGCGCAGCGGGACATCGCGCTCGGTCAAACGACCCTCTTCCCAGACGGGCATCTTGTAGACGTCGTTCAGGGCCGTGTGATCGACATTGAGCTTGGCCTCGTTGGCACGCCCCTTCAGGCCGGTTCCAAAGAAGTTGGCCGCGTTCGACGAGATCTCGCCCCCGAACAGATCGTTCGAGGAGGAGTTCCAGAAGCTGATGTAGCGTTGGACGACATCGAGCGGGATACCCCCCAGCTCGCGAACATCGCGGTCGGGGTACTCCTTCATCAGCTGACAGGTGCGTTCGATCACGCGACCCACGCCCGTTTGCCCGACGAACATGTGGTGTGCTTCCTCGGTGAGCATGAAGCGACACGTCCGGGCGAGCGGATCGAAGCCGCTCTCGGCCAGTGCCAGGAGCTGGAACTTGCCATCGCGGTCGGTGTACGTGGCAAAGCAGAAGAAGGACAGCCAATCCTGGCAGGGCTCGTTGAAGGTACCGAGGATGCGCGGATGGTCGGGGTTGCCGGAACGCCGCTCGAGGAGCTCTTCCGCTTCTTCGCGACCGTCGCGTCCAAAGTAACCGTGCAGCAGGTACACCATGGCCCACAGGTGCCGACCCTCTTCCACATTGACCTGAAACAGGTTGCGGAGATCGTAGAGCGAGGGTGCGGTGTGTCCGAGAAGCCGCTGCTGCTCGACCGAAGCGGGTTCGGTGTCGGCCTGGGTCACGATGATCCGGCGCAGCATGTTGCGGTACTCCCCCGGCACCTGCTGCCACGCGGCTTCACCCATGTGATCGCCGAAGGGGATCGTGCGATCATTCTCGTGGGGCTGCAGGAAGATGCCCCAGCGATACTCGGGCATGCGCACGTAGCCAAAGTGAGCCCAACCGTCACGGTCGACGCTGATCGCCGTGCGCAGGAACACCTCGTTCTCGTTGAAGTCCGAAGGCCCCATGTCGCGCCACCAGTCGACGTAATCCGGCTGCCACTGCTCGAGGGCACGCTTGAGCTTCTTGTCGCTCTTGAGGTCGACGTTGTTCGGGATCTTCTGTTCGTAGTCGATGGATGCCATGGGAATCGTGGTCGGGGGTGGAACGATCAGGTGCGGTCGTAGTTGAACTCTGCGCGTTGGGGGGTGCCGTAGGCACGCAGCGCGCCTTTCTCCCCAACGGCGTTAGGACGCTGGAAGATCCAGTTTTGCCACGCGGAGAGCCGTCCGAAGATCTTGGTCTCCATGGTCTCGGGACCGGCGAAGCGCAGGTTGCTTTCCATCCCGGTCAGCGCATCGGGCGAGAACGAAGCGCGCTCTTCGAGGGCGATGCGCAACTCGTCCTCCCAGTCGATCTCGTCGGGGGCATAGGTCGCAAGGCCGAGTTCGTCCGCCTCTTCGGCGTCGATGCTCTCGCCGGCGTGCTCGAGCACCGCATTGGGCGCATCCGGGGTGCCCAGGAAGCGTGTCTCGAGCCGTGTGAGGCCGTTGGCCATGGGGTAGGTGCCCGCGTGCACCGAACTGACACCCATCGAGACCGGAATGTCGGAGTCGTTCAACACGTACGTGCGATCGCACCCGAGGGCGAGTTCGAGGAAGGTGCCACAAAACGCCGTGCCTTCGTCGGCGACGGCGTAGAAGCTCTTGGCCGTGTTTTCGAAGCGCTTCAGGGTGCGCTTGATGAAATGGCGTACCTCGTTCACGAACCAGTGTGACGAATCGGAGATCAGCCGATCGGTGGGGAAGACGACCTGCGCATCACCCTCGACCCGCAGGGTCAGCGTACCGATCGAGGGCTCGTTGAAGCGCAAGTGGCAAAGCGCATGGTCGAGTTCACGGAAGAGGGCGAAGATCCACCAATCGCAACCCGCGGCGTGGGCCTCCTCGGCGCTGGCGGGTCCAGCGTCCTTGGGCAGGCGGACCGTGATGGCGCCGGTCCGCGGAGCGCGGTCCAGCTCGAGAGTGACGTAGCGGTATTCGATGCGCTCACCTTCGTCCTGTTCCGCGGAGGTGGGCGCGAGTGCTACCAGCGAAACGCCCTCGCCCGAGGTCGCGCGCTGCTCGACGCCATCGGCCAGTTCGCGGGCCATGTCCTGGACCGCTTCGTCCCAGCGGGACAGTGGCGCGATGCGATCGACGAGATCCCATTCGACGGCGCGCTTGCCCTTGATGCCCTCGGCCAGGGTGCTGAAGACGTCGTTGCGATCGCGTCGAATCTTGCGCTTGTCGACGATTCGCGTCAGTCCACCGGTGCCCGGCAAGACCCCCAGCAAGGGCAGCTCGGGAAACGAGACGGCGCTGGAGCGATCATCGACAAGCAGGATCTTGTCGCAGGCCAGGGCCAGTTCGTACCCGCCTCCAGAGGCCGTACCATTCAGCGCGGCGAGAAAACGCACCCCGGAAGCGTCGGAGGCATCCTCGATGCCGAGCCGCGTCTCGTTCGTGTACTTGCAGAAGTTCACCTTGAACGCGTGAGTGCTGGTGGCCAGCATCGTGATGTTGGCCCCTGCGCAGAACACTCGATCGAGTCCGCCGGTGACGACCACGGTGCGCACTTCCGGGTGCTCGAAGCGGATGCGCTGAACCGCGTCGGCCAGCTCGACGTCGACCCCGAGGTCATAGGAGTTGAGCTTCAACTCATAATCGGAACGAAGTCCGCCGTTGGGCTCGACCCTCATCTCCAGCCGAGCGAGGTCGCCCTCGAAGCTCAGCTGGAAGTGGCGGTAGCGGTCGGGGTGGGACTCCAGGGAAAGAGCGGTGGGCTTCTCGAGCGTGGCGGTCACGGCAATTCGTTGGAAGAGATTGGGAATTATAGTTCTCGAATGGAGAGCGAGTGGGCATCATAAGTCTCAGAACCCGGATCGTCATGGATACACACGGATTTCTTCTGAGCCTGGGGGCCCGCCTACGTGCAGCGCGCCTGGAACGTGGCTTTTCCGCCTCCTTCGCGGCCGAAGCAGCGGGGATTTCGCGCCGTTATCTCACCGAAGCCGAGGCCGGCCGGGCCAACCCATCGATCCTGATCCTGGCCCGGCTCAGCGAGGTTCTCGGGCTCCCCCTGGGGAGCCTGTGTGAGCTGAGCCCGGACCGCTCGCGCGAGCGCATCGCCCTGGTGGGCTTGCGGGGGGCCGGAAAATCAAGTGTTGGACGGCTCCTGGCTCTCGAGCGCGAGGCCGCTTTCGTCGAGCTGGACCAGCGCGTCGAGGAGCTCGCCGGGCTCAGCCTCGGGGAGATCTTTCAGCTCCATGGTCCGGAGGTCTTTCACCGTCTGGAAGGCGAAGCCCTGGAGGCCGTGCTGGCCGAGGGCGAGCGAACCGTCATCGCCGCCGGGGGCTCGATCGTCGACAGTTCGGACAACTACGCCCGACTGCGCGACACGTGCCACACCATATGGTTGCGTGCCGAGCCCGAAGAGCACTTTGCGCGTGTCGTGCAGCAGGGAGATCGGCGGCCGATGGATGGGCATCCGCGTGCGATGGAGGAGTTGCGCACGCTCTTGCGACGGCGCGAACCCGACTATGGATGCTGCCACCTTCAGGTTGCTACTTCGGGCAAAGACCCCGAAGCTGTCGCCAACGAGATCCTCGGGCTCTTTGCTTCGTCTTGATCCACCTTGCACGTTCGCCTAGCTTGACCAGGGCATGCACTTCGACCTCAGGAAGGGCCGTGGGAAGCGCCGGCCGGTCCGCCCGCTGTGGGCCCTCGTCTTGTGCATGGGTTTCGCAACGGCTTGCCAGGCCGCCCGGCCCGAGGCGCGGCCCAGCATCGGGCTCTCGATGAGCGCCATACCCAATGTCGGACTCGCGGCGGAGGCCAGCCTGCCCTTTCGTCGCATCGGTAGTTTCGATACGAGTCTCTCCGGGCGCTTCACCCATCAATGGTTCGACGATGCAAACCTCGCCGACGATGGCTTCGAGGCCGCCGGCGATTGGACTCAATTTGACTTTGGACTTCTGGGTCATCACGAGCTCTCGGAAGGTCATTTTGCCACCCTGCGTCTCGCCGCCGTCTGGATGCGGGCCCGCGGACAACCGAACATCATCGACAAGGCGGGGGACTACTTCGGTGCTGGAATCGGGGTCGGTCTTCGTACCCGTATCACCCGCGACTGGCACTTCGGGCCCGAGTTGCTGGTGTTCTTCGGCCACGGGGAAGGCGAATATGTCAAGACGCCACAGCTCGTGTGGGGTTTGCACTGGTCTCCTGAAGCCCGTTAGCCCCTCCGGAAAGCCAGACCGAGTTCAAAGGCTCGGGCGCACTTCCAATCCGGTTGCTTCGCGTAGTCGCTCGGCAAACGAGGCCATCCACGCGGCGGGCAGTGGCGTCAGCGTCGGCGCCTCGGGTTGGTAGGACTTGCGAGCCAATCCGTACAGCAGGATGCCTGCCAGCTGGACGCCCTCCCGGATCCGGTCGCGTAGGAAGGACTCATAGGCGGAAAGCTCGGACTCGGTCGGGGGAAGGCCGTCCCGCTGCAGCATCATCGTCTGAATCCAGGTGGGGGTTCTCTCCGCGCACCGTGTGAGATTGCGCGCCGTTCGCTCAGGAGCGGTCTTGGCCCCGTTCATGTGCTCCAGGCCGGCGGTGGTCGCACTGTCGAGCTTGAACCACACCTCGCCCGAGGCTTTTCCGAGGAGTTCGAGCCCAGTTTGCACCGGGGCTTGATGCACGAGTGAGCCGTTGGTGATGAGGATGATCTTCTGGCCGCGCGTGGCCTCGCGACGAGACAAGACTTCGATCACGCGCTCGACGGCTTCGACGAAACAAGGAGAACTGGTCGGTTCTCCGTTTCCGGAGAAGGCCACGTCGTTGACGCGCCGCGAGCCCTCGGGTACGTGGCGCTCCATGTAATCACCCTCGAAGATCGCGCAGAGCATCAAATCGAGTTCGCTTTCCAGAAGGTCGAGATCGATATCCGGCCCCTTGCCAAGGGTCAGGTTCGGCACCTGACAATACACGCAGCGCCAGTTGCAGGCGTTGTTGGGGTTCAGGTTCACGCCGATCGACACGCCGCCTGCGCGACGCGACACCACCGGATAGACGTAGGTCATCCCCGCGGCATCACGATCGTGTCGAAGCGTCGACAGTCTCATGCTTGGAACCCGAGAAGTTCGCCCACGTGGGTTTCGACACACGCTGCCAGAGCATCGAGGTGGTAGCCACCTTCGAGGACGGAGACCAGTCGGCCTTCACAGGTCTCCTGAGCGAAGCGCAATAGCTGTGAGGTCATGCTGGCGTAGGCCGCCTCCGTCAACGACGTTCCCGCGAGCGGATCGAGACGGTGGGCATCGAAGCCCGCGGAGATCAAGATGAACTCGGGGCGAAAGCTCTCGAGCGCGGGCAAGACCACGCCTTCGAAGGCTCGCAGCCAATCGGCGTCCTGCGCGCCCGCGGGTTGGGGACAGTTCAGCGTTGCGCCGTCGCCCTCCCCGAGCCCGCGCTCCTCGGCCGCACCCGTTCCTGGATAGAGCGGCCACTGATGAAGGCTGGCGTAGAGGACATGGGGATCGCGTTCGAATATGTGTTGCGTGCCGTTACCGTGATGCACGTCCCAGTCGAGGATGGCGACCCTCTCGAGTCCTGATGCGCAGAGTTGCGCCGCCGCGATGGCGACGCTGTTGAAGAGACAGAAGCCCATCGCCCGCTCGCGTTCGGCATGGTGGCCGGGAGGGCGCACGGCACAGAAGGCCCGCTTCCACGTGCCCTGCTTCACACGTTCGCACGCGGCAACGAGCCCTCCCGCGGCTCGCAGGGAGGCATCCCACGAGCCCTCCGAAACGGCCGTGTCGCCATCCAGGGCCATCGGCGCTCGAGCGCAGGCGGCGCGCACTCGCTCGAGGTGATCGCGAGAGTGTGCCAGCAGGGTCGTCTCCGGGTCGAGCGGTTCGGGTTCGAGCTTGTCCAGTTCCGCGAGCTGACCGGAACTCTCCAATCGCGACATCACGGAAGCGAGCCGTGCAGGTCGTTCGGGATGATGGGGGCCGGGGACGTGCTCGAGAAAGCTCGAGTGGTAGACGAATCCAGTAGTCACACCGACATTGTAGTGGACGGCGCCTCAGACTCGACGGGCCGTGCTGAGATTCGCCTCTCTGACTTCGTTCTCGTCGCCATCGATCTCCTGGGGCGCCTCCTGAGCCAAGCCCCAACCGCGACCACGAACCATCCAGATCAAGGTGCGCAGGAGGATCGACAGATCCAGTGACAGGGAGACGTTCCTGCGGTAGTGCTGATCCGCCCACAACTTGCGCGCATAGGCGGCCGCGTCCTTGTGGGCATAACCGTGTGTCACCTGGGCATAGCCCGTGACGCCCGGCAGCAGGGCATTGCGCTCCCGGAAACTCGGGATGCGCGAGCGTGCCCAGCGGTCGATTTCGACCATCTCGGGGCGCGGGCCGATGAAGTCCATCTCGCCGCGCAGGATGTTCCACAGCTGCGGTAGTTCGTCCAGATGGGTCGTGCGCAGGAACAAACCGAAACGCGTGACGCGTGCGGCGTCGCCCCCGTCGCTCCAGGATGCGAAGTCACGCCCGTCCGAATCGCGAAGTGTGCGAAACTTGATGATCGTGAAGACGCGGCCGCGATAGCCGACACGCGGTTGGCGATAGAAGATCCGACGCACGCTGCCAAAGAGAAACGCGTTGATGCAAGCGATCGGCAGGCCGATCAATAGCGACGGCGGCAGGCTCACGATCAGGAGTGCGAGGCGCATGAAAGGCCTGACCAGCTTCGCATAGAGACTGCGTGCTTCGAGCGCTTCCCAATCCGGGGTCGTGCTGGGGCCGACGGGCGAGAGATGCGGGCGAGGCGTTTCCCCTTGGGCGTTACGCTCCCTGCCCACCCGGCTGTCTGTGCGCAGCTCACCGGGCGCGCTCTCGGCCGTCACTAGATTCCCAGCGCTAGGCTGTGTCACCGTTTCGAGGGGGCTGGGAGGCATCTTGGTGGCGTAGGGGCGATCTGCGCGAACGGATGGGTGTCCTGGAATCGTTCCGGCGGAGGTCGAACCTCCAGATGCGCGACAAGATGTCAGTCGAGACGGAGAATGGCGGCTCCTGCGAGCCGCAAGCCAGTGTACAACGAGACTCCCTTCTCCTCATCATCCGATTCCGGCGGAGTCTCTCGCAATTGGAGAGTTCGCGGGAAGGGTCACACTCTTCGATCTTCCAAGTCCTCCGCAATGATGCGCCGAGATTCTGGCCACGACCCGAGCCGCCCAGCGTTTTCTCCCCGCTGGGAGGGCGTGCAAAGAAGTCTCCTGGAAACTCCACGTTGCTGGGTCGTGACCGGGGCAGCGGGGTTCGTCGGATCGCACCTCGTCGAAGCCCTACTTCGGTTGGGGCAGTCGGTGCGCGGACTCGACGATCTCTCCACGGGATCGCTCGATAATCTGCGCTCCATCGAAGAGCTAGTCGGGTCAGAAGCATGGTCGCGCTTCGAGTTCGTGGGCGCGGATGTGCGTGAGAAAAGCGCGTGTTCCCGCGCGATTAGGGGGGCCGATTTCGTTCTCCACCAGGCGGCCTTGGCTTCGGTACCGCGTTCGATCGCCGAACCGGATCGGGTCTACTCCGTGAACGTGGTGGGCTTTTCCAATGTTCTTCGTGCCGCGGCCGAGGCGGACTGTCAACGTGTGGTCTATGCCTCGTCGTCGAGCATCTATGGCGGCGCTGGGGGGTGGCCCCAGAGCGAGATGGCCCGACCCCATGCGCGCTCACCCTATGCGGCGACCAAACTGATCGGCGAGCTCATGGCCGCCACCTGGACTCGCGGAGTGAACCCACCCCTTGGTCTGCGCTACTTCAACCTCTTCGGGCCTCGACAGAGTCCCAACGGACCGTACGCTGCGGTGATCCCGACGTGGCTCGCGGCCTACGCTGCGGGGAGCGTTGTGCATGTTCACGGCGACGGATGCCAGGTGCGCGACTTCACGCCGGTGAGCGATGCCGTCCAGGCCAACGTGCTCGCGGCACTGGCACCGCCGGAGTTGTCCGGCGTCTTCAATTGCGGCAGCGGACAGACGACCAGCCTGCTCGCCCTCGAACAACACCTGCGTGAAATCTGGAGGGCGACGCCTGGAACGCTCGCCGGTCGGAACGAGGCGAATGTGGCAACGATACCGGGAGCTGCCCTCCGTCCCGACCCCGCTCCGGTGCGGCACACGGCCTCCCGCGCCGGCGATGTGCGCCGCAGTCGTGCGGATTTGACGCGGGTCTCGAAGGAACTCGGATACCGGCCTGCGCCCTCGATCGGGCCGGCTCTCAGAAGAACGGTAGCGGCCTTCGTCGATGGTCTTGCCGGTAACGCAGAAAGTCGCGAAATCGTTAACGCCGTTCCCGCGGGAACATCCTCGACCCGCGGCTAGGATTTCGGCCGATTTCCGTCCTATGATCTGCGGAGCGACCGTGGTCACCACCGGAGTCACAGGGGAGTCGCCATGACAAGCTGGGTCGTTGGAGACATTCATGGATGCGCTCGGGAACTCGAGCAGCTGTTCGAGCGCTTGGAGCTCGGCGCCCAGGACCGATTGATCAGCGTAGGCGATCTCTTCCATCGGGGACCCGATGCCTGCGGGGTGATGGAGCTCCTTGAACAGGTGGGCGGGCTCTTCATCCTCGGCAATCACGAACACGCCGTGCTCGAGCGTTGCGGTCTCTCCCCGGGATTGGTGGCCAGCGATGGCCAGGTGCTGAAGCGCACAACGTTTCCGAGCTTGAGCAGCGATGACCTGGCGGGGGACGGAAGGCGCGCCATCACCGCCGCGGTTTCACGCCTACCCGAACTACTCCATTTCCTGCAATCCCACTCCGGTTACTACCTCGAACACGAGGGCGTGCCCAGTGCCGGCACGACGCCCGATGGACGCTCGTGGTGTGTCGTGCACGCCGGCCGCACACCCGGTCGCGAGGCCAGTGAGTCCTCGATCGACGACCTCATCTATCCCGCCCGGCTTGCCGTTCGTCGTCGGCCGTTCTGGTTCCAGGGATACACCGGACCCAAGCTGGTCCTGTATGGGCACCTACCCGAAGGCGAACCGCGTCAGACGTTCCACGATGGAAAGCTCGTCGCGCTCGGGCTCGATACCGGTTGTGTCTATGGTGGGAAGCTGACCGCGTATTCGCCGGAGCTCGATCGTTTCGAGTCCGTACCGGCCCGCAAGCGCTACGCCCAGTTTCACTGATCGCTCAGCGCAGCTCGCGTCCGTGGCGACTCTCGATCAGGGGCTCGAAGGCGGGGTCGGCGAGGACCAGCCGGCGCATTTGCGGGCCGAGCCCGAAGTCCTTCAGCGCGTCCATGGCCTGGCGTAACTTGTTCGAACCTACGTAGGCCTTGGCCAGCTTGAACCACACCTGTCGGTACGTCACCAGGAAGGCTCGCTCGCCCAGCTCTGCGAGCGAGCGCTTGTAGTCCTTGACCGCGGGACTGAACTCGCCAAGGCGCAGGTGCATGTCGGCTCGGTCTTCATAGGCCTTGGGGAAGCCGCCGTATTCCTCGATCTGTTTCGTATAGGACTTGATCAGCTCATTGCGGGAAGGGCGATGGCCCATCAGAGCCATGCATACGAGCCCGGCTTCGCTGAGTTCCGAGTTGTGCGAGTCGACGATCGGTTCGAGCAAGCGCTTTTGCTTCGTCGTGAGTGACTTGGCGAAGGAGGGCAACGTGTTCAGCAGTTTGATGCGCGCAGCAGCATCGATGTCTTGCTTGAGAACCAGCGTCAGAAGCTTCGCGAACGTCTGCTCATCGACGACCTGCGGGCAGGACGCGTAATAGCCGGTCAACTCGTCGAGCACCTCCGAGGCAATCCGTGGACGCTCCAGGAGACCGAACACATCGCCTGCCGCCTCGGCTGCCTGGCGCGTGGCCAGGGCCTCGAGCACGGCCGCGAGAATCTCGGGATCCGAGTCGAGCAGGGCCTGGGTCAGGAGCTCGCCGTGGCCTCCGCGGAGAGCGAGGGAGCGTATGCATTCGAGGCGCACGAACCCCTCGGTGGCCTGGAAGCGTCGCTCGAGATGCGCGTCGATGCGGGCATCCGCGGGCTGGTGGGCGAGCACGCTGACGGCGAGTCGCTGGCCCTCCGGCGTGGCGCGCGTCGTGAGCTGGATCAAACCGGCGGTCAAGGCATCGCTCGGGACCCGCCGCAGGGCCTTGGCGAGAACGATCGCGCGATAGCTCGGTCCCTTTTCCTTGGGCAGGCCGGGATCCAGGTAGGGCAGAAAGAGGGGCAAGGCTTCCGGGCCCAGTTCGCCGATCTCGCGCAATATGCGCATTTCGGCAGAGGCGTTTCTCCCCGACACGAGCTCGAGCTCGTCGACGATTTCCTTCACCTGGGGCAGCAGGCGGGCCTGGACCTCGTTGCGGCGCTGGCGGGCTCGCTCGAGGAGGGCCTCGATGGAGTCGGGCTGGCCCCCGCTTCCCGGTGCCTGGGCCAGCGCTGGGGGCGAGGATAGGGCCAGAATGGCCAACCAGAGGGGGGTCACGAGTGCCTTCATGGAAGCATCCTAGCCTCGCTTTCCCTGGAGTTACGCCGGAAGTCCCAGATGCCGGGTCAGGCGAGGGCTCCTCACGCTGTTTCAGGCGGCCGGAACGCTGCGCGGGAGTGGCACCAGCACGTAGAGCATCAGGCCCTCCGCGTCGACGCCGTGACCGGTGGCGCCCGGCGAGCGGGTGTCGTCCCGGCGCTCCGCCGCAAGGCGACCATAGATCGCCTCGAGCCGGTGGCGGTTGCGGAATACCCAGGAGCGCATGCTTCAAGAATCGACCATCTGGTCCCTTGGGATTGAGCTTCGACGCGACTCGTGCTTCCATGAAATAGTTTCCATGGTTCCCCCGCTCCAAAGGACCCCAGAAAGCGCTTCGCACCCGCACCCCGCCCAGGGCTCGGGTCCGGAAGGCTATGACGTGCTTGTCGTGGGCGGGGGCCACGCCGGCATCGAGGCAGCCCTGGCCGCGGGTCGCCTGGGAGCCCGGGTAGGCTTGATCAGCCACCGCCTGGATCGTATCGGGGAGATGAGCTGCAACCCCGCCATCGGCGGTCTGGGCAAGGGCCAGATCGTGCGTGAGGTCGACGCCCTGGGTGGGGCCATGGGGCGTGCGATCGATGCGACCGGGATCCAGTTCCGTATGTTGAACACGGCCAAGGGTTACGCGGTGCAAGCGCCGCGCGCCCAGGCCGACCGGCACCGCTATCGCGAGGAAGTCACGCGCGTCGTGGGCGAGCAGCCGGCGCTCGAGCTCATCGAAGGCGGCGTGGACTCACTCCTGATCGACACCGTGGGCAAAAAGAAGTGTGTCCTGGGCGCGCGCATGGAGGACGGGCGAGAGGTGCGCGCCCCCGCGACGATCCTCACCACGGGTACGTTTCTGCGCGCCCTCATGCACACGGGCGAAGCTCAGGTCTCCGGCGGTCGCGTCGGCGAGGCGGCCTGTGAAGGGCTTTCGGGTTCGATCACGGCGCTCGGCCTGGAGCTGGGACGGCTCAAGACGGGGACGCCACCGCGACTCGCCCTGGAAGGGATCGAGTTCGATCAACTGGAAGAGCAGCCCGGGGATGCGCGCCCAGCCCCGTTCTCATTCGCTACCAAGCTCGAGGACTTTCCGAAGCTGCCCCAGATTCTCTGCCACATGACCTACACCGGGGATGCGGCGCACGAGATCATTCGCCAGAACATCCACCGTGCCCCGATGTATGCCGGTCGGATACAGGGACAAGGACCGCGTTACTGTCCGTCGGTCGAAGACAAGGTGATGCGCTTTCCCGACCGTTCGCGTCACGGCATCTTTCTGGAGCGCGAGAGCCTCGATACCGATGTCGTGTACGTGAACGGCATCTCCACGTCCCTGCCGGCGGACGTTCAGGAGGCCTTCGTGCACACCATCCCCGGCCTGGAGAAGGCGCGCTTCCTGCGCCATGGCTACGCGGTCGAGTACGACTTCGTCTTGCCCCAGGCCTTGCACCCGACGCTTGCGGTAAGGGAGATTGCGGGGCTCTACCTCGCGGGGCAGATAAACGGAACATCGGGCTACGAGGAGGCTGCGGCCCAGGGCCTGATGGCGGGGGCCAACGCAGCTCTTTGGATTCAGGACGAAGCGCCCTTCGTGCTCGCGCGCGATGAAGCGTACACCGGAGTGCTGGTCGACGATCTCGTTGTCAGTCGCCCGACCGAGCCCTACCGCATGTTCAGCTCGCGGGCCGAGTATCGTTTGCTCCTTCGACAAGACGATGCGGACCGGCGCCTGGTTCCTAGAGCCCACGCGATCGGATTGGTGGACGATGATTCCCTCTTGCGGTTGCGCGAGCGCGAAACTCGCATGGAGGCGCTACGCACCCTTCTGCTGAAGACCCGCTCGACGGAGCGAGCGGATCAATCCCTTCTGGATGACTTGCGCCGACCGGAGCGCAGCCTGCGCAGCATGCTTGAAACGCACCCGGCCTTGCGTGGTTGCTCGGTCGAGCCCGATGTGCTGGTGACGCTCGAGGCGGATATCAAGTACGCCGGCTACGTCGAACGCCAGCGCCGTGATGTCGAACGTCTCGCGCGCCAGGAATCCACCGAGATTCCCGCCGAGCTCGACCTGCGCGACGTTCCCGGTCTGCGTGGCGAGGCCAAGGAGAAGATCATGACGCTGAGGCCAGCCACCCTCGGCGCGGCTTCGAGAATCGCGGGGATCAACCCGCCCGACATTGCGCTGTTGTCGGTCCTGATCGAACGCCATCGCCGGCGTGGCCAGGCGGGCGGGAACGAGCTCAGGTCCCCTTCCGCAGAAGCACCGTCTTGATCGTGTTGAACAGGATCGAGAGGTCGAACAAGCTCGACTGGTACTTGATGTAGAACAGGTCGAATTGGAGCTTCTGTAGCGCGTCTTCGATCGTGTTCCCGTAGGGATAGTTGATCTGTGCCCAGCCGGTGATGCCGGGCTTTACGATGTGCCGTTGGTTGTAGTACGGCACCTTGTCGACCAGTTCCTCGACGAAGGTCGGCCGTTCCGGGCGCGGTCCGACGAGCGACATCGACCCGGCCAGCACGTTGAACAATTGAGGCAGTTCGTCGAGTCGCGAGCGACGAGTGAAGCCGCCGAAGCGTGTGATGCGCGGGTCGTGAGCCGTGGCCCAGGTCGGGCCCGTTTCTTTTTCGGCATCGGCGCGCATGCTGCGGAACTTGCAAAGCGTGAAAGGCCTGCCGGCGGCACCTGTGCGTGTCTGACGAAAGAGCACGGGGCCGGGCGAGTCCAATGCGACGAGAATCGCGGTCGCGAGCATGACCGGCCACAAGACCAGGATCCCGAGTCCCGAGAGCAGGATGTCGACGGCGCGCTTGGCCACGGCACCCAGAGGGTGCTGGACGAAGCCCGTGTTGAAGATCAGGTAGGAGGGGCGCATGGCCTCGGCCGGGATCTTGCCGGAGATGCGCTCGTAGAAGGACTCGGCCTCCTGCACCACGACACCGTCGAGACGACAGTTCAGGAGTTCGTTGATCGGTAGCGAACCGCGGCGCTCTTCGAAGGCGACGATGATGGTCTCGATCTTCAGGCGCTTGGCAAGCTGTGCCAACGGCTCGCTGGTCTCAACGGGATCCTCCGCGGTTACGGGGGTCGTCGGATCGACCGTAGGGTTAGGGGCCATCAAGAGTCGGGCTCCCGTGCCCTCCACGGCTCCGGTGATGCCGGCAGACCTGAGCACCCTCGAGGGAGGATCCGAGGAGCCCGCTTCGAACCAGGGGTTGCCGGTCGAGGCGGCCATGGAGCGCCGCTCGCTACGGCGCCGATCGTGTTCGGTCATCGGCTCCAGCGAGGCTACGATCCGAAAACCGGAGTCGTGCCGTGTGTTGAGCTCGTCGGTCAGGCGCTCCGCCATCCGGCCCGAACCCAGGACCAAGAGTCGTTCGTCGTACCCGAGCCGCCGCAGGCTGGCGTGGAACAGGTTGCGCCACACGTACAACACGCAAAACGACAGGGCCAACGCGGTCGTCAGCAGCACGATGCGCTGGGAGAAGGGAAGTCCAGGGAAGTAGAGGAAGTTCTTGAGACCCGCCGCCTCGCAAATGCCGACCGCGACGATGACCAGCAACATGGCCGTGCCCGCCGAGGTGGTGAAGCGCGACATACGATCGAAGCGCGAGGCCGAGAAGCGAAAGTCGTACAGCTCGTTGAAGGCGATCGAGAGCTGCGCCAGAACGGCCACGATGAAAGAGGAGAAGAGGCAGATCCCACGGGCCTCTTCCGGAGTGATGCCCTCGTTCTCCGCCAGGGTGCGCCAGATGCCCTCGGACACCCTCCACAAATGGGCGGACATCCCGATCGCCACGATGATGGTGATCAGGACCGTCTCGCTCAAGATGAGCAAGGCCTTGCGGAGCGGCAAATAGTGTCTGAGAACGTGGAGCATGGGGCGCAGTGGGGGATTCTGCACCGCGTGGGGCTCTTCACGAAGTCCCTGGGTGTGGACGCCGCGAGAATCTACCTCATCGGCCAGGAATGCAGGCTGAGTGAATCGGGAGGGGGGGTCAAGTTCGGGGATCTTCCAGGGGGAGCCCTACGGATGCCTCGGGGTGCGAAGTGCGCGTAGGAAGTCCTCCAGTTCATCCGGATGGGAGGGCAAGGAACCGGAAAGAAGTTCCGCACCGTTTTCGGTGATCAAGTAATCATCCTCGATCCGGCAGCCCAGATTCTCTTCGGCGATGTAGATCCCGGGTTCAATCGTCACGACCATTCCGGCTCGAAGCAGCTCCACGTTGCGCGGGGCGTCGTGCACCTCCAGGCCCAGCCCATGCCCGATCCCGTGGGGGAAGTACGCGTCCATACCATGCCCCTTTAAATAGGCCTGGGCGGCCTGGTGGGCATCGCGCAGACTCGCGCCCGGCCGTAGGCAGCGCGCGGCCCTTTGGCTGGCCTCGTAGACGAGGGTGTAGATTTCGCGCTGTCGAGGACTGAAGCGAGCACTGACCGGAATCGTGCGCGTCACATCCGCGCAGTAGCGCTTGTACTTCGCGCCGACGTCCATGACGAGCATGTCCCCGGCTTCCAGACGGCGCTGGTTCGCGCGGTAGTGCAGGATGCAGGAGTTGGGCCCCGAGCCGCAGATCGAAGGGAAGGCGGTCGTCTCCGCGCCACGCCGTCGAAAGCCGCTCTCGATCGTGGCCTCGACGGTGAATTCATGCGCTCCGGGCAGCACGATACGAAAGGCATCGACGAGTGCAGCCTGGGTGATGTCGACGGCCGTGCGGAGCGCCTGGATCTCGGCAGCGTCCTTCACGACCTGCAAGGCCTCGAGGAAGGGAGAGACGGGTTCGTAGGTCCGCCCGATTTGCTCGATAACGGGTTGGCCTGTGGGTTCCGAACAGTAGATGCGCTGGTTCTCCTGGGCGAGCTGGCGAATCTCCTCGGGGAAGAGCTCGAGCTCTCGAAGGTCCGCAATGCCGGTCGCCCGGATCGTGGACTCTCCGGGCGCAAGGCGTGGACCGTTCCACAACTCGTGTCGCGGATTCGATGGATGGAGATAGAGGCGCTCTTCGACCAGTTCGCCCCCAACAGCAACCAGAACGAGGATCGCGTCCGGACTCGAGACGCCGCACAACCAATGGAAGTCGTCGTCCGAGTAATAGCGCACATCATCAGGGTCCGCCCCCGCACCGAGCACCAGCAGGCCGTTGCCGAGAGCCTTCGCCGTCCGCAGACGACGCTCGCGACAGGCGGAGGGAGTCGCGGGATCGGGGTCGTTCCAGACACGCGCGACGTTCTCTGCCGGGCACGGCGTCCTTTGCGGGAGCGTGCTCGTGAGAGGTTGGGTGGCGGAGACGCGTTCGTCGGAGACGACTCTGCAGGCTGTCGAGATCGACAGAATCAAGATCGAGATGCGAATCATGGTGTGGCGTAACATGCGGGGGAAATACTAAGCCATTTGGCGCCTACCGTGGCTCCTTCAGGGGTTCCCTCAGGCCCACGTGATGCACGAAACGAAGCGTCTCGCCCGTGCCCACCTCGACCAGGTCCACGCGGGCCCGCTGTGCGTAGCGCCGTTCCAGGCCCCGGGCCGCGGCCCACAGACGCCTCAGGGTTCGATACTTGACCCGCATCCCCGGTCGAAAGCGCGTACCGATCCGCCCGGTCTTCACCTCGACACACACCAACTCGGCTCCGCGCGAGCACAGGAGATCGATCTCCGCTTCTCTGGTCAGGAGCCGTCGAGAGAGCACCCGGTACCCCGCACGTTTCAAGAAACGCGCTGCCAGCGCTTCCCCGGCCAAACCCACGAGTCGCGGCTCGGTGTGGTGGCGCAGCGTCCAGCGCGGAAAGAAGCGAGCCGCAAACCGTAGCGCTAGCTCGTGGCCGTGGCCTTTTCGGCTTGCTTGGGCTCGTCCTTGGAAGCCACGGCGTCCTCCTTGTTGAGGATGTCCTGCACGGCTGCACGGTTGAAGCGCATGCGAACTCCCTCGGCGACCTGCAGCGTGATCACGTCGTCGTTGATCGCGGCCACGTTGCCGTAGATGCCGCTCGAGGTCATGACCTTGTCGCCCTTCTTCAGGGCGTCGAGCAGGGCCTGGCGGGCTCTCTGCTTCTTGCGCTCGGGTCGAATCATGATCACGTAGAAGATGCCCAGGATCAGGCTGATCGGCACCAGCATGTCCATGATTCCGCCCGGAGCACCCTCGGCGGGGGGCAGCGTCTCGGGGGCGCCTGCGGTTTCCTGCAGGATGGTGGAAAGATGCGAAAGGGCAGTCATGGGAGGAGTTCCAGGGCCGGGGGAGAGTCGAGCAAACTACCTGATACCCGCGGCATTCCAAACCCCTGCACGCCAGGAATCGAGAGAGGCACAAAAACAGCCGGCCAATCCCGAATCGAGCGGCAATGCCGATCCGGGCCCGCACGCGGAGGGCAACTTCCGGGGCGGGGACGGCTATATTCCCCAGGCTGGCCCGGGCTCGGCTTTTCCATGCGGGAAAGCTCGCGTAGGCTGGTCCGCCGCAACTTCCGGGCGGAAAGATCGCGAACTGGCGGAAAGCGGCATTCATGGTCACGAATATTGGACGAAAGAGCGGGAGCGCAGGCGAGCGCACGGTCTGCGCCATGAGTGGGGGGGTCGATAGCTCCGTCGCGGCGTACCTGCTTCAACAGGAGGGTCGCGAGGTCGTCGGGTTGTTCATGCGCAACGGTGTGCGTGTCCCGGAGAGCGAGGCGGGCAAGAAGTCTTGTTGCTCCATCGCTGACGCGCGCGATGCGCGCATGGTTGCGGCCTATCTCGGGATTCCCTTCTCCGCGGTGGATCTGGGTCAGGAATTCAAGTCGATCATCTCCTACTTCCTCAGCGAGTACGCCGCCGGTCGCACGCCCAATCCCTGTGCCGTCTGCAACCGCGATCTCAAGTTCGACCGCCTGATCTCGTTCGCGCGCGAGCTGGGGGCCGACAAGGTGGCGACGGGGCACTACGCGCAAATCGAGCTCATCGACGGGCGGGTCCACGTGCTGCGCGGGGTCGATCGTTCCAAGGACCAGTCGTATCAGTTGTTCTGCGTTGCGGAGGACAACCTCTGCCATGCGGAGCTTCCGATCGGTGGCATGCAGAAGCCGGATGTGCGCGCCCTGGCGAACAAGGCGGGGCTGAAGACGGCGAAGAAGCCCGACAGCCAAGAAATCTGTTTCGTGCCCTCCAACGACTATCGCCAGCTGCTCGAGAAGTACGAGGTGGAACTGCACCCCGGTGCCCTGGTCGATACGGCCGGTCGCGCACTCGGCAAACACCCCGGTACGGAGCACTTCACCATCGGTCAGCGCCGCGGCCTGGGAGTTGCGGCAGGTGTGCCGCTCTATGTGGTCGACATCGTGCCCGAGACGGGCACGGTCGTATTAGGCGGAAAGGAAGAGTGTCAAAGCCTCTGGATGGAGCTGGATCAAGTCAACCTGATCGGATTCGACGCGCCGGCCGAGGGCACGTTCCGGGCCGGTGTTCAGGTGCGCTATCACCATTCCCCGGCCAACGCGACGATCACCCTGGGCGGTGAAGGCGAACGCACGCGCGTCGACTTCGATGAACCCCAGAGTGCCGTGGCTGCCGGACAAGGCGCAGCTTTCTATCATGGCGAGCGACTGCTCGGAGGCGGCTGGATCGCGCGAGCGGAACGCCCCGCCGATCAAAAGGAGCCATCGACGTCCGTTTCGACAAGCTGACAGAGGCGTCCAGGCGCGGGCCGGTCACTCTCTTGCAAGGCTGGGGAGGAGTCTTCGCAAGCGCGGTCCTGTTCCTGTCGGCGTGGTTGCTCTTGCCGCGCCCCAATGCGGAACGACGAAGCGGGGTCGCCCTGCATGCGTGTCTCGTGGATGCCTCGGCCAGCGCCCACCGCACGCGACCCGGGTGGTTGCGCTGGGTGCGCAGCGAGCTTCGCAAGGAGGCCGTGGCGGCCCGTGAAGCCGGGGAAGAACTCCTCGTCTGCTTGTTCGCCGCGGAAGTCGTGCGCTCGTTTGGGCCGGGGGATCCCGTCGCATTTCTCGAGAGCCTGGACGGCCGAGGTGGCGTGCCCTTCGACCCGCGCCTTGCACCCGACAAGGACGGCGCGTCGCGTCTCGCGGCGGCCTTCGAACTCGCCGGAGCCCTGGGTTTGGCCATGGAACGCAAGCCGGGCCGCATCGTCTTGCTCGGCTCCGGCAGGCACACCGGCGACGACCCCGCAGCGAGCCTCGCGCGGCTACTGCAAGCTGGCCTGGCCTTCGAGCAGCGCGACCCGGGGCCGCCCGAATTGGGTGACCTGGCCCTGCTCGAGCTGCAGTTGCCAGCACAGATCGAAGCAGAGGCGCCACTCGGCGGTGTTGCGCGGCTCTCCTATCGAGCCGGCCGTTGCCCGCCGGCGCTGGCGGAACTCGTGCTGCACGTGGTGAGCCCCGTGCGCGACAAGACCCTGCGCATACCCCTCGAGCTGCCAGCGACCGGCGGTCACCTCGAGGTGCCCGTCAAACTTGGCCCCGCGGGGTTCGGGCGGACCCGCGTGGACGCTCACGTACGATTGCAACTCGTCGGTCCTGGCGGGGAACGCTTCGACGATCCCCTGCCGGAGAACGATCGTTGCGAGGCCAGCACTCGGGCGCGGGGCGAGCTGGTCGTCGCGGCGATCGCCGTGAACGACAAGCTTCCCGAACTGCGGCGCTGGCTGGCGCCGTCGGGTCGTTCCAGTCTGCAGGGCTTGCAGTGGGTCTTCGAGACCACGCAAGGGCTTGCCGTGCTCATCGACGAGCTCGATGCGGTGATCGCCTTCGATCTGGCTCCCAGCGACCTTCCACAGGAGCTCCTCGGCGACTTCATCCAACGCGGTGGAGGCTTCCTCGCGACCTCCGGATGGGGCCTGTTGCGCGATTGGTATCCCGGCCGAGATTCGTCTGGCCTGGCCGGACGACTTCCACTGGAGCCAGCCCCACGCGACAGCCCGCCGCGCGAGATCGTGCTCCTGGTCGATGGGTCGGGAAGCATGCAGGGCGAGCGCTTCGAGCTCGTACGGCGAGCGACTCTCGACCTCGTCGCCGCGGCGCTTCCGTCGGATCACGTAACCCTACGCTTCTTTCGCACACAGCTCGGAGCTCCTCGACTCATCAAGGCTCGCACGGACACGAGCAGCCTCGAACAGGCGGAGCGCATCTCCCTGGAAGCCGCCGAAGCTGCACGACGCTTGATCGATCTCGAGGTTCCCGAAGGAAGCACGTACGTCCTGAGTTCGCTCGAGCATTTCGCCGAGCAAACCTACGAGGGCGATGTGCTTGCACTCGTCCTGACGGATGGCGAAGAGCGCGAAGGGATCGCCAACCTGGACGCGCGCACCTCGGCCCTGCATGCGAAGTTCCGGGCCAGCAAGAAGCGCATCGTCGCCATCGCCATCCGGGCCAAGCCACGGGCGGTGGATTTTCTCGGTGTGTTGATTCCCGACGGGGACGAGGTCCTGCATGCGGAGGAGCTTTCGCAGTTGCAAGAGATCTTCCGCCGCGAGGTTACAGGTGCCCAGGTGCGTGACGGAGAGATCCCGGTCCACGCCGTTCCTCGCGCCCCGGGTACGCTGGCCTTCGAGATCGAAGCGCGGGGCGGTGTTCTGCCGCCGCTCGAGCGGCTCGTGCGGAACCGACTGCGGCCCGGCGCCGAGCTCCTGTGGGAATCGGAGCGGGGAGAACCCGTGCTCGCCGCGATGCGCAGTGGATCCGGGCGCACCGCGATGCTCTCCAGCCTGCCCAGTGCGGGCTGGGCTTCGCGCTACACCGACGTCGTGGGATTGGGCGAGCCGCGGCTCTTCGGGGCGCTCGCGCGTTGGCTGGCGCGGCGCACTTCTTTTGCGGCACGCGAGCTGGGAGCGCGTACGGTGGGCGAGGAGATTCAGGTGGCGGGCTTCGGCGATGAATGGCCCTTGCGGCTCGAGGCCCAGCTGGTCGACGTGCTGCGGGGCACCGAGCTGGCCCAGGTGGTGTTGCGTCCACCGGGGGTCTCGGGTTCGTTCGCAGGCAGCGATGCTCGCCGCGTCCGCTCGGCGAGGCTTCCGATGGATCTCTTCGCCGCCCGTGGCTCAGAGCCACTCCTTCTCCGCCTTCCGGATCCGGACCCGGCCGAGGCCCCGTGGATCCTGCCGCTCTCTCGACCGCGTTCTCCTGAGTTTGCGCACGAAGAACGCGAGCTCGTTATGCCCTCCGTGGGGACATCCCGAGGGCGGACGCGGGATGCAGGAAACCCGGCCCAGAGTGCCCTGGGGCCCGTGCTTTTGGGATTGGGGCTTGGGCTCCTGTTCGCCTTCGCGCTTTTGCGATCTCGTTAGCGCCGTTTTCACGGTGCGTTTCCCCCCTGTGAGCCGTCAAGGAGATCGGCGTCTCGTCCGATAGGGCTCGAACGCGGGCAGAAGAGATGGCCCGCCGGAAGGAACCCAGAAGATGAGAACGCTACTCGCATTCGCCCTCGCGCTCCTCGCTGCCTGTGGAAGCACCAAGTCGCAGGTCGTCGACTACACCGAACCGTCCAACGACGATTGGGTGCAGGCCTCACCGATGCTCCAGCAGCAAATCGAAGAGGAAGCGAAACGCCTACCCTGGACCCGCGGTTTCGAGCGCCTCGAGCAGGTTCGCTGGTTTGCGTCCACGGGCGAGCCGGCCTATCCGACCCTGTTCCAGCTGGCCGAAGACGACCGCGACGACGTGGCCGCAGCGGCCCTGGCGGCTCTCGGAGCCACCCTCGACCGCAGGCTCGTTCCGCACATCCACGAGCTGCACTGGAGCGATTCGCGCAACGCGGGGGATCTCTCCCTCGAACGCGCCCGTGCGCTCATTCGCCTTGGCGATTGGTCCGAGATCCCGACCCTGATCGGCGGTCTCCGTGACGATCGCGTGTACACCCGCGCCCTGTGCCTCGATGCGTTGCGCGAAGCCACCCACGAAACCCATGGGTTCGACCCGCGGGCAGAGGCGGACGAGCGCGAAAAGAGCGTGGAGCACTGGGAGCTCTGGTGGAGCGAACGCGCCGGCGACAGCTACATGCACAAGGGCTAGCAAGGGCGGCGTACCGACCTGAACAGAACGCTCTCGAACTCAGTTCGAGGGCGTTTCGTCGTTTCGGTGGGTCAGTTCGCCGGCCAGGGCTTCGAAGGCGGGCGTCCCGCGCAGGGAGGCCAGGTCGTCGTCCCGTTGCATGAATTCGACGTCGTCGTAGCCGAATTCGATCGCGGTGTGCAGGGAGGCGGTGGCCTCCTCCGGGAGCTGACAAATGGCCTGGGAGCAGGCCAGGTTGTAGTGGATGATCGGATTGCGGGGGATCAGCGCGGCCAGCCGGCGATGAACCGCCAGGCTCTCCTCATTGCGCCCAAGCTCCATCAGCACCCGGGCCAGGGCCACCAGCACCTCGACGGAATCCGGGGCGCGGCGCGCCTTTCGGCCCAGGAATTCGGCCTGAAATTCCTGTCCGAGCTGGTCGAGCCTCCGGCGCACGGCGGGGCGGAGGCGGAACTCGAAGGGACTGGGCATCGCGGAGTGTTTGGGCTTATCCTGGGAGTTGGGGAGCCTCCCTGTAGGGTAGAGCGAGATCGCCGACTATAGGTAGAGATTGGCCAAGAAGGATCGCTGAGGCCCCGGCGGGGCCCTCCACGAGCTCATGGCGGGTCCCACGATGAGCCGGAGAGCCGGGCGACGATCGACAACAGAAACAACGACACTCGATGAAGATCTACTTCTGCGACCTCTGCAACGAGTCCGTCCCCAACGGTGACCTGGAGAACGGGCGAGCCCTGATGCGCAACGGGCGCGTGATTTGCCAGGCCTGCGAAGGGGCCATGACGACCCACGACGAGCCCGAAGGAGACGGCGCCAAGGCCGATTTCCGGTCAGGATCCGGGGACCAGCCGGCAACAGACACCACGGCCGCGAAGGATTCCCAAAGGCCCCGGCCGGAACGCAGCGCCTCACCGGTTGCGGCCATGGCCGTGGCTCTGGCCTCGTTTTCGCTGCTCGGAACCTTCGGAGGTGCCGCGTTTCTGTTCACGAACACCGACGAGCGCATCCGTTCGATCGAAGACGAGCTGGGCGCCGTGCGCCGCGACGCACTGTCCGATGGGCGTGCGATCGAGTCGAGGCTCAACGACGACCTGCGCCGTACCGGCGAGGAAATCTCCGACGCGCGCACCGGCCTTGCAGAATTACGCGCGCGTCTCGAGGAGTCCTCGCGCTCCCAGGGCGATTCGGTGGCGCGCCTGAGCGATGATTTCATCGAGTGGGAGGCCCGCCTACGGGAGTTCGAGGCGATCACGACCAAGATCGAGCGCCACGAACGCGAGCTGTCCCTGATCCGTGACAGCACCGATACGCTGCGCACCGACCTGCGCATCGTCGACAACCGGATCCAGGAGCAGCGCGAGAGGGTCGAGGACCAGGCCCGCGCCACGGAGGAAGCCGTCGAGGCCGAGGATGCCAAGCCCGCCTGGTGGGGGCTCGTGGCCGAGCTACAGAACCAGAACTCCGGCGTGCGCTGGCAGGCGGTTCAATCCCTGGGAGCGACGAAGGACGCCACGGTGGCGGAACACCTGACTCCCATGTTGAAGGACCCGGACATCTTCGTGCGCATGGCCACGGCCCGTATCCTGGGCGACCTGCAAGCGATGGTGGGCATTCCGGCCTTGATCGCGGCCCTGGAAGACCCCGAGGCCAGCGTTCGCGAAGCCTCCGTCGTGTCGCTCCGCAGTGTCACGGGGCAGAACTTCCGCTTCGATCCTTCGGGGAAGGACTCGGAGCGATCCAAGCGGGTCAAGGCCTGGCGGGATTGGTGGGAGAAGTCCGCGGACGACTTGCTCGGGAGTTGACGGTCCGGGCGGCTCAGGCTCCGCTCGATACAGGCTCTTGGGCTGGGGCCGGGTCTTCCTCTTCCTCGTAAACTGCCGTGGGAGGGCAGGTGCAGACCAGGTTGCGGTCACCGAAGCCGTTGTCGATGCGGGCGACCGGAGGCCAGAACTTATGCTCGCGGGTCCAGGGAGTGGGGAAGGCGGCCTGTTCGCGCGAGTAGTCGTGGGACCATTCGTCCGAGGTTGATTCGGCCGAGGTGTGGGGCGCGTTGTGCAGGGGGTTGTCCTCGCGGTCGAGACGACCTTCCTCGATCGAGCGGACCTCGCCGCGGATCATGATCAAGGCATCGCACAGGCGATCGAGTTCCGCCTTGGATTCGCTTTCGGTGGGCTCGATCATCAGCGTGCCCGCGACGGGGAACGACATGGTCGGGGCGTGGAAGCCGTAGTCCATCAGACGCTTGGCAACGTCTTCGCCGCTGATGCCGGCGCTCTTCTCGAAAGGGCGCAGATCGAGGATGAACTCGTGGGCCACGCGCCCCTTCTCTCCGGTGTAGAGCACGGGGAAGTGCTCGCTGAGGCGCTCCTTCATGTAGTTGGCGTTGAGAATCGCCACCTCGGTCGCGCGCTTGAGCCCGACTGCGCCCATCATGCAGATGTAGGCATAAGAGATGGTCAGCACGCTGGGACTACCCCAGGGGGCGGCGGCGATGGTGCCCAAGGAGGAGGTGCCACCCATGTCCAGGATCGGGTGCGAGGGTAGGAACGGTGCCAGGTGCTTCTCGACACCGATGGGACCCATGCCCGGCCCACCACCGCCGTGGGGGATGCAGAAGGTCTTGTGTAGATTCAGGTGGCAAACGTCGGCGCCGAAGTCCGAGGGGCGGCACAGGCCGACCTGGGCATTCATGTTGGCTCCATCCATGTAGACCTGGGCGCCGGCCGCATGCACCTTTTCGCAGATGGTGCGGATCGCTTCCTCGAATACGCCGTGGGTCGAGGGATAGGTGACCATCAGGGCGGCCACCTTGTCCACGTGCTTTGCGATCTTGGCCTCGAGGTCCGTGACGTCGATGTTGCCCTTCTCGTCACAGGCGACGGTCACGACCCGGAGTCCGGCCATGATGGCGCTGGCGGGGTTCGTGCCGTGGGCCGAGACCGGGATCAGGCAGATGTCACGGGATCCGTCCCCGCGGGAGCGGTGATAAGCACGGATTGCCAGGAGGCCGGCGTACTCGCCCTGGGATCCGGCGTTCGGCTGCAAGGAGAAGGCGTCGAAACCCGTGATCTCGCACAGCTGGCTTTCCAATTGGCGGAAGAGCTCGGCGTAGCCCTCCCATTGGTCCGCCGGAGCGAAGGGATGGATCGCGCCGAACTCGGGCCAGGTGAGGGGGACCATCTCGCTGGTGGCGTTCAGTTTCATCGTGCACGAGCCCAGGGGAATCATGGACGTCGTCAACGATAGATCGCGCACTTCGAGACGCTTGATGTAGCGCAGTATCTCGTGCTCGGAGTGATAAGAGTGGAAGACCTCGTTCTGCAGGAAGGGCGACGAGCGGGCATGCTTGGCCGGAAAGCTCGTATCGACTTCGTTCGCAAGAGACGTGAAGGCGTTCCCCTCAATGCGCACGTCGGCGAGCTCGCCGAAGATCTCGAAGAGATGGACCACGTCTTCACGCGTCACGGTTTCGTCGAAGGCGATGGCGATGGTGTTCGCGTCGAGGGCCCGCAGGTTCAGGCCGTGCTTCACTGCGGCGGCCAGGACATCGCTCGCCTTGTGATTGCCGAGGCCGACCACGAAGGTGTCGAAGAAGAGCTCGTCTCTCAGTTCGAAGCCCATCTGCTTCAAGCCGCGACGCAGGAACGCCGCCATGCCGTGGATCCGTTCCGCGATGGCGCGCAGGCCCTCGGGACCGTGGTACACCGCGTACATCGAGGCGACGATCGCGAGCAGGGCCTGGGCCGTGCAGATGTTGCTGGTGGCCTTCTCCCGGCGAATGTGCTGTTCGCGGGTCTGCAAGGCCATGCGCAAGGCCGGCTTGCCGTGGGCATCGCGCGAGAGCCCGATGATCCGGCCCGGGACCTGGCGTCGATGGTCCTCGGTCGTGGCGAGGAAGGCGGCGTGGGGCCCACCGAAGCCGAGCGGGACGCCGAAGCGTTGCGCGGAACCGATAGCGACGTCCGCACCGAATTCACCGGGCGGCCGTAGCACCGTGAGCGCGAGCAAGTCTGTGGCCACGCAGGCGAGTGCTCCTGCCGCGTGTACCTTCTCGATGAAGGGCTCGTAGTCGAGGAGCTCGCCCTCGCAGGCCGGGTACTGCAGCAGACAACCCGCGAGATCGGTGGAACCCGGATCGAAGCTTTCATGGTCGCCGACGATCACCTCGATAGCGAGCGCTTCCGCGCGGGTTCGAACGACCGCGATGGTCTGCGGCAGGCACAGCTGGCTGACGAAGAACGTGTTGCGCTTGCCGCGCAAGGCGCGGTGACAGAGACAGAGCGCTTCCGCCGCGGCCGTGCCTTCGTCGAGCAGCGAGGCGTTGGCCAGGGGCAGGGCGCAGAGATCCGCGACGACGGTCTGGAAGTTCAACAGCGCTTCCAGACGTCCCTGGGAGATCTCCGCCTGGTACGGGGTGTATTGCGTGTACCAGCCTGGGTTCTCGATGATGTTGCGCAGGATCACCCCGGGCGTGTGGGTGCCGTGATAACCGAGCCCAATGAGCGATTTCAGTGGCTTGTTCCTGGACGCCAGGAGACGGAACTCGTCCAGGAACTCGGCCTCGCCGCGCTCTCTGCCGAGGGCCAGGTCCGAAGCGAGACGGATGCTCTCTGGGACGGTTTCCTGAATCAGCTGATCCAGGGAGTCCAGCTCGAGCTCCGCGAGCATCGCTTTCACGTCCGTGGGGGAGGGGCCAATATGGCGCCGGGCGAAGGTGTCGGTGGGGCGAAGATAGGTAGGTTCCATGCTGCTCACAGCGTCTCAGCGTACCGTTTCATGGCGTCCTGGGAGAGCAGGATGTCGCCGGGATTCGCAGGTGATCACCGGCAACCCCGGCCCAGTGTGTGTAGCATGGCGCGTATGAAGCCGCCTGCGCTCTCCGCTGCCTTCATCCTGAGCCTTGCCCTGGGGGTCGTTGCCTGCTCCGCCCCGACGGTCGCCAGGGTGGCCGGAGCCAGCCAGGCCTCGGTGCGGCCTCAGAACCCCGTGGCCGGTGCGGCTGGCGTGGGAGACGCGTACTACCCCGAGCTCGGCAACGGTGGCTATGACGTCCAGCACTACGACCTCGAGCTCGATGTGGAAATGGCTAGCAAGTGGCTCGAGGCCAAGGCCACCCTGCGTATCACCGCCCTGCAGGACCTCTCGTCGTTCAACCTGGATCTTTACGCCCTCGATGTCGAGAGCGTCGAGGTCAACGGCAACGAGGCGGACTTCGAGCACGAGGATCACGAGCTCACGGTGACGCCCGAAAAACACCTGGCTTCCGGTGGCTCGTTCACGGTCGAGGTTCGCTACGGCGGCATTCCCGAGGTCGTGCCCGAGCCCGCGCTCGCGATCCTGCCCGGCGTCGGCTGGATCCACGCCGAGAGCGGGGTCTACGTGCTCTCGGAGTGTACGGGCGCTGCTTCCTGGTTCCCTTGCAACGATCACCCGAGCGACAAGGCCACGTTTTCGTTCGAGGTCACGGTCGACAAGCCCTTCATCGTCGCTGCCAACGGGATCCTCACGAAGGAGGACGATCACGGGAAGCAACGCACGTATCACTTCGATGCGGCCGATCCGATGGCGACCTACCTCGCGACCGTCAATATCGCCGAATTCGCCATCACCCAACTCGATGGCCCCGATGGGCTGGCGATGCCGCTCTACCATCCGAAAGATGCGACCGCCCGCGAGCTAAAGGCGTTTGCACGCCAGGGGGAGATGATCGAGTACTTCTCGGAACTCTTCGGTCCCTATCCGTTCGAGGCGTGCGGGGGCGTCATCTCCTACGAGAGTCTTCCCGGGGCCCTCGAAACCCAGACCCTGCCGGTTTACGGCCGCGGTATGCCGGAGCCTGTTGTCGCGCACGAGGTCGCACACCAGTGGTTCGGCAACTGCGTCAGTCCCGGGCGCTGGCAAGACATGTGGTTGAACGAAGGCTTCGCGAGCTACGCGGAGTGGTTGTGGCTCGAAAAGCTCGAGGGCAGAGAAGCCCTCGAGCTGCGCGCGCAAGACACCTACACGATGCTCCGCCGGCGCAAGGTTGGTTCGACTGCCGAGCCCGGCGTTACGAACCTCTTCGGCGCGAACGTCTACGTCCGCGGGCCCTTCGTCTTGCACTGCCTGCGGCGCGAGATAGGTGATGAATCCTTTTTCGAATTGCTACGGCGTTGGACGGAACTCTTCCACGACGCCTCGGCGACCACGGACGATTTCTTGACCCTGGCCGACAAGGTGGGCGGCGTCGGTACCGCGACGTTCTTCGAGCCCTTCCTCTACAACGCGGTGGTTCCAGAGGTTGAGGAGTACGGGGAGTGATCAGGCGAGCAGCTTCTCGACGACCTTCCCGTAGACATCGGTGAGGCGGAAGTCACGGCCCTGGGAGCGGTACGTCAAGCGCTCGTGATCGATGCCCAACAGATGCAGCAGCGTCGCGTGGAGGTCGTGCACGGAGACCTTGTCCTCGGTGATGAAGTAGCCCAGTTCGTCCGTTGCGCCCAGGGTGGTACCTGGTTTGATGCCACCCCCGGCCAGCCACATGCTGAAGGCGTGCGGGTGATGGTCGCGTCCCAGATACGTCGAGCCGTTGCGCTCCTCGTTCATGGGCGTGCGGCCAAACTCGCCGCCCCAGACGATCAGGGTGTCGTCCAGAAGGCCCATGCGCTTCAGGTCCTTGATCAGAGCCGCGCAGGGACGATCCGTTTCGTTGCAGCGTTCCCTTAGCGAGGTGACGATATCGTCGGAGGGCGAGGTACCGTGGCTATCCCAACCCCAGTGATAAAGCTGGACGAAGCGCACGCCGCGTTCGATCAAGCGTCGGGCCAGTAGACAGTTGTTCGCGAAGGAAGAGACGCCCGCTTCGGCGCCGTAGAGCTCGCGCACCTCCTCCGGTTCGTCCTCGAGTTCCAATAGCTCCGGCACACTGGACTGCATCCGATAGGCGAGCTCGTACTGGGCGATGCGCGTGGCGATCTCGGGGTCACCTATCTCCTTCAAGCTAGCCTCGTTCAACGCCCGCACCGTGTCGAGCGAACGCCGTCGCGATGCTGGCGACATGCCTTTGGGATTCGAGAGGAAGAGAACCGGATCGTCTTCGGTACGGAAGCGCACGCCCTGATGCACCGTGGGGAGGAAACCGCTGTTCCAGCATGAGTGTCCACCACTGGGGCCGTACTTGCCCGAAAGCATGACGACGAAGGCCGGCAGATCCTGGTTCTCGCTGCCCAATCCGTACGAGAGCCACGAGCCCATGCTGGGTCGGCCGACGCGCTCGAAGCCGGTGTTCAAGAAGAGCTGGGCCGGAGCGTGGTTGAACTGGCTCGTGTGCATGGAGCGCACGATGGCGATTTCGTCGGCGACGCCTGCCAGGTGGGGGAGCAGCTCGGACAGCTCCTGGCCGGATTCGCCGTGTTTCGCGAACGCGTAGGGAGAGCCCAGGAGTTTCGGTACGCCCTTGATGAAGGCAAAGCGCTCGCCCTGGATGAACTCCGCGGGCACGTCCTGGCGATCGAGTTCGTTCAGTTGCGGCTTGTGGTCGAACAGATCCAGCTGCGACGGGGAGCCCGCCATGTGCAGGTAGATGACACGCTTCGCGCGCGGCGTGTGATGCAGGGCGCTCGTCTGGGCGAGCGTGTTCTTCGCCAGCAAGGATTGCAGTGCGATGGAGCCCAACCCCAGCCCCCCCGAGCCGAGAAAGGCTCGTCGAGTCAACTCCACTCTGGTTTCGTTCGACATCGCTCAGCCCTTGGTGATCGTTTCGTCGAGATTCAGGAGCGCATTGGCCACCACGGTCCAGGCCGCGAGCTCGACCGGATCGAGTCCCTCGGCGCTTTGCTCCAGCGGTAATCCGGCCGGTATCGCGAGTGAACGAGCTGCATCGGGGTCCCTGCGAAAAGCAGCCAGTTCGTCCTCGAAGAGCGCGCGCAACAGGTCCCGTTCCTCTGGACGCGGTAGACGCGCGGTGCACAGAAGGAACCCGGTGTCGATGCGTTCCTCCACGCTGTCCCCGCCCTCGATGACGAGGCGTCGCGCGAGCGCCGCGGCACACTCGACGAAGGCCGGATCGTTCAAGAGCGCCAGGGCTTGCAAGGGCGTGTTGCTGCGGGCGCGTCGCGTGCAGGCCAGCTCGCGACTCGTCGCGTCGAACAGCATGAAGGTCGGATACGGTGCCGTGCGACGCCAGAACGTGTACAGACCCCGGCGCCAACGATCCGCTCCGTCGGAGGTCATCCAGCGATCGCCCGAGTAGGTCATCGTCCACGTGCCTTGCGGTTGCACCGGAAAGACGCTGGGACCGCCGACCTTCGGATCCAGGAGACCGCTGATGAAGAGCGCCATGTCGCGCACGCCCTCCGCATCGACGCGGTGGCGCGGTCCACGACCGAGATAGCGGTTGTCCGGATCCCGCTCCAGGTGTTCGGGTGTGACGCGCGCACTCTGGCGATAGGCGTATGAGCGCATCAGCGTGCGGTGCAGCTCCTTCACGCTCCAACCCTGCTCCTGGAAATCGAGGGCCAGCCAGTCGAGCAATTGCGGGTGCGTGGGCGGGTCACCCTGTATGCCGAAATCGGCGCTGCTGCGGACGAGGCCATTCCCGAAGAGGCGTTCCCAGGTGCGGTTGACGAATACGCGCGCGGTCAACGGATTCGAACCATCGACCAACCAATGTGCGAGGTCGAGGCGATCGGGAGTCTCGCCGCGGGGCGCGACGGCGTTCAGGATGCGCGGCCCGGCCGGGCCGACCGGTTCGCCCCTCTCGAGGAAGTTGCCGCGCACGAGCACGTGGCTCTCGCGCGGCTCTTCGAGCTGGCGCAAGACGAGCGCATGGGGGTATGCGAGGGCGGCGTCGATTTCGGCGAGTCGGGCACGCAGCGGCTCGAGCTCCGGAGCGTGTCCGAGGTAGAGCTCGTGAACGCGCTGCGTCTCTTCCGCGTTGCGTTCCGCTCGAATGAGCTCCAGCAGGGTGGGCGACGGTATGGGCGAGTAAGACGCGCTCGGTGTCCTGGACAAGGAGACGCGAAAACGCCCGATCAAATGGCCATCGCCGTAGCTCTGTGTCAGTGACAGCTCGAGCTCGCCAGCTTCGAGATCCACCGCAGCGATCTCTAACGGCGTCTCGAGGCCGATGACCAGCTGATGCGCTTCGTCCAGCGCGCCACCGATGGCCCAGCCGCTCACGGGATCGTCATCGATGCTGTGGGCCGCAAGCCACGGCCTATCGGCCTGATCGAAGTCGGCGTTCGCGTCCGTGAGCGCGACAGGCTGACCCTTGTGCGAGAGTGTCAGCGTGTTCAGCACGAAGTTGCGATGGGTGGCTCGTCCCGGGCCTCCATCGGGGAGGCTGTCGTCCCGTAGCACCTCCAGACGCAACGCATTCCAGGAACCGACCGGCGCGCGAAAGCGGACCGTGTAGGTCTCGGTGTCGGGCGGATTCCCCAAGGCGATGACCGAGCCGTCGTCCAGGACGGCCAGGCGCGACTCGAGGGCCAAGGTGCGCTGCGGCCGCACCACGCTCCAGTTGCGGGCGCTCGAGCCCCATTCCCGTTCCCATGCCTCGAAGCCAGCCTGCAGGTCGGGTGTGAAGCGGCTCGAGAGCTCCTCCAGCGAAGCCCTCTCCAGCTTCAGCGCGGGTTCCACTTCCAGCTGGGAGCGGGTCGGAGCAGGAAGGCTAGGCGCGTCGGAATTGCCGGTGTCCTCGGTCGAGTTGAAAAAGGCGTAGAAGGCGTAGTAGTCGCGCTGTGAGAACGGGTCGTACTTGTGATCGTGGCACTGCGCGCATTCGAGGGTGGTGCCCAGCCATGTCGAAGCCGTCGTGTGCACACGATCCTTCACCGCGGCGACGCGAAATTCCTCGGGATCGGCGCCGCCTTCGCGATTGACCATCGTGTTGCGGTGGAAGCCGGTCGCGACCCGTTGCTCGAGACTGGCTTTCGGTAACAGGTCGCCGGCGAGCTGCTCGAGGGTGAATCGATCGAAGGGCATGTCTTCCGCGAATGCCTCGATGACCCAATCGCGATAGCGCCACATCGTGCGCCGATCGTCCTTCTCGTAACCCTGACTGTCGGCATAGCGCGCCAGATCCAGCCAGTGCCGGGCCTGGTGTTCGGCGTAGTGGGGAGAGGCCAGGAGTCGCTCCAGGGCCCGATCCCATGCGCCCGGGGCTCCGTCTTCCTCGTAGCGAGCGAGATCGGCCAGGGACGGTGGAAGTCCCGTCAGATCGAGGCTGGCCCGGCGCAAGAGGGCCGCGCGAGATGCGAGCGGTGCAGGTGACAGCTCGACCTCGGCCAGGCGCGCGCGCAGGAAGCGATCGATGGCGTCGAGCTCGAGCCCTTCGCCCCCGAGACTTGGGGAGGTTGGAAGTGCCGCCTTCCTGGGAGGTGTGTACGCCCAGTGGGACGTCCAGCCGAGACCAGGCTCCGTCGTTTCTCCAGGCGTTCCCTCTTCCGGCCAGTCGGCCCCGGCCGTGATCCAGCGTTCGAAGAGCTCGATCTCCGCCGGGGCGAGGGGCGGAGACTCCGGAGGCATGCGCTCGTCGGAATCATCGTTCTTCAGGCGCAGCACCAGTTCGCTTTCGGCGCCCTGGCCCGGAAGGATGACCTGGAACTCGCCGTTGAAGCTGCCGGCCAGAGCCGCGGACTTGCGATCGAAGCGCAATCCGGCGCGTTGCTTTTTGTCGCCGTGGCAGGCGTAGCAGTGCTTCTCGAACAAGGGCTGGATGTCGCGCGCGAAGTCCGGGTCGTTCAGCGCCCCGAGGGAGCTCAATGCGAGGGTGGCCAGAAGGAGCATCGCCAGGAATTCTAGTCGCTCGCCAATGGCAAAACCGGAGGGATGCGGAAATCACTCCGCACCCCTCCGGGTGATGCCAGGTTGGATGATCCGGGTGGACGATCTTCGTGGAAGATCCGCCGGGGATCACTCGGGTGTCGGTCGGAGCACGATCACGCCCAGATCCACGCTTTCGCCGGCGCCGATCCACTGGTGCGACATGGTTTGCCACACGTGGCCCGCCGCACCGACCTCGACCCGGTAGGAACCTCGGGGCAACGCACCGTGCTGGAAGTAGCTCTCTTCGCTTTCATCGCCCTGGCTGAGAAGCGCCCAGGTTCCGCGTGTCGAGTCCTCGTGCCACAGGCGCACGGAGGCATCGTTCAGAAAGCGCCCTTCGGGGTCGCGGACAGCCACACGCACGTCGGACAGCTTTGTCTCGCCCGCTTCGAGCTCGATGGGCGGGTTTTCGGTGTTGCTGAAAGCCTGTGGCACGATGGTCAGCGGAATGCCCGGGAAGCGACCGGGCGGGAGGACCGCGAGGCTCGCCTGGGATGCGATGCCGGGCAAGGCGAAGCTGCCATCCGGGGCTACCGCCGCCCACGCGGACCGCGTGCCGCTCGAAGTCGACGTCGAGGCGCGGATGCCCCAGCCCTTCCATGGCGTCACGTCCTGCTTCTCGCTGGTTTGTCCAGAGATCCGCAGGCTACCTTCCAGGCGCTCGCCGGGAATCAGATCGGCGGCCCACTGATAGGGGCGTGCTTCGCTGGCGCGGAAAACGACCTCGGCGAGTCCGAGGGCGCCGCCGCCAGCTCGCAGGACGTATTCACGGTCTTGGAGTTGACCGAAGTTGAAGGCGCCGTCTCGTTGCGTGACCTGGCGTTGCACGAGCGCACCCTCATGCGTCAAGATGGCCACCGGGATGCCACCTCGTAGTTGGCCGTCGAGGTCACGCACCCAGCCGGAGGCCTGGCCCTTGGCTTCGGGCAAGATCTCGACGTCGACGCTCGTCTCGACGATGGTATCGACGATGGTTTCGACGGGCTCGCCGAAAAGGACATCCATGTCGCGGGCCTCTGCGGCTGCGCGTGCTTTGGGCAGCTCAATGTCGAGAGAGCCCGTGCGCTCGCGGCGTCGGTATGTCTCCACGAGGGTCACGGTTTCGACGCGTCCCGTCGGGAGGATTTCATCCGTGACCATGGGTGTGTCTTGCATGGCGTGGACGAAGTGCGTGCGCCCTTCGTCATCGAGCACCGCCATGGGGGCTCGGTCCAGGGGATGTGGCAATGCACGAAGCACCCCGAAAGAGACGCTGCCGAAGGTTACGTTTCCAGTTCGGAAATACTGCGTCGGCACGCGCTCGATGACCTGCTCGATGGCGTTCGTGCTCCCACGTGCGAGGCGTAGAGATTGCAGGCTGTGCTCCTCGCCGTCGGGCCCGCGCAGGGCCAAGGCGAGATCCGTATACGCTTGTTCTTCGCTCCACAGGAAGCTGAACTTGCCTCGTTGGTCGGTGATACCTACGCGGTTCATGGCCCGGCTCCCGAGGTGCATCGGGGCCGCGAAGAGGGTGGTGTTGGGTACGGGGAGTCCGTACGGGTCGACGACCGTGACCTCGAGCTGGACGTCTCCCGCGCCCTTCGTTGCCCGAGCGGTTCCGAGGGCGTTCGTTCCCTTTGGATCGAGAACGGCCGTTCGCGCGGAGTCGTCCTCGTCTGCCCTGCTCGCCGTCGCCGGGACGCTCTCGTCACTCGCCAGGTTCAGCGCATCGAGCGAGCCTCGATCCGTGCGCTGGCCTTCGTCGTCAGGCTTCGCCACTCGCCAAACGGCGCTGGCTCCAAGGAGCGCGACGAGCGCTCCGAACAATAGTTTTCCTGCTCCTGCCATGGGAAATACTCCGGGGTTGGATGCTGCCGGTGCACGCGCTGACTCGGCGAGTTCCGATCCCGGTGAGAGTTCGCCTGGGGGCGGGGGGAGTAGGCTGAGGGGAATCCCGACGAAGGCGGCCAGCTCGCGCCGCCAGCCTGGGTTCTTCTCGCCGTATTCCTCGTCCAGACCCGAACGCAAGCGTTCGAGTCCGCGCTGCAGACGACTCTTCACCGTTGCGACCGAAACCCCCTCGCGCTTCGCGATCTCACGCGGCGGTAGGTTTTCGAAATAGCGCTGGAGGAGCGTGCCCCGATAGGGCTCCGAGAGCGACAAAACAGCGTCGGTCAGGTGCCGCAACGTTGCGGCCCGTTCCTCGGCGCTCTGCAGCTCGTCGGGACCCCCGACCGCTTCCGGCCGTGCACCCGCCAGTTCGCGACGCTCGCGACGCCTGTGCCCGCGCGCCTGGCGGCGCACGAGACTGCGGGTGACCGTCCGTAGCCAACCGCCGAGCGATTCCGACGAGTCGATGCGACGCGGTGGATGCTCGAGGGCCATGACCCAGGTGTCCTGCACCACATCCTCCGCGGCATGCTCGTCGAGGAGCAGCCGATGCGCCAGAGCGCGCACGGAGTCAGCGTGGTTTTGGAGTTGCTCGGGTGTGACCATTGGACGGTCGCCGGGACGGTCGGCTCGAAGTTCGGGGCTCGGGGACATGCGTACCTCCGCCCCCTGAAGCCCACGGTGTGGGATCGAATGCAGGGAAAACGGTGATTGTTGGTCTCCACACTATGAAAGTGGGGCCCGGGGGTGGGCTCCGGGACTTCGAATTGTCTTTGGAAGGGAGTGAGCCCAAGATGCTTCCATGACAAGCAATGAGCCCGGGTGGTGCATGACGCTGGCGAAGGCAGCACGTGGTACGAGCTCGACATGCAGCCCGTGCTCTACTGGACGTTCTTCACCGACCACATGCTGCGCTCGATCCACGCGCGCGTCCTCGAACACATCGCTCGCGGGGCACTCGAAGCGCGCGCGCAGGCTCCGAGTTCGGGGAGGTAGGGTCGGTTGAGGATCTTCGAGCTCGAGCGGACTCAGTTCCTGCCGGCGTCAAGAGAGGAGGTCTTCGCCTTCTTTCGCGTGCCCCAGAATCTGCAGGAGATCACGGCCCCTTGGCTGCACTTGCGGGTCGCTCGGAAAGGGGTTGCAGAGTTGGGTGAGGGGGCGAGAATCGAATACTCGGTGCGGATTCGGGGGATACCGTTGCGCTGGGAGAGTCGGATCTCGGCTTGGGATCCTCCCCGTGGATTCGTCGACGAGCAGTTGCGGGGGCCCTATCGGAGTTGGGTTCACCGGCACGGCTTCGAGCCGGTGGAAGGTGGCACGCGGGTCCACGATCGCGTGCGGTATGCGCTCCTGGGAGGAGTGATCGTGGACCGGCTCTTCGTCAGAGGAGATCTCGAGAGGATCTTCGACTATCGGCTCGGGCGGCTTGCTGAGCGATTTGGGTCGTGATTCTGAATGGTGATCGTCCCTGTCGTCGATTGTTGGTTGGCGGTGTTCTCAGCCCTGCAGGGCCTGGATCACCTTCGTGTTCGCCGGGCGCCGCGGTCCGCGTTCGAGCCCGGGCATGAGCTCTTGCTCGCCGCGCTGCTTGGAGTACTTACCCCTTCGTCAACTTGATGACCGCGAAGCAAGCCCCCTGCGGATCCATCAACATGGCCATACGCCCGAAATTGGGAACATCCATCGGCGGCGCCAACACATTCGCTCCTTTGCCCGCGGCACGCTCGACGAATCCCTCGCAATCATCCACCGCGAAGTACAGACACCAGTAGGTCGGAACCTCACCCATCTCCGGCGTCGGGGCCATCATGCCGCCGACCATTTCCCCACCCTGCACAAACATGGTGTATTCGATCGGACCCATCTGGTCCGTCTTGGTTTCCCAGCCGAAGAGCTGGCTGTAGAACGCACCGGCCTTCTTCGTGTCCTTGGTGAGCAGCTCGGTCCAGCACGGCGAATCCGGTTCGCCCCTCAGCAGCGATCCGCAGTGGGACCTGGGCTCCCAGACCGCGAAGCTGCCGCCGGTGGGGTCGGACAGAACCGCCATGCGTCCCTGGTCCTTGACGTCCATGGGCGGCATGAAGACCGTACCCCCGAGGGACTTGGCTTTCTCGCAGGCGTCATCAGCCGAGGTGACGCTGACGTACGAGAGCCAGTTGGGGGGGACGCCCATTTTGAGCATGTCGGGGAACAGCTTGTAGAGCCCGCCGATGTCCTTCTTGTTCTTCTGGAGGATCGTGTATTCGCCCTCGCCCTCGTCCATGGGGTGGATATCGTGGCCCCAGTCGAAAACCTCCGAATAGAAACTGGTGGCGGCTTCGGCGTCGCTGGTGCCAAGCTCGACCCAGCAGAACTGACCAGGGTCGTACTTCGTGATTTCGGGCATGGTGATCCTTCGTCTCCTAACGAATGGGCTGTGCTTTCAGCGGCCCGGCGTGGTGACGGCGGCGGGCTCCGACGGGATTGTAGTGGCTCCCGCGCTCCCGGGTCCAAGAGACGGGGCGGTCGCGCTGTTTGGGTTGTGTGGCTCGTTCTTTCCGGAGCGCTGGCCAATCGGCCGGTCTTTCGGGGCCCTGGGGGTGCACGGAGGGCTCCTGGAAGCGTAGGGTGTCGCCACCCATGTCTCCCGTCACACAAAGAAAGATCACCGTCGTCGGTGCCGGTTACGTCGGCATGTCCGTCGCGCAGAAATGTGCGGAGAAGAATCTTGCCTCCGAGATCTGCCTGACGGATGTCCTCGAGGGGCGGGCGCAGGGGATTGCGCTCGATCTGAATCAGGCGGCGGCCATCGAGGGCTACACGTCGCGGGTCATCGGCACCAGCGAGCCTGGACCCACCGCCGACTCGGATCTCTTCATCGTGACCGCGGGTCGGCCTCGCAAACCAGGGATGAGCCGTTCGGATCTGCTCGAGGTCAACGGGCGCATCATGTCGGACGTGGCGGACGTCATCCGCGAGCGCTCGCCCGCCGCGATGGTCATCGTCGTCACGAATCCGCTCGATCCGATGACCGGCTTGATGCGTGCGCGGGTCGGCTTTCCGGCCAAGCGCGTGTGCGGCATGGCCGGCGTCCTCGATTCCTCGCGCTTCTCCTGGTTCATCGCCGAGCGCCTGGGGACCTGTGTGAAGGATGTCGATGCCATGGTCCTGGGAGCCCATGGGGATTCAATGGTGCCTCTGCCCGAGGCCTGCACCGTCAACGGAGTGGCCCTGGGCAACCTGACCGACCGAGCGACCATTGCGGAGCTCAGCGATCGCACACGCCACGGCGGGGCGGAGATCGTCAACCTACTGAAGACCGGTAGCGCTTTCTTTGCACCCGCGGCCTCCGCGGTGGCCATGGCCGCCTCGATCTTGAACGACGAAAAGCGCTTGCTACCGAGTTCGTGCCTCTTGAATGGCCAGTTCGGTGTCGAGGGCATCTACACCGGCGTACCCGCCATTCTCGGACGGGAGGGCGTAGAGCGCATCGTCGAGCTGCCCATGAACACCGAGGCCCGCATCCAGATGCAAAAGACCGTCGGTGAGATTCAAAAGGACATGGAAGCCCTACGCGATCTCGGGCTTCTGTAAACGCAGACGACACCTAAGAGAAGGAAAGAGATGTCGACCCGCATTGAAAGCGACTCGATGGGCAACATCGAGGTTCCGTCCGAAGCCCTCTGGGGTGCCCAGACCCAACGCTCCCGTCAGAACTTCAAGATCGGCGGCCACACGTTCCCACGCGAGATGATCCGTGCGCTGGGTGTCGTCAAGAAGTCCGCCGCCCGCGCCAACATCGAGCTGGGCGAGCTGGACATGCTCTCGGACGATGAACGCAAGGCGCTGCTTCAGGCAGCCGACGAGGTTATCGACGGGCGCTTCGACGAGCACTTCCCCCTGGTCGTATGGCAGACCGGTTCGGGAACGCAGACGAACATGAATACCAACGAGGTGATTTCGAATCGCGCGATTCAGATCCTCGGCGCTGAAATGGGCACGAAGACACCGATCCATCCCAACGACCATTGCAACCGCTCACAGTCGTCGAACGACGTCTTTCCCGCCGCGATGTACGTCGCCGCGGCGGAGAGTACCGTGCGCAGCTTGCTGCCTGCCCTCGAGGCGCTCGAGACGACCCTGGCCGCCAAGGCCGAAGCCTGGGACGACGCCGTCAAGATCGGCCGTACGCACCTTCAAGACGCGACGCCCGTGACGGTGGGCCAGGAATTCTCGGGCTATGTGCGCCAGCTGGCGGATGCCCAGCGTGCCATCCGTGCGGCCCTGACCGGCGTGTACGAGCTAGCCCTCGGCGGCACGGCCGTGGGCACGGGTCTGAATACGCATCCAAAGTACGCTTCGCTGGCGGCTGAGTTCATCGCGGAGGAGACCCAGCTGGCCTTCGTCAGTGCCCCGAACAAGTTCGCTGGCCTGGCGGCCCACGACGCCCTGGTCTTCCTGCACGGCGCCTACAAGGTTGCCGCCACGGCCTTGATGAAGATCGCCAACGACGTGCGCTGGCTCGGTTCGGGCCCGCGCTGCGGTCTGGGCGAGCTGAAGCTGCCCGCCAACGAACCCGGCTCATCGATCATGCCGGGTAAGGTCAATCCGACCCAGTGCGAGGCCCTGACCATGGTCTGCGCCCAGGTCTTCGGCAACGACACGACCGTGGGGTTCGCTGGCTCCCAGGGCAACTTCGAGCTGAACGTCTTCAAGCCCGTGATGATTCACAACGTGTTGCAGTCGGCGCGCCTTCTGGGCGATGCCTGTGATTCCTTCCGCACGAACTGCATCGAGGGGCTCGAGCTGGATCGCGAGCGCGTCGATAAGCTGATGCGTGAGTCCCTGATGCTGGTCACGGCCTTGAACCGCCACATCGGTTACGACAATGCCGCCAAGGCTGCGAAGAAGGCCTACGAGGAGAACACGTCCCTGCGCGAAGCCGTGCTCTCTCTGAGCTTGCTATCGGGCGACGACTTCGACCGTTTCGTGATCCCCGCGGACATGGTGGGCCCGAAGGAAGCCTGAGCTATCCCGGACCGAGCGTGTGCGCCGCCGAAGTGTCGCTGGGCTAGAAGCCCCAGTGGAGTACGACTTCGAAGATGTGCTGATCGAACTCGAGGTCGAAGGACTGACTGGAGAGACTCGAGACCTCGACCGCATCCATCCGGAAGTAGCGGTAGCCCATGCCCATGTCGTAGCCGCCGCCGAGACCGTACTTGAAGCCGGCCTTGAGCTGGAAGGCAACGGCTGAATCGTCCTCGAGGGTAAACGGGCCGGGCTGGTCTAGGCCGTCGACGGAAACCTTGGCGGCGTAGCCCACACCGACTCCCGCATAGACTCCGAATTGCGGCGAGAGTTGGAAGTCGGCAATACCGCTGAACATGAGGGAGAGGTTCTCGGCCCTCTCACTGCTGAGGCTCTGGGCGGCCACGTCCTCGTCGCTCAGCTCGAAGCTGTTGAACAGGATCTCGCCTTGCACTCCGAAGCGCTTGGAGCCGGTATTGATCAGGTCGCGACCGACGCCAAAACTGAGGCTGTAGCCGCCGTCGAAGCCAAGGGTCGATCCGGCAGGGCCATCGGTGTCGCTGGCGGCGTGGTAGCCAGTGCCAAAAGTGGCGTACCACGGGCTCCTCTCCTGGGCGGCGATGCTGGTGCCGAGGAGGGACAGAACTGCCAGAGTACGGAAAACGCGGCTCATGGAATGCTTCGGGGGTGGTGGCGGAAACAGGGGATGGCCTCGAGGGGGCCCTCAACTCGAGGGGCCTCAAAATGGGGCGTGGATTGTAGGTCCAATTGCTTTTTGAGCAACCTCTGGGCCCCGGAGCTAAGCGGAAGATGCACGAGAGACCTGGGAGAGGAGACCTGAGTTCGGTGGCTACCTGAGTTCGGTGGCTGGTGGGGTTCGTGCGAAAACGCACGCGATCTCCACCTCCAATACCGCGGTTTTGCTGGCCGGATACAGGATCCTCCAGCTAGACTTTTGCGCCCTTATACCGGAAGAGACACCTCGCCGCCTCCCCCGACTCTCGGGAACCCACCGCGCCGAGGCCCACCCCGGGGTCGGACCATGAAGATCAAGATCCGCAATAGCTCCCAGAAGAAGGCCCGCTCCACCGGCTTCCGCGCACGGCAGAAGACCCATAATGGGCGCAAGGTCAACAGCCGCCAGCGCAAGCGCCACGGCGCGATCTAGCTTCGAATTGAGCTCTGCGTTTCTGCCGCGCACTCGTGAGGAGATGCGTGAGCGCGGGTGGGACGGTCTCGACGTCCTGTTGATCACGGGCGACGGGTACGTAGACCATTCCTCCTTCGGAATTGCCGCGATCGGGCGTCTGCTCGAGGCCAAAGGGTGGCGTGTCGGCATTCTCGATTGTCCGGATCTCGAGCCGGATGGTTCCGGTTGGAAACGGCTCCCGTCACCGCGACTTTATTGTGGGGTCAGCGGAGGGACCATCGATTCGATGGTCACGAATTACACCGCGTCGAAGCGCAAGCGCCGCGTCGATGTCTACCGTCCCGGCGGCCTGCCAGGCCGCCCCAATCGTGCGAGCATCGCCTACACCGCAGCGGCGCGACATCATTTTCCCGGGGTGCCGATCGTTCTGGGTGGCCTCGAGGCGGGACCCCGACGGCTTGCCTATTACGACTACTGGCAGGACGCGATGCGGCGTTCACTTCTGGTCGATGCGAAGGCCGACCTGCTCGTGTGGGGCATGGGCGAGCGCCAGTCACTCGAGATCGCGCGTCGTCTGGACGACGGCGAATCCCTGGGCGGCCTACGCGGTACGTGCGAGCTCGTCGCCAAAAAAGACGTGCCCGACGACGTGCGTTGGGTTCCAGCGTTCGAAGCGCTATGCGACGAATCAGGACCCCGCGAGAAGAGCGACTCGGGGAATGCCTTTGTCGATCTCTTCAACGCCGTGCGCGAAGAGAACAGTCCCAGTTCGCGCATCCTCGCCCAGGCCCATGGCGAGCGGGTTGTGCTTCAACACCCGCCGCTGATGCCTTCGACGCAAGAGGAAGTCGATACCTACTACGACCTGCCGTTCCAGCGTGCGTGGCATCCCGACCATGACGCGGCGGGGGGCATTCCCGCCCTCGAGCCCGTGCGCTGGAGTATCAACTCCCATCGCGGGTGCATGGCCGATTGCACCTTCTGTTCGATCACTTTTCACCAGGGCAGAACGATCCAGGGGCGCAGCGAGGAATCGATCCTACGCGAAGCCGCCCAGCTCGCCGATCATCTGGACTTCCGCGGCACCATTACCGACGTGGGGGGCCCGACGGCGAACATGTACGGGCTCGGATGCAAGTTGCTCGAGAAGGGCGAGCCGTGTCTGGGGCGCGACTGTCTGACCCCGGACGTTTGCCCCGCGCTGCGCGTCGACAAGGAGAGCGAGGGCTACCGTCGCCTGCTCGCCCGGGTGCGGGAGACACCCAAGGTGAAGAACGTTCACGTCTCCTCGGGCGTGCGATACGACATGCTGCGCGACAAGCGCGGCAAGATGCTGGCGCTCCATGACGACCTCGTGCGACACCACGTTCCGGGGCGCATGAAGCTCGCTCCCGAGCACTCCTCGCCGGATACATTACGGGCGATGAACAAGCCTTCCTTCGACGTCTACGAGGCCTACGAAGAAGCGTACAAGTCCGACTGCGCCGAGCTCGGCCGCGACCAACATCTGGTGAACTACTTCATCGTGGGGCACCCGGGAACGACCCTGAAGGACGCACTGCACCTGTTCGAGAAGCTCCTGGATCGCAACTACTCCCCCGAGCAGGTCCAGGAGTTCATCCCCCTGCCGATGACCCGAGCCTGCGTGCAATACGTGACGGGAATGGACCCCGTCACACTCGAGGAGCTCTACGTTCCTCGCGGAGGGCGCGAGAGGCGTCAACAAAAGGCCTTGGTGCGCTGGAAAGCTCCCGAGTCGCGCGCACTGGTGGAAGAGGCCTTGGTCCAGGGCGGTCGCGAGGATCTCATCGGGCGCTTCCGCCACCTGGCGAACCAGGCGGCACGCCGAAACGAGGCGAAGAAAAAGCGCGGGGCCAAGGCGGAGAGTGGCAAGGGGCTCGAGCTCGATACCCAGGGGTAGCTGCCAAAGGCCTAGAAACCCGGGGCCTCGAGCAATAGGAACAAGAGGTTATCGATGAAGGCTGGGGCCTGCGTGAGACCCAGGTGATCCTCGAAGTAGAACATGACCTGGGACCAGTGGATCGGAGAGCGCAAGCGGGCCTGCCATGCGCCGTCCAGGCGCTCGTCCATCAGGGCGCTCGAGCGCAAGACGACGCCGTCGCCTGGCTCCCAGTCGAAGCCCGCGATGCGTCCTTGGTCCCCGATGTAGGCCCGCGCCGGCGTGTCCTTCGCATCGCCCGCGGCGAGGATCAGCTCGACCCCGCTGGGGGGCTTGGCGGGGATGTCGAGGGCGCGCTGGAACTGCTCGGCGCGCTCGAGGCATTTCTGGGTGTGTGCGTACGCGATCACCTGGCGTTGGGACGGTGTGGCCAGCGGGAGCAGCTTGGCGAGGGTCTCTTCCTGGCGCGGGTCGAGCAAACCCCAGCCCATCCTTTTCCAGGTTTCGACGTCCCGGGGATCGTCCTCGATGTCCTTCCAAGCGCCGTGCCGGGTGCGCGGCAGCAGTTGATAGACGGCCGGCATGGTGGAGAGCAGCGGCCCCGGGTAGTTCGGCAGGAAGGGGCCGAAGTCAACGCCTTCGACGAGCTCGTGAAACGCACCGATCGCACCGGCGTTCGGGGTTCCAACAAGGACCGCCCGATCGACGTACTGGGTGCCCGCCCAGTTCAGCTCGGGCAGACTGCCGTCCTCCGGTAGGAGCGCTGGCCCGTAGCGCAGGTAGTAGCGCAGGACGAGCCCGCCCATCGAGTGGGCGACGATGTCGAACTTGAGCTCGTCGGTCGGGAGGCCACGCTTTTCGTATTCGGCGCGGACATAGGCTTCACGCTCGACGATGAACTCGTGCAGCTCGCGGGCGGTTTCCGAGAGGTCGCGACGCCAGTCGTAGGCGAACTGGAAACAGGTGAAGTGATCCGAGCCGTAGTCGATGACGCCGGCGAGGCCGAGTTGCTGATCGCGGAAGCCACCGACGCCGAGGGCGCCCAGGATGTTGACGTAGGCGCGGACACCGAGGGGGAGACCGAGGAAGGAGAGCTTGATCGTGTCGAGGGCGCCGTTCTGCACGACGTCGTCGCGCAGGAGTTGGAGCTGATCGTTGCGGCTGACTCCCGAGAGCATGGGATGGGCGATCAAACGCAGGTCCTCGGGATCGCCGGGGCGTGCGTAGTTGCCCTTGAAGGCTCCCCAGACGACGCGGCCGGTGCTGCGTTCGATCAGGTTGGAGCCCAGGATGCCGGGGATGAGGATGACGGGGTTGCGCTGGCCCGTGTGGTCGGAGGCGGCGCGGTCGTAGATGCCGCCGAGGTCGGGGGGGGAGAGCGTGCTGCTGCAGGCGGAGAGTGCAAGTACGAGTACGAGTTGTGGTGCTCGTGATCGTCCGAGGGCGAGCATGCTCTACGGTTCCCTTGTGTGGAAAGGGCGGGCGAGGGTCAGGTCCTGGGTGCCGTAGCTCGGGCCCGAGCGGCCCTCGCCGTAGAGTTGTTGCGGGCGTTCGGTGGTGCGGAAGTAGCGCAAACGGAAGAAGACTTGGCCATCCTCGATCAGGAAGGGGACGTCGTGGGCGCGTACTTCGAGGACGGCTGGGGTGCCACGGGTCAGGCCGTCATCGGACCAGCCGAAACCGGAGTCGAAGAAGCCCGCGTAGTTGTTGCGTAGCTCGCCGATGCCGACATCGATCGGGAGCATCTCAGCGGCGAGTTCGGGCGGGATGCAGATTCGCTCGCGGCTAGCAAAGATGTAGAAGCGACCTGGGTCCAGGACACAGCCGTTGCGCCGTGCAGTGATCGGCTCCCAGAAGTCCTCGCGCGCGTGCACGCACGTCTCGGCGAAACGTAGCACATCGGTGTGCAACGCTGCGCGCCAGCCGCAGGGCGAGCGGCTTTCCAGGCCGACGCGCAAGGCGATGGCTCCATCGTCGTCGAAATGGAGTTCGTCCTCGCGCAGCGGGCGTTCGTTCGAGTAGCACAGCGGTGTGTCACGGTGGATGGCGCGCAGCTCGTCGCCGGTGAGCCCGGCCCGTCCGCGTTGCAAGCGCAGTTGGCACAGTCGATCCCCGCGTCGCAGGCGAACGGGGAACGACAGGGGAGCGACTTCGATCCAGAGTTTGCCGGCGTACGCGCGCGGAGTCTCGTCGAAGCGCGGGTGGCCGGGAACGAGCACGCGTGTGAAGAGGTCGCAGCGCCCGGTCGAGCTGCGCGGATTGAAGCGCGCGCGACAGTCCGTGGGGAGTTCCAGCTCTTCCTCGAGTTGAATGAGATAGATCAGGCCGCGCTCGAGCACCGCACCATCGCCCTCGAGCGAGACCGTCGAGGTCGAGAGCTCCACCAAGCGCTCTTCCATGCGCTGCCCGGGAGAGCTACCCGGATGCTCGTCGGGCAGGAAGCCTGCGCGGATGCGGTACGCAATCCGACCGAGGCGGAGATCGAGGCTGGCGGGCTGGATCTGCGCCGGGGAGATGGGCGCTGCCCCCTCGCCGGGGCGGATCCAGGAGCCCAGGCTGCGCCGCAGCTCGCGATCGATCAGGATTCCAGGGGCCGCCTTCGGGCCGGGTTTCGCATCCAAGTCGGGCTCGCTCTTTGTGGGGGGCGCTTGCATGTAGGCCCGACAATCTACAACCCCTTCCATTAACTTGCGATTCGTCCGCGCGGCTTTCGAGTGCCGGCGATAGACTCCCGGCCTCCATTCTGTCCAGACCTTCCAAAGATGAAGATTCACGAGTTCCAAGCCAAAGAATTGCTACGCGGATTCGGCCTCGCAGTGCCCCAAGGGGTCGAGTGCGCCACCGCCGAGGAAGCCGAAAAAGCCCACGAGACGCTAGGCACGCCGGTCACGGTCGTGAAGGCCCAGATCCACGCCGGAGGGCGTGGCAAGGGCGGCGGCGTCAAGGTCGTGAAGAGCGCCGCCGAGGCCCGCGCGGCGGCGGAAGGCATGCTTGGCAAGCCCCTGATCACGCACCAGACGGGTCCAGAAGGCCAGCTCGTGCGCCGGCTGTGGGTCGAGCAAGGCTCGAACATCGAGTCGGAGTACTACATCGGCATTGCCATCGACCGCGAGCAGGAGATGCCCGTCATGATGGCCTCCTCCGAGGGCGGCATGGAGATCGAGGAGGTCGCAGCCCACTCGCCCGAGAAGATCCTCAAGGCGGCCTTCGCGCCGGACAGCGGTCTCGACGCGGCGGACGCCAGGCGACTGGCGGAGGGCATCGGTTTGCAAGGCGACATCGCGGCCAAGGCCGTTGAGTTCCTGCAGACCCTGGCGAAGGCCTTCTGCGAGCTGGACTGCTCGCTGGCGGAGATCAACCCGCTGGTCACGACCAAGGAGGGCGACGTTCTCGCCCTCGACGCCAAGATGAACTTCGACTCGAACGGGCTCTTCCGCCACCCCCAGGTGATGGAGTTGCGCGACCTCGACGAAGAGGATCCCAAGGAGGTCGAGGCCAGCAAGTTCGACCTGTCCTACATCGCCCTCGACGGCACCATCGGTTGCATGGTCAACGGTGCCGGTCTCGCCATGGCGACGATGGACGTCATCAAGCTGCACGGCGGCGAGCCCGCCAACTTCCTCGACGTCGGCGGCGGTGCGACGAAGGAGAACGTGAAGGCGGCCTTCAAGATCTTGCTTTCCGACGAGAACGTCAAAGGTGTGCTCGTGAACATCTTCGGCGGCATCATGCGCTGCGACATCATCGCCGAGGGCATCTGCGCCGCGGTGGCCGAGATCGACCTGAAGATTCCGCTCGTTTGCCGTCTGGAAGGCACGAACGTGAAGCAGGGCAAGGAGATGCTGGAGAAGTCCGGCCTGCCGCTCATCACGGCCGACGACCTGGATGATGCGGCCGAGAAGATCTGTCGAGCGACCGAGAACAAGTAAGGCAAGAGGAGAAAACACGATGAGTATCTGGGTCAACGCCGACACCAAAGTCATGTGCCAGGGCATCACTGGCAAGCACGGCACCTTCCATTCCGAACAGGCGCTCGACTACGGCACGAAGCTGGTCGCGGGGGTCACCCCCAAGAAAGGCGGAAGCGAGCATCTCGGGGTCCCCGTTTTCAACACCGTGGCCGAAGCCAAAGAGGGCACCGGCGCCACGGTCAGCGTGATCTACGTCCCGCCGCGCTTCGCCGCCGCCGCGATCATCGAGGCCATCGAAGCCGAACTGGATCTCGTGGTGACGATTACCGAGGGCATTCCCGTGCTCGACATGATCAAGGTCAAGGAGCGCGTCCGCGGTTCCAAAACCCGTCTGATCGGCCCCAACTGCCCAGGCATCATCACCCCGGAAGCCTGCAAGATCGGCATCATGCCCGGCTATATCCACAGGCCCGGCCGCGTGGGCGTCGTCTCGCGCTCGGGCACGTTGACCTATGAAGCCGTGTGGCAGTTGACTTCGCGGGGCATCGGCCAGACGACCTGCATCGGCATCGGCGGCGACCCCGTCAACGGCACCAACTTCATCGACTGCCTCTCCGCCTTCGACGACGATCCCGACACCCAGGGCATGGTCATGATCGGCGAGATCGGCGGCTCGGCAGAGGAAGAGGCCGCGGAGTTCATCGCCTCCAACGTGAAGAAGCCGGTCGTCGGTTTCATCGCGGGCATCACGGCGCCTCCGGGCCGCCGGATGGGGCACGCGGGTGCGATCATCTCGGGTGGTAAAGGGTCGGCGGCGGACAAGATCTCGGCGCTTGAGAAGGCCGGGGTCGCGGTGACGAATAGTCCGGCCAAGATCGGTGAATACATGGAGCGCTCCCTGCGGGATGCGGGTTTGCTCGAGAGTGCTTCGGCCTGACCGAGCGATGAGGGGCGATTCCGGGGGCCCTATTGCCGGGGGCCCTACAGGGCTCCGGCCCGCTTCGCCATGCGCTCGAAGAGCTTCCTGTTGCCGCCCCCTTCGTGCCGGGCCACGATCTCGCCACTCTTGTCGATGACCAGGGTCACCGGAATCGCTCCGGATAGTCCGAACTTCCGTGTCAAGCCGGACAGACCCTGCGCACTTGGCACGATCACGGGGATGTCGTACCCCTTCCGCTCCATGAAGGCAGCGACATCCTTGGCAGTCTTGACGTTGCCCTGAGGAATCTGCACATCGAGCGCGATGGTTTGCACCCGGATTCCCTTCGGCTTCCACTCTTCGTGCAGCTCCACCAGCGTCGGCATCTCCGCGATACACGGGCCACACCACGTCGCCCAGAAGTTCAAGACCACGGCCTTCTCATCGCCCCTCGGCAGCACCGCCTGCTCGAGCTCGGTCTGATCCAGGATTTGCAGGGCGAGCGCGTCCGGATCGTTGCCAGTGGCCGAGGAACACCCCGGCAACAGGAGCGGCAGAAGCAGCAACGGAGCGGCGGAAAGACAGGCTAGGCGCTTGGTGATTTTCATGGCAGGGGGGTGTCTCGTGGATGCCGACGAGCGGGTAGGCCCCGGCGAGTGTTACGTGCCATACGCACCAATCCTGGAGCCTGTGGGCGCGGAGGCCTAAACTCGCGGACCTCTTACCCTAATCCGAACATCCGTCTGGATCGACCTCCGGGGCCCTGCCCCTCGAGCCGGTCTCCCTGTTTCCGTGAGCCCCCAAGAACAAGAGCCCTACCCCCAGATCCCTTCCCAGCCCGATCTACCGCGGATCGAGGAGAACATCCTCTCTTTCTGGGAGCGGGAAGGGATTTTCCAGGCCTCGATCGACGGGCGTCCGGCCGGCGAGGGGGGCTCGAATGAATACGTGTTCTACGACGGCCCGCCCTTCGCCAACGGCCTGCCGCACTATGGCCATCTCCTGACGGGCTTCGTGAAGGATATCGTCCCACGCTACCAGACCATGCGTGGGCGCCGGGTCGAGCGCCGCTTCGGGTGGGACTGCCACGGCCTGCCGGCCGAGATGGGCACGGAGAAGAAGCTCGGAATCTCCGGGCGTCTGAAGATCCTCGAGTACGGCATCGAGAAGTTCAACGGCCACTGTCGCGAGGAGGTCTTCAAGTACGCCGGTGAGTGGGAGCGCTACGTCAAGCGCCAGGCGCGCTGGGTCGATTTCGAGAACGACTACAAGACGCTCGACCTCGACTACATGGAAAGCGTCATGTGGGCCTTCTCGGAGCTCCACAAAAAGGGCCTCGTCTACGAGAGCTATCGCGTCATGCCCTACTCGTGGGCGGCCGAGTCGCCCGTCTCGAACTTCGAGACGCGCATGGACAACTCCTACCGCGAGCGTCAGGACCCGGCTTTGACCGTGCGGCTGCGTCTCGTCCCGAGGGACGGCGACCCGGGTCCGATGGACATCTGCATCTGGACCACGACCCCCTGGACGTTGCCCTCCAACCTCGCTGTCGCGGTCGGCCCCGATATCGACTACGCCATCCTCGAGAAGGACGGCCAGCGCTTGCTCATGGGCGCCGCGGTCACCGGCAAGTACGCAAAAGAGCTCGAGGGTTGGACCGAAACCGGCCGCCTCAAAGGGTCCGACTTGATCGGTCGCTCCTACGACCCGCTCTTCCCCTTCTTCAAGGACCACGAAGGTGCCTTTCGGGTTCTCTCCGGCGATTTCGTCGACACGAGTGAAGGAGTCGGCGTCGTGCACATGGCTCCCGGCTTCGGCGAGGACGACCAACGCGTGTGCGCCGAGAACGGAATCGAGGTCGTGTGCCCCGTCGACAGCAAGGGCGAGTTCACCGACGAGGTTCCCGACTGGAAGGGCCTGAACGTTCTCGAAGCGAACAAGCCGATCATCGCAGCTCTCAAGAAGCGCAACGCGGTGCTGCGCCACGAAACCTATCTCCACAACTACCCGCACTGCTGGCGCACCGGCGAACCTCTGATCTACAAGGCGCTCTCGTCGTGGTACGTGCGCGTCAGCGAGTTCCGCGAGCGCATGGTCGAGCTGAACCAGGAGATCCACTGGATCCCCGAGACGATCCGCGATGGGCAATTCGGCAAGTGGCTCGAGGGCGCCCGCGACTGGTCCATCAGCCGCAATCGTTTCTGGGGCTCGCCCATCCCTATCTGGAAGAGCGACGATCCCGCATATCCGCGTATCGATGTCTACGGCTCGCTCGACGAGCTCGAGCGTGACTTCGGGGTGCGCCCGACAGACCTCCATCGTCCCGCGGTCGATAACCTGACGCGGCCGAATCCCGACGATCCCAGCGGCAAGTCGACCATGCGCCGCGTCGAGGAGATTCTCGATGGCTGGTTCGAGTCGGGCTCGATGCCCTATGCCCAGGTGCACTACCCGTTCGATAACCGCGAATGGTTCGAAAACCACTTCCCGGCCGACTTCATCACCGAGTACGTGGCCCAGACCCGGGGTTGGTTCTACACGATGATGGTCCTGGCAACGGCGCTCTTCGATCGCCCGCCCTTCAAGAACTGCATCTGTCACGGCGTGGTCGTCGATGAAAACGGCACCAAGCTCTCGAAGAGCCTGCGCAACTATCCCGAACCGGACGAGGTCTGCAACAAGCACGGCGCCGACGCATTGCGCTGGTTTCTGTGCTCGTCGCCGATCATGCGCGGTGGCGATCTGCAGATCGATCGCGAAGGCAAGGCCATCGGCGAGATCGTGCGCCTGGTCATCCACCCAATCTGGAACGCCTATTCGTTCTTCTGTCTGTACGCCAACGCCGATGGCTTGCGCGGCAACTATCGCCCCGATCACGGCAAGGGTGGTTACGCCAACGTTCTCGACCGCTACATTCTGGCCAAGACGCGCACGATGGTGGAGGGCGTCACCGAAGCCATGGAGGATTACGACCTCGTCGCCGCGACGGGCAGCATCCGCGGTTTCCTGGACGCCCTGAACAACTGGTACATCCGCCGTAGCCGCCCGCGTTTCTGGCGCGCGGAGCCAGACCAGGACAAGCAGGATGCCTATGACGCGTTGTACACCGTCCTGGAGGTCCTGTGCCGCACCGCGGCCCCGTTCCTACCCATGCTGACCGAGGAGATCTATCGCGGCCTGACCGGAGCGAAGAGCGTGCATCTGCTCGACTGGCCGGATGCGACCCGCCTGTCGAACGAACCGGAACTCGCAGGTGACATGGACCGCGTGCGCCAGGTCTGCTCGGCTGCACTCGGATTGCGTGAGGAGAAGCGCCTGCGCATCCGTCTACCCTTGGCACGATTGGTCGTCGCCGGACCGGGTGCGGATCGCCTGACCTCCTACTTCGATCTCATTCGCGACGAGGTCAACGTGAAGGACGTGAGCACGGCCGATCGTGTCGAGGACTTCGCCAGCTTCGAGTTGAAACTGAACGCGCGGGCATTGGGGCCGAAGGTCGGGAAACGGATGAAGGATCTCCTGGCCACGGCACGGGCCGGGGATTGGAGTTCGGAGGATGGGGTCGTGAAGGTGGGGGACTTCGGCCTTTCGGAGGGGGAGTATGAATTGCATCTGCGCCCGAGCGAGGGGCAGGAGACCCTGGCGGTGGCGGCCCTACCTTCGAACGATGCGGTCTGCGCCCTCGAGATCGAAACGACGCCGGAGCTCGAGCGTGAAGGGGTTGCGCGGGATGTGGTGCGCTTGATTCAGACGGCGCGCAAGGACGCGGATCTGAACATCTCGGATCGTATCGTGGTGTCGATCGAGGGGCCGGAGGGAGTGCCCGAGGCGGTGGACGAGCATGGGGGGTATATCAAGGAGCAGACCCTGGCGCTTTCGATCGAGCTTGCGAGTTCTGAGGAGGGTATGCATGTTCATCGCGGGAAGGCGGGGGAGGGTGAGGTGGTGATTGGGGTGCGCAAGGGGTAGGGGGTCGGGTCGTTGCAGGAGGGGGCCCCTGAACAACCGTATCCAAAGCCGAGTAGGCAAGATCACGACCCACGATCCCGATCACCGCTCTCAATCCCAAAGGCCCTTCAAGAACGGAAAGACCCCCCGGATCCACTCATCCTCCGTCAGATCCTGACGATGGTCGCTCAGAACGTACTGCCCCTTCGCGTTACCCCCCGCCGCATACGTCCCACGCGCGAACCCCCCGAGGGCTCCATACCCAAAGGCCATCCCCCCGATAGCGAGATACCCCATCGCGATCCCTCCCGTCGCAATACCCCCCGCGGCGATCCCCCCGCAGGACCAACCCAGGGCGCCAGCGATGGCGCCCATGGCCTGGAAGACACCTCCGGCGACCGCGCCATAGGACACTAGGCCGAACGAGAAGATGCCTCCGGCCAGGCCGCCGTAGGCGATTTCGCCCGAGGCGATCCAACCCTTGGCGACGCGGAACTTCTGGCCGGGGTAGCGACGTCCCGCGTGGATGTGTATCAGCGGGAGTCCGAGGAAGGTGGCGCGGCTCTTGTACTCGTAGGGGTAGCCCGAGCCCATCCAGCGCAGTTCCATCCAGACACGACGCATCCAACCACCGTGCTTGGCCCAGGCCTTGACGGCTCCGCCTTTGCCCAGGGCGATGAGATCCTCCTGGAAGTCCTCGGCCGTGGCATAGCGTTGCTCGGGGTCGTGGGCCATGGCCATGCGCGCAACGGCGGAGGCTTGCTTGGATGCGCGCTTTTCGAAGGCCTGGAGCGAATGGGGGAGGTGGGTCTTGATCGCTTCGAAGACCTCGAGGGCGTTTTCGCCCTGGAAGGGACGGGCGCCGGTCAGGGCCTCGTAGAGGGTCACGCCGAGGCTGTAGACGTCGGTGCGGTGGTCGACCTTGGTGCTGGAGAGATGGGCCTGTTCGGGCGACATGTAGTACGGCGTGCCGAGGGTGTCGCCGGTCATGGAGAGCGCCGGGTCGCCTTCGCTCATGGCAAGACCGAAGTCGGCAACGACGGCCGTGCCATCGGAACGCAGAAGGATGTTGGATGGCTTGATGTCGCGGTGCACGAGGCCCTTTGCGTGGGCTACCGAGAGCGCGCCCGCGACCTGTCCCAGGAGCTGGGCCATGGCCTGTTCGAAGCCGACGGCCCCGGGGGCGAGACGGGGTGCGCCTGCCGCGCGTCGTAACTCATCCGCGGAGTAGCGATTCTTCTCGACCGCTTCGAGCACCGTGGCCAGGGAGGGGCCCTCGATGAACTCCATGGCCAGATAGTGGTACCCGCGCTCTTCGCCGACATCGTAGATCTGCACGATGTTGGGATGCTGCAGCTTCGCCACGGCCAGGGCTTCACGTTTGAAACGATCGACGTGTCGAGCTTCAAGGGCCAGCCCGGGTCGCAGGATCTTCAATGCCACGGGGCGCTGCAGTTCCGTGTCCTGGGCCAGCCATACCAGAGCCATGCCTCCCCGACCGATTTCGCGCGTCAGCACATAGCGTCCGAAGGTTGCGCCGTGGGCCAACGGTAGGGGCCCCGGCGGAACCGTGGCGAGTCCCGCCTCGATCATCTTCAAACAGCGCTCCAATCCCGGACGAGCTGGTGCCGTGACGCGTGCCAGGTACTGTGAGCGTTTCGGTGTGCGCCCTGAGGCCAGGGCGTCGGAGTACTCGGCCACGATCCGGTCCAGTTGATCGTCCAGGCTTTCGGACGGCGAAGGGGGAGTCGGTGAAGTCATGGCTCTTCGAGCGTCACTCGGAGCGGGATTCGTCGCCCGATTCTGCAAAAAGATCCGGCCCTTGCCAGGCCTCCAGCGCTCGGCGATAGAGCGAGTGCACCGCGGTCTCGGTGCGGCCCAGGCGTTGGGCGACTTCGCGGGCGGAAAGCCCCTCGAGCTGGCGCAACCCGATCACGCGCTGGTGCTCCGCCGAGAGGGCCTCAAAACGCGCCTCGAGCCGTTCCTCCAGCTCGTGGGCCGCGGCCCGGGTCGCCGGGCCCCAGGTGGCCGCCAGGATCTGGCTCGCGCGGACACCGGCCTGGCTCCAATCGGAGTGGGCCAGGCGCAGCACCGGACCCGAGCGCTTCGCCGCGCGAATGGCCCGGGCGGCATCGATCACGGTGTTCCGCGCCAAGCGGATGAGATAGCGCCATAGCTCCGCATCCCCCGGATCGCTCTGCTCGTTGGGCGGCAACGACGTCGCCCCGAGGGCGCGGATGTAGACCTCCTGAACCAGGTCATCGATCTCGATGCGCGCCCGCAGCGCGGGGCCCGTCAGGTGTACCAGGAGCAGGCGCAGGCGTCGTTCCAATCGACTCAGTCGATTCCCGACGCCACCGGTGGCGTTCTTTCTCGAGTCTTCCGCAGCGGGTTCGGGGGCGGTCATGACGTGGTTTCGACGGCCAGAGGGCCCGATCGATGCCTCAAGCATGCCCTTGAAGTGCCTCTCCTGCTATCCTCGCCCCATAATGGGAGAGCACCAGATCCTCGATCGTAGGGACAACGTGAGCATGCGTGCCTTCATGCGTGCGCTCCTGGAAGACGTCCGCGCTCTCGAGCGGATGATCGACGACGGAAGCTGGTTCGAGGAGGACGTTCGACGCATCGGGGCCGAGCAGGAGATGTTCCTCGTCGATCGTTCCTACGAGCCTTCGAACAAGGCCCTGGCGATTCTCAGCGAGCTCCCGCGCGAGCTCTTCACGACCGAACTCGGTCAGTTCAATCTCGAGCTGAATCTCGAGCCCCTGGTCCTCGCCGGTGGCTGCCTCGGTCGCATGCGTAGTGACCTGGAACGCCACATGCGCCAGGTGCGCAACGTCGCCGCCCATCACGGTACGAAGATCGCCTTGACCGGGATCCTGCCGACCCTCGGCAAGGGCAATCTGACGCTCGACTCGATGACGCCCATACCGCGCTACTACCAGCTGAACCAGGTCATGCGCGAGCTACGGGGCGGCGAGTTTCGCACGCTGATCAAGGGGCTCGACGAGCTGCAAGCCACGCACGACAACGTCATGCTCGAGGCCTGCAACACGAGCTTCCAGATTCACTTCCAGGTCGCTCCGGCGGAGTTCGCCAAGCTCTACAACGTGGCCCAGGTCGCGACCGGGCCCGTGCTGGCCGCGGCGGTGAACTCGCCCGTCATGTTGCGCCATCGCCTGTGGCACGAGACGCGCGTCGCACTCTTCCAGCAATCCCTTGACGTTCGCAACGAGGCCCACACGGAGCGTGGCGGCCGCACGCGCGTGAGCTTCGGCGAGGAGTGGGTCGAAGACTCCGTCATGGAGATCTTCCGCGAAGATGTCGCACGCTTCCGCGTCTTGATCTCGACCGAACTCGAGGACTCGCCGCTGGCAAAACTGGAGAGCGGGGTCGCTCCTGACCTGAAGGCGTTGCGCCTGCACAACGGCACGGTGTATCGCTGGAACCGGGCGTGCTACGGCGCTACCGGTGGTCGGCCCCACCTGCGCATCGAGAACCGCGTGCTCCCCGCCGGTCCGACCATTGCCGACGAGGTCGCCAATTCGGCCTTCTTCTTCGGGTTGATGTGCGCCCTGACCAAGGAATTCGGCGACGTGCGCAAGGCGATCAGCTTCAACGATTGCAAGTCCAACTTCATGGCCGCTGCGCGCTATGGGCTGCACGCACGACTGAGGTGGACCGGATCCAAGACCTACGGCGCCGAAACCCTGATCCTCGAAGAGCTCTTGCCGTTGGCGCGGCAGGGGCTCCTGGATCACGATCTCCATGCCTCGGAAGTCGATGAGTACTTGGGGATCATCGAGGCCCGCGTGCGCAGCGGGCGTACGGGGTCGCAGTGGGTTCTGGATTCGCTCGAGGCGATGGAAGGCCGCGGCCGCCCTGACGAGTGCTATCGTTCGCTGACCGCGTCGCTCGTCGAGCAGAACTGGAGCGGACGACCGGTCCACGAGTGGCAACTGGCCCACGTCGAGGGCACCGCGGACATTCGCGAGAGCTATCGCTCCGTCGGGCAATTGATGTCGACCGATCTCTTCACGGTGCATCCCGAGGACCTGATCGATCTCGCAGCGAGCGTCATGGATTGGGAGCATCTGCGACACGTTCCGGTCGAGGACGACGACGGCATGCTGGTCGGTCTCGTGACCCACCGCATGCTCCTGCGCATGGTCGGCCGCGGATTGACCAGCAAGCCGGTTTCCGTGCGCGAGATCATGCGTCCCGACCCCATCACGGCCACACCGGAGACGAGCACCCTGGAAGCCATCGAGACCATGCGTGAGAGGAAGGTCGGCTGCCTGCCGGTCGTCCAGGGAGAGAAGCTCGTGGGGATCGTCACCGAGTCCGATTTCGTCGACGTTTCCGCCAAGCTCCTGGACGAGTGGTTGCGAGCGGAATGACCGCCCCGCGTAGCGAGTTCCAAGACCTACCCCGAGTACTCGGCTCCTATCCTCTCGCCGGGGACGATGGCGGTGCTTCCGTGGCCGTCGGGAGCGCCGGGGGCGATGGGGAAAATGGAGGCGAGAAGCTTCTCGTTCTCGTCGGCGGCCTGCACGGCAACGAACCCGCCGGAGTGCTGGCGATCCAGAAGTTCTTCGAGGAGTTGCACAAGAGCGATCTTCGACCCCGCGGGCGTATCCTCGGGCTGTGTGGCAATCGACGCGCACTGTTCACGGGCAAGCGCTACCTCGATGTGGATCTGAACCGGCTCTGGACCGAGGAGACCGTGCGCTTCGGAGCACCGCCCCTCGACGCTACGGCCGGGGTGGAACAACGCGAGCAACGCGAGATGCTTGACGAGCTGGAGACCGCCTTCGCCGAGCGACCCTCGCGCTCCTATCTGCTCGACCTGCACTCGACCTCGGCCGAGGGGTCGCCCTTCGTGATCATGTCGGACAGCCTGCAGAATCGCCCGGTGGCCACCGCCCTCGGGATTCCCGTTGTGCTCGGTTTGGAGGAACGCGTGCAGGGCACGTTGCTCTCCTGGTTCAGCGAGATGGGCTATTCGGCCCTGTGCGTCGAGGGCGGCCAGAACAAGGAGCCCTCGACGGTCGAACACCATCTGGCGATAATCTGGATCACGCTGGTAGCGGCTGGCTTTCTCGATGAACAGGACGTGTCCGATCTCGAGGCCCGTCGCCAACGCTTGCGTGGGACAGCCTGGGGCTTGCCCGAGTACTGTGAGATCCGGTTCCGCTACAAGGTTCCCGAGGGCACGAAGTTCGAGATGATTCCCGGCTACACGAACTTTCACCTCGTCTCCCGCGGCATGCACCTGGCGGATGTTTCACGCCCTGATACGAAGGACGAGTCCGGCGAGGAGCAAGTGGTGAAAGAGGTTCGCTGTCCCCACGACGGCCAGCTGATCATGCCTCGCTACCAGGGCCAGGGGAACGACGGCTTCTTCATCGGCAACGAGATTCCCCTCTGGGCCCTGCGTCTCTCCGCGGCGGTTCGACGTCTGCGTCTGGGGCCACTGCTGCGCGCACTACCAGGTGTCAGCCGAGACCGAAGTCGCGCCCGGGGCCTGGTCATCGACAAGCGCATCGCTCGTTGGCGTACGGTGGAAATCCTGCATCTCTTCGGATACAGAAGATGCGCTCGTGAAGGCGAGAATCTCTACTTCCTGCGGCGCCCGGACCGCTTTTCCTGATGCCTCTTCAGGTTTTCCCGAGCTCATGAGGAAGACGACCCGAGGCCCGGCGTCCCATAGCACGATGCGAATTCTCGTCACCGGAGGAGCCGGATTCATCGGCTCGCATGTTTGCGAACGCTGGCTGGCCACGGGAGCATCGGTTTGCGCCCTCGACGATCTGTCGACGGGCTCACGCGGAAACCTGGCTGGGTTCGAAACCCATCCCGAGTTCTGTTTTCGCTCGGGATCGGTGAGAGACGCGGCGTGCCTCGATCCGCTGGTGGCCGAGGCGGACGTCGTCTTTCACCTGGCGGCGGCGGTGGGTGTGCGGCGGGTGCTCGAGAGCCCGCGCGAGACCTTCGAGACGAACATGGAGGGCGCACGCGCCGTTCTGGGGGCCGCTTCGAGTCACGGCAAACGGGTCGTCTTCGCCTCCAGCTCCGAGGTCTACGGCCACGGGCTGCGCCTGCCCTTCAGAGAGGACGACCCGCTTCTGATCGGCACCACCGACGAGCCCCGCTGGACCTATGCTTTTTCGAAGGCCGCCGGCGAGGCGCTCGGTTTCGCGTGCGCCCGCGAAAGCGCCATGCCCTTTCTCGTGGTGCGCCTCTTCAACACGGTCGGCCCGCGACAAACGGGCCGCTATGGAATGGTCTTGCCGCGCTTCGTGCGCCAGGCCGTACGCGGCGAACCCATCACGGTCTACGGCGACGGCAGCCAAACGCGCTGCTTCATCGATGTTCGTGACACCGCGCACGCCTTGGTACGTCTGTCGACGACGGACGAGGCCTATGGCCGTGTCTTCAACGTCGGGAGTCAGAAGGAAATCACGATCGATTCCCTGGCCCACCTGGTCCGCGAGATCGCCCAGAGCGAGTCGCCCATCGTGCACATGCCCTACCGCGAAGCGTACGGCATGGAGATCAACGATCTACCGCGGCGCCAACCCGACGTGACGCAATTGACGGAACTGATCGGCGATCCCGTGGGCCGCACGCTCGAAGAGACCATCGCCGAGATCGCCGAGCTGATGCGGCGCGAGCCGTCCCTCAGCGCTTTCTGATCCGCATCGCTAGTCACCGTAGCCCAGTGCGGAGAGCCGCTCTTCCAGCTCGCGCAGCTCTTCGGGCGTGAAGGCCCGCTCGGGACTCCTGGCTTCCTCTATGTGGGCTGGAGAGACGCGAACGGGATGGCTCGTGCGGAGCCACTGGAAGGGGAGCTCGCCCTCCATGTTGGAGGGAATGGGTTCCTGGAGGAGATGCAGGACGGTGGGGGCGATGTCGATCAGCTGCCGCATTTCCCCCTTGGCGACATGGCGAAAGGCCGGGCCGGCGGCAACGAGAATTCCATGTCGGTCGTGATCGTGTAGCGGATGGGGATAGTCGCCGACGACCTGCGCGCCCCGCTCCGCGAAGACCTGGATGCCCTCTTCGATCTCGAACATTAGGTCGGGAAGGGAAAGGCGGTTCGGGCCGGGGTAGAGCTCTTCCGCAAGCCAGACCTGGCGGACCCGGGGGTGGGCGCGCAACCTGCTTTCGATGCTTCCGAGCACGCCCTCACGATCTTCGGGATCGACACTCCCCTTTGGTTCGCGACCGACGAGGTTCAGGCGCAGGCTGCCGAAGTTGCCCTCGCAGCGCGTTGCGTAGGCGCTGGTCTCCTCCAGCACGAGCTCGGCCAGGAGGTCGGTGCGCTCCGAGCGCATCATGTCCTCGATCACGCCTTGATCCAAAAGCACCGAGGGTGAGCCGGCTTTGCGTTTGGCGAAGCCCTCGGCGACAAGCCATGCGTGAAGGTTGAATCCGCGGTTGTACGTGCGGAAGCCGTGATCCGATACGAGAAGCACGTTCGTGTCCGGCCCGACCGTTTCGATCAAGCGACCGAGGATCGCGTCGAGTCGCTCGTAGAGCGGATCCAGATTGGTGGCGAGGTCCGTGCCGTAGCTTTTGTGAGCGACGACATCGGGGCTCTTGAAGACGGCGAAGCACAACCGCCACGGTTGTGTTTCGAGTCGTTCACGCAGGGCCTCTTCCTTGACCCGTAAATGATCCTCGAGGTCACCCCATGTGGATTGCCAGTCTTCCTTCCAGGACTCGAGGTCGGGGACGAAGTGGCGCGCGCGTAGGGTGGCTGCATAACCCGGTGGCCAGGCGTAGTCGGCGTCGAAGGGCGAGAGCATGCCGGCGACGAGGGTGCCCAGGATCGGTTCGGGGGGGTAGGTGATCGGTACGCCGAAGACGATCGAGGGCAAGCCGCGTCGGGTGAGGATGCGCCAGAGGGGTGCCACCCGGACGGAGCGCGAATTGACGAGGGTCTGTTCGTAGGTGTCGGGGACGTTCTCGAAGAAGGAGTAGACGCCGGTATGGCCCGGGGACTGGCCTGTGAACAGGGCGGGCCAAGCGGCGGAGGAAATCGGGATGACGCTCGACTGGAGGGGGGCTCTGGCACCGCGTTGCAGGAGGCCTTCGACGGTAGGCATGCGGCCCTCGGCGAGCAGGTGTTCGAAGTGCGCGAAGGATGCGCCATCCCAGCCGACGAGCAGGACCCGGGTAGGGGGAGTGGGGGGATCGGAGCAGCTGCTGGCAAGCAGTGCGAGCGCGAGTCCGAGCATCTGGTTCGTCGGTGACATCAGTTCGTCTCCGAGCGTTCAAAAGTAAGCAGGAAGACCGACTGACCGAAGGCACGCCCCTGCTCGTGGGGGAACTCCTCGCGCAGAGTCTCCAGCATGGGCATGTGGTTGGGGATGCTGCGCAGGATGCAGTGGACGCGCTGGAAATCCTCGAGTCGGGTCTCCGGGGCGAGCCTGAATTCGTCCGTGTGTCGAATCTGTGGAACCGGAGTGTCGTGCAGGCGTGGCGCATAGAAATTCCAGCCGACGCCGTGGGGGAAGAGGCGTGGTTGCCAATCGGCGGCCAGGACCGGGTCGTCCGCGCTGCGCTCGAGCAGGATGGTACGCACGGCACCGAGGTAGTCCTCGCGCCCAGGAGCGAGCACGACGAAGACCGCATTGAGTCCGGCAGCCACAAGAACGAGGCTCACGACGATGCGTCCCAATGCATGCCGATGGACGAGCGCGACGAGAATCCCGAAAGGCGCGATGGCGCCGGCCAGATAGCGCCACTCGAAGCCCGCGCGTGGCAGGAGCAGGGCGATCAATGCGGTCCACACCGGGAGCACGAAGGCAGGGACCGCGAGAACGTACGCCAACGATCGCGCTTCGCCTGCTTCCCGCTTGCCGAAAGCGAGCCAGGCAAAGCCGGCCCCTCCAAGCAGAAGCGACACACTGGCCGCTCCTACCAGGGCTTCATGAATCGGCGTGGGAGCGAGCGACACGCGAAAGAACAGAAGATGCGCGAGTCCTTCGAGTACGCCGAGCAGGGAAACCGAGGAGCCACCCGGTGCGAGTCCGTGGGAGAGTTGTTGCGGAAAACCACCGATATACCAGGGCAGCGAGAGTGCCACCGCGCAGGCATAGCTGATGACCAGCGAGCGAAGTCTCCCTCGATCTACGCCGCGTGAGCGCCACACGAGCCACAGGCTCAACGGTCCGAGCAATGCGAGCACGTGCACGAAGTGGTAGTGCGTGTGCAGACCGATCCAGCTCCAGATGCCGACCGCGCGAACCCCCACGCCTCCATGCACGATCCGCATCAAGCCGTGCACGATTCCGACGGTCGCAAGGGCCAGCAAGCCGTACATGCGCAGGTCGCTCGTGAGTTCGATGTGCAGCGAAGAAAGGGCCACGGCCAGGGCTGCGACATCCGCCGTATGCCGCCCCGGGAGAAAGCGCGCCGTGCGCCACGTCAGGTAGATGGTAGCGAGCCCAAAGAGGACATTCGGGACCCGCAACAGGAACGGATCCTCGCCCAGCGCGCGAAAGCCACCGAGGATCAAAAACGAGAGCGGCGGGTGGTTGTCCGCCAGGAGTTCGACCCAAAAAGAGCCAGCGGCCAGGTTTCGGGCGTGATAGAGACTGTGAAAATCGTCCAGATGCAGACTGACGCCCGCCGCATGCGCCAGGCGTAGAGCGCCTCCCAGTAGAAGAGCAAACAGGAGGCCCTTGGGAGTGCTCCGGGCAGTGGACACGGGGGGCGGGATGGGGTCTGGTGAGCTCAAGAGGCGTTTTTTACCTGCGCAGTGCGCTCGTAGAAGCATGCCTGATCCGGGAGGGAGGGCAAAGCTCTGGGAGCTGCTGATCCGTATCTGGCAGGGATCATCCGAAAACTTGGGCGGAACTCGCGAGACACCCCGGACGCCGGGTTGACGCAAGTGGATCCCCCGTGGATCCTGGAGGGTCCGAGTTCCACCGTTTCTGTCCCCTCGACGAGGACCTCCCCAATGCGCATTCCCAAGATCGGGCTCCCGATGCGGGCGTCTCTGTGCCTTTTCGGCGCGACGCTCCTAGCCAACCACGTATCGACCCAGGTCACGACCAAGCTGATGGCCACCGGTATCTCCAACCCGATCTGGGTCGGTGCTCCGGACGGAGACCCGCGGGTCTTCTTCATGACGAAATCGGGTGGTATTCGGATTATCAAGAGCGGGGCGCTCTTGCCGACGCCCTTCCTCTCGGTGGGTAACTTGATCTCGGGCGGTAGCGAGCAAGGGCTCCTGGGCATGGCCTTTCACCCGGACTACGCCAACAACGGCTACTTCTTCCTCAGCTACACCGACAACTCCGGAGGCGACTCGGTCGTCGCGCGCTGGCAGGTCGATCCCGCCAATCCGGACCTTGCGCTTGCGAACTCCGGTCAAATCGTCATCGAGTACAACCAGCCGTTCTCGAATCACAACGGTGGCGACATCCACTTCAGTCCGGTCGATGGATACCTCTATATCGGTACGGGGGACGGCGGCTCGGGCAACGATCCGTCCTGCCGCGCGCAAAACCTGAATGTCTACCTTGGCAAGATGCTGCGCATCGACGTCGATACGCTGCCCTACACGATTCCGCCCGACAACCCCTTCGTGGGCGTGGCCGGAGTCAAGGAAGAGGTCTATCACTACGGTTTGCGCAACCCGTGGCGCTTCAGCTTCGACCGCTTGACGGGCGACCTGTACATCGGCGACGTCGGGCAGAACGCTCGCGAAGAGGTCAGCTTTGCTCCCGCGGGCGTGGCTCCGGTCAACTTCGGTTGGAAGATCATGGAAGCCAACCGTTGCAACTCCCTCAGCAACTGCGGGGCTGGAACGCCGCCCTGCTTCGACAGCGCTTATACGCCTCCGATCGTCGAGCTCTTGCAGTCGGGCTTCAGCGGCCCCCTGTCGGTCATCGGTGGCTATGTCTACCGTGGTGCGCTGATGCCGGGTGAGTACGGCAACTACTTCTACTCCGACTTCAACGACGACATCATTCGTTCGATCGAATACAACACGGGAACCAACACCGTTTCGAACTTCCAGGACCGCACCTCCGAACTCGACCCCCCCGGGGCGCTTTCGATCCGCAACATCGCAGGCTTCGGTGAAGATGGTTTCGGCGAGCTCTATATCGTCGATCACACCTCCGGAGCTGGCGGTGAGATCTACAAGGTCGTTCCGGTCGGCGCGGCCCAGGCCTCCGCTGTCCTCAACAACGGCTCGGGCATCAACACGGTGGCGTATACGCCGCAGAGTCTTCCGATCATCGGCAACGTCTACCAGGCCGAAGTCGACGTCTCGACCCACCCCGGTGGCGCGAGCTTCTCGCTCATCTTCGGCTTCACGGGTTCGAACATGATTCCCTCGGGCATCGGTGAAATCCTGGTCTCCGGATCCAACATCTTCGGCTTTGCCGTCTCCAGCACCGGCTCGGTGGACACCTTCTCCGAAAACGTCCCGGTTGCCCTGGGCTTCAACGGGACGATGGTTCAATCCCAGGCCTTCTCCATCGGAGCCGGCCAGACTGTCGCGTACAACGCCGTCCAGCTCACGGCTGGCATGTACTAGTCCGGAGCACTGGCGATACAATCGACCCTCGCAGGGGCACGCGGCAGCGGACCGCGTGCCCCTGCTTCCATTCTTGCTCCTTCGCAGGCACCCTAGGCCGATGGCCGTACATCAGGATTCGATCACCTTCCCCGTCGGCGGTCGGGGCCTGCAAGACATCACACGCGAGGTGGCCCAGATCGTGGGAGAGGCGAACGTGCAGGCAGGGCTCGCCACCGTTTTCATTCACCACACGAGCGCCTCGCTCGTCATTTGCGAGAACGCGGACCCCGCCGTGCGGCGTGATCTCGAGCGCTGGATGGAGCGTGTCGTCCCGGACGGAGACGTGATGTACGAGCACACGGCGGAAGGGCCGGATGACATGCCGGCCCATGTACGCTGCGCCCTGACACAGACCTCCATCGGGATCCCGGTGTTACGCGGGACGCTGGATCTCGGAATGTGGCAGGGCGTTTATCTCTACGAGCACCGTTATGCGGCCCATCGACGCCGGGTGAGCGTGGTGATCATCGGAGAGTAGGTGGAGTTCAGCGTCCGAGGACGTCTTTCATCGCCTTCAGCACCAGCTCGACGTTGGCTTCGCTCGAGCCGGCTCCCATGAGCCCGATTCTCCAGACCTTGCCTTTCAACGGTCCCAGGCCACCACCGATCTCGAGGTCGTATTTCTCGAGCAACTCGGCCCGAGCCTGGCCCTCGCTCACGCCGTCCGGAACCTTCACCGCCGTCAACGGGACCAGACGCTCTGTTTTCTCTACCGCCAGTTCCAGGCCCATTTCCTCCAGCCCGCTCCACAGGGCCTTCGAATTGCGAGCGTGGCGCGCGTGCCTCTCGCAGAGGCCCTCCTCCAGCACCAGGCGCAGGGCTTCATGGAGTCCATAGATGGCCTGGATGGGGGCCGTGTGGTGATACGCGCGATCATCGCTCCAGTAGTTCGCGACCAGGGACAGATCCAGATACCAGCTCTGAACAGGCGTCTTTCGGCTACGCAGTGACTCCATCGCTCTCTCGGAGAACGTGACCGGTGACAACCCCGGCGGGCAGGACAGGCACTTCTGTGTTCCCGAGTACGCTGCATCGACACCGAGAGCATCGATCTCCAGGGGGATGCCGCCGAGCGAGGTGACACAGTCCACGAGCAACATCGCTCCTAGCTCGGAGGCCACCTCCTTGCACGCGGACAGATCGCTTACGGCACCGGTCGAGGTTTCCGCGTGAACGACGCACATGACCTTGAACGGGCCTTCTGTTTTCAAGGCCCGGAGCGCTTCGGGGTCGAGGGCGCGGCCCCATTCCTGCTCGACCGTGTGAACCACCGCACCGGCGCGACGAGCGACCTCGGCCAGACGCATGCCAAACACGCCGTTGATGCCGACCAGCACCTTGTCCCCGGGTTCCACCAGGTTCACGACGCACGTCTCCATGCCGGCCGAGCCCGTACCTGACATCGGGAAGGTCAGCTCGTTGTCGGTGCACATGACGGAGCGCAACATGGCTCGAACCTCGTTCATTATCCCGAGGAAGGCCGGGTCGAGGTGCCCGAGAGTCGGTTTGCCCATGGCCTCGAGGACGCTCTGGGGCACGGGCGAGGGCCCGGGTCCGAGGAGCGTGCGGCGGGGGGGCGAGAGAGGGGCGATGGGGGTTTCTATGTTCATGATGTGCCGAGATCGTAACCTTCCGGCCGTCCTGTCAAAGTTCGTGTTGCCAGGAGCTTCAGTGTCACACCGGGGTTCTATAATCGAATTGCCACAGCCCAGCCCCATCCGAAGATCCACGATGAAGACAATCAATCCCCTGCGCGGCCTCCTGGCCCTTCTGGCCCTCTCTGCGGTCTCGGTCGCACCGACCGCTGCGCCCCAGGACCTTCAGCGCAAGTACCGGCAGAAGCTGTCGAAGAGCTTCGTCCGCTTCGGTGGATGGGAGACGGACTACGACGCCGCCCGGGCCCGGGCCAAGAAGCAGGACAAGGTCCTCTTCGTCTACTTTTCACGTTCTTACTCACCGTGAGGCCCCTGCGATAGCCTGGAGAGTCGTGCACTCTCCGACCAAGCCTTCCCCGCCTTCGCCGAAAAGGTCGTGCCCTTCCTGCACGTCACGACCCACATTCCGAATCACCCCTACGACGATCTCCTGCGCAAGAAGGGCGGCACCGGCTTCCCCACCCTGATGTTCCTCGACCCCGAGGGCAACAAGCTGCTCAAGCTCAGCGGCAGGCGGACCGTCAAGGCCTTCGAGGAACAGCTTGGCAACACCGAGGACTACATGGGCCTCGTCCGCAAGGTCCGCGACGGAGACAACTCCCTCGCCGGCCGACTCCTGATCAAGCAGATCGAGCTCGACATGCTGTCCTATTCCGAGGTGCAGAAGAGGGTCGAGTCCTTGAACAAGATCTACGCCAAGGAGCTGAAAAAGGGCGGCGGAAGCACGATGCGCGCCAGGATCGAGGCGGAGAAGAAACACCTCGCCGGACTCCTGATCGATGTGAAGGTTCGGTCCCTGGTGACCAAGGCGGGTCGGGATGACAAGAAGCACGTGGATGCGGGCAAGCAGTTCCTCGAGATGTGGAAGAAGGAGGGGCGGGTGCCGAAGGGCGATGCGGAGCGGTATGAGTTCTGGAGACACATCGCGCATTACGCGGATGTCGAGCGGGACAAGCAGCTCTTCACGGAGGTCGTGGGGGAGTTTCGCAAGAGCCTGGGACAGGATCGGAATTACAGTCGCATGTTGGGTCTGCTCGAGAGGCGCTTGACGGAGTGGGACGAGTAGGGGGGCTGGCACCTCGCTGCACACGACCGTCGTTTTGGGCTGACGGTGGAGGCCCTGTTCGCAACGGATCCCCCGGTACCCAAAGAAAAGCCCCGGTCGCACATCATGCGACCGGGGCTCATTCACTTTGTCAGAACCGAGAACGAGTCAACTCACTGGAGCTGGGCACGCTCCCTCTCATGGAACTGGTCAGCCTCGGTGGAGTCGGCCATCGCCGTCGTCGAGGACTTGCCCCCCGAGACGGCCTGCGCAACGGCGTCGAAGTAACTCGTACCAACCTCGTGCTGATGTCGCGTGGCCGTGTACCCATTCTTCTCATCGCCAAACTCGCGCTGCTGAAGCTGCGAATACGCGGCCATGCCACGGTCCCGATATCCACTCGCCAGATCGAACATCCCATGGTTCAGGGCATGGAAGCCAGCAAGGGTCACGAACTGGAACTTGTAGCCCATGGCTCCTAGCTCCCTCTGGAACTTCCCTATCGTCTCGTCGTCGAGATTCGCTTTCCAGTTGAACGAAGGCGAGCAGTTGTAGGACAGCAGCTTGTCCGGGAACTTGGCATGGATGGCCTCGGCGAAGCGCTTGGCTTGTTCGAGGTCAGGCTTGGAGGTCTCGCACCAGATCATGTCGGCGTACGGCGCGTAAGCGAGGCCGCGGGCGATGGCCTGGTCGATGCCCGGGTTGGTGCGGAAGAAGCCCTCGGGGGTGCGCTCGCCGGTGCAGAAGGAGCGGTCGCGTTCATCGATGTCGCTCGTCAGGATGTTCGCGGCGTCGGCGTCGGTGCGGGCAATCAGGACGGTCGGGACGCCACAGACGTCGGCTGCGAGGCGAGCGGCGTTCAGGGTGCGGATGAAGGACTGAGTCGGAACGAGCACCTTGCCGCCGAGGTGGCCGCACTTCTTCTCGGAGGCCAGCTGGTCTTCGAAGTGCACGCCAGCGGCGCCGGCCTCGATCATCGCCTTCATCAGTTCGAAGGCGTTCAGCGGGCCGCCGAAGCCGGCTTCTGCGTCGGCGACGATGGGTGCGAACCAGTGCACCGAATCATCGCCCTCCATCGCCGCGATCTGATCAGCACGCTGGAGGCATTGATTGATGCGCTTGACGACCATCGGGACCGAGTTGGCCGGGTAGAGGCTCTGGTCGGGATACATCTGACCCGCGAGGTTGGCGTCGGCCGCGACCTGCCAGCCCGATAGGTAGATGGCTTTGAGACCGGCCTTGACCTGTTGCATGGCCTGGTTGCCGGTCATTGCGCCCAGGGCGTTGACGAAGTCTTCGGTGTTGATCAGCTCCCACAAGCGCTCTGCCCCCAGGGTGGCGAGCGTGTACTGGATGTGGACGGATCCGCGTAGGCGCTCGACCTCAGCGGGGGTGTAGTCGCGTTGGATGCCGTCCCAACGCTTCGCGTTGACGTCGGTACCGTTGTGCCATTCAGGAAGGTAGGGCGTTTTCATGGAGTCGATCTCGGTGTTTAGAGGTGAGCGTAGGCAGCCAGAGTCAGGAACTCCTCGAGTTCCTCTTTCAGAATGAGCTCTTCGAAGAGTCGAGCCGCAAGCTCGTACTTCCCGGATGTGTACTGTTCGTCACCGACGTCTGTGCGAATTCTCAGCACCTCTTCCGCGAGGATGGAACTTACGAATTCTCGTGTGACATGACGACCGTCGGCGAGCTGGACGTTGTATCGCACCCACTGCCACACTTGCGTTCTGGAGATCTCCGCTGTCGCGGCATCTTCCATGAGGTCGTACAGGGGGACGCAGCCGACGCCGCGCAGCCATGCCTCGAGGTACAGCATGCCGACGTTGAGGTTCTGGCGGAGTCCGGCTTCGGTGATCTCACCCTGCGGGACGCTCAAGAGATCCTCTGCGCAGACGTTGACGTCTTCGCGCAGTCGAACCATGTTGTTCGCCTGCGGCATTTCGGCGTCGAAGGCGATGCGGGCCGTGTCGATCAGGCCGGGGTGCGCGACCCAAGTGCCGTCGTGTCCGTTTTGGGCTTCGCGTTCCTTATCCATGGCGACCTTGTCCATGGCCGCCTGGTTGCGCGACTCGTCGCCCTTGATCGGAATCTGAGCGGCCATGCCACCCATGGCGTGGGCCCCGCGCCGGTGGCAGGTCTTGATCAAGAGCTGGCTATACGAGCGGAGGAAGCAGCGATCCATACCGACCGAAGCGCGATCGGGCAGAACGAACTTTGGGTGGGCCCGGAACTTCTTGATGAAACTGAAGATGTAGTCCCAGCGACCACAGTTCAGGCCGGCCGAGTGATCCTGCAGTTCCCAGAGGATCTCGTCCATCTCGAAGGCCGCGAGGACGGTCTCGATCAGGACCGTGGCCTTGATCGTTCCGCGCGGAATGTCGAGTGATTCCTGGGCCCAGAGGAATACCTCGTTCCACAGCCGCGCTTCGAGGTGATTCTCGAGCTTCGGCAGGTAGAAGTAGGGGCTCGTTCCGCGATCGACTTGCTCCCGGGCGTTGTGGAAGAAGAACAGCGCGAAGTCAAAGAGCGAGGCGGAGACGGGCTCGCCGTCCAGGATCAGGTGTTTCTCCTCGAGATGCCAGCCGCGGGGACGTACGAACAGGGCTGCCGGACTCTCGTTCAGTTCGTAGTGCTTGTTGCGCTTCTCGTCCGTGAAGCTGATGGTCCGGCGGACGGCGTCGTAGAGGTTGACCTGGCCGTTGAGGCAGTTTTCCCAGGTAGGGGCGTTCGAGTCCTCGAAGTCCGCCATGAAGACCTGGGCGCCCGAGTTCAGGGCGTTGATGATCATCTTGCGATCGACGGGGCCCGTGATCTCGACACGGCGATCCAGGATCTCGACGGGAACGGGCGCGACTCTCCACGCACGGCTGCGTAGTTTGGTCGTTTCCACGAGGAAGTTCGGGCGCCAGCCAACATCGAGGCGGCGTTGAACTTCGAGGCGACGCTGCAAGAGCTCCTCGCGACGCTCGCGGAACTTGCGTTCCAGGCGCGCCAGGAACACGAGTGCCTCGAGATTCAGGATGTGCTCGCATCCAGCGGGAAGCGGAGCGAGCAGTTGGAAGGCCGGGAATTCCTTGAGGGACCCCAGGCGTGCGAGCGGTGATTGCGACATGAATAGGGAGAGATCGGACGGTGCCGTAGTGGTGGCACCGAACCCTAACCATCAATCGTGTGGCAGGCCGGGTAAACCAAGGTGGAATTGGCTACCGGAAAGATGCTCACGTGGAATTCAATCGAGCGCGGAAGAACCTTCCTTGCGCTGCAGGAAATCTCTGCGCAGAAGGCCGATCTCGGTCGCGATGGCATCGCGTTCTTCAACCAGGTGTTGTCGAAGTTTCTTCTGGAAGGCGAGGCGCAGGAAGACACGGACATCCTCGTACACCTCGCTGCGCCAGTGCAGAAAAGCCAGGGCGAAGAACCCGAGTAGCGGCGTGACGACCAGGCAAAAAGCCCCGACCCATGGAGCGACCGCGAAGATGGCCGCCGCACACAGTGCGGCCAGCCAGAGCGGGAAGAGGAGGATCCCACCCAGGATCTGATAGGTCGCGAAGATGTCACGGTGTTGTGTCAGCCGCGCCGTCAGCCACGGCAAGAAACGGTAGGGAATGGCCCAGATGACAGCCCCGGCGATGGCCAGCGGAAGGCCGATGGCGAGCAGTACCAGGTTGCGCAGGGCGAACGATAGAACGCTCTTCGGGCGGTAGCGCAAGCGTAGATCCGCCACGGGAATGCCGAGTCGGGTGAGCCGTAGGTGGAAGGCTGCGATGCGTTCGCTGAGTCGATCCAGGCGCTCGTCCCCTTCCGTGCGGAGCATGTGCACGCCATCGGCGAAGGCTCGCAGGCGTTCAAGGCGGTCGCGATCGTCTGCGGGGAAGATGCGCTCGGCGAGCTCGAGCAGCGGCAAGTCCTCCCAGCGATCCAGGCTGAGAGTGACGTTGCGCAAGCCCTCGGCGATGCGCTCGGTCAAGATACGCACGGCCTCGCGATCGTCCGCCTCGTGCTCTTGGCGCAACTCGCGGACATCGATGGGAATGCCGACCCACGTCGCTACTGGGGACCCGAAGCGGCGTTTGGCTCGGTACGTGAGCCCTACGGGGACGATCTGCACACCCAGTTCGAATCCCGCCTGTGCCTCGGCGCCGAGCCCCATGCGGGCTGCACCGGTCTTGAGCCTTTGCAACTCCGGCTCGTTGTGGCTCTTGCCCTCGGGAAAGAGACAGATGAGATCGTTCTGGCCAAGCGCAGCAAACACGCGCTCGAAGGTCTCTTTGTTCTGCGTGAGATCCGCACCGTCCTGCGCCCGGTAGACGGGCAGAACCTCGAGGCCGCGGATGATGCGACCCAGAACGGGGATGTCGAAGAGCGGTGCCTTGCCCAGAAAACGCACGTAGCGTTCCGTGACCCCGCCCATGACGACGGGATCGACGAGTCCGTTCGGATGATTGGCGACGAGCAGCACGGGCCCCTCCGACGGAATCGCTCCGCCCAGGCGGCTCTCGCGGTAATAGAGCCGCACACAGAAGCGTGCCAGTGACATCAGCGCCCGCATGGGCACTTATCTACCCTGCCTTGCTCCGAGTCCAAAGCTCGAAGTCGGGGAAGCAAGAAGTCGGCCAAGGAACCGGGGCTATGGCTTTGTGAGCTGCGGGCCGTCGCTACACTCGATTCCATGTCGCTGTCCACTTCCATGTCGTTTCCGCTCACCGTCGGGTTGGCGCTCCTTGTGGTCACGCCCTGGTTCGGTCTTTCCGGATGCCGCGGACTTCGTTCCGAACCGTCTCGGCCGTGTCACCAGGAGCTCGATCTGCGGGAAGCGATTCAACTGCACTACGACGGTCGCCCTGAATTGTCGGAGGTCTTGCCCGTCGTCGAGCCGCGCTATCCCTTCCACGAGATCCTGCTCTCGTGGAACGCCGATACCACGCCCAAGGCCGGGGTCGAGTTCGAGCTGCGGGTCGGCCGTGGCGTGGACGGCTGGTCACCGTGGCTCTACTTCGGGGAATGGAATACCTCGCGTTCGCCCGAGGCCTGCACCGAATTCGAGAGCGGACGGGTCGACGTCGACTACTTCACCTCGGACGTGTACTGGGAACGCATTCAGATCCGTGTGACGGCTCGCTTCAGTGACGACGCCCTGCGGGGCGAGCGCAGTCGCGTTGATCGGTTGCACCTGTGCTTCACCGATCGTTACGCGCTGCCCGAGCTGGAGACGCGCCCGCCACGCGCCCGCGCTCCGCTTGCCGTTCCTTCGTTGAGCCAGCGCGAGCAGGATCCCGAGATCGCCTCTCGGATCTGCAGCCCGACCAGCGTGGCCATGGCGCTTTCCTACGCCGGTGTGGATGTGACACCGAAGGACGTTGCGGCGCGGGCCTACGACGCCAACTTCGATCTCTTTGGCAACTGGCCCCGGGCGATCCAGTCGGCTTACACCTTCGGGGCTCCCGGTTACCTCACGCGCTTTGCGTCCTGGAAACCGGTCGAGCGCTTGCTGGCCAAGGGCCACGTCGTGATCCTCAGTGTGGCCTTTGGCGAGGGCGAGCTGGCAGGGGCTCCCATGGGCTCGTCGCGCGGACACCTACTGCTCGTCTGTGGCTTTTCGGAGGAGGGGGACGTCATCGTCAACGATCCCGCGGCCGCGACGGAGCAGGAGGTCCGTCGTCGATATAGCCGCGACCAACTCTCCCGCGCGTGGCAAGGCCATGGGGGCACCGCCTATGTCTTCGAGGTGTCCGCCGGTACTGCGGACGGAGGCTGAGAAGCCTCGTCGTCCGCCAGAGCTTGTTGCAACGCATTGGCCTGCTTCTCTTCAGGAGGAGCGCCCGCAAGACTGACACCCACGAGCAAGAGCGCTCCGGCGAGGAAACCCGGCAGGATCGGGTCGATCCCCGCGCGGGTTGCCCACTGACCGAAGTCCGTGAGCACGACCCACCCAGATTGATACAGGGCATCCTGAACGGAGGTCGTTGTCAACCAACCCGAGAGAAGCGTGACGACGATGCCGCCGATCATCGCACTGGTCGCGCCGCGTGCCGTGGCGCGCGGCCAGAAGTAAGCGGCCAGGAGAACAGGCGCGATCGCAGCGCCGTACACCGAGCACGCGAAGAGCGCCTGCGAGAAGATCTCGTCCGTGAGGGAGGCGATGGCGAGGGCCGAGAGTCCGGCGAAGATCACGCTCGCGCGCGAGAAGAACAGGTACTTGTCGGCGCGTAGATCCGGACGCAAGAAGCGCCGATAGAGGTCGTGTACGAACACCGTCACGGGCGTCAGCAAGAAGGAATCGGCGCTGGAGACGATCAGCGAGAAGAACCCAGCGACGACCAGCGGACCGAGCCAGAGAGGCAAGGCATCGAAGGCCGCCTGGAGTAGGAGGTGATGTTCTTCTCTTGGTGCGGGGTGGGGCAGCCCACCCTGGGCGACGAGAGCCGCGGCAAGAATCGACATCAGGACCAGTGCAAGCTGCAGGGCGAGCACGCCTCCCAGCATCCACACGAGAGAGACCTTTGCCGCCTGTGGAGTCCTGGCAGCACTTACCCGCTGGAATAGATTGGCGTCCGCGATCACGACCAGGAGCCCCGGCAGGAAGAGCCCCAAGAGCTTCCCACCACCGTAGGTGATCTCTTGACTGCTCGTGGGCAGGCTGGCAATGGCCGCGTCGTATCCACCGCTCTGCGAGAGCAAGATGGGCAGTGCGAACAACAGGCCGGCGACCACGAGGGCCACGCAAATGAGGTCGGTGGCGGCGACCGAGTAGAGACCTGCTGCCGTCGTGAAGACGATGACGAAGACGGCCACCACCGCCATCGCGGTTCCCCCCTCCAGCCAGGGGAAGATGTACCCGAGGATCGCGCCACCTGCTCGATACTGGCTGGCCACCAGCATCAGATAGGCACCGATCAGCGCCACGGCACCCAGTACCCTCGTCACCGGACCGAAGCGCGCCTCGAGAACGTCCTGCATCGTGCTGGCTCCCAGGCGACGCGTCCGGGAAGCCGTGAACCACAGAAAGACGAGCCCCGCACTCGAAGCTAGCGGAAGCAGGAAAGCGTCGATCCCGCGGCGATAGGCTTCCTGGGCGAGGTCGAATATCGCACCCGTACCGACCCATGTGCCGATCAACGTGGCGACGAGCAACAGGAGCGGAAGGTTCCGCCCGGCGAGCGCGAAATCTTCGTACGTCTTCACCCTCCGAGTCTGGCGCAGGGCCACGACCAGAAGGGCGAGCATGCAGAGTCCGCAAGCGATCGCGTGCCAGAGTCTTCCCTCGGCCATGGGGTTACTCGATGCGCGATCCGCCGGCAGCGGATCGACTCCTAGGAATGTGCTTCATGGGGTCAGGGGACGGGGTCCTGGCAGGTGCCGCGCAGGTTTTTGGAAAGCGATGCAAGAGCCCGGAACGTCCCCTTCACGGGAAGAGTGTTTCAGACCCGATTGGACTGGCACTGTGCCAACGATCCTTTCGGGACTCCGTACTCGATGACAGGGTATTCTGACGTGGGATCCTCCCCTGCGCATTATGCTCTTCGCCCCCTTCCATTTGCCCTGACCAAACTCGCCCTTCCCGATGAAGATCCGTTTTCCCCGACTGCCGCGTCTCGACACCGACCTCTCCGCAGCGGATGCCCGGGCCACGAGCCGGGACCGTTTCTGCGGACTCTCTCTGCTCAGCGCCGCCTTCCTGCTGTGCGCCGTCGAGGGATGTGGTGGGGGTGATGGCGGTTCAGCTGGTGATACCGGGGGAACAAGTGGGGTCAAGCGCGCCTCCGGTGGCGGAGCCCGGCTGGCGTACCAGAGTGCGCGTAATTTCCTCGATTCGAACGACCTCGACGAGGCCGAAAAGGAGCTTCGGAGGGCGATCGAGCTGGATGACGACTACACCGAGGCCCACTTCGAGCTGGGCCAGCTCCTCGTCCGGCTCTCCTACGTGATCGTGGGCTCCGGTTCCCGCGATCAGGAGAAACTCGACGAGGGCATCAAGCACCTGCGCCGTGCCTTCGAACTGGACCCGAAGAACGATGCCTTCGCCTACTGGATCGGCCGCGCCGCACACATCGGCGAAGACCTCGCCACCGCGCGCACGTTCCTGGGTCAATCGCTGGCTCTGAATGCGAAGAACGGTCTGGCCCACAAGCGCATGGGCTTGCTCTTGATGGACGAGAGCGATCTGGAGGGCGCTTGCTCGAGCTTCGAGACCGCGATGGAGCTCCTGCCCGAGGATGGTGGGTTGCGCTTCCAGTACGGCAACACTCTCGAGAACGTCGATCAGCGCGAAAAGGCAATCCTGGCCTACGAGGCGGCCATCGAGGTCGATCCCACGATGCCTGCACCCTACAACCGTCTGGCCACCCTGCGCGAGGCCTCCGGCGACACCGAGGGAGCCGCTGAAGCGCTGCGGCAGTTCAACATCTGGAAGCGTTGGGACCAGGAGCTGCAGGCCGCTCAGAAGAAGGTCCAGCGACGTCCGGACGATCCCCAGACTCTGTTCTTTCTCGGCGAGCAATACTTCGCCGCCGGCAAGTTCCGCGAATCGCTCTCGTGGTTCACCCGGGTCATCAACCTGGATCGCAGGCACGCCCATGCCCACCTCTATTGCGGCATCGCGCGTCGCGAGCTGGGGGATCTGAACTTCTCTGTCGATCATCTGGAAGAGGCAGCCTTCCTCTCGCCCGATTCTCTCGAGCCCAAGATCGAGCTGATTCGCACCTGCACGCGGGCGGACAAAACCGCGCGCGTCGAGGAGGTGATCAAGCAGATCGAAGAAGAGGCGCCGGACGATCCCTTCGCACTCTTCGAACTGGGCAAGATCTGCGCCGAGGTCAAGCGCACCGACGAAGCAAAGCGGCTCTTCGGCCGAGTGGTCGAGCTGGATCCGACCCACGAAGAGGTCAAGCTGGCCCTCGCCAAGCTCTCCGGGGCGGGCGGTTGAGCCTGGAGGCCGATCGATTCGGCCTGCTCGGGCTCGCGGCAGCGCTTTGGTTGTGCGCCTGCGGCCCCAATCCGAAGGAAGCTCGGAAGGAAGATCGCGAGCATATCTACCACGCGCGCGGGCCGTTCCGTTTCGTGGATGCGACCGAGCCATCCGGTTTGGGGACCTTCCAGCAGGTCAATGGCGAGGAGGAAAAGCCCTTCATCCTCGAGACCGTGGGCGGAGGCGTGGCGCTGTTCGACGCGGACGGGGATGGGGACCTCGACGCGTACCTCACGAATGGTGGGCGTATCGGAGCGCCCCTGGCGTCGAACCCGAGCGATGCTCTCTACATCAATGATGGCGCGGGCATCTTCGTGGATCACACGCAGCCCGCGGGCATCGATGAGCGCCGTCTATCGAGCGGTGTTCGAACGGTGGATCTGGACGGCGACGGGCACCTCGACGTCTTCGTGACGAACTATGGACCCAATGTCTTCTATCGCAACACGGGCGCAGGAGCGTTCGTCGACATCACCGAAAAGCTCGGTCTCGGCGACGAGCGCTGGAGTACAGGCGCCTCGTTCTTCGATGGGGATCGGGATGGGGATCTGGATCTCTACGTGGCGAACTATGTCGACTTCGACGAAGCCCAGATGCTCGCGGACCGGCCCAGCACGGAGTACCGCGGCGTCAAGGTGATGAAGGGGCCGCGCGGTCTGCCCGGCGCCCATGATCGTTACTACGTGAACGCGGGCGACGGCATCATGCAGGACGAAAGCGAGGCCCGCGGCATCCTCACGGTCGACCCCGCTTTCGCCTTCCAGAGCATGGCCTTCGACGTCAACGAGGACGGTTGGCTGGACGTGTACGTGGCCAACGATTCGGTTGCCAACTCGCTCTGGTTCAATCGCGAGGGGAAACACTTCGAGGATCGTGCACAGGTCTCTGGGGCTGCCTACAGCATGGGCGGCAGGCCCCAGGCTGGAATGGGCGTCGGCCTGGGCGACTACGACAACGACGGACAACCCGATCTCTTCCTGACAAACTTCGCGGACGACTACTTCACCGTGTATCGGGGTATGGGCCGCGGCTCGTTCATCGACCGCACGCCGGCCCTCGCACTCAGCAAGGTCACGACCGACAAGCTCGGTTGGGGCTGCGGCTTCTTCGACTTTGACAACGACGGAGATCAGGAGCTCTTCGCCGTCAACGGCCACGTCTATCCGCAGGTCGATCGCTTCGACCTCGGCACGGTCTATCGCCAGGAAAACCAGATCTTCGACTACACCGGTTCGAAGTTCATCGAACCCGACGGATATGGCGGTTCGGGCTTCCGCTTGCGTGCCGCTAGTCGAGGTGCCGCGGTGGGGGATATCGATGCCGATGGCGATCTGGATCTACTGATAGGCAACATCGATGGAGCGCCGACGCTCCTGCGTAACGAGGGCCCCACGGGCGAGAGCTTGCGGGTACGACTCGTCGGGACTCCCGGGGATCACCACGCCTTCGGTGCCCGCGTCGAGCTCGTTTGTGACGGCAAGCAGCAGACCCGCTGGGTCGTCTCAGGCGAGAGTTTTCTTTCGAGCCACGAGCGCGAACTGCATTTCGGCGTCGGCGATGCGGAGCGGGTGGAGTCACTGCGCGTCACCTGGTTCGATGGTACTCGTGAGACCTTTGAGGATCTTGCGAGCGGGTGCACGTGGAGTATCACGCGTGGTGGGGACGGAGTTGCGTCGAGCATCGAGGTTGTCCGCTGAGCGTTCCGCCCCGACCCATAGCGTGGGAACCCTAGGGCCGCACCACTCCCATGACCCCGAGCTTCTGGGCCGAATCACCTGGCACGTCCGTCAAAAGCGATACGGTGCCTCGCAATGGGCCCAGGTAGTCCTTGACCGATCCGAAGAGAACGAGATCGGTGTAAACACCCGTAGCATCGGTGCCTTCCTTCTGCGTGAGCGTCAGGCCGGGGACCGTGCAGTCAATCAGTTCGGCTCGGCGGATCTTGAAGCTCGTGCTGTCGGGGCGGCGGAGGCGAACGGTGTAGTCGACGGTCCCCTGGGGCAGTACCTTGCCGACGTAGAAGGCGTTGGGTTCCAGCAGGACCGCCCCGTAGACGGAGGCGCGGACGGGGATGTCCATTTCATATTCGTAGGGCTCGCCGGTGAGCGGGTCCTGGACGCGGCTCTTGATGGTGATGGAGGTGCCGAAGGCGCCGCGCTTCGAGCGCGGTAGCATCTGCACGTTGACGATGCCCAGGGCACCGTCCGCCTGCGAGGGAACAAAATCGGCGAGGAGTGCCGAGGGCACCTTGGGGCGCACCTCGATGACCTGCACATGGGGGTCGTCGCTGCGCAGGGTCAGGGGCAGGTTGTGCAGGGTGTTCTGGGGCACCTTGCCAAAGTCCGCGGCCAGGGGGGTCACCTTGATCTTGGGTTCGACGTTGGCCCGGACGACCAGGCGCGTGGGGTTTGGCGCACCCTCGATGAAGATGTCGACGGTCTGGGACTGCAAGCCGTGGCCCTTGGGTTTCCAGTCGACGCGAATCGTGTCGCCTTCTCCGGACAGGAACGACATGCGCGAGAGTTCGGCGGTCGTGCAACCGCAACTCGACTTCAACTCGCGGATCTCGAGCGTGTCGGAGCCGCTGTTCTCGAACGGAAACTCGCAGATTAGATGGCGCGTGTCGTCGACATCGCCGAAGTCCTGGCGGACTTTTTGGATCGAGAGCCTCGCTCCTTCATGCGTCGGGGTCAGCGAGGGGGCGGACGTGTTGGCGCCTTGTGGTTCCCCGCTGCATCCGAGAGGCCCGAGTAGGAGCGTGAGGGACGCGAAGAGGAAGGTGTAGATTGTCGATGCGTTCACGATTCTTCGAAGCGTTCGAGGCGCTGCAGGAGACGTTCCTCGCTCTTGGCGCCGAAACCGCGGACCTCGCGCAGGCGTCCATCGAGCAGGGCTTGCTTGAGCTCGAGGGGACCGCAAACGCCCAGCTCGTTCTTCAGCATGCGCACGCGCTTGGGGCCGAGACCGGGAAGGCTCAAGAGTTCGAGCAAACCCGGCGGATGGGTTTGGGCCATCTGGGCCCGGAAGCCGGGGATGCCGAGGGTCACGATCTCGCCGATGGCCTTGGCCAACCCCTTGCCGACATCCTGTAGCTCGGTGAGATTCGCTCCCTTGCGAACGAGCTCCTCGAGCGGCGTGTCGTGGTAACGAATCGTGTCCGCGCCGTTGCGATAGGCACGTATCCGAAACGGGCTGGCCTCGTCGATTTCGAGCAGGTCGGCCATGGACTCGAGGACGTCGGCAATCTCCTTGTTCTCGGGCATCGCATCTCAGCGTACCGCCTGGAAGGCCTTCTGAGGATCTATTCGAGCCTTATCGGCGCTCGTCTTTGGGTTCCCCTCCACCCATGGGCTAAGAGCATCCGATCGAGGAGGGTTCCATGGATTCCCCTCCGCCCCAGATCAGAGATGTGCCCGAGAGCGATGAATCGGCAACGGTTCTTGGCCCGGGAGCACGCTGGAGACTGGCTCTGGAAGTGCTGTTCTTGTTCCTGATCGTGCCCGCGACGTTGTGGGGAGTACGGGCCTTTGGCGGAGTGGTGCCGGTGATTCCGCTCCTGGCCAGCCTGGGCATCGGTACTTTTCTCTTTCTGTGGCGTCGCGCTCCGGGCGAGATGGGCCGCTGGCTGCGGGCTCCGTGGCCGCCGAAGGAGGTCCGGCGCGTGACGCTCCAGTTCGGCATCGCCACCTTCCTGTTGACGCTCTACGTTCATTATCTCGAGCCCAAGAACTTCCTGGCCCTGCCGCGACAGGAGCCCCTGATCTGGGGCTTGATCGTATTCACGTACCCTTTCCTGTCGGTGCTGCCCCAGGAGCTCTTCTTCCGCGGGTTCTTCTTCCATCGCTACGGACGGATCTTTCCCACGCGCAGCTCGTGTATCCTCGTTTCCGCCGCGGCTTTCGGATTCGCCCACGCCTTCTACGGAAACCCGATCGCGGTCTGCCTTTCTGTCATCGGTGGCGGACTCTTCGCCTGGACCTTTGCACGCACACGTTCGTTGACACTGGTCATCGCGGAGCACGCGTTGTATGGAGTGGCGCTCTTCACCGTCGGGTTGGGGCAGTACTTCTTCAGCTCGGGCGTGCAGGTGCTCTGACTCGTGGCACGACTCAGAGCACGGTCTCTCCCAGGAGGAAACCCTGTTCGAGAGGCAGCAGGGGGTAGGGCAGAAAGAACAAGCGCACGCGGGCTGTAGCCCCCTTGCCAATCTCGAAGACAAGCCGGCGTTCCTCGTCCGGTCGCAAGCGGTTGTCCTCGCGATCTTCGCCACGGAAGGGCTTGCGCAGAAGCACGGTGCGCGATTCCTGACCTTCGATCTCGACCTGGATCACGAAGCTGCGCGAGGGGATCTCGCCGGGAAACTTGTGTCCCGTTCGATTGCGTACGACGAGCACGATGCCCTCGTCGCTGCGCTTTGCCACCCACGCGATCGCCCGGCCCACGAACTTCGGGTTCAACCCTCCATGGCTCCCATGCGAGCGACCGCTGCCATCGGCGCGAACCTGCATGTGGCAATCGACACAGCGCAAGCCCAGGGCGTGGGCGTCGGAGGTGCGGTACTCCTGAAAGGCCTGGTGCGTGGGTTCGTGGCAGGGAAAGCAATGATCGGCCTGCAGGAGTCGCGTTTCGCGAATCGGATTGCAGGGGGCATCGGGCAGCGTGCGCGCCGCGGCTACGCCGTGCTCGAGGCCGTGGCAAGACAGACAGTGCACCCCATCGAGCTGGTTGACGTTGCGGAAAGCAGGGGCGACGTCGAAGCCCGTTTCGAAGACCGAGCGCGGGCTGTGGCAGGGTCGGCAGCTCTTCTTGCGAAAGTCGTTCGTGGCCGTGCGCACGTTCTTGTTGGTCCAGGCCCCCGCGTGCAGGCTCTTCGACCACTCGCGGTACACCTGGGCATGGCAGCCGCCGCAGGCGGCGAGGGAGGGGATATCGATGCGCTCGTGCGGAGCACGTTCCTCTGGTGTTTCCTCCTGCGTGGCCGGGACAACGAGGCTGCCGACAGCGAAGAGACTGGTGGCCCCCAGGCAGAGGACGAGGAAGCGACGCGGCGAGTTCTTCACTTGGCTCGCGACGGCTCGCTGTTCTCGAGGGCCCACACGAGATAGCGTTCCGCACCATCGAAGCGCTCGTCCGCAGGGCCGTACATCCAGTCCAGCTGCACGTCGAGTCCGGTGAGATGTCGCAGCGCTTCGTACGCGCAGAAACGCACGAAGGGCTCGCCGTCGAGCAGGAAGCTGGCCAGGGTCTTGACGTGTTTCGTGAATCCCGCGAGGCCAAGGCCGAGGCAGGCGGCGGCTCGGTTTCGATTGCGGCGGTTGCCGAGGAAGTCCGCCAGCATGGCCGCTGCCTCGGGATCCTGGGTGCGACCGAGGGCCAGGAGCACCTCTTCGCCGAGGTCGACCGGCGTGGCGAAGTCGCCGCTCCCAAACGTCGGTCGTCCGGTCAGCAGCGGTGGGCCAGCGAGGTCCTCGGGACGCCAACCCAAGATGACCGTCTTTATGCTCTTGCGCACGTTCTCGATGTACGGGGAATCGCTACGGTGGGATTTCAGCCCGCGGATTTCCTGTTCGATGTACTCGATGACCTCCGCGCGCGTTTCCTGGCTGACCGCGGTGTTGAACTCCGCTCGGATAACGAAATCGACCAGGCTTGCGATGTCAGGCTTCAGTCGGGTCAAGGTCTTCTTCTGCGTAACGAAATCGCTGACGAGGGCGTCGACCCGCTCACGAATCGGATCCAGCAGGTCCCCGAGAGCATCGGCCCCTTTCTCCGCGTGGAAGATCAAGGGAGCCAGCTCGAGCATTTCGAGCTGGCCCCGTTCACTGAGCGTGCGTACGGCGCGGAGGAAGAGGTAGTCCCGCGAGGGTGCGCGGTCCTGGTGCGCAGATGCTGCCTCTTCGATCAAAGCATGTCCGAGCGCGAGAGCTTCGGGGTGGAAGTCCGCGACGAGAGTCTCGTAGCCGATGATGCGCAGCGTATAGGCGTTGGGCGCTGCCAGGAATGACATGGCGAGCTTCGAGCGGTGCAGGTATGGGAGGCGACGGAGCGCCTGGCCGCGCAGGGCGGCGCCGAAGCGCGAGGACTCGGCGATCGCGCGCAAGCGCGCGATACCGGCCTCTCCCGCGGAAGGCAACGCCGCGAGGAAGGCCAGTCGGGCCGGGGCATGGATGTTGCCGAAACCCGCTCCCTCTGGCCCGAACCCGCGCCGGCCTTGATCGGCCATCTCGAACAACATCTCTGTTGCCCGGGCATCGCCCGGGTGCAACTGCAGCCACAGGATGCGCACGAGGGCCAGCAGGACCTGTGCACGATCCCGTTCAGAATCCGGGTTCGGGTTGGCCTGCAGTGGCCCTCCGGGCACCTTGAACGATGCACTGGAGCCAGCCAGCTTGCGTTCCGCCTTTTCGAGGAAGGCCAGCAGCCGGGGTTCGGATTCCTTGTGACGTCCGATGCGAATCAGTGCCCCCAGGGCCTCGATGGCGACGCCGGTATCATGTTCCTTGATGCCGTTCTCCACGAGTGCCATCAGGGGCTCGATGGCGGCCGTTGCCTGGGGGCGCCCGAGGGGCCCGCACAGGGCACTCTGCAGGATCGGATCCTCTTCGGTCAGCAAGCGCTGCACCAGCGGTGTGACGTCGAACGGTCCGCGGTAGTTGGAAAGACCAGCCAGCGCACGCACGGTTTCCACCGCATCCCGCGAGAAGATGGCGCGCTCGAGCAGCATGTCCAGGGCACGCTTCGAACGATAGCGCCCGAGGGCCGCGATGGCCGCACGCCGCAGACGTAGGTTGCCCTCGCGCGCATAGCGTACGACCCAGTCCTCGGTCTCTTCGGAGAAGAGCAGCAGGCGCTTGGCGAACGAACGCTCGGGATCGTAGGCCTGGATGCGTAGCAACTCGTCGAGACAGAAGCGCGAGAACATGCGCTCGCGAACCGTCTCGCCATCGAGCGGTCGCGACGTACCCGTGCCTTTGCCCGGTTCGAGTCGCATGCGCAGATCCTCCACCGCGCTCCGCAGGCCCCGTTCTGTCTTCAGGTCGTTAAGCAGGTACAAGGCCGGCTCGCCGATCTCGAGCACATGGGCCAGGGCAGGTTCGTACGGGACGATCTGCGGATGCAGCATCAAGCGCAGAAGCGGAGCCAGTGTGACCCAGTAGAGCCCCGAGCCGAACTCGGGGCGTTCGGGATAGGCCTCCGTCGCTCCGCTGCCCGGGCCCGGTGGCTTTGCCCGCATCCAGGAAAAATAGATCGGCAGGTCGGTCGTGAGGATGCGCACCAGGCCGAAGCCGTCGCCATTACGAAAGTCCAGCTCGAGTGCGCCGGGCTTGGACGAGCTGCGTTCCGAGGCTCCTTTGGTTTCCGTTCGCGATGGGGTCTTTGCGAACAGTCCTTCCCGGGGCGGTGTGTACGCCGGGAAGGCCCGGGTCCAGAACAGGGCCGAGCCGGCGGGGATGCCGATGTCGGTGTCGCGGGGTACCGAGACGAGGGCCAGGGCCAAGGCCAGGGTCGCAAGGAAGAGTGAGCGTGCGCTGAACATGGGGGGTCGTCCACGGGACACGGCGCGGAGACGCGCCGCTCCGAGCATAGGGAATCAACCCTCCGGGGTTACGTTCTTAGCCCCCTCCATTCGCCACGAGATCCGCCACGAGCCTCGATTCCGGCCTAGCGCTCGGGCCCGATCCCTCCGACTCCCCATGACGCGTTCCAAGAAACTCCGTCCTCCGCTCTGGCTTTGCATTCTGTGGGGGATCCTGCTCCTAGCCATCCTCGGTCTGTGGTTTGGCGACGCGGGAGACCTCGGTATGCGCAACGTCGGCAGCATGGCCTCGATGTTCGTTGCCACGGGCCTCGGGTTGGTCTGGTTCACGCTCATGAGCGGGCATCCCGTCAAGCTGCGCGTGGGAGTTGCCGCGGCCGTGCTCGGCTTGATGGTCATCAGCAATCTCTGCTTTCGGCTCGAGGGTTTCAGCGGTTCGATGATTCCGAAACTTCGCTGGCGAGCCAGTGGGGGGGAGGTCTTCCACGGCAGCGACTCCGTGGGCGGGGAGCGCATCGATCTGACCCCCGGCCCGGGGGATTTCCCCGGATTCCTCGGCGCCGCTCGCAACCTGCGCGTCGAGCTCGGCCAGGGAGTGCAGCTGCGCAGTGACTGGGATACGCGACCGCCGCGGATTCTCTGGAACCGCGCTGTCGGGGCGGGTTGGTCGGGTTTCGCCGTGGTCAACGGCTTTGCGTTCACCCTCGAGCAGTGGGACGAGCAGGAGGTCTCTACCGCCTATGAGATGGCCTCGGGGGAGCTCCTTTGGTCCTCGGCACACCCGGGTCGCTTCGAGAACTTCCTGGGCGGCATCGGTCCGCGCAGCACGCCGCTCGTGCATCGAGGTCGCGTCTACACCCTGGGGGCGGGGGGGCGCTTCGCCTGTCACGCTGGGCGCACGGGCGAACTGCTCTGGGAACACGACTTGCTCGAAATGTTTGGCGTCACTCCGGAGCTCGAGGCGAAGAACATCCTCTACGGGCGCTCGAACTCGCCCCTGGCAATCGTGACCGCCAAGGAAGTCGAAGGCGCGGCGAACGACCTGGTCGTGATTCCCGCCGGCGGTGATGCCACGACGCGTATGGCTGGGCTGGTCGCTTTCGATTCCGTGAGCGGTGAGCGGGTCTGGGAATCGCCCCCGCGCCAGATCAGCTTCAGCTCGCCCCTGCTCGCTACCCTGGCCGGTGTCGATCAGATCGTCATCGTGAACGAGGACACCGTGACCGGCCACGACCCCCACGATGGTTCGATCCTGTGGGAAGAGTCCTGGCCGGGGATCACGTCCCAGAACGCATGCGTTTCCCAGGCCACGCTGGTTTCAGAGAATCGGGTGATGTTCTCCAAGGGTTATGGCGGAGGCTCGATGCTGATCGAGATCCGGCCCGCCGGCGATGCCCTCGAAACCCACCTGGTGTGGAAGAACAGGCGCTCGATGCGCACCAAGTTGACGAGCCCCGTGGTTCACGCCGGATATGCCTATGGGCTTGCGGACGAGCGGCTCGAGTGCGTCGATCTCGAGACGGGGGAGCGCGTTTGGCGCGAGGGCAGGTATGGGCACGGTCAGATCTTGCTCGTCGGGGAGTCCCTCTTCATCCTCTCCGAGTGGGGCGAGCTATCGCTCGTCGAACCCACTCCCGAGCAGCCGAACCGCGTTTTGGGCCGTGTGCAAGCGCTCGCAGGCAAGTGCTGGAACACACTCGCTTTTTACGATGGCAAGATCCTCTTGCGCAGCGATGTCGAAGCCGTGTGCGTGGAGGTTGGGAGAGAGGAATGATCGGGGTATCCTCGCTCGCCTGACGAGCTCACCCTCCGGCCGACGAACTTCGGACGGATTCCCCCTCTGGCCAACCGCGCGATCATGTCTCTACTCCTCGTTACCTGTCTACTCGCTCCCATCCCTCTGCCCACGAACACCACCGAGGACTGGACCCGCTGGGGCGGGCCGAAGCGCACGGGGGTCAGCGAGGAGAGCGGCTGGAGCCCGACGGGCGAGGAAAGGTGGGTCACAGGAGTCGGCGTGGGTTATTCGTCGGTCGTCGTGCGCGGCAAGGAGCTCTACACCCTGGGCTTCGACAAGCTCGAGAAGCTCGATCGCATCTTCCGCCTGGACTCAGAGACCGGCGACGAGGAGTGGCAGTACTCCTACCCGGCCGAGATCATGAACAACGCCCATCGGGGTGGCACGTTGACGACGCCGACGATCGACGGCGACATGATCTACGTCGCCAGCCGACAGGGCGGACTCGTGTGTTTGTACAGCGACGATGGCGAGCTCGCCTGGTCCACGGACCAGAAAAAGGAGTTCGACCTCGAACAGCCGACCTGGGGCTTCGGCGCGTCGCCTTTCATCAATGGCGACCAGGTCATCATGAATGTGGGTCGCGTCATCGCCTACGACAAGAAGACCGGCAAGGTGGCCTGGAAGACGCGCGAGAACTATGGCCATGCCTACTCGACGCCCATGGACTTCGAGTACGAAGGCAAGCACTGCCTGGCGGTCTTTGCTGGCAAAGGCTTGTCGGTGATCGATATCAAGAATGGTGACGAGCTCTATCGCACGGATTGGAAGACCCGTTACGACGTGAACGCCGCCACGCCGCTCATCTTCGGCACGCGCATCTTCATCTCCTCCGGCTACGGCAAGGGTTGTGCCATGGTCGAGCTGGCCGGCGGCAAGGTCAAGGAGCTGTGGTCCAGCAAGGTCATGCGCAACCACATGAGCGGTTCCGTGCCCTTCGGCGACCACCTGTACGGCTTCGACGAGGCAGTCCTGAAGTGCATCGACCTGGACGGTAGGGAAATATGGCGCGAACGCGGCCTCGCCAAGGGAGCCCTGACCGTGGCCGATGGCAAGCTGATCGCGCTCAGCGGCAATGGCGAACTGATCATCGCCGATGCGAGCCCCGAGGGCTTCAAGGTCCACTCGCGCACCGAGGTTCTCGACGGGGGCATTTGCTGGACTCCGCCGGTCCTCGCCGGCGGCCGGATCTACTGCCGGAATCAAGAGGGCATCCTGACCTGCTGGGATCACCGCAGCAGCGAGTAGGGGCTTCGCGCAAGAAATCACCCGCCCGGGGCCTCGGCGATCGCCTGCCCTACCTGCCGCAGACCTGTGTCGTACACGCTTGAGACCGGCCGCCTCCGGGGAATGTGGTTATCATCCCCGGCGTGAAACGACCTACGCCGCTGCTCCTTCTACTTCCAGCCGGCCTCCTTCCGGCCTGTGCCACCTCCGACAACCAGGTCTCGGTTCCCGACGCCATGGGAGAGCATGGGGATCTTCCCTCCAGCGAATGGACGCGTTTTCGCGGCCCCAATGGCACGGGCCAGAGCCAGGCGGGACTCTTGCCGTACGCCCTGGACGAAGAGCATCAGCTCTGGCGCAGCGAGTTGTCGCCGGGGCATTCCTCGCCGATTCTCTTTGGCGAGCGCATCTATCTGACCGCACTCGAGGGCGACACGCTGTGGACGTACGCGCTCTCCGCCAGCGACGGTGGAGTGCTGTGGCGCACCGAAGCGCCGCGCCCGCGCCAGGAGCGTTTCGACCAACGCAACAACGCGGCCTCGCCGTCCCCCGCGGTGGACGCGAGTTGCGTCTGTGTCTTCTTTCCCGACTACGGACTCCTGGCCTACGACCACGCGGGCGAAGAGCTCTGGCGCGTTCCGCTGGGACCGTTCAACAACATCTACGGCATGGGCGCGTCGCCGATCCTCGTCGATGGTGTCTGCGTTCTCGCGTGTGATCAGAACACGAACTCCTTCGTGGTCGGCGTGGATCAAAAGAGCGGCCAGCTTCTCTGGCGGACGGAGCGTCCGCTGGCGACCAGCGGTCACTGCACGCCGATCGTGCGCGAAGACGACGCGGGAAACGCCGAGGTCCTGCTGCCGGGATCGTTCCTCCTGGACGCCTACGCACCGCGCACAGGCGAGCGACTGTGGTGGGTCAAGGGCTTGTGCTTCGAGATGAAGTCCGTGCCTGTCCTGCACGAAGGCACGATCTACATCAACGGCTACGGTTCCCCGATGAACGATCCTGGCCAGCAGGTGGACGTGGGGGAGTATGCGGACGTGCTCGCGGAACGCGACGCCGATGGCAACGGTACGATCGGCCAGGAGGAAATGCTTCCGGGGAGAGTCGCCGCGTGGTTCGGGTTCGTCGATCTCGACGGATCGAAGCAGCTCGAGGCAAACGAGTGGGAGTACCTGCGCGCGGCCCTCGCCTCGCGCAACGGCTTGCTGGCCATCCGGCCCGCTGCCGCCGGGACCCGAGGGGATGTCAGCGAGGGCGGGATTCGTTGGAGCTACCACCGCTCGATTCCGCAGCTGCCCTCGACGCTGATCTACGACGACGTGCTCTACCTCGTGAACGACGCAGGCGGGCTGGTGACGACTCTGGATCCCGCGACCGGCGAGTTGATCGAGCGCGGGCGGATCGACGAGGCCGTCGACAACTACTACGCCTCGCCCGTGGCGGGGGACGGCAAGATCTACGTCGTCAGCGAAGCGGGCATCGCGGTCGTCCTTCCGGCGGGGGGCAGCCTCGAGCCGCTTTCGGTCACCGATCTCGGCGAGCGCTGCTATGCCACTCCGGCCCTGGCCCAGGGACGCGTTTTTCTGCGGACGGAAGCGGCGCTCTACTGCTTTGCCAATCCGAAGATCGGCGGATGATCCCGGCCACTTCGTAAGGAATACGAACAGACAGCGGCAGAGATCTGGGGACCTTCCGGAAGAGGACCCAGGAGCTTTCGGGGTCAGCCCTGTCGCGGATATGATCTGCGGCGCATTTTGGCCGCCCCCTGCGAACCATTCCCAAACCGTCGCGGCCCTCTCCAATCACCACATGCCACCATGCGCGTGTCGACCGCCCTTCGACCCCTCCTTCTCTCCTCGTTTCTCCTCCCGCTGAGCTTGATCGCCCTTGGGGCGTGCCGCTCCCAGCCGGAGGGCTCCTCGGACCTCACCGTTCAAGAAAGGCGCAGCGGAGGCATCCGCGGCTGGCTCAGCTGGCGCGGCCCGAACCAGAACGGAACCTCGACGGAGGAGGGGCTGATCGACGACATCGAAGTCGATGGCAAAAACCACCTCTGGTCGTACCCGCTACGGGGTCGCGGCACGCCGGTCGTTGCCAATGGCCGGGTTTTCGCCATGGCGTATGCCGGCGATGGGCCGGACCTCAAGGAACGCATCATCTGTCTCGACGAGGAGACGGGCGAGCTGATCTGGGAGCGCGTGTGGAGCGACTTCCTGACCGACGTAATCTACGACCGCTATGCCATCGGTAGTCCGACCGTCGATCCGCATACGGGCTACGTCTACTACATGACGACCGCTGCGCTCTTGAACGCGTGCACGCCCGACGGCGAACTCCTGTGGCAGATATCGATGCCGAGCGAATATGGTCGGCTCTCGTTCCCGAACGGGCGCATGGGAGCTCCCCTGATCGACGGCAACATCGTTGTCATCCATCTGATCACCTCGTCGTGGGGCCCCCAGGGTCCAGCGCGGGATCGCTTCTTCGCGTTCGACAAGGAGACAGGCACGAACCTCTGGAGCTGCACGCCGGGCACAGGGCCGAAGGACAGTTCGTTCAGCATGCCCGTCGTCGGTGACGCCAACGGTCGGCGCGTGTTGTATGCCGGCACCGGATGCGGCCACGTCGTGTGCATCGATCTGCGCACAGGCCAGACGCTGTGGCGCTTTCAGATGGCCGTCGGCGGCGTGAACTCGGCCGTGCTCCTGTACAAGGACAATCTCATCGCCATCCACGGCAAGGAGAACATCGACTCCTCGATCATCGGCCGCATGGTTTCTCTGCCCACGGGGCGCGAGCCGAAGGCCGGCGAGAAGGGCCCCGTGATCCTCGCCCACTCCGACGAGAACTGGCGCACGGAGGCCACCGCCTTCACCAGTTCGCCCGTGTTGGTCGGGAATCGGGTCTACCAGACCGTGGCGACCGGCGAGCTGCTTTGCATCGATGCCGACACGGGCCACCACATCTGGCACGTCAAGCTGGCCCCCGATCAGATCCACGCTTCGCCGCTCGCGGCGGATGGCAAGCTGTACGTGCCGATGACCAACGGCTCGTTCCACATCCTGAAGCCGGGCGCGGAAGCCCCCGAGATTCTCGATACCGTTCAGCTCGAGGGATCGTGTCTGGGAGCGCCGGCGGTGGCCAACGGACGCATCTACGTCCACACGACCGAGAAGCTCTACTGCTTCGGCAAGGGCAAGAGCGAGGCTCCCCTGTGGGACATTCCCGGCATCGTTGCACCCGGTGACCCCGCGGACTTCCAGCTGATCCCGGGCGACTTTCTGCTGCGCGTCGGCGAAGAAGTACCGATTGCTCTGCGGACGATCGATGCCGGCGGCCGCGTGGTCGAGGCTTCGTACCGCGGGCTGACGACATGGGAATACATGCAGCCGCCCATCGCCACGCGCACACCCGAGTGGACGTGGAAGGGGCTGAAGCCGGGGGCCGGTGTGATCAAGGCCAGTTTCAAGGATTGGAGCTCGTCGGCGCGCGTGCGCGTCGTTGCATCCCCGCCGTACGTGCTGGACTTCGACGACACCGAGCTGAACCAGGCCGGCGGCAAGTTCGCCTTTCCGCCGGGGCATTGGCTGTCCGCCAAGCCCAAGTGGAAGATCATCGAGCGCGAGGGCGAGAAGGTCCTGTCGCGCAACATGTCGAACCCACTGTTCCAGCGCACGATGTCGTACATCGGCCACCCCGAGGACAAGAACTACACCGTACAGATGGACATTCTGTCGGACGGCAACCGTCGTTCGCAGTCGTCTGCCGGATTCGTCAACCAGCGCTATCTCTTCCAGTTGAAGGGTAACTACCAGCAACTGCAGATGAGCTCGAACGACGAGCGCATCAAGGTCGCCGAGACGTTCCGCTGGAAGCCGGGTACGTGGTACACGCTGAAAGGTCGCGTCGATGTCAACCCGGACGGTTCGGGTGTCGTGCGTGCCAAGGCTTGGAAGCGCGGAGATCCGGAACCCGATGCTTGGCTGCTCGAATACGCCCATGCAGACGTTCACGAGAACGGATCGCCAGGGCTCTTCGGCTTCACCCCGCAGAGCCGTTTCACGGTCTATCTCGACAATATCCTGGTGACCCCCAATGACTAATCAGCCCGCCATGAGAAGCGCTCAACTGCTCTTCGCAACGTTCCTCTCCGTCTCCCTGGCAGCGCCTCTCACGGCTCAGGATTGGCCCAACTGGGGACGCGACTCGACGCGGAACATGGCCACGACCGTGACCGGGTTGCCGGACGACTTCGCGGCGGGCGATTTCATCGGTGCCACCGACGAGATCGACATGACGACGACCCGCAACGTCAAGTGGATCGCCAAGCTGGGCTCGCAGAGCTATGGCAACCCGACGGTGGCGAATGGCGTGATCTACGTAGGCACGAACAACGATGTTCCGCGCGATCCGCGTTTCAAGGGCGATCGCTCGTGCGTCTATGCCTTCGAAGAGGAGACCGGAGCGTTTCTGTGGCAACTGAACATCCCCAAGCTGGGCACCGGTAAGGTCTCCGACTGGGAATACCTCGGTATCTGCTCGTCTCCGGCTGTCGAGGGCGATCGGATCTACATCGTCACGAACCGTTGCGAGGTCATGTGCCTGGACGTCAAGGGCATGTCGAACGGCAACGACGGTCCTTTCAAGGGCGAGGGCCAGTACATGGCCGGTCCCGGCAAGCCCGCTCTGGAGGTGACGCAGACCGATGCCGACATCATCTGGACCCTGAACATGATCGATGAGTGCGGGGTCTTCCCGCACAACATCACCTCCAGCTCGGTGTGCATCGCAGGCGACAACCTGTGGGTTTCGACCTCGAACGGTGTCGACTACGGGCACGTCGAGACGCCGGCTCCGCGCGCTCCCAGCCTGATCCTGGTGGACAAGAAGACGGGCCAGTTGAAGGGCGAGGAGCAATCGGGACTCTCCGAACGCATCTTCCACTGCAACTGGTCCTCGCCGGCGTACCTCAAGACCGACACGGCCGAGCTGTGCATCTTCGGTGGTCCGGACGGCGTTCTGTACGCCTTCAAGCCCGAGCCGATCGAGGACGAGGACGGCTACAAGATCCTCGATCTGGCCTGGCAGTACGACTGCAACCCGAAGGAGTATCGGTACAAGGAAGGCAAGCGGATCAAGTACGCCACGCGCTATGGGCCCAGCGAGATCCTCGCCTCGCCGATCGTCTACAAGGGGCGTGTCTACACACCGATCGGGCAGGACCCGGAGCACGGCGAAGGCGTCGGCAACCTGCTCTGCATCGACGAGAACGGCAAAGAGATCTGGTCGTACCGCAAGATCAACCGCTCGCTCTCGACCATCTCGATCCAGGACGACCTGCTCTTCGTGGCGGATTTCTCGGGCTTCATCTACTGCATCGATGCCAACACTGGCAAGGAGTACTGGATCCACGACACGAAGGCCCACATCTGGGGCTCGACCCTGCTGGCTGACGGCAAAATCTACCTCGGGAACGAGGATGGCTACATGACCATTCTGCCGGCCTCCAAGACCTTGGATCCGAAGAAGGACGTGCGCGAGATCGACATGACGTCGCAGATATTCTCGTCACCCATCGCCGCCAACGGCGTCCTCTACGTGGCCACACACACACACCTGTTCGCGATCGACGAGTAGCAGGAGCCTCTTCTCATGAGCAATGCCGGAAAGTTCGCCTGGGGGTTCATCTTGCTCCTCGCGATCCTCCACTGGGACTTCTGGTTCTGGAGCGATCGCACGCTGCTCTTCGGCTTCATGCCGATCGGCCTCGCTTATCAGGCCGGCATTTCGCTGGCCGCAGCGCTGGGATGGGCCATGGTGATCAAGTACGCCTGGCCCAGCGATGTCGAGCGTTGGGCGGACGAGGGTTCCGACAATGGGGGTGAGGCGTGATCGGGCTGCTCTCTCTCGCCAAGGAACCGACCCCGCTCTACGTGGTCGGGGCGTACTTCCTGCTCTTGATCGGCCTGGGCTTCATCACGCGCATGCTGTATCGCGGCACGGCCGGCGATTACTTCGTGGCCAGCCGATCGATCGGACCGTTCCTGCTCTTGATGAGCGTGTTCGGCACGACGATGACCGCTTTTGCGCTGGTCGGTTCGACCGGCAAGGCCTATCAGGCCGGCATCGGCGTGTACGGCTTGATGGCGTCCTCATCGGGCATCATCCACTCGTTGGTCTTCTTTCTGATCGGGATCAAGTTGTGGGCCATCGGCAAGCGCCACGACTTCCTGACCCAGATTCAGTTCTTCCGGGCGCGCTTCGATTCCGTCGGGCTCGGTTATCTGCTCTTCCCGATCCTCGTTCTTCTCGTCATCCCGTACCTCTTGATCGGGATTCTCGGGGCCGGCGCGGTGATGCGCGGCGTGACCGTCGGGATGTTCCCCGACTCCTTCCCCGGGACCCTGAATGAAACCACGGGCGCGTACGCCTTCGCGGGTGCGGTGCCGCCCTGGTTGACCGGGATCGCGATCTGCGGGATCGTGCTCTTCTACATCTTCACGGGAGGCTTGCGCGCCGCGGCCTGGGCCAATGCCTTCCAGACGATCGTGTTCATGATCACGGGCGTCGTTGCCTTCTGGTTGATCTCCGGCAAGATGGGCGGTTTCGTGGCCGCGACCGAGCAGGTGATGAAGAACGCGCCCGAGTATCTCTCGCGCGAGGGCAAGATCGGACACCTGCAGTTTCTCAGCTATGGGTTGGTGCCTTTGTCGGTGGGCATGTTCCCACACCTCTTCCAGCACTGGCTGACGGCGAAGAACGCCAAGGCCTTCCGGTTGACTTCCATCTGCCATCCGCTGTTCATCATGATCGTCTGGGTGCCTTGCATCCTGATCGGTGTCTGGGCCTTGGGAGCCGGTATCACCGCACCGGGCGGCAACGTGAACGCCGTGCTCGCCAAGGTGGTGCAGGTCACGGTGGCCGACCCCTTCATCACCGGGCTTCTGACGGCCGGCATCCTGGCGGCGATCATGTCGTCGCTCGACTCCCAGTTCGTCTGCTTGGGAACGATCTTTACCCACGACATCGTCATCCAGATGACGGGCGAGAATCGCTTCAACGACAAGCAGAAGGTGATGCTTGGACGCGGCTTCATCGTCTTCATCGTGGCCCTGACCTACCTGCTCTCGCTGTTCCCGCCGCCCTCGATCTTCGACCTCGCGGTATGGTGCTTCAGTGGCTTTGCGGCCCTCTTTCCCCTGGTCGTGGCCGCCGTCTACTGGCGTCGAGCCACCCTGGCCGGAGCCGTGGCCTGCATTCTGACGACGGTGGTCACCTGGTCGTACTTCTTCTACCAGGGCCTGATCCTTCCGACGCTCGAAGGTGGGAAGGCCGACGGCGACTACCTGGTGATGGGTTTCATGCCCGTGACCTTCATCTTCGCGGCCTCCGCTGGGGCCTTGGTTCTGGTCAGTCTCGTGACCTCCCCGCCGCCGGCGTCCGTGGTCGAGCGCTTCATGATCCCGCGCGGTCAAAGCCATGCCTGAAACCTCACCCAAGACCGATATCGTGGAGCGTGTACGCGCGGCCGAGGAGGTTCGCGATGCGCACGTACGTGAAATCGTACGCTGGCACTTCTCGCCCGAAACCGGCACACCGGTGTGGTTGGAGTGGGCGCAGAAGGCGGGCATCGATCCGGTGTCGCAGCTCACGGGGTACGCCGACATCGTCGAGCGCTTCGAGAACTTCGACGACGAGGCTCTGCGCAAGGATCCTCACGAGCGTTGGATTCCCAAGGCCTTCGCGGGGCGTCCTTTCACGATCTTCGAGACCGGTGGCACGACAGGGATGCCGAAACAGCGCATCGGCTGGGACGACTACAAGCAGGACTACGAGGAGTTCTCCGATACGCTCAGCGAAGAGTCCTTTCCGCGTGGTGGGTACTGGTTGATGATCGGCCCGACAGGCCCGCGCCGTTTGCGGCTCGCGATCGAGCACCTGGCGCACCACCGCGATTCCTCGTGCTACTTCGTCGATCTCGACCCGCGTTGGGTCAAGAAGCTGATCAAGAACAAGCACATGGACCAGGCCAAGGCGTACATGAAGCACGTCGTGGATCAAGCGGTCTTGATCCTGAAGAACCGCAAGGTCGATGTGTTGTTCACGACGCCCAAGCTGCTCGAGGCGCTATCGGAAGAGCTTTCGATTCCCGAGGCGGGGGTGAAAGGTGTCTTCTGCGGCGGGACCGAGATGTCGCCCCAGACCACGCGCTTTCTCGTCGAGGAGGTGCTCGAGGGGGAAGTGCAGCTCGTGCCGACCTATGGCAACACGCTCATGGGCCTGGCGGTGCACAAGCCGGGTTTCGAAAAGGAAGGCTTCTCGATCACCTACCACGCACCGCAACCACGCGCTGTCTTGCGCGTTACCGATCCGGGCGATCCGCAGAAGGAAGTCGACTACGACGCCTGGGGCCGGGTCGAGCTGACCACGCTGACGAAGGAGCTCTTCCTGCCGCGCTTTCTCGAACGAGACGAGGCGATTCGACGTCATCCGACCGAGGAGCATCCCTGGGACGGCGTCGCCCAGGTGCGCCCGTTCGGCGCACAAAAGGAGAAGATCGTCGAGGGCGTGTACTGATGGGGGGTGTTCCGCACTTTCCGATCCTGCGGGCGGGCAAGGAGTACGAAAGCCTCGATCGGGTCGAGCTGAAGAGCCATCGCGACGGCGCGGTCATGGCCTCGATCAGCCAGGCCAACGCGGGCATGGTGCGTAGGGACATGAAGAAGATCGGGAAGGCGAAGGTCGCCCTCGATGCCATTCCGGTACGCGAGTTGATCGAGCGCTGCGCCCAGGCAGCCGAGCTCTTTCTGACGGCCGAGTTGCCGTTGAATGAAGCGGGTGAAACACAGAGCGCGGATGAATACGTGGCGTGTCTCTCTGCGACCAGCGGCATGCCCCATTCCATGTGTCGCGCGAACATGGACAAGATCGCCGGTGTGATGGGGGGCATGTCCACGATTCTGGCGGGTCTGACGCGCGGCATGGATCTCGACGTGCTGGACTCCGGTGTCGGCAAGCACGGTGACGTCGCGGTGTGGTACACGGCCGAGACCGACGCCCTGGGTGTCGTCCTGCCCAGCAACTCACCCGGGGTGCATTCGCTATGGGTGCCGGCGATCGCCTTGAAGGTGCCGGTCGTGTTGAAGCCCGGCCGCGAAGAGCCGTGGACGCCGATGCGCCTCGCGCAGGCGCTCTATGCCGCGGGCATTCCGCGCGAAGCGGTGTCTCTGTATCCGACCGATCACGAAGGGGCAGCCACGATCCTCGAGCGCTGCGGGCGAGCCCTGCTCTTTGGCGACGAATCGACGACGCGACCCTACGCCCAGAACCCGGCCATCGAGATCCACGGACCCGGACGTAGCAAAGTGCTCCTGGGAACCGACGAGGCTGCGAACTGGAAGGACCACATCGATGTGCTCTTCGACTCGGTGGCGCGCAACGGTGGTCGCAGCTGCATCAACGCCTCCGCCATCGTGGTGCCCTCGCACGGCGACGAGATCGCCCAGGCCCTGGCGCAACGGGTGGCCGACATCGTTCCCCGGGACGCCGCGGACGCGGAGGCCCAGCTGTGCGCCTTTGCGAATCCGAAATTCGCCGAGGGCATCAACGCCGCCATCGAACGTGGTCTCGGCGAGGGTGGTGCGCGCGATGTGACCGCGGACTACCGCAAGGGCGAGCGCCACGTGGAGCACGAAGGCGGTGCCTATCTGCAACCGACGATCATCCGTTGCGACTCGATCGAGCACTCCCTTGCGAACACGGAATACCTCTTTCCCTTCGCGAGTGTCGTCGAGGTGCCGCAGGTGGAGATGCTCGAGAAAATCGGCCCCAGCCTCGTCGTGACCGCGATCACGAAGGACGAGGGCTTCGTCAAGGAGCTGATGTCCTCCGCCCTGATCCATCGCCTGAACCTGGGCCCGGTGCCGACCATCAAGGTGGAATGGGACCAGCCCCACGAGGGCAACCTGTTCGAATTCCTCTTCCACCGTCGCGCCTTCCAGCGCGCGCAGGCCTGGTAGGGCGAGGACCCACGACGTGAGCGAGCCTGCCGCCTTCGACCTGGCCCTGCGTACACGACTCGTGTACGGCCACGGATCCGTGGCTCGTCTCGGCGAGCTCGCGCGCGAGGTGTTCGCCAAGGACGAGGGTGCGAAGCGCGTGCTCCTGGTGACGGATCCCGGTGTCGCGCAAGCGGGCCACGCCGAACGCGGCGAGGACGCGCTTCGCGCTGCGGGCTTCGAAGTACAACGCTTCGAGGATGTCAGAGAAAACCCGACGACGGCGGATGTCGATCGCTGCCTTTTGGTGGCCCGCGACTGGGGTCCGGAGCTGATCGTTGGGCTCGGTGGTGGTAGCAGCATGGACGTCGCCAAGGGAACCAACTTCCTCTTCAGCTGCGGCGGGCGCATGCAGGACTACTGGGGCGTCGGCAAGGCCGGCCCGATGCTGCCCTTGATCGCCGTCCCGACCACCGCAGGCACCGGCAGCGAGGCCCAGTCCTTCGCCTTGATCGCCGATGAGCAGACGCACCAGAAGATGGCCTGCGGCGATCCCCACGCCGCGCCGCGCATCGCCATCCTGGACCCCGAGCTGACCGTGACCAAGCCGCGCATGGTCACGGCTTGTACCGGACTGGACGCCATCGGCCACGCCATCGAGACCGCCGTCACGTGCAAGCGCAACGCTGTGTCCTCGATGTTCTCGCGCGAGGCCTTTCGCTACCTGGCGCGCGCCTTCCCGCGCGTGCTCTCCCACCCGGAAGACCTCGAAGCACGTGGCGACATGCAACGCGGCGCCGCCTTCGCCGGCTTCGCCATCGAGAACAGCATGCTGGGCGCCGCCCACTCCATGGCGAATCCTCTGACGAAGTACTTCGGCCTACCCCACGGCCAAGCCGTGGCCATGGCCCTCCCCCACGTCGTGGCCTTCAACGCCGCCGACGAGGACTGCCAACGCATCTACGGCGAACTGGCCGTGTTCATCGGCGGAGAGCACCCCGAGGACCTGGTCCAGGCACTCCAGGGCTTCGTCCGCGAAGCCGGATTCCCGACCGGCCTGTCGAGCTGCGGCGTCGATTCAGCAAAGATCGGAGCCATGTCCTTCGAATCCGCCCAGCAATGGACCGCCCAGTTCAATCCCCGCGACGTGGACGCCCAAGCCTTCACGGCCCTGTTCGAATCCGCGATGACCTAGACGCGGTTAGCGGGTGATGCCGCGGCCGCCGGTGGGGGGCGGGTTGATGATCTCGGGTGTGGTTTCATGCAGGGGGATCACCAGGGATTCCATGACCTCGGGGGGGCACTTTCCGTTGTCGTTCCAGAGCTCCCACATGTCCTGGCCCGTCGAGTTGGTGATGTTCTCGTCGCGGAGGAACTCGATGTACTCCTTGCTGGCCAGTTGGTAGTAGAGCGTGACCTTGGCCCTCAAGGCGTAGGGCGGGGCCTCGTAGATGGTTTCGTCCCAGTACTGGCCATCCGCGTACGTCGCGGCGACGGGGGCTCCGCCGAAGCTGGCGAAGCCTGCGTTTGTGAAGCCGCGCGGGGGAATGCGGTTGTCCTTGAAGATCTTGTTGTTCAGGGAGAAGTGGAAGGAGGTGCCCATGGGCAGGCCCGTGGCCGCGGCCGCGGTGGCGTCGAGTCCCAGTTTGGCCTCGTAGACCTTGATCTCGGAGTCCATGCTGAGCACGCCAGTCGCGAAGTCGTAGGCTCCGGTCTCCTTGACCAGGATGCCGTCCTTGTCGAAGAACTTTACGTTCAACCAGATGCGGCGACCTTCGGGATAGCCGGTAGGCAGCTTGTGGCCGGTGTTGTTCGTGACGCGCACGGTCAAGCGCCCGTCGGCACTGGTGAAGGGACCATCCTCGAAAGTGGCGCTGAGCTCCGCCGAGTGCTGCAGCATATAGAGCGCGCGCTGGGCCGCCGCGGCGAGGGCCAAAGGATCGACTTCTCCGGGATAGAGATCGGCCAAGAGCGTCGGGATCCAGGTGTTGCCCCCCGTCAAGTCGTGCGTCGGCAGATCGTTGCGCACCGGGGCGGTGGGGAAGAAACTCGGATTGCAACCGGTGCCCGTAGCCGCGCGCATGTGGCAGTCCTGGCAACTGGAGACAAAGTCGCGGTTGCCGCCGAGCTCGGGCGCGTAAACGCCGCCGGGCGAGTTGTAGTCACTGTTCAACCACTCGCTGTACGTGCGCTCGAGGGGCATGAGGTCGTTGTGCCCGAAGCTGGCCGCGGGTTGGTCCCACGTGGCCACGAAGTTGTTCGCGCCGTCGTTCTCGTAAGCGGGGTTGCTGACGTTGTGGCACTGCCCGCACATAGCCGCTTCTTGGTGGTACGGCGAGGCCAGGAAGGGATGGGCCACCGAATCACAGATAGCGTCGGCGAAGGGACCGCGACGCATGCCGGTGGGATCCACGACGTAGCGACCGGTGCCGGGCGAGCTGGTCGCACCCAGGATGAGATCCGCCAGGATGCCGGCGTCCTCGACCGGGTCCTGTCCAGGTGTGTAGACGGGATCGACCATGCGGTGGCAGTGATCGCAGGAGACGCCGATGCGGTCGCCCGCGACCATGCGGCTTCCATCGGTTGGCGTCGAGCGGCCTTCCATCCAGCCCTTGGGGATGTGGCAGCGCAGACAAAGATCGCCCGAGCCTTCGGCGTCCTGCTCAGCGATCGCCAGGCAGGCCTCGAACAGCGGGTCACGGCTGGCGTTGGCCATCATCGAGCCGGCCCAGCCGAAGCTTGGCTCCGTGTCGTCGTCGAAGTCGCCGTGGCACAGTGCACAGTTGTTGGGATCGAGCGTGTTCAGCCCATCCTCGTGGGGTTGCGTACCCGGCTGATCGAAGTCGCGCAACGTACTGGGCGCGAGCGTGACCGCGGCCGAGCTCTGAATCGTGACCATGCGATCCTCCTGGGTGAGGTTCATCAGGTTGTCCGTGGCCTCGATGCGCAGCAGGGTCGAGCCCGGACGGATCGGCGGGAACCATTCGTAGTTCGTGTCCGTTCCCGAAAGGCCGAGGACCACAGGCAGGAAGAGGATGCCGCCGTCATACGAAGCCAGGATATCGACGAAAGCGACACCGTCGCTATCGGTCGCGGTCCACTGCAACATCGTGGAGACCTCGGGCATGAGGCTCGCCGCGGCGCCCGGTGCGCTCCATGTCACCGTCGGGCCGCCACCTGCCGTGCTGCCGTACGTTCCGCCGCCAGTGCCCCCGCCACCACGCAGGCGACGAACCCCGAGCCTCCGCAGGAACGGGCGCATGCCGGCACCGGCCAGCTGACTGAGCACCTCGGGCGTCAGCGCCACCGGGCCCGGCGTGCTCGTGCCTTCGACGATGGCGAGCTCGGCCAGGATGCGAAACCCCTCGGGCAGGGGGCCGCCCGCGGCTCGCTCGCGAGCTTGCTTCAGGGCGCGCTCGACGGCGGGTCCGGAGAGCACCTGCACCTCGGCCCCTTGCTCGAGGTCCGAAGCCCTGGCCATCCGGAGTCCCAGGTTGAAAACGAGGAGCGAGAGAAAGAGCGCCGAAGCGATACGGAGGGTCATGATGCTACGGAGGGTCATGATGCTATGGATGGAGCCCTGCCGTCGGCCTACGGAGCGGGCCCGGAATCAGGGGCTTGGGAGGTTGGGGACCCGCGATCGGGACACGGGGGCCGTTTCGAGGCTAAATTGGTGGAGCTTTGCTGGGAAGAGCCTGGGCGGATTTCGGACCCCGGCTTTGACGCGAGAAGTGGCCCCGCAGGTTCCCCGTTAGCGCTTGAACTAGGGCTCGATGGGGCGGCTTCGTACCCTATCCAGGTAAAGCCTGGGCACAACCTGGGCCACTGTGCAGTGCCCTCCGGTGCGTCCCGAGCGGATCGCGCCCAAAATGGTGGGCCCGCGCGTTTTCATGGCGCGATCCACGATGTTCACGAAATCCCTCCTTCTCATCGCACCCCTGTGCTTCGTCGCGTCGCCCGCGGCCGGTCAATCGACCTGGTCCATCTTCCGTGGCGATCCTGCCCTCAGCGGACGTGCCGCGGGCGAGCTCGAGCTGCCCCTGGCGGTCGCCTGGAGTTTCCAGGCCGAAGGCGCCATCGCCTCGTCGCCCGTGGTCAGTGAAGGACGGGTCTACTTCGGTTCGGACGACGGCAAGCTCTATTGTGTCGAGGCCGCGAACGGCCAGCTGGTCTGGTCCTTCAAGACCGACGACATCATCGAAGCGCCGCCCCTCGTGCTGGAGGGCAAGGTCTTCTTCGGCTCTTCCGACTTCTTCTTCTACGCCCTCTCCGCGGCAACCGGCGAGCTCGTCTGGAAGGTCGAGACCGACGACAAGATCCTCGGCGGAGCGAACTTCACGCGCTCGGACGAGGGCTTGCGGATCCTCGTGGGCAGCTACGACACGCACCTGTACTGCTTCGATCCAAAGAGCGGCGCAACGGTGTGGAAGTACGAGACCGAGAACTACGTCAACGGCACACCCGCGATCCTCGACGATCGCGTGGTCTTCGGCGGCTGCGACGCGATTCTGCACGTCGTGTCGGCCGCCACCGGCAAGGCGACCGAGACGCTCCAGCTTGGTTCCGAGTGCCACGTGGCCGGTTCCGCGGCGCTGGCCGATGGCAAGGCCTACTTCGGGCACTACGGCAACCAGTTCGTGTGCATCGACCTCGCAGCGAAGAAGCAAGTCTGGGCCTACGACAGTCCCCGGCATGCTTTCTTCTCCTCTCCGGCGATCGGTGTCGATCGCATCGTCTTCGGCGGCCGCGACAAGAAAATGCACTGCGCGCGCCTATCGGATGGCCAGCCCATCTGGACCTTCCCCACGCGCCGCAAGGTCGATGCATCGCCCGTGATCGTCGGAGACGCGGTCGTCTTCGGATCGGGTGACGGGCGGCTGTATGTGCTGGGACTGGAAGACGGCGAGGAGCGCTGGCAGTACGATGTCGGAAAATCGATTCTTTCGAGTCCGGCGGTCGTCGATGGGCGCGTCTTCGTCGGCGCCAACGACAAGCGGCTCTACGCCTTCGCTCACCAACCCCAGAAGGACGGTCAATGACCGACACGCAGTCCGAAACGCGCGTTGGGAACTACTTCGTTTCCAACTACCCGCCGTACTCGTTCTGGAAGGCCGCCCAGCGAGAAGCGGTGGATTCGGTCCTGACCCGTACCCCTCCGGACCCAAAGGACAACCTCCCGCTCGGGATCTATGTCCACATCCCCTTCTGTCGCAAGCGCTGCGATTTCTGCTACTTCAAGGTCTACACGGACAAGAACTCGAAAGAGATCCGGCGCTACATCTCGGGCGTTGTGCGCGAGCTCGAGTTGTTTGCCCAGATGCCTTACTTGCGCGGCCGCAAGCCCAGCTTCGTGTACTTCGGCGGTGGCACCCCGTCCTACCTGTCCGCCGACCAGCTGCAAGAGCTCTTCGCCGGCGTGCAGAAGTCCTTCGCCTGGGATGACGTGGACGAGGTCGCGTTCGAGTGCGAACCGGGCACGCTTTCGGAGGTCAAGCTCCAGGCGCTCTACGACCTGGGCGTCACGCGGCTATCGCTGGGGGTCGAGAACTTCGATCCCGAGATCCTCGAATGGAACAACCGCGCGCATCGTGCGGACGAGATCCACCGGACCTACGACTTCGCCCGCAAGATCGGCTTCGACCAGGTAAACATCGACCTCATCGCCGGCATGGTGGGGGAGAGCGACGAGAACTGGAGCCGGTGCATCGACAAGACGATCGCCATGGCGCCGGAGAGTGTCACCATCTATCAGATGGAGGTGCCGTACAACACGACGCTCTTCAAGCAGATGAAGGAACGCGGTGCCGATGCCGCGCCGGTCGCCGATTGGGATACGAAGCGCCGCTGGACCCAGCAGGCGTTCGCGCGGCTTCAAAAAGAGGCTGGCTATCACATGGGCAGTGCCTACACGGCGAGCCACGGCGATCGCATTCGCTTCGTGTACCGCGATGCGCTCTGGCGCGGGGCGGACATGCTGGGTGCTGGCGTGTCTTCCTTCTCGCACCTTTCCGGGGTGCACTTCCAGAACGAGCACACCTTCGACGCCTACGTCGATCGCATCGAGAAAGGTGAAATTCCCATCTCGCGGGCCTTCTCCCTCACCGAGGACGAGCTGTTTCTGCGCGAGTTCATCCTGCAGATGAAGTTCGGCGATCTGGGCATGGCGTACTTCCGTGACAAGTTCGGGGTCGATCCCTTGAAGCGCTTTGCGAGCGAATTGCAGGGCTTCGTCGATCAAGGCCTGCTCCTGCTCGGGGGGGATCGCATCCGTGCGACGCCCGATGGGCTGCTGCGCATCGACGAGATGTTGCACTCGTTCTTCCTCGAAGAGCACAGGAACGCTCGCTACGCCTGATGCGCATCGTCCAGCTGACGCCTGGCACCGGATCGTTCTTCTGCGGTAGCTGTCTGCGGGACGTCGCCCTCGTGCAGGCCTTGAAGAGACGCGGTCACGACGTGCTGATGGTGCCCCTGTATCTGCCTTTCATGCTGGAGGAGGACGCCGTCGAACGCCCCGTGCATCTGGGCGGTATCAACGTCTACTTGCAGCACAAGCTACCGTGGCTCAAGGGCCTGCCGCGCTTCGTCCAGGACTGGATGGATCGCCCTGGGCTCCTGCGCTGGGCTTCGAAGCGCGCCGGCATGACCAAAGCCTCGGAGCTGGGCGAGATGACGATTTCGATGCTGCGCGGCGAGGAGGGGCGTCAGAACCACGAGCTCGAGAAACTCGTCACCTGGTTCGGCGAGATCGAGCGGCCGGAGGTCGTCTGTCTGTCCAACGCCATGCTGGTGGGGCTCGCGCGTCGTCTGCGCGAAGCCTTGAACGTGCCCATCTATTGCACGTTGCAGGGAGAAGCCCCGTTCCTCGACGAGCTGCCCCGCGACCATTCCCGAGAGGCCTGGGAAACCCTGCGCGAGCGGGCCGCCGATGTCGATGGCTTCCTGGCGGTCAGCAAGTTCACGGCGAACTTGATGAGCCAGCGACTCGACCTCCCCGCGGACAAGGTGCATGTCGTGCCGAACGGGATCGATGTGGAGGCCAGCGTAGGCCAGGGAGCGAGGACGCAGGTTCCGACCATCGGCTTTCTGGCGCGCATGTGTCGCGACAAGGGCATCGACATGCTGATCGATGCCTTCCTGCGCTTGAAGCGCATGCCCGGTATGCAAGCCGTGAAGCTGGAGGCCTGCGGCGTACGCCTCGAGGAGGACCGCCCGTTGTTGCGCCGCCTGGCTCGCAAACTCGACGAAGCCGGCTGTCGGCGCGACGTACGCTTTCGGGCCAACGTGACGCGCACCGAGAAGCTCGAGTTTCTCTCACGCATCGATGTGCTCTCGGTGCCGGCGACCTACGGTGAATCCTTCGGACTCTACCTGCTGGAGGCCTGGGCCAACGGAGTGCCCGTCGTCCAGCCACGACACGCGGCCTTCCCCGAGCTGGTGGAAGGTACCGGGGGAGGGCTTCTGTGCGAACCCGGAGATGTGGCCGATCTGGCACAACGCCTGGCCGAGCTCCTGGGCGACCCGGACCGGGCGCGCCAGCTTGGTCAGGCCGGCAAGGACGCCGTTTCGCGCGATTTCACGGCCGAAAGGATGGCCCGGGACGTAGAGCGTGTCTACCAGGGCCAAAGCCTTGCCGAAACCTCAGCGGCGAAGGCCGGCGAGCGCTGAGACCCAGCGCGCGTGGACGGTAGGATGTTGAGCCCCTGAATGGCTTGCAATGGCATGTGAATTCCTAATGCGCCGACGCGTCGAGTTCGTCGACACCGACATGGCCGGCATCGTGCACTTCTCCAACTTCTTTCGCTGGATGGAGCAGGCCGAGCATGCGTTCTTCCGCTCGCTCGGCTTCACGCTGCACAGCCAGAGTCCCGGAGAGATGTATGGCTGGGCCCGTGTGCACGCCAGTTGCGACTATGCCAAGCCCTTGCGCTATCAGGATCTGATCGAGGTCCAGTTGCGTGTCACGAAGAAGAGCGTGGCGACGATCACCTACGAGCTCGTCTTCTTTCGGATCGACACGCCGGAGCTGTCGACGCCGGAGGATCACAACGGAGAGCGGGAAGAGGTGGCGCGCGGGGCCATGAAAACGTGCTGCGTTTCGAAGGAAGGCTCGGAAACGATCCGCGCGCGAGAGATGCCCGCGGACATCGATGCAGCCATCGATGTCGCACAGGGAAGCGTCTGACGACCAAGGAACGACGAAGGCAAGGAACGAAGAAGGCATGCCCGACAACACTGGACCCGGCAATCTCTGGATCGCGTACGCGCTGATGACCGTCGCCTCGTGGGGGCTCTATGGAGTCTTTCTGCACCAGGGTCAGGTCAGCATGGGGGATCCCGAGAACGGTCGCTACAAGGCCTTCCTCTGGGTCGGAATCGCGTACTTCCTCTTCGCCGTTCTGGCACCCCTGGGACTTCTGGTGGCCAACGGCGCCAGCTGGGACATGCCGCTGAAGGGCACGGTCTGGTCCTTGATCGCGGGCACGGTCGGTGCGGCGGGTGCCTTCGGCGTCTTGCTCGCGTTCGGTGCCAAGGGTCAACCCGCCGTCGTCATGTCGATCATCTTCGCCGGTGCTCCCATCGTGAACGCAATCGTCGCCCTCACCTGGCATCCACCGGCGGGCGGCCTCTCGGCCGTGCGTTGGCAATTCGTGGTCGGGATCCTGTTGGCCCTCGTCGGGGGTGCGATGGTGACGCTCTTCAAGCCCGGACCGGCACCGCCGAAGGCCGCCATGCAACCGCCGGCCCAAGAGCCTGGCCCGCGCTGAGGAGAGGCCCATGTCCGCGCTCATGCAACTGGTGGCCGTCACCAAGACCTTCGCGCCCGTCGAGGGGCGTGCGAACAGCGTGTTGTCCGGGGTCGATCTCGAGCTCGACGCTGGCGAGACGCTGGCGATCGTCGGGCCCTCGGGTTCAGGCAAGAGCACGCTTCTGTTTCTGCTCGGCACCCTCGAGCCGCCGAGTTCAGGGCAGGTGCTGTTCGCGGGGCGTGACCTGGCGGAGCTCTCCGCCGATCAGCTGGCCGCTTTCCGTAACAAGGAGATCGGCTTCGTCTTTCAGCAGCACCATCTCCTGCCCCAGCTCTCCGCCTTCGAGAACGTGCTGGTGCCGACCCTGGCCACGAACGAGAACCAGGACCGCGGCGCGCTGGCGGCACGGGCCGAGGAACTGCTGTCCAGTGTGGGCCTGCAAGAGCGCATGGCGCATCGCCCCGGACAACTTTCCGGTGGAGAACGACAACGGGTGGCCTGCGTGCGCGCTCTGATCAACGGCCCCCGCGTGCTCCTTGCGGACGAACCGACGGGATCGCTCGATCGGCGTTCGGCCGAGGAGCTGACCGACCTGCTCCTCGGGTTGAACGAGACCGAAGGAGTGGCTTGCGTAACCGTGACCCACGCTCCGCATCTGGCCCGACGGATGCAACGCTCCTATGAACTCCTCGACGGCAAGCTCCTGGAGTGCGGCGCCACGAACGAGATCGAAGCATGAACCTGGCGACCTTGATCGGTCGTGGGTTACGCCACAACGCGCGCACGCACCTGGGAGTGGTCGGCGGTGCCGCCGTCGCAGCAGCCACGCTGGTCGGGGCCTTGGTCGTCGGCGATTCGGTGCGTTTCAGCCTGGCGCGTCACGCGTCCCTGCGCATCGGCGAGGTCGACGTGTCCCTCAGCGCCCACGATCGCTTCTTCGCCGAGGATCTCGGGCAGCGCATCGAGTCGAACCTACCCGGCGCTCGTACGGCCGCCTTTCTGAACGTGGCCGCCACGGCTTCGCGTTCCGGGGGCGATGGTCGCGTGCACGACGTACAGGTCCTGGGGGTCGATGCGAGCTTCTTCACGTTGGCGCCGGGCCGGGTCGCTCCCCGTTTGCCTGCAATCAACGGACGCCTGGCCACCGAGATCGCCTGGGTCGAAGGTGAAGAGCTCGTGTTTCGCATCGAGAAGCCCACCGGGATTCCGGGCGACATGGCGCTCGCCACCGAGGAAGACACGATCGCGCCCCTGCGCGTCGCGCCTGCGTCCATCGCCAGCGACGAGGAGTTCGCGCGCTTTTCCTTGAACGCTGCGCAGGTGCCTCCAGCGACGCTCTTCATCGAGCGCTCCGTGTTGCAAGAGGCGCTCGAACTGGGTGCCCGCACGAATGCCATCATCGCTGACGTGCCCGACGACACAGCACTTCTGCGGCTCGATGAAGGGCTGGGCAAGGCCTGGAATCTGGCGGATGCCGAACTCGACATCCGCGAAGTCGAAGGCGGGCTCGAGCTGGTCAGTGCGCGCATCTTCCTGGAAGAGCCCATCGTCGAGGCGGCACAGAACCTGGCGCGACCCCTGATGGGGGTGGCGACCTACTTCGTGAACGAGCTGGCCATCGGAAAGAACGCAACGCCTTACTCGATGGTCACGGCACTGGTGCCGATGAGCACAAAGAGTGCCGTGGACGGAGCGGAGGTGCTGGGCGCCTACGGTGTCGTCCCGCGCGATCTGCAAGGCGACGAGATCGTGCTGAACGCCTGGGCCAGCGAGGATCTGAAGGCCGTAGCGGGAAGCGAGCTCCAGCTGTCGTACTTCGCCCTGGGTGAGTCGCGCAAGCTCGTCGAGCGGAAACGGAGCTTCCGCGTGCGGGCCGAGGTCGCGTTGAGCGGATTGGCCGCCGACGCGAGCCTGATGCCGCCCTTTCCGGGGCTGCACGATGCCGATAACTGTCGCGAGTGGGAGCCGGGAATCCCCGTGGACCTCGAGCGCATCCGGGACAAGGACGAGGCGTACTGGGACGAGTATCAAGGCACGCCCAAGGCCTTCGTCTCGGCGGCCGCGGCCGAGGCCATGTGGTCCTCGCGCTTCGGATGGTTGAGCGCCCTGCGCACGCCGGGCATGGACAAGGCCGGATTCGCCGCGGAATTGCGCTCGGCCCTGGATCCGCGCGAGGTCGGCCTCTTCTTTCGCGACGTGCGCACCCCGGCCCAGGTCTCGGGATCGTCCGCAACGGACTTTGGCGGGCTCTTCATCGGGTTGTCCCTGTTTCTGATCGTGGCCGCACTCTTGTTGACGGGGTTGCTGTTCGTCTTCGGCCTCGAGTCGCGGGCGAGCGAGATCGGGCTGTACCTGTCCATCGGGTTCTCGCCCAAGCGTGTGCGGCGGATCTTCCTGGGCGAGGCCCTGGTCCTGGCCGCCATCGGGGCGCTCGTCGGAAGCGTGCTCGGTCTCGGTTACACCAAAGCGGTGTTGCGCGGGCTCGACACGTTGTGGCGCGGAGCCGTGGGCAAGGCCACGTTGCTCTTCCATGTCGAGCCCCTGACTGTTTCGATCGGCGCCGTAGCGGCCTTTCTCGTCTCGACCTTGGCGATGCTCTACACGTTGAAGCGACTCTCGAGGAGCTCGGCCGTGCGCTTGCTGGCTTCCCGTCCGGGCGATGCGGGGGATGCGACGGAGATCGGCGCGGAACCGCGTCGCGCTCGCAACCAGCTCCTGATTCTGGTGCTGCTCGCGGTGGCTATCACCTTGGTCGTCCAGGTCGATCCGACAGCCGGGATGGCCGCGGCCGGGGCGTACTTCGGTGCGGGCTCGTTGGTTCTGTGTGCGGGGCTCTTCGGAATTCGTCTGGGCCTGCGCGGCGGGGGTTCTGCCGTGAAGGATCCGCGGACGATTGCGCATCTCGGGCTGCGCAATGCGCGTCGTCGCGCGGGACGAAGTCTGGCCGTGTGCGCGCTGATCGCGGTCGGTGCGTTTCTCGTGTGCGCGATCGGTATCTATCGCCAGGGGGCGACGCCCGAGGACGCGGGACGCAGCTCCGGAACCGGAGGCTTCGCCTTCTTCGCCCGGGCCAGTGTTCCGGTGCTGCCCGACTTGACCACGGAAGCGGGTCGCGATGTCTTCGGCTTGCAAGAGGACCTGCTCGCGGGCGTTTCCTTCGTCCCCATGCGCGTGCGCGACGGCGACGAGGCCAGTTGCTTGAACCTGGCGCGGCCCCAGGAGCCGCGCCTGCTCGCCCTGGACTCGAAGGCCATGAGCGAACGCGCTGCGTTCTCCTTTGCGGATGCGCTCGAGCACGAAGGCTCCGCCTGGGCCCTTTTGGACCAAGATCTCGGAGCGGACGTCGTGCCGGCGATCGGCGACATCACGAGCCTGACCTGGACGCTGAAGAAGAAGGTCGGTGACGAGCTCGGCTACACCGACGAACGCGGCCGGGCCTTCCGGGTGCGTATCGTCGCCGCGCTGTCCGACTCCATCCTGCAAGGAGATCTCGTGATTGCGGAGGAGCGCTTCGAGGCGCTGTATCCGTCGGAGAGCGGCTATCGCACCTTTCTGATCGACGCAGCCCGCGAGGGACGCGAGGCGCTGGCAGCCGAGTTGTCGCGGGGATTGTCGGATGTGGGCTTTGCCCTGCAGCCGACAGGCCGGCGGCTGGATGCTTTTCACGCCGTACAGAACACCTACCTGGCCATTTTCCAGCTCCTGGGCGGACTCGGGATCCTCTTGGGCAGCGTCGGGCTCGGAATGGTCGTCATGCGCAACGCCCTCGAGCGGCGAGGCGAGCTGGCCCTGGCCAAGGCCATCGGCTTCCCCGCACGGCGTGTGCGCTTCTGGATCTGGAGCGAGCATGGATTCCTGCTCTTCTGCGGGCTGCTTTCGGGTCTGCTGGCCGCCTCGACGGCGCTCGTGCCGGCCCTGCGCGGAGGGGGGCCGCAGCTCTCCCTGGGCGGCCTCGGGCTGCTCCTCGCAGGCGTGGCCGTGAACGGCATGCTGTGGATCCTGCTCGCCACCCGCGCGGCGGTTCGCTCGGCGAATTTCAGCTGCCTCCGCGAGGAATAACGAATCTCCCGCTGCGTTATCCACCGGCTACACTTCACGCCCGCCAAACCCCCAAAGGCTTCATGCTCTCCCTGCTCCTGCCTCTCTGCCTGCTGCTCACACCCGCCCAGTCCGATAGCGAGCTCAGCGAACGCGAGAAGCGCTTCACTGAACACTTCGGAAACTCGATCCTCGAGGGCTCGTTCACGTTGGATGGAGACCCCAAGGGAGCGCTGAAGAAGGAGTCCTACGAGATCCAATCGGTTGTGAAGATGGCCGATGGACGCTGGAAGATCACGGCCCTCGTCGAGTATGGCGGCCGCAACATCCCCTTCTCGCTACCGGTGCCCGTGGAGTGGGCAGGGGACACGCCGGTGATTTCGATCACGAAGATGGCGATCCCCTTGATGGGGACCTACAGCGCGCGCGTGGTGATCGATGGGGAGCGCTATGCGGGAACCTGGAGCGGCGCGAACTATGGCGGGCACATGTTCGGCTACCTGCGTCCGAAACCCGAGCCGAAGCCGGCCAAGGACGAGACGTCCGATAGCGACGGAGAGAAGACCGGCATGCTGCGCCAGAACTGGCCGCAGTATCGTGGTGATGGCGCGCGGGGTGTCGCCAATGGATACCGCACGGTCACGCACTGGGACATCGAGGCCGGAACGAACATTCGCTGGCGCACGGAACTACCCGGGATGGCCCACTCCTCACCGGTCATCTGGAACGATGAGCTCTTCCTGACCAACGCCGTTCGCAAGGATGGCGACGCGCACTTGAAGGTCGGGCTCTACGGCTCCATCGAGCCGGTGGACGACGAGGGAGAACACGACTTCCAGGTCGTTTGCATGGACAAGCGCAACGGTTCGATCAAGTGGACGCGCGATGCATGGAGCGGCGTTCCGAAGTACCCGCGGCATCCCAAAGGAAGCTTCGCGGCTTCGACCCCCGTGACCGATGGCGAGCACGTCGTGGCTTTTTACGGTGTGGAAGGGCTCTTCTGTTACGACATGCAAGGCGAGCTACTGTGGAAGAAGGACATGGGCGATCTGTACTCCGCCTTCTTCATGATGCCGGACGACTCCTCTTGGGGCTTCGCCAGCTCGCCCGTCATTCACGAGGACATGCTGATCGTGCAGTGCGATGTCATGGGGCAGAGCTACCTGGCGGCCTTGAATGTCGACGACGGCGAGGAGATCTGGCGTATCGACCGGGACGAGGTTCCCACGTGGAGCACACCGACCGTTCATTTGAGCGATGGTCGCAGCCAGATCATCTGCAACGGCTTCAAGCACATCGGTGGCTACGACCTCGACACCGGTGCCGAGCTCTGGAAACTGGTGGGAGGCGGCGACATTCCCGTACCCACTCCGATCGTCGTAGACGACACGATCTACATCACGAACTCCCACGGCCGCATGCGCCCGATCTACGCCATCGCCATCGACGCCGCTGGCGAGATCAACATGGATCCTGCCCAGAATGAGCACATGCGCTGGAGTTCGCGCAACAAGGGGATCTACATGCAGACCCCGATCGCCTACGGCGAGTTCATTTACTTCTGCTCCGGCGAAGGCGTCGTGCGCTGTCTCGAAGCAGCCAGTGGCGAAGAGGTCTATCGGGAGCGGCTCGGCAGCGGACGCTCGGGCTTCACCGCTTCGGCGGTCGTCGCCGACGAGAAGCTCTACTTCTCCAGCGAAGAGGGCAACGTCTACGTCGTGCGCGAAGGTTGGGAGTTCGAGCTGATCGCCGAGAATTTCCTGGGAGAGGAGATGATGTCGACCCCGGCCGTCTCCGAAGGCGTCCTCTACTTCCGCAGCCGCAACCATCTCTGCGCGGTCGGACGCCCCGACGCCTGAGACCCGAACAGCCCCGCATTCCATGGGAAAGGCAGGGATCCTGGCTCGTCTCGCCGGTCGTCTCCTCGGTCGCAAGCGGAGGAAGGCCCAGTCCACGGCCAAGGGCTACTTCGAGACCCAAAAGCACCGTCTACGAGCCATCGTCCTGATCCTGGTCGTCGCCGCCAGTGTGGGCAGCATCGTCGGTCATCGATACGAATTCAGCGTGGGCGAGCGCTCGGGACGCTTGATCAAGTTCTCCCACGAGGGGGTCTTCTTCAAGACCTGGGAAGGTCAGTTGCGTCTCTCCGAATCCGCCTCCCAATCCTGGTCCTTCACCGTCCCCGACGCGCGCCTTGCGAAGGCCCTGCAAGAACGCATGGGCGAGGAATTGACGCTCCATTACAGCAAGCGTCTGGTCGGGCTCTGGTGGGTCGGTGAGACGTCGTACCTGATCGACGGGGTCCGATAGTCACGGATCACTTCTCCGAGTCGAACAGGATCCCGCCGGGATCCACGAAGCGTTGGAGGCGACGTCGATCCTCGGCGCTGAGCCGCCCCGAGCGTTCCTTGACGCGTTCGGCCATGCCGCTGCGCTGCGTGAGATAGAAGAAGGGGGTTTCGGCTCCCTCGACCAGTTCTACATCGAGAACCCAGCGTGAGATGGCTGTGTCGTAGCGAATCTCGAGCAGCTCCCCTTGGCCGTGAAGCTGGTCCGCGACCTCGAGCGCCAGGGCTCCCGGCAGGTCGAAGCGATCCTTGCGGGTCCTTGGCTGGTTACCCTCGGCCAGGGGGGTCTGCGAATCGTACGAGACGATCTCGCCGCTCTTGCGCTTCAGGGTCATGGTGATGGAGCGATAGCCGATTGCGATCGGCTCCTTGAAGGTGCGGCGTATGACGACTGTGGCGTCCGTGGCACCAAGGATGCGCAGCGTCGTGCCGGGTGTGGAAGGTGCGACGGCGACCAGGCGTTTGTTGAGGGCCTCGACGAGGCTCTTGTTGTCCTCCTGTGCGGCCGCGTCGACGATCTCGATCGGTTCGACCTCTTCGCGGTCACGGCGACGCACGCGGGTCACGTTGATGTCGATGGCGCGGGCGTAGTAGACCTCGGTGACGACATCCAGACGCACATGACGATCGAGCACCGTCGCATCGGGGGAAGACTGTGTGCGCGCGATGGTGGGCAGCGAGATCCCGAGGTCGGGGCGCAAGAACTGGATGGTCTTGCCGTCGCGCTCCTGCTCCTGGATCAGGCTCTTCGAAATGACGTTGAAGGGCAGGCCATAGGATTCCGCCGCGGAGATGCGCAGGGTGATCTCGTGTTCCCCTGGAAGCGTGTCCCCCTCGGTAAGGCAAAGGGCTTCGGAGGGAATCAACCAGTCCAGGTTCTCCCCGCGCACGTTGACGCTGGCGAATTCGGGGAAGACCACCTGCCGCAAAGGAGAGCGTCCGGACTTGGCGCTCGCCAAACGGACGTTGCCATTTGGAGTGCTGCCGGGGAAGGGCGCACGTTGCGCATAGAACGTCTCACCAACCTGACGCAGATCCATCGACGCGACCCACTGCTCCAGTGCCGGAGCCTCTGGATGGCGCAGGTAGATGTCTCCGACCTGGAAGTCTTCGCGCGGTGGATAGACGGGCTGGATCGTCATGGCCTCGAGGGTCTCGTGCCATTCGCTCGTCAGGGTTTCACGGGTGTTCTGGCACGCGCTCGACGTGACGAGGGAGACGAGCAACAACCAGGCGGCGGAAGGGGGGCGTAGGGCTACTTGCATGGGACTCTCGGGCAGTGTTTGGAGGGCGAGCGCGGAAGTAGATCGACGCGCGAGGGCGAGAGCAATGGTGCTCCCCCGGCTTGTGGCAAAGCGCCCGCAAAGCCGGGCTGTTGGCCGCACGGATGGCGATTCATAGCAAGTCGCAAAAATATGAAAAGGCTCCCAGGAAACATCCCCCGCCCCCCGGGAGCCCCGGGTCTTGGGTCTCCCGCCCCAAACGCCGAAAGGGGAAGCGGTTTCCCCATCACTCCGCGCTCCGCCATCCATGCACTTCATCAATGGTGCCTCGAAGCTCTCGCCGCTTCGCATCCCGCTTCTCTTGTGGCTCCAGTCGTCCTGCGCCGGGGCCCAGGATCTCGTGTTCGAACCCATCGTCGACGCGCTAGTCGACTACGAGAACAGATCATTCCCATGGACCGTCTGAGCCACTGGACGAATTGAGGAGCGTGTCCATGTCCATGCAACAGCGTTTGTCCAGTGTCGGACTCCTGGCCGTTCTCCTGGCCAATACACCTCTCCCACAGGATGTCAGCTTCACGCCGACCGAGGATGCAGCCGTTCTGCGGGAGTATCCCGCCAGCAATTACTCTGCTGGCGCGCTCTCGGTCGAGTGGGAGAAGTTCTCGATCGGAAACGCGGTGCGACGCAGCTTCCTGCGCTTCGAGACGACGGGCATCGAGGACCTCTCCTTCGACTGCTTGACCCTGAAGCTGACCGCCACGTCCCTGGGCGGCGGTACGACGTACTTCGAGGTGCGCCAGGTCACGAGCCTCTGGAACGAGAGCGATGTCAAGTGGGAGAGTCAGCCCAACGTGGGCGGCGTGCTCGGGAACTGGACGCGTGCGGTGGGCAGTGGCGAGACGATCTACATCCCCCTCGACACGAATGCACTGCGTACCAGCGGCACGTTCGACATCGCATTGGTCGGACATACCTACGGCGGAACCTCGCAAGTCGAGTTCGAATCACGCGAGGGCCTTTCCCCTCCGGAACTGATCCTGGGCTGTTCCAGCGCGCCCCTGCGGGCTGGATTTGCGATCCGTGTGCCGGAAGGCCCGGCGCCCCTGTTGTTGAGCTTCGAGAACGTTTCCCACGGCATGGCCACGTCCTGGGCCTGGGATTTCGGCGACGGTTCGAGCTCGAGCGTCAAGAACCCAACGCACACGTACGTCGCGCCCGGGCGCTACAGCGTTGGTTTGACGATCACGGACCCGGGGGGCAGCGATACACACACCCGCGAGAACTACGTGTTCGCCTATCCCCCCGACACGCCCCTGGGCGAGGTCGTGTCGTGGCTCAAGATCAGCCAGATATCGGGCGGGCCCATCCTCGAGGATCAGGACATGTTCGGGCGCTCGGTCGCGAGCCTGGGGGACCTCGACGGTGACGGAGTACCTGACGTGATCGTGGGCGCGGTGGGCGACGATGACGCGCCACTGGAAGGCGGTGGCGATCTCCCCGGAACGCTCGATGACAACCGCGGCTTCAATCCCGGCGCTGCCTACATCCTGTTCATGAACGCGGATGGGAGCGTGCGCCAGCATCAGAAGATCAGCAACCTCTACGGTGGCTTCCAGGCCCTGCTGGAGGACGTCGATGGTTTCGGCCGTTATGTGGCCGGCATCGGCGACCTGGACGGCGATGGTGTCGTCGATGTGGCCATCGCGGCCACGCGCGACGACGATGGCGGCCTGGACCGGGGAGCGATCTACATCCTGTTCCTGAACAGCGACGGGACCGTCAAGGCCGAGACGAAGATCAGCGATACCCAGGGGGGATTCACCGCTGATCTCGAAAACGACGACCAGTTCGGGCGCGGGATCACGAGCCTCGGAGACCTCGACGGCGACGGCGTGCAAGATCTCGCGACCGGTGCGACCGGGGACGACGACGGCGGCATTGACCGGGGGTGTGTGTACATCCTGTTCATGAACCGCGACGGGACGGTCAAGTCCCACAGCAAGATCTCGGAACTCGAAGGCGGCCTGCAAACCGCATGGGTCGGCTTCTGGTTCGGGATGGACGTCGACTGCCTCGGCGACGTCGATGGGGATGGAGTCAACGATCTTGCGGTCGGCGTGCTGCTCGACCAGGCGGTGCCGGCGGCCTCGGGGGCGGCCTTCGTGTTGCTCTTGAACCCCGACGGCACGGTGAAGGGCGAGTCTTTCATCAACGCCTTCAACGGTCTTCTCACGGGTGAGCTCGAAGCCGACGACGAATTCGGCGGAGCGGTGGCGGGCATCGGCGACCTGGACGGCGACGGGATTCCCGACCTGGCCGTGGGTTCGATTCGAGATGATGACAACTCGAAGGGCGAGCTGGAGATCACACTGGACTACGGAGCCGGCTACATCTTCTTCTTGAACGCAGACGGCTCGGTGCGCGAGTATCAGAAGATCAGCGAGACGCGCGGCAACTTCGACGCGGCCTTCGACAAGTATGTGCGCTTTTGCGAGGGGCTCGGCTCGGCGGGAGACTTCGACGGCGATGGCTGGGTTGATCTGTGGTCCGGCTCGCGTTTCGATCGCGATGGGGGACCCAACAATGGCGCCATCTATCTCTTGAAGCTGCGCGGTGCGACCCTGGGGCCCGTGGTCGCTGGAATGCACGCCGCTCCGAGCTTGGGCGAAGTGCCCTTGACGGTCGGATTCTTCGATCGATCGAGCGGCGCCATCAACTCGTGGGACTGGGACTTTGGTGACGGAAGCAGCTCGGCCCAGAAGAACCCGGTACACCACTACACGAGTCCTGGAACCTACTCGGTCACCCTGACGAGCCAGGGAGCGGCGGGTATGGACACCCTGATCCGTACCGCCCTCATCGTGGTGACACCGCCGTTGCCGCCGATCGCCGCCTTCGCAGTCACGCCGGAAACGGGCCCGATGCCCTTGACCGTGGCCTTTTCCGATCAAAGCGAGGGGACCCTCAGCAGCTGGAGTTGGGACTTCGGCGATGGCTCGGGTGCGAGCACCGCGAACCCCAGCCATACCTATGCGATGAGCGGGACGTATTCCGTCGAGCTCACCGTCAGCGGGCCGACGGGAGGCGACACGCTCGTGCGTACGAACGCCGTCGTGGTCGGCTTGCCCGGGCCTCCCGGCGCGGCCTTCGGAGGTGTTCCACTGCTTGGCGACGTGCCCTTGCAGGTGTTCTTTCAGGATGCCTCGACCGGGCATGTGAGCGGCTGGCTGTGGGACTTCGGCGACGGCAGTCAGTCGAGTGCCCAGACCCCGACGCACGTCTACGTGCTCCCGGGAACCTATGACGTGAGTCTGTCGGTGAACGGGTTGGGCGGGAATGATTCGGCTACCACGTTAGCGTTCGTCAACGTTGGCGGTGAGGTGGCTGTTGGTCTCGGCGACGGCAGCTTCGAAGCCCAGATCGGTGGAGGGTCACCTTCGCAACCGTGGACGCTCGTCGCAGGTCAGAGCCACCGTGTCGGTCCCTTGGGCCTGCCCGAGGATGGAGGCATGCCGGTCGATGGTGTGCAATGGCTGGAAGTCTCGGCCGCGGGTTCCTTCGACGCGACGCCACCTGGTTTTCCCGGCGGTATCGGCCACCCGGCGGTGGGGGCCAGCTGCGTCGCCCAGGCCTTCCGCTTGCCCCCGGGACAGACCCGCCTGTCGTTCGGGGCCGAGTTTCTCCTGGCCGGACCCGCCAGCTCCAGTGCCTTCAACGACTGGATGAGTGTCGACATCTCCGACGGCGAGCGCACGCTGAACCTCTACTATGTCGACTCCTTCACGCCCTTGCCCGATCTCTCCGTCGAGCACGGTTTGCCAATGACCAGCACCGCGCGTGTGGACTTCGACCTGATCCACGCCTTCCCCCTGGCCGATGCGGACACGGTGTTCACCCTGAAGATCCAGGTCGGCAACGGCGGGGACGGTGCGGGCGCTTCGATCGGCCGCGTCGATGGGTTCCGTCTGGAGGCTTCCGATCCTTCGATCGGGCGTCTTGGTTGTGGTGTGAACCCGGTCGGAAGTCTGTTGGTGCTCGAAGGCGCACCGCTGCTCGGAACGTCGATGCGCTATGGCATCGACAACCCCCTCGGGACGCAGAGCCCGGGTGCGTTTCCGGCCTTCTTCGTCGCCCTCAACCCCGACGGCAACCATCCCTGCGGGAGCAGTTTTTCCGGTATCGGCATGAGCGGTGGCGCCGGCGAGATGTTGATCGGCCTGCTCCCGAGCGATCTCGCCGCGGTCTTCGGCGGTTCGCCGTGGGGCGGTGTGGGCTCGCCCTCGAGAATCGAGGTCTCGCTACCGAGCCTGCCCGCGCTGACCGGTCTTACGGTCTACGCGCAGGGGCTGCTCTACGACGGTGGCGCCAACGCGGCGGTCCGCATCGGGATGACCGATGGCCTCGAGCTTTCCCTTTCGTTCCTGCCCGCATCCGGGCTGGCGAATCTCGGCCTGGGCAAGAGCGCCGTTCAATCGAGCGACTTCGGCGGTACCGCCGTTGCCTCACGGGCCATCGACGGATCGATCGACGGTGACTTCCTGGCCAGCTCGGTCAGTCAGACCCTCAAGGAGACCGATCCGTACTGGGAAGTGGATCTGGAGGCCGTGTACTCGCTCGAGTGGATCGACATCTGGAATCGTACCGATTGTTGCAGTCGACGGCTGGAAGGCGCCTTCGTCTTCGTTTCCGACGTGCCCTTCGTCTCGAGCGTTGCCTCCGAAGTCCAGGCCCAGGCGGGCGTCTTCAGCTTCGAGTTCAGCGAATACCACGATACGTTCAATCGCGTGCCCGTTGGACGTACGGGGCGCTACGTGCGCGTTCAGCAATTCGGCGAGCGTTACGTGCAACTGGCCGAGGTCGAGATCATCGGCTTCACCAGCCCCGGCAGCGTGCGCAATGCGGGGCTGGCAGCGCAGTACTTCGACAACATGGATCTCACCGGACTCGCCCTTGAGCGCATCGATGCGCAGGTCGACTTCGACTTCGCCCTCGACTCCCCTGCTCCAGAGTTACAACCCGACACCTTCTCCGTGCGCTGGAAGGGGTTCCTGCTTCCGCCGGCGACCGAGACGTTTACCTTCACGGTGGAGAGTTCCGACGGCGTGCGTTTGTGGGTCGATGGCCAGCGGGTGATCGACTCCTGGTTCGATCGATCCTTTGGCGAGAGTACGGGGGCGGTGGATCTGGAGACGGACGAGGCGGTTCCGATTGTGCTCGAGTACTTTGAGAACACCGGGGACGCGGTGGTGCGTCTTTTCTGGGCCAGTGGTACGGTCGAGAAGCAGATCGTGCCGGGGGCGGCGCTTTCGCGCTGGGGTTTCTGAGACCCGGTCCGAATTTCTCCGGGGAGTGGGGACCTAGGGAATCTGGACCCGAACCCAGCGGTGTGCCTTCAGCTCGAAGCGGGGCAAGGTCCCCGGCTCGACGATGCGTACGGGGACGCGGAGATGGTGATTCAGGCGGAAGTCGCGTTGCACGGCTTCGACCAGTTTCGTGCGGGTCGCGTCGGAGGCGTCGGCTTTGGGTTCCAGCAGGACCTCGAGCTCGTCCATGCCGCGCTCGGAGCGAATCTCACAGCGGAACTCGCCGACGCTGGAATGACCTAGCACGATCTCGTCCACGGCGGCGGGGAAAAGGTTGACGCCGCGCACGACGATCATGTCGTCGGCGCGGCCGAGGATGCCGCCCAGGAGGCGCATGCTGGGGCGACCGCAGGCGCAGGTCTCTGTTGTCATGGGGCGTACGAGATCTCCCGTGCGATAGCGCAACAGGGGGGAGTCTCCGCGTCCGAGGTTCGTCAACACGAGCTCGCCCTGGCGAGTGCCGTCGTGGGGGATGGGTTCGCCGCTCGAGGGGTCGACGACCTCGGGAACGTAGAAGGCCTCGGCTATGTGCACGGAGCGATCGTCGGCAAGGCACTGGTAGGTGACCGGTCCCATCTCGGTCATGCCGTAGTGATCGAAGACCCGGGCTCCGGGGAACGACTGCTCCAGTTGTCGGCGGACCGATTCCAGGCAGCCTCCGGGTTCGCCGGCGACGATGATCTTCTGCAGGGCGGCTTGCGAAAGGTCGATGCCGAGTTCGTCCGCGGTCTTTGCCAGACGCAGGGCGTAGGTCGGCGTGCAGCAGAGGACCGTGGCCTGGTGTCGGAGCAGGTTGCGCAAGCGGCCTTCCGTATTCAGTGCTCCACCCGATAGCGCCATGGCGCCGAGCTCTTGCGCGGCTTCGAAGGCCAACCAGAGTCCGAGGAAGGGTCCGAAGGAGAAGGCGACGAAGACTCGGTCCTCGGACGTCACGCCGGCCGCTTCCATCACCGTCGCCCAGGCCTGTGTCAACCAGTCCCAACCCGCATGTGAATCCAACCAGTGCATCGGCGCACCGGTCGTTCCGCTGGTTTGATGCAGGCGTGTGTACTGGTCGACGGGCAGACTCAGGTTTGTTCCGTAGGGCGGCTGGTCCTTTTGATCCGCTACCAGCTGTTCCTTTTGGGTGAAGGGCATCCGTGTGCGAAAGCTCTCGAGCGAGTCCACCCCAGCGCTGAGCCCGGCGGCGGCGAGGCGCCCCTGGTAAAAGGGGTTGCGATGCGAGAGGTGTTCGACCAGCTCGTCCAGGGCCGAGAGCTGGTGGGACTCGATCTGGTTCCGATCGCGAAAGGTGTGTTCGCGATTCACGTGTTGCCTGCGAGGGCCAAGGATCCCCGGTGTCGCCTCATACTCCACATCATAGTGGAGCGCTAGGGGACACGGACAGGGACTGGGTGAAAGGGCCTATTGCACGGCGCGCGTCGTTCCGCGCTGCACCACGGTTCGAATCCGCAGGCTGGCGCAGAACTCGGAGAAGCGTTTCGCGCCATCACAGGGAATACGGCCGACTTCGCGTGCGAGAGTCAGGGCGGCGGGGCCCGCGAGGGCCTTGCGCACCGCCTGGCCGATGGACTGGGGCGTCACATCTTCGGGGTGTAGGCATTGTGCAAGTCCCAGCTCGTCCATGCGGCGGGCGCGGATCAGCTGTTCCGAGCGATGCATCACGCGGGGCACGAGGATCGAACGCCGGGCGTGCACGAGTAGCTCGGTCATCGTGTTGTAGCCACAGGTCGAGAGCACCAGATCGGCTTCGCGAAAGAGCTCCCAGGTGGAGGGAACGAAGTCCTTCACGCTGGCCGGCAGGCCTTCGGCCATGGCCCGTAGCTTCTCTTTTAGAGCGGGCTCGACGAACGGACCGGTCAGGATCTCAGCGCGCAGGCCACCGGGCGGAGGATCGTCGCGGAGCATGTGTAGGAAGGGCTCGATCAACTCACCCGCTCCACCATCGCCACCCCCGGCGGTCACCACGACCAGGGGCGCTACGCTGGGATCGCGCAGAGAGTCCTCCGCAGCGGGTCGCGGATCCGCGACGTAGTTCATGTACTGCGTCTTCGCGAGCACGTCCTCGGGGAAGCGATACTCGCGTGCCGTTTCGTAGACCTTGGGGTCCCCATAGACGAGCACGTGGTCGTAGAGGTTAGCCAACACGTCGTAGATACCCTGCGTCTTCCACGTTGACTCGACCTGATCGGGATCGTCGATGATCTCGCGCAGGCCGAGAATCAGCGTGCAGCGACCCTGCTCTTTCAGCCAACGCATGGCGGGCAGCATCTCGCCGCGCATGCCCAGGGGTGAATGATCGACCAGCACCACGTCGGGGGCATAGTCTTTCACGGTGTGCAGGAGCAGGTTCGAACGAAGGGCCTGGATGCTGGCACCCGACATCGCCAACGAGCGAGCCTCGTATTGTTCCGGCGCGACCTTGCGCACTGCGGGGAGCTTCAGGTAGTCCGTACCCGGAGGTGCATCGAAACGGTGCACCATGGGGGAGCCCGTGACAAGCAGCGTCGAGACGTCGGGATGATCGCGTACCAGCTGGCGCACCAGGTTGTGGCAGCGTCGCAGGTGTCCCAGGCCGAAGGTGTCGTGCGAGTACACGAGCAAGCGGGTGCCTGAGCCGAAGGGGACTTCACGCAGCTGCGTGGGTTGCGAGCCTTCGTGGGCTCCGGTGTTTCCCATGCTCGTCTGGGCCGTCGAGACCGAGGAAGGCACGCCGAAGCTCAACAGGATGCCGGTGGGGGGCTTCTGCTCCTCGCGGACGGGTTGGATCCCGAAGTCGACCGGAAGCCGCTGTCCTGGCTCCAGAGGCGAGTCGACCTCGACGCCGTCCATTCGTTCCGTCGTACCGGAGTCGAGCACACGCGCGATCTTCTCCTGCAGGCGCAAGCCATCCTCGGGGTTGGAGAGGCGCAGTACTTCACCCAGTTCGCGCCCGCACGCCTCGTGGGGCGCTTTGCCGGTCACCTGGGTCGTTCCTGGGCTGGCAAAGAGAATCGAGCCGCGCTCGTTGGCCACGAGCACCGAGTCGTTGTTGCGTTCGAGAGCGCTGGTCAATGACGCCTCGCGTTCCCTCGCGCGCTGGCGATGCCCGCGCGACGTCCAGGCCGTCTGCAACGTGGCACGCACCGAGGCGTTCGAGAAAGGCTTCACCAGATAGCCGGAGGCCTCGACATCCGCCGTGCGATCGACGGTCTGGGCATCCGCGTAGGCGGTGATGAAGATGATCTCGCAGTCGTGCCGCTTGCGCAGCTGGCGCGCCGTCTCCACGCCATCCGTTCCTTCGGCCAGGTGGATGTCCATCAAGGCCACATCGGGCGGATCCGCCTCGGCCGCAGACAAGGCCTCGTCCATGCTCGCCGCGGTACCGACGACCTCGTACCCGAGTTCCTTGACGATGCGTTGCAGGTGCATACGCACGATCAGCTCGTCCTCGGTGATCAGAATCTTGCCGCTCTTCATGAAGCCAACAGACCCGGGGACGTTTGACGGCGGAAGTGAATCGAGACGCGCAAGCCATCATCGTCGCTGGCCTCGACCTTGCCACGCAATTGTTCCGCCAGGGTCGTCACCAGATTCAGGCCCAGGGTCTCGGTGCGTTCCTCATCGAAGGGGCGCGCGAGCCCATGTCCGTCGTCGGCGACTTCCAGCGTGCACATGCCATCTTCGCTGCCTCGCAACGCGATCGTGATCGAGCCCTTACGCCCATCTGCGAAGGCGTGCTTGAAAGCGTTCCCCACAAGCTCGTTGATGATCAATCCACAGGCGAGGGCCTGGTCGACGTTGAACGTCAATGCATCCACCTTCAACTCGACCTGCACCGAGCCGTCCGGACGTTGCGATTGCAGTACGTGGTTCGTCAAGACCCCCAGATACGATTCCATGTCGATCTCCGAGAAGTCATCCGACTGATACAGCTGCTCGTGGATGAGGGCCATCGAACGAATCCTGTTCTGGCTCTCTTCGAAACGTGCAACCGTTTGCTGGTCCTCGATCTGACTGGACTGCATCGCCAGCAGGCTCGAGATGACCTGCATGTTGTTCTTCACACGGTGGTGGACCTCGCGCAGCAAGAGCTCCTTCTCGGACAGAGAGTGACGCAGCTTCTCTTCCATCTGCTTGCGATACGTCAAGTCCAGGGCCATGCAAACGAAGCCGACCGTCTCGCCGTCGTTCTTCTCCAGCTTCGAGCCCGTGAAGGACACCGGAACCGCCGTTCCATCCTTGCGCAGGAAGCTGGTCTCGTTCGTGGCCACGGCGGCACCGCCCACAACCGTCTCGCCCTTGGGAGCCAGCTCGCGCTCCGGGCAGATCTCCCGGAACGGCTTACCCAGCAGCTCTTCGCGTTCGTAGCCCAGGAGTTCGACCACCGCATGGTTCACGTTGCTGATGCAGCGTTCGGCATCGAACACGAACAAGGCCCCGCCCATCGAGTCGAAGACGTTCTCCAGGTTCTCCACCGACACCGTCGTGTTGGCCAGCCGCGCGGCCATGCGGTTGAAGGCTTCCGCCAGCACTCCGACCTCGTCCGCAGAGCGCACAGGCACCCTGGTCTCGAGGTGTCCCTTACCGAGAAGGAGCGCCGCCTCTTGCAGATCGTTCAGGGGCTGGTGGATCGAGCGCCACAACAGAAAACCCAGCAAGAAAGCCAGGCCCAAGGCCACCACGCTGGTCTTGGTCGCCAAGCTGGTCGTCGCCGTCGTACTCTCGACAACGGCCATCAGTTGTTCCTCGAGCTCTTCTTCGCTCCTGGCCCGAAAGGCATAGACCAGGGGTAAATAGTCCTCTTCCAGGAACGGCGCAAACGATTCGTCCAGGTATCTGCGCATGCGCGCAGGCTGCTCCGCCCGCGACAAGAGCTCATCGACATGTCCATCGAACGTCTGCTGATGGTTCATCAGCAGGACGATCCAGCGCGCCACCGTAACGCTGGGGGCCGAATCCTCCTGCTCGAGCTGGTCGGGACCCAGCTGCAACAGATGCAAGTACTGCGCCATGCTATCCCGCGCCCCGAGCATCCGTTCCCTGGCCGTCTGGTCCAGTCGATCATCGCGCTCCAGGACCTCGTCCAGATCCTCGTCGCTCTCTCGCACCACTCTCTGAGGCGACGTGCGCCCGATCAACTCATAGGCCACTGTCCGACACTCGCCGATCGCCAGAGCGATCTTCGTCAGGAGTTTCAACCTCTGCAGCGCACTCTCTGCACTGGCCTCTTCGCTCGTCGGCAACGAGACCACCAGTCCATGAATGCCCAATGTCTCTGGCGCCACCCCATCCAGATCGGACTCGTTCGGCGTCGCCTTGATCTTGTCACTGCCCTTGATCCGCTCGGTCTTGATCTTGTCCCCATCCCAACGACCCTCTTCGATCCGGCACGTGATCTCCACCCGTTGCCCGACCCTCAGCGCCCCGAGCCCGTCTGCCTGGGCGCTCTCATTCCTGTGCCCACTGCGATCGATGAAGTCCACGTGCTCCATCGAGATGCGCTGCCCGAACAGAACCACGCTCTCCTGCTCCAGGTCCAAGGCCTGGATCATGCCCCGCAACTTCGGCCGCCTGGATCCCGGAGCCACCTCGACCTTCGTCGCCACAAAGGTCCCCTGCGGGCTCCAGAAGCCCTCGATCTCCAGACTGACGCTCTGCAGATCCACCCGCCGCAAGTCCAACCCCATGTCCGAACGCAACGCCGCCACCTGGCGCTGCGTGCGATGACCATTGGTATACGAGGTCACGGCCACCACCAATAGCAGCGACACGATCGCCAAGAAGGCCAGTGTGAGTCGAAGTCGAAGGCTCATGGTCAACCGAATCTTCCATGGAGCAAAGCCCATCCCTGCCCCAGGATCCAGCACTGACCCCAGGCCAATCCAGGATTTCGATCCAAGCCCACCGGTTTCAACTCCCGT